>CAMCVP010000038.1 GCA_945881835.1 Chryseobacterium gleum | reverse complement strand
AGAACATCCGGATTGTATTCCGCAATGTCAACAATTCGTTTGTTGTCTACCATATAACGGAAGAGCGGCTGCAAACGCGGATGAATAGGACAATTCTCTGTCGTGTAGAGGGTATTCGTATTCTCGTCGAACCAAGGGTATAAATATATCTTCAAGTCTCTGCTGAATAGAATTCCAAACGCTGCTAAAATTCCTCCGTTCAAATTGCGGTAATACTTTTCGTCGAACAACTCTACAAGCATGTTCGTACCCATAATAATTCCCATTCGTTCGGAAGTATACTTTGTAAAGTACTCTGCCAATTTGTAATATTTCGAGTAATTCGAAACCAATACTGTCTGTCCAAGTGAACACAATATCTCAGCGCGATCCAAAAAGTCTTGCTCATCAATTTCACCATCTGAACGAAGATTGTTCAAGGTTATTTCAAACAACACCTGAACTTTTTCTGGATCTACTTTACGATCGGCTTCGAACATCTTCAGTCCTTTCGCAATCATGTCAATGTTAACCTTTGTAACAGGTCTGAAAGATCCGCGCAAAGCCAAAATATGTTTCTTGTAAAGCACATCAGCCGCCTGCAAGTTCTCGCCATCCGGAGAGAAGATAACCGCTTCGGTCATTCCGTTCTTCACCAATTGCAACGACATTAATCGATTGTCTACTTGAGCGAAATCGGGTCCGCTGAATTGAATGGTATCAATTTCAACTTGGTCGCGATTCAAATTGTCATACAACGAAAGCAATAATTCTTTCGGTTGTTTGAAGGTGTAAAAACATCCGTAAAGCAAGTTCACACCTAAATTCCCAACAGTGGCCTGCTGAAGCAACACATCGCTTTCATGCAAGCGTGCGTGAATAATGACAACATTCGGTTCTCTGTTGGCAGCCGACTGAAACTTCACACCCATCCATCCGTGACCTTGAATGGTCTTCTGAAAGTTAATGGTTGCGAACGTGTTTGCGTAACTGAAAAATTCTTTGGTCGGATGATCGTCGCGATTCAATCGCTCTTCAATCAAACGATACTCGTGATTGAGCATATTGTCTACGCGCGCTTTGCACACGTATCTTCCCTTCTCTTCCTTCCCATAAATGGCATCGCTGAAGTCCTTGTCATAAGCGCTCATTGCTTTCGCAATGGTGCCGCTTGCGCCGCCCGCACGAAAGAAATGACGCACGACTTCTTGTCCAGCACCAATTTCTGCAAACGTTCCGTAGATATCTTTATTGAGGTTAATTCTCAACGATTTCTGAGCAGGCGATAAAACAACGCGATCCAATTCCACTTTCCTAAAGTTTATTCAAAATTAAACCACCTTTGGCGAAATGCCTTAACAAATATTCAAAATCTTTATACACTAATTCGTGCGCATGGCTTTCTCCAAAGCTTCCATGGCAACAAGGGTTGCAGGACATCTATGAAGATTAGCAGTGTATACTTCGGTCTGATCGAAAAAATCTCTGCGATACATGTGCGGAAAGGTTGCGCAATCGTGCGGACGTAATTCGTAAACCCCACACAATCCCTTTTCTAGATCGAAAAACTGACAAGGCTGCGTTGTGTTTACAATATCGCCTGTTGCTTCATCTATGAACAACCATTTATCGAAGAACTCTTGATAGGTCATTCCCAAATGCTCTGCTAGTCTCTTCACCTCAGTCTTCTTCCACGTGGGTGTCATGGTTCTGCAACAGTTGCCGCAAGCTGTGCAATCGACTTGCTTCCATGCTTCTTTCTGAGCTGCGGCAATGTGTGGCTTAGCAGACTTGGGCTGACTCTTCGAAAGATTTTTAAGAAAAGCAGTCAGCACTTTCTTCTTGCGATAAGCACGTAATCTGAATTTTTTGGAGAAGGGCGATTCGGACATGTCGCCAAAAATAAGACAAAAAAAGAAGGCAAGCCCCTTATATCGCACCGCTACAACTTTCTACCTTTGCTGCCTTCCGGCCCTGGAGGATTTGAAAGGAGCTGGTCGTATAAGACTTGCCTTTGTGCAAATGTAAGACGTGAATCGCCTCATTGCAAAATCATTCGTTACTTTTGCTAAAGAAAAATAAAATATGTCGCAAGAACTCTCCGTTAATCCGCCGTCCCGAAAGGAAGTCTTTCAAATCCTTTTTAAGTTTGGAATCGGTATCGCATTAGGCGATATGCTTTGCGAGCAACTCATGGTTTGGTTCCCCTCTTTGGCGTTTATAGTAGAATTGATTGCGGTAATAATTATCGTATTCGGATTGACACTTGGCATTAACAAGTACAAAACCTATTTCGAAGGATTCAATTATGGAAAAGCCCTCTGGTTCTGCCTGAGAATGGGAATGGTGGTAGGATTGGTTAAAATGTTCTTCACGTTCATTCAATTGAGCTACATCGACAATTCCATGCTCATTTTTATGACGGAAGAAATTAAAAAGTCCCTCACAAATTCAGAAGGCATAAGCCGAGAGCAGTTAAATGAAATATTAAACAGTGGGCTTATCGAAACATTTGTTTCACCGCCATTTATTGCAATCATAGTTTGGATTAGTACTTTCTTCCAATACCTCTTCATCGGGTTATTTATTTCAATCTTTCACAGAAAAAGCAAAAACCCTTTTCAACAAGCTTAACACATGAACTGCTCACTTGTCATTCCTCTTCTTAACGAAGCCGAGTCGCTTCCTGAATTGCAACGTTGGATTAACGAGGTTATGCAACGCGAGCAAATGTCTTACGAAGTCATCTTTGTAGACGATGGTTCAACCGACAACTCCTGGAACGTCATTCAAGAATTGAAGCAGACCTACCCTACCGTTCGCGGCATTCGCTTTTCGCGCAACTACGGAAAGTCGGCCGCGTTACACATGGGATTTCAAGCAGCACAAGGAAATGTGGTGTTTACCTTAGATGCAGACCTTCAAGATTCTCCGGAAGAAATTCCTGCTATGGCGCGAATGATTTTAGATGAAGGATACGACGTTGTTAGCGGCTGGAAGAAGGAGCGCTTCGATCCACTTTCGAAGACCATTCCAACGAAATTGTTCAATTGGGCTACGCGCAGAATGACGGGCATTCACTTGAACGAT
>CAMCVP010000037.1 GCA_945881835.1 Chryseobacterium gleum | reverse complement strand
TCAACTTCCATTAACGAAGAATCGAAATTGATTTTAATTCAGTTCGCAGATTACTTGAAGGAACATCCGACGTGGATCATTGAGATTCGTGGACACACCGATAACATTGGCGACGATAAATCGAATGAAGCGCTTTCGCTTGGAAGAGCGAATCAAGTAAAAGATTTCTTGGTTGCGAAAGGAGTGAAGGTTGAACAACTTTCGGCGAAAGGTTTCGGTAAAGCCAAGCCTGTTGCTTCGAACGACACTGAATCTGGAAGAGCGAAAAACAGAAGAACAGAATTTGTAATTAAAAAACTCTAGCATGCGAATAGACATTCTTACCATTCTGCCTCGCTTGCTCGACGGCCCTTTTGCAGATTCAATCTTGAATCGCGCGCAGAAGAACGGTCTGTGTGAAATTCACATTCACAACATTCGTGATTACTCAACTGATAAGCACAAGAGTGTAGACGACTATCAATTTGGAGGCGGAGCAGGAATGGTGATGCTTATTCAACCCATTGCAGATTGTATTGATAAGTTGAAGGCCGAGCGTGAATACGACGAGATTATTTATTTGACTCCGGATGGAGATAGACTGAATCAGAGCATGTGCAACACCTTTTCGTTGGGAAAGAATTTGCTCATGATATGCGGACATTACAAGGGTATAGATCAACGTTTGCGCGATCACTATGTGACACGCGAAATCTCAATTGGAGATTATGTTTTAAGTGGAGGAGAATTAGCGGCTGCTGTTTTGGTAGATGCGATTGTGCGATTAATTCCCGGTGTGATGAACGATGAGACAAGCGCCTTGACCGATTCATTTCAAGATAATTTATTAGCGCCTCCTGTGTATACGCGTCCTGCAGAATACAACGGATGGAAAGTTCCAGATGTGTTGACTTCTGGAAATTTCAAAGCTATTGAAGACTGGCGTATGCAGCAAGCGTTTGAGAAAACGAAAACAAGAAGACCCGACTTGCTATGAGCACGCCACTTGCGGAAAGAATGCGTCCGAAGACATTCGATGAATACGTAGGACAATCGCATTTGATTGGCAAGGGTGCCGTGTTGCGCAGCATTATTGAAAGCGGACATATTCCAAGCATGATCTTCTGGGGTCCTCCGGGTGTTGGAAAAACTACGTTGGCAAACATCATTGCGCAAACGCAACAACGTCCGTTCTTTTCGCTCTCTGCAATCAATAGCGGAGTGAAAGAGATTCGCGAAGTGTTAGATCAAGCAGGGAAGGGCGGACTGTTTCAGAAGAGTGCAATTTTATTCATCGACGAGATTCATCGCTTTTCAAAGAGTCAGCAAGATTCATTGCTGGGCGCAGTGGAGAAGGGAGTTGTAACGCTCATTGGCGCGACAACAGAAAACCCATCCTTCGAAGTAAACGGTGCCTTGTTGTCGCGCTCGCAGGTTTACACCCTGAATGCGCTCACCAAAGATGAACTCAATCAGTTATTGGAAGACGTCATTGTTCGCGATGAAGCGCTTCGCGCAAAGAATATTCAATTAGAAGAAACACAATCGTTGTTGAAATACAGCGGCGGCGATGCTCGCCGATTGCTGAATGTGCTTGAGTTAGTTGTTGAATCTATTTCAGAGACGCCTTGCGTCATTAAAAACGCTTCGGTAGAGAACGTCATTCAGACGAACGCTGCACGTTACGATAAGACCGGTGAAATGCATTACGATGTCATCTCAGCGTTTATTAAAAGCGTGCGCGGAAGTCATGCGCAAGCAGCGACGTACTATTTGGCGCGCATGATTAAAGGCGGGGAAGACCCGCTATTCATAGCGCGAAGATTGGTCATACTGGCTTCAGAAGACATTGGCTTAGCGAATCCGAATGCGCTATTGATTGCGGAAGCAACCTTTCGCGCTGTTCAAAATATAGGCTGGCCTGAAGCGCGCATTCCGTTGAGTATGTGCACGGTGTATTTGGCGACCAGCGCGAAAAGCAATTCTGTCTACACCGCTATTGATGCGGCTTTGGCGTTGGTGGAACAGACAGGTGATCTGCCTGTTCCCATGCATCTTCGAAATGCACCAACGAAATTAATGAAGGAGTTGGGTTACGGAAAGAACTACGAATACGCGCATGCGCACGAAGGGAATTTCGTTCGTCAAGAATTTCTTCCACAAGAAATTGCATCGTCGGAATTTTATATTCCCGGAAACAATCCGAAAGAAGCGGCCATTCTAAAATGGCTTCAAGAACGTTGGGGGACGAATGAATAATAACACGACGCGAAACTTTGGACTCGATTTGTTTCGAGCGTTGGCCATTGTGTTGGTTGTGTTGTCTCACGGAAAATTTTTGTTGAATGGAACGGTCCTAGAAAATTTTCCTTTCGTGAAAATGCTCGACGGCGTTGATTTATTTTTCGTGTTAAGCGGATTTCTAATTGGTGGAATATTGTTGAAGTCTTCTTCTGAAGGATTCAATTGGCGTGGTGTTGCGCACTTCTGGAAGAGAAGGTGGTTGCGAACCTTGCCGAATTATTATTTGATCTTGTTGTTGAATTTCATTTTCATTTCGTGTGGAATTATTTCCGGAGATTTAACTGTTTTCGGTTGGAAGTTCATTGTCTTCCTTCAAAATTTCACAAAGCCACTCATTGGATTTTTCTGGGAGTCGTGGAGCTTGGCAGTGGAGGAGTGGTTCTACATTTTTACTCCAGTTATGCTTTGGGGACTGCTGAAAGTGTTTCGATTGAAATGGGCTTATCTCATTGCAACGCTTGTAATGATAGCTGTTCCCTTGATCTATCGGGCTTATTCATTTGATCCGAAGCTCGACGATTTCTGGTTCGATGTGCAGGTTCGAAAGATTGTCGTCTTTCGACTCGATGCTATTGCATTCGGATTGTTGCTCGCTTGGATTTATTCTTTCTATAAAAATCTTTGGGACAAATGGAAAAACGTTGCGCTTGTTTTTGGATTAGCCATTGTTTTATTCTTGTTGAATAACAGCGCTTCGAACGCCACGTTTTATCGTCAAGTGTTTTATTTCAGCATAACACCTTTCGCTATAGCACTCATCCTTCCTTGGTTTGAAGGAATTACTTCTTCATGGAAACGTCTGGTTGGTGCAGTGACGCACATCAGTAAGATTTCGTATTC
>CAMCVP010000036.1 GCA_945881835.1 Chryseobacterium gleum | reverse complement strand
GCAGGCGATGTAAATCAAGATCGCATTTACACCGAATACGAACAGTTTTACAATTCGAATACGGGAACAACAACCGTTATCGCGAGATTCAGATTTGGCAATGCGTTGGGAACCATTCTAGAATTGGATTCAACAGACAACGTGAAATTCAATGGTGATGACTTGCCATACAGCATCTTCTGGGGAGCGCACGTACGAGAGTATGTGGGTAATATCGCGCCGGGTACTTTCGTATACACGAATTTAGATGGAAACGTTTTCACCAACACGGTGCCTGCTTTTGAAACCATTGACTTCCCTTCGAACTTTACGGAATTGAGCCGCTCATCGGCTTATGATTTTCAGTGGACGGGAACTGCGTTAGGACAAAATCAAGAAGTGGGTGTATTTGTTGGTTCATGGGCTTGGGGTGACGATACCTGGAATTTCACAAGTAGTGTTGGTGCTACCAACATGGTTTTTGGAATTAACTCGCTATCGAATTTGCCTTTGGGAACTTCAACGGTTTATTTAGATCGCACAACAAGAAAGACCAATATTCAAGGTACTTCCAGAGGTGGTGTTGTTAAGGGGAAGTTCAGAGCACCTAACAGAGTGATTAATGTGATTAATTAATTCGAAAAGAAACTATAAAAAAAAGGTGTTCATTTGAACACCTTTTTTTGTTTTAAAGAACTCTGAAAACCGTTCTTCGATTCTTTGCTTTTCCTTCCGGAGTGGCATTCGAATCAATCGGTTGGGTTTCGCCGTATCCTTCCGATTCAATGCGGGTTGCGGCAATTCCTTTCGACTCTAAATAAGTTTTAACACTGAGCGCTCTGGCTTGAGAAAGTTTCAAGTTGGCCGCTTCATCGCCGTCGCTATCGGTGTGTCCTTCAATACGAATGCGCATGGTTTGATTTTTCACAAGAAGCTCGATCAACTTGGCTAATTCAATGTGCGATTCAGTTTCTAGATTGGAACTGTTGGTTTTGAAGAAAATGTTTTCAAGCACAATAGAAGCACCGGAATCCATTTTCTGTAATGGCGCATCTTTTCGGTAAGGTCGAGATGGAGTGAAATCGTGCAGCGAGAAATTTGAAGAATAGAAGAGGTAACTGTTCGCGCTAACATTCAAAGCGTAGTCGTTTCCTGCTGGAAGACAAACCAAGAAGTAACCGTCTCTGCTTTTATTCGAAAACGTTTCAGCCACGATTTCTCCGTTGCTCAAATTCAACAATTGTAATTTCCCGTCTAACGGTGCATTCGTTTTGCTGTCGAACACAAACCCTTCCACATAACTCACATAGCGCGGTCTTACACTTTCAGGAAGTTCGAAAGAGTAAAGATCCAATCCGCCTTTTCCGCCTTCGCGGTTACTTGCCATGAGCGCAATGTCGCCTTGCGCTGTAACTTGAATGGAGTTCTCATTCGCTGCGGTATTTATCGGATATCCCAAATTCACAGGCTTACTCCATGATCCGTCTTGTTGCAAGCGACTTACGAAAATGTCTAATCCGCCCATGCCCGGATGTCCGTCTGAAGAGAAGTATAAGGTCTGTCCATCTGGATGAACGAACACGCTTTCTTCTCTTCCTTTGGTGTTAATGAATCCGGGAACCTTCGCTGGTTCGCTCCATTCGCCGGCTTCGTTGATTTGACTGAAGTAAATATTCGGATCTTCCACTGCTCCGCCTTTTCCTTTCTTTCCACGAATGAAATACAACGTTGCGCCGTCGGCAGTTAAGCTCGGTTGTGTTTCCCAATAACTTGAATTGATTCCAACTCCGAAGTTTTCAGCAGCTGTCCATCCGGTTGCTGTGCGAAGCGAATAAAACAAATCGCAACTTCCAAGTCCGGTGCGGGTTTCGCCGTATTCATATCCAGGAAGTTCACAGGCGGTGAACACGATTGTTTGTCCGTCGGCGCTTAATGTGGGTGCACCTTCGTTGTAGAGTGTGTTAATTGATTTTACTGGAAGAGATGCGTTCCAACCTTCATTGAAGTTTTTCGTTTCTGTTCTTTCGCTCATGAAGAAGTCTTCGTGTTTGCCTTCGAATGCGCGCTTGTCGTTTAGTAAACGTGTGAACAGAAGTGTCTTCGTGTCGGCTGTGATGCACGGAAAGTATTCGTCGTTTTCGGTATTGATTTTATCTCCGAGGTTAATGGGGTTGAAGGGTACGGGATATTTGATGCTTTGCTTGGCGAAGACACAACTTTCAAGAATGAGCTGCGCGCGGTAATGCACGTTTGGATTGGGCTTTGGCATCTTCGTGTAAGTGGTGATCGCTTGCTCGGCTTTGTCGTATTCGGCAACACTGAAATAGCATTCGCCCAACATGTAATAGCCCATGGGGAAAATGTTCGCATTGATCGAAAGTCCTTTCTCGAGCGGAGCAATCGCTTTCTGCATTTCATTTTTTTCAGCGTAGATCTGTCCCATGAGAAAATATGCTTCAGCGAATTGATCTTCACTTTGAATCAAGTCTTCAAGAATAACAAGCGCGAGGCTGGAATTGTATTGTCCGTATGCCGTAATGGCTTCTTCGTATTTCGAAATGGCGCGCTTGTTTTTAATGCTGTATTCCTTGTGCGGCTGGGCCAAACACGAATTCAACATAAATAGGAAGGTCAAAGAAACAAGCGAAGTAATAATTCTATTCATAATCGTTTTGAGCGTTCTGTTCGTTGTTACGAAATTCTTTGAATTAATGGGTTAACCGCAGTTGGTTCGAATTATTTTTGAACAATGCAAATTGTTTTATTTTCCGACACGCACGGTTACTTCGACGACCGATTACAAGAACACTGCCGAAATGCCGATGAGATTTGGCATGCGGGAGACATTGGGTCGGAAGAGATTGTTACGCGATTGGAATCGATGGGGAAAGTCACTCGAATTGTCTTTGGAAATATCGACGATGCACGCGTTCGTTCCATGACGAAAGAAGACTTGATTTTCGAAGTAGATGGCGTGCGGGTTTTTATGACGCACATTGGTGGAAGGCCGCCGTCTTATCCGGCACGTGTTTCGAAAATAATTCAAGATGAAAAAATAGATGTGTTCATTTGCGGACACTCGCACATTTGTTTAGCAGGAAAAAATCAGAGGCAAGGAAATCTTCATCTGAATCCTGGAGCCGCTGGTACGCATGGCTTTCATAAGGTGCGCACGCTCATGCGTTTTCAAATTCAAAAAGGAAAAATCACGAATTTGGAAGTGGTGGAATTGGGTCCACGCGCCGTTCGAATCTCGGAAGAGATTTAATTTTTTATTTTGAAGACGTACACGTCTTCGTTTGGCTTCTTCATGAAATATTCTTCACGCGC
>CAMCVP010000035.1 GCA_945881835.1 Chryseobacterium gleum | reverse complement strand
CACCTGAATATATCATAGACCCTAAATTCAACAGGAAGGCTACCCTTTTCGTTTTAATCAAATTCGGTGTTGGTGCAGCTTTGCTCGGTATGCTCTTCGATCAATTGGCTTTTGCTTTTCCCTCCGCAAGTTTTCTATTTTCATTCCTAGGTTCATTGGCGCCCGTGTTGGCCTGCACCATTGGATTGGTGTACTTTAAACAAAACAATACAGATTTAAAATTCGGGAAAATATTTTGGTTCTGCCTTCGCATGGGATTCGTGGTATCTACCATTCAATCTGTTTTCCTTTATTTAAACTTGAAGTTTTTCAATCGCGCTATGCTCGAAGCGTTGCGCAAATTCAAGATGGAAGAACTCATTGCTTTCAATCAACAATACAACTGGATCTCTCGGGAAGACCTTCTGAAACAAACAGAACCAGCCTACTTCAACACCTATGTATGCGGACCAGGCGTTGAGGCAACCGGAAGTTTCTTTTGGTCTATCATTTTCTTTATGGTTATTGGTTTGTTCATAGCGCTGTTCAATCGAAACAGAAAATCGAAAAATCCATTTCAACAAGCTTAACACATGAACTGCTCTCTGGTCATTCCTCTTCTTAACGAAGCCGAGTCGCTTCCTGAATTGCAACGTTGGATTAACGAGGTGATGCAACGCGAGCAGATGTCTTACGAAGTCATCTTCGTAGACGATGGTTCAACCGACAACTCTTGGAATGTCATTCAAGAGTTGAAGCAGACTTACCCTACCGTTCGCGGCATTCGCTTTTCGCGTAACTACGGAAAGTCGGCGGCGTTACACATGGGATTTCAAGCGGCGCAAGGAAATGTAGTGTTCACCTTAGATGCAGACCTTCAAGATTCTCCAGAAGAAATTCCTGCTATGGCTCGAATGATTTTGGAAGAAGGATACGATGTCGTTAGCGGCTGGAAGAAGGAACGCTTCGATCCACTTTCGAAAACCATTCCAACGAAATTATTTAATTGGGCTACGCGCAGAATGACGGGCATTCACTTGAACGATTTTAATTGTGGGTTGAAGGGATACAGAAAAGACGTAGTGAAGTGTGTGGAAGTGTATGGTGAAATGCACCGCTACATTCCGGTGTTGGCGAAGCAACAAGGTTTCAAGAAAATTGGAGAAAAAGTGGTGAAGCATCAAGCCCGCAAATTCGGTTCAACGAAGTTCGGAATGGAGCGTTTCATGAATGGATTCTTAGATCTACTAACCATTTCTTTCATGTCGAAATTCGGCAAGCGCCCTATGCATTTCTTCGGAACGTTGGGAACGTTAGTATTCATGATCGGATCATTTTCGTTCGCCTACATTGGCGGAACGAAATTATATGCGCTTTACCTCGGAGAAACCGCGAAAAATATCGCGGACCAAAGCGCATTCTTCATTGCGCTCACCTGCATGATTATTGGAACACTTTTGTTTTTAGCCGGATTCTTGGGCGAACTTATTTCTCGGAACAGCGCTACCCGCAACGACTACAGCGTAGCTGAAACATTGAACTAACGACTTCCGAAAATTGCACTGCCAATTCGAACGAGCGTGCTTCCTTCCTCAACGGCAATTTTCCAATCGCCGCTCATGCCCATACTTATTTCATTGAAGGCTTCAACAAAGAGCGGCTTCAACAAAGAAAAAATGCGATTCACTTCTTGAAATTCTTTTCGAATGAGCGACTGATCTTCTGTGAAAGATGCCATGCCCATGACCCCGCGAAAGTTTACATTCGAGTACAACTCTTTTTGCGAAGCAATTTCCAAAACTTCTTCCTCCGAAAATCCGAATTTGCTTTCTTCTGTTGCAACATGAAGTTGCAATAAAATTTCAATCTGCTTATTTAATTTCTTGGCTTGCCTATCTATTTCCTTCAAGGTAGAAATTGAATTCACTCCGTGAATAAGCGCAACAAACGGAGCAATGTATTTCACCTTATTCGACTGCAAATTCCCAATGAAATGCCATTCAATATCGGATGGAAGTTGCGCCTGCTTGTCTACCAATTCCTGCACATAATTCTCACCGAAGATGCGCTGTCCAGCAGCATAAGCCTCTTGTAAATCCTGCACAGGTTTCGTTTTGGAAACAGCCACCAGCTTCACGTGTGAAGGAAACTGTGCAGTGTAGAATTTTATTTGATCTTGAATGTGGCTCATCGCATTGGATAAATAACCAATCCGCTTCTTAGCTTCGGCAAGATGTAAGTACTCTTCGGAGGCATGGTAAATCCTTCGTCGGAAATACGCATGAGTGTTTCGGTTGAAATCGGATGAAGCAAGAATGCAAAATCTGCTTTTCCTTCATCAACCATTTTCGCAATCTCACTTGTTGGAACCAATCCGTCTGCATGCGCAATGCGCTTGTCTGTGCGTTCATCTTCAATTCCAAAAATCGGATGAAGAATATTTTTCGAAAGCCATTCGGCATCGATAACATTTTTTTCTTTTTCGAATTGAAAGGTATACCACTTTCCTCTGGTGTACACGCCTATTCTTCCTTCACTCAAATTCAATTCGGTTTCTTTCACTTCGTGAAGAGTACCCAATTTATTCAGGTCGGAAAGGAACACATTCAAATCGAATTCAACCACACATTTCACCAAACGGTGAAAACCTAAAATTTTCATTTGCACTTGCGAAAGCACGAGCGCCATGAAATACTGATAGACTTCTTCATTGTTTCCCTCTTCCGCTTTGCGTTGCTTCAACGCAACACTGCTCGCGCTTCTGTGGTGCCCGTCTGCAATATAGAGCTCTGGCACTTCAGCCATGGCCGCTTCAATTTCCTGAATATCCTCTTGCGCACTTACCTTCCAAACCGTGTGCTTCACGCGGTCGGTGGTAGAGAAACAATACAACGGTAGCTGATTGCAAATGCGTTCGATGAGCGGCTGACAAGGCTCGTCTTTCGACATGAGCAAAACAGGCTCTGCATTGATTCCTGTTGTGTCTAAGTAATCGGTGAATCTTCCTTCACGCTGACTAATGGTGTGCTCGTGAATTTTAATCTTTCCTTGCTCGTAGTCTTCAACAGCAACAGCACCTAGCAATCCTTGAAAAGAAAATTCAGGCGTGTCTTGTCGGTAGATAAAAAAAGATTGCGTTTCTTCTTGAGCGAATATTTCTTCATTCAAAAACTTCACGTAATTCTTTCTTACTTCTTCGAAATAAGCGATGCGTCTTCCGCGGTAATCGCCGTCTACATCGGGATGAATGATGTGTAAAAACGTGTACGGATTCCCATGAAGTTTTTCTACCAAATCTTCTTTTGAATAGGACACGTAGGATCGCGAAGCAACCAAGTGCACCTTATCTGCTGCAGGTAAAACCGCTCTGAATGGTTTGAACTTCATCTTATGCGCCTTGCATAATTCGTTTCACATTGTCTGCTATCTCTAAACCAATGCGCTCTTGCGCTTCGGCTGTGGCTGCACCAATGTGTGGAGTGGTAATAATTTTTGAATGCTTCAACAATGCTGCATTGGGACGTGGCTCGTTTTCGAACACATCTAAACATGCTCCGGCAATAACGCTGTTGTCTAACGCTTCAATAAGTTCAGTTTCGCTAATTGTTCCACCGCGACTGGTGTTGATCACCACCGCGTTTTTCTTCATGAGTGCGAACTCTGCTGAACCAATAACCGAACTTCCATTCGGTTGTTTCGGAACGTGCAACGAAATGAAATCGCTTCCGCGAAGAACTTCTTCGAAAGAAGAAACATTCAAATTCACTTCAAGCGGAGAACCGTTAATGGAAAGCGTTACTGTTTGTTCAGTCTTCGAACGATCGAAGAACATCACGCGCATGCCGCATCCCAA
>CAMCVP010000034.1 GCA_945881835.1 Chryseobacterium gleum | reverse complement strand
AATTTCACGTTGTCTGTTGAATCCAATTCTAGAATGGTTCCCAACGCATTGCCAAATCTGAATCTCGCGATAACGGTTGTTGTTCCCGTATTCGAATTGTAAAACTGTTCGTATTCGGTGTAAATGCGATCTTGATTTACATCGCCTGCCGATTCTCCTGTGCATGCTGTAAACACAACTGCGAAAAGAAGAGAAAGAGAAAACAACACTTTTTTCATATCGATTTTTATTTCGAAGTTAATTACAAAGTTCTTCCTGGATATTGCTCCAAAGCAACCTTCAAACATTCAACCGCATTGCGAAGCGCATCTTCATTCAAGACATAAGCCAAGCGCACTTCATTGGTTCCCGCGCCTGGTGTAGCGTAGAATCCAGTTGCTGGAGCCATCATCACTGTTTGATTGTTGTGTGAAAAATCTTCCAACATCCATTGGCAGAATTTATCTGCGTTGTCAATTGGAAGACGAGCGATGCAATAAAATGCACCCTTTGGATTTGGACACATAACGCCAGGAATGGCGTTCAATCCGCTCACTAAAATATCTCTTCGTTTCACGTACTCTACTACTACTCCGTCGAAGTATTCTTGCGGAGTATCCAAAGCAGCTTCCGAAGCAATCTGTCCGAATGTTGGTGGTGAAAGTCTTGCTTGCGCAAACTTCATGGCCATAGCCATGACCTCTGCGTTACGGGTAACGAGTGCACCAATGCGCGCACCGCACATGCTGTAACGCTTGCTCACGCTGTCAATCATGATCGCGTGGTTGTCTAATCCTTCCAAATTCATAACTGAATGCGGAACGGCTCCGTCGTACATGAACTCGCGATAAACCTCATCTGCAATCAAGAACAAGTCGTGCTTAATGACCAAATCACGCAATTGCTCAAGCTCTTCTTTCGAATATAAATAACCAGTTGGATTACCCGGATTGCAAATCAAAATCGCCTTTGTATTCGGAGTAATTTTTTCCTCGAACGAAGAAATTGGAGGAAGTGCGAATCCAGTTTCAATGTATGAAGTAACAGGAACCACATTCACTCCGGCCATTACCGCGAAACCGTTGTAGTTCGCGTAAAACGGTTCTGGGATAATTACCTCGTCGCCCGGATTCATACACGTCATGAACGTGAAAATCAACGCCTCTGAACCACCCGTGGTAATCATGAGTTGCTGCGGAGTAAGGGTAATTTTCTTCGAAGCGTAATAGCCCGTTAATCCTTTCTTGTATGAACCAATTCCGTCTGAATTGCTGTATTCGATAACCTTAATATCAAGCGCCTTCATTTTCTCACGCACAATCTCAGGCGTTTCAATGTCGGGCTGACCAATGTTCAAGTGATAAACAGTCTTTCCCGCAGCTTTAGCAGCCTCTGAAAAAGGCACCAGCTTGCGAATTGGAGAAGATGGCATAGCCACCGCTTTCGATGAAATGTTTGGCATAGAAATAAATTTGCTCGGCAAAATTAGGCAATTCCTGTCGGCTTCCTTCTTAACTTGCTCCAATGTTATTCTTTTCATCTGAAATACAAGACGGCAGTTGGAAATTGAACGAAGAAGAAAGCCGTCACATTAAAGTTTTGCGCCTGCATGAAGGGGAGAGATTGACCTTCACCAACGGCAAAGGCGAACGCATAGAAGCCGCTCTAGACAAGGTCGACAAGCATTGCACGTTAACAACGCTTTCGAGAAAAACCATTGAAAACACGAATCCCCATTTACACCTTTTTGTAGCCCCCACGAAGAATGCCGATCGCATTGAATGGCTGGTTGAAAAGGCCGTTGAAATAGGCATTCGAAGCATAACCTTTTTGGTTTGCGAACACTCGGAACGTGTTCGCATGAAACCCGAGCGCATTGAGCGTGTGGCCATTTCCGCTTTGAAACAGAGCCTTCAATATTCATTGCCCGAATTACATTTCGATGTGAAATTTCAAGATGCATGGAAAAATGCAGTTGGAATGAAGTTGCTTGCGCACTGTGAAGACGGCCCAAAGATTCAACTTTCAACATGGAACGAAAAGCATGCGAGCCTTTCTATTTTCATTGGACCGGAAGGAGACTTTTCGAAAAATGAGATTGCATTGGCGAACGATGCTCCTGCTCTATCCTTGGGGACAAACCGATTAAGAACTGAAACCGCAGCGCTAAAAGCAATTGTTGCAGCGCATGAATATTTCGAACGATAAACTTCTTTTATGAAACCTATTCTCAAATCACTGCTTGTTGTTTTTATGTTGAAAGGCATTTCAACGTTCGCGCAAGTGGAAACCCTTATTCCAATACCGACGAGCATTGCGTATGTTCACGGAAAAGGATTTCTATGGACGGCAGGCACACAAGCAGAAGGGCTTGGAATGTGTCAGCAAGAAGTTGAACTTTTTAATTCTTGGCTGAAGGAGAACGAACCCGATTTGGTTGTTGAAGTTTCCAACCAAGCCGCAGAAAAACGTCAGCCGAGAAAAGTCATTTTCCAACTCACGAAAAACATTCCTTCGAATACCGAAGCTTACTACTTAACTGTTCGTGAAAATGAAATCCGTTTAACATCGGCTACGGAAGAAGGCATTTCACGGGGTATGCAGACCTTGAAGCAATTGTTACCGAAGTATTTCAAGACGAACGAAACGTTCGCTGCATTTGAAATTCCGAGTATGGACATTTCAGACGCGCCTGCATATCCGCATCGCGGAATGCTGCTCGACTGCGGAAGACATTTCATGGATGTCGCTACCGTGAAGAAGTACATAGACGCTTTGGCGTTTTACAAAATGAATGTCTTGCATTGGCACTTAACTGAAGACCAAGGCTGGCGCATTGAAATAAAAAAATATCCAGAGCTTGCACGTCTTGGTTCTTATCGAATGGATAAATTCGGGAATCATGTGAGCGAAGGCTATTACACGCAAGAGCAGATCAAAGACATTGTTGCTTATGCTCAAGCCAGGCACGTGACCATTATTCCGGAAATAGAAATGCCCGGTCATTCGGTTGCTGCCATTAGTGCTTATCCGTGGCTCAGCTGCACAGGAGAGAGTATTCCGGTTGAAACGGAATGGGGCGTGTTCAAAGACATTTATTGCGCAGGGAACGACAGTACTGTTCAGTTTTTGAAAGACGTAATGGACGAAGTCTGCGCACTTTTCCCGAGTAAGTACATTCACATTGGCGGAGACGAAGCACCGAAATTCCGTTGGGAGCATTGCGATAAATGTCAGAAGAGAATTCATGCTTACGGATTGAAAAACGAAGCGCAGTTGCAGACGTGGCTCATTGAAGAAATGGCGAAGTACCTGAACACGAAAGGAAGACAGATTATTGGATGGGATGAAATTCTGGAAGGAGGAATTCCGGCCGACGCTATGATTCAGAGCTGGCGAGGCATGGAAGGAGGAATTGCCGCAGCGAAGCAAAAGCACGGTGTTGTTATGAGTCCGACCTCGCATTGTTATTTAGACTACGGCCTCGATAACATTAACATGGAAAAGGTCTACAGCTTCAATCCAATGCCTGCTGAGTTAAGCCCGGAAGAAGGAAAATACATTCGCGGTGCGGAAGGAAATATGTGGACCGAAAGAGCACCGCAAGAGCTTGTCGATAGCAAAGTATTTCCAAGGTTGTTGGCGTTGAGTGAAGTCTTGTGGACAGCACCTAAGAAACGCGATTACGAAGCCTTTGCTGCTCGGGTTTATAAGAACTACGAACGCTTGGATAAGTTGAACATTAAATACGGATTTCCAGACGTCCCTTTGAATTTCCGTTCACAGGTATTGCCTACTGGTGAGGTTGAGGTTCGAGCAGTGACAAGTACGAACAGTTTAATCATTGTTAACTACAGAAAAAACGAAGAAGAAACCAGACAAACCTACACCAAACCTATCATTGTAAGTGAACGCTACACCACGCTAAACTTTGAATATTACTTTCCTTGGAGCACAGGAATTTTCTACGAATCACGCGTATACACTTCGAACATGGCGACAGGTAAAAAGGTAACGCTTGCCTATACGCCGAGTGTGTATTATCCGGGTGGTGGTGAGAACGCATTGGTCGATGGAAGAATTGGCACTGCGAATTTCAGAGACGG
>CAMCVP010000033.1 GCA_945881835.1 Chryseobacterium gleum | reverse complement strand
CATTGACATTGAAAATTGGGGAGTATGAATAAAGAAGTAGAGCACTATTTTTTTTCTGACGAAGAAAACAACCATGAATATATTCCTCTGATTTCAGCAGAGGACGAAGACAATATGGCGAATGAGGAAACACCTGAAGTGTTACCCATTTTGCCGCTTAGAAACACTGTTCTATTTCCGGGCGTGGTTATTCCAATAACGGTTGGAAGAGACCGCAGCATTCGCTTAATTCAAGATGCGAACGCTGGAACGAAGACCATTGGTGTGGTTGCACAGCGCAACGCCGACATGGAAGACCCGGCATTCGAAGATCTTCATCACATTGGAACACAAGCCACCATTCTTCGCATGTTGCGCATGCCCGATGGAAGCACAACTGTGATTCTTCAAGGAAAGAAGCGCTTCTCCATTCAAGGCTTGGTAAACACAGAACCCTACTTTGAAGCGCAAGTAACGGCTTTCGAAGAAATCAATAAGAAGGCTGGAAGCAAAGAGCAACAAGCCCTATTTGAATCGCTTCGCGATCACGCCTTAAACATCATCAATCTCTCTCCAGATATCCCTAGCGAAGCCGCTTTGGCGATTAAAAACATCAACGGCTTGTCTTTCCTCACCAACTTCATTTCGTCGAATATGAAGGCCGATGTTGAGAAAAAGCAAGAGTTGTTAGAGATTGCAGATCTAGAGGAAAGAGCGAAGAAAGTATTCGAGCAATTGCACAACGATCTGCAAATGCTCGAAATGAAGAAAGAGATTCAGAAGAAGGTTCACATTGATATTTCGAAACAACAACGTGAATATTTCCTAACGCAGCAGATCAAGCAAATTCAAGATGAATTAGGCGCTAATCCGCAGAAAGAAGAGATTGATGCGAAGCGCGAAAAAGCAAAGTCGAAAATCTGGTCGGATACTGTTCGCTTAGCCTTCGAGAAGGAATTGGCGAAGTTGGAGCGCATGAATCCGCAAGCAGCGGAATACAGCGTTCAATCGAATTACCTCGAACTATTGCTAGACCTTCCTTGGAATGAAACCAGCGAAGACAATTTCGATTTGATTCACGCCAAAGAAATTTTGGATCGCGATCACTTCGGATTGGAAAAAGTGAAGGAGAGAATTTTAGAACACTTAGCCGTATTGAAAATAAAGGGCGACATGAAGTCGCCAATCATCTGCTTATACGGACCTCCAGGTGTGGGTAAGACTTCTCTGGGTAAGAGCGTTGCTGAAGCATTGGGAAGAAAGTACGTGCGCATGTCCTTAGGCGGATTGCACGATGAAGCAGAGATTCGCGGTCATCGCAAGACCTACATTGGAGCAATGCCCGGTCGCATTATTCAGAACTTGAAAAAAGTTGGAACATCGAATCCGCTTTTCGTTTTAGATGAAATAGATAAAATGGGGCAGGGTGTTCACGGAGATCCGAGTTCCGCTATGTTGGAAGTCTTAGATCCGGAGCAGAACCATGCGTTCTATGACAATTTCGTAGAGTTGGAATACGACCTTTCGAAAGTCATGTTCGTCGCAACCTGCAACTCACTTTCAACATTGCAACCTGCGCTTCGCGATCGATTAGAGATCATTGAAGTAAACGGATATACCCTTGAAGAGAAATTAGAAATTGCGAAGCGACATTTGGTGCCGAAGCAATTAACCGAAAACGGATTAACCGAAAAGAACATCGCCTTCACGGAAGAAGTGTTGGCGTTTCTAATTGAATCGTACACCAACGAAAGTGGTGTGCGCGCATTAGAAAAGCGCATTGGCAAGATGGTACGTCACCGTGCGAAGCAAATGGCTTTCAAAGAAAAGTTCAAAACGACTCTTACGACAGATGATGTTTCGAAGGCGTTGGGCGTGAGTTATGAAAAAGATCGTTATGCCGATAATGACGTTGCGGGTGTAGTAACGGGATTGGCCTGGACGCCAACGGGTGGAGATATTTTGTTTATTGAATCAAGCTTAACCCAAGGGAAAGGTCGATTGACTTTAACTGGAAATTTGGGCGATGTCATGAAGGAAAGTGCAACACTTGCGCTGGAGTATTTGAAGGCACATTCGAGCATACTAGACATGGAAGCGAAAGTCTTCGATGAAACGAATGTGCATATTCACGTCCCTCAAGGCGCCGTTCCAAAAGACGGCCCAAGTGCAGGTATTACCATGTTAACGGCGCTTGCGTCAGCCTTCACAAAACGAAAAGTGAAGAAGTTTCTCGCCATGTCAGGAGAGATTACACTCCGAGGGAAAGTCCTTCCAGTAGGCGGAGTGCGCGAGAAAATTCTCGCGGCGAAGCGCGCAGGAATCAAAGAAATTATCCTCTGCGAAAAGAACCGCAAAGACATCGATGAAATCGACGAACGCTATTTGAAAGGATTGAAATTTCATTTTGTTACAGACATGTACGAAGTATTAGACAAAGCCCTCCTCAAAGAAAAAGCAAAGTAAGCTGTGAAATATATTCAGAACTATTTCGTTACTTGCAGGCCTGAAGCATGAAAAAGCAACTGATTACCCTTCTATTATGCGCAGCTACTTTGTCTAGCTTCGCCCAAGCGGGTACCACTGTTTTCTCAGGAATTAGTGTTTTTGGCTCAGCTCGAGTTGCCGCTATTGGCGGCAATGCCATTGCACTCTGTGCAAGCGACATCAACACTGCGGCCATCAATCCAGCGCTAATAGATTCACTCATGAATCGTAAGCTCGCCATGAGTTACGTACGTTATTTCGGGCAGTCGAATTTCGGATATACCTCCTACGGATTTCATCCTACCAATAGCAAATTCGCTTTCGCAGGGACACTTCAATATTTCGGTTATGGCACGAGCGAAAGATTGGACGGCCTCGGAAATAATCTCGGTTCTTTCACATCAAATGAATATGCATTAACACTGGGAGCTTCCTACAAAGTCGACTCTCTTTGGCGCGTAGGTCTTAACTTGAAGAATTTGTATTCTGTTTTCGATACCTACTATTCATACGGAGTTGCCATAGATGCCGCCGCAACTTATTACCAGCCAAGAACAAACTTCGCGGCAAGTTTCGTTTTGAAAAATGTAGGAATGCAACTCGTGACCTACCGCGAAAGTTCTCGCGAAAAACTTCCTTTGGAATTTCAAATAGCCATTAGCAAGCGACCAAAGAACGCCCCTTTCTTATTTCACATTGCATTCGAAAACGTGCAGAAATGGAATGTGAAATACACCGATCCTAATGCAACAGTTATTGTAGATCCGCTAACAGGTTTACCCATTGAAGATCGAACTTGGGAGTTTGGTGATTTACTTATGCGACACATAGTTGTAGGCACCGAGATTATTTTGGGAAGCAACGTGCGTATCGGATTGGGATACAATTACCGTCAACGTAAAGAATTGTCTATTCCAAATAGACCAGCAACTGCGGGACTTTCATTAGGAACTACGATCAACTTCAAGAAGTTTCAATTGAGCTTCGGAAGAAGTATTTATCACGTGGCAGGCGGTTCGAACCACCTTACCTTTACCACGCAGCTCTAACAGCGTTTCCCTATTTGTGAAATTCGAACGTGAGCATTAGCTTTACAACTTCAATTTAAATTTATGAAATTCAAACCAGGCGTATTATCCGGTGACGAAGTTACCGAGGTGTTGAACGATGCTAAAGCTCATGGCTATGCGTTGCCAGCAGTAAATGTTATTTCAACCAATAGCGTAAATGCAGTTCTTGAAACCGCACGCGATTTGAATTCGCCAGTCGTTATTCAATTCAGCAATGGAGGTGGAGCTTTCTATGCTGGAAAGGGACTTGACAACAAGAATCAGGAAGCTGCTGTATTAGGCTCTGTGAGCGGTGCACAGCATGTTCATCTAATGGCTAAGGCATACGGTGTTCCTGTAATCATGCACACAGACCACTGCGCGAAGAATTTACTTCCTTGGATGGACGGAATGCTTCAGCACGGCATGGAACATTTTGAAAGAACAGGTCGTTCTTTGTTCAGCTCTCACATGCTTGATTTTTCTGAAGAGCCTCTTCATGAAAACATCGAATTGAGCGTTGAGTATTTCAAGAAGATGACTCAAATGGGAGTAACCCTTGAGATTGAATTGGGTGTAACAGGTGGGGAAGAAGATGGTGTTGACAACAGCGATGTAGATAGCAGCAAACTGTATACGCAACCGGAAGAAGTAGCATACGCTTATGAGCATATGAATGCCGTTTCGAATCGCTTCACAGTAGCAGCAGCATTTGGAAATGTTCACGGTGTCTACAAGCCAGGAAACGTAAAACTTTCTCCAGTTATCTTGAACAACTCGCAAGAATACATTCAAAGTAAATTCAACACCGGAGCAAAGCCAGTGAATTTTGTATTCCACGGTGGAAGCGGTTCTTCTCGCGAAGAAATACGTGAGGCAATTTCTTACGGTGCTGTGAAGATGAATATCGACACCGATATGCAATGGGCATACATGGTGGGAATTCGCAATTACATGTCAGGCAAGGCTGCTTATTTGCAAAACCAAATTGGTAATCCAGATGGAGACGATAAGCCAAATAAGAAGTTCTACGATCCACGCGTATGGTTGCGCGAAGGGGAGAAGGAATTCGTTGCTCGTTTGAAGCAAGCTTTCGAAGATTTAAATGCAGTGGGTCGTAACGCGTA
>CAMCVP010000032.1 GCA_945881835.1 Chryseobacterium gleum | reverse complement strand
AATTATAATACTCCTACTTATCAACTTGAACTCAAACCTAGAAATCCTACACAACCAAGAAATAAAACTTTAAATTTGTCTAATTAACCATGAGGATGATAGTAAAAGTGACAACCTAAATCAGGCAAGGACACTTCGTAATTCCTATTACATAATTCCTACTGCGTAATGGGAACTTCGTTTCAAATCTTCCCCTCTCTTACCTTCTCTTAACTTCTCTTACCTTGTTTTCTAAGATTAATTACAACTTCCAGTATAGTCAAAACATCCTTTCCAATCCCCATTGTTATTCCCGGAAATATCCGGACCAAAGGTGAACGGACCGCCGATCATGCGCGGAGCGTCTTGGTTTACGCGGAAGTTGCCGTTGGCGTAATCGCAGAAGTATGGAGATTGGTTGTTCACCATGCTTTCCCAGAAGTTGCCGTCGTCTGAGACGTCAACGTCGGTGTCTACAAGGCAGTATTTGAATTGCACTTGTTGAAGTTCGGGATCTTTGAGGTCTACCACGAACTCACTGAAGTCGCCGAGGGTGGCGTTGTTTCCCCACATGATGCAGTTGCGGAAGAGACAGTTCGTTAGCGTTCGGGTTTGAATATTCTGATTAACGTCTTCGTAGTAGTTAGTGAGATAGAAGGCGGGAGAGGTGCGATTGCCGTTGCTCCAGTAATTCGCGAAGGTGCAGTTGTCGAACTGATAGGTTCCTCCAACGCTCAGGTTGGCGCAGCTCTCAGCGCAATTGGTTACCAACAAATTGTTTCCATAGATGGAAGAACCTTGTGCGAACAACCCTACTCCCGACATGTTATCGATCTTCGTGTTGGTAACGGTGAGTGCGAATCCGGTTGCGCTAGTGTTTCCAAGTGTGTCAACTTGAATACCCATTCCTCCGTTTTTAATAATGGCGTAATTGATGGAACTTGAGTTGCATTGGTAGAGCCAAATTCCTCCGCGAGTAACGGAATAGATTCCCGGACCTACTCCGGTTTCAATTTGCACATCGTACTGAATACCCCATTGTCCGGGCAGTGTAGCGTAGTCTGCCTCTAGCCTATCTCCTTCAAAGACCACTTCGTTGTTCAGGCTTCCAGCAATATTCAGTGAACCTTTGTAGACGAATAGACCAGATTTTGCGTGGACGTACACGTGTGTTCCTTCGTTAATAGTAAGGTTGCATCCTTCGTCAACGGCAACAATTCCATAGATCACGTGTGGTTTGTCGTTGTTCCAAATGGCACCGCAAGGCAAGACGTAGAGTTCGTTCTGCGTGGTCCCTCCATGGAAATACGCATCTTGTCCCCATGCGGCCAGCTGCACCACTTGGTTATTTCCGTTGGTGTTGAATAAGATTTGATCTTCAATAACGTAAGGCGTGTTCGAGTTGGTAGGATCTACGGTTACTTCAACAAAAATGAAAAGGCTATCTCCGGCCTCGAGGAATACATTTTCAAAATGCGTCCCGTTATCTCCGTTTACATTTATTCTGAATTGCGACTGGCTTCCTCCGGCAAGATCGATGCTTGCAATTTGAATCGCTTGTGCATTGTTGTTGTAGACTTTCACAATCTTGGTAACGCTACCGATGGTGGTGAAGACAGTATCGAAAAGCAAAGTATCTGTCGAGAACTCAATCTTAGCAGAAGAGTCGGTCGTAATCTCGTCGCGTCTGCATGAGGAGACAAAAACGATAACTGCTGTGATTAGAAAAAAGAAAATGCTTTTCTTCATAAGGCAAAGATGGTTCAAGGAACGATTATAAACAACAGTTATTGCCTCCTATTCCGCGAAGCGGAAAAGTCCCTTCGGGATACATCCACAGAGCGGATCAGTCCGCAGAGCGGATAAGTCCTAAAAGGATAAGTCCCTTCGGGATAAATCCACTCGTGGATCAGTACCTATGGGATTAGTCTTGAAAGGATTTTTCCCAAAGGGATTGATTTAATCTAGGACCGAATTTTTTCTTTCAGTTTAAAAACTCGTTAGAGTATGTCATTTCGTATACAAGCCAAAACCCAATTATGATAATTGGTAAAATAACTGCCCACTTCCATGAGATATCAATTGGATACTTGGGGAAAATCTTGGGTTGGATGTAATTAAAAAATACGACTAGGACAAATGTTAAAACGAATAGCAATGCAAAACCAACACCTAAAATGAGGAGCAGAAAAGGCATACCCATCATTGCTTGCAGCAAAATCATACTTGTTGATTTGGCTTGTTTTTTTTTGAATTCTATTTTCAAAATTGAAATGCTCTCAATCTTTTCATTTCGAAATCATCTTGTAAAATAAAAACTTCGTGGATCCATTAACCTCCACTGATCATCAAACACGAATGGAGTTAAGCTTAGAACATAATGCTTGCGACCTATGGAAAAATACAACTTCATATCGGCACGATTATGTGCCTGTGGATCAACTTCAAAATCTTTAGAAGCCGGCCATAAAACTTCAATGTCGGGCCCATCAAACTTTGGAATTATGTAGTTGTAAGTAATACTATCTAAAATCGCTTTTGACCAATTTATCTTTCCTAGATCTTGTATTTCCTCATTAAAATTTAATATGAATTCACTTCTCAATTGATTGTATACTTGAGCAGAGATACTTTCTTCCTCTACTTTTTTTACAAGCTCGCGTTGAACCCCTCTGGTCTTCATCTCGTCTAAAATCGCTGTTTTCATTTGCTCCTGAGAAACATAGAGGTAATCTATTAATTTCTCTGATTGCTGTGATTGTAATCTACGAAAAACTTCTTGCCCCCAAATTATTGGATTCATCGCTGGCATATTAAGATTAAACATAAATTCTGCTGTAGAGTATATTTTAATTAGTTTGCCACGCTTATTAAAACTTAATATTTCAACTATTTCATAATTTGCAGTTTTTTCATCCTCATACGTTTTTACATATTTTACAATTGACAAAGTTTTTTTCTTTCTCAATTGAACTTCAACGTAATTGCCATTATCCTCATATATTCTATATCCGAATAGCTTTCCTTTATCGTCCGTGCACTCCCAAGTTCCTACCTTTTTTCCGTCTTTATAGTATCCTGCTGTCCAAGATTCATACCCCCCATATGTCTTTTCTTTATACGCATAATTAAAAGCATCAGGATGTTTTTCAAAGCCTTGTCTTTTTCCATTCTCATCAACATACCAAGTAGTATCTTTTACTTCTGTTTGAGCAAAAGAAAGATTACTTAATAAAATAAGTGTAAATGTTATGTAGGATTTTGTAGTACTCATTATGGCTTTTTGTTCTTATTGCGATTGTTTATCCAAATATCTTGTGTAAAGTTTTTTATTGAAAACAAATCTGATTCTGTTTCGGCTAAACCAAAGCAGTTTTATCATTTTAAATCATGTGCACAGTAATATGCAAGATGTAAATCTCATTTTCGAATAATTTTCAATTTGCCATTTCTTATACAAAAAAGCTGACATAAATACCCATAAATCCGCCCAAAATAAGCAAAATAACTAATGACCAACCATTTAAAAAGGAGTATATATTACCACCTTTAACAGGTTCACCTGGAACCCATTTTTCTGGATATTTTTTCCTCATATATCTCCAAAATAAAATCCCCAAGGTTAAAGGGATAAAACCAAAAAATTTCGACCCAAAAATAATATCAATCATAAAAAATTGACATTGATTGATCTGTGACAAAACATTTTAGAATTCGGTTTCGACTAATCAAAATATGAAGTAATAAAATCACCTGTTTCATTAAATTAAAAGTACACGAATATTGTAACTATTCATTACTAAAATTTATCAATTCTCTCCTTTCCAAAACCAGAAACTTTCCATTTCCTTCAAAAGCCTTGAATTCATTGAGAAATGGAACGCGTTGTTGAAAATGAGATGGGAATAAAATACGTCGAAAGACGTATTGTAGGTTGAATAAAAACCGAAGGGACTAATAAAAAATATTACAGAATACGTTTGTACTTACGCTTAACCGATTGCGACGTTCTGAAACAAGAGAGCAAATCTTGAAAAACGTCTGGCCTCAATTTTCCCCAAACGGTATAATCAATGCCCTCTGTAGGGTATACTTCGTTCAACATTTGCGTTGCATATTCATCGAGTTGATGACCGAACAAATGGGTCTTTTTCTGAAAGGACTTACCGCATTCGGTAACGGGAATGTTGGGGTGAACAACGTAACAGTTCAAACCAATTTCGGGCAATTCTAGGCAGCCCTGTTGCTGGTCGTATTTAGAAGGAATTGCATCGACACTTGTTGGTAAGGAAGCCAATACCGCGTGATTTCCTAAAGACTTTAAAACAACAAAAAATTTTGATTTCGGTGGATTTCCATTTTTAAAATAAAACGGAGTGAAGTAAAGAATATTCCCTTCAACTAGCATAACCACTTAACGAAATGTAGTCGTTGTAAAGCGCCAGCTTCAACGCATCGTGAGCAATGAGTTGTTTCATGTCGATAATGAGATCGGTATGATTGATTAGTTCTTGTTCTAAAGGCTCAAGAACGTTGTGTTCCTTTGCTGTGTTGTACCAAGGAGAAAAAGGATGATGCGTCACACTAACCAAGTCGGCAGCGCTTTTGGTTCCGTATTTTTCAATCACAAAATCCATGAGTTTAATCTCGTTGTCCGAAAACTCATCGTCGCAAAACTCTGAAGC
>CAMCVP010000031.1 GCA_945881835.1 Chryseobacterium gleum | reverse complement strand
TCTAGTTACCCCTCGACTTGCATGTGTTAGGCCTGCCGCTAGCGTTCATCCTGAGCCAGGATCAAACTCTCCATTGTAAATTGTTCAATCTTGTGGCTCAATAATTTAACCTGTTATCTGCTGCATTATATCAAAGAACTTTTTCTATTATTTCACTCCCTGCTTTCGACCTCTGTCGAAACGGGCGGCAAACATACAACTACTTTTTGATTCACACAAAAATTTGTTAAAAGATTTCAATCTTTTTTTTGTGATTCCAATTCGCTTTATTCAACTTTCCTTCTCAACATTCTTTAATGTTTCTTTCAAAGCGGGTGCAAATGTACTACTGTTTTTTACATACGCAACAAAAAAACACAATAAAAAAACAGACAGCACGCTAAACCACTCACACGCAACACTTTTCACCCTGAAAAAAAAATAAAAAAAGTTCACTTATCCACTATAGTTCAAGCCCATTGAACGTTTTATTCAATCTCAATTACAAAAAAATGGCGACTGTTATCTGGGCTATCTTTGGAAACTCTAAGAGAGCAAAACAACAGAATGAATACTTCGAACTCTACAATTACAGAATTACACCTGGAAATACGTGCCGACCTGCTTGCAATAGCCTCCGAAAAAAGAAGGCTGTCTACATGCAGTTTCTTCAAACACGATCTTAAATGTCATGGAGTAAGTAACCCTGACACCCAAAAAATTGGGAGGAAATATATCGCAATTCTAAAAAGTGAGAAAAAAGAATTGGTTTGGGGGCTATGCGAAAAACTATTTCAAGATGAATTCTTGGAAGAAAGTTTACTTGCCTGTCAATTGTCCCTTTCATTAAAAAATCAATATGAATTAGCTGACTTCAAGATATTCGAACGTTGGGTTTTGTTATACATTAATAATTGGGCCGAATGCGATACATTTTGCAACAAAGTAATTGGTGAAATGCTTTTTAAATTCCCACATCTCGTTCAGCGAGTTAAATCTTGGAGTCTCTCAGACAATTTATGGGTCCGCCGAGCAAGTGCTGTTAGCTTTATTTATCCTGGTAAGCGTAACACATATATCGAAGATCAATTTGACATCGCTCTTGTTCTATTGGAAGACAGCGAAGACATGGTTCAAAAAGGATACGGGTGGATGTTAAAAGTGCTTAGTTCAACTAGACTTCAAGAGGTATTCCATTTTGTGCAAACATATAAATCTCGCATGCCAAGAACAGCACTTCGATACGCAATTGAAAAAATGCCTGTTGAATTAAAGGCAGAGGCTATGAAAAAATAATCTTGCCCTGTTTTCCTAGCTGATAATATTCACGGAACGGATCAGATTCCAGTAGCAGTGTTCCGTACCCTCCTTCATACGCAGTGATTTCGTGTGACAATGCGGAACTTAACAAGAAGCCGGCCTTTGTAAGAGCACTAGTTTCGCCCACCTGAGCGCCTACAATGACTCTCATTCCCAATTCTATTGCTCTCTTCCCCATTTCAATGCTATTGATTAATCCTCCACATTTTGAAACTCGAAGATTCACAATTGTTTTTTCAGGACTTTGGACTTTCATTAAATCCGACAACCGTAATACATGTTCATCAAGAATAACCGGAAAAGCAAGTTCCGCATTCAATGAATTTAGCCCGTCCCAATTCGGGCACTTCAAGGGTTCTTCAACACCGTTTATTTCTTTTGGAAGCTGATTCAAATAAGTTATAGCCTCCGTCTGATTGTTCCACATGTTGTTTGCATCGACGCGTACCTCAGCTTGAGGATTCTTATTCAGAATATACCTTATTCGATTTGAATCCAATTGAACATCACCGTTCAACTTCAATTTAAAATTTGTCATTTCATTTTCAAAATGCCAATCACATAATTTCTCCCAAACACCAGGAGCAGAATCTCCAAGCACTGCAGAATATTCCAACGCCTGAGGGATATACCTTTCTCCAATCAATTCATTTATACTCTGATTCGTCTCTTGCGCAAACAAATCCAAAAACGCTAATTCGATTGCGCACCAAGCTGCCGGATTATTTTCTATGTCTGAAATATTACTTTCGCGCCATGCTATTAAAGATTGATAATTTTCAACCCTCAATAACGAATCCTTCCGGTCTGAAATAAAAGCCACACAAGAATCTTCCGATTCACCTGTCACGTATGATCTCGGACACCCCTCTCCTATTCCAACGAACTCTCCTCGGGAAATTTCCACCCAAATCGTTGAAGTTACTTTTCGAGAGGCTGAATTGTGTTTGAATGAAACCTTAAACGGAATTTCCAACATTCGAAAATCAATCTTCATTGCTGTATTATTTCGCTTGCGATAAATCCCATTTGAACTGATCTTTATATTGAAGCATGACCATTTTAAACTGCCCTTCTTTTTGTCCCGCTTCCACCGCTTGCTTTTTAATGTTAGCGAATGTTCCTGCTGGAAGATATTTCAATATAAATGAATTTAATCTTTTACTCGCCCTCTTTTCGGCATATTCCACATTAAGTTTGGCTAAGGCTTGGTCCATGATAGCGGACAGGTGCTCCTGGTCATCCTTCGGTTGGTCGTGCCATTCAATATAACCAACGTATCTTGAGTCATTCACATCTGCTAAAACCTGATAATATATTGCTTTCCAATGCATCGATTGAAAGGCTTCTATCACTTGACTCTCGTATAGCTTTTCTCCGGTAATGTTACATGCTCCATTTCCTTTTTGTTGAAAGGCTATCAAAGGACATTCATTTAAATAATCGGTGACGCGAACAATATCGTTCATGTTGTAGCGCCATAATCCTGAAGGGGTTGTGATGAATATATAATAATCGCGACCTCTTTCCAACTCATGTAACAATTTAAAATTTGAATCTCCATTCTCCCATTCTTCCTTCAACATAAATTCAAAAAAATGATCTTTATAGGTTGGAAGTCCCGATTGATTTGAATAATCATACGTAATTGAACCTCTAAACTCACTACTTAAATATCCCGGATCCGTAACTTTTATGTTCTCGGGCATTAATTTCAAGGCAGCTTTCAAGGCAATACCGCAACTTCCACTTGTCCAGGTAACGAGTAACTTCAAGTGAGGCCAAAAATGCTTAATACTTGAATCATCCTTTTGAAACAAATAATCCAACTCATTTACTCTAGCTTTTGATGGGTTCAGCTGATTGGAAACATTTTCATACAATTGCTTCGAAATCTGTGGCTTGACAGCGTTCGGTGATTTGGATTGAAGGTCATTCAAAAGATCTTCTTTCCTTTCCTTCAACATGTTATTCAATTGAAGTAAAGTAGACGGGTTTGCACTTCCAAAATACGTAATGTCTTTATGCTGCAATGCCAAAAGAAGAATTAGGTAATATTTTACCTGGTAGTCTTTCACTTCAAAAACAAAATGAGGAATAACATATTTCTTTTTTACAATGCGTGGCATATTCTTGTAGAAGTGTCCGCTTGCTGATCCAAAAGGAATTCCCCACTCGCTAATGCCTTCATGGGCTGGACTTACAATTCCCATGATGTGCCCTTCAAAAGCTTCCGGAGCATATTTGTATTGAAGCCAAGTCGATAACTGTTGACTGTTCTTCAAATCATTCAATGTTTCCTGAGTAACTGGGATCCACTTCGGTTTTGCCGTACTTCCACTGGTTTGATTGAACATTGCAAAAGGGGAAGCAATTAAGGAATCACTATTTGAAATCGCTTGTTCTTCAATCCAACTTCTTAAATCTTCATATGTGTGGACAGGTACTTTCGATTGGAACTCTCCGCTACTTTGTATGTTCTCAAATTTATATTGAAGTCCAAATTTTGTGTTAGCATTTATACTCAGCAATTTCTTCAGTACTTCTTTTTGTATTCTCTCAATATCCTTCGTTTCATGAGACAATGGACCCTTAAATTTCTTTCCATTGTTTCGCATTTTCACTTTGAGCAGAATATTCAAAAGGAAATGCTTCCAACTAAATGGAAGCTTATCTTCTTTATCAATATCGTTTACCAAAGGCGCCTCCATTTGACCTCTAAAATTTTGCGGGTAATTTTTATTGTAAACACCTATCTCCTCAACCTTGGAATTCTTCGGCCAATAAAATGTTCCGAACAGGAGGTCCCAAAGTGAAGTATCACTTCCGTAATTGGCATTCGACTCGTTAATAACCTTTGAATGATGCCAACGATGCAATTCATTTGTTGAAAGGATATAATTCAAAGGACCAAATTTCATATCTATATTCGAGTGTCTAAGAAACCCGTTTAGTCCGTATAGGACTAAATGCAAAGCAATGACTTCTTTAGATACACCGATACAAATGAATGGGCCTACTTCCCAAATCAGTTGAAGTATTTTTTCACCTGGATGAATTCTCGTGGTATTCAACCAATAGAGTTTTTTCAACGCATGATGCACCGCGTGGAACCTCCATAGCAAAGGATATGTGTGACAAAATCTATGAATCCAATATCTGAAAAAATCAGATATAAAAAGCATCATTAACCCTTGAATAATCAAAGGCCAATGATGAGGCCATACGCCATGTATGAGTTCAATGTTGTTCGGTAGGAAATACAAAACGAATAGCATGAATCCTATCTTAAACGCTTTTGGTAAGATGGTTTGAAATAATATCAGGTGAAGCGTATCTATTCCCCAATCAGTTCCTTCTGGCTTCCAGTTCTTGTCGTATGGAAAAATTCTTTCCAAGAAGAAACAAGATAGCATCATAAATATCATCGGAACGGTAGTGGCCAGTTCCAAATGACTCTGTCCAAAACTCAATATCCAAAAAAACTGCATAACACCGAAAGTCATTACAATCGGATAAATAAACCATTTTATAGAATTCGCTGTCATAATTTCTATTTGTATTCTATTCCTCAGGCAGTCCTTTCTCTACCAGTGCCATGAATGTTTTTCCGAATCTAACTGCCGGAGCGCCATCGATAATATTGTGATCAAGATTTAACACCATGCACCACTTTGAAATGGATTTCCCATCCACCTTTTCGTGGTAGGAAGAACCCGCGGCTAACATGCAGCTATAAGGACCTATGGGAACTGGATACATGCGTCTATTTCGAATAATCATTCCCAACGTCGTGAAGGCGACAGTTCCCAAATTCTCCTTCCATGTTAAAGGTTTAGACAGTGCCTTCTTTAATAAATACATTCTCAAAAACTTAGGCAATTTTCTGAGCCAAGTTGATTTTTTCGATTTGTAAATTTCATGCATTTCAGCTTCGTTGGCCCATTGCAATTCGTTTAGTATCTCTGTGTATGTTTTCTTTTGAGCGCTTCTAAAAACATAAGGAACAGGAACCTTCATTCCGTTTGGCGCTGTCTTTTCAAAAATCATAGAAATGTCTACATCTTCAAAGAGATAGAGTTTTTTCTTATACAAGCGGCCTTGCATTTCCGGGTGTTCATGTATGGCTCTAGCATAACAATAGAGAACATGTGCCAATTGAAAAGTAACCTGATACATGCGCTCTGGACGCTTGGCTATTTGTTCATTCAATTTAGTTATATCCACTTCAAACATGGCTTGCGCATGATTTCGACGGTTATCGAGATCCAAGAAATCCACAATATCATTTCTGTAACTCGGCCAATCTATTGTCTTATAATTCAAGCTCATACTATCTTCTAACTAGATTTAATTCTATACTTCTTTTCGGTTTTAGAGTAACCAAAGGTGTAAATTCCATTGGCTCATCTGAGGTCAATTCCACCTTAAAACTTTTGTAGAATCGCATGAGCACCATTTGAATTTCCATAAGCGCGAAATACTCTCCTATACACCTGTGCTGCCCCAAACTGAATGGCAGATAAGCGAACTTATCTCGCTGTTTCACAGCTTCAGGCAAAAAATGTTCGGGATAAAATTCATTCGGTTTTTCCCAAAAATCGGGGTGTCTATGAATAGCATAAACGGGGATATTTATTGACTGTCCATTCAGAACTTCATACCCCATTAATAGATCATCCTCTTTTGCTTTTCTTCCAAATGCCCACACCGGAGGCAGCAGACGCATAGCTTCTTGAATGACCATTTTCATATACACCAATGCATTGAGAGATTCAACGGTAATGGTTTCGTTGTTCCAATGACTCTCAAGCTCTTCTAGCATAACGTTTAGCACATTTTTATTTTGTTGAAGCAGATATATCGTCCATGTAAGTGCTGCAGCTGTTGTATCGTGTCCAGCCACGAACATGGTCATCACTTCATCCAATAACGCCTTCTTATCGAGAGTCTCTCCAGTTTCTGCATCTTTCGTAGACATGAGCATTTCCAAAAGGTCATTATGCTTCATGGACTGTGGCTGTGCTCTTCTTTCTATAATATCTTCCACCACAGCCTTAACGTTTTTTATAGCAGCCTTACCTTTTCTTTTCTTTTTACTTGGCAATTTCGAAAGAAACTTCAATGCGTTGAAACGTTTGGAAGTCATGTAGGTCAGTGCATCGTGTAAATCGAATTGCACTTTATGAAAATAACTTCTATCGGGAGAGTAAACGATACTTTGTGTAAGGATTTGAAGGGTTAAGATGTTCAGAGATTGCTCCAGGTCTATCGTTCCATTTTTGTTCCAATGGGAATCGAAGAAATCTTGGATTGAATGATCCATTTGATTCATTAATCCGTGTAGTTGATCTTTCGAAAAAACAGGTTGAGTTAATCGACGTTGTTTTTTCCAACCTTCACCTTCTGAAGTTAACAAACCATCGCCGAGCAGCTCTTGTAAGAAGGCATACGATTTTCGTCGTGAATAATTCTTTACATTATTGACAAGGACATGTCTAATGGCATCTGGGTGATTAACTACAAGATATTCTTTATTGAGTAATTTGATTTTGTACAAAGGGCCCATTGATCTGGATTGATTCAAAAAGAACTCTATTGGATTCTTTTTGAATTTAAGTAAATGACCCATTACTGGGGTTGTTTCAGGTGCCAAGGGGGGCTTCATGTTCGGGGTCAGTCAATTCATACAATAGGTATACAAATATGGCATAATTTGCCCGATGATATATCTAAATCCGTGAAGTATTTAAGAAAAATATAAAACACGAAAAAGCCCCCTGATTTCTCGGGGGGCTTTTTGAAGATCGGCGACGACATACTCTCCCACATGTTACTGTAGTACCATCTGCGCAAGTGAGCTTAACTTCTCTGTTCGGAATGGGAAGAGGTGGACCTCACTGCTATAATCACCTAAAAAAGAGATATATTGATAGAGTT
>CAMCVP010000030.1 GCA_945881835.1 Chryseobacterium gleum | reverse complement strand
TGTCCTTGCCTGATTTAGGTTGTCACTTTTACTATCATCCTCATGGTTAATTAGACAAATTTAAAGTTTTATTTCTTGGTTGTGTAGGATTTCTAGGTTTGAGTTCAAGTTGATAAGTAGGAGTATTATAATTTCTATTCAGCAAGGCTCTAAATTGAAGTGGGGACCTCCCTTTCAAGCGTTTCTTTTTACTATTCAAATTATGATCTCGAACTGCTTGAGACTGTTTTAGTTCTAGGTCTTTAATGTTAGTTGGTTTCCAACAATTGAGGTACCCATTATTAATCAAATCATTTGTCTTTTCAGCATATGGATTTTCATACGAATACATGCACATGCTTTGTTCAATACCATACCTTGCGCAAGTGCCTTTGTAAACTGTGCTTTCGTATTGTTTACCGCCATCGCTATGGTGTATCAAGCCATCAAGGGGTGTTTTCTGTGCATTAATAGCGCGCATTAATACCTCTGCATAGTTTTCAGCATAATTGCTAGTATAGGCTCCATGCCCTACAATTTCTTGATTAAATACGTCCGTGATGTATATGGTATAAAATCGTTTATCTCCTACCATATAATGCGCCATATCTGCTTGCCAGACTTGATTGGTACTAGTAACCGTTTTATTGACAAGTAAGTTGGCGAACTCTCGATTGCCAGCTTGTGTTGCCCTAGTGTACTTTTTAGGATAGCGAACGCCCAAACCGGCATCTATCAGTAGTTCAACGCTTTTGTCTCTACCTATTGGCCACTTATATCCAATATCTTCGTAAATGCTGCGACAGCCCTTAGTAGGTCTTCCTTTTCTCGCAGATATAACGTCAGGTATAATTTGAATCAAGGTGCTTCGCGATGAAGCAAACACTGAAAGCGTTCGCTTATAGAAGGCCTGGCGAGTGTACCCTAAAAGCTCACAGGAGGTGGATATGCAAAACCTTGTCATCATTCTTTTTCCTCGAAGTTGGTGGATGCTTTGCCGCCAAAATTTTTTTTTAAATCAGTTTTGTACTCTTTGGAGGCTAACTCAACCATCGTTTTATACAAATCAGATTCTAAGGATTTGCGTCCCAAGGCCGCTTCTAATTCTAGAATGCGATTTCGTAAATCTAAAATGGTTTTTTCAACGCTGTCCTTTTCCATAACTAGACGTGTTCCTTTTTTCAAATTACGGGAATATTTGTTCAACCAAGTGTAAATAGTTGGAACACGTACATCATATTCTCGCGATGCATTGGTAACGGATAGTTGGCCCAATTCAATTTGCTTTACGATCTCTTTTCGTAAGTCCTCCGAAAAGATTCGTTGTACTCTTAAGGCTGTTTTTTTCATAATCTTCGTTTTGTTGAAGATGATAAAAGTGTCAACTTTTTTTAGGCGCGGTCAAAGTAGGAATAAATCCGAAGGATTTCCAATAACGCAGTTAAAGGTTCCAATTATGAAATAGGAATTTCTACTCCACTTCGTGGACTAATCCCAAAGGGATGTATCCGCTATGCGGACTGATCCACGCTGTGGATGTATCCCGAAGGGAACTTCGTTCCTCCGTCTTTCTATTCTTGAAGATGAGATAATATTTGAGACACCAATCCATCCATTTTAGAGAACGCAAACCAACGTTTTCCAAGATCCTTTAAGGAAGCGCCAAGATGATAGAGTTCTCTTTCATCGAGGATTAAGAATCGGTCGTGAGCGTTTTTTAGAATTCGAATCTCAATCGATGGATATTGCGCATTGTGTTTTTCTACATCGAGTTTCAATTGCTCTGTTAATTTTTCAGTGTAAATGGTACAGGATACTTTTTTGTTTCTTTTTGAAAGCTGAAGCAGTGTGTTTTCATCAATGTAGTTATCGATGAGAATAATTGACTTTTTCGCTTTACTTATAAGTTCACTGCTGAAGACATAGGCGTCGAATATCTGATTTTGGAAGAAGATTCCCGTTTCGGGTGTTTTATTGGCATGAATGAACTGCCAGATTTTCGCGATTTCTTGGGCGTTCGCTTCTTCTCTTCCGTGCAAATAATTCAAGCGTTCATTTATTCTTATGAAATCTAGGCTACTTCGTTTGACGCTCACGAAAACGTTTATTATTTCCACACTAATCTGTGCGGCAAGATCGGAATTTAGTCGTGTCGCAAGCATGGCTATACCGTGTTCTGTAAATACCCAAGGCGATTTTACTTTACCTCCAGGTTTCAAGAATGAAGTCGCAATTTGCGACTTCATTATACTCCATTCGGAATTACTAAGTTGAAAACAAAATTCTTTTGGAAAACGAGAAATGTTTCTTTTGACTTGTTCATTAATTCTTTTGGTATCTACTTGAAAGATAAATGCGAGATCATTGTCTAACATCACCTGCATGCCACGAATGGTAAATATTCGCGATTCAATTTCCGATTTTATAAGGCTCTGTTCCATAGAGCAAACCTATTTCTCTAATCTGGAAAAAGCACTAATTTTTATATGCAGGTTATATGCTGTTTATTCCAGAGGAGAATGTACTTTGTACGAATGCCTCTGGCGAATGCTACGCGAATGTCTTCGACTGTTTTCACATTGCACCGTTCCAATTATGAAATAGGAATTACGAAGTAGGAATAAAACCTTCGGTTTTCCAATTGCGAAGCTCCTACGTCTTTCGACGTATTTTTCACCCCACCGCTCCTACTCTATTTCTGGTAAATGCTCTCAAGCGCCCGATAACACTAACGAATAGACTTCAAAGGTTTTTGGGAAGGAGAAAATTGGTGGAATCTGGCGTGAAATGAAATGGAAATTCAAGTACATTTAAACTGCGCAATTAAACTTCGCCAATCAGACTATGATGGAATGTATTGGTTAGGATTGTAGGGCGTGTAATCTGGTTGCTGCTGCTATAAGGCAACAATCAAAAGAAATTAAACTAAAAAGAAAATGAAAAAAATAAAATTATGATAAAGTATTTGGTGATTACTCTCTCAATCCTTTTTTTTGGGTGTAACACACAAAAAAAGGAATCTTCAAATTCAAACGTTAATTTGAACGATCCAATTGAAGTGATTAAGGCGAGAGAGCAGCAAGCCATGCAAAAGAATTATTCTGAAATTGGAGAATTAATTTCAACAATTGAGTTCAAGGTAAAGACAAATAACCTGAAAGATTTTGAAGATGGATTTATCCCATGGGCTGTTTTGGAAAACCCTGAAATGGATCTATCTAACCTAGACAAAAAAGACGAAATTGCTATAGATGAATCTGTGATTAAAATCATTATTGATTACCCATTGACCAACCAGTATGAATTTATACTTAAATCAGACAGAGGTTTCACCAGAGGACAACTATTAACCGAAATAAGTAACCATTACTATTTGCTTTACAAAGAAGAAGAAGAAAGTGCAACTATTAAGACAATTCCAGTTGACAAAAGAACTACAATGTATAATAGAAATGAAACAAATGGTAAATACGGAATTTGGGGACATGACATATCCGATTTGGTTCTCTTAGGAATTTCAGTTTATAAGGCAAAGAATAGAGAAATTATTCTTACTTTGAATGTTGAATCGTAAAAAATTAACAACCGTTGGTTCCGATAACTATCGGGAATACTATTACTTTCAGAAGCAGAATGAGAAACAGAATGACAAACAGAATGAATAGAGTTGCGTGAGGGATAGCAGTGGAAAGCCCGGAGCGGTTGGAAACCGCGAGGACTTGGAACGAATAGCCCGACCCGAAGGGGCATGCCCAAAAAGTCCTGCGGGCGAATGTCTTTATGACAGGTAAGAGAAGTTAAGAAAAGTTAAGAGAGGGGAAGATTAACAACGCAGTTCAAACAACGTAGTTCAAACAACGTAGTTCCTACACCAGCAGTCCAGCACTCACAATTCCCAACAACACCATCACAAACTTTTTCCAGTTGAACGAATGACCTTCTTCGCTTTCGAAAAGAATGATGGTTGAGACGTGAAGCAAGATTCCGATTAATACGCCTATCATGGCGGTGTACCACCAGCCTTCAACATCCCAGCCTTGAGAGTCGACGAACAAATGAAACGCTGCGCCAAGCGGAGCAATGCATGCGAATAGAATAAGTAAGAACCAAGCTTTCGCTTTCTTTACCCCAGCATGCAAAAACAACGAGGCCAAAACAAAGGCTTCAGTAATCTTGTGCATGGAAATTCCCAACAACAACGGATTGTTGTGATCGTGATGCTCGTGGCCGTGTGCGGCGGCTGTGACATCTTCCGCATGAACGTGCGCATCTGCGCCAAACGGCATGCCTTCAATGAACGCGTGAATCCACAACGATGCCATGACTAAGAACAAGAAAGATCCCGAAATGTGATCGTGCGTATGCGCATGTCCGTGCTCTACTCCGTGAGAGAAAAAGTCTAAAATAACTTGAAGTAAAAATCCAGCTATGACGAACCAACCCGCATATTCCCAGTCTGAATGATACAATTCAGGAAACAAATGCAACACCGTTAATCCCAACAAATACGCAGCACTAAAAGACAAAAGCAATTTCAACCATTGGTTGTTTTTCATCTTCCACAACAACGCCAACGAACCGCCTAACATAGATGCGCTAAAAAGCGAAAGCACCGATACCCAAAATGAACCTTCCATTACTTCGAACAAATAATAATACAACGATCCGAGTTCGCTAAGTCAAACGACCCCAACTCATAATCTCCGTATGTGTTTATATTTTTAAATCCTATTACTTCAAACATTTCCACCAACTGTTCCTTCGAGAACAACGCTACCGATTCTTGAAAATCCATGCGCGCAGCCTCTTTCTGAATGCGAATGTGCTTTATGACGCGGTTGTTGGTGATCTCTTTCGTTATGTGAAACTCAGCGCCGTCCTTCACCACCTTGCGGTCTTCAGAGCCGGCAGCACGAACTTTTTCAGCATTGAAAAAATCGAATACAAAAACTCCGTTGTCTTTCAAATGCTCGTAAATACGCTGAAGCATTTCAATGTGCTCTTCCGTTGTTTCAAAATATCCGAAGCTCGTGAACAGATTTACCACACAATCGAAGCGCTCGTGCATCTCGAAATTGCGCGCATCGGCGTAATGAAAATGAGCATTCGACAAATTACGCGCCTTCGCCTCTTCTAAACTCTTCTCGCTAATGTCTATTCCAACTACATTGAAATTCTTCTCGTTAAAAACTTCGCTATGTCTTCCGTTGCCACAACAAACGTCTAGAACGCTTGCTCCTGCTGGCAAATTCAATTCTTGAATCAACTTCAACACAAACGCCCGCGCTTCTTCTCCTGTTCTGTGTGCGTACAATTCGCGGTAAAAGGGAGAGTTGAACCACGACGCAAACCACTCTTGAGTATTCTGCATAACTAATTTTCGAAAACAAATATACTCGCTTAATTTTGCTTCAAAGAAATTTCTATCTTGCACACATGAATTCAATCGTTCGCGAAGCTTCTCCCAAATCTCCACACGTGCATTTCAATGCTGTTGGAGGTATTTTAGAATTGAAAGGAAGATCTATTCCAGAAAATGCATTAGACTTCTACAAACCGCTAATCGAGTGGATGGGTGAATGGGTGAAATCTTCACCAGTTAAAACAGAATTTCATGTTCATTTGGAATACTTCAACACGAGTAGTTCGAAATGCTTGCTCGATCTTTTCCGTAAACTAGAACCACTTGGAGATAACGCAACGGTGCTTTGGCATTACGAAGCAGACGATGAAGACATGCTTGAAGCCGGAGAAGATTACGAAGCCATCTTATCTGTTCCTTTCCGAATGGTGAAGGTGTAAAGCTTCGCTATCTTATTCAATCCGTCGAACACCAACAAGAACGTAAGCGCCACAGTCATTAACCAAATGACTATCGTGTTCGCCCCAGGCGTGTTCACATAATTCCCACTCTCCTTTCCTCCTATCCACTTCTTCGGTGCATAGAAATGTGACTTCCAAAAGGCAGTTCCTTTATTCGGAATGAAATATATCGGTGTTGCTTTTCGCACCAACGCGTTATCGGTCACCACAATTTTCTTCACATCGTTCTTCGCGGTAACGAACTCTTCCAACGATTCGTTGAAGTAGTTGTCCATGTCTTGCTGGTATTGCTTCTGCTTGTCTTCCGTGTCGCGCAAGGAAGACAACCACTGCTCTTTCGCATCGCTCAAGTTGTTGTAGCGGTCTATAAGCGCCGACTCGTAAATACTCAACGCACCTAAAACGGTATCTCTCGCCCCTATTCCATTCGATTCAATTTGTTGCAACGCCCAATTGAGTTCAGCGGTGCCTTCGGCGCGTTTCGCGAATTCATTCTTCATCAATTCAACCGAAGTGGTGTTGTTCGGCTTGTCCCAATTGTTCAGTTGGTTGCGCATTTCAACCACCCAAAAATCTTTTTCCCAGGTCAACGATTTCAATTGAACATCGGTGTCGAACACGCGCGAAGTAAAGTCGTTGTTGCAGTATTGTTCTACTGACAAAGCCTCATACGCCCAGCGACTGGCCATGGCATTTCCAACCCAAGACACTTCGCCTTCGGTAACCATTGACTTGTGTAGACGATCGAATCTTACAATAACGCCGCTGAACAACAACTGCGGAATAATAAGAATGGGAATAAGAATATAGATGACCTTCGCGCTGTTGAAGGTGGCGCTAATGTTCAGCCCTAGCACATTCGCAAAGCACGCGGTGCTGAACAAGATGATCCAGAACGGCCAGAACATGCCCTGTATTTCCAGTATTGAATTTCCAACTAAAACATACGATGCTGTTTGAATGGCCGAGATTAAAAACATGAGTCCCAACTTCGAAAACAGGTAACTGTTCTTATTCAGGTTCAGGTATTTCTCGCGCTTCAGAATCTTCTTGTCCTTAATAATTTCTTCCGCGCTCACGGTTAATCCCATGAACAACGCCACCACAACGGTAATGAATAAATACTGTGGAAGGTTTACATTTTCGCGGAAAACGTACTCGTCCTTCGACGAGTATTTAATGAACCAACTGAGCAAGAACGCCAACAACGGCGCTTCCAGCAGGTTCACGATAAGGTATTGCTTATTCGTAATTTTTCCTAGCACGTCGCGCCAGAAGAACACTTGGAATTGCTTCAGTGCATTTGGAAGATTGCTTCCCAACAACTTCTTCTCTGACTCAGTGTTCTTCGCTTCTTCCTTTATACGCGTGTCTTGTTCAGGCGCGCACATGATGTTGTAGAAATTGTTCCACTCTTGCGGAGTAATGCGTCGCTGCTGCGTTTCATTTCCGTAATCGTCGAGCACCTTCGCTTCAATAATGTTGAAGAGCTGTTCCGGATTTACATTTCCGCAATGCGAACACCGACTCTCGTCTATGTTCACCTGGTTCACCAATTTCTTGAAGTACAAAATGCTGTCGATGGGATTGCCGTAATAAATGGGCATTCCGCCTTGATCTAACAGAAGCAATTGATCAAACAGATTGAAAATATCGCTGCTTGGCTGATGAATAACCACGAAGATGAGCTTACCGCGAAGGGTCAACTCCTTCAACAAATCCATAATGTTTTCTGAATCTCTACTCGAGAGTCCGCTTGTGGGTTCATCTACGAACAACACCTCGGGCTCGCGCATAAGTTCCAGTGCAATGTTCAAGCGCTTGCGCTGTCCACCGCTAATGGTCTTGTCTAGCACATTTCCAACACGAAGATCTTTGCAGTCGGAAAGTCCAACATCTTGAAGCGTTCGCAGCACCAACTTTTGCAATTCAAGTTTCGACTTGCCTTTGAAAAGCAATTGCGCGTTGAAGTACAAATTTTGAAACACCGTGAGTTCTTCAATTAAAATATCGTCTTGCGAAACATAACCCATGAGATGTTTCAACGATTCTTTCTTGTTGAAAATACTCTTTCCGTTTATTTGAACATCGCCGTATTTCGGACGAGTGTTTCCGTTCAGGATATTCAACAGTGTTGATTTTCCTGAACCACTTCCACCCATAATACCAATTAGGTTTCCGGAAGAAGCTCTGAAACTCAGTGTTTCCAATGCTTTTTTTCCATTTGGAAATTGATGCGAGATAGCGTTGCAGAGGAAGTCTATTCCATCGAGATGCTCAGACGCAAGGAAAGCAAGCAGCACATCGCTGTAAAAAACAGGCTTGCTCTTCGCTCCACGAATGGAAGAACCGGAAGAAAACGGATAAACAGAATTCGGAGTAATCGAACTTCCGTTCAGCTTCAATTCGTCAGTTCCGATGTAGCGAAAGAAAAACAAATTCTCTTCCGGAATACGGAAGAAAATTAAATCGCCTGAAGGCAAATGACTGTGTTCATTCGCCTCGGTGTTCTTCATGCAAAAGAAATAATCAGACGATTCTATTTCCTTCGAATGCACAAAATGAATAATGGCCATGCGCATCTTTTCATCAATATGAAAAGCATCGGCTACGGTGTATAGAAATTCTAAATCTTGTTGTGTGTGTTCGTGTGAGGTGAAAACGAATTCAACCAAACGAACAAAAACCATGAAGCGCTCGTGGTGATTCAATGAAGTATGAATCTCCTCGCAAAGTCGAAGCACCTTCACGCTGGTCATTGCGGTATGCTTCTCGGCATTCGCCCGCGGCTTGTGGTAAAGCGCCACATAGCTCTTGTAATCATCTAAGAAAACCTGAATCTGCTGTTGACTTAATCTGTTCCCTAAAAAAAGTGAAACGACTTCATATCCATTCGTTTTCTTATCGCCCGAAATAATGGCGAAGAGTTTTAATAATGCTTGTAGAATGGAAGAGTTCATGGTGTGTATTCAGTATGCAAGAAACACATTTTGGGGGTACGAAGAGATGATTCGAAGTGGAAGTTTTCAACCTAGGAACTGTGTAATTCCTACTTCGTAATTGGAAAACCGTTGGTTTTATTCCTACTTCGTAATGGGAAAATCGGAGATTTTATTCCTACTTTGACCGCGCCTAAAAAAAGTTGACACTTTTATCATCTTCAACAAAACGAAGATTATGAAAAAAACA
>CAMCVP010000029.1 GCA_945881835.1 Chryseobacterium gleum | reverse complement strand
TCTAGTTACCCCTCGACTTGCATGTGTTAGGCCTGCCGCTAGCGTTCATCCTGAGCCAGGATCAAACTCTCCATTGTAAATTGTTCAATCTTGTGGCTCAATAATTTAACCTGTTATCTGCTGCATTATATCAAAGAACTTTTTCTATTTTATTTAATCCCGTTTTCAACCTTCGTTGATGCGTTTACTAAACTTTTTCTTAACCTTAAAGTCACATTGTTCCTTTAAAGCGGACGCAAAAGTAGTCATAATATTCATCCGTGCAAGTGTTTCAGTAAAATATTTTTTATTTATTTTTCCGACTGACACGCAATGCACTCAAATATAAAGTTCTATCGCAAAAACTTTTTTCGCTTTTTTTTTACGACAAACGCTTGCCACCACGAAAAACAACACCGTTAATAATCGTTTGGTCAATCTTCGCACGCAATACTTCTTTATCGGAAGCCTTCAAAATATCTAAATTTAACACTGTAAAATCTGCAAGCTTCCCCACTTCTATAGAACCCTTTTCTGCTTCTTCAAAATTCGACACGGCCGCCCAAACAGTCATCCCATAGAGTGCTTCCAATGGACTTAACGATTCATTCGCCGCGAAAGTTTCACTTCCCTCTCTAAACTCCTTTCGAAAAACAGCGGTGTAAAACGTGCGCAACGGATTCATGACTTCAACTGGGAAATCTGTTCCCAATGACAACATATTTGTATACCCTAACAACCTCTTGTAATTATATGCATAACGTAAGCGGGCAACTCCCAACCGAGACGTGGCCCAAGGAGCGTCGCTGATGGCGTGCGTAGGCTGAACACTCGGAATAACACTGTATTCCTTGAACAAAGCGAAATCGGCAGAGTCAACAACCTGTGCATGCTCTATACGCCAACGTTTATCATTCACTCCTTCCAACAACTCGCCATAGCACTTCAATACAACCGCATTCGCGCTGTCACCTATGGCGTGCGTACATACCTGAAAGCCTCGTGAATAAGCAACTGCAAAGCGGTAACGAAAATATCCATCGTCATTCAACATGGCTCCCTTTGTTGTTATCACATCTGCATACGCTTGTTTGAGACAAGCGCCACGACTGCCCAAAGCCCCGTCTGCCATAAATTTTATGCTTCTGATTTTCAACATCGATGAAGATGTATCTGGACCTTTTTCCATCCAATATTGAAAGTCTTTATCTGAAGCATTCAACATAGCATAAACACGTAAATGAAAGCTTCCACACTTTTGCAGGGAATCTATAATTTTCAAATCGTCTGTATCTATTCCCGCTTCATCAATGGTTGTTAGTCCCGCAGCAATGCAATCTTTTTGACCTTCCACCAACAATTCCGCTTTCTCTTTCTTCGAGTGTTTTGGAATTGCGTTTAATACAGCAGTCATGTCATTGTCGAGCAATATACCGTCAGCAACCATTACACCTGCGCGTTTCATGGCTTCGTTATTCGCGATGGCTGCATGTCCGTCTATGCGAATAAGAACGACAGGTGTTTGTGGAAACAAATTATTCAATGATGCATTTGTTGGAATGCCATCTGGACGTACGTTTCCCTCCGACTGATTCACCCAATCGTTTTGATCCCATCCCCTTCCAACCAACCATCTGCTTGCACGCTTAATGGGAAAGTTCTTGCACTTCTCAACGATTTCATTCCACGAAGTTGTTCCAACTAAATCTAAATCGTTCTTCATTAAGGAATATCCCAATAAGTGCGCGTGCGCATCTATAAATCCCGGATAGATGTGCTTCTTTTCCATATCATAAATGGAAGGAGAACTGTATCCGTTCAGTATCTCGTTTTCCGGCCCTACGGCCACTATTTTCCCATCACGAATCGCAACAGCCTCATAAGTGTCGTTGTTGGCATTTAAGCTATGGAAAGTCCCGTTGTGAAGAATAAGATCTACTTGTTCCTTCGGTGAGCAACTCGCGAATGCGATGCTCACAATTGCTATGAAAAAATAACGCATTTTATTTTCTATAAACCACATTCGCATTGGGTTGTGCCGTCGGCATAATGACCAATTCTTGAATGCAGACGTGTTCAGGTAAATTCGATAAAAACCAAACCGTGTTGGCAATGTCATGTCCGTTCAACGGTGTGAATCCTTTGTACACGGCATCAGACGCTTCTTTATTCTGATCGAAACGAACCAGACTGAATTCTGTTTCTGCAGCGCCAGGAGCAATCTCTCCCACACGCACACCATCTGCCGCAGCCTCCAGACGCATACTCTCAGAAAGCATTTTAACGGCAGCCTTGGTAGCACCGTATACATTTCCACCTACATATGAATTTCTACCCGCAACGGACCCCGTGTTAATGATGTAGCCACTGCCCTGCTCTTTCATGATAGGCAATACGGCTTTCGCTACATACAAGAAACCCTTAATGTTTGTGTTGATCATTTCTTCCCAATGATCTAAATTCGCATGAATCAACTCGTCTTTCCCGCGCGATAATCCAGCGTTATTGAAGAGAACATCTATTTGTTTGAATGAAGGTGGAAGGGAATGAAAAAAGGAAGAGACTTCCTTTTCATTTTGAACATCCAATGAATGAACGAGTAATTGATCCTCGCCTATTGCAAGCGATTTCAATTCATTCAAAGGTTCAATTCTTCTCGAAAGGGCAATGACCTTCCAATTGTTTTTCAAAAATAACTCAGCGGTGCATTTTCCAAATCCGGAACTTGCTCCCGTAATGCAAATTGTCTTATGCATGTACTAGTTGAATTTCACAAGCACTTCTTCAATAATACCCGCCGCCTCTTCGCAGCGTTTTTCAGCACGTGCCATTAACCCGAATACTTCTTGTTGCTTGATCAGTTCAATGGGATCTGCACCCTCGCTAAATAATTTGGCTATGGCTGCTTCTTGAAGACCATCCATCTTTCTTTCTAACTCACGAATACCGGCTATTTTCTTTCGGGCAGATTCTGAGTAACGAAACTTTTTTAGAATTTCCATCAACTCTTCTAAGACAATTGTACTGTCCAAAATCACCTGGGCCATTTCACCAAAAACAGGCGGAATATTATGAATTTTGTACAATTCAATGCGCTTAGAAACACCGTATATATCGTCAACAATATCATCAATAACTATTGCCAATTGATAAACCTCTTGTCTGTCGAACGGCACATTAAAATTTGCCTCTACTTCGAATTTCAAAGCATCAGTTAAATCATCACCTACATGCTCCAGATCATGTATCTCGGTATGCAATTGCATTCTTTTCACACTGTCAACTTCAAAAGATTCCTTAAAAACTTTTGCTGTTCTCACTGCATTTTTCACCGCAGCTTGAAACAACGGAAAACACTTCTTGTCTTTTGGCACGAGCACTTGAAGAATTGAATTCAGATTGACCGACATAATCTAACTATTTTAGGGTGCTAATGTAAGGTCAAAAAGTTATTTTAATGTGTCCAAATTGTTTTGATTCGTACTTCAAGACGGATTACCTATTTTTGCCGTCTAATCAAATTTCAAAAGAATGAGTTGGTTCAAGAGAAAAAACAAAGGTATTACTACGCAGAATCAAGAGAAGAAAGAGATTCCTGAAGGATTGTGGTACCAATGTCCCGAGTGTAAGCACGTTGTTACAAGTGAGCAACATGCAGAGCACGACTGGGTTTGCGAAGCTTGCGAGTATCACGAGAAAATTGGATCGTTGCAATATTTTTCAATCTTTTTCGACGAACACGAATGGATTGAAGTGGCTGAACACATGAAAAGTGCCGATCCACTAACGTTTACAGACACGAAGAATTACAAGGATCGTATCAAAACTACAATTGCAAAAACCGGATTGAAAGATGCGTTGCGCGTGGGATTTGGTAAGATTGAACATGAGAATGCTGTTATTGCCTGTATGGACTTTGCCTTCATTGGTGGTTCGATGGGTTCTGTAGTTGGAGAGAAATTCGCGCTTGGTGTAGATAAGGCTATCGAAGAACACTGTCCGTTTATCTGTATTTCAAAATCGGGCGGAGCTCGTATGATGGAAGCTGGATTCTCTTTGATGCAAATGGCGAAGACCTCTGCAAAGTTGACACAGTTGGCTGAAGCGGGACTTCCTTATATCTCTATTTTAACTGACCCAACTACTGGAGGTGTGACTGCTTCTTTCGCCATGTTGGGAGATTTAAATATTGCTGAACCGAAAGCGCTTATTGGATTTGCCGGACCACGTGTGGTGAAGGAAACCATTAAAAAAGACTTACCTGCAGGATTCCAAAGTTCTGAATTCGTTTTAGAACATGGCTTCCTCGACTACATTGTTAAGCGCACCGAAATGAAGAAGAGATTGGCGCTTACCTTAAGTCACTTAAAATAAACTTGGAAACACGAAAAGAAGTTTCGTATCTTTGCACCCCACTTTCAAGAAAAGTAATATTTACTTGGAGGCTCACATAATAATCACTAAAAAAGTATTGGCATGTACCTTACAACAGAAAAAAAACAAGAGATTTTCGCTAAACACGGTAAATCTGCAACAGACACAGGTAGTTCAGAAGGACAAATCGCTTTGTTCACCTACCGTATTGCTCACTTAACTGAGCACTTAAAAAAGAATAAAAAAGATTACGGCACACAACGTTCGTTGATTGCATTGGTTGGTAAGCGCAGAAGCTTATTGGATTATTTGCAAAAAGTTGACATCGCTCGTTACCGTGCAATCGTAAAAGAACTTGAGTTACGTAAGTAATATACAGGCATAATTCAAAAGAAAAGGCAATTTAACAATTGCCTTTTCGCGTTTTTTCTTAGAACTATATATCCGAAAATAAAAGAATGAAAATCGAAGCAATCACAACGACCATTGACATGGGTTCTTCTGCGCCAATTACCATTGAAACTGGTAAATTAGCGAAGCAAGCGCATGGTTCTGTTGTCGTTCGCCAAGGAGATACGATGCTCCTAGCAACCGTTGTAGCCAACGAAGAAGCAAAAGAAGGGTTAGACTTCCTTCCTCTAACGGTAGAGTACCGTGAAAAATATGCCGCTGTGGGTAGATTCCCAGGTGGATATTTCAAACGTGAAGCACGTCCATACGACGACGAGATTTTAGTTTCTCGTTTGATCGACCGCGCTTTACGCCCAATGTTCCCAGAAGATTTTCACAGTGATACACAAGTTGTTGTATCCTTGATTTCTGCTGACACGGAGCACATGCCTGACAGTTTAGCTGGTCTTGCAGCATCTGCTGCAATTGCAGTTTCAGATATTCCTTTCAACGGACCTATTTCAGAAGTTCGTGTTGCACGCATCAACGGTGAGTTCATTGTGAACCCTACTCGCTCTCAGTTGGCACTTGCCGATTTAGACATGATGATTGCAGGAAGTGCAGACAGCATTGTAATGGTTGAAGGTGAAATGAAAGAAGTGTCTGAGGAAGTTATGGTTGAAGCCATTGCTATTGCTCACACTGCTATTCAAGCACAAGTAAAAGCTCAATTGGAATTGGCATCGAAGGTTGAAAAAGCGACTGTAAAGCGTTCATACAACCACGAACCAAAAGACGAAGAGTTGAAGAAGAAAGTATGGGACGAGTGTTACAACAAGTTCTATGTTGCGGTAAAGACTCCATCTGGAAAGAAAGAAAGAAGCGCAGCGTTTCACCAAATTGAAGAAGAGTTTTTCGCTCAATTCACTGCGGAAGAAAAATCGGCAAATGCTTTCTTGTTGAAGAAATATACCCACGATTGTTTGAAAGACGCTATGCGTCGCATGATTCTAGACGATGGTATTCGTTTGGATGGCCGCGATACTCGCACCATTCGTCCAATCTGGTGTGAAGTAGATTATTTGCCAGGTGCTCACGGATCAAGTGTCTTCACTCGTGGAGAAACACAATCTTTGACAACGCTTACTTTGGGAACTAAACTCGACGAGCAATTCGTTGACGGTGTTGTAAATGCACGTAACGATAAGTTCTTGTTGCACTACAACTTCCCACCATTCAGCACAGGTGAAGCACGTCCGATTCGTTCTACGGGTCGTCGTGAAATTGGACACGGTAACCTTGCACTTCGTGCATTGAAGCCTGTTCTTCCTGAAACTGAAAAATGTCCTTACACGATGCGAATTGTGTCTGACATTTTAGAATCAAACGGATCTTCATCTATGGCTACTGTTTGCGCAGGTACACTTGCGTTAATGGACGGTGGTGTTCCTATTACTTCTCCAGTATCTGGAATTGCAATGGGATTGATCACAGATGAAAACGGAAAATATTCAATCTTATCAGATATCCTAGGAGACGAGGATCACTTGGGCGATATGGACTTTAAAGTAACTGGAACTTCGAAAGGAATTACAGCTTGCCAAATGGACATTAAGATCAAGGGTCTTTCAATGCAATTGTTAACCGATGCTTTGGATCAAGCCAAGCAAGGTCGTTTGCACATCTTGGGTGAAATGATGAAAACCATTTCTGAACCACGCGAAGATTACAAACCTCACGCACCACGTATCATTAGCTTCGAAATTCCAACCGAAGAAATCGGAAAAGTAATTGGTCCTGGAGGAAAAGTAATTCAAGAAATTCAGAAAACAACTGGCGCAACAATCTCTATCGAAGAGCGCGACAACAAAGGATTTGTAGAAATTGCGTCTGCGGACAAGACAAGCCTTGATGCTGCTGTGAATCGTGTGAAGTCTATTGTTTGGCCTCCACAAGTTGAAATTGGAGCTACGTATGAAGGTCCAGTTAAAACCATTCAACCGTTCGGAGCATTCGTTGAAATTATTCCAGGTCAAGATGGCCTTATTCACATCAGTGAATTAGAATGGAGACGTGTAGACGATGTTAACGAGGTATTGAAAGTTGGTGATTTGGTTAAATTTATAGTTTTAGGAAAAGATCCTAAGACCGGTAAATTGAAGCTTTCTAGAAAAGCTTTGCTTCCAAAGCCAGAAGAACAAAACTAAATTCCTGTTTTCTGCGTATTATAGAAACAGTGAATTAAACGAACGTTAAGCAAACATGAGACAGTTAAAAATTACAAAACAGGTAACCAACCGCGAGACCGCTTCCCTTGACAAGTATTTGCAAGAGATTGGTCGTGTGGATTTGATTACTGCCGAAGAAGAAGTTGAGTTGGCTCGTCGCATTAAACAAGGTGATCAGATTGCCTTGGAGAAATTGACTAAAGCGAATTTGCGTTTCGTTGTATCTGTGTCGAAACAGTATCAAAACCAAGGTTTATCTCTTCCCGATTTGATTAACGAAGGAAACCTTGGCTTGATTAAAGCGGCTCAGCGTTTCGATGAAACCCGTGGATTTAAATTCATTTCTTACGCTGTATGGTGGATTCGTCAATCTATTCTTCAAGCGTTGGCTGAGCAATCGCGTATTGTTCGTCTTCCTTTGAACAAGATTGGTTCGATTAACAAGATCAACAAGGCATTCGCTAAGTTGGAACAAGAATTCGAACGTCCACCTACTCCAGCTGAATTGGCTGAAGTGTTAGAAATGACTTTGGATGAAGTGAAGCAATCGTTGCGCAACAGCGGGCGTCACGTATCTATGGATGCTCCTTTGAAAGACGGAGATGACAGCAGCTCTACGATGTACGATGTATTGCAAACGAACGACACTCCTTCTCCGGATACAGACCTATTGCATGAAAGTTTGCGTCGCGAGATTGAACGCTCACTTCGCACGCTTACAGCGCGTGAGGGCGATGTGGTTCGCTTGTATTTCGGTTTGAATGGTGAACACCCACTTACGCTGGAAGAAATCGGAGAGCGCTTCGATTTAACACGTGAACGTGTTCGTCAGATTAAAGAGAAAGCCATTCGACGCTTAAAGCACACAAGCAGAAGTAAGATCTTAAAATCTTACTTAGGATAATATTAAAAGAGCCCTTTGGGCTCTTTTTATTTTAAAGACATAATTCATGACACAGCAAGAAGGCTCCAATAAATCGAAGTTTAGAATTTGGCTCGCGCGGGTAGGGTGTTTAGGGTTTCTTTTTTTTCTATTGAAAGGATTAGCTTGGATAGCTTTTGCTTACTTTGTGAGTGCCTGAATATTAAATCAATCTGACTAAAATGAGATACGCGTTACTTCTATTCTTCCTTTTTGGAAGTCTAATTGTTCGGCCACAAATCTACTTCCCTCCTATCACAGGAAATTCTTGGGAAACTACATCGCCAGCTCAATTGGGATGGTGTGAAGATCAGATACCTGAGTTGTTAGCCTTTCTGGAAAGTAACAATACGAAAGCATTTATTGTGTTGAAGAACGGCAAGATTGTCATTGAGAATTACTTCGGGACATTCACCCAGGATAGCCTGTGGTATTGGGCTTCTGCGGGGAAGACGCTTACCTCCTATTTGGTTGGAATAGCGCAACAAAACGGACAGCTTTCGATCAATGATTTAAGTTCAAGTTATTTGGGAACTGGATGGACCAGTTGCACTGCCGCTCAAGAAAATAACATTACGGTTCGAAACCAATTAACCATGACATCGGGGTTAGACGATGGTGTTGCAGATCCTTATTGCACCGATCCGAATTGTTTGGTTTATTCTGCAGATGCGGGCACGCGCTGGGCTTATCACAATGGTCCGTATACGTTGCTCGATGGCGTGTTGGAAGGAGCGACTGGACAAACGTTGAACGGACTTGTCTTTTCGGCCTTGAAGCAACCGACGGGAATGGACGGGTTCTTTATTCAGAGTGGTTACAACAATGTGTATTTGAGCACAGCAAGAAGCATGGCTCGTTTTGGAATCTTAATGCAGAACGGCGGCAATTGGAATGGGAATCAGTTGATGACCGACGCGAATTATTTTCAGGAAATGATTACGCCCTCTCAGAACCTGAACCACTCTTACGGATACTTGTGGTGGTTGAATGGTCAAAGCTCTTACATGGTTCCAGGATCACAGTTGGTGCTTCCGGGCATGTTATTCCCTCATGCGCCAGGCGATGTCTATGCTGCTTTGGGAAAGAACGGACAGTTCTTGAATGTGAGTCCGAGTGAAGGGTTGTTGTTTATTCGCATGGGCAATGCGCCGGACAATTCGTTGGTTCCGTTTTTATTGAACGATCAGATTTGGGAGAAGTTGAATTACGTCATGTGCACGCCGGTTGCTGAAGAATCAGATGAAAATTTCTGGTTGAATCAGACTGCTACTTCGGTTCGGATTAACTGGCCTGGGAAGATGTTTGAGTGTGAAATACTTGGTGCAGATGGAAAAATCATAGAATCGCATTCGTGCAGAGAAAATGCTGAAGTTTTTACTGAGAATTTCTCGAAAGGTATTTATGTAATGAAGGTTTGGACATTTGGTAAATCTATCAGTCGGAAGTTTATTATTCAATAGTTTCGAGAGAAAATGATTGAAATCCCCAAATTCGACCGTACTAATAATGATTGCAAAGAATTCATTAAACAATTCCAAGCACAATTCTTACAAGGCACACCTATCAAAATTGACTGGAAAAATTATGATGAACTTTTTCTTTTTGATTTGAGAAAGTACATATCAAATTTGTACAAAGAATTAGAGAGAAAAGCACGAAAAAAAGCACTCTCCACAAATAGCTTCACTGAATTTCAAACACAATACGCTCGATTAAAAGAAAACTACAGTGTTAATCTACGATGGGGAGTTTATGAAAACTTCGTAGATTTTCTAATAGAACAAGATCAAAATGAAGACGCAATTATTGAATGGATTAATCTCCAAGAAGAAGAATCTTCCGGATCTAATATACGCTTCTCATATAGAGATAGCGCAATAGACAGACTGATCCAATTTGAACAAATTTGTAAGAGGGGAATAATCAACGGTTATCACATCGATAAAATAGCTCTAAAAGGAAATCAGCTTACCGAATTTGGCAAAAGAAATATAAATGATGTTTTTATAGTGATTGATACTATTATCAATTCACTCCCAAATTCAAGTTTCTTCGAACAGTTCTATTGTGATTATACATTTGAAAATGACGGTCAACTCAATACTTTCCCTTTGGAGTATTACGAACAGTTTTTTCAGAATAACGCCAAGTCAAAAAAAACTTGGGATTGGTATAATACTCAAACTGGAAAAACACTTGGTAATTCCATTGACAAATTTGGTAATGCATCCGACAGCTTTGTTAAAGTTGCGATTAGAGAGAAGGCTAGCACTTTATTGAGAGAAGGGGAAAATGAATATCGGAACAATATTGGAGCAAAAAGAATCGGAGAAGCTTGGATCAGTGAAACTGAATTGTACTATAAAATTAAAAATGCATTGCCCCAATATGACGTTATTCATCACGGCAAACCCCTTTGGCTCGGAAGACAACATTTCGACATCTGGATTCCTGATTTGAATTTTGCTATTGAATATCAAGGATTACAGCATGATAATCCTGTTGAGTATTTTGGTGGTGAGTTGGCCTTTCTTCAGAATAAAAAAAGAGACCTAAACAAGAAAGTACTTTCAGAAAAAAACAATGTAAAGTTGATTGAAGTAAGACCTGGTTACGTTTTAGGCGAAGTACTCAACCTTATAAAAGAAATCTCTGGTTTAGAGTAATTGATTTAGATCATTACGATATAAGAGCATCAAGGTATTTAAAATTGCGTGAGGGATAGAAGTGGAAAGCCCGGAGCGGTTGGAAACCGCGAGGACTTGGAACGGATAGCCCGACCCGAAGGGGCATGCCCAAGTTGTCTTTCAAACGAATGCCCATTGGGCGAATGCTTCGCGAGTTCAACTATCGTTGCGAGGGCGATTTCATCGCGAAGGTCCTTTGGACGAGGGTCTGCGACTTTCTAACAACGCTGTTCCAACAACGAAGTTCCAATTACGCAGTAGGAATAAAATCTCCGATTTTCCAATTACTCCGTTCCACCGAATAAACAACATATAAACTGCATATAAAAATTGGTGTTTATGCCAAAAGGCCAATTCAACTTTGTGCCTAAAAAAATGGCAAAGATTAAAGTTCAAGCAACGGAAATTTCAATTATTCAATTCAACGAAAATGATTTTATTTCACTAACCGATATTTCTTCGGGATTCAAAGAAGGAAGTGGTCTAATTAGCAAATGGATAACCAACAAGAACACTCTTGAGTATTTATCGATATGGGAAAGAATTCATAATGTTAATTTCAATTACCCCGAATTCGGTGTAATTGAAAAAGATTCCGGGGTAAACAGATTTACAATGTCCGTTGGTCAATGGATAAGTCGAACAGCAGCAAAAGGATTGACTGTAAAATCTGGTCGCTATGGCGGGACATATGCTCACAAAGAAAGGCTTGTTAAACTAAACCAATTGGCTATTCAGCAAATGACTGTATTGCAAAATTTGAAATCTCGGGATTTGCATAGGTAACCAAATAACAACCCAGTTCCAATTAATTGTTAGGGATAAAACATTCGGTGATCTATCCAGAGGGGTGAAGAATAAAAAGCAAATAGCTTAAGGATGAACATGCGGAACTAATCACAAATTGTGACCAGTTGAATTGCTCAAACAGCTTCCTTTCACTTTGGGGTAAGATATTATTTCAAACTTTTTCCCCCAGCTTCACTGGGGGCATTTCGAATGCCGCTCGCAGAGCGAGCTCGGCACTATTTACCTTTTTTTGAGTCTTTTTTCGATTTTGATAAAAGTTAAGTAACCTAAACACAAATCATACGCATCTGTATCTATAACGATCTTTGGAATTGTATTTATAGGTGAGTATTATATATACTTTATAGGATAATAAGAATGCAAAAATTCTACTATTACCGCTCATTAAAATACAACTCAATTTACAATTGATTTATAAATGTCAATAAGCTCCTGATTTCGATCTGAAATTATTTTAAAATCCAAATTTGAAACACTCTCATAATAATTATTTGATGATTGTCCAACAGGATCAAATACTTTAAATTTGGAATATTCATTTACCTTGTCTTGAAATGAGGCCGCCTTGACCTTTGAATTTAAAGGTTTATCTATCAGCATCATGTTCCCTAAAGAGTATATGTTATCTTCTAAAACATCCTTTGTAACCCCGCTAACTATAGGCCATTGCTTTACCTTCGGATTTTGAGGGAGAATATGCTCCAAGGATTTAATTGTCAGATTTCCCTGCCCTTTATTATACTCAATGAATGATAGAACCATAGAAGCATTCAAATTTTGAGAAGAAAAATCAACATCCATTAAATCAATATTGGCATATTTCAAATCGTGGGTGTTCCTGAATGTGAGTAAGAGTTTTATCGTTTCACCATACACGGTAATCAATTCCTTCGGGCTTGTGAAACCTACAATTTTCTGTGCAATTTCAGGAAATTTTTGTTCAATTAGATTCGCTTTCCTGTCATTAAGAATAATACAAAAGATTATCTCGTGAACAATCTCAAGTAATTCAATCAACTTTTCAGATACTTTAATATTGATGTGAGAATTATGAGCCCTTATAGCGGAAATTGCAATAGAAAACCATTGATTACTCTTTGTGGTTTGAAGTAGTTTTATTACGTTATTTATTGCTCCCGGTGTAAAATTACTTTCTGAATTCCTTAGGCTCGTAAAAATTCTTGGGTAAGCTTCCCGAAAAACTGAAACATCTTAAATTAGAGTCCGTAAAACTCAACCATCATGAAAAACTCAAAATTTACGGAGTCTCAAATCGTATCGATTTTAAAACTTCAGGACAGCGGAATGTCTGTCAATGAGATCTGCCGTC
>CAMCVP010000028.1 GCA_945881835.1 Chryseobacterium gleum | reverse complement strand
CCGTGGAATGTCCACCCAATGCCTTCTTCGAAACGTTTGGTGTGAGGCTTTGCAATGTCGTGAAGTACGGCACCCCAAAGCAACCAGAGGTTATTCGTGTTTGCGCGAAGGTTATCTACCACTTCTAGTGTGTGATAGAAATTGTCTTTGTGCGCGTTGTTGTTTCTCTTTTCAACACCATGGAGTTTCGCCATTTCAGGAAAGAATTGGTGAAGAAGTTCTGTGTCGAAAAGAAGTTTCATTCCAACCGAAGGTTTCTTGGAAAGAAGAATCTTGTTGAATTCAACCATAATTCTTTCCACGCTAACGATTTCCAATCGAACAGCATTTTCTTTAATGGCTTGCAGACTTTTTTCTTCAATGGTGAAGTTCAGTTGCGAGGCGAAGCGAATTGCGCGCATCATGCGCAGCGGATCGTCGCTGTACGTTATTGAAGGTTCAAGTGGGGTTCGAAGAATTTTATGTTCGAGGTCACGAAGTCCGTTGAACGGATCTACGAGTTCTCCGAAATCTGCTTCCTGCAGCGAGAGTGCCATGGCATTAACGGTGAAGTCTCTGCGCATTTGGTCGTCTTCCAGACTTCCTTTTTCCACATCGGGTTTTCGGCTTGTAGCGCGGTAAGATTCTTTTCGCGCTGAAACAAATTCAACATCGCTGCCTTTGTAAACAAAATGTGCTGTGCCGAAGTTAGGGAAAATGGATACTCGTTTAACTCCGAGCAACTCGGCTGTTCTGTTCGCTAGCGCAGGCCCGTCGCCACTTGTAACAATGTCAATGTCTTTGTTGAGTCGCTTCAACATAAGATCTCTAACGTATCCGCCAATGACAAATGCTTCCGCATGTTGTTCCTTAGCCGCTTTTTGAAGGGCACGAAACACAGTCTTTTGAAGATGACGACTAAAGTTCATTTGCGGCGCAAAGGTACTTTTCAAAATGAGTAAATAGAAATATTTGTTTTGTCTTGAAAAAATGAAAGTGCAGACAACTCAGCGAAAAGCTTTTCAGTCTTATATTGCGTAAACTTAATCAATCCTGCAATGAAAAAAGGCCTTGCGTTTTTAATTTTTGTAATCACATTAGCTTTTGGAGCCCATGCTCAGAATGCTCAAGTTACATTTACAACAACCACAAATTTCTCATTGGTTGAAGACGGATTTCATCCCGTGAAATTTCAGTTGACTGAAGGGTCCAATGCAAACGTAGCAGGACTGTTGCAATATGTTCAAAACAATCCGAAATATTTCCAAGTGCAAGTAGACGGCAATGAATTGACATTAAAATTTGTTGAAGGTGTTCATTGGGGTGTTTGGATGAAAGTCTTCGGCGCTCTGGAGGTTTCGCAAATTGAAATTCGTGAAGCCAATCAAAATACGGTTGTAGCTCCGATTGATTTCCTTCGTTATTTTCATCTGATTAATCAATAATTTTTTTTCAAAATATTATTCATGAGAACACTTTATTTGTTCCTATTATTGACGTTGATTTCTGTAAGTAGCCAAGCACAAATCTTCACCTGTCCAACGTGTGCAGGATCTTCACTAACGAGTTACACCAATGGTCAGCCCAACGATTCCATATTTTTCGTTTGCGGCGGGAATACTGCCGATTTAATTGCAGAGTCGCCGCCAAGTTTGGTTGGTTTGTACAATTACACGTGGCAATATTTTAATCCGTTTACTGGTACTTGGGACTTTTTCTTCACGGCGCCTTTGGTTTTAAGTCCTCAAAGTTTAGCGGGCGTTGGTCCTGGCGGATATCGCGTTGTGATTACCGATGCGTTTAATACTTTTATGGGAGCCGATGTGGCTTGGGTTTCTTCTGTGACAGGAGCAACTTCTGTTGATGTAGCGCCTATTCCTGCAGGATGTGGAGGGACGTTGAATTTATCTGCATTGGTTAACTTAGGATCTGCAACGCCTTATTACAATTCGCCACCCGATTTGTCTTCTCCGGTTATCATTGGCCCGACTTCAAACATTAGCATTTGCATTACCGGTACACATACATGGAACAGCGATTTGGCTTTTACCTTGGTAGGACCGGCTTCATGCGGAAGTCCGACGGCTATATTAAGTCCGACGAATGCTTGTGGGACAAATAATGGTGATAATTTTACTAACCTTTGTTTTACTACCCAAAGCACAGCCTCATTCAATATTTGTCCTGTTACTAACAACATGACCGGAAATTACGGTGCTTATGGCCCTGGAGCGGGTACCCCAATCAATTGGTCGGCTTTCAACGGCTGTGATGCAACTCAGGGTCCATGGACTTTGCGTGTACAAGATTGTTACTCTACGGATGTGGGTACCATATTGCCATCAACAACATTGTCAATTACGGGGACGAATGGTATAGGAGCTCCTACAACAGTCGTGTTTGCTCCAAGCGGCACCACGCCGATTGCGGATGCGACTTTTTTCAGTTGTACAACCACAAACGTTCCTTTGAATCTGCCTGCGGCATCAACAACCGCTCTTCCAATGAATCTCAACTACAGCTGGACAGCAATTCCTGCAGGTCCGGTTATTACGGTTGGGAGCGGAGTGGTTCCTCCTTCAGGATTAGTTACAGCAACTGTTCCCGCTCCAACTCAGGATACGCAGTTCACTCTTACGCTTTCTGGTATGCATGCCAACGCTGATTGCGGAGGAACCTCAACCGATACAGAACTTTACGACAACCAATCGAGTACACCTGTAACCGTTCAAAACCCAGGTCCATTGTGCGTAACAGCAAGTCCAGTTACGTTAACGCCTTCTATTGCGGGAGGAACATGGACGGGAACGGGAGTGAATGCAGCTACAGGGATTTTCAATCCAGCCACAGCTGGAGTAGGAAGCTGGGCAATCAACTATTCAACAGGAGGATCTTGTCCGAGCACAGGATCAACAACCATTCAGGTTCAAGCGGCATCGGCTTCGTTAATTACTGCGCCCTCAACGCTTTGTTCAGATGCAAGTGCTGTAACCTTGACAGTCAACAATGCCGGAGGAACATGGAGCGGCAACGGTGTTGACGCTTCAGGTTTGTTTACGCCATCTTCAGCAGTTGGAACGCAAACGATAACTTACACACCGGCCGCCGGACAGTGTTATTCAGCCGGCACGGCGAGTATTCAGGTTATTCAAACGCCAACGATTACAATTACTGATGTTCCTGCGGTGTGTTCAACGAGTGCACCAATTACCATGAATTGTGGAATTGGTAATTCTATATGGACGGGACCAGGAGTTTCTCCTTCAGGAGTATTCGATCCAAGCGTAGTAGGGCCAGGGAATTTAATCCTTACTTGTACTTCAACGGGTCAATGTCCTGCGACAGATAATACTGTGATTTCTGTTGTTCAGCCAACATCTATTGCACTAACAGCTCCTTCGCAAGTTTGTGTTTCCTCAGCTCCTCAATTATTAACGGCAGACATATCGGGAGGATCATGGTCGGGTCCTGGTGTTTCTTCTTCGGGGAATTTTAGTCCAAGTGTTGCTGGGGCTGGCGGTCCATATGCCATTACTTACACGTTGAATGATGTGTGTTTGTCTTCTACCATAGCGAATATTACAGTGGTCGATCAGCCTGTTGTTACCATCACAGATTTGCCGACAGCTCTATGTTCCAACGGTTCTTCAGTAGCCCTTTCGGCGTCATTGCCTGGAGGTACTTGGACAGGTATTGGTGTGAATACCATCACGGGTGTTTTTTCTCCGTCATCCGCTGTAAATGGTCCAAACGTAATTGTCTACACCATCGGCGGAATATGCTCGACAACAGACAATACCTTGATTAACGTTTTAGCCGCACCAGCTGTTAACATTACTCAGGCAACACCGTTTTGTTTGAACTCTCTGAATACCACTTTAACCGCGAATCAAACAGGTGGAACGTGGTCAGGAACTGGAATCTTAGACCCATTAACCGGTTCATTCTCTCCGAGTATTGCGGGTGTTGGACCAACTTCAATTACCTACACCTTCACTTCTGCTCCCTGCACGGTTACTGCAACAACTAACGTTGTAGTTAATCCGCTTCCTACGGTATTCGCTGGAATCGATGCTATAATTTGCTCTGGTGCTTCAACCGCATTGCAAGCCACGGGTGCTTCAACGTATCAGTGGAGTGTCAACGGTGGTGCGGCTGTTGGATTGAACAATCCGAATATTTCGAACCCTTCGGCATCGCCAACAACAACAACGACCTACAGTGTTTTAGGTGTGGACGTAAACGGATGTACCAATGTAGATCAAGTGCAAGTTTCTGTGAATGCCTTACCAACAGTTAATGCTGGAGCAAACACTTCTATTTGTCCAGGTATACCAACAACCCTTGGGGCTACTGGCGCTTCAACCTACGCTTGGTCTCCTTCAACCGGATTAACCGGTGGGAATACGGCAACACCATCAGCGAATCCCGCTTCAACACAAACGTATACCGTTACCGGAACAGACGCGAATGGATGTCAGAACACGGATCAAGTAACGGTTACTGTTTTCCCACAACCTAATGTAATAGCGGGCGCTACCTCCCCAATTATCGAATGTCAAACAGCTCAATTAACCGCTGGTGGGCTGGTTTCCTACAACTGGTTGAATACCGCCGGTCCAGATGCTACAATTGCTTCGCCGAACGCGGCTATCACAGATGTTACTCCTCTTGCAAATGCCACGTATACCGTAACAGGATTAGATGCTAACGGCTGCGCAGGAAGTGCAACAATATCGGTTGCAGTGAATCCGATTACAGTTTCAATTGTAAACGCAACATCTGTAAACCCTTCTACATTCTCTTTCGATATAACATCGAATGCAACGAATTTCGATTGGGATTTCTATACCGACGGAACAACCGATGTAAATACTTCAGCAACAACAATTCAAAACTCCTATTCAACTGCACCAACACCACCGCTAGATTACATCATCACAACGGTTACTGCTTCAATTGGAAACTGCGAAGCGCAAGACACCATTCATGTGTTCATTGATAACACCTTGCTTGAATGGCCAAACATTGTCATTGCAGATGGAGATGGAATAAACGATGTGCTGAGTTTCTTATCTCAAGACCCAGCGCTTCAACCAAACTGGCAGTCAATTACTACAGTTCCTACCGTTACTAATTTCAAGGTTGAAATTTTCAATCGTTGGGGAAAGAAGGTGGGTGAGGTGAATGACCCAACGGGCTCCTGGGATCCGAAAGAATTTGGACCGGGTGTTTACTTCTATGTTGTTTCTTACTCGAAGCGATCCACAGGAATGAATGCTGAAGAATTTCAAGTAGAGCAGACTGTTGAAGTATTTGTGAAGTAATTCGAAAGAATTACTTCGCTGAAGCACGCTTTAACTTATCGTTGATAGCCCGTCCTAAATTTTCATCGGGAAGATATTCCGCAAGAATAACGTCAATGTCTAACAAGTCTAACTCACGCATAAAGGCGAAGAAATGGCTTGCTGCTTCAGCGAAATTCCCACCTCTACTTAAAATACGTTGAGCGCTAACTTGGAAGTCTTCTTTGAAACTGAGCACTCCAATTTTCTGTGTTGAAAAGGAATGCATCAGTTCGCGAATGTTTCCAACATAAATTGGTTTTCTCGGAGCGTAATGACTGGTAAGCATTCCAGGAGATGCAGGAGAACTTGTTGAATGTTCTTGAAGGCGAATATTCGGGCTGAAACGGTGCAGCGATTCAATGGAAATTCCTCCTAGGCGAAGCACTTCTATTTCGTTGTGTTGAACACGCAATACAGTCGATTCAATTCCCACAGAACAATTTCCACCATTAAGTATGTATGGAATTTTTTCGCCCAATTGGTCGGAAACGTGTTGAGCACTTGTAGGGCTAATGTATCCGAAAGGATTCGCACTAGGCGCTGCAAGCGGAAAGGGAAGACTTCTTAAAAGTTCAAGTGTAATCGGGTGATTCGGAATTCGAATTCCAACTTCTTTCAATCCGGAAGTTGTTAAATCGGGGATGCATGATTTTTTTGGAAGAAGAATCGTCAAAGCACCCGGCCAATAATTTTCCATCAGGTCAGCAGCCAGTCGAGGAATTTCTTCCACATACAATTCCACATCTGATGTTTTTCCAACGTGAACAATTAAAGGGTCGAAATGCGGTCTATTCTTCGCTTCGAAAATTTTAGAAACTGCTTTTGCATTTAGGGCGTTTCCAGCAAGACCATACACGGTTTCCGTAGGAATAGCAACTACTTCATTCTGAAGAAGCAAAGCTCTGGCTTTTTCTATTTCCGTTCCAATCATGCATTGCAAAAGTAGTCAATTCAATTTTCTACTATATTTGCACTCGATGGCAAAGAAAATTACCTTGATCAATGGCGGGCTGCTGAATATGATCATTCAAAGGTTGTGTCGTCAATTAATCGAAAATCACAAAGACTTTTCTTCAACGGTGCTTATTGGACTGCAACCGCGCGGTGTGTTTTTTATGGAACGCATTGTAGAGGAATTGGCAAAATCTGGACATCAAGTGAAGTGGGGAATTGTGGATCCAACGTTTTACAGAGATGATTTTCGAATTCACGACAAACCCTTGTTGGCGAAGTCTACCGACATGAAGCACAGCGTTGAAGGAATGAATGTGGTTTTAATAGACGACGTATTGTATACCGGAAGAACCATACGAGCTGGAATGGAAGGTTTAATGGAGTACGGAAGGCCAAAGTCTGTGGAATTGTTGGTTTTGATAGATAGAAAGAAAGGAAGAGAAGTGCCTATTGAAGCCACATATGTTGGGAAGGAAGTAGAGAGTTTCGATAATCAACGCGTAAGAGTCATATGGAAGAGTGAAGGAGCGAAAGAGGATCACGTAATATTTTTGAACGACTAACATGAAGCTAAGCACCAAACACCTCATTGCCATTGAGCCACTGATAAAGGCGGACATTGACTTGATTTTTTCGCAAGCCGACGAGTTCAAAGAAGTATTGAACAGACCCATTAAGAAAGTTCCTTCATTAAGAGATATTACAGTAGCTAATTTGTTTTTTGAAAACTCAACGCGCACACGATTGAGTTTTGAATTGGCGGAAAAGAGACTTGGAGCAGATGTGGTGAATTTTTCAGCTTCGACTTCTTCAGTTAAAAAAGGAGAAACGCTCATCGATACGGTGAACAACATCTTGGCTATGAAAGTAGACATGGTGGTTATGCGTCACGCATCGCCCGGTGCATGTCAGTTTCTAGCTGAAAGAACCAACACTGTTGTTGTAAACGCGGGTGATGGTACGCACGAACATCCAACACAAGGATTGCTCGATGCGTTTTCAATCAGAGAAAAACTAGGAGAGGTCAAAGGAAAGAAGGTTGTTATAGTAGGGGACATAACCCACAGTCGTGTTGCATTAAGCAATATCTATTGCCTTCAAAAATTAGGTGCAGAAGTTATGGTTTGTGGACCAACCACTTTAATTCCAAAACACATAGAGTCATTGGGAGTTAAGGTTGAACACAATCTTCAGCGCGCGCTTGAATGGTGCGATGTTGCAAACATGTTGCGTATACAATTGGAGCGACAAGACGCTGGAATCCCATATTTTCCGAGCCTTCGCGAATACACGGAATTGTTTGGGTTAACGCAAGATCGCTTGAATGCACTCGGAAAGGAAATCGTTATTATGCATCCGGGACCCATTAACCGAGGTATTGAGATATCCAGCGAAGTAGCAGATGGCAACAATAGCATTATACTTAATCAAGTTGAAAATGGCGTGGCTATTCGAATGGCGTCAATATTTCTTCTCGCTCAAGGAATAAAAAGAGTGAGTTAATTCTTCCCTTTCTTTTTTGTTTTTCCTTTCCATTATTTAACTAAATTTGGGCAAATCTCCTACTATGAATTTTGTCTCAGGCCAAAAAGAAAAGTTAGTATTTATTACTTCGAACGTAGAGAAGCTCGATGCCATTTATTCTCCAGAGCTTAAATCGGAATTGGTACTCCAAAACAGAAACACTCAACGAAACATTATCGTTGACTTGTCTGCAACGAAATACATTGACTCTTCTGGATTGTCTGCACTGCTTGTAGGACAGCGTTTATGTCGCGACGCGAATGGTACATTCGTGGTTTGCGGTCTTCAAGAAACTGTTAAAAAATTAATTTCCATATCTCAGTTGGATTCGGTTTTTAAAATCACTCCAACCTTGAACGAAGCCGTTGATTTGGTTTATATGGAAGAAGTTGAACGTGAAATCTAAACCCCTATGAATAAACAATTACTTTCTGTTTTAGCTTTTATAGCTCTTTCGTTGTCTGCTGCTGCGCAGTGTAATTCTGCCGATTACGATTGGGCTGGACAAACGTTCGGTGTTAGTCCAAATCCAACGTTAGGTGAAAACTTCGCGCCAGGTCTTCAAGGTGTTCCATACAGCGATGTGCTTTATGTAAGAACTCCAACCACTGCTGCAGACATTGATCCAACATATCCAGCTTTTATCTCTATCAACTCGATTCACTTAGATGCCGTGTTTTACGGAATCGTTTCTGACGTTGATACAACTTGGGCTGATCTTACAGGTCTTGGACTTTCAATCGCTTGTAACAACAACGGTGAATATGCAGATCCTTGTATGTTCGGTGCTGGTGCAGGATACTGCGGAGACATTGCAGGAACTCCAAATGCAACAGGTATTTTCCCAGTTAAGATTGTAGTTACTGCAAACTTACTTTTGTTGGGTGATGTTCCTTATGAGTTCACGGGTTACACCCTTGACTTCTCTGGAAACAGCGTAACTGAAGGTGTTTCTTTCAACGACGTAGTTAAAGTTTCTCCAAACCCAGCAAACGAATTCACGTTGGTGACTTTCCCAATGGGTGCTAACGAGCAAGCTGAAGTTTCTGTATACAATACCATGGGTCAATTGGTTTTCTCTGAAAAGACAATGACTACGCCAGGTGCTAACACTTACCGTTTGAACACTTCGAACCTTCCAGTAGGAAACTACGTGGCTCGTCTTGTTTCAGGAAAGAATGTTGCAGAGAAGTTGATTCAAGTTCAACACTAATAGAAATTATTCACGACCTTTGAAACCGTCTCGTCTTACACGAGGCGGTTTTCTTTTTTATGCTGTTTCAAGTTACCATACTCGGATGTGGCGCCGCAACGCCAACCTCGCGCCACAAGCCCACGGCGCAGGTGGTTAATGTGCACGATAAATATTTTTTGATCGACTGCGGTGAAGGAACACAAATGCAATTGCGGAAATTTAAGGTGAAGATGCAACGCATTCAATCCATCTTCATTTCACATCTTCATGGCGATCACTTCTTCGGCCTAATCGGACTGCTGAGTACCTATAATTTGTTAGGAAGGAAAACGCCTTTAACCATTTACGGCCCTCCTGGCTTGGAAGAAGTCATTCGTCTTCAATTCAAAGTTTCAGAATCGTATTTCGAGTATGAAATGAATTTTGTAGAAACGCAAGACAAAGAGAAACAGCTCATTTTTGAAGACGATACGGTTCGGGTTTATTCATTTCCTTTGAAACACCGCGTGCCTTGCACTGGATTTGTTTTTGAGGAAAAAGAAAGGAAGTTAAACGTTGAGAAGTGGGCCATTATTGAATTCAAACTTCAGCCTTCGGAAATATTATTGTTGAAGAAGGGAATCGATGTTGAACGTGAGAACGAAGTGATTCCATATGGAAAAGTAACCAGTCCTTCAGTCCCGATTCGCAGATTCGCCTATTGTTCAGATACCGCTTACGACGAACGCATTGTTCCTAATATTATGAATTCGGATTTGGTTTATCATGAAACCACTTTTTTACAAGAAGATACTGAGCGCGCGAAGAAGACCTTTCATTCCACAACTATTCAAGCGGCGACTATAGCGAAAATGGCGAATGCGAAGAAATTGGTAGTCGGACATTACAGCAGCAGATACAGTGACGACGAGCTCTTCAAGACAGAGGCTATGACTGTATTTCCGAACACAGACATTGCCAACGAAGGCGTCGTTTTCGATCTGTAAAAATCTTTTCTGCGAGTGAGTGTATTTGGTACACTTTCTATATCTTGCAGGTATGAATAAGCAACGATTAAGTTTTTGGCAAATCTGGAACATGAGCTTTGGCTTCATGGGAATTCAGTTTGGATGGGCGCTTCAAATGGCGAACATGAGCTCTATTTACGAGTTTCTAGGTGCCAAGTCAGGCGAGATTCCATTGCTTTGGTTAGCTGCTCCCTTAACAGGTTTCATTGTTCAACCCATTATCGGATACTTGAGCGATCGCACATGGCATCCAACGTTTGGAAGAAGAAGACCTTATTTCATGATAGGAGCAATCCTTAGTTCGATTGCTTTGGTGCTTATGCCAAATTGCAGTGAATTGTGGATGGCAGCCGGCTTGTTGTGGATTCTAGATTCATCCATTAACATTTCAATGGAACCGTTTCGCGCTTTTGTTGCAGACAATCTTCCTGAAGAGCAAAGAACTTTTGGCTTCAGCATGCAATCGCTTTTTATTGGATTAGGATCTGTTGTTGCAAGCGCGCTACCATGGATTTTCACCAATTGGGTTGGAATGAAAGACGAAGTCGGTCACGTGGGTATTCCTTCGAATGTGAAATGGAGTTTTTACATTGGAGCTTGCGCTTTTTTTCTTTTTGTTCTCTATACAGTTGTCACTTCGAAAGAGTATCCACCAATAGAGGATAAGTCAAATGATAAACTTCTCGAAAAGAAGAAGGTTGGAATTCTTCAAGGATTGAATGAGATAATTGAAGCCATCGTGAATATGCCGAAACGCATGAAACAACTGGCTTTGGTGCAATTCCTTACTTGGCCTGGATTGTTTTTAATGTGGTTTTATTACACCCCTGCCGTGGGTGCCGATATTTTTGGAGGAAGTGCCTCGGACACCTCTGATCCAGCGCTAAGAATGTTGTATCAGCAAGGAACTGAGTTGGCTGGTTTGACTTATTCCTTCCAAAACTTGATTACGTTTTTGTTTGCCATGTTACTTCCAGTTTTGGCTAAAGCGTTAGGACAAAAATTCACACATCAGTTGTGTTTGACAATTGGTGGTTTTGGACTTATTTCACTTTCCTTTATTCACGGCGCTCAAAACCAAATCTTCTTGTTCGCGGTAATGGGGGCAGTGGGTATTGCATGGGCAAGTATTCTCTCAATGCCATACGCAATGCTAGCAGATTGCCTTCCAGAAAATAAAATCGGAGTTTACATGGGGATTTTTAATTTCTTCATTGTACTTCCGGAAATTATTGCCGCTCTGTCTTTCGGGTGGGTTATGGATACTTTTTTGGATAATAACAGGGTTTTAGCCGTTTCAATAGGCGGAGGTTTGTTGATTTTAGCGGGAATTTTAACCATGCGCATTAGCGAGACGAAGAACTCTTAGAGCTATCTTTGAATTTCTAATTCGAAACGATAGTGGAGCTTGTATCAACTTTTCTTCCTACACAATACGGCGACTTTGAAATTAAGGCGTTCGATAGCGGCAATGCCGAACTTCCGAACTTAGCTTTGGTTCATCCAGCGTGTAATTTATCTGAACCTGTTGTCGTTCGAATTCATTCGGAATGCATGACAGGCGATGTTTTCGGTTCGCGTAAATGCGATTGCGGAGATCAACTGCACGCGGCGCTTAAACAATGCGGAGAAGAGAATGGTGTTTTAATTTATTTGCGTCAAGAAGGAAGAGGCATTGGTTTAGTAAACAAACTCAAGGCTTATCAACTTCAGGAAAAGGGAATGGATACCATTGAAGCGAACGAGGCTTTGGGCTTCGATGCAGATCTGCGCACATTCGATCAAGCGGTAGAAATACTTTTGGAATTGGGAGTTCAACGCGTAAAGTTGCTAACGAATAATCCATTGAAGATGGAAGCACTCGAAGGCATAGGTTTTGTTAGCGTTGAACGCGTTCCCCTGCACGGCGAAGAATTCGATTCAAATAAAAATTATTTGAACACGAAGCGCGAGAAAATGGGACATCAAATTTGATTCTTTCAACATGAATAAAAGCTTATTCATACTTATCGTAATCGTGTGCTCATTCAGATTCGTGAATGCGCAGAATTGCGAATACACTCCTTCAAAGAATATTCAGAAGTTGCTAGAGAAAGCGGCGGATGGAAAGAAGTACACAAGCGATGAACGCATTGTATTTCTTGAACAAGCCTTAGAGCAAGACGCGGAATGTCTGCCGTGTATGTTGCAATTGGGTGAAATGAAATTCCTTCGCGCAAAAAGACAAGGTTCGGGTTTTGAAGAGACGATTCGTTTGTACGAAGAACTAAAAGCGAAATGCGAAGAGTACCATTCGGAAATGTACTACTTCCTTGGTGCGATGCACTATGCGAATCAAGAGTACGACCAAGCCACAGAGAGTTTTGAAAAGTTCTTGCGTTTTCCAGACAGTGATCCTTCGAAATTCAATTCAAACTACGACAAGAAATACAAGGAAGTGGAAGAGGCTTTAATCTCTGTGAAAGCCTACAACAAAATCTTCAACGGAAACAAAGACTATGTCTTCAAACCGAAAAAAGTAACAGGTGTCTCAACGCCAAGCGATGAATACCTTCCCATGATCTCACCCGATGGTGAAATTTTATTCTTCACGCGATTGCTTATTAAACAAGCGAAAGGTGATTTCACCAGTAAAGAAGTGGAAGAATTCACATGGAGCAAGCGCGTGGATATCAATGCGCAATTCGACAACGGATTGGCGCTTCCTCCGCCATTCAACAAAGGCGGTTCATACGGTGGAGCAACGCTTTCAATAGATAACAAAGAACTTATTATTGCGAAGTCTAATCCGAATGCAAAAAACGCAAACAACATCGATTTGTTTTCAACCCGATTCGAACGTATTACCAAAGATGACGGAAGCATTGGTTATGTATGGAGTGAATGGGTAAGTTTGGGTGAAGGTGTGAACACACCTGACGGCTGGGAAGCGCAGCCTTCGTTAAGTGGTGACGGACAAACACTCATCTTCGCCGCGGTGCGTCCCGAATGCACGAAAGACAATTCAGGGAATTTCAGTCACGATTTATTCATGTCTCGAAAACAATCCGACGGGACGTGGGGAAAATGTGTCGCACTTCCAGCTTCAATAAATACAAAAGGTCAAGAGAAGGCGCCTTTCATTCACAGCGATAGTCATACGATTTATTTTTCAAGCGATGGACATTTGGGTGTAGGAGGAATGGATTTCTTTTACGCGAAAATGAACGCCGATGGAACGTTCAGTGAAGTCGAAAACATTGGTGCTCCGATTAACGACGAGAACGATCAGATTGGAATTATTGTAAGCAGCGACGGTGAGTTGGCGTACTTCGGAGCCGATCGATATTTGGGAGAGAAGAGCTACGATATTTTTCAATTCAATATGCCGGAAAAGGCGAAGCCCGAGCGCGTGGCAATTATAAAAGGGGAAGTGAAAGGCGACGATGGAACGCCTGCACAGAACGCTTCTGTAACTATTCAATACGCCCAGTCTGGAAGTGAAGAACAAGTGAAAGTGAACAACGACGACGGATCATACGCCGCTATTGTTCGCACAAACAAGAAAGAAGATGTGGTGTTGAAAGTGGAAGGGGAAAACATTGCGTTCAATGCGCATGTCATTTCGAAAAAAGAAAACAGCGATCCGGCTGCAATCTTAAAGTTGAATTTAGAAACATCTGTTGTTGCCGAGAACAAACCGTTTGTCATTAACGACATTTATTATTCAACCAGTTCAACTTCCATTAACGAAGAATCGAAATTGATTTTAATTCAGTTCGCAGATTACTTGAAGGAACATCCGACGTGGATCATTGAGATTCGTGGACACACCGATAACATTGGCGACGATAAATCGAATGAAGCGCTTTCGCTTGGAAGAGC
>CAMCVP010000027.1 GCA_945881835.1 Chryseobacterium gleum | reverse complement strand
TTAATCGAGTTTTTTGAGGTTAAAATGGACTGATTACATACCAATCTATTCTATATTTCGGATACGGTTTGGCTAAAAGCAAGGTTGATATCAATGCCCAAACATACTCTCTGCGCCACACATTGTCCAATGATGTTCTATGGAATCTCCTTCAAACATCAAACCTACACTAATAAATGTCCAATTCGTTTCATCCAGTCCGTAAATACTCATACTCGCTGAACCATAATATGCACCCAGACGAATTGTAAACTCCTCCCACAATGAACCTCCTGTGAGTGTATCCATACCAAGCTTTTGTCCATAATTTACCTGACAAGGATTCATTTCATAGAAATTCTCCTGAACCTCAGTTTCAGCAGACATAACCATTACGCCAAAATCATAAACTGTCGTATCTCCCTTTTGAGTAACGGTCACCGGAACACCATTTCCTTGATCGTCTTGCCAAAGTTCAACAGTGCTTTTTTTCTTCGCGCAACCAGCAAAAGCGAGTGCAATGATTAAAATCAAAATGTTTTTCATGTCCTTTTTTTTATTGATGTTTATTCTTCCCTCTTCCTACCCAGGTCGAAAGATATTTCGACCCTATATTTCTTACCCTCTCTTACCCTCTCTTAACCTTTCTAACCTGCCAATTTCAAAATCCACTCCCTATCCTCCATCCAATTATTTACTTCGACATCTTCAAACAAATTCAATTGTGGAATTGCATGTTTGAACTGAATGACATCTCTTTCCTTATAATACCACGGATATCCCACTAAATCATATTCATTGTAGAAATATAACTTCATTGCATCTGTACTAATATCTTCCAAGGTACAGATATAATCGAACTTCGAACGACAGTCATAAGCTTTATAATCCTCTTCCATAAAAGGATCTACGTACCACTTCACCCCAGCCTTTAATGTATCTATTCTCCAGAAATCATAATCATACACACTAAAACCCGGATCCCACCCATCTATAGGCAGAGGCCACATATTGAATAATGACTCGCTCTGATTATTAGCGAACACTGCTCCCTTAAAAGTAAATTCCGTCTTTAAACCGTTTAAACCAATAGAACGACGATTTTCCTTGTAGGTCACATGCCAAACAAATCTGTTTGGACGAATAGTCTGAAGTTTGATTTCCATAATTCCCGGTAGTTTAGATTAATAATTTATCCAGCCCTCACTAGAGCCTTCATTTAATTATTATCCGGAGAATTATTATTTATTTCACGAATATAGTTTATTGAATTACGAATGTCAAGTATTTTCTGAAATAACTTAAAAAACAATTGCCAACACCAGCATCAATAGGATAAAAATTCCAGTGTTAATCATCACTATTTTAAAAAACTCAACGAACTCCCTTCCCCATCCGTGAGGGAATCTACCGCTGTGATTGCAGGTAACATCGACTATTCGGCTACCAATAGCACCTAAACCGAGAATTGAAAGTACTGTAATCATGTTGTTGTGTTTTCTGAAGAACAATTCAGAAGAAGAATTATTGCACGAATTAAAAATAAAATTGACAAAGCAATTTAATTTAATTATATTTCGTTAACACATCAATTAAATAAATACTTAACTATGAAAAGACTCATCTTACATCCAGCCGATCGTTCAACCGATTTCCTAAAACCTATTTACTCTAACCTCGATAACACAACGGTGGTAACTGGCGGTATTAGATACCAACGAGATATACATGGCTTAATTGAAAGCCATGATCAAGTAATTATGCTGGGACATGGATTCTCTGACGGCCTGTTGTCTGTTCGTCAATTCGGATTAAATCCATTTATCATCGACGCGCGCTGCGCCAAATACCTTGCTGAGAAAGATTCCAATATCTTCATTTGGTGTTACGCTTCAGACTTCGTTGCCAAGCACGAGCTGAAGGGCTATTGCTCGGGCATGTTCATTAGCGAAGAGCTTGAGGCGCTCTATCACAATGTAGAAGCCACTGAAGAACAAATTAATTTATCGAACGACGTTTTCGCAGCTGCACTAGGAGAGGCTTTGTTGCATGGGTATTCCATGCAAGAGACCTATGAATATGTTTACTCGAAGTATGAAGCTATAGCTGAAGGCAATTTGGTTGTGAAGTATAATTTGGAAAGGTTGAGGTGGTTTTAACTAATTAATGAGTTTGTATTAAACCTAATAAAACAATAGAATGGAAAAACTAACACTGGAACAAATAGATCACGAAATCAAATCACTTGAACTTAAAGAGAAGCAACTCACCTTCGAACGTAACATTGAAATGCGTTACGAAGAAAAGCTTGCTAATCAGAAGTTAAGCGTTCTTCAAGAATTGAGATACCTCCTCACCGCCACCAAGATTGATGAGTCTAAATCCATTGTTGGTGGAGAAAGCGTTTATAAGAATTTGTTAAACGAATATGAAGAGGAGATTGTAAAAATGAAAATGCTGAAGATTATTCAGACGCTTTAATGAATTTCCATTAAAATTCGAATTAAAGTATTCACCTTTAATTCAAATCCCTCTGAGTTAAATGGAACATATTATCATCCGGTTATTTATGATGCGAGGAAGTGAGAAATAATTATTAATTATATGATAAAATATTATGTTGCTGTTGTTGTTTTTTAGGGCTATACTTTCTTGAAATAATTATTATATTCGACAAAACATTAATAGACAAAAATTATGGAAAAACTAAAGTTATGGTGGGGATTAAGAAGCAAGTCGCAGAAAATTTGGATTATAGTGGTTGCGGGTATTTTCATTCTTGGCATTGCCAACGGAGGCGGAAAAACAACCGCTGAATGTAAGGACGACAAAAGTGCTTACCAATTCGGAAGAGACATGGCGACAATGGCTATGATGAGCTCTTCCAATCTCACCTTGAATGAGGCAATCGATTTAACTCAAGAAAGAATTGGCGTAGATAAATATTCTGCAGACAATCCTTGTGTCAAAAGAGGGTTTGAAGATGCAAAAGCTGGTATTGATAGTCCATATAAATAGGCCTACATGTTCGACAACGGAAAGATTGAAAAAGTAGAGAAAATTTCAACAGATGTATTCGGCAACTCGAAATATAAAGTCACTGAAAGGACAGGCTGGTTCAGTAAGAAAACATATGAAGTAACTGAAAAATCAAATTCCGACGCGGCTGGCGCTGGATTGCTTTTGATTGGAATTATACTTCTATTTGCCATATTTGCCCTAGCCGTTTTGCCTTACGTTATGGTACTTGTAGCAAACTCTCCTGGATCAGTAATAAAGCAAACAAAATACCGTTGGATTTCATTTTGTTCCTTCGTATTAATTTTCACATCTGCGAGCTACATTTTTTTTGACTCTGAATTATTTGAAAAGTTTTATGGTTTTACTGAAAATCCTTGGATACTGAGTATAATCCTCGGTCTTAATATCACCGCAATTTTCAGTTTGATCTTTGCTCAATTCAAATTTATTACAAATCGTGCAAACCAATTCTTCTGCATTATTGGTGGAATTTTTTTAATACTTCTGGCATTTCAGATACTGACGTCCAATTCTAATGTTTTGGCTAAATTTAAATACAACCAAAAGCAAATGAATGCTGCTTGTAATTGTTACCACAACTCATGGAAATACAATCACAAACAGTTCGATTTCATGACACCTTCCGAGCAAAAAATGAGGAAAGACTGTTTTGATTTGTTCAAACCTGCTGGGTACAAATTAGGAGATGATATAGATGTATTGATGAAAGAAGCTTGTGATTTAAATAATAAATGAAATGTACGAACTAACTAACGACAAGGATCAATCGGTATTTTTAGTAAAAACCAAGGACGAAATAGATAAAAAAGAATATTGGTTTAATTGGATTTACGCTAAGACCCGAGCTAAAGTGCAGTACGCCAATGAATGGCGATTGCCCACTGCCAGCGAACTCGAATTAATTTATACTGAGCTTCACAAAAATAATCTTGGAGATTTTAAATCTGACAGATACTGGACCATTGATGAAGATTTTGAATCGATTGCTAATGCCTATTCCATTCACATGTCAAATGGCACCTTAACTCCATGGAAGAAATCTGGGTTATTGTGTGTTCGTTATGTCAAAACTATAAAGTCTGGAATTCCTTCAGAGACAGATTCGAAAACAAATGAACCAAAATCGAGTGGATGTTTGGGTTTGTTCACTTTATTAATTGTGCTCGGAACCTCTATTTTATGCGCGACTTAGTTTTCATTCCAAAAAACAATCTTAATTAGCAAAGATTAATGCTATACCATGTTACCAAACATGACTTACACAATTTAAATGCACCACTGTTCCAATCCCACCTGCGCCATTTCTATCTCCAAGGCCACATTTCCTGTTGCCATGCCCTGCCCTGTTTGTCAAACCATGCTGGCTGCGGCTTCGAGTATCAATGAAGATGAATTGGCTCTCCTACAAAATTTACCCTACGTCATTGCCTATCCCCTTAAAAGGACGTTAGAAGAAAAACACGCCTGGACGAAAATTAACTTATTCAAAGACACTTTTCTCAACTACTTAAAATACTTGGGACTTCTTTCGGCATCAGAGTTCTTCAATAGTCCTTTGAAAGACAAACGCATGGTAGCGCTCTTTCACAACACATTGGCTGAGCCTTCCTTTGGTACCTGGAACGTGTTCATTCGAGAAACGTTGGCATTCTTGAAAGAAAAAAATCATTCCTTCTTCATTCCTGAATTGCCGGAGTATTACGAAAAAATTGAAACTGGAAAAAAGCGAAAACTATTCAAAGGAGAAATCGAATTCATTGATAGCAATGGCGATGTGCAGATTAAAAAACAAGAATCCACTGCAATTGGCATGTTAATCAATTTCCGAAATCGTTACTTGGGTCATGGTCTTACAATGGATGCATCAACAGCCGAACAACTCTGGGAAGAGTACTATCCTATTTTCAGAGACCTGCTATTGCAAATGTCCTTCTGCAAAGACTATCCCGTGTACAAAACTGAACATGGAGAAACGTTTCGCTTACAATCGGATGAATTACATCTGGTGGAAAAACAAAATAGTCCACCAGGCAATGTTTGGTTGGAAAATAGTGATAAACAAGCATTAGACATCATCCCCTTCTTTGTCGTTCCTGGCGAAGTGGCCATTGCAAAAGAAGACAAAGAGCAAATTCTCACTTACGAATCTTACACGGGAAAAACCATTAAATTTTTCAGTCCGGAAGGAACAGAAAAACAAACCTCCGGTAAAATTCTCGAGCGGCTGAATATGCTTTTGCGCGATAAGCAAAAAGAGCAGCCGTATAGTCCCGATTCTTTCACTAAAGAAATATTTTTAACGCGTGTTGCAGAAGAGAACAAGCTCATTCTCGACACCCTTATAGCCGAGAAGAAAGTCATTCCCGGGGTGTATGTACACCGCGAGGACATGGAGATCAAACTCCGTGAATGGATAGGTGCGCGAGCCAACATTTTTGTCATGGCCGCAGAAGCTGGAAGCGGCAAAACGAATCTACTCGTAGAAATACAAAAGCAATACACTGAGCGCGAAATGCCAACCTTGTTGATTCGCGCCGGACGCATGGAAAAGCCCACCCTTCATGCGCAGTTGTGTTACCTATTGAATATTGATGAGCATGAAAGTCTGGCCCACTACCCCACCATAGCTGGGACACAAGATGCTCCGACATTTGTATTGATAGACGGACTGAATGAGGCGCATGATGCGGAAAAACTTTGGACCGAACTATTTGAGATCTCCAAACACTTTGAACCCGGTAGTTTAAAATTTGTGGTTACCAGTCGCGCGAATACCGCGGCTGACATCAATCGATATGGAATTACGGAGGAACAAGAATCTTCCTTGTATGGAGATAATAAAGAAAGAGAAAAACATGTAAGCGCCTATACCCATTGGCTGACAGCCCTCTCCATGGAAGAGATGAAGCAGGCCTGGGAATATTATGTGCAGAAAGACAAGAGCAAGTTCAAACCCCAGTTTGCATTTGATGACTTGGCCACCTTTGACCGTGCCTTGTACAATCAAATCAGCAATCCCTTGGTGTTGCGATTGTTTTTAGAAACCTATCAAGGCAAGAACCTTCCTAAAAAGGGCAAACAGCATTTGGATATATGGAGCGACTGGTTGTCTTCCTTTAGCGAAGAAGAGCAAGCGTTCTTCACCGCATTGGCCAATGCCATTTGGGAGAAAGGAGAAAATGAATTATTGTTAGATGATGTATTAAAAGACAACACGCTCCTTCACTACTTCACCAACGATCAATTGAATGCTCCCTATCCTCGTTTAAGAAATTTGGGATGGATCAGCCGTTATGTAAAAGATTTAAATACTTGCATAGGATTCACTGTAGAAGGGGCCTTGCTCAATCTAATGGGTACAGCAATGCATAGATATGCGCATTATAAAAATATTGAAGGCTTAACCCAACTAATGAAGAATGGGGCGAAAATTCAGAAATCTGCAGTTGAAGTTTACTTAAGCCAATTGGCGTTGAATGGCAATCTTGAATTAATAAGTGAATTGATAGATACTGGGATTGAATATCAGAATGAATGCAACTATCCAATGGTAATATTTCTTCGCAAATATGGTGTGGAAATGTTCGTCGAAAAATTATTTTCTAAACCTACAAACGATGATTGGCATGCCGTTTTTATGGTAAACAAATCACTAGACGACTTGCAGGAGCAATTGCTTAGAAGACAACTTTTAAGCAATGTTTCTAATATTCTGAATCTTACTTCAAAGGTCCAAATACTTCTAGCATTTAATGCCATTGATATTTTGGATTTTGATGATGCTAAAATGCTCTACAAAAGGATTAAAGCTGATACTAATATATTTCATGACTCAGAAATTCTATACCATATGGCCATGGCAGAAAAGAAATTTAACAATATAGAAGGCTGTTTAAAATTTCTTATTAAATCTATAAATGATAGTTCCTTCTTAGAATTGAGTCCTAACAAGACATTTAAATACTACTACGAAACATGCAAAGCCTATAGCGAAATAGGGCAAACAGATAAATCTCACGAGTATTTAAAAATTATTTTAGACTCCTCTAAATACCACTGGACGCCTATAGAACTTGCTTCTGCACATAATTTAAAAGGGTACATTGAGACGAGTAAAGACGGTTTTTACAAAAAAATAAAAACACTTGATGAAATATTACTCAATTATAATACGGCGTTAGATATTCGCTTAAAAACACTGGGCTCAAACCACCCTGATACCGCGTTGTCCCTTAATAATATTGCTTATATTTATTTAACAAAAGGTGATAATGATATTGCTCTGAAATATTTTCTTGAATCGTTAAATACTTATTTAAAAGTATTAGACACTTATCATTTCAACATGTCAACCATCTACAATAATTTAGCAGTTACATATAATAGATTAAAAATGGTTGAATTAGCAATTGAGTACTCAAAAATGGTCGTGGAAATTCACGAAAAGCGTTTTGGTGTAGGGCATCGCGAAACAATAATAGCCTATAATAACTTAGCTCACGTTTTATTCCAAAATAAAAAATATTCCTTAGCTTTAATAAACTACAAAAATTGTTTAAGTATAGAGCGTAAATTTAGAGGCGATGACCACCCTATTGTGACAACTATGTATTTCAATATTGGGAATTGTTATAAGGAAATGAAACAATTTAAAAATGCCCTTAGAATATTTGAAAAAGGAATGAATTTCCTAAATTCCAGCAAGGACGCCCTAAGATACATGAATGGTAGGTCATTTCGAGAATTCGCAGATTTCCGCGGAAGCTATTATCATTCCATAGCAGAAAGTCATGAAAGTTTAAGAAAAACTGATACAGCTTTTTATTATTTTATTAAATCCGCAGAGATTAGAAAAGATGATCCTGATGGCGGAATTGAGGCGGAGTCAACGCAAGAATCAATAAAAGCCTGCGTTAGGTTGGCGAAAGAGTTGGGGAAGGAGGAAGAATTGCCGGAGTGGATTAAAACCTATATTCAATGAAACCTATATCTTTAGCAGAAGATCGCTTTTGGAAGAACATCCCGGAAGTCGGCGGGGTTTATCATATTTACTGTTACAAGGGCAAAAAGCCTATTACAATCAACCGTGTTTTGGGAATAGACAACCATGGTATTTTATACATTGGTAAGTCAGACAACTTAAGAGAAAGGCTAAGAATGCTTAGGCGGGTTCTCAACCCAAATCTAAAAGCAACAGCTCATACATTTGGAACAAAATATAATGGTAATAATAAATTGAGAAAAGTATTCCCTCTGAAAACATTGCATGTTTCATTTAAAACTACTTCGGAGCCAAAAAACCTAGAAACTAAACTATTGAACCAATACTTTGCTAAATTTGGAGAGGTTCCACCAATGAATAGTTCAAAATAATTAAGTTATGCCGATACCCAACACCATCACTCGTGAACACATTATCAGCGCCATCCTGAGCATCGGCTCACCTGACAATATTCCCAATATCAGAAGAGCAAGAAGACAAGCATTGCGATACAATAACCGCAATTATCCATTGAAATATATAATCTGCATCGCCCATGAATTAGCTTCTGCAGGCCTCGAGTTTTCATATCAGAATTTCACCACCAATATGGCTCGAGACTACATTAATAATCTTGGCGGATTCGACATTATTAGGCTTCAAGACTAGCCCAACAATCCTCGCAAGAAACCCGCACGATTCTCTTTGAATTCTTGGTATTGTTCATCGGTGAATACATCGCTTTTGTCATTGTTGCAGAAGTAACAAGATGGATTACAATTATCCGCAGAATATATTCCTTTGGGATTTTTACGATCTATCTCTAACCAATATCCTCGATTCACACCATTAGTTGCAGTTCCATAAATTGGAAATCGTAGTGATGTCAGATGACCTTCATGGACTACTCTCTGCGAATCTCTTTCGCTAATACCACAATAAGCACATTTCCCATCATTTATATTCTGAGAGTACCACTGTAAAAATTGAGCGTCAGTTTCAAAACCCGAAATACCATTTACAACTTTGCTATTAAACCATTGAATCAATTGCTCACGTGACTTTGGTGTGTAGGTCCATTCCAAAATGGGAACTGTGATAACTATTTTGTCAGAGTTCTTTTTTTTAGATGAGTTCGGATTAGGTTGCTTAAATCTTACAAACTGACTTACAAAATCGCCTTGTCGAAAGTTAACTAAAATATCCACAGGAACTTTCTTTGGATTTTTCACTTTATTTTTATAACACCTACTGGGAATCAACGCTTGCGGAATTGAACTTATTTTCAATATCAACTTATCATTTGGAATCAAACCTTCTGTTTGCGCTGATTCACCACTTTCGGTAACCAATAAACTCACAACATGTGCAGTAATATTGGATTGAAATAAGGCCTGTCCTTTTTTCTCTAAAAACACTTTTTCAATATTCATATCTTTTGTTTTTTTTACATTCTGTTCACCCTCTCCCCAAACTCCTCCTCCGTAATCTTCCCCTTTGCCACTTGCTTGGCCCAAAGCTCAATTTGTTCACGATCGTCTTCATCGGCGATTTCATGAAGCCAAGTCTCTAAATTGGTTGAAAGACGTGAGCTACTCCCATCTCTGGGGAATTGAGTCACTATGTCTAATGCCCATTGGATGTTGAGGGTGCGGTTGAAGCGGTCAATCAACTTGCGTGATGGGTAAACTATGAATACTTGCCGGAAAGCACACTTTTGAAGTAATTTCTCTATGCTTCCGATATCACTGATGAGCAGAGGCAAAGCTTCTCGAATACAAATGTCATTTACATCTATAACATTAATATTTTCTGCCCATCCCTTCTGGTAAAACAACCTTGTCTCTTCACTTTGCAAATTTTCAATTTGCCTCAGGGCCTTTTGCCAGTCCTCTAACTCAACCCTGTATCTTGCGATTTCTTTCCAAGCGTTCTGGCGTTCGGCTATTTGAGGAATATCTACCCCTACAATTTCCGCCATTGTGAAGTTTCCTTGTTTGGCGAGTTCTACAGAAATTGCATTCAAGGAGGTGCTCTTTTCTGTTTCATCACTAATGCTTCTTGAGATGGCCAAAGATTCTTGCATGACCGCTGCCGATTCTTCCACCTCGCCCAATTTGACTAGATTAAAGGAGATAGTGTTCAATGCGCTGCACTTATGACTTATGTCTCTTAGACTTCGCGCCAAGGCGAGAGATTCCCGCATCAGCAATGCCGCTTCCTTTAACTTACCCTGCTTGATTAGCTCTTCAGTGATGGCTTTCAAGGCGTCAAACTTAAAATCACAACTCATTTCGCGAGCGATGTCGAGAGATTCCTCCGAGTAACCTTGTTTTATTAGTTCTACAGCTATATCCTTTAAGGCGCTATTTTTTATTATATCTGAAATTATACCTCGGGCGATGACCAACGATTCATTCATTATTGTTGCTGATTCCTTCAATTGTTGTTGTTTTCTCAATTCAACAGCGATATCCTTCAAGGCACAACTCCTCCAATATTCAGAACTTATGCCTCGAGCGATTATAAGCGATTCCTGCATTACCGAAGTAGCCTCCTGCATCTGCCCCTTAATTCTCAGTCCTTCTGAAATGGCATTTAGGGCAAGACTCTTCCAATGATCTTCACTCATTCCGCAGGCGATGTCAAGAGTTTCCGCAAACTGACCATTTTGAATCATTTCTAGGGCGATGACACTAAATACATTACACTTTTCTTTTCCATCACATACGTTTCGGGCGATGATGAGCGACTCCTGTACTTTACCTTGTTTGGCATATTCTAAAGAGATGGAATTCAACAAGTTGCTCTTTTCTATTTCATCAGTTATTCCTCTAATGCTAGTTAGCAATTGCAGAATGTCAGATGCTGTTTGAGGCAAACGACCCCGTTTATTCATTTCTTTGTTAAAATCCTTAAAGGCTATGAGCCTAAAGAATCCATCACTCAAAACGTTGGCGATGGCCAATGATTCCTGAATCACAGATACCGCTGCTTCCGACTTCCCTATATTATTCAGCTCTATAGCAATATCCTTCAAAGCGCTCTTCTTTTCGCTCTCATCACATACTAACCTTGCGATTGCCAGTGATTCCTGCAAAAGCAATGAAGATTCCTTCACCTGCCCTTTATTGCTCAATTCAACGGCGATAGAATTTAAAGCAAGGCTCTTCCAATAGTCCTCACTTATTTCACGAGCGATTGTGAGTGATCGCTCAACCTGCCCTTGTTTGTATAAATCTACTGAAATATGCTTCAAAGCGAAACTCTTCCAATAGTCAGAACTTATGCCGCGAGCGATGGCTAACGATTTCTTTAAAACTGACACCGATGCCTCCAAGTGACCTTGTTTCGATAGTTCAACGGCGATGCGATTTAGGGTAATGCTCTTTTCACCTTCATTGCTTATAATTTCAGAAGAGTTTAAGAGAACTTCTATTTGCTTTGAACTATAAGGACTTTTTTCGGGTATCCAGTCACTTTCCAAAATTTCAGTGCGACTATATACCAATAAATAATCAAATCCTAACTCGCCCCATTCGCAAGCCATTTGAAACATCAGATAGGAAGAAAAGAAATCATTCCAATTAATCAATGATGTATCTCGTGGAATGTGCTCATCCAAATGATTTAGCAACCTTTCAATGCCCTCTTTTCTAAATGGCTTATCCTTGCTGTCCAAAAGAGTAAGCTCCATAAGGCAGAGCATATACAGGATGAACTTGCGTTGCATTCCTTCTTTGTCTGAACCGCCAAAACTTTCAATGCGCTTCAAGGCCAAATCAATTTCACCGTTGGCAACCATGGCTACTATCTGAGGAGCGTCGTTGGCTTCTTCGTATTTCAAATCAACTAAACACAGTCCGGCTTCCAATTGCTCATCAAATCGTTTTAAATCTGATGCCTTCAACAATGCCAAACGAAAAAGCGTGTTGGTGGCTTCAAAGCCACGAAGAACTTTCTTCTGTGTGGTTTGAAAATCGGTGTCGTAAATCAACTTCAGTAATAATTCTGAATGATGATCTTTAATGCTCTCATGCAAATGCGAGGCATAATGCTCCAAAACATACCGTTGCTCCCATTGTCCATCTAACTCCTTCCATCTTCCGCAGAATTCAATGATTCGCTGTTTCGCCTCGCTCACTTTCAGCGTTTTTTCTTTTACCAAATACTCACGGAAACTTTCGTGGAAAAGCTGGTAATCTAAAACATCTTCCGTCAAAGGATTTTCATACAGCACTTCCTTCAATGTGCTGCCAATACGCTCTAAGGTGGCGTCTCTCAATTGATTCATCAGCCCGAGATGAGCCATGGTCAAATAATCTTTTGCTGCAGCAAATGTGTACAAACCAGCCAATAACGCATCGCCATCTGGATCTTGCGCATATCGTAACAAGATGGCTTTATAATACTCATCAATTTTTGAGGGAAGGGCATTGAGATCGTTCAAAGCAATCCCCCCATTCTCAATTGAATCGCATAACAATTTTAAATACAACGGATTTCCTTGCGAACGTTTTTGCACGGCTTCAATCCACTCACTGTCTTTTTCCAAATCATATTTATTCGCCACCTCATAGATCAACGCTCGAATATCTTCCTTGCTTAAACCGAACAATTCAATTTTACTATGACTCTCTAATGGAAGTGTTGCCCATAATTCATCTATGGTCTTGTGACCGCCAGGACGAGATCCGTAGATGATTAAAATGTCTTGAAAATTCTCGCGAGGCAAGTAGCTGACAATATTATTCTCTACCCCTTCATCTAAACCATCAATCAAAAAAAGTAATTTCTTACCGTTGCTGTGTTCTGCCCACAATCGCCATTTATTAAACAGCTGCTGCTGTATTTCAAACACCATTTTTCCTTCAGCTCTAACCTCCTTTCCTTGCGGGAAAAGTTCATCGGTGCGCTTAATGAGGTAATTCAACAAATATTCCGTTTGTGCCTGAGCCGTTCCTCTTCGAATAAAATACTCCACCACATTTACATTCTTCGCCTTATCGCTTGCACGAAGGTCTTTGAAGAACTGAGCAATCAAAGCCGACTTTCCAATCCCCGGATTACCTTGAATGGAGCAGTATCCTTTGGTTTCATTTATTACAAACTGCAACAACTTCTCACGCTCGAAAGTCCTTCCTTTAAATGTTTCGGTTAACTCTTCAATTCTTTGATAAAATTCATTGTTACCCGATTTCTTCCATTCGTTCAATGGTAGATATTCATGAAACACTTTGAAGAATTCTTTTTCGCGATAGTGCTTTCCTAAAGGGTAATTCAATAATCCAATCTTATCGTTCTTTAGATCATTGAAAAAGGCAAACGACGCTTCGTTATTTTCATCGCGGAAAAGAAATATGGGGTGACAACTTAACGAATTGGCTTCTGATTGAACATAGACTATTCCATCGTTAACCTCTACAGACGGTAAACTTCCCCTTAACTGTAACGTTTTAAATTAGAGTACCTGGGTTATTTGTTGTTGCTAAGTTAGTTATCTATTTGAAAGGTTGGAAAATCAGAATCAATTAAATGTGGTTTTGCATGTTTAAGAAGGAAGTTTCTTGGAGATAGGTTAGCCAGTGAGCAATGTGGACGTTTGTGATTGTATACATGAACCCATTGATGCGCAGTGTTTTTAAAGCTTTCTAATGAACTAAATAAATGCATGCTAAGGACCTCATCTCTGAAGGTTCTGTTGAAGCGCTCGATATAGCCATTTTGTGCAGGTTTACCGGGTTGAATAAAAGTAAGTTCAACACCCTTGAAAAAGCACCAGTCTTTAAGTCTTTCTGCAATAAATTCAGGCCCATTGTCAACACGTATTTTTTCAGGAACTCCTCTCCAAGTAGTTAAATTTTCCAACTCGCTAATTACCCTGTGACTGGTAATTGATTTCGATGGAACAATTGCAAGACACTCGCGATTAAAATCGTCAATCACATTCAATACACGAAACTTCTTGCCATCGCTTAGGTTGTCTTGCATAAAATCCATAGACCAGTGAATGTTCGGATGCAAAGGTTGTAGCAATGCGTGTTGTGTGCGTTTAGGCAATCGCTTGCGGCGTTTAGAGCGTAGATTAAGATTCATAGAGGTATAGACGCGATAAGTGCGCTTGTGATTCCAAATTGCACCTTCGTTACGTAAATAATGATGCATCATCCAAAAGCCCCAGCGATAGTGCTGATCAGCCAAATTCTTAAATGCTTCAATGATAGGGTCATCATTTTTCAATCTTGATTTGTAGTAAAAGGACGACGTGCTAATCTTAAGCAAATGGCAAGCCTGTCGGATACTCAGGTGATGTCGCTCAATTAAAAACTCACCTGAGCTTCTTTTCTCCGCAGGCTTCAGAGCTTTTTTTCAATCAAATCCTTTAGTGCATCGCGTTGTAAACTAACATCGGCGTACATCCGTTTTAATCGTGAATTTTCTGACTCAAGTTCTTTCAGGCGCTTCAAGTGTGTGGCATCCATTCCAGAAAATTTCTTTTTCCAATTGAAAAAAGTTGGTTGACTAATACCGTGTTGACGGCAGATCTCATTGACAGACATTCCGCTGTCCTGAAGTTTTAAAATCGATACGATTTGAGACTCCGTAAATTTTGAGTTTTTCATGATGGTTGAGTTTTACGGACTCTAATTTAAGATGTTTCAGTTTTTCGGGAAGCTTACC
>CAMCVP010000026.1 GCA_945881835.1 Chryseobacterium gleum | reverse complement strand
TCACTAAAAATGAAAACGAAACAAGCTATTGGAAAAATCAATATACTCAAGACATTTGTGGCCGCAAGAACTACGCGCTTCAAGCGTTCAGTCTCTTCTTGCAATTTCGACATGCCGCTGAACAATACGCTATCGCTCAGTTTCGCCATAATGGTAATTGGAAGTGAAGCTACATAAGCGCCTCTTTCGTACATGCCTGCTTGATTCAATGAAACAGTATTCGGAAAGAGAGCACTGCCCTTGGAGAAGAGGGGAAGAACGGCAACGTCTACTTTCGTTGCTGCGTAATTCAATGCATTGAACAGTGAACTTCCTGCGCCGTAATTCAACAATTGCAGCGTCGCTTTTTTATTCCATTTGAATTGAACCCTCGTCGGCTGGAGGATCCAACAGGCCAAAGTCATAAGGGCATTCTGCGCGAATAACGCCCACACGTAAGCCCAGATCTCGTATCCACCGTAAGCCAACCACAATCCAACGATTAGGTTTCCACCTACTATGCTTAGCATGCTCGCAGTGAAGAACGATTTGAATTTCATTTCCTTCATCATGAGGTTTCGCGGAACCACGCTCAATGCTGAAATGGTGAAGCTTGAACACACCACAGGAATAATTTCCTTCAACGTATCAATGCCGTAGGCGCTAGCAATCAAAGGTGCTGCAGCGACAAAAGACAAGGTGAAAATTAGTCCCAACCCCAACGAGGTGGTGAATGCCGAATTGATGTGCGATTGCTCAATGTCCTTTCGTTGAATGAGTGCAGGGCCTAAACCAATCTGTGAAAAGATCTCGGCGAAACCCATAAGGCTAAGCACAATTCCCATCACAGCAAAATTCTCTGGAGCTATAAGCCTTGCCAGCAAGGCTGTGTAGCCCAACTGAATCAGAATCTGCAAAACCACCGTAGCGGAATTCCATGAAAAACTCGAAACGAACTGTTTACCTTCGGATGCCAATGGTTTGAAATTAATGTTCTGCAAAGGTCGAAAATCGACCGTAAAATAAATTCTTCAAGGAAAGAAAAGACGAACACCTTACTTTTGATAGCTCAATTGAATGTTATGTTGAAAAAGCCCAAAACCTTAATTTCTGTTTTCGCACTGGTACTCGTTTGTGCCTTCGCCTCTACCCTTGAATCATGCAAAAGCTGCAATTCAGGCAAAGACTTGGGCATTGAAGAGACATCAGACAGCACGCTTCGGGCTATTAACGCCAAGATCACTGCTGAGCCAAACAACATTGCGCATTACCTCGAGCGTGCCCGTTACTATTCACAATTGAAAAAATACGCTGAAGCGAATTCAGATATTGCTCGCGCCAAGGCCATTGATTCTACGAAAGCAGACATTTATTTCACGGCTGGAAAAATTCACTTCGACCAACAGCGCGTGGTTGAAGCGTACAAAGACTATCAAAAGTGTATTGAAAAAGACCCTCAGCACAAAGAAGGATTGCTTGAAAAGGCAGCCATGGAAATTGCTTTGAATAATTACGAATTGGCGCTTCAGCATATTAACACCGTGCTTCGTCAAGACGAGCGTGTAGCCTACGCCTATTACCTGAAAGGAAGATTGTACCGTCAAGTGAAAGACACCACATTGGCTTTAAGCTCTTACCAAACCGCCATTGAAGTTGACCCAAGTTATTACGACGCCTACTTAGAAGCGGGATTGGTTTGTGCTAGTTATGGCAATCCGCTTGCGAAAGAATATTACAATTCAGCCATCGACATTCATCCAAACCTCGTAGAGCCGTATTACAATAAGGCTATTTTCCTTCAAGAAACAGGCGTAAAAAACTCGAACAATTATCAAGAGGCGCTACAATGCTACGACAAGATTATTGGAATTGACGCGAATTTTTCTGCGGCCTATTTCAACAAAGGATTCGTATACCTCGTGTATTTGAAGGACTATCAGAAAGGAATTGAAGCATTCAATTTAGCATTGGAGAAAAACCCTGGATATTATCAAGCCGCCTACAACCGTGCACTTTGTCACGAAGGAAAAGGTGATAAAGTAAATGCTGAAGCCGATTTGAATTTAGCCTTGAAGATTAAGCCAGACTATACAGAAGCGGCACTTGAGTTAGGAAGACTTCGCGGCGACGATTAATTCGCTTTAACAAACGGATGAATAATGAGCTCTTGCTCGTGTTCGCTTCCCGGAAGAATTTCATAAGTGAAGACGACAAACATTCGTTTCAAGTAAGTCATCTTCGGCGCATCTTCCGGATGTAACACAAGCTGCAATCCCAATTGAATAAATCCCATCTCTGTGCGCGTTTCCGACACCTCTATCGTTAAATCAATTTTTCCGTCGGTCAATTGTTCTGCTGAAGCACTCACCCCTGAATTCTCGTCTATGAAGACGCCGTTCTCTTCGTTATTCAACAAGAAATATCCGGGAGCATCGATGCTCAATTTCAAAGTTGTCTTTCCAGGTTCAACAATCAATGGCTCTAACGCAACCGCCTCTCCTGCATTTGGAGATTCGCCCGAGTACAAAGCCTCTTGACTCACCACCGGATAAAAACTCTTCACTTCATTCGACACCATGCGCCATTTGCGCAGCACACCGTATCCGCCTTCGCAAACAAAAATTTCACTTCCAATTTTATTCAAAGCCATGGGGCGTGTGAACTGCGCCGTGTCAGCAGCTCCGTCTTTCAGTCCAACCGCACCACTTCCCGCCATATTCTTCACACTTCCTAACCATGAAATTTTCTGATTGAAGGGTTCGCTAATGACAAGATCGTTGTTGTAAAAGGTGAATCCACCTGCACGATTCAAAGGTGTTTCCGGCGCATAGGCGATTTGCTCTTTCTTCTTTTTGAACTTCGAAATCGTTCCGTTGCTTTTCAGCATGTAAAATTCTTTGTTGAAGAATTGAAGGGAAAGGGCGCTAAGTGCATTGCCTTGTGCGTCTTTGTTTTCGCTTCTCCAAATTAATTTCGAAGACTGGTCGGCGGTATTCAATTCCCATACGCTGCAATCGTTTCCGGCAAGGACATAGATTTTGTTTTTCACGATAAGCACATCTGTTGGATAAGGAATGGCACCTTTCCACGCAATGGCCTTTTCGAAATTTTCTATGTTCGGTTGTTTTCCATTTCCAAGAATGGTAAGCAACACATGCTGATCGTTGTCGTAGATGCGAATGGCATGATTGAGCGGATCGGCAATGTAGAGCAGTTGTTCGGCATAGCTGAAAGTCACGCCCATAGGCTTTTTCATTTGTGCGACAGAGATTTCTCCGTCTATATATCCGCGCACTCCGCCAATTCTTTTTTGAATCATTCCGTCTTCGCTTATAGTGCTCACTCGGAAAAGCGCCGGCTCTGAAACTGCGAGTTCTCCGGAGAAGTAGCACAAGTCGTTTGGAAGTTCAATGAGTGGATTCGCCCAATGTTTGGGCTCGGGTGTTATGGTCGGTTGCCATAGCGAATAGCTGTTTAAGTCAACCTTGATGATCTCGCTCACGGCTGCGCCAATTGTCGGGAGTTCTCGCGTTCCTTGAATGGCAAGAACCGCTTCTTTCATAGACTTATTGAAAACTAATATTTGTGGAAGTCGGTTCGCTTCTATCAAAGGAATATCTCCCCAATTCGGAACAATTGCAACCGGATGGCTGATTCCATTTTGTTGAATGAAGTCGAAGATTTCCTGTCTGCTGTAGGCTGGTTCGCGCGCTGGAATAAGAGTAATACACTGCACTTGCGGAACAGTAAGGAATTCTTCCTGCAGATCTACCATGGCGCCAACGCCAGTGATTTCTTCGGGTTGAAGACATCCGAGAATGACTAGTTTATCGCGCAGGAGATCGGTGTTGAATGGATAGTCTGTGTTGAACCAAACGGTTCCAGCGGGAAAAGTAAAAGCTCCGGCGGAATGAGCAGAAAGCACCAAAGCGAAAATGAACGAGCGCAAGAAAATATTCTTCATACCAACAAAGAAAAGAAATTTCGAAAAGAAAGCAGGAAATCAAACGGAAAAGAAAAATTATTCGTTCATCTTTTCGAACTTCGCATACTGAAAATAATTTTATGGAACAAAAACCCAACAGCTTTTTCAAGACCACTTTTCAATTGATGATCACTTGTTTGGCCTTATTCATCGGAGATTATTTGCTCGATGGATTTTCGGTAGACTCTTCGATTACCGTTATCATTAGCGCGATTGTCATTACGCTGTTGAACAAATTCGTGAAGCCTATTCTCGTTCTTTTCACCATACCTGCAACGCTATTCACAATGGGACTGTTTTTATTGGTGATTAACGCTTCTATGCTACTCATGGCTGGTGAGATTGTAGAAGGATTTAAGATCGATGGTTTTTGGTCGGCGTTGTGGTTGTCGTTTGTGATTTCGTTGACGCATCTTTTCCTAGGCGGAAGCACTAAAGCTCGCTAGCGAGCGTATGCCCGATGGGCGAATGTCTGCGACGACTGCCCGATGGGCGAATGTTGCAAAGCAACGGATGTCGGAGACGATAACATTCGTTTTTATTTTGAATACAATTTAAAGAGTGGTATATTCGTTCTGAATGCCAACAGTACTATACATATTCGGATGGAGATTGTTTTTCTACTCAAATGAAAACGCTGAACCTATTCACATTCATGCCGAAAAGGGTGACATGGAATGTAAATATTGGATTATGGTGGATGAGGTAGAAATACGAGAAGATTTTTCATTCAATATGACTCCGGCAGCAAGAAAAGAAATCAAGAAAATAATATACCAACACTTCGATCTTATCGTTGATTCGTGGAATAACCATTTCAATAAATAAATTATGATTGCAACCCACAAAATAGACTCAATAAAATTCGATAAGGATTTCATTTACCTCAACATTGATGGAAATGAGATTAAAGTTGCATTAGATTCACTTTCATTGAAATTGAAATCTGCCGATGAATATCAGCGGATGTTCTATAAAATATCCCCTTCAGGTTATGGCATTCATTGGCCACTAATCGATGAAGACCTGTCTATTGAAGGTATTCTGAAATTGCAGTAAATCAAATTGGCTAATCTGAGAAAGAAGCAATTTTCAAATAAAACATTTATTTAACAGCGATTCGGAAATTTTCCCGCTTCTTTGCAATCGGAAAAAATATAGCGTTTCCTGTTATGCTGAAGAAAGTCAAGATATCTGTCCTAATGGCCGTATACAACACCGAGTTCGCTTTTATTAAAAGAGCCATCGACTCTGTGTTGAATCAAGATTTTCAAGATTTCGAGCTAATCATAATCGACGACGGCGGAACGAACGACAGTCGTGCGCAAATGCTGCAATATGCCGAGCAACACGAAGACAAAATCATTTACGTCCGCCACAGCAACCGAGGTCAATCGAAATCCATCGACCGCGGCGTTCTCAACAGCATTGGCGAGTTCATTACGATTTTAGATAGCGACGATGAATACAAACCTCATCATTTGAGTTCTTGTTTAGAGAAAATAGAGTCGCTTGATTTGATTGCATCTTTCACGGAAACCATGGTGAATAATTCAGATGATTACTTCGTTCCGGATAAAGATGATCACACGCAGTTGGTGCACTTAGACGATTGCATTTTATTCGGAACACTTTTCGGAAGACGCGAAGTGTTCACTACGATTTGCTTGAAGAGTGGTTATGCTGCAGACGCTGATTTCTTCGAGCAAGCAGAAGCGAAATTCCGCGTGGAGAAAGTAGATCTTCGCTCGTATATTTATTATCGAAATATGCCGAACAGCATAAGCGCCACCGTTAAAAAAAATAACGCCCCGCTTTCGAATTAATGGCAACGTTGTTCAATTACACCCCGAGGTCTGAGAACATTATTTTGGCTTGTCACATTGCCGGCGTGTATGACGTGAACCGCAACACTACGCTTGAAGACGACAACTACGCCTTGGTTCAAGCCTGGGCTGAATCTATTCAGCTTTTGAATTTGCACGGCGTTATTTTTCACAACAGTTTTTCGGAAGAAACTTGTCGGAAGTTTTCGAATGAAAACATCACCTTCATTGAAGTGGAATACAATCCAGCTTTCAATCCGAATGTCTTCCGTTATTTCATTTATCGCGACTTCTTATTGAATTTCACTTCAACAATAAAATCCGTTTTCGTCACCGATGTTTCAGATGTTGTTGTAGTACAGAATCCGTTCGAGACTTTTCTGTTTCAAGAAAATCGAGATACACTCTTCTGCGGCGACGAACCGAAAACATTGGACAACGAATGGATGAATGATCATTCAACTCATTTCAGAAATCAGATTACTGGCTTTGCGGAATACGAACAAACATTCGCACAATCCACCTTACTGAACTGCGGAATCATTGGCGCATCAACAACCGTCATGTTGAATTTCCTCGAAAAGCTTTGCTTCATTCACGAGCATTTCAATATGAATAATGAAACGGCCTACACCGGCGACATGGGTGCATTCAATTACATTGCTCGCACCCAATTCAATGATCGGCTTATTCACGGAGCACCGGTGAACACGGTGTTTAAGGAATATGAGAGTTCGAGGATGGATTGTTGGTTTCGGCATAAGTGATTGAAAATCGAAGATTTTATTCCTCCCGATAGCTATCGGGATGCGTATTGGGAATTTTTATTCATAATTAATGAATGGGCCAATTTATATCCTCATTAACAAAAAGTTATTTCTTTGAGAGCAAGCTTGAATTGGAATTTTCTACACTATCTTCAAGCAAAATTATATTTATGTTAAAGAAATTTACTCTTACAGACAAAATACTCTTCGCTTCAGCACTCATGTCACTTATTTTCTCCGAGGTTTTATACTTTCAAGGCGAAAAACAAGATGGGATTTTCATTGGTCTTTGGGTGCCATCTATCATAGCCTTCGGTATCTATTTAAAACTAATACTAAACTCAAAAAATGGTTAATATCATACCGTATTTCGCTGGCTTAATCACCCTTCTTTTCGGCATTGCTTTTGCCCTTGCTATTACCAAATCTAACAGAGAGAAGAAAGCGTAGTTGGAACCTTTAACTTCGTTGTTGGAACTACGTTGTTGGAACTACGTTGTTGGAACTGCGTTGATTAAATCGTCGCAGACATTCGTTACAAAGTAACATTCGCCCGAAGGGCATTCGTCAAAGACATTTTTTGAACCTTTTTCCTGCTATCCGTTCCAAGCTTTTCGCTTCGCTCAAAGGCTTTCCACTTCTATCAGGGGTATGGAAGAATTGTTTTGAATAATTAATTTTCGCTTTCATTTTAATTACCTTTATCTAACCGCAACAGTCCATCACCAGTCTCGCTACATAGGCCAATAATGGGTAGGTTTTAGACGTTATAAAGGCTTTGGCGAGATTGAAAACATGGAAAATTCCCCATTTAATGACGTGATTTTTGAAAATGACAAAAGTCGAAACTGACTGTTTTTTCTTTAACTTCGATTAATGAAAAAATCTAGTATTAAGCCGCTTGACTTTTTGATTGACAAACTCACAAACTCTATTGAAAACACATCAACTGGAGAAGTATTTGATACAGAAATTGTTCGACTTGGTTTAAAAGATTTGAAACAAATTCATAAAACGGAATGGCAATTTGAGTGGGCAAAAGAGATAAAGGACAAGACTAAAGAAGTTTATAAACTCACAACAGGAAACAACACAACGATCATTCAGGGACTTATTAGTATTGAAGACAAGCAAGACCATATTTTCATGCACCTCATTGAGAGTGCAAACTTTAATAAGAACAAAAACAAAGTTTATTTAGGTGTTCCTGGAAATCTTGTTGCTTACGCTTGCAAAGTTTCTGTTGATAAAGAATATCAGGGCTTTGTTGCTTTTGATGCTAAAACAGCATTAATAAAACACTACAAAGTATCGCTTCATGCAACTCATTTCCGAGGGCTAAGAATGTTCATCGAAACCAATGCAGCCATGCGGCTAATTAAACAATACTTTAAATCATAAAAAAATGGGACTAATAAGAGAACCGAAAAATGTAGACTTCACTGTTCAATCTATACCTTGGACAGAAGAAGAACTTATTGACTTCAGAAAATTGATGACAAAATTGAAGGCGAAAAATGTTAAAAAAAAATTACCGTCTGTGAAAACGAGAAAAAAAGTATGAAGTCTATTAAATCAAATGATGTCGTTTTCACAAAACAAGATTTAATAGAACGCGCAGAAATTTCCAACAGACAAATAAAAAAAAAGTCACGTATTAACCCAGAAAGAATTGGAGCTTCAATCTAAAAACTGGTAATTAATATGGGGCTCTGTAATAATAGCGCCGACTAGACTCAATTATGGGACATGTAAAAGAACCTCAAGGTATAGATTTCTTCGTTGATTCTAGGCCTTTAACACAGGAAGAGAAGCAACAAATCAGTGACGCAATCGCATATTACAAGCGGACAGGAAGAAAAAAACTCCCATTGTCTAATTTCATTAAATCTCATGATCAAACGTCAAGAAATGATAAACAATAATATTTTTAGAAATTTATTTCTTGCAATCCTACTCCCAATAGCGCTCGGGATCTTCCAAACAGCATCCGCCCAAACCAAAATCGAAGGAACGTACGATCGAGCGACGAAGAAATTCATTCCGAAAAACGAAATCTATCGCATTTACGATTTTAGAGACGGGTTGGCGAGTTTTCGAACAAACGACAAGAAGGGAATTATTGATACGCTGGGAAATGTGATTGTCCCAATGATGTACGATGAGATTGAACCATTCATGGATGGTGTTGCTCGCGTTGAAATTTTCGGGGACTACCCTACCCATTACGGATACATTGACAAGCAAGGAAACGAAGTGCTTCCTGTTATTTATACCGATGCAGACGATTGGTTCTACCGCAGTATGCGGTTTTCGGATTTGATTGTAGTTGGAATAGATCAGAAATACGGATGCTTCGACAAGAAAGGAAAAAAAATTCTACCACTGGAATACGGGAGCATTGGAAACTATTCAAGCGGATTAGCAACCATTTACAAAGACGGAAAAATGGGATGCATTAACAAAGAAGGGAAAATTGTTATTCCCATTGTATATGACCGAATCAAAGACTTTGGTCTAGAATCATCGGTGGCGCAAAAAGACGGAAAATGGGGTATCATTGACAAAGAAGGAAAAGAAATTCTTCCCATTATTTACGAAGCCGAAATTCGTTTCAGCGGTGAGGGCGCCATTACCCAATTGAATGGCAAATTCGGAATCATTGACAAAGTAGGGAAAATTCTCATTCCCTTTCAATACGAAAGTATAGCATACTACCGCGAAGGATTGGCACACGCCATTCTGAACGGCAAGCACGGATTCATCAATGAAAAAGGAGAAATCGTTATTCCATTCGAATATGATTGGGCTGGGAATTTCAGCGAAGGATTTGTCATTGCGAAAAAGGATAACCTTTGGGGGCACTTGAACAAAGAAGGAAAAATTACCACTCCCTTCGAATATGAATTAACCGGCGACTTCAACCGCGGCCTTTCCAACGTGAAGAAAAATGGGAAGTCAGGAAGAATTAATACTTCCGGAAAAATTGTCCTCCCCTGCAAATACGACGGCATTAACGGTCAGTTCGCCGACGGACGAATGATCGTGAGCATTAACTTCCCCGAAGGAAGAAAAAAAGGATTCGTAGATGAAGCCGGCAACGAAGTCATTCCGTGCATCTACCACGACGTAAAAACCTTCTCGGGTGGAAAGGCGCAGGTGCAGAAGGATAAAGATGGGGCTTGGATAACGATTGATGTGAATGGGAAGGAGGTGAAATAAATCTTTGCTTCGCAATCTAAGCTCCGCTTTAGTATCTTCGCTAGCGGTATTTCAAACCATATTTAACACATGAAAAAAGTAACTCTCTTTGTTGCTCTGCTCTGCTCTTTCGCGGCGCAAGCGCAAAACATTAAATTCATTGAATACGATTTGCCAAACGGCTTGCACGTAATTCTTCATGAAGATCACAGCACCCCTATCGTAGCCGTTACCGTGCTTTACCACGTGGGTTCGAAAAACGAACAAGTAGGCAGAACCGGTATGGCGCACTTCTTTGAACACTTGTTGTTCGAAGGTTCAGATAACATCGGTCGCGGAGAATACGCGAAATACGTTGAGAACGCTGGTGGTGGACTAAACGCAAACACCACACAAGACCGCACTTTCTATTACGATCTTATGCCAAGCAATCAGCTTGAATTAGGCCTTTGGTTAGAAAGCGAGCGTATGCTTCACGCGAAAGTGGAAAACAAAGGAATTGAAACACAACGCGAAGTAGTGAAAGAAGAAAAGCGTATGCGTTACGATAACCAACCCTACGGAAGCCTTCTTCCTGAAGCGTTGAAACACGCCTACAAAAAACATCCTTACGCTTGGTCTCCAATCGGAAGCATGGAAGACTTGAACGCAGCGAAAGACGAAGACTTCGTGAACTTCTACAAAACATTCTACGTTCCGAACAACGCTGTGCTTTCGCTAGCCGGAGACATGAACGTTGAAGAAACGAAAAAGCTTATCGCGAAATACTTCGGCGATATTCCAAAAGGAACAAACGCAATTCCTCGTCCAACCGTGAAAGAAGACATCAACACCGGCGAGGTGCGCGATACCATCTTCGGAAAAGATGAACTTCCAATGGTTGTTCAAGCCTACCACATTCCTGCTCAAGGAACCCCTGAATATTATGCCGTAGACATGCTGAATATACTGCTTTCAAACGGAGAAAGTTCTCGACTAAACAGAGCCATGGTGGAAGAGCAACAGCTTTCGTTGTACTGCGGTGCTTTCACCTTCAACCTAGAAGATCCAGGATTAACGTTGGCTTTTGGTCTAGCGAACATGGGTGTTGATCCAAAGACTTTGGAAGACGGCATGAACAAAGAATTCGACAAAGTGAAAGAGGAATTGGTAACGGAAAAAGAATTCGAAAAATTGAAAAATCAAATCGAAAGCACATTCGTTTCAAGCAACAGTTCTATGGCAGGAATTGCTGAAAGCCTTGCGAACTATCACACTTATTTCGGCAATGCCAATTTAATTAATACTGAAATTGAACGTTACATGAAGGTGACTCGTGAAGACCTGCGTGCAGCTGCGCGCAAGTACTACACACCTGAAAACCGCGTGGTGTTGTACTTCCTAAACGACCCTAAACTTTCTGCAAACTAAGATTCGAATTAAAATGAAATTCATATACACCTTACTCGCCGCATTGCTTGTTTCTACAGCAATTGCGCAACCTTCAAAGAAAACAACTCCGAAGTCGACTCCAATCGACAGAAGCATTGTTCCTCAGCCCGGTCCTGCTCCGAAAATTCAAATTGGAAAAGCAACGACCTTCAAACTAGATAACGGAATGAAAGTGATTGTGGTGGAAAACCACAAGCTTCCGAGCGTAACGTATTCGCTTTCGTTGAACCTTACTCCGATTGCTGAAGGAAACAAAGCCGGATACATTTCTCTTGCAGGAGATTTACTTTCTGCCGGAACAGCCACGAAGACAAAAGGACAAATTGACGAAGCCATTGATTTCATTGGCGGATCACTTTCTACTTCTTCTTCAAGCGTTTCAGGTTCTTGCTTAAGTAAGCACAGCGAAACCTTACTTGCACTTATGCAAGACGTGTTGCTTCACCCAAGTTTCCCTGCTGAAGAGTTAGAGAAAACAAGAAAGCAAATGATCTCTGGTTTAACCAGCGAAAAGACCGATCCAAATGCGGTTTCAGATAAAATTGGAAACGTGGTGCGCTACGGTGCTCGTCACCCTTACGGAGAATTCGTTACCGAAAACACTCTGAACAACATCACTCGTGAAGACCTTATGGGTTACTACCAAACCTACTTCTCACCGTTGGTTGCGACGTTGGTTGTAGTTGGAGATGTAACTCCGGATCAAGCGTTGGCTTCTGCGAAAAAATATTTCGGTGAATGGACAGGTAACGCGGTTCCAACAAGAACCTACCCTGCTCCTGCTGAATTGAAATCCAATCAAGTCGCGTTCGTTGCTATGCCTGGTGCTGTACAAAGCGTTATTGACGTGACTTACGCAATGCCTTTGAACATTACCTCTGCAGATTATTTAGCAGCGACTGTGTTGAATAACATCCTTGGTGGAAGCGGATTTCAAACTCGCTTAATGCAAAATCTTCGTGAAGACAAAGCGTATACTTACGGTGCTTATTCTTCTATGAGTCCAGATGATGTAATTGGAAGTTTCAGCGCAGGAGCAAGCGTGCGTAACGAAGTTACCGATAGCGCAATTGTACAATTGTTGTTGGAAATGGATCGCTTGTGTAACGAAGCTGTTTCTGCTGAAACGTTAAAGTCTGCTAAAAGCATCATGTCCGGAGCATTCGCTCGCCGACTTGAAAATGCCGGAACCGTTGCGCAGTTCGCTTACAACATTTCAAAATACAACTTGCCTGCTGACTACTACGAAACGTACCTCGAACGTTTGAACGCCATCACTGCGGAAGACGTACAGGCTGCTGCTAAGAAATTCTTGAAAGCAAACAACTGTTACATTTCTGTAGTTGGAAATAAAGACATTCTTGAAAAATTAAAACAGTTCAGCAAAACAGAGGTGATGCAATTCAACACAGACGCAAGTGTATCGAAAGGAATTCTTCCTCCCGCTGCGGGCGTTACCGCTGCTACTGTTGTTGAAGCCTACTACGCCGCAAACGGTGGAAAAGACAAATTCAAGAAAGTTAAATCAATGAAGCAAGAAGGTAAGATGAGCGTTCAAGGAACTTCAATAAACATTGAAACCTTAACCTTCGACAACAAAATGCTTCGTGTTGAAGTTAGCATGGGACCAATGAAAATTTCCACTCAAATTTTCGACGGAACGAAATTGGTAGTGAAGCAAATGGGGAAAGAACAACCAACCGAAGAAAAAGATGTTTTGAAAGCTAAGATGGAAGCAGACTTCTTCCTTCGCGATCACATGGCTGATTACGGATATTCATTGAATCTTGCTGGAAGCATTATGCGCAACGAAAAAGAAGTGTACATGCTTGAAACATTGAATGAGAAAAACAAAGTGGTGAAGACAGAATACTTCGACAAAGCGACCGGACAGTTGGTTTCAACTTACTCTGTTGAAGAAGGACCTGAAGGAGCTGTAACTTCTGAAACAAACTTCAAAGATTTCATGACCGTAGATGGAATGATCTTCCCGAAAAGCATTCAAATCAATGCGGGCGGTCAAGCACTTGACATGACTATTGAAAAAATTACCATCAACGGTAAAGTGAGCAAGAAAGCCTTCAAGGTAGACTAATCAGAAGAATGAAAGAGAACACCAATTGCATTGTATCGCTCGAACGCGCTTCTATTTTTCAAGGAAAAATATGCGTGTTGGAAGATATAGACTTCGAAGTATTCGACGGTGAATTCGTTTTCCTTATTGGTAAAACCGGGAGTGGAAAATCGAGTTTATTGAAAACGCTTTACGCCGACATTCCGTTGAAGAACGGAAAAGGTCAAGTGTGCAACGCCGATCTGCGCAAGCTAACGCTGAAGCGTATTTCAGAACTTCGTAGAAAATTGGGAATCGTTTTTCAGAATTTCGAATTACTTACCGACCGTTCGGTTTCAGACAATTTGGAATTCGTGCTGCGTGCAACAGGATGGAACAAAAGTTCCGCCATTCACAGTCGCATAGACGACGTGTTGGAGCTTGTTGGACTTTCAGAAAAGAAACAAAAAATGCCTTTTGAATTAAGTGGTGGAGAACAGCAACGCTTGGCTATTGCCCGAGCGTTGTTGAACTCGCCGCATCTCATTATTGCCGACGAGCCTACTGGAAACTTAGACCCTTCCACTGCCAAAGGCATTTTAGATTTATTGAAAATGATTAGCGAAGGCGGAACCGCTGTTGTTATGGCTTCGCACGATTACGACGCTATGCGCAAATACAGCTCACGCATTGTTTTGTGCAAAGGAAAAAAACTCGTCGAGTCTCCACGTCCAGAAGAAATAGAAGAAGCCATCGCCTAACGCTTCCGTATGCAATGCACCGTTGTTATTCCAACCTTTCGAGATGCGCGCATTGCGCAAGCCCTCGGTAGCATTGCTTCACAAAAAAACATTCGACTTGAAGTTGTCATTGTAGACGGAGCGAATGAACCCGCAGCGTTTCAATCGCTACCGACCTATTCCTTCCCCCTAACTTTCATTCACGAAAAAGACAACGGCGTTTACGACGCCATGAACAAAGGCATTACTGCTGCAAAAGGTGAATGGATTTATCTCTTGGGAAGCGACGATATTTTAGCGAATGAAAACACACTTTCGAATTTAGTTTCTCGCGGTGAGCAAGCAGACGTAGTCTTTGGTAACGTTGAAAACACAAGCCTTTCACACAGCGCTACTACGAAAATTCACACCCCTTCTTTTCCGCATGGAATGATCTGGAAGCACACACTTCACCAACAAGGTGTGCTCTATAAACGCGCGCTATTCCAAGAACGAAACTTCAATACATCGTACCAAATCTTGGGCGATTACGAATTTCATTTCCACCTAAAAAATAAAAATGTAAAGGTGGAATATGTGAATGAAATCGTGGCGCAATGCGATGCTAATGGACTTTCAAAACGTTACGTTTGGAAATTGTATGCGGAAGAAATTCGGTTGAAGAAAGAATATTTGAACGCGATTCAAATGATCGTTGTTCTTCCGTTTATTGTTTCGAAGTATCTCTTCAAACGCCTGACTGCGTAAGCGGTTTCACGCGATGCCCTTGCGGCGCATCCATGAAATGCTGAATAAATCCAGCGCTCAATTCCGAAGTTTTCAAAGGTGTAATTCGATCTACTAAATCGTCTACCGAAGTAATGGTGTCTACGTGTTCATTTATGAAACCGTAGCCTTTGGGCAATCCATCTTCAACCAAAACAAAAACATACTCGCCTTGCTCTCTGCCGCGGTGCGTAAGAATAGCGTGTTGCGGATTGAAGGCTTGCTTCATGGCTTCCAGCATGCGCGTGTTGTGCTCTTCGCGCGTTGACAATTCTTCCTCGCTGAACATGCCTATGGCTTTCAATGAAAACCCATGATAACTGCAGAACTTCACCAACCACTTGTTCGCTGCCGGAAGGGTTGGAAAGATGCGAAGCGGTGTGGCTTGTCCGGAAAGCTGCGCAGCCATTAAGCGCAAATAACCTTGCTGATCTTCGAATTGAAAGAGTCCAACTTTCGGACGCTTCTTCTTCTGCGCGACATTGTACTTCGGCATGTGCGCGCGAATCTCTTGGTCTTCCAACAAAAAAGCCACTAACTCGGAAGACGTTTCCACATAGTCTATGTGGTGCACTTCATTCGAAAATGAAATCTTCTTCTCCGGTTCTCCGTTTTGAAAATGCTCCTTAATGCGTTTGCGAATGTTCTTCGCTTTGCCAATGTATATGGGCTTTCCCTTGTTGTCACGCATGTAATACACGCCTGTTGCCTTGGGAAGCTTGTCTATCGTGTCTTCTGGAAGGTGATGCGGCAGATACGCTTCAGCATGTCCTCTTCCCAACATAGAATTCACACCGTCTAAACCAATCTCTTCAATGACTTTATCGAATAGCTCAGCAGTGGCCTTGGTGTCGCCCATGGCGCGGTGAGCGCTGGCGTTGGTAATGTTCAGTTCGCGACACAAATTGTCTAGTCCGTAACGTGTCATGTTTGGAAACGCTTTGCGCGCCAAACGAATGGTGCACAAACGCTGAGGCGTCCAAGAATATCCAATAGCATTGAATTCTTCCTTAATGAAATTGAAATCAAAGTTCACGTTGTGCGCCACGAATACCGCGTCTTTCAGCATGTCGTAGATCTCGTCGGCAACGTCTTCAAAAACAGGGGCGCGAGACAACATGGAATCTGTGATCCCAGTCAGTTGAACAACGAATGGAGGAAGTCTTTTCTCTGGATTGATAAGGGTTTGGTAGGCATCTACGACCTTATGCCCATCGTGCAGTAATATAGCAATTTCAGTAATGCTACCTTGCTCAGCTCTTCCGCCGGTCGTTTCAATATCTGTAATTGCGTACAACATCTT
>CAMCVP010000025.1 GCA_945881835.1 Chryseobacterium gleum | reverse complement strand
CTCATGCTCATCTTAAGTGTTCGCAACAAGCTTATCATTTTCATCAACTGGGCATGGGCTTATTTCTCGAAAAACACCGCGCTTCGTTTGATTTTACAAGCGGAGAGAAAGAATTAAAATTCTTTATTATATTTATTAAAAATTTTATTTCCCGAACATATGAATAAAGTAATTCGTGGTTTCCTTGTTTTTTGTGTTTTAATAAATGCTTTGTACGCCACTTCTCAAGTAGAAGTCGTTCAGCAGAAGCGATTCGAGCACGATGGTATTGTCTCTTCAAGCGTAACTCCAAATAATAGAATAATTACCTATTCAATTGTTTCAGAGAAAGGCGAGGATAATCAGTTGGAATTTGTGGCCTATGATGAGAAACTTCAAGAGGAAGGGAGATTTCTGGCGAAATGTTCAGAAAGAAATGCTTTCAGAGTGCACGCTCTTTCGGGAGCAGGAGATTATTATTTCTCTATGATGATAGATAAGAAAAAGACTATTCATTCCGTAGTTTTTAACACAAATACTTTCGAAGGAACTGAACTTCAGGTTGAGTTAGAAAATAAATTCGAGCCGTATGGAAATGTAGATTTTTTAGGCGGAGGATCTACGGCTTGTTTTAAGAATAAATTTTTCATTTTGGGTACCGTTAAGAATGTTCCTTGCATACTCGTTTATAACATGCTCACAGGAACACAGCGCATTACCTTCATTCCAGGCATGGGCAAGAAGAATCGCGTTTCATTTTTAAATACTAATGATGACGCCCCTTCAATTCAAGTCATGTTCTTTAATTTTAAGTCGAAGAAGATTGATGCACAATACATAGCTTCTCTCAACGAATTCGGTGAGGTGGAGGGAACTCCAGTTTCGATTATGGCGCAGAAAGAAAAATTACTTATCGATGGAAATGTGACTTGGATAGATGAGCATACTTCTCTCATTTGCGGTGCAACTGGTAAAAATTCAATCCTTGCCAGGGGTATGTACATCTTGGAAATGAAAGACGGGGAAATTGTTCGTAGAAGCGATTTTGATTTCAATGATTTTAAAGGCTTTTATGCGCATTTTGGTGATAAAACTCAAATGAGAATGGATAAGAAAAAAAGTAAAAGAAAAAATTTCGAGTCGTATTGTTATATGGTTACACATCCTGTTGTTCTCAATGAGAATACTTTTACCATAGTTGGTGAGGTGTTCTTTCCTACCTACAGACAAGAGTACCAAACAAAATATGTTCAGGGAAAACTAGTGACGAAATTAGTCAAAGTTTTCGATGGCTTTCAATACACCCATGCTGTGGTCTTGCAGGTAAGTGAGGAGCTGCAAAGAATAAATGATTATTCATTTAGTTTGTCCATCTTGAATAAGCCGATGCATGTGAAGAAATTCATTCATACGGCACAGGTTGGTCCGAAGTTGAATTTCATTTATGTGGACAACTTTAATTTTGGCCATGTGTCGCTTGAAAATGGAGCGGTCAAGGAATCTCCGATGATTGATTTTTTTGACAATGAAGAAGTCTTAAAAGAGTCTGAAAGACTTACCCTCAGGATTAATGCGAATGTAGATTATTGGTATGAAGATTATTATTTGATAACGGAAACTTTTCGTGCGAAGGATAAGGATGAATCCATTGGAAACAAACGAAAGGAGTTCGTTCAATTCAAAAAGATAAAAATAGTAAGCGAGTGAAATTTCGAATAACGCTTTTGTTTTTGCTTTGGACAGCTGCTGGTAGTGCCCAGTATTTCGTAGATATTTTCTCCTTCAACCGACAAGCATATAACATACCATCTGGTGCACAAACCAGTGATTTCTTCGTCAATGCTTTCATTCCGAAAGTTTTGGAAAATGGAAATACAGTTTTTGTTCGCGCACATTACGAGAAGTTGGATTTAAAGAATGATTCGTTGTCGGCATCGTATTCTTCCGTAACACTTCCCGTTGGAATGCAAGTTCAGTTGAAGAATCCGAAATGGAAATTCACGGGCTTGATTATTCCGAAAATAGCGGGTGCTGATTTGGGTGCGGGATTTTCAAATGTTTTTCAAATCGGGGCTTATTCATTATTCACGGTAACAGAATCTGAAAAGTTTCGATACAAATTCGGACTTTTTTATGTCCGCGAATTTTTTGGAAATTTCTTTGTTCCTCTTGCGGGAATAGACTGGAAAGTGACCAGTCGATTTTCGGTATACGGGACACTTCCACAAGTATTGAAAGCGTCCTATTCCATTATTCCTTCTCGGGTGAATGCGGGACTCGCATTTCGCTCCATGACACGATCCTTTCGTGGTGAAGACAACAACACCTTGGTTCGTTACAACGAGCTGCAATTCAAAACGTTTTTCGATTTCTATCTAACTCCAAAGAATGTAGTCTTTGTCGAAGGCGGATATTTCCTTGGGAAAACACCGCTACTTTATAACAACTCCGACACGAAAAATCCAGTTGGCTCTGATTTATTGAAAGAAGGAAAAGCATTCCCTCTGATCAATGCTGGATGGGCGTTAAGATTCTAAAAAAGTTCGGTTAAAATTCGAAGGGTTTCTTTCGCCGCATCTTTCGGATGCAAAGCTGTGTCTGAAATACCCGAGATTACGCGTGTAACATTGTGGTCTATTTTTCCTTCAATAAACCAATCGGAACCTTTCGCAACAGTAATGTAAACTGAATAGTTGTGGTGCATGGTTCCAGGGCGTTCACCAATAATGTGCAAAACACATTTTTTATTTGTTGAATTGGAATCGCCAAAGAGATGTTCGCCGCAGCGATAGCCCGCTCGAACTCTTCCATGTTGAATGAATAAATTGTTTTTACTCAACGTGAATTTATCCTTCAACAATACATTCAGTTCTTCCACATAAGGTTTTAAATGTCCTTGATCAAGAATGGAGGAAACATTTAATCCGTCAGAAACTACAATCTGAATATCGGGAGTTTTATTCTTCCATTTCGATCTTAAAATTTCCAAAGCGTAAATGCTATCGCGTGAAAGTTGTTCGCCCGATTGCGGGTGGTAGATGTAATCTTTTCGGTCTGAAGAAAGAGTGGCCAGCGCTATTCCTTGAGCAAGTGATTTCTTAAAATTGGAAGGCGTTTCTTCCCACAAACATTTCTTAGCATCTGCATAGAGCAGGCGTATTTCTTGCTCTAGATCAGGATTCATTTCCCAATAATCCTTTCCGAATCCTTTCGCAATGGGAACCCCTCGCTCTCGAACTCTTTCAATGCATGCAAGACCTTCCGAATAAATTTCGTCCATTGGACGCGTATCACCTTTCAATTTGAGATATTGGTAATACATCCAAACAGGATCTCCAAAGTGATTTGAAGGTTTATTGTTTTCATCAATGATTTCCACCTGTTTGAAAAACGCCCACATGGCATCATTGATTTTGTATCCGAACTTTTCGCGAATGCGCAAGTGATCGCTAAACGATGTGGTTAAATAACTCAACATCGGATCATTCTTCGTTGGGAGAGCCATGAGATAGCCCGGATTGGCTGGCATGATTTGATCAATGCACCAGTCTAAATCATCGAGTGAAACATCCATGTGCAGCGTGGTGCAAATGTCCAAGCCAATCATGAGTCCATGTAATTTCCCCATCACCAAATCTTCTAAGCAACAGCGAACCAATTGTTCTTTGGTACGAAATACTTCCGGACCAATGAATCCAGCAACATCGTTTAAATGAACCCAAGACTCTTCGTTGAGTTGTTGTTTTAATCCGCGCCACAGGCCGTATTTACGCGACTCATGAATAAGCATGTCGAAGCCTTCTCCGTGCCCGTTCGTTTCATCAGCACCTTGTCCGGTCTCGGCATAGAGTCCGAATTTACCCGTGCGTTGTGAGGCGTATTTCTTAAGTTTTTCAATCGTAACATCGAAGGTCTGATTCGCCTTAACGGTACCAGCAATACTTTGGAACCACATGCCGGTTTGACCTTTGTAAGTCTTCTCTACTTCAGCTTGAATATCTATGTGCGCCAACACGGAATGTGAAAGCGTATTTTCTAGTTTGAAGGTGGTAAGCAAATCGTACAAAGCCATTTCAATTTTCGCAACCGATTCCGGATTGCTTGAAACAGGATTGTTACCTAGAACCAAATCACCAACACTGTAGCTCCACGCATCGAAGACTTGCCAAACAATGTCTTCAATGTTATCGGTGGGAGAGTTGGGTTGAACGCGCGCGCTCATGTATCCCTTCGAACCCATTTGAGTTCCAGGAAGGGGATGGAAAATTTTGCTGCTAATAGCGATGAGCTCTTGGTTAGAGATGAGCTTCACAACACAAGCAATGATGTCGCTTGTTAAATAGGGAAGGAGCGTTTTTATTTCAGCCTCATTTGCTAACAAGAGTAGTTCTTTAAACTCGCGCATGCGAAGCTTGCCAATGGCCTTTCCAGATTCTGTTTCTTGAAAAGAGCGTGTCGACTGTTCTATGAATTCCGATTGCTCATCGGTGAAAACGGAATGTTTGCGAATGCTGTCAAGGGTGGTTTCAGCAAGAAGCATTCGCGCTTTTAAACGATCTTCATCGCTTGCGGCTGCTATTCCAGCTATCTCATCACCTTCTTTGAATTCATTTGCAGCGCCAAGCAATTGGCGATAAAGGGTAACGTCGAAACTTCCTTTTTGACGTTGAATGTATTGAAATAAATCTTCTCCAAAAAGGGGAGAGGGGACTTCAATTTTTTCGAAACGAAAAGCATCAGACGCACCGAAAACTTTCTCCGAAACAAGTGTGTAAGAGACCGTCGCCATTCCTAGTTTATTCAAAAAATCGCGACGCTCCATGGTTGTTTACTTTACTAGCGAAAGTATCTCATTCAGTTCGCTTTCGCTAATTTCCTCACGAATAACATTTAATACAGTATTGTAAGCCTCTTCCGGTGCGGAAGATTTAAATCCGGTTAACACTTGGGCATTCTCATCGGCTCTTCTTGCAGGGACGATATACTTGAACCAAAGCAACAACATATCGAATCTCATGGCTTGCATAATTTTAATCTGATGACCCATTAATTCTTCGTCGGTAAAATGCTTTTGCATTTCTTCTTCCAACTCAACATCTTCCACATCAATATGCTCGAGGTATGCCGACTGGAAATCGCACAAGTCTAAATAATACTGATGCCCATCATCGTTGCTTTGCTCACCGTTAAACGCCATCAGACGATCAAGAAGGCTTTGCTCTAAATTATCAATCTCGCCGTGATCGGTCATGTAATCCGCTGTGAATCCAGGATTTCTTTTTTCCAACGGAGCAAGAATATATTTATTCTCTGTTTGGGTGTGGTCTTTCAACAATGCAAATACTTCGTTTCCTAGAGCTTGCAATTTTGATACACTCGCTTTCGAAGTGTAGTCGGTCTTTCCCGCCAACAACGTAATTTTACCTAGGGCATTTCTTAATCCTTTGTGGGGTGGATCTAACGATTTTAATCTGTTCATGGTGTTGCTTTTCAAAGGGTGAATTTCGACAAATTTATTTCAGTTTTAATTTCTGTCCAATTTGAAGATTATCATTTTTTAAATGATTTAATTTTTTCAATTTGGAAACGGTCGTCTTATGCTTCTGCGCTATGCCCGACAGCGTATCTCCTTTTTTTACGATGTATACTTTTTTCCCTGAAGGAGCTGTTTCAGGATGTTCGTTCGAATGACTTTCTTCAACTTTTTGTGTGCGAAGCTCGGTGTAATTTTTTACAGGGATATGAAGCGAGTCTTGGTTCGAATGGGTATTCAATAACGCAAGTGTATTTTCAATACTTGAATACAACAGATACCCCTTGAGCTCGTATCCTTTTTTAGTCAAGTGAATGAAATCTTTTTGCGCATACCCTTGCTCATTCCAAAACTTAATTTTTTTATAACCACCCGATAAATCGTAAAAATTCCAATACAACGAATTCGTTGCATGCGCCATAGAATCTACTACTTCGTTGAAACGAATGCCCGCATCTATGTACCTTCCATTTTTATACAAATCTTGCATGGAAGTGAAGATGATGGAGACGTGCGGATTAATCGCCTTGAATTTCGCAACGGTTTCATTCACATATCTCGGAATGTTGTTGTCCATTTTGTTCGTGTACAAAATGTTGTTCGTCCCGAAATCAATAATTACAACATCGGGAAGAAATTGCGGGGCTTGGTCTTCAAGTTTCGCAATGGATAGAACCGATTGAAAGGCTGAAGCACCCACGCCAAACGATTCGTACAACAAACCTTTTTTGTTTTCGTGCTCTACGTTAATGCCATAACAGGTAAGTACTTCACCTTCTTCGCCATCGCCGATCCACTCCAATTCAACCGAGCGAATTTCTCCTTCGAAATAAATAGGAAGAAACGATTCGTTCAAGTGATTCATGAGTGAATCTTGAGTGAAGTTGTAGCAGACATCTTCATTAATGCACAACTGAAATTCGGGCGTTAGCGCATTTAAATCCATGAAAAGTTGAAGGGAATATTTTTCGTTTGGAAAGGGCGTGTTTAATGTAATGGTAAACGACGCCGATGTGTCTTGCGTGCTCACGGTCATTCCGCGTATGCCCAATGGCATTTTTGGTGGAAGTTGAAAGCTCTTCGCATAGGTCCACTCTCCTGTATGAGAGGTTTTGCTGTTCACGGAATTGTAGGTGTTAGCAGCAGAAAATGGAAATAAGAACCCGGGTCCAGCATTGCCGTATTTCTTCTTTAAAAACTTACAGGCTTCAGTCGTTACTATTTCAGATTGAATATGACTGGCTCCGTAGTGATACATCACCGTTCTTCCTCCATTCAAGGCTTTATGCATGTTTCTTTGAAAGAGCACCCCTGCTTCTTTAGTTGGAAACTGAATGAAGGAGTAACTGGTGTCTATTCCTAAAAGTTTAATCGACTCATCGAATGTTTGCGAGAATGAAAACAAGCTGATCAGGCAAGCGGCTGCTGTACTAATGAGATTCTTCTTCATGGTGCTACAGGTTCAACGGATTTGTCTAAAGGTGTTGCCAATTGTGTTTCAACAGGCGTTGCTTCTGCAGGTGGAGTAACGGTCTTTTTGAATCCGAGATTGCGCATCATCTGAATAGTTCCTCTGCTCATGGCACCGTACATTCCCATTCCGAAGATTAGATCGTTAATCCCGTTGTCTCGCATGAGTGTCATTAGGTTGTGTTTCGAATAGCGGAAATCGACCACCCAAATTTCTTCATAGTGATTAACAAGGTATACCGCAAAGGCATTGCCCATAGAGTTTTTAATGACACAAGCCTTGCGACCGTTCTTCACGCTTGTGGTTATTTTCTCCAAAGGCTGGTCTCCGGAAATGAAACATGCATAACCATATGCTCCGTTGAATAATGAGCATTTCCTTCCATTTTTAAATCCTCTTTCAGGATAATAAACACTCTCTGTGGATACGCGTGGCTTATAGAGTTCTAAGGTGTCCGGATGCTCCTTAATGCTAACATCGCGTGTTAGGTCATACAGCGAACCCAAGAAGGCGCCACGATTTTCGTAGTTCATCTGTGAACGATTTACCGGCTGAATTCCAGCCGATTTACAGAAGGCAACGTACGCATGGTATGCACCATTCGCAGTCCAGTGGTGGTCTGTTCCGAAAAATAACTTCTCGTCGCGGTGCGCATTCATTTCACCCAATACATCGGCAAAGCGAACGCCCGGCTGCAAATTATTTAGAATGGCGTTGAGCGTTTGTTCGTTCTTTCCATTTAAGTGAGCGTATTGCTTAGCGGGAATGTAAGCACTCGAAAGAGGAGCTATGCAGGAGTAAACCGTAACATTCGGACCCAAAGCAGCAGCGTAATCATTGAGTAATTTCGCGAATACAGGTGATATCGCAGTAGATCCCGTGTTTGGCGTATAGGCGGCGCCATTGATAATAATGAGACCATTTTTGTACAACTCTTTGAAGTCATCTGAAGCAACCTCAAGGCTATCGGCATTTTCGGTTTTTTGCTCCATACCACCTTCCACAACAACCAATCGAATTTCATCTTCGAAATGAATACCCATTTTATACCGAATGGAATTACTCAGTTGCAACAACCAATCACGCTTTGGAAATTGGTCATTCACATACTCGCTTATTCCTTTGAAATAAGCCCCCGCGAAATAGGTCGAATCGCTTAGAACGGGCCATTGTGCCAAGGTTCGGTTTTCAGAATCTGAAATCTGTTTTTTCTCTGAGAAGAAAAAAGCAGTGCTAATTCCGACCAATACCAAGGCTTGCAAGAAGATGCTAATTTTTTGAAACATATTAGAATCGGAAATAGATGAACGGATTATACGTGTCGTCGATTAATAATACGGTACCGAGCAACAAGAGCAGAATATTAATCACAGGGGCTCCGTAAAAATAGAATTTGCTTGCACGCTTGTATACTTTGTGTTCTTCTTTGAAGATTTCATTCCAAGGAATACAAAGAAGAATTACCGTGATGAAAAAGAAGAGGTATCCATATAAATCGTTTTTCAAATTCATGGAAACCGGATATTCAGATGAGAAGAGTGTCTTGGTAAATGTTTTTAATTTTTCGAAGTCTACGTAATAGAAAATCGCACGGCTGAAAACAATCAGAATGAGTGTATAGCTGTGTTTGAATATTCGAGGCGTTACTTTTAAAACACGTTCAAACAGTTTTTCGAAAATCATACAACACCCGAAGAACGCTCCCCACAGCACAAAGTTCCAACTGGCCCCGTGCCAGAAACCGGTGAGTAACCACACAATGAAAATATTTCGCAATTGGAATTTCCGATTTCCTCCCAATGGAATGTAGACATAGTCGCGAAAGAATCTACCCAACGACATGTGCCATCTTTTGTAGAAATCGCCCACTGAAGTGGCAGCATATGGATGTTTGAAGTTCTCTAAAAAATTGAAACCGAAGATTCTTCCCAAGCCAATGGCCATGTCTGAATATCCCGAGAAGTCGAAATAAATTTGAATGGAAAACAGCGTAATTCCAAACCATGCTTCCGGAGAAGAGAGGTTCGTGAATTGAACTTCTAAATATTTTTCCACTAATATGCTCGCTGTATTAGCAATGACAACCTTTTTGAAAAGTCCCAGACAAAATCGGTTAACACCGCTCCATGCCATATTCCAAGAAGTCTTGCGATTGTTTATGGTGTCCTGAATTTCAGAATAACGAACAATAGGTCCAGCAACCAAATGTGGAAACATGGTTACGTAAACCATGAAATTCAAAAAGCTTTTCTGAACTGAAATGTGCCCGCGATAAACATCAAGCGTGTAAGAAAGCGAAAGAAAAGTGTAGAATGAAATTCCCAGTGGTAATGTAATTCCGGGTTTGGTGAACGCCGTTCCGAATAACCAGTTCGTATTGTCGACAAAGAAATCGGCATACTTGAACGTCATGAGCAGCCCAATGTTTATGCAGATGGAAACCAACAGCGCGAGTTTCGATTGAGCACTTCCGCGGTGGTTGCTTATGTACAACGCCATGAAGTAGTTGACAATACTCGAGAACAGCAAGAGCGTTATCCAAATAGGTTCACCCCAGGCATAAAAAAGCAATGAGAATATTAAGAGAATGAAGTTTTTCCCCTTCATACTTGGAATAAGGAAATACCCAAGTAACGAAACAGGTAAGAAGAAGTAAATAAAAATCAGACTCGAAAAAACCATGAAGCTGCAAGTTAGTAAGTGGCGCAAATTAAATTGAGAATTCCTAATGCAGATGCATAAATAAGCAGAGATATCGACAATACGGTTTTAACTTAGCAGTATGAATAATCAGTTTAAGGTGGGCGATTTTGTTCGGTTTCTGAATGACGAGGGCGAAGGCTTTATCGTTAGCTTTTCGGGCAACGAGTCTGCCCTGGTGGAAGACAGCAGTGGCTTCGCCTTCGAGCATCCTTTGAAAGAACTCGTGAAAATTGAAAATTCGAAACACGAGTTTTCACAATACAATCAAGTGCAGCCGAACACTCGAGAGATGCTCGATCGTAATGTGGATGCCCATGCAGTGAAGTCTGCCGCTAAAGATTTCAAGAACAGATACAAAGAGCGTGCTGCCAACGATTTTCCGCACAACGCCGATTTGTTCGAGGTTGATTTGCACATTCATGAGTTGCTCGACAATTACGAGCGCATGTCGAACGGAGAAATTGTAACTATTCAAATGGAACATTTCGAACGCATGCTAGCCATTGCTGAAAAGAAAAAAGTGAAGAAGGTCATCTTCATTCATGGCGTAGGACAGGGAGTCTTGCGCGCAGAGATTCGCTCATTCATCAAAAGCTACTATCCGCAGTGCGAATTCCTCGATGGGAATTACCAGAAATACGGGCACGGCGCAACAGAAGTTAGATTCAGATAATATTCAACATGAAAAAAATATTCCTTTCATTCCTAGCGGTCGCATTGGTGCTGAATGCATCGGCTCAAAAGAAAAACGCGAAGCCTTTCGCAACGCAACTCACCGCTTTGGAAGCCAAGATGAACGAGGGTTTGTCGAAGTACAACGTTCCCGGTGGCGCCATTGCCATTGTCTACAACAACGAAATTATTTTGTCGAAAGGGTTCGGTTTGAAAGATGCTGCGACGAAAGAGCCTGTGACTGAAAACAGTTCCTTCGCCATAGCAAGTAACTCGAAGGCCTTCACCAGCGCGGCGTTGGCAATCTGTGTCGATCGCGGATTGTTGAAGTGGGACGATAAAGTTCAAGATTTTCTTCCAGAATTAAAATTATATGACCCGTATGTTTCGGCGAATTTGACGGTGCGCGATTTGCTTTCGCACAGACAAGGATTCGAGATATTCGCTGGAGATTTAATCTGGTACGGAACGAATCATTCTCGAAGTGAAATTCTGCGCAGATGGCAATTCGTGGAACCGAAGTACGGTTTCCGCACAACCTATGGTTACAGCAATATTGCATTCTTGGCGGCTGGACAAATCGTGGAGAAAGTTACAGGAAAGACATGGGACGAATTTGTAAAGAATGAATTTTTTATTCCGTTGGGAATGAAGAACGCGAACACTTCGATCACATCGTTTCAGGTAGGTGCTGACATCGCCTCTCCGCATAACACGGTTAAGGAAAAGAACATTCCAATCCCTTATGTGAATTGGGACAACATTGGCCCTGCGGGAAGCGTCAACGCATGCGTGAATGAGTTGAGTCAATGGATGATGCTGCAGTTGAACAAAGGGACTTTAGGTGGAAAGAAATATTGGGACGAAAAGCGCACTTATGAAATGTGGGAGTACAACATTAACAAGCCGGTGAGCAAGTGGCAGCGCGAGAATATGCCTTCTCGTCATGCGAACGGATATGGCATGGGCTGGGAACTTATGGAATATGGTGCACATAAGATTGTAAGTCACGGCGGTGGTTATGACGGAATGATTTCGAAGACGATTTTGATTCCCGATATGAATTTGGGATTTGTGATTTTAACGAACAGCAACAACTCGTTGCCGAGCGCCATGGGGTTTGAGTTCTTGGATTTGTTTTTAGGAGTGAAAGGAGAGAAGAATTGGGTGGCAGAATTCGCTCCGAAGGAAGAAGTGCCTGCTCTGCTTACCGCTTTGAATGGGGAGGCATTTGATTGGAATTCTCCAGTAGCGTCAAAGGTCGAGGGGGTTTATCGCAGTGAGATGTACGGAGATGTTGAAGTTTTAAAGAATGGTGATGTCTACAAAATCGATTTCAAACCAACAGCATTATTTAAAGGGAATCTTGTCCATATAGATAACAATGTATTCACCTTACATTGGTCAACGCAAATGATGCTTCCCAGCGGCAAGGTGCAGTTTATAGCGAATATGGAAGGCGAGATGGAAGAAATGCGCGTGTTTGTTGAGAATCCGGATTTTGATTTTTCTGAATTGAAATTGTATAGGGTGAAGGAATAGTTTTGCTTGCATGGCTTTAGTATTCAAAAAAATGATTGAATCATTGGTAAGTTAAAGGAATTGCTTATATTTGCACCCGCTTTAATAGCAATGGCATTGTAGCTCAACTGGATAGAGCATCGCACTACGGATGCGAAGGTTTGGGGTTCGAATCCCTACAGTGTCACCATTAAGCAACCAAATCCCCGACGAAAGTTGGGGGTTTTTGTTTTTGGGAATGTCTCATTCTCATTCTGTTTTTCTTACTCATTCAAATTCTCTTTCCCATTCTGTTTCTCCTACTCATTCTGAATTTTTGGGAACTCCCCCAAATGCTTCAAATGCCTGCAGTCGATAGAAATTAGTAGGCTCTGATGCACTGTGTAAGTATCTATTTCATTAATCTTTTTTATTTCACCAACCAGCCCCTAACTTTCCATTCAAATTAATTTGAAGGATTATGGTTAAGCACGGTATGTTGTTTTTCATTGCAACGTTTGTAACTATCATCCAAAGCTTTGCTTTCGAGGTGACGTTCCAAGTAGATATGTCGAACCAAACCGTGAGCCCAACCGGTGTGCACATCGCTGGAAGCTTCGCAGATGCCAACAACGACGGAACTATCGATAATCCTTATCCCAACTGGGATCCGAGTGTGCTTGCTTTGACAAACGCAGGAAATGGAATTTGGTCGATAACGTTAGATTTGGCTGCGGGTTCGTATGAATACAAATTCATTAATGGAAATGTGTGGGACATAACCGAGTTCTTTCCTGCAGATGCACCTTGCGTGCAAGGAACCTTCGGCAACCGATCAATATTCGTTGCAAACGCAAATGAAATTCTTCCAGTCGTTTGCTGGAATGAATGCGTGGCCTGCGGACAAGGATGCACAGATCCAACAGCGTGTAACTACGTTCCAAGCGCGACAGTGGAAGGACCATGTACTTATCCCGATTTCATTCCTACAATTATTATAGATCAGCCGAGTTTCGGCTGCTTCAGCAACGGCGTGCGCATTTATCCAAGCGGAGGAACGTTCGCTCAAATAGGCTGGGGGACTTCTTTCGGAGGTATAACAAGCGTTTCAGATACATTAATTATTTATGGAAACGTAACGCAAGATTTCTATTTCATCGGGACAGAGCCAAGTGGATGCGTGGTGAATATTGGTCCATTAAGTGTGAACGTAAATTCGCCAGAACCTGTCTCCATCTGCCTTGTTACAGTTGATGATGCAAGTGGAAAAAATCACATTATCTGGGAACCCATTGCAAACAGCGCAGTGCAAAGCATTGTCGTTTTCAAAGAGACCAATGCGATAAATGTGTTTGAAGAAATTGGTCAAGTCGATTACTTGTCTGCAGGAACGTTTCAAGACGAGAACTCAAATCCACAAGTGCAATCGAATCGCTATCGCATTGCCATGCGCGATACATGCGGATATCTTTTCGCGCCGCTAGACGGCATTCACAAGACCATTCATTTAACAACATCACCAGGTGTAGGGAACAACGTGAATTTAAATTGGAGCGCCTACGAAGGAATAGCTTTCGATAGTTATAACATCTACCGTGGCGCGAACACAGGCAGCATGAACCTCTTTGCTACCGTAGCAAGCAATGTGTTTTCTTATACCGATTTGAATCCGCCAATGGGTGAAATGAATTACATGATTGAAGTAGTTGGAGTGAGTTGCGATCCTTCGCGAAATTTGGTTTATTCACGTTCAAATATTTTAGATCTACTCGCTCAAAATGTTTCAGAAGAACTGAACTCAATCATTCAAATTTTTCCGAATCCAGCTTCAACACAAATTACATTTCAATTGAATGAAAGTGATTTGGGTGCATCTGTTTTTATTTACAATGCGCTCGGACAAGAAGTGTTGGTAGACAGATTGAACGCTGTGAATCAAACATTGAACATTGAAAAACTGACCGAAGGATTTTATTTTCTGAAGTTGGAAGGAAGTGTTGTTCGACTTCAAGTCGTTCGATAGTTACTGAAAGATCTACGGTCGAGGATTGTTGAAGGGAATATTCTGACCGTCTACAAACGGTGCTATGTCTATAATGGGCGTGTACTTCCATTTTCCGTTTTCGAGTACGTAGCCGTCGTAACTTCCATCAGGTCCATACTCGGGAAAGAATCCTTCGTAAATCGATTCGCGAGGAGCAAGGTGATCAACCACAATCGTCTTCTGCTTTTCATAATAACGCAAAGAACAAGTGGTCTGATCGCTGAATTCAAAGACCACACGTTTCGGATTACGATCTTCAAATTCGAAAAAGTTTCCACCGAATTTGCATCCGTCGTTGCTTAACGTAATGACCTCAATCATTTTGTAATTCGATAAATTATCCTTCGCCTCGAATCCTAAAAGCGCATAACTATTTCCACCTTTCTTTCCTTTGCTCATGGGAACAATGGAATAATACAATGCGCCTGGCCATTTCCCTTCGTCAAACACTTTGTTGTCCCACTTCGCGCCATTAACCGGAGTATAATTCAATTTGAAAAATAAGGGCTCTCCCGATTTTGAAGTCTTAAAAACCACACATCCGAAATACAATTGTGTGCCGTCTTCCTTCGGATAGTTCCAAGTAAATACACGAAGTTTCCCATCCGCTGAAACAGGCTTAAACATGCGTAAAGCTTCAAACGGATAAACGAAAAAATCTTCCAACGAACTCACCGATTCCAATTCTGCAATCATCTTATTCGACTGCTCTTCCGCATTGCTTTCATTTCCATTTGTCATGGAAGTGTAGAGGTCTAGAATGCGCTGCTCTGCTTCGTTCGAAGATTGGGCATTCACGCCAAAAGCAAAAGTGCTTATCAGGAAAAACAGGAGTGATGCTTTGTTGAGTTTCATAATTCAGTAACGGAAAAGAGTTGAAATCATTTTAGATTAATTCATTTTATGAATTATTCATCGCGTCTAGTTTAGACCCAAAGGTATAGCCTAATGTGGTTGCGCGAAACTTTGCTGCTTCGGCTTTTTCCCCTTCGAACAATTCATTCACAGTAGAATGAAAGAGCGAAACCCATTCGTTGAAGTCCGAAGAATTCGCATGCAAATTCGCATGTTTGTCGAATACGTTCGTGGTATAGCCTGGTTCATCGAGCAAAACGAAAGACCAGAAGTGAACCATCTTCGGTTTGTGAATTTCGAAATTCAAATGCGAAAAGAAGTGCGCTAGTTTTTCGTCTTTCAAAACACGATTGTAAAAATCATCAACGAGGTGGGAAATATCTTCTTTGGTTTGAATGTCTTTCTTCATCACTTCATACTCAACTTTCGTGTGTAACAAAGCAAAGCACCATAATATGGCTCACGGAAATTCCAATTACCCGTTAGCATAAGTGATAGTCCGCCTTTCTTCGAGAGATATCCCATTTCTAGTTGTGCAGGAACACCTATGGTTGCTCCAGCCTTGTAGACAAACTGATCAATGACTTGCATAGCACTGTCTCCATACAATCGAAGCGTAAGTCCCATTCCGGCGCTCGCTGCAACGAACATGTTATTTTTCCCCCATACTTGTCCCCACAAAACACCCACTTCTAACGAACGGTTTTTTCTAAAAAAAATACTATCGTCTTTCCCCTCAATCAACTCTTGTGAATACGCCGCACGAAGTGTAGTTGAAACAGTTTCCTCGTATGTAGATTTCGAGGCGAACAACTGATAAGATAAATTGTCTGAAGTATTTGCTCCAATTCCAAAGCTGGTCCACGTGGTGTTTAACATGGGATTGGTGGTGTATTGCGCCTGAGCGACAAGCGAAATGCACACCAAAAACAGCGGCAGGGCGTAGCGTCTCAATTTCATACCCGAAAGATAAGTGAAAAGTATCACTCATAGTACCAGACGATTTATCTTCGCACTATGAAAAAATGGATTTTCTTCTTTATTGGATCTGCTCTGATTTCTTCATGCAGTATTCTTTCGAAAAATAAAAAAGTTGTTGAGTTGCCCGGTTTAGCTTCACCCATTCATCTTCCAACAACCTACACCCGCATTCCTGTTTCGAATTACATCACGCATCCGGAAGAGGTGCTGAGCATCTCAACAAGTCCTTACGACAAGACAAATCTTTCGTCATCGCGTGAAGTAGTTTTTCCTGCAGGAAACTACGAACCTGTTTTCAACTTGAATATTGAAACGAAAAGCAGCGAATATGACATCCCCGTTTTCGCTTCAGCAAAAAAGTCATATGTCTTTACATACACCCCAACGTTTGAAAAAAATGTGAATTCTGTTTTTATCGCAGGAGCCATGAACGGATGGAACAAGAATGCAACACCGCTGCAACACAACGAAAACGGAACATACAGCGTTGAGTTGTTTTTAGAGCCAGGTCTATATCCTTATCGCATTTGGGAAAACGGAACAGATGAATTGCTCGACGTGAACAACAAGAACAAAATGCCGAACGGTCTTGGTGGCGAAAACAGTTTCATTGAAATTCCTTCGGCTCCTAAACCAAGCATGGAAGTCCTTTCGCAAAAAGGAAAGAAAATAATCATCTATTGTACAAGCGAGCCAAAAGGTGCAAATGTCTATTTCGAAAATCAGCGCATTCCTGTTTCCATTGTTAATGTCCAAGAACCATACATGAGCGAATGGCAACTTCATTTCAACATTCCAGCAAAGGCATGGAAAATGAAACGCTCGCATATCCGTGCATACGCGCACGATGGAAATCAACTCTTCAACGATGTCCTTATTCCATTGTCTTACGGAAGACCCGTGAAGAAATCCTTCCAACTAAAACGAAAAGACACCCGCGCTACAGTCATGTATTTCGCCATGGTCGATCGTTTTAAAAATGGAAAGAAGGAAAACGACCGTCCAACAAATGACGCGCGCATCAAACCTATCGCTAATAATTTAGGTGGTGATTTAGTTGGAATTACGCAAGCGATTGAAGACGGATACTTCAAGAAGTTAGGAACGAACACCATTTGGATTTCACCCATTACCAAGAATGCAGAAGGTGCTTGGGGACTGTGGGACAAAGGCGGAGATACAAGCATGTTCAGCGGATACCACGGCTATTGGCCAACGTCGCTTCGAACCATTGATGATCGCTTCGGGACAGAAGAAGAATTCAAAAACTTATTGAAGGTCGCGCACAAACACAAGATGAATGTCTACCTCGATTACGTTGCCCATCACGTGCATCAAGATCATCCATTGATTAAAGAACACAAAGATTGGGTAACGCCGTTGTGTCTTCCAGATGGAAGCATGAACACCGAGCGTTGGGACGATCAGCGATTAACCACCTGGTTCGATGTCTTCCTTCCAACGTGGGATTTCGCGAAACCAGAAGTGGTGAGTGCACTAACAGACACTGCCATGTTTTGGGTAACGAATTACGATTTAGACGGATTCCGTCACGATGCTACGAAGCACATCCGCACAGAATTTTGGACAACTCTCACTTCGAAAGTGAAAGCAAGCGGAAAGAATGTTTTTCAAATTGGTGAGACCTACGGAAGCCCTGAGTTGATTCAATCTTACATTGGAAGTGAGCAAATGGATGCGCAGTTCGATTTCAATTTGTATGACGCTGCCGTAGATGCTTTCGCTAAACCTGAAACGAGCTTTGCGAATTTGGGAAGAGTCGTTCAAGAAAGCGCGAAGTATTACGGATCGCATCACATGATGGGAAATATCACCGGGAATCAAGACCGCGCGCGTTTCATTTCATACGCCGATGGAAGCGTGAAGTTTGAAGAGAACGCGAAGCAAGCGGGATGGTCGCGCAAGATCGAGCACAAAGACAACGTGGGATATGTTCGCTTGGAACAACTCACCGCTTTCTTAATGTCAGTTCCTGGAATTCCGTGTATTTATTACGGAGATGAAATTGGAATGCCGGGTGGAAATGATCCGGACAACAGACGCATGATGCGCTTCGATCAGTTGAATAGCGAGGAGGCGGCACTGCGCACTTCAACACAAAAATTAGTAAAACTGAGAAGAAAGAATTTGCCTTTGATTTACGGAGAGACGTATGTACTTCAAGCAGATGAAAAGGCACTGGTAATCGCAAGAAAATACCTCGATCAAATTTCCATCGCAGTCTTCGCGAAAGGCGAGGGCAATGTGAACGTCACGCTTCCTGGGTATTGGAAAGGAAAGGTGAGTACAGACGGATTGGAAGTCGTTTCAACCGATGCAGGTTCTAATTCTTACACGTTGAAAGTAGGTGGAAAAGGATACGGATTCTTCTTCGTGAAATGAACCACATTCTTCCGAATAACAAAGTAAGTACGCTGAAAGAATTCGCGCTTGAGCGAATAGGAGAGGTGTACGATGCGAGAGAAGCGCGAAAT
>CAMCVP010000024.1 GCA_945881835.1 Chryseobacterium gleum | reverse complement strand
CTCATTCTTATGCCACGCATTTGTCAAATTACTGGAAAGAAGACTATAACTGGAAACCGCGTTTCCCACTCAAATATTAAAACACGTAGAAAATTCTATCCAAACTTGCAGTACAAGCGTTTTTGGTTGGCTGAAGAAAGCCGTTGGGTACAATTGCGTGTAACTCCGAAAGGAATGAAGACCATCAACAAAATTGGTTTGGCTGCTGCAATGAAAAGAGCAAAAGAAAACGGAATCGGATAATATTTTTATATCGAAATTGAAAAAGGTTGAGTTCGCTCAACCTTTTTTGTTCTACACTCTTTAATTTCTCTGAATTTCGTTATATTTGCAACCCTTAAAATGTGTTGACCAATATTGAATTTACATGCAAAATAGATCGCTACTCTGGATTTTTATTATCCTTTTAACCCTTTCCGTTGCCTACCTTTTGTCGTTCAGCTTTATTTCGAAAAGCTACGAGAGCGTAGTGTTTCAAGCTGTTGAAGAATCTATCACAGACGATTTGGTGAAAGGTGAATTGTTGAAGAACTATGGTGACACCATGGTGGTTGCAGATTCACTTCGCGGCGTCGGATTCGAGGCATACCGCGATAGCATTATTACCCTGCGCCACGGAAGTATCGACGGTTTCGTGAAGTCAAACTTCGACGCGAAGCGTGAAGAATTGTTCACTTTGAAATATAATAAGGCTCTCCGCGATAGCGCAGATGCAGTTGCCTTCCCATTGATGGGATATAGCTACGGTTATTTGAAATCACACGAGCTGGCGTTAGGTCTTGACTTGAAAGGTGGTATGAGTGTTACTCTTGAAGTGAGTATTCCCGATTTGATTTTGTCTTTAAGCGATTACAGCACTGACCCGGGATTTCTAGCTGCAATTGATAATGCGAAGAAAGCACAATTGAACAGTACTGCAGATTACTTAACGCTTTTCGAGGAAGAGTGGAAGAAAGGAAGTCAGCAAGGACAATTGTGGAGAAAGTTCAGCAATCAAACGAATCAAGACAAGTTCAAAGCGAACATGTCTGATGATGAGGTTATGAAAGTTTTACGCAAAGAGGCAAGCGATGCGATTGACAATACAGAGAACATCATACGTAAGCGTATTGACCAATTTGGTGTGACTTCACCAAACGTTCAAAAGCAATCGTTAACAAGCCGTATTGTTGTTGAATTACCTGGCGTTACAGACCAAGAGCGTGTTCGCAAAAACCTACAGGGTACAGCGAATCTAGAATTCTGGAATACTTATTTCAACGTAGAAATTGCGCAAGCAATGATTGACTTGAACACTGCCTTAGGTAAAATTCAAGCTCCGGAATTGTACGCTCCAGTTCAAGACACAGCGAAGAAAGATACTACAGCTACTGCGCCTGCAGTGAAGCCAGACGATCAACTAACAGACGACGAAAAGAAGCGCAAGTATCCATTGTTCGCTATTTTCGGTCCAAACATTCCAACAGACAACACTTCTGTTCCATCTGCAATCGCTGGATCTGCGAAGGTTACAGATATGGAAGCGGTAGATCGTATTTTCAGTTCAGATTTAGCGAAGAGCATGTTCCCGAAAGATTTACGTTTGATGTGGAGTGCAAAACCAGAAAAGGGAATTGCAATTCTTTATGCAATCAAAGCAGATGAATTGAACGGACGTGCGCCGATAGACGGAAAATCAATTGTAGACGCTCGTCAAGATTTCGATCCTATCAAAGGTGGCGTTGTGGTTGAAATGACGATGAGTCCGGATGTTGGAGCGCCGAAGTGGAAAGAAATGACTGCGAAGAACGCAAAAGACAACAACAGAGCAGTAGCAGTAGTTATGGATAACTTGGTTTATTCAGCGCCATCTGTAAACGAAGAAATTCCAAACGGAAAATCAGTCATCACATTTGGTTCTGGTGACAATCGCGACAAGCAAATTTTAGAAGCGAAAGATTTAGCTGGATTATTGAAGGCTGGATCTCTTCCTGCTCCGGCGAAGATTATTGACGAAGTTGTAGTTGGTCCAAGCCTTGGAGATGAGAACATCAAAGCAGGTATCTGGTCGTTCATTGCAGCATTCATTGTTATTCTTCTTTACATGATGTTCTACTACGCTTGGGCGGGTTGGGCAGCAAACGTTGCATTGGTTGCGAACTTGTTCTTCTTGATTGGTGCACTTGTATCATTGGGTGGAACATTGACCCTTCCTGGTATCGCGGGTATCGTGTTAACCATGGGTATGGCGGTAGATGCGAACGTATTGATCTACGAACGTGTGAAAGAAGAACTTCGTTTAGGTAAGCCCGTTTCTGTGGCGATGCTTGACGGATTCAAGAAAGCATTGGGTGCGATCATCGATGGTAACGCAACAACATTAATCTCAGGTTTAGTCTTGTTGGTAGTTGGAACCGGTCCTATGAAAGGTTTCGCAACAACGTTGATCATTGGTATTTTCACAACATTGTTTACTGCAATCGTTATCTCTCGTTTGATTCTTTACAAGCGTTTAGATAGTAAGAAAGAAATTACTTTCTACAGTAACATTACCAAGAATTGGTTCACTAAAATGAACTACGACTTCGTAACGAAGCGTTACTTGTACTACGGAATTTCTGCAACCATCTTAATTGCTGGTGCGGTTTCTTGGACTACACGCGGATTCAACATGGGTGTTGACTTTGTTGGAGGAACTTCATTCAAAGTGAAGTACGAGCAACAAGTTGATCCAGAGGCTGTGCGTAGTGCACTTTCTGCAGGATTGGTTGAAAATGGAAATGCTGCAGCAAGCACGGTACAAGCCATTGGTACTGCAGGGAACGAATTGAAGATTACAACCAACTACTTGATCAACGACAATTCAAATGATGTTACACAACGCGTTCAAAGCGACGTTGATAATGCGTTAGGTAAAGTTGGAAAGCATGAGATTACTACCTCATACAAAGTAGATGCGTCTATGAGTGATGACTTTAGAGCTGAAGCCATTTGGGCTGCTGTTCTTACCTTATTGTTGGTAGGTATTTATGTTGTGTTCCGCTTCCGTAAAATTGACTTTGCAATTGGAGCATCTGTGGCATTGTTACACGATGCACTTATTGTAATCTGCGCGTTCACGTTGTTAAACGGAGTTGTTCCTTTCACGTTGGAAGTGAATCAAAACTTTGTAGCGGCAATTCTTACGATTATTGGTTATTCTATCAATGATACCGTTGTAATCTTTGACCGTATTCGTGAGTACTTCCGCGAACGTCGCAATCCAGAATTGAAGTCTACTATCAACGATGCATTGAACAGCACGTTGGGTCGTTCGATTAATACGTCTATGACGGTATTGTTGACCTTGGGTGTAATGTTCATCTTCGGTAGCGATGATATTCGCGGATTCGTATTCGCAATGATCATTGGGGTAATAAGCGGGGTATACTCTACCTTGTTCATTGCAACTCCGATTGTAGTAGATATGCGTAAAATGTTTGTTAAGAAAGAAGCGAAATAATTTCGCCTTAAGAATACTTTAAAAGTGCCGGGATTTTCCCGGCATTTTTCTTTGAAAGACATTTAACAAGCTTACCTTTGCGGCATGAGTACTGGCGAGATTTTAATGATTTTGTTTATCTATCTTTTGCTTTTCGGAGCGAAGGGGGTTCCGTCTATCGCTCGCACGTTAGGAAAGACCATGTATCAATTTCGCAACGCTGCGAAAGATGTTCAAGATGAAATATTGAAGAGCGCAGATGACATGCGTAAGCAAGCTCGCGCAGAAGTTCCTTTAGATCAGTTGATGAACGAAGAAGAGCCGGTTACAATTCGTCCTGCACCACCTGTTGCGCCTCCTGTTCAAGAAGAAACGAAAATAATTCCTGCCGATGATGTTCAGTCAGGAGGAACTGTATAGTTCAAACGGAGAAGAACTTATTCTTCATCACGATATTTTTCAGTCTTATTCCATTCAAGATTTTCTTTCATTGCCCTGGCAACAGAATATCATTCGCGTATTTGGAAAGGAGCATTTGGAACCGCGCTTAACCTGCTATTTCGGACCGGCTTATACCTATTCAACCATTCAGTGGGAAGCCAAAGAACTACCAACGGTTCTTTTCCAACTAAAACAAAAAATTGAAATTTTATCGAATGCTGAATTTAATGCAGTCCTCTGCAATTATTACAGAGACGGGCAAGACAGCATGGGGTGGCATAGCGATAACGAAAAAGAAATGGATAGTTCGTGCATTGCTTCTGTCTCCATTGGCGCAGAACGTGTGCTCAAATTCAAATCGCGAAGTGATAAGAAAACGTTATCTTTTTCATTGCCACATGGATCTTTGTTAGTGATGAATAATTTCCAAACGAATTGGCAACACGCGATTGGAAAAGTAAAGTCCGCTTCCCCCCGAATAAATTTTACGTTTCGAAGGATTTATTCTTAGAGGGAAGAGGACACTCCGCTTCACCATGTTTTTCACTTTGTTCTTATCTTTGCGCTCTATGAGTTTGGCCAGCAAATCAGCGGTGAATGATACCGCGAAACAAATGTTGCTCGACGACTACTTTTTGGCTTGTTTAAGCAGAGAAGCTTCGTTGTTGGGAAGGAAGGAAGTACTGACTGGGAAAGCCAAGTTTGGTATTTTCGGTGATGGAAAAGAGCTGGCGCAAATTGCCATGGCTAAGCAGTTTCAAAACGGAGATTGGAGATCTGGTTATTACCGCGATCAAACGTTCATGATGGCCATTGGTCAATTGACCGTTCAACAATATTTTGCAGCGTTGTACGCACACACAGATACCGAGAAGGAGCCTTCTTCGGGTGGAAGACAAATGGGCGGACACTTTTCTACACGTGCGTTAGATGCGAATGGAAATTGGAAGAACGTAATGGAGATGAAAAATTCATCTTCAGATATTTCTCCAACAGGTGGACAAATGCCTCGTCTATTGGGTTTGGCGCAGGCTTCGAAATATTACAAAGCGAATACTGCTCTTCATTTAAGAACTCAATTTTCCAATAAAGGAAATGAAGTAGCCTTCGGAACCATAGGTGATTCAAGCACTTCAGAAGGTTTGTTTTGGGAAACCATGAACGCATCTGCGGTATTAGGCGTGCCTATGTGCATGTGTGTTTGGGACAATGGATGGGGAATTTCAGTTCCGAAAAAATATCAAACAGCGAAAGAAAGTATTTCGGAATCGTTAAGCGGAATGCAAAGCGAACCGGGTGAAGGTGGAATAAAAATCTTCAAGGCGAAGGGTTGGGATTATGCTGAATTGATGCTCAAGTTCGAGCAAGCGGTTAAGCATTCGCGCACGCACCATCAGCCTGTTTTAATTCATGTTGAAGAACTAACGCAGCCGCAAGGCCACAGCACAAGCGGCTCTCACGAGCGTTACAAGACGAAAGATTTGTTGGAGTGGTATGATGAATTCGATTGTATTGTTCAATTTGGAAAATTCTTGACCGACAAGAAAGTTGCAAAGCAAGAGGAGTTAGACGAGTTGCGTGCGAAAGCGAAGACGCAGGCACGCAACGAGCAACGCATAGCATGGGACGAATTCCGCGCGCAAATTCAGGCCGACGTTAACGCGGCCATTGGTTTGCTTGAAGCAGCTGGACAATCAGAAGTAGCCGCTTCTTTGAAAAACAACGGTGAAGCCATTCGCAAAGATGTTTTCGAAGCTATTCGAAAAGTGTTGCGCACAGTTCGTGGTCAGCACTCACCTGAAATTCAAAATATAAAAAATTGGTTAGCCAGTGCGCAAGAGCGCATGCACAAAGCATACAGCAGCGAGCTATACAGCGAGCGTCATGATTTAGATCGCTCAGTTCCTGTTCAATATGCAGGAGACGCTGAGATGGTAGATGGACGCGTTGTTCTTCGCGATTTTTGGGATGCGAAGTTGGCGGAAATGCCTGAAGTTTTAATCTTCGGAGAAGACGTTGGAAAGATTGGTGGAGTAAACCAAACGTGTGAAGGGCTTCAAGATAAATACGGAGAATTGCGTGTAAGCGATACAGGAATTCGCGAAGCAACAATCGTTGGACAAGCCATAGGTTTGGCTATGCGTGGACTTCGTCCGGTTGCGGAAATTCAATACTTAGATTACATCTATTACGCGCTTCAAATTATGCGCGATGACTTGGCTAGCGTGCGTTACAGATCGGCTGGGGGACAAATGGCTCCGGCGATTATTAGCACGCGCGGTCATAGACTAGAGGGTATTTGGCACAGCGGAAGCCCTATGGGTGCTATCATTAGCAGTGTTCGCGGAATGGTGGTTTGTGTTCCAAGGAACATGACACAAGCGGCGGGTATGTACAATAATTTGTTGAAAGGCAACGACCCAGCGTTGGTTGTTGAATGTTTGAATGGTTACCGCAAGAAAGAAAAGATGCCGAGCAATCTTTCTGAAATGGTTGTTCCTATTGGTGTTGCAGAGGTTGTGAAAACAGGAAGCGATATCACTGTTGTTTCTTACGGAAGCACGCTTCACTTGTGCTTGAATGCTGCCGACGAATTAGCGAGCATGGGAATTTCTGTTGAGGTGGTAGACGCGCAAACGCTTCTTCCTTTCGATACAACGGGCGTTTCATCAGCGAGTGTTCAGAAAACAAATCGCTTGGTTGTAGTTGATGAAGATGTGGAAGGTGGAGCTTCGGCTTACTTGTTGGATCAGATCATTAACAAACAAGGTGCTTTCAATTATCTAGATGCGCAGCCGATCACAATTACTTCAAAGCCGCATTTACCGGCCTATTCAACCGATGGCGATTATTTCAGTAAGCCTTCTGTTGACGATATCGTTGAAGCTATTTACGCGGTTATGTCAGAAGGAAATCCTGCTAGATTTCCGAGGATATAACTACTGAATGTTTCTTGCTGAATTGTGAATTCGTAATACAGTAACTTTTTTCGCGCTGTATTTGTAGAAAATTCTATAATTGCCTTCTATTAATTCTCGAATCTTCGGATTGTTTTTTTCCGGAACAACACGACCTGATTCAGGAAAGTCCTTCAATTGTTCTACTCTGGATATGAGTAAATCAATGAAGCGTTTGGCATATAAAACGGAGTCTTTTGAAATATAACGATGTAAATTTTTTAAATCGTTAACAGATGATTTTGACCAAATTATTTCGACCATTTCGATACCAACTTCTTTACATCAGTATGCGTATAGAATTCTCCATTATTTACTTCAGCAACTGCAGCATCTATCTTTTCGATAATCATTAATCGTTCGATCAGTTGGTCCAAAGAAAAATCTTTCGGGAGCTCATTAATCGCAGAAAGTACCGTTGCTTTTGTCATAAAGCTAAAATAACATTTCTTTTTTAGAAATCATAAATAATTCCAAAAGCAGGAATAATACTTCCATTCACATTCGGAATGAGAATAGGAATTCCGTTGCCGCCGTCTGCACGCAAGGCTTGTCCGTCTGTGGTTGCGAAACCGCTGTTGTCGGCATTGCGTTGGAACGAATACAGGTCTTGTGTGTAGCTCTTCGCGTTCGTTGCGTTTTGAATGTCTATGAAAAAGTCGAGTGACGATTTCTTGAAGTTGATTTTCTTATCGATACGAATATCTAATTGATTGAAGACAGGCAAACGCTGACTGTTCAGTTGTGTGTAATCGAACGATCCTGTTCCCAGTGTTACATAATTCAATTGTGAAGAGGTCATGTCGTAAGGCGTGTAAGGCGCGCCACCTGCGAGTCTGTACTTCACGCCAAGTTCATATCCGTTCTTGAATTTCTTTCCGAAAATAACAGAAAGCAAATGTCTGTTGTCCCATGCTGAAGGCGCGTACTTTCCGTTAGATCCTGTGAATTCACTTTTGAAGAAGGTGTAGGAAGCCGTTAAGAAATACGACTTCGTGAATTTTTGTTGAAGGAACAATTCGAATCCATAGGCACGTCCTTCTCCATTGGAAGTTACACGCTCATTACCAATTGCTCCATAGTTTGAACCTTGGTTCGCCAATGAAAGTCCAGAGCCGAATGAAACAGGATAGTTGCTGTATTGCTTGTAAAATCCTTCAGCTGTAATTCTTAAACTGTTTTTCGGAAGAAATTCAAATCCGTAAACGTAGTGATCGCACAAGATGTAATCACTGTTTCTATTCACTGAGTTTCCGTCTTGCTTGAATCCAAGAACGGTGTAAACAGGAAGCTTCGCATATCTTCCAACAGAGGCGTTCATGTTCCACTTCTCGTTGATGGCAAACGATGCGGCCACACGCGGAGAGAGAGCGTTTAACGGATTGTTTCCTGTTGTGGTGAATGAGTTCATGTCGGTGCGAATTCCGCCCGTTAATGAAAGTCTTTCATTCATTAGTTTTCGATTTATCGAAACAAAAGCCCCGTAGCGCGCGAAGTCGATGGCGTTGTAGAAGGAAAGGTTGATTTGCGGCACAATTAAATTTCCGCTGTTGTCGTATACTGCAGGTGCAAGACGGGAGAAAAAATCATTGTTGTATTTCACGTATTGCGCAGAAAGTCCGTAAATGATTTTCCAATCGCCATAGAATTGATTCACCTCCCAACGCAATTTGTTCTCAATTTCTTGGCTCACACTTTTCAGCGTTCTGCGCGATTCGTTTTCTACGTCGTTGTCTTCGAAACGGTCGAGTCTGTTTTCGAACATGTTTCGACTTAAACTCAAATTGTAGTAACCGTTTTCAATGGTGTGTTTCAGGGTGAAACCAACCGTGTAATTCCATTGATTTATGGTCGGTGTTGCGCGAATAATGTACTCTTTCGTAGGATCGGAATTTTTAGGAACCCCAAACGTGAACTCATCAATAGCGCCCAAACCAATTGCGGTTAGCGTGGTTTTCTTGTTGAGTTGTGTGTTGATCTTGTATTGGAAATCCCAATAGTTCGGACGAATCGGTAGATCTATGAGTTCAAAGAAATATTGCAAATACGAACGTCGAACCGAAGCCAAGAATGTGGTATTCTTTCCAATTGGACCTTCTAAAGTGCCCGCCACTTCTGTGCTAGAGACACGTCCGTTTCCTTTTAACTGTTGTGCGTTTCCGTTTCGTTGTTTGAATTGAAGTACTGAAGAAAGAGCGTTGTCGTATTTCGCGTTGAAGCTACTGCTGTTCAGTGTAGCGGTTTCAATGAAACTTACATTGATGATTCCTTGTGGTCCGCCGGAAGATCCTTGCGTGCTGAAGTGATTGATTTGCGGAACTTCAATTCCATCTAAATAATAAACGTTCTCACTTGGCGCTCCTCCGCGAATCAGAAGATCGTTTCTTTCGCCTGCTCCTGAAAGTCCGCCAACACCCGGAAGTGCTTGAATTACTTTCGAGATGTCGAAGTTTCCTCCAGGATTACTGCGAATTTCTTCTGCCGTAAGACTCTGAACGCTTAAAGGAGTTTCTGTTACTTTTCCATAGGTATAACGCTTGATTTCGAGCGTATTCATTTGCTCGCTACTTCGTTCCAATTCAACAGTGAACGTGTTTGTATTTCCATTTGTAATAACCACGTTGAACAAATCTGTTGGAAGAAAATTCAACAAAGAAATATTCACGTTATATGTTCCGGGTTGAATTCGTTCAATGTAAAATTTTCCATCTACATCTGAAATCGCTCCGAGTGAAGTGTTCACTAATACAATGGTGGCGCCGACTAGCGGAGTTTGGGTGTTTTTGTCAATGACTACACCCGAGATACTTCCGTTTTGTGCGGAAGCGAATGAACATGCGATGAGGGCAATGAAAAAGAGAGTAGAACGCAACATGATTTTCCTAAGTTTAATTTCAGAACAAAGGAAATGAAGAATTGTTTATCCGCGCACAAATAACCAACCAATGCCTTTTCCAATTCCAACGAAGAGGTCGCATGTTTTGTGTTAGTTTTGTGAAGTCTAAATTAACAAGAGAATGAAGGATTTATTGTCGCAGTACGAAAATAAGAAACCAGAAGTAGTTTTTGAATGGAATGATCCATTTACTGAAGCGCAAGGTTGGGTAGTGATTAACTCGTTAAGAGGTGGAGCCGCTGGTGGTGGAACCCGCATGAGATCTGGGTTGGATAAGCACGAGGTTTTGTCTCTAGCAAAAACAATGGAAGTGAAATTCACGGTAAGCGGACCACAAATTGGTGGCGCAAAGAGTGGAATTAATTTCAATCCGGCCGATCCTCGTAAGAAGGAAGTATTGAAGCGTTGGTATGCTGCGGTAACTCCGTTGTTGAAACATTACTACGGAACAGGTGGCGATTTGAATGTTGACGAGATTCATGAAGTAATTCCAATGACGGAAGATTGCGGTGTTTGGCATCCGCAAGAAGGTGTGTTCAACGGACACTTCAAACCTACGGAAGCGCAGAAAGTAAAGCGCATTGGAAATTTGAGAAGAGGTGTTGTAAGCGTCATTGAAGACGAGAAGTTTTCTCCAGATGTGAATATGAAATTTAAAGTAGCCGACATGATTACCGGTTACGGCGTTGCAGAAAGCGTTCGTCATTTTTTCGAAATATGGAAAAATGAGAAGAGCCTTGCAGGCAAGAAAGTGATTGTTCAAGGTTGGGGAAATGTGGGCGCTGCTGCTGCTTTTTACATGAGTCAAGCAGGCGCATCTGTAGTAGGAATTATCGATAGAAACGGCGGATTGATTAACGAGAACGGATATTCATTTGAAGAAATCCGCACGTTGTTTTTGAATCGTGTGAACAACACGTTGGTTGCTGAAGGCATGCTTTCGTTCGAAGAAATTAATGCGAAAGTTTGGGATCTTCAAGCCGATGTATTTCTTCCATGTGCGGCTTCACGCTTGGTGAGTCAAGAACAAGCAGAGCGCATGCACAAGGCGGGTGTATCTGTAATTGCTTGCGGCGCGAATGTTCCGTTTGCCGATCAACAAATCTTTTACGGACCTATTTCAGAATGGTGCGATGCACATTTCAGTGTTGTTCCAGACTTCATTGCAAACTGCGGAATGGCGAGAGTATTCGCTTATTTGATGAGCGATTCAGAGGTTGATTTATCTGATGAAGGAATTTTCTCTGACACTTCCAAAATTATTGGTGATGCTTTGAAAAATGTTCATCAGCAAGGAAGTGAAGAGCAGTTCGTTTCGAAGCACGCGTTTGAAATTGCATTAAAAAAATTAGTTTAAGATGATCTATTTGCAAGCCGCACCGGAAGGAGCAACCTATGAGAAATCGTTGGATTTAATTGGACTTATCTTCAAGGGAGGATGGGTTATGATTCCACTTTTGCTTCTCTCTATTTTAACGATTGTGATTGTTATTGAACGCTATCTTTTTTTAGGGAAGCAAGGTGTTGGGAAGAAGAACAGTTTCGAAAGTTTTTTGGCGGCTTTGAAAGTTGGAAACAACAAAGAGGCGATGCGTTTGTGTGAAGAAGACAACGCCGCATGGTCGCGCATTTTTCAATACGCAGCGCTCACCGAAATCTCTGGCGACGAACAAGAGAAACTCATGGAGCAAGCGGCCAATGTTGAAGTGGCTTATTTGGAAAGAAGATTGAACGTGTTGTCTATTGTTGCGGGAGTAGCGCCATTGTTGGGTTTCATAGGAACCATTGCGGGTGTTATTACAATCTTCTTCGATATTTCAACCACAGCAGACATTAGTATCGGAGTTATTTCGGAAGGTCTGTATCAGAAGATGGTTTCTTCTGCAGGCGGATTGGTAGTTGGAATTATTGCTTTCGTTTTTTACCAGTTGCTTCAAAATTCAGTAGACAAGTTTGTTGCGCAAATGGAGGAATATTCTCTTCAACTTAAAACATTATTCCTTCAAGGAAAATGAACATAAAAAGAAGAAAGAAAAGAGGTGCTGTTGTAAACACGCATGCGCTGAACGACATCATGTTCTTCTTGCTTTTGTTTTTTCTTATTCTTTCTACGTTGGCTAATCCGAATGTGATTAAAGTGCTTTTGCCAGAAGCGGGCGAGACGCAGCAACGTGAACCGAAGAAGTCTTTGCAGTTGGCTGTAGATGAATATCACGATTATTATCTTGATGGTGAAAAAATGAGTGTTGAACAATTGGGACAGCGATTGGAATACATTGGAAAGACTTTTCCAGAGAGTACCTGTTCTATTTCAATGGATCGAAATTTACCTGTTCAAGATTTGGTGGAAGTGATGCAGTTGGGTGCGAAGAGCGACATTCGCATGTATTTAAAAACTTCCAAAGTTGAAGGCGAATGATTACCGCGATACTGATAATTTTTGTTCTCGCTTATGTGCTTATTGCCGCGGAGCATGCGGTGAAAATTGATAAAGCAGCGACGGCATTAATTGCAGGTGTTTTGTGCTGGACGCTTTTAGTTCTTGCTCCAACCGGAATTTCTCATGAAGTATTGGAAGGAAGATTGGGTCATCACATTGAAGAAATTTCTGGAATTTTGTTGTTCTTAATGGGTGCTATGACCATTGTTGAAATCATTGATGCGCACAACGGATTCGCGATTATCACCGATCGCATTTCAACAACGAATCAAGTGAAATTGCTGTGGATTATTTCTTTGATTTCATTCTTCTTGTCTGCAGCGTTAGACAATTTAACAACAGCCATAGTGATGGTTAGTTTAGCACGAAAGCTGATTAGCAATCAAAAGTCGCGTTGGTTTTTTGCAGGTGTAATTGTTATTGCGGCTAATGCGGGTGGCGCTTGGAGTCCGATTGGAGATGTAACGACGACGATGCTTTGGATCGGTGGACAGTTAACCTCTTCATCTTTGATGCTTGATTTGTTTTTACCAAGCTTAGTGAGTCTTCTCGTGCCTGTTATTGTTTTATCGTTTGTGTTTAAGGGAAACTTGGAGCGGCCTGATTCAAACGAAACAGCGACGAGTGATTTGGCTCGTTCAAAGCAAATGATCGTGTTTGTTTTAGGCTTAGGCGGATTGTTGTTTGTACCTGTTTTCAAAACAGTAACACACCTTCCTCCATTCATGGGAATGATGATTTCGGTGGGTGTTCTTTGGCTTGTTACAGATCTCATGAACGGAAGAAAAATGGATTCCGATAAAGCGAAGTATTCAGCGTTGAGTGCATTGCGAAAAATTGATATGCCTTCCGTACTTTTCTTTTTAGGAATTTTACTTTCAGTGAGTGCATTGCAAGAAGCAGGACATCTCACACAGCTTTCTTTTTGGTTGAAGGAACAGCTCAACAATACTTATGCAATAAACATTGCGATTGGTATCCTTTCGGCTATTGTAGATAATGTTCCTTTGGTTGCTGCAAGCATTGGAATGTATCCTGTTGAAGCTGCGGGCACTGCTGATGTGTGGGCTTCGCACTTTGTGCAAGACGGAACGTTCTGGCATTTCTTGGCCTACACTGCAGGCACCGGCGGCAGTATGCTAATCATTGGATCTGCCGCAGGTGTTGCTGCAATGGGCTTAGAGAAAATGTCATTCACTTGGTATTTAAAAAACATTTCACTGTGGGCGGCATTGGGATTTCTTTCAGGATGTTGCTGGTATATTTTTTTATGATTTATGTGGAAATGAAAAGGGCGGTCAATTGACCGCCCTTTTTAGTTTGCTATGAAATGAATTACTTCACTTGTAACTTCTGAACGAAGTTTTCTGTTGCAGTATTCACATGTATTACATACATACCTTTCGCGAATTGGCTTACATCTATGGTTTGCAAATTCGAAGTTGATTGCATGTTGAACACTTGCTTTCCAGTTAGATCAAAGATTGTAATTTGAGCAACTGTACCTTCTTCGATATTCTCCAATTGAAGCGTTACGAAATCGCTTGCTGGATTTGGGAAGATTGAAACATTTGCGATTGAAACTAAATCTGTTTTCTCTAACTCTGAAGCAGGAGTTTCAGCTAATTCAAGTGCACTCACGCCTGCAACAATCTTCAAGTTGGCGATAGCGCGTACTGGAGATGTTCCGCAAGCGTTAGTAGCAGTAACAGACATGGTGTAACCTGTACCGATGATGTTTGTAGCATTCACGGTGATGGCGTTGTTACCTTGTCCAGTTGCAATGCTACCGAAGTTTGCAGCAACGGTCCAGTTGTAAGTCATACCTGCAACGTTCACTACAGAGTAAGGAACTGCTGTTTGGTTTTGAGAAACTGTTCTTGTACCTGTGATTACGCTAGGAGTAAGTGGCATGTTCAAACCAATTGTTTTGGTCTTAGCAACGCTAACTCCACAACCGTTTGAAGCTGTAACCGCTACAACACCTGCAGCAGTGAAACCGCTGTTGAAAGTGATTGTTGCGATGTTCGTTCCTTGTCCAGCTGTAACTGTAGCACCCGCTGGAGCAGTCCAGTTGTACGAAGTAGCACCTGGCATTGTAGCAGCAGTGAATACAATCGCATCTCCAGGACAAGCCTTACCAGTAGCAGAAGTTAATGAAGCTGGAGTTGCAGGAGCCAAACGCTTCACTTGGAAGAATTTGTATGCACTAGATCCACAACCGTTAACCGCACGAACTTTCAAGTTTGAAGTAACGAAAGCACTTCCGAAAGAAACAGTGATACTGTTTGTTCCTTGTCCGCTTACGATAGTCATTCCCGTTGGAGCAACCCATTCGAAAGTTGAACCTACAACTGCTGGAGTTGAGTAGGTTGTTGTTCCTGAAGTTAAGTAATCACAAGCGTAAATCGCTCCAGTTACAACTGTTGGAATAGAAGGTGCATTTGTTTGAATAGTTAACACAAGTGTTTCGGTATAGGTGCATCCTTCAGGTGAAGTAGCAGCGTGCGTATACGTACCTGAGTTAGTGTACGTAGTACCGTTCCAAGTGTAAGATTGACAAGCGTAAACAACTTCAGTTGTATCTAAAGAAGCACAGAAGTTTGTGAACGTTTCAGGGTTATACATTACAGTCATTTGACCTTTTTCAACGATTTCGCCACCCACAGCGAAGTGGATTTGGTCAGTCAAGATGAAGTAACCTGCACCAAGGATGTCTTGAAGATCAAGAACTCCAGATGACTCTTCGTCTTGAGTAATGAAGTTAGGTAAACCAGAAGTGAATAAGCTTGGGTTATGTTGTCCAATAGCTTTTAACTCATCTGTGTTTGTGTTGTAATTGTAGACTTGAGCAAGGTAAGCGTTGTTACCTGGATCTTCTTGTACAAGTACATTACCGAAGTTATCGAACCCGATGTTATCCATCATTTTCTGACCTTCAGTACCGTTCAATACAGCAGTGATAGTACCACCGTTTTGTGGGTTATTGATGTCAGAGAAGTGAAGTTTGTACATACGGCTAGGCGAAGTGATGTTGTTTGTAGTAACAAAATAGAAGTCGCTAGGGTTAGAAGGATCCCACGCGCCATCTTCAGGGCGAAGGAAGTTCGTAACAGAAGCAGCAACGCTAGCAGTTTGCAAGTCAGCACCAGAAGTGTTCTCAACGTTACCGAAGTTATGAAGAGAGAACGCTGTACCGTCAGCAATAACAGAAGCAGAAGTTTCAGTAGGTAATCCAGCTACAACTACTCCGTAAAGGTTACCGTTTGTAAGACCTGCTTTTTCAATTTCAGTACCGGCAGAACCTTTGGTTCCAACGTATACATATACTTGACCAGGAGTTGTGTCGTCAGTACCTACAACGATAGTTTTATCGCTTGGATTAGGATTAGCTACAGCATTTTCGAAGCTTAATCTACCCATACGAGGTAATTGGTAAGTCACACCAGCGTTAGCACCTGTAACGATGTTCGCGAAAGCACGACCTTCAGCACCAGACTCTTCACCAGTTAAGAACAAACGCTCTTGTGTACCGTTTCCAGTAGCACTGTTGAAGAAAGCAGTAGTAGCTGCCATATCAGCAGAGCAGAATCTGTTGAAGATAACGTTAGCGCCAAGTTCGTAAGCACTAGTAGAAGTATTCCACACGTTAACGGTTTGAATAAGGTCGCTACCGCTAACAACAGATAGATCAGATTTGTTGATTATCCATTTAGAAACGAAAGCACCATTACCACCGTGAGCACGAGCGATACCTTGCGTGTTGTTTAATTCGTGAGTCATAACAACAGTGAAAGTTCCGTTGTTGTTATCGAACGCACCAAGACCGTCAGGAATACCCACCATTCTGTAGTTACCCACAGTATCACCAGCAGAGATCAACGAAGTGAATTGAACACCTGGTTGAACTGGCAACAAGTAAGGACTAGCAGAAGAATTAGGACCTGTAACACCAGCCAATAGACCAGTACCTGCAAGAGCGAACGTGTATGCACCTTCGTTGTAGTCGGTATTGTTGATTGCAATAGAAGCAGCAAACACACCAGAAGCAGAAGGAGCGAAGGTAACGTTTAGGTTAGCCGAGCTGTTAGCTGCGATTGTCAAAGGAAGTGTTGTTGCAGTTGAGAATAGGTTAGCGTTAGCTCCGGCGAAGTTTACTGAAGAAACAGTAAGTTCAACCGAACCGCTGTTGCTGATTACGAAAGTCTTCGTTACAGGAGAACCAATAATTGCACCACCGAAGTTTGTGAAATCAGCAGCTGAAGCAGTAAGGTCACCGTTAGCAATAGCTACGTTGTTTCCTGTTACAGCGATTTCTTCGTTTACTAAAACTAAGTCTTGACGTGCATTCACATCTTGAATTCTGAAGTCACTTGAAACAGGTGTTTCAGCAACAGAGAATGCATTAGTGTTATAGAATGTAGACATGAACTCAGCGAAAGCATCTTGCTCGCTACCAGGCAATGCGAATGTAGCAGAACCAGGAGCGCTTAATACGTTTACTAAGTCAACACGATTGGATCCGAGAGCAACAAATGGGTAACTATCTCCGCCAGTAGCTAGGAAGTTTAAAGTAACCATTTTGATTACACGATTTGGATTTCCATATACACTTCCGTTATAAACAATAGTGTCAGAAACGTTTCCATTATCATCTAAAATTGCAGCATTGATAATACGGCTTTGTGCTGCATTATTCAAGTTGAAGCTGAATTGCATTCCACTGATTTGTGGGAATCTTCCTTGTGTTTGACCAGGTCCTGAAGCTGCAACAGAGTGCTCTAAAATAGCCTTCATTCCAGTTGCTGTTACATCAAGAACAGATAATTGGTTGTTGAAACGCAAGCAGTTTTCAATATCTAATTGAGAAATCTCTCCTTCTTCTTTTCCAACAGCAGGGTTAGCTGCTGTAGGCAAATAGACAACGCTATCTCCAACAGCATAAATTACACCCATTGAAGAGCGAATTCCACCACCGTTTTTCAATGAAACTTTAACTTCAGGATTGTATTGCTTAGCTTGCCAAAGGTTTGCATCTGCAGTAATATCTCCTAAGTTTGTTTCTTGAGTTCTTACGTAGTTACGAAGACCTTGTAAATACACATCTGCTTTACCGAAAGTGTTACCGTCTTTTAAAGTGATAACTCCTGCAATTCCGTCGGCTAATCCTTTTACCAAGCCACCTTTTGTTCCCGCAGCAAATGCATCGGTTAAAGTCGGGTAGTAATCCAATACACCTTCGTCATCTGTAGCGTATGCACCAGATACCAATGGATCAACAGATGAAGGAATAATTGCACCAGTAGAATCGAAATCGATTACCAAGCGGCCAAGATATTTGTATTCCGCGGCAGTGTTAATGATAGCAATGTTGCCACCGTCAGCACCTGTAGTAAAGTAAGGGTATGTTTCAACAGCAGTATCTCCTGTGCGAAGACGGTCTTGGCTGTCTGCCATTAATGTGTGAGAACCACCTGCAATGATAATGTCTACACCGTTTAGGTATGTTGCTAATTGCTTTTCTAAAGTCAATTGTTGCAAGTGAGCTAAAAGAATGATTTTGTTGCAGTTTTGGTTGTTGATTAACTCGTTAATTACGGGTTGAAGAATAGAGGCCAATAACGCCATGTTCTCAGTTCCAGCTCCTGGGTTGTTTACAGTAGTGAATCCAGGTGAAGAGATTGCTTCTAATATTGGAGTGGTTACACCTACAATACCGTAGCGTTGACCATTCTTTTCAATGATTGTGCTTGGAGCTAATTTCTTCTTAGCAGCAATTGTAGCAGCTGTTTCAGAAGGATTAGACATGAAAGTAGTATTTAATACCGGAGTGCTTTGGTAATAAGCAGAAAGGTTTGGATCATTTGTGAAGGTCAAGTTCGAACTCAAGTAAGGGAAATTTGCACCGAACCAACGGATAGATGAACCTGAATTTGCACCAGCAATGATGTTCTTTAATTCAGAAGTTCCCAAATCGAATTCGTGATTTCCCAATGCCGCAGCCTCAACTCCAATGAAGTTTAAGATTGAAATGTCAGGACGTGCAATACCCGCTCTTAAATCGTTATTCGCGAATGTTGATCCATAATAAGCGATGTAAGCGTTTTTCAATGGGTTTACCATTGTTGCATCTTCACCAGAGAATGAAAATGGACTTGGAATGAAATTGTCACCCGAAGACAAGATAAGGGTGTTCGCATAAGTGTTGTCTAGCGCGTCTACAACAGCCGCAAAGTTTGGGGCGTCTGAAGATGCAGATAGACCAGCCTCGAAGTCAGAGGCATGCAGGATTTGCAGTGTAATGTTCTGCGCTTGGCTATTCACCAGCGAGCCCACAAACACTACCGTTAATGCAATCGCATTAACCAGCAATTTGGATGGATTAATTAGTTTGTACATAAATAGGTATTATTTGTGACAAAGCTATTTTGCGACATCACCATACAGAAGGTGGTGAGTTTATATGAATGTTATATCGTTTGGAACCGATGTTAACGGGAGTCGAATTAATTTTCATAGGAATGTAATTTTTGTTAAGTGACTATTTCTTTGAAGCTATTGCCTAGTGCTTCACAATGAACTTTTGGCAATCAATATTTCCGCTATGTGAAATTATTTTAAAGAAATAAATTCCTTCACCAAGATCAATATTGAATAATTCGGTCTTACCAGAACGACCGCCAGCACATATCAATTGCCCTTTATCGGTGTATAAATAATATTGAAAACCTTCTTCCTCCAAGACAACATGAAATTCGCCTTTGTTAACCGATGGTGAAATTCGAAATGCGTTTTCTTGTTTTTTATCCTTTACTTTTCCGTAACAATCAAAGAATTGAACATCGTTTGGACCATTGATTTGAATGCCAAAAGGAAATTGAGAATTGCTCAATGAAGTGAAGACTGAATCGTGCAAATTCGAAGACATCGACGGTGCATTTGTCATTTCACTTAGTGTAAGCGACTTCCAATACAAGAGCTCTTCCAATTCTTCTCCTTCAATGTTACATGTATTCAATTGATTCAGTATGTCGAAGCAAAGGCTCGAATTCCCCAATGAGCGAAAGAGTTGCGCCTTCGAAAGTTCAACCCAGAATTGCGAGTGAAACGAGGAATCAGACACCACGCTGTCGGTGCAAGCATTCAACGAATTCACGTAACGCTGAACAGCGGTTTCGAACGATTCAGAATTGTTCTCTGGAATTATTTCTCCGCGAAGAACGAGTTCTTCCATCATCTTTTTCATCATACCAATTCCCCAGTTCGACAATGAACGAATCTCGCTGTTGCCTCGATCCAATGGCGTTGTGAGAATTTCATGGAAGAGTTTGATGGAACGTTTTCCTTCAAACAAACTGTCTGTAGCGTAAGCCAATGTTGCTGCCAACGAGAGCGCAGAATCTAACGGCATTTGTCCGTATTCTGTGGTTGAAATCAAAGGCAAATCGGAAAGTGTCTTTTGTTGTGTATTCGCTTGCGTCATTGATTTCGTTGGACTGAGAATTCCGATGACTGAAGGACATAGCGTAGAAACCGCGGTAGATGGACTAAGCATGATTGCGCAAAGGTTTCCGTTAGCACAAGCATTCGAAGAGAAGAGCGAAATACCAGAACTTCCCGATGCAATAGGAGGCCATTCGTTTTGTGCACTAACGAGTGCAATGGGCGCGCAATTCGTAGAGGTGATGGTTGCAATGTTTCCGCAGAGATTGCAATCGCTCGCACCACTGAATGCGTTGAAGCCTTTGTTCAGCAAGGGTGTTGAGCTGTGGTAGAAGTGTATGTGCTCATTGTTCAATTCGAAAACATTGTATCCACCTGCACTGCTCGACGACATATTCAACACACATCCTTTTCCAATTTCTAAAGCAGTTCCATTTTGAGAAAATTCAGAGCAGCGAATGGTGAAGACACCACCCTTTTTCTGTGCAGCTTTTGTGTTGTTGGTAAAGGTGCAATTCGTCAATCCAACTTCAACCAAACTGTAATCGGAAAGAGCAACTTCGTTGTTTTCGAACGTGGTATTCTTGATTCGACTAAGCGATTTCAAATGTTCAGAAAAGAGATTCGCTGAATTGAAAGCACAATCTTGGAAGTTATAATTTCCAAAACGAATATTTACTGAACCGTTGGAGAAGAGTGTATTAGATGCAGATAATTTGCCATAATTGTTTTCAATTTTGCACTGCGAAATAGAAGCATTCAAAAAGGATAAGGTGTTGTAATCGACACGACAGATGGCGTTTTCAGAACCAAGCATATTCGTGTTTTCGAACAAAAGTTTTTGATAGGAAAGAAGGGTAGCGCTTTCATTCAATTCAATTTTTCCGTTTTTGAATTTGATGTAATTCGCGGTTCCCGATTCGTTGAGCATAGCTCCTTCGTGAATGCGCAAGAACGTATTGTTCGGATTCACCCCTTCCAACAATAGGCGACTGCCGGTTGCGAAAGTCAGATCGGTTTCATTCCACAAAGAGTAAACATCTATTGTTCCTTCATTCGCATGAACGGTAAGCTCCGCTTGGGCAAGCAGTTCCAGCTGTCCGCCTTTGAATTCAATCGATGCGTTGGTGTTGTTCAAAATGAATTCGCCTGATGCGTAAACGATTTTACTTCCCGGCAAGAGCGTAACTTTTCCATGTACTTGAAGGGTTCCTCCAATTACATTCAATGTAGAATTTTGCTCTAGAATTAAACTTCCAGTGGGTTGAATAAAAAGCAATCCGTTTGTATACAGGTTAACCACTGTCGATGGTTGAACGCGCAGGGTCGCATAAACAGATCCCGAGGAATCACCAATTTGAAGCGTTCCGTTTTCTTTAATGTCGACACTTCCGGAACCGCAATCGATTCCTGTTTCAACAGATACTGCATCTCCAGGAAAAACGATGCTATTCGGGGCAGACTGACTTTCGCCCAGTACACCAATGCTTACTATGGAATTGTTTTCAATGATTGTTGAAGGAAGAACTTGCAACCCCGTTTTTCCGAAATTGAAATTCTCACCGTTTTCCATGTTTAATCTGAATACCGAATGACCATTCGGTAGCTCATCTGCGAATACTTCTTGGGCAATGAACGCAAGGTTTCCGTAGTTAATTCCAGAGTGTGGTTGATTGTTTCCTGAAGGCGCATACCAATTGTCGAATGGAATTTCTTCTTCATTTATTGCAGTGAAAGGTTCGTTAACATTGCAATGCAGCGCACTTGCCGTTGGAACAAAGTTGTGGTACAATTCGAATTGATCGTTGTTGATTGTTCCGCATGCGCTGTTGAATGTAGAGGTTTCGTTAATAGCATCAACGAAGTCTTTGATGGAAGAAGAGTATCCTCCGCACGAGTAGTCGAACGGAAGAGCATTCACCGAGATCGTTGGACGAGAGCTGTATTGTGAAATAGAAACATTTAGAAAATCAAGATCAACTTCGGTGAGTTTAAGATCTGCGATAACGCGATGTGTGCTCGTGTTTTCAACGTAGTCATTCGATCCAGGAATAGGAAAAAACTTCAATCTAAATTCATCGCCACCGACTAAGTTGGATGCGTTGCAAGATTCGGTTAACAAGGGTTCTGTGATGTTGCTTGAAAGTCCAATTCCATTCTTATTTCCATTCGCGACAGCAATGTTTCTACAATTTTTCGGAAGACCCATCGCATTCAATTCAGATTGGAAACTTAAAAAGTTTGCAGGTTGAAGTTGATTCGAAGCGCCCCATTGATAGAAAAGCAATTGTTGCGCGGCCGGACGCTCGAGCTTGTCGTATACGAAGCTATTGGCGGCCGAACTGTATGGCGCCATGAAGTATAGCGCAGACTGAAGACTCATTGGAATGTAGGCACCTAAATGGGGTGCATCGAGACTTACATAGAGTCTAGTGCAGTGGGGCTTATTCTGAATTTCCATGTTACGAAGGGCATAACGCGAAATAAGTCCACCCATACTTGCACCAGCAACGATTATGCTTTCATCGCTGTTCTTATGCATGTTGCAGAGGTGAATGATTTTTTCAACCAGTGCTGCATTTTCGCGGATATCTCTTGCGCCATCGTAGAAATCGACAAGCACTAAATCATATCCGTGTTGCTTCAACGTGTCTATCCAATAGGGCATCAGTTGGAGCATGGCGTATTGACCGGTTGCGGAACCGGCAGAAAACGCGTCCCATCCGAATGTTCCATTTCGCGTTGGAAGGTGGTCGTTTCCGAAGTCTATTCCTTCAACAAAAACAAAGGGCTTATCGAATATTCCGTCGCTACTGAATAGCGTATAAGCATTTCCTTTCACCAAGTTGTTTCCAAGCAGTGTGTCAATTTGAAACGTGCTGCCATTTCCCCAAGGAGCATTGTCTGGAGTAAGTAAGCTTTTGGTTTCAACTTGAAATTTAATTCCTGTTTCTTTCATTGTTCCGTTGACTGAATATTTTACAGCAACAGAAAACCATTCGGTATTTGTTGGAATAATGGTTGAAATGGAATTGTTCGTGACGTTGTTCCATGTTGATCCTTCATCGAAACTAATCGATTGAATATGCACACTCGAATGATAATTCGATTGCACTTCGTTTTGCATGTTGAAGACATGCAAACCAGGAGTGAGTAGGTTCGAATTACTCAGAATGAACTGACTTGTGTCGCTCGCGTTATTGGCTTCGCGGACATACACAACGTCCCAGACTTCCAGGTATGAAGCGTTGCTTTCGTTCGGAAGACTTTCGAGATGACCGCGATAGGTTGGAAAGTAGAAGTGGTTGGAATCTTTTCCACATAAAAATAGAAAAGCATCTTTTGACGCTTGCGCTTTTGTGTAAACGAGCGAATTGTTTTTGGAAAGCGCCTGATTGAAAGCGGTAGATTTTACAACAGGGGCGTAGTTGTTTTGCGCATAGGTAAACAAGGCGCAAAGTGAAAAGATGAGGGTTGTTAACTTTTTCATTTTTTTAATAGTATAAGGTGTAGATATTGATTTCATTGGCTTGTATTGCGTCGAGTGTTATCCATTCGGAGGAGTAGTTGCCCGATGCGTAGTGTTTAATAATTTCAAGTTGAAGAGGGAAATGTGCGCGCACATCGAATGTGCATTGTGCGTGGTCGCCCGCTAAATCGGCTTGTTGTGGAAGTCCCTTAAATCCATTGTTTACATTGAAGGAAGCGCCGACGATGTTTTGTTGCGAATCGGGATTGTCGATCAACTGAATGTTCAGTTGGGCTTTGCAAGAAATGGGAATTCCGATTGTAGGATTACCAGCGGAAAAGGGAGTGTCTGTATATCCAAATGCGGAATACTGATTTTCCGATTGTGCGAGGGCAAGCGCAATATCAACAGTGGATGTTTTCGGAATTTCGAACTGTCCGTTTTCATTCGCAACCGATACCAGACTTGGAATGTATTGCAGTTGACTTCCGAATCCTTCAAGTTCATACCATTGCACTTCGGCGAATGGAATGGGCACGTGCGAACCTTCTTCGTAAACGGTACACACGATGTTTGGAATCGGTTTCTCTTTTTCGCACGAGTAGAGCGCGAGCAAAAGAGCAAGAGAGAGAATGGTGTTTTTTGTTTTCATGACTCAAATAATTTTGAGCCAAAGGAATAACCACTTGGCACCTAATGTTTATGCCAAATTCCTATAAGTTATATGCTGTTTATTCGGTCAGATCAAGTTTATACTTGTCGGCAAAAGACTGTTGCGCGTTTTCGAAATCTTGTTGTGTGAAGACAGATTCGTTCTGAATGAACATGCGCAGAACCCTGCAGCTATCGGTGGTTGCGAAAGATATTTGCTCTTGCGGAAGTTGATGCAAATTGCAAAGTGGCTTGTAGTAGGAAGAAAGAATTTCTTGAAATTTTCCGATCGTTCGAAGAGCGGGGTTAACAAGTAGAGTATCTTCCTTGAAGGTTCCAATTTCATTCAAATTTTCTTTTGCACTGTTCAACGTGGTTTCCGCTTTTGAATAAAATTCATTGA
>CAMCVP010000023.1 GCA_945881835.1 Chryseobacterium gleum | reverse complement strand
GAGAATTACGCTACCGAAACTTTAGCTCTTGGAGAACAATACAATTGGAAAGGTGAGTTGAAAAAAGATATGCAGGGGAAATTTCGCATGCTACTCTTTACGAAGTAATCTTGCGAAGCATCTTTGGCTCCGCCAATCTTTGATTCAATCAATCTTTCACCCCGTGAATCAGCCTTCCATCCCGCCTTCGTTTGACTTCATGTTCTTACGCTTGAACAACTGCGAATCCATCTTTCCGAATTTCCATGAAACATTGAAACGGAACATCTGCCAGTCGCGACGCTTGTAGGTGATCTGATCGAAGTATGGAGAAGTGCTGTGAACAATGTTCACGCGGGTGCGTAACACGTCTGATGCACTGAATGAAACCACTAAACTTCTATTCGCTAAAAACTCTTTGCGAATGGAAAGGTCCAATCCATAAGTTGGTTCAATGTATCCTTGAACAGTGTTGTTGCTTCCGCCCCAGCCACCGCCGCCCATGCCCATTCCTCCGCCACCACCACCGCCACCACGTTCACTGCTTCCAACTTCCAACGAGCGTTTGCTGCTGTAATCGAACATAACCTGAAAGGAAATATTCTTTGGCGCTTTGTACGTGATGTTACTCTTGATCCAATATGAACTGATGTTGTTCTTCAAATTCGGGTCAAGGTTCGTCCCATCAATAGCACTGTTGTAAACGTTAATGTTGGTGCTCATATCAATGGTCTTCGAGAGCGCATTGCGCGATACAAATTCCAATCCGAGGGCTTGACTGCTACTCGCATTCTGATAAGAGGTTACTACAACCGTATCGCCCAAGAATTCACTGTATTCTAAACTTTGTTGACGAATAGTTACATTCGTTGTGTAGCGGCCATAAGCAGAAACGATTACTGTGTTTTTCTTGTTCGGAAGCCACTGCCAAGACAGCTCTCCAGATTGCGTGAACTCGGGCTTCAATCCCGGATTCCCACGTTGAATGTTCAACGAGTCGCTGTAATCTGTAAACGGAGAAAGCGTCATGAAACTCGGACGATTGATTTTTCTGTTCAATGCAAATTGAACATCTTGTTTCTCTGTTAGAACACGTGTTACGAATAACGAAGGGAATAGGGCAATCGGATATTTATAAGCGAAGTTGCTTCCATTGCTCAATAATTCTCCTTTGTAATCGCTGCTCTCAGCGCGAAGGCCAGCCTTAATTTTCCATACAGGTAAGTCCAATGCTGCTGTTCCATAGGCGGCATATACCTGATCAAGGTAATGGTAGTTTACTTGCAATGAAGTAATGTCAACCCATTCATTATTCAATAATTCTTGATTCTTATATTCTGTTGTGAAGTCACGCACAGAAACGCGCGTTCCCGCTTCAATACGAAAACGATCGGTCATTTTCGATTCGAAATCGATTTGTGAAGTAATTAAGAATTGAGATACATCGCCATGCTGCATCAAATACGTAGCATTCGCGTCGTTGTATATGTTCACATAATCGCCATCGAAAACACTTTTAATGCGGTTGTAATTGATGTCGGCATTTAATTCAGTTCCTTCTTTGGTGAAGAGGTGCTTGTACAATACGCTTCCGCCGACATTCTGAAAGGCGCGCTTGGTGTAGCTTTCGCGATAGTACGAACCTGTTCCTCCAACAAGGGCGTCTGTTAGTACATTCAAGGTGTCGAACGGCGCGAAAGATCCTCTGTGAATATTACTCGAGAACGTAAGTGTGTTCCGATTGTCCAACAGCCAATCGAATCCACCTCTTCCGGTTAGCATAAGTCCATCGTTGAAATTATACTGATCCTGGAAAAGCGTGAAGGCAGGAGAAACGTTGGTTCTGTCTGTAGTTCCAATGCTTATACTTCGACGTTGATTGTAATTCGCGTTCGCGAAGAAGTTTATTTTCCCTTGACGTATGTTGAAGTCCAGTCCCGAGTTGATTCTGCCGCGTTTATCCATACCTCCGCGAATGCTACCGTTGTAACCACCGCTGCGATTGTGCTTCATGACAATATTTACAATTCCACCGCCGCCGCCGCTGGCGTCGTATTTCGCAGATGGATTGGTAATCAATTCAACGCGTTGAATGGCATCTGCAGGAATTTGATCAATGGTTAAAGTGGTTGGTCTTCCATCTACAAAAATTTGTGGAGCTGCATTTCGAAGTTGGACATTTCCGTCTGTATCTACTTGAAGTGAAGGAATGTTTCTCAGCACATCTTCTGCAGTTCCTCCCGAATTCATTGGGTTCTTATCTACATCGTAAATGCGTTTGTCGAATTCTAATCTTGGGCCACCACCGTCAATAGTTACGGTATTCAGTTGGCCTGTGAACGTTAGTTTCAGATTTCCTAAATCTTTTTCAATCAGTCCCATTGGGCCACCAGAAGGTTTCAACGTAAAAACAAAAAAGGCAGCATCTACATCAGCCATTGAAAAACGTAGCGTAAGTTTTTCATTCACCGGTATATCTTCAATGGTAAATTCTCCGTTCGATTGTGAGAGTGCTCCACCCAATACAAGCGGATTTTTTTCTTTCACCACCAGACTATCTTCTTTGTAAACGCGCAATACCACAAACTCTAGAGGCTTGTTCGTCCGCGCATCGAAAAGCTTTCCGTAAATACGTCCTTTTGCTGCTGGCCTTCCAGGCTGTCCAGGTCCGCCGCCTCCAGGTCTTCCGCCGTTTTGAGGCTGCGCAAATGTCGTGATTGCGAAAATCACGGCACAAACGGTGAACAGGATAAATTTACCTTTAGGAAAATTTGTGTTTAAATGAAATCTCATGCGTTTACAACAGGAATAAGTGCGAAAAGTTTAATGGGGTAAAGTTAACAAATTGAGGAGGTGTATTCCGTAATTTCGCATACATATGAAACCCATTCCTTTTTCTCCGCCTCGTATCGATGAAAAAACGATTGAAGCGGTTACTGCGGTGTTGCGTTCAGGTTGGATAACAACTGGTCCGCAGACACGTGCTTTTGAAAACGATATTAAAGAGTATTGCGATTCGGGTCCGGTGTTATGTTTGAACTCGTGGACCAACGCGGTGGAGATGGTGTTGTATTGGTTCGGAATTGGCCCGGGCGACGAGGTAATCGTTCCGGCGTACACCTACGCAGCTACTGCTAATGTGGTTGTGCACCTGGGGGCGAAACCCGTTATGGTCGATTGCTTGCCGAATTCGGCACATATGGATATTGACAAAGTGGCTGCCGCAATGACCGAAAGAACAAAGGCCATTATGCCTGTTGACGTTGGCGGATTGCCCGTTGATTACGATGCTTACATGGAATTGGCGAAGAGTTATTCAAAGAAATTTGAATGGAAACCCAAAAGCAAGCCGCAAGAAAAATTTGGAAGGCCCCTCGTTGTTTCAGATGCAGCGCACTCTTTTGGATCTTTGTATAAAGGGAAAAGAGTAGGGAACCAGACCGACGTTGCGGGATTCTCTTTTCACGCCGTGAAAAACCTTACCACTGCAGAAGGTGGAGCCATTGCGTTGAATTTTCAAAATGAAATTATTTCAGAAAAAATTCGTCAAGAGATTTATACCAAGTCGCTTCACGGTCAATCGAAAGATGCGATTTCTAAAATGCAACCGGGTAACTGGCGTTACGATATTGTTGAAGCGGGGTACAAGTGCAACATGACCGACGTTCACGCTGCAATCGGTAGAGTAGAGTTGGAGCGCTTTCAAGAAAGTTTAGATAGACGAAAAGAAATTTGCGAAATCTACAACCGCATTCTTTCAGCCAATAAAAAATGTATTACTCCGACGTTTAAATCTGAATGGTCAGATTCGAACTACCACTTGTACATGTTGCGAATAAACAAATTCACGGAAGATCAGCGCGACGCTGTGATTCGTGAAGTTGCAGAGCAAGGTATTTCATTGAACGTTCATTTCCAGCCATTACCGTTGTTCACGTTTTACAAGAATGAAGGTTATGACATTCACGATTTTCCGAATGCATTCAATTTCTACAAAAACGAAATTTCGCTTCCTGTCTACTACGACTTGTCGAACGAAGACGCAGAGCGCGTGGCTAACGCAATTCTGAAGGCAATCAAATAAGTAGAATGAAGAGATTATTCGACGTCTGCTTCTCGCTTGCACTAATCATTGTGTTGTTGCCTTTAGCCCTTGTTGTATCTCTTTGGATTGTCCTAGATGATTTCGGTTCGCCCTTCTTTGTCCAACAGCGTGTGGGTTTAGGTGGAAAGAACTTCGGTTTGTTGAAGTTCCGCTCTATGCGCAAAAATGCAGAATCAAAAGGACAGTTGACTGTTGGAATGAAAGACAATCGCATTACGCGCAGCGGTTATTTTATTCGGAAGTACAAAATCGACGAACTGCCGCAATTGGTAAATGTTTTTCTGGGTGAAATGAGTGTCGTTGGTCCTCGTCCGGAAGTTCCGAAATACGTTTTGTTGTACAACGAAGAACAACAAAACGTCCTCAGCATTAAGCCAGGCATCACAGACTTCGCAAGCATAGAATACGTTCGTGAAAACGAACTCCTCAGCGCCTCATCAGATCCCGAGAAAACATACATCGAAGAGATCATGCCCGCCAAACTAGAACTCAACCTCAAGTACCTCCGCGAGCAAAGCTTTCTAACGGACATGAAGATAATTCTTCAAACAATAAAAGCGATTTTGTAAACTCTCATCGCGAAGCGTCATCCGCTGCGCGGTCATCACCGAAGGTGTCATCACAGCGTGTTGTGTCATCCGCTGCGCGGTCATCACACGCAGTGTGTCATCCTTCGCAGAAGGTCATCACAACGTGTTCTGTCATCACAACAAAGTTGTGTCATCCATGGACTTTAAAATAATGGCAACACCCTGCTGAGCCTCCTCCATGGTAATCGTCAACGGCGGGGCAATACGGAAACTCCACGGACAAGACAAGAACCAAAAACTCAAGAGTCCGTTCCTTAAATTTTCTTCCACCACTTGCTGAACCATTTCAGCACTCTCCATGTCAATGGCGAAGAACAATCCCTTTCTTCGAACTTCGATTACGCGCTCATGTGCGGATAATTTTTCTTCAATGAATTGTCCAATTTGCTCGGCGTGATTCAACAATTCTTCGTTGTGAATTTGCTCGAGGAATGCATGCGCTGCTGCGCAAGCAACGGGGTGTCCAGCAAAGGTGCTAATGTGTCCGAGAAACGGATTGTGCGAAAGCTCGCGCATGTTCTCTCGCGAGGAAACCAAGCATCCGATTGGCATTCCTCCGCCTAAAGCTTTTCCGAGCGTAATGGCGTGAGGAACCACGCCGAAGTGTTCGAACGCGAACACCTTACCGGTGCGCCCCATGCCGCATTGAATTTCATCGAACACGAGCAGCGCACCCACTTCTTCGCATTTCTTCTTCAACGCATGCAAATACAGTTCATTCGGAATACGCACACCAGCGTCTCCTTGAATGGTTTCAAGAATAACACCCGCAGTTTTTTCTGTAATGAAATCGAGGTCTTCCCAGTTGTTCAATCGAATGAAGTTCACACCCGGCATAAGCGGACGGAAATTTCTTTTCTTTACTTCATTCGCACTAATGGCCATTGAGCCCGTCGTACTTCCATGATACGAGCCCACAAACGCAACAATTTCCTTCCTTCCCGTAACACGCTTCACCAACTTAATGGACGCCTCAATCGCTTCCGTTCCACTGTTCACGAAATAGCAACAATTCAATTCGGAAGGAAGCAATTTCAACAAACTCTTAGCAGCATTGTCTTGCGCCTCTTGAATAAATTCACCATACACCATCGTGTGCAAGTGCTTATCTACCTGCGCATGAATAGCCTCGCGAATTCGCGCATTCCCATGCCCCAGATTACTCACCCCAACACCACTCACAAAATCCATAATCCGCGAACCGTCTTTCTTATACACATACAACCCCTCTGCACGCTCCACCTCAATTCCCAACGGAAACGGCGTCGTCTGCGCTAACCCCTTCTCAAAAAAAATATTCGATTCACTCATATTTTATCTTCCCTTTTCTTACCCTTTCTTAACTTCTCTTACCCTCGTCTTCAGACATTCGTGGCTTCGCCACATTCGCCACCGGCATTCGTGGCTCTGCCACATTCTTTGTTATTCAATAATGATTTCGTCCAAAAAGACCCACGGCTTCCCGCCAACACCCAAATGCCATTCAGGAATTTTATCGAACGCCGGAACCGCAACGCACTTCACATACTTCACTGCACTCACATCGCCTTTGTAATTCTTGTCGAAGGTAGCGGTGTACTCATGCAATTGCGGACCTTCAATGCGCTGTTGTGAAGTGTAATCTTGCGAATACACTTCGTCGTATGTCTTTCCATCTTTACTCACAAAGTATTTCACGTTAGATGGAAACCAGATCCACGGACGAATATCTTGATAAGCAGAAAGCGAAATCTTTTTGATGTTGGTCGGGTTTTTCAATTCAATCACACATTCCATTTTGCCATTGTATCCTTGCCATACACCTGTTCTGAAATCGAGCTTTCCACGAATGCCATCGATAAGCGCATCATTTCCACCAGCAGTGTATTGCGCGTCGTAGTTGCCCACTTCCTTCATCACTAAATTTCCTGAACGCTTGTAGAATGTAGCTTCAATCCAAGGACTGTCAATCTCTTGGTCTGAACCAGCCAATCCTTTTACCAGTATGGTGCATGTTTTTGTAATCTTGAACGGCTCGGAATAGAAGAATCCTTTTTTCTTGCTTCCACCTTCTTCCATTATTTCAACTTTAATTTTAGAAGCACTATTCAAACATGAAATTGAAATCATTTGCTCGCCTACGAACGCGCGATTGGGTGCAGTGATGATAGGCGCAGGGACAATCTTTTTTTCATTGTAAATACCAAGTGGAAATGGAGAAGGATAGCCTTGATTTCGAGTGTCAAATTCCGACATGGGTTCGTAATCTTGCCACCATCCAGTGTTGTCACCCGGACAAATTGGATAGGTATTCCAAGCGCTCACAACATACCATGCCGACATTTGCCCGCAGTCTTCGTTTCCGCAAAGTCCATCTGGAGTAGGAGAGTAGAGGGTCTTCATAATGCTGTCGCGATACATGTGAACTTTATCTCTGTTTACATATGCATACAAATAAGCCATGTGATGACTTGGCTCGTTGCCGTGCGCGTATTGTCCAATGAGTCCTGTAATATCAGCTTGCTCTCTTCCGGTTGTTTGGGTTGGAGCGTTGAAGAGTTTGTCCAACTCCGCTTCGAATTCCTTCTTTCCACCCATCAATTCCATCAACTCAGGAATGGCATGTGGCGCGAAAAAACGATACTGCCAAGCGTTTGCTTCAGTATAATGGAAGTTCACTTGATATGGATCGAAAGGTGTTGCGAAACCGCCATTGACACGAGCACGCATGAATTTCGTTTCCGGATCGAAAACGTTTTTCCAGTTCTGAGAACGAATGGCATATTGTTGCGCAACCGCTTTATCCCCTATCATTTCAGCATAGCGCGAAATGCAGAAATCGTCATAAGCAAACTCCAATGTCTTACTCACGCTTTCGCTGAACTCGTCGCCAGGAACATATCCATATTTTACATAGGCTTTCTTTTCATCTTGCGGACCGTTACTCGTGGCAATCATGGCTTCCAACATTTTCAATTCGTCTTCACGATTTTTGAAACTAATGCCTTGTTGGTATGCTTCAGCAACTACGGGTACACTGTGATACCCGATCATGCAATACGTTTCATTTCCCGCCAATTCCCACACAGGTAATTCGCCCCGCTCCTTATGCATTTCAAGAAAGGTCTTCATCCAATCTTGTGTGCGTTCAGGTTCGAGTTTGCACATCATCGGGTGGTAAGCACGGAAGGTATCCCAAAGCGAGAATACGGTATAACGCGTATACCCTTCAGCCGTATGAATTTTATTGTCCATGCCTCTGTATCTACCATCTACATCGCTCCACACATTCGGAACAGTGTAACAGTGGTACAAAGAAGTGTTGTAATTCTCAAGTCCTTGTCCGGTTGGAAATAAACTTGGAGCAGGCGCTTTTTCAAAAACTTTCTGCCACGTGTCTTCCACTTTTTGTTTGTTGAAGTTGAAATCGTTTTTCGGCATTTCTGCATACAAATTCTTTTTCGCTCCTTCTTCATCAACACCCGAAATACCCACACGAATGGTCAACACATTTTTTTCGGTTGGAAGGAAAAGAAACTGAAACGCTTGAATCATTTCAAGTTCAATTTTAGTTTCTCCTTTCTCATTAACCGACTTGCTGCGTTGCATCAGTTGATCGTTCGCAACGAAAGGTTGAGAGAACACCGCATAGAAATAAGTGTGCTGTTCTGTTGCCCAAGCCTCAGAAACACGGTATCCGCTAATAGCAGTGTCTCCGTAAAAATGCAAATCGTAATACAACAACTTATCGCGATGCATGAAATCTAAAAACAGCAAACACGAATCGCCCGGTTGCATTTTGTATTCGTGCATACCTGCATGGGTAGAGGCTGTCATGCGCGCATCAATTCCATAGTCGCTTAATCGAACACCATAAAATCCAGGACTTCCAACTTCCATGTTGTGTGCAAATCGAGAGGCAATGGCATCGCGCCAAAGTGGTTTTTCTTTCGTGTGACCGTTCGTTGGCATGAACAAGATATCGCCATAATCGGAAACCCCTGTCCCTTGCAAATGCGTGTGTGTGAATCCGTAAATAATGTTGTCGCTGTAATGGTAACCACCGCAACCGTCCCAACCGTCGAGGCGAGTATCCGGACTCAATTGCACCATTCCAAACGGAGCAGTAGCTCCTGGGAAAGTATGACCGTGTCCGCCCGTCCCAGTGAACACATTCACATTGAATTTTTTATTTACACCGTTATTTGTTAGAACATCAGGAACCTTTACCGAATGACTTGTCGGGTTAGCCTCGAATGGTGCGACGTTATGTGTTCCATAATCTTCATTTGGCGGAATGTGCGCTATGACACATGATCCAAGCGTAAGGCTGGAAAGAAAAAATGCTGAGAGGTAGAAGTGTATTTTTTTCATGGTGCAGTAGTGGGTGAAACGCAGACCGGACAATTCATTCGGTCATGAACGCCAAAGTGAAGAACTTGGGGTTTCGCTATTTTTATTTGAGAGAGATAAATTTCTTTTTGTTCGGGAGTTAGGGCAAGTTCAATATTCAAATCGCGTTCTTCTCGAAGTTTTTTCACGAATTCAGATCGCATGTTCAAATCTTTCAAGCGCTCTTCTTCATTCACACTCGGTTCTTCCGCAACAATGCTCATGATTTTTTTCTGCTCTTCAATCAGGTTGTGATAGTGAACGAAAATGGTTGGTATCAAAAGTTGCTGCTGTTCAGAAAGATTCAATTTCGATGCAATCGATTTTATGCGCGCTTGGTCTTGCACAGACAGCATGCTAATGTCAACCGAATCTCTTTGCATGGTTTGTGCCCATGTGGATAGAGAAAGGAAACAGAACGAAAGTGCGCAAATGAATCGAATCATATTTCAAAAATAGGACAGAAGCAAAGATGTACTACATTTGCCTTGCATTTGGTCAATGAAGAAGTTCATTGTGAAAAGGGAATCGCGCGAAAATCGCGAACTGTGCCCGCAGCTGTAAAGCTCTCATTCGAAAGAATGAAAACGATTGCCACTCAAAGCCACTGTGAAAACGGGAAGGCGCGCAACCGAGAGATAAGTCAGAAGACCTGCCAAGTGTATTAACCCCATCATCGCTCGGGGCCAAGCGAGAACAGGACTATGAATAAAAAACTTTGTGCTGTCTTATTGTTGTTCGTGCCTTTTGTTTTGCTTGCGCAAGACTCACTGCCGCATGTTTCCATTATGCCTTTGGAGATTATCTCGGAGCGCAGCCTGAAAGCAGATGAACTGCACGCAGTAGATTCTACTCTTTTGCTCCGTTCGTCATCTTTAGACATAGCTGCTGCGCTGCAACGTTCGGGGGTAGGAATGGTGAACAGTTATGGAGCGCCTGGATCTATTGCATCGTTCCGTTTGGGGGGAATGAGTTCGAACTACGTAACTGTTGAATTGAACGGAGCCGTCTTGAATTCTCCAACACTGGGCATGGCAGACCTTTCGCTTATACCTTCCTTCTTCATTCAATCGGCATCGCTTGGAGAACGCAACTTCAGCGGCTTTCAGCGAAACGTAGGTCTTGCCGCAACCCTTCGTTTGGAGTCGAGCACCGCTACAAAAAATGAAGTTTCCTTCGAAAGCACGTTGACTTCCTTACAGAATATCTTTTACGGAATGTCGGTTTCAAGGAAACGTGATCAATGGAAATGGAACATCCGCGCATTTCAATCCCGCAATGAAAATAAATTCTCTTACAGAGATATTCATCAATGGGAAGCTCCAATTGTTCTTCAAACCAACAACAACAATATTTCTCAAGGTGTGCAGAGCAATCTTGTCTATGCTGGAAAGAAGAGAACGCATTACTTCAACACCATGGCAGTTAATCGATACGCCTTGTTGCCTTCTGTTATGGGTGGAATAGGTAACTTGAATGCGAATCAACGTGACGATCTTTTTCAAACTTCGTTCTATTGTGAAGGAAAGCGAAAGAATGTTTTTTCTTTCTCGCATTTCCAATCGAAGCAAGGGATTTCAATCATTCTTTCGAATCAAGAATATTCCAGCAATCTAGCTTCAAGCCAAATTCAAACAAACCAAGTCAATGCATTTGTAAACGGATCTTTGCAAATGCGTAGAGCCTTGTTTCAACTGAACCCCACTGTTGGCTTAACGTCTTTGCAATACCGAGATTGGAATCAAGAAGTAAATTGGAAAGGAGGTTCGCTTTGGGCTTCCTACATTCAAGATTTAGCGAAAGGAAAATTCAAGTTGGTATCTTGGATTAAACCGGAATGGCGTTCAGATCGAAGTCCAATTGTGAGTGGGGAAGTTGGCTTGGAACTTCCATACAAAATGAAAAGTGTGAGCTCACAATTGTCTCTTTCAGGTAGTGTGAAATCGCGCATGCCTTCCGCAAATGATCTGTATTGGATACAAGGCGGAAATCCGGAACTGCTCTCTGAAAAGGCGAAATGGATTCAGTTCAAATGGGACAATAAAATAGATTTCAAAGAGAGGAAATCGATTCAATTCCAGATAAACGCAAAGGCCGGTAATGTAGAGAATTGGATTCAGTGGCTACCCATGCCGGAAGATATTTGGTTGGCAAGCAATTTTAAATCTGTTTCAATGAAACAAATTGAGGCAGTCTCTACATTGAAGTTGCCGGTGGCTAACGATAATTTTATTTTCTCTGTTCGAACAGAGTTCACCAGAACTACCGCCTCGAACATCGGAAGTCCTGGCGTTTTTAATATTGTTTACACCCCTCAAGTGCGTGCCTCTGCCAATGCACAATACACGCAACGCGGATGGTCGTTTATGTTTTCGAATTCATTTGTTTCGAAACGATTCACCGATGAGGGAAATACAGATTTTTATGCATTACCCTATTTCAATCTATTCAATGTTTGTTTGAATAGAGATTGGCAAATCAAGGAGAATAGCTTCTCTACGCAATTTGAAATTCAAAATGTTTTCAATACCGAATATCAGTGGTTACGAGGATACGCAATGCCTGGAAGGGTTTATTCTTTAAGCTTTAAATTTTTTATTCACTAAAATCATAGCATCATGAAATTGAAATTTTTGTCAGTTGTTTTGTTCTCTCTTATTCTGGTGTCTTGCGACAAATGCAAGACTGATGAACCAAAGGTTGAAGATTATTCGCACGGTGCGTTTATCGTAAACGAGGGTTCGTTCGGTAATTTAAATGGAAGTATCACGTGGACGTTGAATAATGTCTTGGTTGCAAATCCCTTTGCAGATGCAAATGGAACTGCCCTTGGCGATGTTATTTCAGATTTCGATGTGGTGAATGGGAAGTTCTATGCGGTGTCGAATTCAACGGCGAAAGTCATCGTCATGAATGCAACAACGTTTAAAGTGGAAGCAGAGATTACAGGATTTGTATATCCACGCTCATTTCAATATGTGGGAAATGGAATAGCTGCAGTAACCGATGGTTCATTGGATGGAAGTGTGAAATGGGTCGATCTTTCAACCAATACCATTACATCTTCCACGTCGGTAGGATTAGGCCCTGAAGGGATGTGCGTATTCGGCGATAGACTTTATGTGTGTAATAGCGGGGGATGGGACATTGATAATACCGTTTCAGTGATTGATATTCCTTCACAATCAATTCTTACCGATGTTCAAGTTGGAGATAGACCAGTCGAAATACAAGCAGATGCCAACGGAATGCTTTGGGTATTGTGCAGCGGCGAGACGCAATATGATGCAACCTGGACCCAAATTATTGGACATACTCCTGCGGCATTAGCGCGGATCAATTCAGTTGACAATTCAGTATCAACTTTTGACGTTGGAATTTTAGGAGACCACCCACTTCATATGGCGAAAGATGAGGTCAATCATAAGATTTATATTTCGAATACCACACTGTTGTCGTTCGATATGCAAACTTCTATCATCACAGACTTCTTGACACAGGCTTCAAATGGAGTGTCTGTAAATCCAGCTACACAAGAGGTGTGGGTGTGCGGTGAAACAAATTATGCGTCACCTTCAACAGTGAAGGTATACAGTTCAACTGGAACTTATGTGAAGGAAGTAACAGCTGGCATTGCAGCCTGGAAAGTAGAGTTTAACTAAGATTAATTATTCCCCAATAAAAAAGCCGCTTCATTGAAGCGGCTTTTTCTATGCGTTGAAATATTTTTATTTCTGTTCTACGAAATTTCCGTTTTGTTTTACCAAGTGAATATGAGCAGTTGAAGCTGTAAGATTCACGTTGTTGTTCGATTGACAAACAACCAATCCGCCAGTTGTTGTGCGCACACTGTATGAAATTCCAATTAATGTTCTGTTCGCATCGAACTGAGGTGTGTATTGAAAATCTAAACCTTGTGCAATCATTTCATTTCGCAATTGAAACAATTGCTCACGAGTTGTGCTTGTTGAAAGTGTAAGGTTCACTTCATTGCTTGAAACAATGTTTTGTGCCATAACAGAAGTGCCTAATGTAAGCGCTGCAGCAACTAAAAGAGAACGAAGAGTTTTCATAGGTTTAAATCTTTACACAATTATACAAATAGTTTTTATTTAATGATGAGCGAAATGAAAAATATTCTATTCGATTTATGAACTATTTTCGCCGCTCATTATAATCCTAACGAAAAGTGAGCCAAAAATTGTCTTCTTCCGAATTGCGCATTCAGCTTATGTCTTCAGACGAGTCCATTGCACTAGCTGCAATTGAGCAATTGAAATCAAATGGTAAGTCCAGTGCTATAGCTCCTTTGCTAGAAGCACTAGCTACATCTGAATATGATTCGGTTAAGAAAGAAGCACGCGAAATGCTTTCCGCCATGCGTGTTAAAAATGCAGAAGAGGAATTGGTGCAAGCACTTTTCGATTCGAAGTACAAGAACATTCAAGTAGAAATTCTTCAGTTCTTATGGAGCAATGGTTTCTCTGCAGCGGGACAATTACATACGTTGGTGGAAGTGGCTGTAAAAAACGGTCTTCAAGGCATGTTGGAACTCCTAAGTATTCTCGAAGTAGAAGAGGGCGTTTATTCTGAAGAAGAGCAACTAGGCGCAATGAGTTTCCTTCGAAGCACTCCTCAGGAGAACTTCACAAGAGAAGAAAAAATTCTATTCAACGACATCCTTCGCTCAATAGACACCCTCATCATAAACGAATAAATCTCGCGTCATCAATCGAAGATTGTCATCACGCAGTGTCATCCGTGTAACGGTCATCACAACGTGTTGTGTCATCACAACGTGTTGTGTTATCTCACTAACGTAACCGTCCCTTTGTATTCCTCCGCCTCGCCGTTAAATCCTTTGATGGTAGCAACATAACTGTATACGTCATTCTGACAATACGTATCGTTGTTTCCACGGTGGTCTCCGATCCAGGCATCTTCGATGTTGGTAGAGTAATATACCTCATCACCCCAGCGGTCAAATATTCTGATTTCGAATGAAAGAACACTGCTCGCTTGAACCATAAACACATCGTTCAAACCATCGTTATTCGGAGTGAATGAATTTGGTATGTATAGCAAAGGAGGGAAGGTTATAGTAAAGCTATTGCTCGCAGTGCAACCGATTGAGTTGGTTACATTGAAGTATACAGTGGTTTCACCGAATCCGTCAAAGGTGTAGTTCACACTCGGATTGGTTAGAACTTCTCCGCCTGGGAATATCCATTCGTATGAACAGTTGATACATGGTGGGGTGTCTACATTAATGAAATCGTAAGTATACCCAGAAGTATTGTCTGCAGTGAATTGAGCATCAACCGGAATAACATCAACAAAAATGTCTTCCGAAATAAATTGTCCGCACATGTCGCTTGCTGTCACCGTATAGGTAGTTGGCGAGGTAAGATCAGCATAGGTAGCTGTGTTGCCGTTGCTGTTATTCGTCCAAGTGTATGTAAATCCACCTCCGCCACCTGTTGCTTGAGCACTTAAGTTAGCGGTTCCCAAAACACAAACAGCGGTGTCTAAAGAAGCTATTAAATTCAACGGTGGATTAGGAATAAAAATCATTAAGGTATCCGAATCGGTCTGATTACAAGCGTCCGTGATTATTGCAATAACTTGTTCGTCAACAGGAGTAACAATAGAGAAGGTGGTTGCATTTCCTGCTACAGCATTGTCCACAATCCAATCGAAACTGTTGCCACCGGAACCTCCTGATATGGTTGGTGTAATTAAGTTGTTGTCCAAACATCCCGCTGTAATGTCGTTACCTAAATCAATAAATACAGGAGGATTCGTAATGGTAATTGGTACTGAAGCATTCGCTGTAGATCCGCATCCGTCTGTTATCGTAAGTCCAACCGTTGTTGATGTCCCTGGGGTTAATGTATAATTGACACTTGTTGCTGTTGGAGTTCCGTTGTTGTTCCATGCATATGACATGGTTCCACCACCACCTGTAACAGTTGGTTGAATTGTGAAAGGAGTAATACAGTTTCCAGCCAATGTTGCAGGAAGCGTTACCGTAAGAGGCGGAGCTTCTACAGTAACAACAGTGTTCGCCGTTGCGAATTGACCGCATCCGTCGCTTACATCTACTTGAATAAGCGCTTGCGTTGTAATTCCGGTATTGTCATAGATGTTGTCCCATTCATCCCATTCGTAAACATTGTTTGTGTACCAACTGTAGGAATAAAAATTATCTCCGCCTGTAACATTCGCAGTTATGGTGAAGAATGATAAACACGGAGCGTTAATCGTATCAGGCATATCTATTACCAACGGAGGAATATTCAATGATACCTGAATTTGATCCGTTGCGGTAAGTCCGCAACCATCTACAACTTCAACATTCACCGTTCCTGGTCCATTCCAAGAGCCGAAGAACAACGAATTGCCCCATCCAAAAAGATTCGCACCATTCTCATCGGTCCACATATAAGTATAAGCACCGTCGCCTCCTGTTGTTGTGGCGGTAATGTTTACACTCTCGTTACAACCAATAGTAATATCTCCGTTGTCAATGTTCGTTACCAATTGTGGGAAAACAAGAATGTTTACGGGAAACTCGGTATTTCCACCGGGCCATCCACAGGTATCTGTAACCGTTAAGTAATACGTAGTAGAGTTCAACGGAGAAACGTCAATCGTGGGAGTCGATTCGCTGGTGCTCCATCCGTAAACATAATTTCCATAACCTCCTGTAATCGTTGGCTCTAAGGTAGCCGTCATTCCCAAGCACAAATCTTGCGAATAACCGGTTACAATTATGGGATCGGGAACGTCTGCAACGAAGAAATCGAAATTACTTACTAGACCAGAGCCATTGCAAGCGGCCAAATTCAAGATATCCATATGAACCGTTTCAATGCCTTCAGTAAGTCCGTCTGAAAATGCATCAATAACAAAGGAAACCGATGCTACTCCTGGTGGGAAAAACACAGTGTCAGGCATGAAGGTGAAGTCAACACCATTTACAGCAGTTCCAGTCCAAGTGATAATACACATGTCTTGAATAGACAAGTCACTTATTTCTGGACGAGTGAAGGTCAATGTCGCTTCTCCGCAGTCTTCAAAAAGAGTTTCTTCGTCAGGACCACCTGCGTTCAAACTTAAGTCAACATCTACAACTGCATTACTCGAGAAAGATCCTTCTTCTAAAATTACTGCTGATTCTAAGGCCGTGTCACTTCCATCAGCAATTGCTAATTTAATGTGATAGGTTTCTCCGCACTGAACCTCCGCCCAAGCCTCCAATGTAACAGTGTATCCGTTCAAATAGATTCCAACGTTCGGCTGATTGTCCACATAGTACGAACTGTTCAAAACGTTGTTTACAGAGCTAATGGTAATCGGAAGTGGTGGTGTCGTGTTTGGTAATTGAGCAATGTTTACTGCTCCACCAGGGAATCCAGCGGGTGCAGCATAAGGACCGGTAAGTCCAGGGCCAGAAAGTAAGAATGCGAAGATGTCGTTGTAAGATGAATTCACCCAAGTCAAGTATTCATCACTTCCGAATATATAGTTGAAACGCAATGTATCTCCAGTTGGAACAAAGTCAAATTCAAGAATTGCAACATCATTTACACTTCCAACTGAAAAGGATTGGCCGATAAGCGGCGGAACTGAGTTTGCAATAGATAAAAGGGCTGCGTCACCGGAAACTTCGCATGTTCCATCTAAGAATGCAGTCGAATTTTGATCGACAATCGTAGCCACAGCCTCTGAAGAAAGAGCAATTCCACCATCAATCGAGAGACCGATGGAATTTCCTCCGGTGATGTACCCAATTTGTTGAGGGCATCCGGTAAATGAAATATTCGTGGCAGCCACACCGCTTCCCAACAAAACGTCTTGAACGTATTCCTGAATAGTTAATGTTTGAAGCTGAAGTTGAGCGCTAGCGGCACTTGCCGAGCACAAAAGGGAGATTATGAAAAATAACTTTTTAGTCATGATAAGGTTTTGACATCTACAAGACTACAAAGTTACGTAATTGGTTGCCGCACATTTTATTTTTAATGAGTCTATATTTGTTGAATGGCGCACGATATTCTTGGTTCAGCAATTGAATCCTATTTTCTCCGCAAAGACGATACGCCTGTCCGCGTTTTTATCAATAAAAATGAAGAGCCGGAAATGGTTCCAAGCATTTTTTTTCGTCCGTATAAAAACATGTTGAAATACGAGAAAATCGCTTTGAAGGAAAGCCAAGGGAAAGTTCTCGATTTAGGCTGCGGAGCAGGTTGCCATGCTCTCTATCTTCAAGGAAAGGGACTCGACGTCACAGCGGTAGAAATTTCGAAGAAAAGTGTCAAGATTGCTCAGAAAAGAGGAGTTGAGAAGGTGATCAATGAAGATTGGAGAAATTTGAGTTTGAAGAATTTCGATACCGTCCTTGTTCTAATGAACGGAATGGGTCTTGCTGAATCACCGGCCGAACTGAAGATTATGTTTCGAAAGTTGAAGAGCTTTTTAAGTAAGTCCGGATCGATTCTCATTGATAGTACCGATGTGACTTATGCGAAAGCAGACTGGCCCATGCTAGATTCAGAATATTTTGGTAAGGTTCAGTTTGAACTGAAATACAAAGGGAAAACACAATGTTTTCCCTGGTTGTTTGTCGACTTCGAGACAGCCGTTCAAACTGCGAAGTCTGTAAGATTGAATGTTGAAGTCTTGGAAAGAGCACGAAACGGGCACTTCCTTCTGAGATTAAGCAAAATGAGCTAACTCTTCACTTAACTTCTTTCTTGCGTGGAATATTCTAGATTTCACAGTTCCCATTGGAATGCCCATTGAATCTGCTATCTCGTCGTAGTGGTAACCATCTACAAACAATTGGAATGGAGTTCTGAATTCGTAAGGAAGTTGCGTAATCGCTTTGTTGATGTCCTTTTCGTTGATTCTAGAAGAAACAGTGTCTTCAGAAATCTTCCCGTAGTTCAAATAGAACTGATTGTCGGTAGAGTCATTAATAGTCTTTTGAAGTTTCTTGCGCTTGTAGTTGTTGATGAAGATGTTGCGCATGATCGTAAACAACCATCCTTTGAAGTTCGTTCCGTCTTGGAAGTTGTCCTTGTAACGTATAGCTTTTAACAAAGTATCTTGAAGAAGGTCTTCAGCGTCCTCTGTGTTCTTAGTGAAATTATATGCGAAGCTCTTTAACGATCCAGAATGATTACCGATAAGGTAGTTGAATTCGAGTGTGCTCATTTTTTTTGTTTTGTTTAATATTGTGACGCAAATATTAAACAGAACTCGCTTCATTCCAAACATTTGTTTAATTATTTTTATGAATTATTAAACAAAATTGTCAACGGTTTGATTTTTAGTTTTTTAAGCCATCAAGCAAATCGTCGATTCCTCCGTAAAGAGTAATGTAAAGCGTGTCAGGAGACTTGATTCCTTTCAAATTGTAACCCGTAAAGTGGAAGTGACAGTCCGTATCCATAAACATTCTGGTCAGTCTTTTTAGATAGTCTGGAACCATAACTGTTGAAGGATGAGTGGTAAATATTGAAACAAAATCAACATCGCCCAAGCGTTGAGCCACCTGCTTCAAATCTTCGGCAGGGACAGACTGACTTAAAAGTATGCTTCGAAGACCACGCAGCTTCAAAATGTAATGAAGCATTAACAACGAAAGCTCATGGATTTCAAGGTCCGGAAGGAAAAGAACAACCGGACGCTTGTTCTGCTCCAATGGAACTTTCACCGATTCAATATGAAAGAGTAACTTCTGACGGATCAGCGCACTAATGAAATGTTCTTGAGCTGGACAAATAGAATCTGATTGCCAAAGCAACCCAATTTGCATGAGGAAAGGCATGATCACAACACGAAAAGTCTGCTCAAGACCATGTTCTGCAACATGAGGGTCAATAACATTGGAGAACAACTCTTCGTCGTAATTCAACATTGAAATCTTGAGCATGTGCAAGAAATGCTCTTCTGTATTGTTTCCGTGAGCGTGTTTGTTGATGATTTCGCGAATCTGGTCGTCCGAAAGTTTCGCAATATTCGAAATTTTATAGCCAAGGCTGTTCAGTAGGCTTATGTTCAACAGAGACTTTAAATCTTTATCGTTGTATTTGCGAATATTAGTATCAGTGCGGTCTGGAGAGAGAATTCCATAGCGTTGCTCCCATATACGAATGGTGTGAGCTTTGATTCCCGAGAAATTCTCCAGGTCCTTGATGGTGAACTCTTGAGGGCGCATAGTTGTAGGGTTTGAAGATGAAACACTACCTTTTCCAAAAGGTTCATTTTTAACCAAAAGTTTTCCCTCCCTTTGTTTTTTATTCCCTGCTAGGCTTTCCTCTTTCATTTTATTGGTAGTCCTTTCAATTTTCAATAACTTCGAAGCCAAACCTTAATCATGATACGAATTGCGCAAATAGGCTACGGATATTGGGGACCAAACCTGCTTCGTAACTTCATGTCGCTTGGAAATGCAAAAGTGGAAATCTTGATCGATTCGCAATTGAACCGACTGGAACAAGCGACAAGCCTATTTCCAACGTTGAAAACCTCAACTTCGGCCGATGATGCTTTTAACAGCACAGCGGTAGATGCTGTGGTAATAGCCACTCCCGTTTTTACGCATTACGATCTGGCGAAGCGCGCATTGCACGCTGGGAAACACGTGCTTCTCGAAAAGCCCATGACTGCCACCGTTGCACAAGCAAAGGAATTGATTGATCTGGCTGCTCAAAAAGGAAAGCTGCTCATGGTCGACCATACCTTCCTTTATACTGGCGCAGTTGAGAAAATGAAGGCGCTTAAAGAAGAGGGAACATTGGGCGATTTGAAATATTTCGATTCAACACGAATCAACCTCGGACTCATTCAGCAAGACGTAAATGTACTTTGGGATCTTGCTCCACACGATATTTCTGTGCTCGATTACTTGTCAGACGAGTTGCCCATAAGCGTGAATGCCACCGGCGTAAGCCACATTCACAACGGAATAGAAAATGTGGCTTACCTCACAGTGAACTACCAGAACAATTTCATCGCGCACTTCAATTGCTCTTGGTCTTCGCCAGTGAAGATTAGATTGATGTTGTTGGGAGGAAGCGAAAAGATGGTCGTGTTCAACGACATGGAACCCACCGAGAAAATCAAGGTCTACGATACTGCTCACAGCGTAAGTACCCTTGAAGAAAAGCAGAAGGTCATGATCGACTATCGTGTTGGAGATGTCTATGTTCCGAAAATTGAATTGGCCGAGCCACTCAAAAAATTGGCGCAAGACTTTATTTCTTCCATCGAAAACAATTCAGAGCCTCGTGCTTCTGCAATGGGCGGATTAAACACCATTCGAATTTTGGAAGCAGCTCAGCACAGCATTAAGCAAAACGGTAAAGAAGTTAAAATTGAAATTTAAGTTGAAAGAAAAACTTCAACATATCGTTCAAGACTTAAACATTCAGTTACAAAATGAATGTGTGCTTACTGAAGCCGCTTCGGGTGCCTATGCCTGCACGCCAGTATTGGCGGCGCTTGCAGGGGCAGAAGTTCACGCCTTTGCTCGCGATTCGAAATACGGATCTGCAAGCGATTGTAGAAACGAAGTTCAAGCGTTAGCCGAACAATGTGGAGTTTTAGACCGCATTTATTTCCAGATAGAAAAAAATGAAATGCCTTGGGAAAGAGCAACTGTTGTGACGAACAGCGGTGCGCTTCGTCCATTGGATAGCACTATTCTCGATCGAGTTTCTTCTTCATGTCGAATCCCGCTCATGTTTGAAGCATGGGAGTTTCGTGCACAAGATCTGGATTTAGATTTTTGTAAGTCGAAGGGAATCCGCGTTGCGGGAACCAACGAAAGACATCCGCAAGTCGATGTCTTCGGTTATCTCGGAGATATGGTTGTTCGACTCATTCAAGACGCAAAACAAACCCCTTATCGAAATAAATTCATCGTTGTCTCGAACAACGACTTCACGCCCTACCTATGCACACCTCTGGTAAGCATGTCAGAAGCAGTGGGCGTGTATTGTCCGCATGAATACAAAAGTGAAATTGAAAATTTAGGCGCAACCTATCTCGGCGATTGGAACGTTGCAGAAATTCCAAACGAATGGAAATCGGCTTCAGCCGTGATTTACACAGGTTCTCCTTTTTCTGAAAATCTTTGGGGAACTTTTCCTTTGTTGAATTTCAATATCTGGAAGACGCTAAGTTCCCCACTTATCCTGCGCTTCGCAGGTGACGTTCGTGAAGCCGATTTATTTCAACATGAAATAAATTTCCATCCGGAAAATGTACCGGCCGGACACATGGGCATTCTTCCGTCGGCCATCGGTTGGGATCCTATTATTCGCCTGCAAGCTGGCAGCTTGAAAGTCTCAGAACTCATGAAAACAAGCGAAGTGAATTTGAACAACGAAGCACTCGCTCAATATTTGTAATCGATGAACGAAGAAAATAAAATCGAGAAATTATCAGATTTGGATTTTAATAAATTCAAGTTGCTTGCGAACGACGTCTCGCTATCGCGTTACGAGAAAATTGGTTTCTTCAATCACTTTCGTGAAGGAAAGGAATCGTTGATTTGGGAAGATATTCAATCGAAAGTTTCTCACTTGGAAAACGACGGTGCGCGCATTCTAGACATTGGTCCGGGCTGTAGCGATTTGCCTTACATGCTGTTGAAAAATGCTGAAATGAAAAAGCAAAGCGTTGTGCTTATCGATTCGGAAGAGATGCTCAATCAATTGCCTAATTTCGTTTTTTGTGAAAAGTTTTCGGCCATGTTTCCCAACGAAACGAAACAATGGTCAAAAGAAAATACAAACTCCTTTGATGTTATTATTTGCTATAGTGTCTTGCATTATATAGCCATAGAATCAAGTGTGGAATTATTTGTGGAAGCAGTTTGCGATTTGCTTGCCCCAGGGGGAACAGCGCTTATTGGTGATGTTCCAAATGTATCCAAACGTAATCGTTTTTTCAGCACGCAAGAAGGTATACGATACCATCAAAAAAATAATGGTAAGAATACTTTTCCTCATGTTAATTGGAATGAAAAAAAGCCGGGAGAATTCAACGACGATGATATTTTTTCTTTATTGAAAATGGCTAGAGAAAAAGGCGTTGAAGCTTTCCTTATTCCGCAGAGAAGCGAATTGCCTATGGCGAACAGAAGAGAAGATATCTTATTTGTAAAGCACAAATAAAATGAAAAACAAACTGATTCTTTTTGGAAATACAGAGTTCGCTGAAATTGCATATGAGTACTTCACACATGACAGTGATTATGAAGTTGTGGCGTTCTGCGTTCATCGAGAGTATATCAATAAAGAAGACATTTTTGGATTACCGTTGGTAGCGTTCGAAGACATTTCGGAATTGTACGCCCCTTCGGAACACGCGTTCTTCGGGGCATGCGTATATACCAAATTAAACAGACTTCGCACACAAGTTTATCTTGAAGCGAAAGCACTTGGTTATGAAATTGCTTCCTACGTTAGCTCGTATGCTTTCGTTTGGAGAAACGTAAAATTGGGTGAACACGTTTTCATCTTCGAAGACAACACCCTTCAACCGTTTACCCAAATTGGAAACAACGTTGTTTTGTGGAGTGGAAATCATATTGGTCATCATTCGAAGGTCGACGATAACTGCTTCATCTCCTCTCACGTGGTCATAAGCGGAGGAGTATCCATTGGAAAGAATTGTTTTCTCGGAGTGAATAGCACCATTAACAACGCCGTGAGCATTGGAGACGATTGTCTGCTTTCATCTGGAGCATTGGTGGTGAAGAACATTCCTGAAGACTCCATTGTAAAAGGGAAAGACATTTCTCCGATCTCTTGTCGCGCTTATCATAAACTTACGCCGCGATGAATTGGAGGCGACTTGGTAGAATTGTCGAAGCCAATCCGAAATTGGAGTGGTCGCAGCAATACGCTGCTATTCCTACCGTGCGCATTTTAAACGAAGGTGTTCTTCGTGTTTATTATTATTCCATGGATGAAGACTTCAATGGAAGAATCAGTTACGTAGATGTTTCAGCACTCAATCCTTCTGAAATTATTTTTCGAAGTGAAGACGTACTGCTCGATATTGGAACCGGAGGTTCATTTGACGACGGAGGCGTTTGTCCGTTGCAATTCCTTCAACATGAAAATGAAAATTGGTTGTACTACTTAGGTGTGCAACGCACGACAGATGTGCCTTATAGATATTTTGCCGGAGTAGCAAAAGAGCAAGCCGATGGCTCGTTTCAGCGCTTTCAAGCCAATCCGGTTTTACTTCCAACAAAATCAGAACCCGATATTCGAAGCGCGGTTTCTATTCTTCAAGACGTAGAAAAAATGCGCATGTGGTATGTCGGTGCATTCGCCTGGATAGACGTAAACGGAAAGGAAGTTCCAACATATCGCATTCACCACGCGACTTCTATCGATGGTTTGCATTGGGAAGTCGATCGTTTGGATTGCATTAATTTTCAGAACGAAGATGAATTCGGATTCGGAAGACCTTGGGTGATGAAAACCGATTTCGGATTTGAAATGTATTACAGCGTGCGAACGAAGTCAATGGGCTATCGCCTGGGCTACGCCACGTCTGTAGACGGATATACGTGGGAAAGAAAAGACAGCGAACTCAATTTTTCTGTTGGAAGTGAAGACTGGGAAAACGATTCGGTTTGCTATCCGTGTGTGGTCGATGTGAATGGAAAACGATTTCTGTTCTATAATGGAAATCAAAATGGAAAAACAGGTTTCGGCGTTGCCGTATTGGAGGATAAGCAATGAAAATAATTCGATACACGGAAGATCATCGCAAGCAATGGGAGGAATTTGTTTCCAACAGTAAAAATGGAACCTTTCATCTTTCACGGAATTTCATCGATTATCACGGAACGAGGTTCAATGATCATTCGCTGCTGGCTGTCGTTGAAAACGAATTGGTGGGGGTGTTGCCGATGAATGAAAGTGGAAAAGAAGTCTTCGCGCATCAAGGGTTAACCTATGGCGGTTGGGTGCTTTCGCATAACATTCGACTCGATGAATTTCAGCGACTGTTTGTATCCTTTCTTCAATATCTGGAAGGGAAAGGAATAGATCAATTGCATTATAAAACCATTCCTTACATGTATCACCAAATTCCTTCACAGGAAGATCTGCACATGTTGCACCTGGCTGGAGCAATAAGCAGCGGCCAACACGTGAATCCTGTCATTATTCCTTCCAACGTTCCTGTCTTCCAAGAACGAAGAATTCGTGGAATGAAGAAGGCTTTGAAGGAAGGGATTCGCATTGAAGTTTCAGAAAATATAGATTCGTATTACACCATTGTTGAGGAATTACTTAAGGCCTATGTTGCAAAGCCAGCGCATTCGCGAGAAGAATTAATCGATTTGAAGAATCGATTTCCAAATGAAATAATTTTGCATGCTGCGTTTGTTGGAAATGAAATGTGTGGAGGCATTCTCTGCTTTGAAACGCCCAACTGCGTGCGCTTTCAATACATAGCATCCACATTGGAAGGAAAGGATAAGGGCGCTTTGGATTTGCTTTTCGCAACACTCATTCAAGAGACTTATTCGAAAAAGGACTATATCGATTTCGGTACGAGCACTAACAATCAAGGAGCGATTTTGGCTTTGGGTATTTCACAACAAAAAGAAGGATTCGGCGCGCGCACTAGCATTCAACCTATTTATACATTAGCATTAAATTCCGTAAATTGGGATGCTCTAAACGCATTTGTTTCATGAAGAAAGTATCGGTAGTCATTCCCTGTTTTCATGTTGAAGAATTCATTCTTCCGCTTTTTCACAACATGCAAGAAGTGGAGAAGCAGTTGAACGCTATGGATCTTTCACTGGAATTGGTGTGTGTTGACGATGGAAGTAAGGACGGTACCTGGAATGAATTGCTGAAGCACCGTCATTTAATCAAAGACACGCAAGTAGTTCGTCTAACGCGCAATTTCGGAGCAATCTGCGCGAGCAATGCCGGATTAAAGTTGGTAACCGGAGACGCTTGCACCATCTACGCTGCAGACCTTCAAGACCCATTGGAACTCATTCCAGAAATGGCGCAGCTTTGGTTGAACGGAGAGAAATACATCACGGCGGTGCGCACGAAGAAAAGGAAAGATCCTTTGTTAACGCGTTTATATGCTAAGCTTTATTACATCTTGGTGAAGTTGTTCGTGATGAAGGATTTTCCTGAAAGTGGTTTCGATATCGCGTTCTGGGATGGAAGTATTCTTCAGTATTTGAAGAACACTTCGAAGAACATCAATCGCTCGTTGTTCTCGCATTGGCTTGGATTCAAACCTTATGTTATCGAGTACGATCGAAGAGAGCGTACAAGCGGGAAAAGCGGGTGGACGTTTTCAAAGAAATGGAAGTTGTTCTTAGATTCTTTTTTGGGATTCTCTGTCGTTCCCATTCGTTTCATTTCATTCATCGGTATGTGCGTTTCGTTCCTCAGTTTTGGATACGGAATTCTCATGCTTATTGGTGGAATAACAGGAAGAATTACCGAGCCTGGTTTCGCAACAGTAACTTCTTTGATCACATTTCTATTGGGATTGGTGATTGTAATGCTTGGCGTTATTGGTGAATATTTGTGGCGCATTTTCGATGAAGTAAACAAACGACCCGAGGCGGTTGTAGAAGAGATATTGAAGAATGAGTAAGATTGTAATTTTCGGGCTATCTGCCTTGTATGCCACCCTATCAGTTGTTGGCGCATCGCTTATTAAATTAACCCTGAACAGTTGGGGGGCTGAACAGCGCGGACTGGCTTCGGTAAAAGATTATTTCGCATTCTTGTTCGAACCGAAGGTGTTCTTCGGAATGGGAATCATTTTCGTTTCAGCGTTGGTATTGTTTAAAGCACTATCGCTAAGTGATTTCAGTTATGTTATTCCTGTGAGTGCCGCAGTTAATTTCATTCTCACAGCTTCAGTGGCTGCTGTGTTCTTTGGAGAGAAATTGGCTTGGAACAACATCGTGGGTATTGCACTGATAATCGTTGGAGTTTTTGTCATTAACCTGAAAAGAGCATGAGTAAAATTCTTGTAACTGGCGCTGCGGGCTTCATCGGCTCACATCTTACAGATGCTTTACTAGATGCAGGACATGAAGTTGTAGGGTTCGATAATTTATCGAACGGTAAATTGCGAAATCTGGAAAGTGCATTGGAGAATAACGCTTTTCAATTTGGTGAAGGAGATATTTGTGATGAGTTTCAAGTGAATGAAGTCATGAAGGGAATAGACGTGGTGTATCACTTGGCTTGCCTCGGTGTTCGTCATTCCATTCACAGTCCTTTCGAAAATCATCGCGTAAATGCAGAAGGAACTCTTCGTGTTTTAGAAGCCGCTAGACAAGAGAACGTTTCAAAGTTCTTTTACATTTCAACGTCAGAAGTTTATGGCGACATTCAAACGTTTCCGATTGATGAGCGGGGAGTTCCAGCCCCGAAAACAGTTTATGGAAGCAGCAAGTTAGCTGGCGAGAACTATACATATTCATACAACGTGTGTTACGGACTTCCAACCGTAATTACTCGAATCTTCAACAATTACGGTCCTCGTGCGCATTACGAAGGCGACGCTGGAGAGATTATTCCGCGAAGCATTGTTCGCATGTTGAACGATGAGGCACCCGTTGTTTTTGGAAAGGGCGATGTAACGCGTGATTTCTTTTTTGTGAAGGACACCGCACGTTCACTTGTTGGATTAATGCAGAATGAAGATGCGGTTGGAGAAATCATAAACATTGGAACAGGCAATGAAATTTCCATGAAGGAACTCATGGAGGTGCTGATTGAAGAAATGGAATTGAAAGACCGAATGAGCATTCGGTTTGAAGAAGATCGTCCGGCAGATGTTCCCCGCTTGTGGGTGAATCCTGCGAAATTCAAGGCCTTGACGAATTTCTCGGGAGAGAAAGAATTTCGTGAAGGATTGCGTGAAACCATTGAATATTACCGCGAGCTGAATCAGCAGCACGACTTAATGGGGGAGATAGAACTTCAAAATTGGAAAAAATGAAAATCCCAGTAGCAAAACCATACTTAGGAGTTGAAGAAGCGCAGTTGGCCTACGACACCATTCTAACGAATTGGGTGACCCAAGGTCCGCGCGTGGCGGAGTTT
>CAMCVP010000022.1 GCA_945881835.1 Chryseobacterium gleum | reverse complement strand
CCAATTTCAATCGTAATTGAAGAATCAACATCTTGAGACAATTCACCTTTTGGCCCCTTCACCTTTACTAAGCCATTCTCCAAAGTAACATTAACGTCCTTGGGCAATGGAATTGGGTTTTTACCTATTCTTGACATGGGTCAATTTTTTTCTAGTTCTTAATATACGAAACACAATACTTCGCCACCTACTTTTTCCTGACGGGCTTTTTTATCTGTCATCACACCTTTTGAGGTAGACATAACTGCAATTCCTAGTCCGTTTAAAACGCGAGGCAACTCATCAGCACCAGCGTATTTACGGTGACCCGGAGACGATATTCTATCGATTTTCGCGATCGCCGGTTGTTTTGATTTTAAATCGTATTTCAAAGCGATTTTAATCACACCTGGAGCACCTTCTTCGAATTTGAAATTCAAGATATATCCAGACTCGTGAAGGATTTTTGTTATTTCCTTCTTCAAATTGCTCGCTGGAATCTCTACCACCTTATGGCGAGCTTTCTGTGCGTTTCGAATTCGAGTCAAATAATCTGCTATTTGATCAGTAACCATGTTCTTCTTTTCTTAATTATTACCAACTTGCTTTTTTAACACCTGGGATCAATCCGTTCAGAGCCAATTCACGGAATTGGTTACGACACAAACCGAACTGACGCATATACCCTCTTGGCTTACCTGTTAACATGCAACGATTGTGAACTCTCACCGCGCTGCTGTTTTTTGGAAGTTTTTGAAGTGCATCCCAATCACCTGCTGCTTTAAGCTCTTCGCGCTTCTTAGCATATTTTTCAACCAATGCGATACGTTTACGTTCGCGGGCTTTCATTGATTCTTTTGCCATTCTTTCTAATCTTTTTATTTTACGAAAGGAAATCCGAATTCTTCTAGAAGAGCTTTTGCCTCTTCATTTGTTTTAGCATTCGTAACGAATGTGATGTCCATTCCGTTGATTGCTTTTACCTTTTCCAAATCAATCTCTGGGAAAATGATCTGCTCTTTCACTCCAAAAGTGAAGTTTCCACGTCCATCGAATCCTGAAGACTTTACTCCACGGAAGTCACGCGTTCTTGGTAAGGCCACAGCGATCAGACGATCTAAGAATTCATACATTGTGTTTCCACGTAATGTCACTCTTGCTCCGATTGGAACACCCTTACGCAATTTGAAATTAGAGATATCTTTTGTCGAATATGTTGCCACTGCGCGTTGACCGCTGATCAATGTCATTTCCTCTACTGCTGCATCTACTAATTTCTTGTCTGCAGTTGCTTTACCAATACCTTGGTTCAAGCAGATCTTCGTGATACAAGGGACTTGCATGCTCGAAGAATATTCAAAACGTTTCTGAAGATTTGACTTTACTTCAGTTTCGTATTTTGATCTTAATCTTGGTTGATAGCTCATTTGATTACCTCCCCTGATTTTTTAGAGATTCTTACTAACTTTCCTTCTTCGCTGCGGATCTTACCAACACGTGTTGCATTTCCAGCTGCATCGATTAGCATAACGTTGCTAATGTGCAGGGCTGCTTCACGCTTTTCAATTCCGCCTTGAGGGTTTTGTGCAGAAGGTTTACGATGACGGGAAATCATGTTTACCCCTTCAACAGTAACTCTGTCGTTGTCGCGATCTACTGCAATCACAAGTCCTTTTTCACCTTTGTGATTACCGGCAGTTACCACTACCATATCGCCTTTTTTTATTTTGAGTCGCTTGAACATCTCGCTATCTATTTACTTCGTTTATAGTACTTCAGGAGCCAAAGAAACAATTTTCATGTAATCTTTCTCACGCAATTCACGCGCCACTGGGCCGAAAATACGGGTTCCTCTCATTTCACCTTGTGCATTTAACAACACAACTGCATTGTCGTCGAAACGTATGTAGCTACCATCTCCGCGACGAACTTCTTTCTTCGTGCGAACAATAACTGCTTTCGAAACAACACCTTTTTTCACGTTACCGCTAGGCATGGCATCTTTAACAGTAACCACTACTTGGTCACCTACTGATGCGTATCGACGACGGGTACCACCCAACACGCGTATTACGAGCACTTCTTTTGCTCCGCTGTTGTCTGCAACCTTAAGTCTGGATTCGTTCTGTATCATATCCTTCTAATCTTTATTCGATTATTTCGCTTTTTCAATTACTTCAACCATTCTCCAGCGCTTAAGCTTACTCATTGGTCGAGTTTCCATAATTTTCACTACGTCACCTACTCCACATTCTCCGGTTTCATCGTGAGCCATGAATTTCTTCGTTTGCTTTACGAACTTTCCGTATTTCGGGTGCATAATTTTCATTTCAACTGAAACAACGATGCTTTTGTCCATCTTATTAGATGTAACAGTGCCAGTTCTTTCTTTTCTTAGATTCCTTTCCATTGCTTGAGTAGGATTAACGGTTGTTTTTCATTTCGTTGATAACCGTGTGAATTCGCGCTATTTCGCGGCGCTTCGCACGCAATACCATTGGATTCTCTGTTCCTGCAACTGTGTGGTTAAACGACATCTTTGCAAGTTCTGCTTTTTTCTCCGAAACTTGATTGTTCAAGTCTTCAATGGTCATATTTCTGTAGTCTGATGCTTTCATGTTCTTATTCGGTATAATCTGGACGAACAATAAATTTAGTGCGGCAAGGCAATTTTTGTGCTGCCAATCTCAAGGCTTCTTGAGCAGTTTCTAGAGAAACACCTTCTGCTTCAAAAAGAATTCTTCCTGGCTTGACTACAGCTACCCAATGGTCAGGAGCTCCTTTACCTTTACCCATACGTACCTCAGCTGGTTTTGCAGTAATTGGCTTGTCTGGGAAAATGCGAATCCATACTTTACCTTCACGCTTCATGAAACGTGTTAGAGCTACACGGGCTGCTTCCAACTGACGTGAAGTGATGAATCCTTCGTCCATGGTTTTGATAGCGAAGCTACCGAAAGCCAATTGCGATCCTCTGTAGGCAATTCCTTTGATCTTGCCTTTCTGTTGCTTTCTATATTTGGTCCTTTTGGGCTGTAACATAATCGTAATGTTTTAATATTATCTTCTTCCTCCGCGGCGATCGTTTCCACCACCGGCGTTAGCTGGGCGCTTTTGTTGTTGAGCAGCTTGTCCGAAGTTTGGAGAAAGATCACGCTTTCCGAAAACTTCACCACGACAAATCCATACTTTTAAACCGATACGACCGTAGCTAGTGTGAGCTTCTGCATGATGATAATCGATATCTGCACGAAGAGTATGCAAAGGAGTACGTCCTTCTTTGTAGGTCTCACTTCTAGCAATCTCGGCTCCGTTTACACGTCCTGAAATTGTAACTTTGATTCCTTCTGCACCCAATTTCATTGCTGAACTGATAGCCATTTTAGTTGCTCTTCTGTAAGAGATACGTCCTTCAATCTGACGACAGATACCTTCTGCTACTAGACGAGCATCGATTTCTGGGCGTTTGATCTCGAAGATATTGATTTGGGCGTCCTTTCCAGTAAGCTTTTTCAACTCCTCTTTCAACTTATCAACTTCAGAACCTTGTTTTCCGATGATTACACCTGGACGTGCTGTGTTGATAGTAACGGTTACCAACTTAAGCGTACGCTCGATAATAATTTTCGATACTGACGCTTTTTTCAAACGCGCCATCAAGTATTTGCGGATTTTATCGTCTTCAACGATTTTCTCTCCGTAGTTTTTTCCACCAAACCAATTGCTGTCCCATCCCTTGATGAAACCTAAACGAAGGCCTATTGGGTTACACTTTTGTCCCATTTCTTTATCTCTATTAATTATTTTTTATCGAGAATGATTGTCACGTGGTTGCTACGCTTGCGAATGCGATGCGCTCTACCTTGAGGAGCAGGACTGATTCTTTTCAAAGTGCGAGAAACGTCTACACGAATTTCTTTCACGATTACATTTGATTCAGCAATATCGCTTCCTTCGTTTTTAGCCTGCCAGTTTGCGATAGCAGAACGTAAAAGTTTTTCGATAGGCAATGCATTTACTGTGCGCGTAAACTTTAAAATATTTAAAGCAGCACCTACTTCTTTTCCACGAATAACATCTACTACCAAACGCGTCTTACGCGGTGATGTTGGATGATTGTTCAATTTAGCGATGGCAGTTTTTTTCATCTGCTCTTTTATCGCGTTGGCCATTTCTCTTTTGCGAGCTCCCATAGTTTTTCTGTGTTTATCGGGATTGTTCGTTATTTTCTATTTCCACTGTGTCCACGGAAGGTACGTGTCGGAGAAAATTCTCCTAATTTGTGACCAACCATATTCTCTGTAACATATACAGGAATGAATTGCTTACCATTGTGCACCGCAATCGTCAACCCAACAAACTGGGGAGTAATTGTTGAAGCACGGCTCCAAGTTTTGATAACGCCTTTCTTAGCGTTTTCTTGAGCATCATCTACACGCATTTGAAGCTTGTAGTGTACAAAAGGTGGTTTTTTTAGTGACCTAGCCATTTCTCAATTATTTCTTTCTACGTTCAATGATAAATTTACTTGACGGCTTTTTACTTTTGCGCGTCTTTAATCCTTTAGCAGGCGTTCCTTTGCGTGATCTTGGGATACCTCCAGACTGACGTCCTTCACCACCACCCATTGGGTGATCCACCGGATTCATTGCAACACCACGAACACGTGGACGACGACCCAACCAACGGCTTCTTCCTGCCTTACCTGAGCGAGTCAAGTTATGCTCTCCGTTAGAAACTGTTCCGATTGTAGCGATACACTTCGCTAAAACCTTACGAGTTTCACCTGAAGGAAGAGTAATGATAGCATATTCCCCGTCGCGAGCACTCAATTGTGCGTATGAACCAGCGCTTCTTGCCATTGATCCACCTTTACCTGGACGCAACTCGATGTTGTGAATGACAGTTCCCAAAGGAATTTCACTCAAAGTCATTGCATTTCCAATTTCAGGTGCACTTCCTGTTCCGCTTGAAAGCTTCATACCAACAGTTAAACCCGCAGGTGAAATGATGTAGCGCTTTTCTCCATCAGCGTATTCCACTAAAGCAATACGTGCTGAACGGTTCGGATCGTATTCGATTGTCATTACAGTACACTCGATACCGTGTTTATCTCTTTTGAAGTCGATAAGACGGTAGTTACGTTTGTGACCACCACCAATCATGCGCATTGTGCGCTTTCCTTGGTTGTTACGTCCACCTGTTTTCTTTAATGTTACCACTAAAGGCTTGTATGGACGGTCGGTCGTCAACTCTTCGAAAGTGGAAGCCACTTTGAAGCGAGTACCTGGCGTTACCGGATTTAATTTCTTAATGCCCATTTCCTCTTCTGTTAGATGTTAGAATAAAAATCGATTGTCTCACCTGCAGCCAACTTCACGATAGCCTTCTTGTAGCTTGCGCTTCTTCCAGAAACAATACCTGCTTTTGTATAACGGAATTTGTTCTTACCGTCATAACGAATAGTGTTGATTTGCATAACTGTCACACCGTAGTTCTTTTCGATCGCCTTCTTGATTTCAATCTTGTTAGCGTTCAATGCTACCACGAAGCCGTACTTGCCTTGCTTTTCTTGGATTCCGGTCATTTTCTCCGTAACCAATGGTCGAATAAGGATTTCGCTCATGACAGTTATTTTTTAAGAATGTTAGTTACCATTTCGTGTGCGTTACCTACGAAAACAACTTGATGGCTGTTCATGATATCGTAGGTATTCACCATGCTAGCGATTTGCACGTTAGCGCCCTGAATGTTACGAGAGCTTAAATAAAGACTATCGTTTCTTTCTGGAATTAGGATAAGTGACTTGCGACTATTTATTGAAAGATTTTTCAATACGTTCAAAAACTCGCTTGTCTTCGGCTTATCAAAAGATAAAGCATCTACTAACAGAATTCCGTTTTCCTTTGCTTTGTAGCTTAATGCTGAAGCGCGAGCCAAACGTGTTGTGCTTCTATTTACTTTGATATCGTAAGCTCTTGGACGTGGACCGAAAACGCTACCTCCTTGACGGAACAACGGATTCTTCGCGCTACCTTTACGAGCACCACCAGTACCTTTTTGCTTGTGTAATTTCTTCGTAGAACCGTGGATTTCACCTCTGTGCTTAGTTTTGTGCGTTCCTGTGCGTTGAGCAGCTAGGTAACGTTTAACATCTAAGTAAATCGCGTGATCGTTCGGTTCGATTCCGAATACTTCTGCGTCAAGTTCAACGGAACTTCCCGTTTTCTGACCTTGTATGTTGAATATATCCAGTTTCATATTACTTAATGATATAGACGGTTGAACCATTGTAGCCTGGGATAGCGCCTTTAACAAGAATTAAATTCTCATCAGCCAATACCTTTACTACTTCTAAGTTTTGCAATGTGCGTTGGTTTCCACCAGTACGACCTGCCATGCGCATTCCCTTGAATACACGTGATGGATCAGAAGACGCCCCTAACGATCCCGGTGCACGTAAACGGTTGTGCTGACCGTGAGTGCTTTCTCCTACCCCGCTAAATCCGTGGCGTTTTACAACACCTTGGAATCCTTTTCCTTTTGAGGTTCCGATCACATCAACGTTCTCACCTTCTGTGAACAATTCTGTTATAGTAACAACGTCACCTAAGTTCATTTCTGTTTCGAAATCATGGAACTCAGCGATAAAGCGCTTTGGAGTTGTTCCTGCTTTCTTGAAGTGACCTTGCATTGGCTTCGAAGTATTCTTTTCCTTCTTTTCGCCGTATGCTAGCTGAACAGCGGTATAGCCGTCCTTTTCCAAGGTTCTTACTTGGGTCACTACACATGGACCAGCTTCTATCACTGTGCATGGGATATTTTTCCCAGCGGCACTGTAGACGCTAGTCATACCGATTTTTTTACCAATTATGCCTGGCATGTGTCTGTGTATTTAATTGTTAAACTTTGATTTCTACTTCTACTCCGCTAGGCAATTCTAGCTTCATTAATGCATCTACAGTTTTCGATGAAGAGCTGTAAATGTCTAAAAGACGCTTGTACGAATTCAATTCGAACTGTTCACGAGCCTTCTTATTCACGTGTGGTGAACGAAGTACTGTGTAAATGCGTTTGTGTGTTGGCAACGGAATTGGTCCGTTTACAACAGCCCCGGTAGACTTCACAGTCTTCACAATTTTCTCAGCAGACTTATCTACTAAGTTGTGATCGTAGGACTTTAATTTGATTCTAATCTTTTGAGCCATCTAGGTTCTATATATTATGCGTTTTTGCCTTTTGCTTTTGCGATTACAACCTCAGCCACGTTGTTAGGAGCTGGTGCGTAATTGTTGAATTCCATTGAAGAAGTTGCACGACCTGAGGTGATTGTACGTAAGTCTGTTACGTATCCGAACATTTCAGATAGAGGAACTTTACCACTGATAACAGTTGCTCCACTTCGCTCACTCGTCCCTTCAATCATTCCACGACGCTTATTCAAGTCACCGATAACGTCACCCATGTTTTCAGATGGGGTAACGATTTCAAGCTTCATGATAGGCTCAAGAATGATAGGCTTACACTTAGGTGCCGCCTCACGGAAAGCCATCTTAGCACACAATTCGAAAGAAAGTGCATCCGAGTCAACCGCGTGGAAAGATCCGTCATTCAATTCAACTTTCATTGTATCGATGTTGTAACCTGCCAACACACCGTTGATCATAGCTTCCTTAAATCCTTTTTCAATAGAAGGGATAAATTCACGTGGAATGTTACCACCTTTAATGTTGTTGATGAATACCAATCCGGTCTTTTCTGCATCGTCGTTTGGTCCGATATTGATAACAATATCTGCAAACTTTCCACGTCCACCTGACTGCTTCTTGTATACCTCTCTGTGGTTCGATGCCGCGGTAATTGCTTCTTTGTAAGAAACCTGCGGTGCACCTTGGTTACACTCTACTTTAAACTCGCGACGAAGACGGTCAATGATGATTTCCAAGTGAAGCTCTCCCATTCCAGAGATAACTGTTTGTCCGGTTTCATCATCAGTTCTTACACGGAAAGTCGGATCCTCTTCAGCCAATTTAGCTAAAGCCATACCTAACTTATCACTGTCTGCTTGTGTCTTAGGCTCGATAGCCAATCCGATTACAGGCTCAGGGAATACCATAGACTCAAGAACGATTGGGTGCTTTTCGTCGCACAAAGTATCTCCTGTCTTAATATCCTTAAAGCCTACTACCGCACCGATATCACCAGCACCTAAAACTTCGATTGGATTTTGCTTATTCGCGTGCATTTGGAAGATACGTGAGATACGCTCTTTGTTTCCACTGCGTGCATTCAATACGTATGAACCTGCATCTAACTTACCGCTATAAGCACGAGTAAATGCTAAACGTCCTACGAATGGGTCAGTTGCAATTTTAAATGCTAAACCTGCAAACGGCTCATCCATAGATGGCTTACGGCTTAGTTCTTCTCCAGTATCAGGATGTGTACCGGTGATACTTTCCTTATCAAGCGGCGATGGCATTAATTCCATTACCAAATCCAACATTGTTTGAACTCCCTTGTTTTTGAAAGAAGAACCACAAACCATTGGAACAATCTTCATATCGATAACCGCCTTACGAAGTGCGTCAAGAATTTCACGCTCAGTCATGCTGTTTGGGTCTTCGAAGAATTTCTCCATCAAAGACTCATCGTATTCAGCAACTGCTTCAAGAAGTTTCTCACGGTACTCTAAAGCCTCATCCATCATATCTGCTGGAATCTCTACCTCCTGGTAAGTCATTCCTTTGTCATGCTCATTCCAAATCATTCCTCGGAAGTTGATCAAATCAACTACACCTTTGAAGTCATCTTCAGCTCCGATAGGTAATTGCAATGGAACTGCATTACTACCTAACATCTCTTTTACTTGCTTCACTACGTTTAGGAAGTCAGCTCCTTGACGATCCATTTTGTTAACAAAACCGATACGTGCAACGTTGTAGTTATTAGCCAAACGCCAGTTTGTCTCTGACTGCGGCTCTACTCCATCTACTGCTGAAAACAAGAACACCAAACCATCCAATACACGCAATGAACGATTTACCTCTACGGTAAAGTCAACGTGCCCTGGAGTATCAATGATGTTGATGTGGTAAGCTTGGTTACGGTACGTCCAACTAACTGTTGTCGCTGCTGAAGTAATGGTAATACCACGCTCCTGCTCTTGCGCCATCCAGTCCATTGTAGCGGCACCATCGTGAACTTCTCCGATTTTGTGGTTTACACCAGCATAATAAAGGATACGTTCAGTTGTGGTTGTCTTACCCGCATCAATGTGCGCAGCAATTCCAATATTTCTTGTATATAATAGGTCGCGTGACATAATTTCTTATTTAACTAATTAGAAACGGAAATGTGAAAATGCCTTATTCGCTTCAGCCATTCTGTGAACATCTTCTTTCTTTTTGAAAGCAGACCCTTCACCCTTTGACGCAGCAACGATTTCGTTAGCCAATTTCTCAGCCATACTCTTTTCGTTTCTCTTGCGAGAATATCCAATCAACCACTTCATTGCCATAGAGTTCTTACGATCTTCACGGATTGGTGAAGGAATTTGGAAAGTCGCTCCACCCACACGGCGGCTTCTAACCTCAACTGCAGGTGTTACGTTCTCTAATGCCTTCTTCCAAATTTCTAATCCATCTTCGCTAGTCTTAGTAGCTACACGATCGATTGCATCATAAAAGATTGAAAAGGCTACCCCTTTCTTTCCTTGAAGCATTAAATTATTTACGAACTTCGTTACAGTAACCTCGTTGAACTTCGGATCTGGAAGTACCGCAATTTTTTTGGCTTTTCTTCTTCTCATTGCAAGATATTCTTAATGCGATTATTTTTTAACTTTTGGACGCTTGGTACCATACTTAGATCTTCTTTGTCCACGACCGTTTACACCGGCTGTGTCTAAAGCTCCACGAACGATGTGGTAACGAACACCTGGTAAATCTTTTACACGACCACCACGAACCAAAACAATGCTGTGCTCTTGTAGGTTGTGACCTTCTCCACCGATATAGGCGATGATTTCAAAACCGTTCGTTAAACGAACCTTAGCAACCTTACGTAATGCTGAGTTTGGTTTCTTAGGAGTAGTGGTGTACACTTTAGTACAAACCCCACGACGCTGTGGACATGAGGTTAAGGCAGCTGATTTACTGCGGTAGGTCTTTGGTGTGCGACCCTTTTTAATTAACTGTTGAACTGTTGGCATTGTTATGTAAGTTCCTTTATTTCACTATTTTTAATACGAGTTCAAGACTCGGAAAATTCGGGGTGCAAATGTACATCACGAATTGTTATTCACAAGCACTATTGTGAATTTCTTTTTAAAAAAATTACTAGCCCCTTGTAACATATTGATTTTCAATTTAAAAAATATGAGCCAAGCCCCATTTTTTTTTGTTAAAAATCCGCCAAAGGGCGCATTTTTCCATTTTTTTTCACTCGAAAGTCCATTATACATTGAAAAATGTCTTTACATTTTCAACTATGAATTGTAACTCATCTTCGTGCATTTCTGTGTGAATTGGCAGCGATAAAACTTCGCTAGACAATTGCTCACTAATTGGCATTGATCCCTTTGGGTAGCGGTCGTTCTCGAAAGCCTTTTGGAAATGAAGTGGAAGTGGGTAATATATCATACTGGGAATACCTCTTTCTTCTAAATGTGCGCGCAAAGCGTTTCTCTTCCCCTCTAAAACACGCAGAGTATACTGATGGAATACGTGTGTGCCTTGAGCGATTCTATTGGGGGTAACAACTCCTGGAGTATTTTCAAAAGATTTATCGTAAAAGTCTGCAGCGGCTCTTCTCGCATCCGCGTATTCGTCTAAATGCTTCAACTTAACATCTAGAATAGCAGCTTGCATGGTATCTAGGCGTGAATTCACTCCGATAACATCGTGATAATAACGAACCTTTTGTCCGTGATTTGCGATCATACGTAAATTCTCAGCGAGTCCATCGTTGTTGGTGAATAATGCGCCCCCATCTCCAAAGCAACCCAAATTTTTAGATGGAAAAAAACTTGTACAACCTATGTCGCCAATTGTCCCTACTCGCTTCACCACACCCGAATCCATGGTGTAAGTTGCACCCAAAGCTTGGGCTGTATCTTCAATCACGAATAATTTATGTTTCTGGGCAATCTCCATGATTGCATTCATATCAGCCCCTTGACCGAACAAATGCACAGGTACAATCGCTTTTGTCTTGGGTGTAATGGCCTTTTCAATTTCAGCAGGGTCAATAGTGAAATCGAATTCCTTCGCTTCAACTAAAATAGGCACCAATCCTAGTAATGCCATAACTTCGGCAGTGGCCACGTAGGTAAAAGAAGCGGTAATAACTTCATCTCCTGGCTGAAGACCCAATCCCATCATGGCAATTTGCAGAGCGTCAGTGCCGTTAGCGCATGGAATGACATGCTTAACGTTTAAATATCCCTCAAGATTCTGTTGGAAGGATTTCACTTCTGCGCCATTGATGAAATTAGCGTTTGTCATAACATTTATTACCGCTGCATCAACTTCATTTTTAATCTTCAAGTACTGTTTCTTGAGATCTACCATTTGAATATTCCTTGACATATATTGAATTTTAAGGGCCTCAAAATTAAGCTTTAGTTTCCAATGAATTACAATTACTTTCGCAATATGAAGAAACTATCTTTCTTTGCTTTTCTGCAATTGGCTTGCTTCTATTCGTTTGGACAATGGCAGGTGCGAGACTCTTCCCTATTTAATCCGCATGTTACAGTGGGCTACGGTTTTTCAGTTCCTGAAGGGGATATGGCCAGTCGGTTTGGAAACAATGGCAGTCTGGAAATCGGATTTCACATCAAGGATAAAAAAAACTGGTATTATGGTGTACAGTTCAACTATCTCTTCGGCAACAAAGTTCATGAGCCGAATTTATTGAGCAACCTGCTCACTGAACGAGGGGAAATTTTAGATGAAGACGGACAAATAGCCACTATGTTTATTCAGGAAAGAGGATTCAACATATTCTTTCAAGGTGGAAAAGTAATTCCTGTTTTCGGACCAAACAAAAACTCCGGATTGCTGATTACGGCTGGGGTGGGCTTGCTACAACATAAAATAAGAATTGAACATCAAGAAGCGAAAATCACCCAGTTGGAAGGTGAATACTTGAAAGGCTATGATCGTTTGACCAATGGTCTTTCTGTGCATCAGTTTATTGGCTACTACCATCTGAGCAACAATAGACTTATTAATTTCTATATCGGGGCTCAAGCTACTGAAGGCTTTACCCAAAGCAGACGAGAATGGAATTTCGATACGCAAACACAGGACACTGACAAGCGACTGGATATGCTTTTTGGTTTGCGTGCAGGATGGATTTTGAATTTGTACCAACGCGCACCCAACGACTACTATATATACTAACATGTTTCGATTTATTTATTCTATTGTTTGGCAAATCATTGAAGTGTCCCTTCCATTTGCTGGGCTTTTCAATAAGAAAATTCGAATCGGAAATAAGGGAAGAAGGATTTCAATTTCCACATTGAAAAAATGGCGAAATTCTCTACCAACTGATTCTGAAATCATTTGGTTCCATTGCGCCTCGCTGGGCGAATTTGAGCAAGGCCGACCCGTTATGGAAGCCCTAAAAAAAAGCAACCCATCAACCTTTATTGCGCTCACTTTTTTCTCTCCTTCCGGATATGAAGTTCGAAAGAATTATACGGGTGCTGATTGGATCGGATATCTTCCTCTCGACACTTATTTCAACGCTAAAAAATTCGTTGGAATCCTCAACCCTTCTCAAGCCTTTTTTGTGAAGTATGAATTCTGGACGAATTACTTTTTGAATTTGAAAAACAACGAAGTAAAGTTGTTTTGTATTTCAGTTATCATGCGTGAAGAACAACGTTTTTTCAAGTGGTACGGGGTTATCTGGAAACCAACATTGAAAGCGGTTACACACTTTTTCGTTCAAAACGAAAACACGCGAAAGCTTCTTCGAAAAATTAAATTCAATAACGTCAGTGTTTCAGGGGATACACGTTTCGACCGCGTGTTGAAAATCTCAAATTCGACTAAAGATTTGAGCTGGTTATCTTCATTCAAACAGAATGAATTTCTTGTTGTTCTTGGATCAAGTTATACCGAAGAAGAGTCACTCGTAACTATGCTCCTTCATCGCTTGAATAGCATGAAAGTTTGTGTTGCACCGCATGAAATTCATTTCAGTAGAATTCAAGAATCGATTGCTCGTTTCGAGAAATTCGGAGTGGTCTTACTCTCTTCCTTTCAACCAGAAAAAAACAATGAAGCACGCGTTTTAATAGTAGATTCAATTGGCATGCTTTCGTCTATTTATTCTCAAGCTAATGCCGTTGTTCTGGGAGGTGGATTCGGTAAGGGGTTACACAACTCGCTGGAGATTGCTGTTTACGGAGTTCCTATGGCCTTTGGACCGAATCACACCAAATTTCAAGAGGCGGTTGATTTGGTTAAAAATGGCGCAGCCTTTTCGATTGAAAGTCTTGAAGAACTCTCTTCGTTTATTGAGCATTGCCACTACGAAAACGTTATTCCCAACGTTGGCAAAAAATACGTTTCAGATCATGCTGGAGCGACTTCTGCAATTTTAGAAGGAATAGAAAAATACAGCGCTTAGGATACGTATCTTTGCCGTTCAATTTTCAACTATGAGCGACAAAAAAATCATCTTTTCCATGGTGGGTGTAAACAAGTACACTCCTACTGGCAAGCATATTATAAAAGACATTTATCTCTCGTTTTACTACGGAGCTAAAATTGGAATTATCGGATTGAACGGTGCAGGTAAATCGACCGTAATGAAGATCATTGCAAACCTTGACCAAGAGTTTCAAGGCGACGTGGTTTGGTCGGCAGGATATTCCGTTGGATACCTTCCACAAGAGCCACAATTGGATGACACCAAAACCGTTCGCGAAATTGTAGAAGAAGGAGTAAAACCAATCACTGATGTATTGAAAGAATACGAAGAGATTAACATGAAGTTTGGCGATGAAGAAATTTTAAATGACCCTGATAAAATGCAGGCGTTAATGGATCGTCAAGCAACTGTTCAAGATAAAATTGAAGCTTTAGGCGGTTGGGATTTAGATACGAAACTGTCTATTGCTATGGACGCACTTCGTTGTCCAGATGAAGATTCTTTGATTGAAAATTTAAGCGGTGGAGAACGTCGTCGTGTTGCGTTGTGTCGCTTGTTGCTTCAGAATCCTGATGTGTTGTTGCTCGATGAGCCTACCAACCACTTAGACGCAGAAAGCGTTGAATGGTTAGAGCAACACTTACAACAATATCCTGGAACTGTATTGGCTGTTACCCACGACCGTTATTTCTTGGACAATGTTGCAGGATGGATTCTAGAACTGGATCGCGGCGAAGGTATTCCGTGGGAAGGAAACTACACTGAGTGGTTGGATCAAAAATCGAAGCGCCTGGCTGCTGAAGAAAAGCAAGAAAGCAAGCGCAGAAAAATTTTGGAGCGTGAGTTAGAATGGGTGCGCATGAATCCGAAAGGACGTCAAGCGAAAAACAAAGCCCGTATTCAGAACTACGACAAGATGATGGCTGAAGGCGAGCGCGAGAAAGACGCGAAGTTAGAGCTTCCGATTCCGAACGGTCCTCGTTTAGGAAATGACGTTATTGATGCGATTGAAATTTCTAAATCTTTCGGCGATCGTTTGCTTATTGAAAACCTTTCATTCAAACTTCCTCCAGCAGGAATCGTTGGTGTGATTGGACCGAATGGTGCTGGTAAAACAACCATGTTCCGCATGATCATGGGTGAAGAAACGCCAGATAGCGGAGAGTTTAAAGTTGGAGACACGGTGAAGATTGGATACGTTGACCAACGTCACGGAGAAATTGATCCGAATAAGAGTGTTTACGAAGTCATCAGTGGCGGAAACGAAGTGATTGACTTAGGCGGACAAACCATTAATTCACGCGCCTACTGCAGCAAGTTCAACTTTGCTGGTGGTGATCAACAAAAGAAATGCGGAGTGTTATCAGGTGGAGAGCGCAATCGTTTGCACCTCGCCATGACTTTGAAAACTGAGGCGAATGTTCTTCTGCTCGATGAGCCTACGAATGATATTGACGTAAATACACTTCGTGCCTTAGAGGAAGGAATTGAAAACTTTGCTGGTTGCGCTGTTGTAATTAGTCACGACCGTTGGTTCTTAGACCGCATTTACACGCACATTCTTGCGTTCGAGGGAGATTCTCAAGTTTATTATTTTGAAGGATCTTATTCAGAATATGAAGAGAATAAAAAGAAACGTTTAGGTGACACTGGTCCTACTCGAATCAAATACAAAAAATTGACTCGATAGTAAACAAGAATAAGAATAGCGCTCAAAAGGCGCTATTCACTTTTTAGCGTGAAAAAGAAAACGCTTGAAAGAAACTTTTTCATTCAAAATTCGTTAGTTTAGATTAGCCAAAACACGCACTTATGCAAAAGATATTTTCATTTCTAACTCTAGCAATTTTTCTCTCTATTTCTTTTGGAATGAAGGGACAAATTGATTGTGCTGTAGCGAATACTTTGCAGTGTGGAGGTCCTTGGAGCATGCTGATTAACGCTGGTTCGGGAAACGACAACGTTAGTTATTGCGGATTTCAGAATGAAGGAAACGAGACCTATTATGCCTTCCAACCAACGGTGGCAGGAAATTATTTTATTTCCGTAGATGAATTCGGCGGAACTTCAACACCCTATGAGATGCGCTATGGCGAGTGTTTCGGAACAAACTGGAATTGTTTAGGAATCTATTCAGGAAGTTCATCAACTGATTTTATTTATCTATCTACTGGAATTATATACGTTTTCTGTGTAGACCTTCAGTCGAGCACTTCAAGTCTCGGCGGTTCCATTTCAATTAACTGCGCGGAGCAAGCGCCTTCGAACGATGATTGCGCGAATGCTCAAAATATTTCTTGCGGAAGCAGTCTTTCAGGCACCTTGAATGGGGCAACAACCGACAATGTTCCCACATGTTTGTCGCAAGGAAACGGTGAAGAAGGAGTTTGGTATTCATTCACTGGAAACAACTCCTATGTTTCCCTTTCAACATGCGGAAGCCAAAGCCAATTCGACACGCAAATCTCTGTTTATTCTGGAGATTGTTCCGGACTTACTTGTGTGGCTGCAAATGACGATAACCCTTTGTGCGAATCGTACGGATCATCTTCCTACATATCATTCAACGCTGTTTCGGGGACAAATTACTTCGTTCGTGTTCACGCGAACACGCAACCGAATGTCGGCTACACCTTTACTTTGAGTTGCTCTTGCGCTCCCCTTTGCTCTGTGCCTTCGAATGACGATTGCGCCAACACGATTTCATTGGGTAGCATTAGCGGGGCTAATTGTTCGAACTTGACTGCAAGCTCAACATCGTGCGCGACGCCATCTAATGTTCAACCATCTTGTTATTCAGCATTCAATACGTTATCCGATGTTTGGTATTCTTTCGCGCCCATTGATAGCGATGTTGAGTTGGTATTGAATGCCAATTACACGGCCGATATTGGAGTTGCTGTCTACGACGGCACATGTGGAAATTTAACTTCCGTTTTCTGTAATCCGAATGCTTCAAGCCTTGGTGGAACAGTGATAGAGGGGCTTACTGCGGGGACAACCTACTTCCTTCAATTTTTCAGTTTACAAAATGCATCAGGCGATTTTACTTTTTGCTTAAGCAATCCCACTTGCTCTACTCCAATAGCTTTATCCGTTTCGAGCATTAGCGCTAACAGCGCATTGCTTCAGTGGAATTCTTTGAATCTGAACGGTGCGTTCGATATCTTGCTGAGCACTACCAATCTGGGAACTGATATAAACGGGTTAAACATTACGAATGCTAGCTTCTATGGCATTCCGCTTACAGCAGGTCCACTTTCAAACCTGCAAGAGAACACCACGTACTATGCCTATGTCCGTCAAGATTGCGGACAACTGGCTCATAGCTTGTGGAGTAATGGTATTGCCTTCACCACTAATTGGGATGTTCCAAACTGTTCAACGGCAGCCTCATTGGAATGTGCAAGTACATATTCCTTTTCTTTTGGAGGAAACGGCTCACTCACTGAAGGCACTTGTGGTAGCGCTGTTGGACGCGAATTCGTCTTCAACTTCACCCCGAATTACAGCGGAACATACGCGTTGAACTTTTCTTCCAACTCGCTGAACCTTGCTGTTTCATTCAAGGAAAACGACGGGATTTGCAGCTACTCAAACGCAACTTGTGTTGAAAGTAATTTCGGAAATTTCTACATGTACTTAATGGGTGGAAATTCATATTCCATTTGGATTGACGCGCTGACAAATAATGCTTTCAACACCACAGCCACTTGGGTTTGTCCGAGTATTGGTGAAGATCCTAGTAACGCTTTTTTGATCAACTCTACCTACTTCCCCGTTTGCAATACCATTAACGGAAGCCTGATGAACAGCCCGCCAACCGGCGCTTTCGGAGCGAACAATTCGAACAAACATGATAAATGGGGACGCTTCACAGCCGCTTCTACCGGAGTTAGTATTTCAGCAAACAGCGCAGAGAACATTCGCATTGAGCTTCGAAATGCAAATTACGATTTGATTGATTCCGAAGATTTGACTTCGACGGGAAATGAAATATTGAACACTTCTAATCTTATTGTTGGACAAACCTATTTCGTTGGAATTATTTCAACATATGATCTTATCGGTTCTGGCGCATACACGCTTTGTGTTCGTCAGTTAAAGAACGGCGCATGTGGAAACAATCCTAGTCCGAACTTCAGTATGGGACAATTCTTTAAGGCTCAGCCTGCTACCGGCGCTACTTATCGCTTTCAACTGCTTGGCACTTCTGGGACTGGGTTAGGTCAAAATGCAGTTAAAAATCAAAGCTCACCACAACTTATATTAAGCACCGTGTTCCCTAGCTTGCACTTCAATTCCAACTATGAAATTACCGTAAGTAATCTTTACAATTTGGTAAACGGCGCTGGGCAAACAGAAGTGATTACTCTTCCTTCAACTTCGCTGTGCAACATTCAAATCACCAACCAACCTTTATCGGTGCTCCGCTTTACAGACCGCTGCATTGTCACTACAAAACCACGCGTTTCATTTATTGGAGGGACGCCGTTTGTATTTGGAGCAAGCGGATGGACATGGCGTTTTCAAAAACTCGATGCTGCTGGAGCGCCAGTTGGAAACGCCATTCAGCATAACGTACTGAGCGCGACCAACTATTTGAATATTGGAAATGTCTCTCTTTTGGAATACGGAACAAGCTACTCAGTAGATTGCGCTCCCGTTTTCTCATACGGTGCAGGAAGTTACGGGACTACGCATACCATGTGCATTGCTCCACTTTCAGGATTTACTTCCGAAAACAACAACAGAAACGTTGCTGAATATATTGATGAAGACAATGGAACACAACTGTTCCCCAATCCTACACAAAACAACTGCTCTATTTCCTCGAATAAGGCCATTGAGCGTATTCGCGTTTATGATTTAGGCGGCAGAAAGATTGAAGAAGTTGTCGTGAACGGAAGCCTGCGTTTCGAATTGAATACTTCCAATTATTCTTCAGGAATATTTTATGTTGAAATTCAAACGGAAGAAAACACCGAAGTGAAGAAACTCATCGTTTCACATTAACCGAAAATTTCCTTCACGCGTTTTTCACGGTAGGAAAAAATTCCTTCCAATCTCTTCTTCACATAAACGGCGTAAGCTATTTTGCCCAAGATTCCCATGCCAATAGCGTAGTGAACGGTATCGGTCATTTTCACTCCGCCTTCTACTGCTTCAAAATGATGTTGGTGATGCCATAGAGCGTACGGACCGAATCGCTGCTCGTCTACAAAGTATTTCCCTTCTTCACAATGCGTAATCTCTGTTGTCCAGCCCATAGGAATGTTTAACAAGGGACGAACCTTGTATTGAATAATCATTCCTGCATACATCTTCACACCTTCCACATCTGTTAGAATTTCGAAACTCATATCTGGAGGAGTCATCTCATTCAAGTTGATGGGTGTTGCGAAATAATTCCAAACGGTTTCAATTGAACCTGGAATAAACGTTTCTGTAGATAGGCGATATACTTTCATAACAGCAATAACAACATTGCTGCTGAAATGTTCCTAGGAGCGATAACGAATCTTCTTTGTCAAGGCCAAAGAAGGTTTTTCAAGAAGATGATACATCATCCATGCGCCAAGAACCGAATAGGCCTGAATAGCAAAGAAGACTACCCAAACCAATTTTCCGTCTTGTGCCTCGTGGTAGAATTTTCCGTAGATGAAGGAAACGAAAAACAAATGAAATAAATAATACGAATAGGAAACATCGCCTAGGAAGTTCAACCACGATGGGCCCTTTTTAATGAAATAGATTGCAAAGAAGGTTAATCCTGCTACAATGGTAATGTGTGTTCCCAAATGCAATTGATCATATATGTTGAAGAGTCCAACCGCCAAGGAAATGATTACTCCACTCCAAAATTCCAACTTCGAAATGTTCTTTTTATAATAGAGGAACAATGAAAACCCTAAAGCAAAAACGGGTAAATGGAAAAACACATTTTCCTTGGTATGCATTGGCGCAAAGGAGTGCGCAAGGAACGTTAAAGCCAATGTCCCATAATACGCAATGAGTCGAATAAGAAGTTTATTGCTTGCAAGGAAAGGAAAGATGAGAGCGAGGTAAATGTAGTATTGAAACTCGACGAATAACGTCCAGTAAACTTCAATCACCCACTTTGATTCTTTGAAAGGAACTTGGAACGTAACGCTATCTATGAAGCGTTGCATTATTTCGACATCGTAGAAGGAACGATTGTCTTTCATAATCCAAATTCCCAAAACAAAAACAAGCACAGAGATAACGAAAGGCGGGTACAACCGAACGATTCGTTTCAACATGAATTTATCTAAATTCTTGAAGTTGTAGTTTCCTTGTTCCATGGACCACGGAAGAACAACACCGCTTATAACAAAAAACACATACACGCCCTCTTGCCCCCAATCGAGCAAGTGATGAAATTCAGGATAAAAGGGTTGAATAATGAACGCGGAATGAAACATACATACCATCCAGGCTGCGACGCCGCGCAGGGCATTTAAGAGTCCTATTGGATTGGTTGTTGCTTCCATTGTAAAATAAAAAAATCCTTGAATTTCTTCAAGGATTTAGTTTGTGCGATTGCTCGCTAATGTACCCGGAGTGGGACTTGAACCCACACGACCGCAATGGTCACAGGATTTTAAGTCCTGCGTGTCTACCGATTCCACCATCCGGGCAAAACACTCAGATAAAAAAAAACCTGACAATCAATCAGGCTTTTTTATAACTTGAGCGAGAGACGAGACTCGAACTCGCGACCCTAACCTTGGCAAGGTTATGCTCTACCAACTGAGCTACTCTCGCTTAACTATAAAGAACTTTTGGATTGCAAAAATAAAAAGAACTTGCTATTACACAAGACTTTTTTTTCATTTTCTTCTTTATTTCCGCTAATTGCCAATTTCAAAAAATCACTGCGTTGAAAACAAGCTAACTAGCTTTATTCTTTGCTTTGAACGATTCTAAAATCTCTTCATCTGTTTTTCCCAATACTTCAAGAGCCATTTTCGCTTGTTCCGCCCAGAATGACGCAGAAAAATCTGTGATTAACAATTGATATTCTTGACGAGCAATGTCGAATTGCTTAAGCTTCGCGTCATTAATAAACGCATAGGTGTAGTGCAGTTCTGCGAGTTTTTCAGGATTGCTCTCTAATGCGAAAGCACTCTCAAAACAACTTTTTACTTCTTCGTTGAAATGCGCTTCACCGCTAATGCTTCCTGCTTTTTCAAAGTACAATACCTGCGTGTTGCGATCCGTTGTAATTAACGCAAGCTCCTTGTATGCACTAACAACCCCTTTCAATTGTTCGCGTGACATTTTCACGATTGGATTTCCTGCTTTCACATTTGCGTCGAAATCGTTAACCACCTTTAACAAAGAATCTCCGTTTATCTTTTTTTCCTGAGGAGCCTCGGCAGTCTTATTTCCACATGAAGCAAAAATTATCGCTGAAATAGCTATGAATAACAATGTTCTCATCCTTTGTAAAATTTCATTCGGTAATCCGTATTAATGTTTCCTTTCTGAATATCGCGAAGTTTTCCTTTCAAGAGTTGTTTGCGTAACGGGTTAATGCGATCGGTAAAAAGAATTCCTTCAATGTGATCATACTCGTGTTGAACAACTCGTGCGGCAAAGCCCTCAAGTTCTTCTTCGTAAAGTTCCCAATTCTCATCGTAATACTCAATTTTCAATTTCGGCTTGCGCTTTACATCTTCGCGAATGCGAGGGATTGACAAGCAGCCTTCTTCGCAAGACCATTCGGTTCCAGACTCTTCGAAAATTATAGGATTGATGAACACTCGTTTGAAGTCTTCACAGGATGGATCTCCGTCGTCTCCTTCAGCAACAGCTGATGCGTCTATCACAAACAAACGAATGGAGCGTCCAATTTGAGGCGCAGCAATACCCACACCATTCGAAGCATACATGGTTTCGAACATGTTCTCAATAAGTTCCTTGAGGTTCGGATAATTCTCGTCAATCTCTTCCGCTTTCTTCTTCAGAACGGGATCTCCGTAAGCTATTACTGGCAAAATCATAACTTCAATATTAAAGCGTAATGTATTCTGAAATCTCTAAACCGTATCCCTCCAATGCGCTTCGCTTGATTTGTGAAGATGAAATCAATTTCATTTTCGAAACGTTCAAAGCTCGAATAATTTGCGCACCTATTCCATAGTCGCGATCATCGTTGTTTCGCTTTTCATTTTCCAACAACACAAGCAATCCCTTTCCTTCTGACTGAATGGTTTGAAGTGCACTGTTGAGTGAATTGTGTTGTTGAAGAAGTACGTCTATAAAATCTCCGTAGGACGAAACGGCTTGCACACGAACCGGAACAGCTTCCTCTTCGCTCCAATTTCCAAATTTCAACGCGGCGTGATTTCTTTGATGCGATTCACTTGCGAAGTGAACAATTTCTACATCCATTCCCAACCAACTCCTATTCTCTCTTCGTGTTTCTTCAATGAGCGTCTCGCGTTGAAGGCGATACGCCACAAGCGATTCGATGGAAATGATTTTCAAATCTAATTCTTTCGCAATTTCAATCAATTGCGGAAGACGCGCCATTGTGCCGTCGTCGTTCATGATTTCCACTAATGCTCCTGCTGGCTTCATTCCGCACAAACGGGCAAGATCAACCGTTGCTTCAGTGTGTCCTGTTCTTCTGAGCACTCCACCTTCTTTCGCGATTAATGGAAAAATATGTCCAGGACGACCCAAGTCTTCCGGGCGAGTATTTGAATCGATTAACGCTTGAATTGTCTTCGATCTGTCCTGCGCGCTGATTCCTGTTGTGCAGCCGTTTCCAATTAAATCAACCGAAACGGTGAATGCTGTTTTGTGCGGATCCGTGTTATTTGAAACCATCAAGTCCAAATTCAATTCTTCGCAACGTTCTTGCGTGAGCGCAACACAGATAAGTCCTCTTCCGAATTTCGTCATGAAATTGATCACCTCAGGGGTAACAATTTCAGCCGGAGCAATGAAATCTCCTTCGTTCTCGCGATTCTCATCGTCAACAACAATAACTACTTTACCTTTTTTGAAATCGGCAATCGCCTCTTCAATTGTATTTAATCTCACTTCTGGTGTTGACATAATTACATTCTTTCGGGCATTTCAATGCCCAATACATTCATAGTTTTTTTCACAACCTCGCCAACTTGCTTGGTTAGTGCTAAACGAAAAACTCTTAAGTCGTTGTTTGGTTCGCGAAGGATTGCACATTGCTGATAAAAACTGTTGAAGTCACGCACTAAATCATACGTATATGCCGCCAAAACAGAAGGGTTGTATGTGCTCGTAGCATCGTCGAAAGCTGCAGGAAGATCAAGCAAATGCTTAATCAGCTGTCTTTCGGTCGCGTGCAGTTCACCTGAATAATTCAACGCAGTTAATTCCCCATCAACCTTTCTTAAAATGGCTTGTGTGCGCACATATCCGTATTGAATGAACGGTCCTGTATTCCCGTTGAAGTCGATACTTTCCTTCGGATCGAATAACATGTTTTTCTTCGGATCTACACGTAGCAAAAAATACTTCAACGCACTCATTCCTATGATATGATGAAGATGATCTTTTTCCTCCTCTGACATTCCTTCCAACTTACCTTGCTCTTCTGCCACCTCTTTCGCCACTTGCTTCATCTCGGCCATAATGTCGTCTGCATCTACAACGGTTCCTTCGCGACTTTTCATTTTCCCTTCAGGAAGTTCAACCATACCGTAACTCAAATGGTAGCATTTTTCCGCTTGTTCCAGTCCTAACTTCTTCAGTATTTTAAATAATACTTTGAAGTGATAGTCTTGCTCATTTCCAACAGTGTAAACAAGGGAAGAAGAATCCGGATAATCGCGGAACCGCAGCATAGCTGTTCCGATATCCTGTGTAATGTACATGGCGGTTCCATCTTTTCTGAGAACTACCTTTTGGTCTAAACCTTCACCCGTTAAATCAATCCAAATACTTCCATCTTCTTTCTTGAAAAACACACCGTTTTCCAATCCCTTCATCACTTCGTCTCTTCCTAATATATAGGTATCACTTTCGTAATATAATTTATCGAAATCCACTCCCATGGTCCTGTACGTTACATCAAAACCGTCGTACACCCAACCGTTCATTTTCGACCACAAGGCTAAAGTCTCTTCATCTTTGTTTTCCCACTTCAGCAGCATCTCACGTGCGCCAACAGCAATGGGTGCTTGCGCCTCTGCGTCTTCCTTCGACAATCCTGAAGCAATAAGATCAGCGACGAGGCCTTTGAATTTTTTATCGTATTCAACGTAATACTTTCCAACCAGTTTATCTCCCTTCATTCCTGAAGATTCTGGAGTTTCGTTTAATCCCGATTCCATCCAAGCAATCATGCTTTTGCAGATGTGAATACCTCTATCGTTGATCACCTGCACTTTCGTAACCGAATGACCATTCGCCTTGAAAATTTCCGAAACTGAATAGCCCAAGAAAATATTTCTTAAGTGTCCAAGGTGCAGTGGCTTGTTTGTATTTGGTGAAGCATATTCCACCATGATTCTTGGCTTTGAATTCGCTGCGGCTAGGCCAAAGTTTTCAAGTTGTATTACATTCTGAAATTGATCTCCCCAGAAAGCATCATTGAAATGAAGATTTAAGAAACCTTTCACAACATTGAAACGCTCTATTGCGGGAATTTCCTTTTGAAGCCCCTCACCTATCTCTTGTCCAACCATCTCTGGTGATTTCCCCATTTTCTTCACCCACGGAAACGTGACAACGGTTAGATCTCCTTCGAACTCTTTTCTAGTTTTTTGAATTTGAATTTCACTGTCAGAAACTTCCATTTGGAAGTTATTTTGAAAGACATTCTTCAATGCTGAATGAAGCAATTGATGGGCTGTTTCGACGTTTTTCATACGGAGTACAAAAGTACATTGTTTTTATAGGACTGAGTAAAAAAAAAGCCACTCGCTTGAGTGGCTTTTCTTTGTAAGCGATGGATGGTTATTATTTTTTCTCGAATTTTGCATAGCGCGTCTTGAACTTGTCAATACGACCTGCAGTATCTACTAATTGCATCTTACCAGTGTAGAAAGGGTGAGAAGCAGATGTAATCTCTAATTTAATTACAGGATATTCGTTTCCATCTTCCCAAGTGATGGTTTCTTTCGAATTACAAGTACTCTTTCCTAAGAAAGCGTGCTCGTTAGACATGTCTTTGAAAACTACCAAACGGTAAGATTCTGGGTGTATTCCTGGTTTCATATTCTGTATTCTTTGTTAAAACGTGTGCAAATATACATGAATTTTCTAAAAATACAAGTCCCGTTTCACATTCCTCTGTTTATAAGTCGAAAAACCAAGTACAAGTCATGTCAAATGCCGTTATATGTTTGTCCTGTCTAAGAACGCTTAGAGATTGTGAACCCACGTGCTACGCACATTACAATATTTAAGTATACTGCCGAGTAACAACGGTTACCAGTAGTTTTGGTTAATTAGAATTTGTTTAGGTAATTAGTCTGAAAAACCCTCGTTCGCGAGGGTTTTTCGTTTTGTCTATCTTCGTGAAATGAGTTGGGCTGGATTGAAAAAAGGATTCGACATGTATTTGCGCTTGGAGAAATCCTTGTCGGAAGCTACTCGCTCAGCCTATTTAAAGGATGTGACCAAACTCGAAAACTTCACAGAACATGTTGTGGTTAGTTCTATCTCGCACGAGACCATAACTTCATTTTTAAAATTTCTTCACGAATTAGGCCTCGAGGCAACCTCTCAAGCGCGCATTATTTCGGGACTCAAGGGATTCTTTTCCTATTTGATATTGGAAAAAATTATCGAAATCGACCCTATGGAATTCATAGAAATGCCTCGAACATCTCGCAAGTTGCCCGATGTACTTGGCGTTGAAGAGGTGGTTTCCATTATTGAGCATTGTGATTTAAGTAAGCCTGAAGGGACAAGAAACAGAGCAATCTTAGAAACGTTGTACAGCTGCGGACTTCGTGTTAGTGAACTTACTGATCTAAAAATTTCTCAAATGCGGACGAGCGATCAGCTTTTGCGTGTTGTGGGGAAAGGGAACAAGGAACGATTTGTTCCGATTGGAGAGGAAGCCACGAAGTGGATTCAGTATTATTTCGAACACATGCGTAATCACATGAAGCTTGCGCCGGGGCATGAGGATTTTGTTTTTCTAAATCGAAGAGGAAAGAAATTAAGCCGCATGTACATCTTCACTATTATTCGCGAAAACTGCGTTGCCCTTGGCATTCAGAAGCAAGTGAGTCCGCATACTTTCCGTCATTCCTTTGCCACACATCTCGTAGAAGCCGGGGCCGATTTGCGGGCTGTTCAAGAAATGCTTGGGCATTCGAGCATTACAACGACTGAAATCTATACCCACATTGACCGTTCAAGATTGAAAGAAGAAATTCAATTGTTTCATCCACGATATGGAAAGGATTAGCTAATCCAAGAGTTTGATTTTTTTTCAGTGCAATGTAACGCATACCCTCACTGAATAGCTCGTCGCAATGCGTATATTTGAATATCATTTTATTTTATGAAAAAGTATTTATTCTTTTCGTTCCTGAGCATTACTTGTTTTTTTGCATACGCTCAAAGCGTAACCGTTACTTCGAACGATATGCTTTTATGTCCTGGCGAAAGTGCGACACTCACAGCCACAGCTGACCTTCCCAATCGTGTTTTGAATTTTCCTCGTGCTGCCAATCAGGCTATCATTCTGAATAATGTGCCTGCGCAAACCATTGGGACATTTAGCTACGAATTTTGGTTCAACACACCTGATTCTATTGCACTTCTTCCCGAACATGTTGATGGTGTTGGAATTTACGATGGCCAATCGGGACAAAACTACGCTGTATATCCTCAAAGTATTTTCAGTTCGACTCAACGAAGATCCTCTGGAATTTCAGTTGGTGTGAATGGCCTATCAGTCATGGAGCAAAGTCATCAGTTCTCTGCATCACGTCTCACCTACATAGCCAACTTGAGCGGATGGCACCACTGTGCAGTGGTGTATTCTTCCAATAATTTCGAACTGTACATTGATGGCGTTTCTGTTGGAACCCGAATGAATGGATCAAACTATGCGAATAACGGTTACGGCGTTCCACTAACTGTTGCGTTGAGACCTAATCTTGGGAATTTCTACCCAGCACTCGGCGGAGTTGATGCAGATCCGAATGATGGATTTTTGGGACAACTTGACGAATTTCGTATTTGGAAAATGGCATTGACAGCAGCTGATGTTAGTGCGATATACAATCGCAAACTAATCTCTCCAAACATGGAAAATGTTATTGTTCACATGCCTTTCGACATTGGAACACAAGCCAACTTCAGCACCATCACATCAAGCCCAGCCATTACCATAACGCCACCTGGCGTAACATCAGGAGTAACCTTTCCGTCTGCAAGTATTCCACAAATTGGAACTTTTGCAGGAACAACGCTTCCTACTGCTTTGTACAATCCTTTTGTTGTTGGCTATGTATGGAACGACGGTACCATTGGAAATACGCTCGTTGTTACTCCAACAGCAGCTTCGACTACATACACTTGCACAGCAACTGCCGGAACATCAAATTCCAGTTCTACCATAACCATTGCAACATCTTCCCCAACAGCAACTATTTCTACGACCAATCCATTGATTTTTTGCGCGGACACATCTGCGACTTTATCGGCGAATGCAGGAACGGCTTATCTCTGGAATACAGGCGACACCACATCTTTCATTACTGTTGATACCACCGGCGTATACACCGTTTCAGTGACCAATACAGATGATTGTATTGCAACTTCAGTTGGCACTTCCATCACAGTAAATCCTCTTCCAACTCCAATTATCACTCCTTTATCTGCCACTACCTTTTGTGAAGGAGACAGTGTTATTTTATCGAGTAGTATTGACTCGCTCTATCAGTGGAGCACCACTTCCACCGACAGCGATTTAGTTGTGAGCAACGCAGGAGATTACACCGTTACGCTGACAAATATTTACAACTGCTCCGCAACTTCAGATACCGTAACCGTGGTGGTTAATCCGAATCCGGTTGCTACCATTTTTGCGAATGGGCCTGTTTCTTTTTGCTTAGGCAATGAAGTTCAGTTGTCCTCTGCCAGTGACATTCCAACCTGGTCAACAGGATCAAACGACACAACAATTACAGTGATTCAGACTGAAATGATTGAATTGCTTGTGACGAATGAATTCGGTTGCACCGACACTGACTCTCTCAGTATAACTGTGTTTGAACTTCCTATCGTTACTGCAGCTACAGATACTTCGGCTTGTATTTCCAACGGTCCGTTTGCACTGAATGCAACTCCTGAATTGGGAACGTGGACGGGAGAAAACATTTCCAACAATACCTTCAATCCGACAACCGAAGGAACATTCGGTTTTCAATATTCATTTACTGATGGCAATGGATGTACCTCTGTAGACTCAACGTATTTTACAATTGAGGTTCCAATTACAATGACTGCTGGAATAGACGTGTCTGTTTGCTTACCAAGTGACACTGTTGACTTATCGTTGAATGCCTTACCCATTGGTGGTGCTTGGAGCGGCACAGACATTTCTTTGGAAGGAACAGTCCTTCCTCTTCTTTCGGGAAGTTTAGCTTACGTTTATTCTTTCCAAGATCTTTGCGCAACATCAGACACTGTTTATGTGAACGCTTATGATGCACCTGCAGCACCTGTCATTGGGGGTGAATTATTCTTTTGCAAAAACGTTCCTTCTCCCCTTTGGTCAAATTATGTTGGCGGAAACTTATGGACAACCACGGATCCTTCAGACACAATATACATTGTAGACGCAGGAACCTATGGAGTTACGCACACCGATGTTCACGGATGTTCTTCTTATTCGGAAGTTTCCGTTCAACAATATCCAGAGCCGCAGATTCCTACAATCTCGGGCGAACCGAATGCTGTCTATAACAACACCTATTCTTATGCGGTTGCTTCGCTTCCTGATTATACCTACAACTGGACTGTTACAGGAGGAACTGTTATTTCCGGACAAGGAACGAACGTCATTGAAGTTATTTGGGATCAGTTCATAACAGGAGTTGGCGAAATACAAATGACTTGGGCGAATGCATACGGTTGTGAAAGCACCCAATTCTACGCGGTTAACGTAGATGTTTCTGTTCAAGAAATAGTAGCTTCAAACCTTCGAATTTATCCGAACCCGACTCGCGATGTGGTGAACATTCAATGGGACTTCATGAATGAAAACACTTACCTCGCGGTATACGACAATGCTGGAAAGCTTCTTTCTACAAACAAGCTGAACAACCAATCGTTGCAGCAAGTGGATTTAAGCGGATACGAAAACGGCGTTTATCAATTGCGATTGAGCAATGAAAACGCCGTTATAATGAAAGCAATAGTGGTAACGCGTTAATTACGCGTTACGACCCACTGCATTTAAATCTTCGAAAGCTTGCTTCAAACGAGCAACGAATTCCTTCTCCCCTTCGCGCAACCATACGCGTGGATCGTAGAACTTCTTATTTGGCTTATCGTCTCCATCTGGATTACCAATTTGGTTTTG
>CAMCVP010000021.1 GCA_945881835.1 Chryseobacterium gleum | reverse complement strand
CGGTTGGCCCAATTGTTCTTCCAACTGAAAAATAGCAACTCCGCACGTTTCTAATTCAACTGTAATCTTGTTGTTGTAGTCGCGAGCCTTCTCTTGATCCGTTGCGCACGAAACGAGGAATAGCAGAAGTGTTATTCCAACTATTCGTTTCTGAAAAAAATTCGCACCGGTCATGAAGCGAATTTAAGGGTGTTATTAGAATTTGGTTACAAAAATCCAAGCTCGAGTTGAGCCTCTTGACTCATCATGCTTTTGTCCCAAGTTGGCTCCCAGGTAATTTCAACTTTACAATCTGAAACGCCTTCAACCGATTTGATTTTGTCTTCTACTTCAGGAGGTAATGTTTCTGCAACCGGACAAGAAGGCGAGGTGAGGGTCATGGTTATTTTCACAGCAGCGTCTTCCGCAATGTCAATCCCGTAGATCAATCCCAATTCATAAATGTCTACCGGAATTTCAGGATCGAAAATAGTTTTTAGTTTGGCAATAATTGCTTCTGTTAATGCGCCCTTCTCCATAATTAATTGCTTTTTTGTTGTGCTTGAAAAACTGTGGCATACAACAAGATTTGTTTCACCATTGCTGCAAGACCGTTGCTTCTTGTCTGACTTAAGTTCGATACCAATCCAATGTCATTCATGAAATGAATGTTGGCGTTTAATATGTCTTCTGGGGTTTCATTATCGAATACGGAAACAACCAAGGCAACCAACCCACGTGTAATAATGGCGTCGCTGTCTGCCTCGAAATTCACTGTTCCATTTTCTTGAAGTGATGCTTTTAACCAAACCTTCGATTGACATCCAGCTACAAGCAACTCGTCTTTTTTCTCTTCATCGGTTAGGCCTTTCATTTCTTTTCCTAACTCAATAATGTGCTCGTACTTGTGCATCCATTCTTCGAAAAATGCAAACTCCTCAATTATCTCTTGTTGCTTTTGCTCTATCATTATCTCAACATATTTACGCTTTTGTTCAGCGCAGCAATAAATAGTTCAACGTCTTCAACGGTGTTGTAACAAGCAAATGACGCTCTTACAGACCCTGTGGTTCCAAGCTTTTCCCAAAGGGGTTGTGTGCAATGATGGCCCGTTCTTACAGCAACACCTTGCTGATCGAGCAACGTTCCAATATCGGCAGAATGAATTCCTTCCACATTAAAACTCAATACACCCACTTTGTTTTCAAGGTCAGCGTATATCGTTGACCCTTCAATTTTTCTTAATTCTTCCGTCGCCAATTTCAACAAGTGAAGCTCATGCTTGTGCATGTCTGCTCTTCCAACTTCTTTGCAGAATGAAATGGATTCGTTGAAGGCAATCACCGCTTCAATGTTCGGAGTTCCTGACTCGTACTTGAAGGGCAGATCGTTGAAGGTTGTTCCAGTAACTGAAACCTTCCGAATCATCTCTCCACCGAAACGGTACGGAGGAAGCTTTTCAAGCAATTCTTTCCTTCCCCATAAAACACCAAGTCCAGTTGGACCGTACATTTTGTGCGCAGAGAACAAGAAGAAATCGCAATTCAATGCTTGAACATTTATGTCGAAATGCGCCACTGCTTGAGCACCGTCAATCACTACATAAGCGCCTGCGGTCTTCGCGAGGCTTATCAATTCTTCAATCGGATTAACAGTACCAAGCGCATTTGAAACCCAATTGAAGGCTACAATCTTCGCGCGATCTGTTATCTCATTTTTTGCGTAAGCTAAATCCCATTCGCCTGAAGGCAACATGGGGATGTATCGAAAATGTGCTTTTTTCTTTAACGCCAACATTTGCCACGGAACGAAATTCGCGTGGTGCTCCATCTCGGTTACCCAGATCTCATCGCCTTCTTCCACTTCATTTTCTAAAATGGTTGAAAGCATGTTCACGCTGTCTGTACTGCCTTGAGTGAAAATAATTTCTTCACGGAAATTAGCATGAAGCATTTCTGCTAAGGTACTGCGCGTCGCTTCGAATTTTTCTGTTGAAGCGTTCGCCAAGTAATGCGCACCTCTGTGAATGTTCGCGTTCCATTTCGAATAATATTCTGAAATGGAATCAATCACTCGCTGTGGCTTCTGCGTGGTAGCGGCGTTATCTAAATACACAAGTGGTCGTCCGTATACCGTTTGATTCAACGCTGGGAATTGAGTTTTCAATTCTCTCATTTTATGTTGAAGGGTATCGTTGTCCATATCTTAAAACCGAATGATTATTCGGTTATGATTTCATTTTGAATAAGTGTCTGAAGAACGTATTCTTTCCAACTAGGAATGGAAATGCGATTCATCACATCTGAAGTAAATGCTGAAACCAAAAGTCGTTTCGCAGACTCTTCGCTTAATCCTCTTGCACGCAAGTAGAACAGGGCTTCTTCATCGAATTGTCCGGTAGTACTTCCGTGGCTACACTTCACATCGTCGGCATAAATTTCCAATTCAGGCTTCGTGAACATGCTTGCGTTGTCGCTCATCATGATGTTCGCGTTGCTCTGGTAGGCGTTGGTTTTCTGCGCATCAATGTGCACATAAACCTTCCCGTTGAACACCCCTTTTCCGTTTTCAAACAAGACTCCTTTGTACAATTCGTTGCTGTAACAATTTGGAACCTGATGGTCTACAAAGGTGTGATTATCGATGAGCTGATCTTGTTTTGGGAAGTATGCACCGCTCAAGAATGTTTCGCAATGTTGTCCTTCAATTCGAATGTTCAATTCATTGCGCACCCATATTCCGCTTGCGGTAACAGTGGTGATTTTGAAAACACTTTTTTCTGCTTGAGAAATAGACTCTCTCAACAAGATACATTCGTTCTTCGATGTGTTTTGAAGTTGGTGAATCTCGAGCTGCGCAGATGCTTCAACATGGGCATATACATTCACCAAGTGAAACGACTGTTCTGATTCTCCTTTGAAGTCAACGGTGAATTTTGCAACCGAGTTTTCTTTCGAAACAATGAATACGTATGGCGCACTCATGCACATGTTCGAAGAGTTTCCCAATTCAATGGTTAAAACATCTTCAACTAATTTTCCTTTTTCTACTTCAATTAAAACAAGATCGTTCGAAGCGTTTTCAGATATCGCATCGAAGACGTCTGTTCTGTTTTCTTTCGACAATAAGGAAAGAATAGTTTCTTGCTGATTGGCAGAAAGATCCTTTCCCAACGTCAGTTGAATTCCAGCAATACTTGTTGAAGGAAGAGTAATGAATCCGTTTTCAATGCGCATTGCATTTTCTAACGCAGTTGAATTTGCATTGCGTTCCGCTTGTTTCCAAGTGTTGTCAATGGCTCCAACACGTGTGTATTTCCAAGACTCTACGCGGGTAGTTGGCATTGGAAAATCAGCAACCGAATGTTTGTTCGGTTTGAAGCTGAATGTGTTTGTGGGTTTTATTTCCGCTACAATACTCATTTTGCGTTTTCCGTTTCTTTTAACCAGTCGTACCCTTTTTCTTCCAGCTCTAAAGCCAATTCTTTCGTTCCACTCTTTACAATTTTTCCTTTGTAAAGTACGTGCACGAAATCTGGAACAATATGATCTAAGAGTCTTTGGTAGTGCGTAATCACAACAAACGAACGCTTTCCGTCGCGCATTGCATTCACACCCTCAGACACAATGCGCAACGCATCAATGTCAAGTCCACTGTCGGTTTCATCCAATACGCACAACGATGGATTAAGCATCGCCATTTGGAATATCTCATTGCGTTTCTTTTCTCCACCACTGAATCCTTCATTCACTGCGCGGTTCGCAAGTTGACCGTCTAATTCAACCAATTCAGATTTTTCTTTCACCAGTTGCAAGAACTCTTTCGCTGTTAAGGCTTCAAGTCCTCTGTGCTTGCGAACCTCGCCAACTGCCGCTTTCAGGAAGTTCATGTTACTCACACCTGGAATTTCTACGGGGTATTGAAACGCTAGGAAAAGTCCTTCTCTTGCACGCTCTTCAGCGGGCATGTCTAACAAATCTTTTCCGTTGAATGTGACTGTTCCTCCAGTTACTTCGTAGTCTTCTCTTCCTGCAAGAACAGATGCAAGGGTGCTTTTTCCAGATCCGTTTGGACCCATAATCGCGTGCACTTCACCTTCACCAACGGTTAATGAAAGTCCTTTGAGAATTTCTTTCTCTTCAATGCGCGCTTGTAAATTTTCAATCTTTAACATAGTTATCTTTTTATCCTACGCTTCCTTCCAAAGAAATGGCGAGTAATTTTTGTGCTTCAACTGCAAACTCCATCGGGAGTTTATTCAATACATCTTTTGCATATCCGTTTACAATCATGCTCACGGCTTGCTCTTCATCGAGTCCGCGTTGCAGACAATAGAAGATCTGGTCTTCACCAATTTTTGAAGTCGTTGCTTCGTGCTCCACTTTCGCGGTGCTGTTGTTTACTTCAATGTATGGGAAGGTGTGGGCGCCGCTGGTATCGGTCATAAGCAACGAATCGCATTGCGAGAAATTTCGCGCGTTCGATGCGTTCTTTCCAATTTGAACCAAGCCTCTGTAAGAGTTCTGACTTCTTCCTGAAGAAATACCTTTTGAAATGATTGTGCTCTTGGTATTCTTTCCAATGTGAATCATCTTCGTTCCGGTATCTGCTTGTTGGAAGTGATTCGTCACAGCCACAGAATAGAATTCACCCACACTGTTGTCACCCTTCAACACACAACTTGGATATTTCCAAGTCACGGCGCTGCCTGTTTCCACTTGAGTCCAAGAAATTTTAGAGTTAGCCCCTTCACACATTCCGCGTTTGGTAACGAAATTGAAGACGCCGCCTTTTCCATCTTTATCTCCTGGATACCAGTTTTGAACGGTGCTGTATTTTATTTCAGCATCGCGCATGGCAACCAATTCAACCACTGCAGCATGCAACTGATTTTCGTCGCGTTGCGGAGCGGTACATCCTTCCAAATAACTCACGTAACTTTCTTCGTCGGCAATAAGTAAAGTGCGCTCGAACTGACCTGTGCCCGCTTCGTTAATACGGAAGTAGGTGCTCAACTCCATGGGGCAACGAACGCCTTTCGGAATGTAGCAGAACGAACCGTCTGTGAAGACAGCTGAATTCAATGCTGCGTAGTAGTTATCGGTGCGCGGAACAACGGTTCCGAGGTATTGCTTAATAAGTTCAGGATGCTCTTGAATGGCATCGCTGATGCTGCAAAAGATGATTCCGAGTTCGCCTAATTTTTCTTTGAATGAGGTAGCAACGGAAACAGAGTCCATGACGAAATCTACCGCTACGCCACTTAATCTTTTTTGTTCTTCAATAGAAATACCCAGCTTCTCCATGGTTTTGCGAAGCTCTGGATCCATTTCATCTAAACTGTTTAACACCTTCTTTTGCTTCGGTGCAGCGTAAAAAGAGATGGCCTGAAGATTTGGTTTTTCATATTTAACATGCGCCCATTCCGGCTCTGTCATTTTCTGAAAAATCTTGAACGCCTCTAAACGCCAGTCTAGCAGCCATTGTGGCTCGTTTTTCTTCGAAGAGATTAAGCGAATGATGTCTTCGTTCAATCCAGCCGGAGCTTTGTCTGATTCTATGTTGGTTGTAAATCCGAATTCGTACTCTTTCGAGGTTACGTTTTCTAACAACTCATCGCCTTCGTAAGCCATATGTTTTTAGATTGAAAAGCTTTCACCACACCCACACGTGCGAGAGGCATTCGGATTGTTAAATACAAATCCTTTTCCGTTCAACCCTCCTGTGTATTCCAATTCGGTTCCAACCAAGTACAAGAAGCTCTTGCGGTCTACAACCACTTTCACTCCGTTGTCTTCAAAGGTCTGATCGCCGTCTTTCATCTCCGTGTCGAATTCCAGCTTGTACATTAACCCGCTGCATCCGCCACCGTCAACACCTACGCGAACGAAAGCATCCGAAGGATGTCCCTCATCTGCAATCAGCTTGGCCACCTGTGCTTTCGCACTTTCTGTTATCTTAATCATTTGTCAAAGTTTAACAACAACACGTTCAACATGTTTACCCATTTCGAAAACTATTTAGAAAAAATCTAAATAGAAGTCGTTTGGGCTGCAAAAATACCACATTTAAGGGATTTGATGCAAATGATTTTTGGGAAAAAATACGGCGGAGCCGATGACCTTCTTCGAAGGATGACCAGCAAGCTGGATGACCGCTTCGCGGAGCGTCATCCGCGAAGCGGTCATCACAAAGTGTCATCACAACCGTGTTGTGTCATCCGCGAAGCGGTCATCACAACCGTGTTGTGTCATCCAGCTTTGCTGGTGTATTATTGCATTATGAGAATGACCATCTTTACAATTCTATTTCTTTTTGCTTCCGTTGGTTTCGGGCAACGGAGAACGACGTTGAAAACGCTTTTCTACGAGCGAACGTCTTATTTGCCGAATGGACTTGTTGTTTCTATTGGCCCAACTGTCGCGTATGGTAAGCGCTGGAATGCGATTGATACCATCTCGTCTCCCGTCTATAGTGCAGGAACTTACAAGGCAAGACCACGTGTTGGATGGACAGCAGATATTGGAAAGTACTGGGTTACAGACAAACTATTTTTATTAAATAGGTTCGATTTGAATGTTCATTACGTTCGATTTAACGGTTCTGAAAAGTTCAATGGTGAAGACGTATACGGACAGAAGATTGAAGAGAAACGAATCTTTCATGAAAACAGATTTGGACTTACTTTCTCAACGAGCAATATCTATCCATTCGGAAAAGGAAAATGGATTCAGAACGAATTGGGCGTCTTTGCAGACTATGCTTACAAACGCTCAACAACTGGAGAATACTTTGCGTTACCGAGAGCCTATTCCGAAAAGATTCGTTCTCAGGTGTATTACGGCTTAGGCTATGGAATGGCTATAAACGATGGACTTTACGCTACGTTTGAAGTTGAGGTGCCTGTATTGCAATTATTTCCAAACACTTTGGGGGACATCCGGATGGATTATTTCCATTCACACTATTGTCCCATAGTTTTCAAAGCATCTATACTCTTCGCAAAGCACAAGCCAGACCGCACTTGCGACGACGTGAACAAAGGTCCTAGCGATGTAAGCTCCGACAAACCTGGCAAACACGACGGCGGCGATCTCTTCGGTCCAGATATTAAGAAGAAAAGGAAAAGAAAATAATCTGACCCTCCGCGAAGCGGTCATCGCGAAGCGTCATCTGGAACGGTCATCGTGCAGCGGCATCCGCAAAGCAGTCATCGAACTTGTTCGTCATCGATTGAAAATCGTCATCACAACGTGTTGTGTCATCCTTCGTAGAAGGTAATCCTGCCTTACATTTGCCCCCGTGTCAGCTCTATCCCAAATACAAGCGCCTGTTGAAGGCGAAATGAATGCGTTTGAATCGTTCTTCAAAGAACAGATGAAAAGCGAGCATCGCTTGTTGGATAAGGTTACCAATTACATTGTGAAAAGAAAAGGGAAGCAAATGCGTCCGTTGTTTGTTTTCTTATCTGCAAAGCTTTTTGAAAAACCAGAAGAGCCAACGTTCGTTGCTGCAACCATGATTGAACTGCTGCACACCGCAACGCTCGTGCACGACGACGTGGTAGACGACGCCCAAATGCGTCGCGGATTCTTCAGCATTAACGCGCTTTGGAAAAACAAAATCGCCGTTTTAGTTGGAGACTATTTGTTGTCAAGAGGTCTTTCATTAAGTGTGAAAACACAACAGTTTCGTCTGTTGGGAATCATGAGTAAAGCCGTGAAGGACATGGCCGAGGGAGAGTTGCTTCAACAAGAAAAATCGAGAAAATTAGATATCACGGAAGAGGTTTATTACGACATCATTCGTCAGAAAACCGCTTCACTTATTTCAGCGTGTTGCGAAAGCGGAGCAGCTTCCACGTCCGCCACAGACGAGCAAGTCAAGCAATTGGCGCTGTTCGGAGAATACGTTGGTATGGCTTTCCAGATTAAAGATGACTTGTTCGATTATGGGACAACCGATGCCATTGGAAAGCCCGTGGGGATTGACATTCAAGAGAGAAAGTTAACGCTTCCATTGATTCATGTTTTAGGAAAAGTCGATCGCGATACCGCGAAGAAATTGATTCGAACCGTACGCAAGTACAACACAGACAAAGTGAAGGTAGAAGAGCTTATGGCTCAGGTGGTGCAGTTGGGTGGAATAACATACGCCACAGAAAAGATGTTTGAGTTCCGCGACGGAGCTATGGAAATCTTAAATCAGTTTGAAGACTCTCCTGCTCGGGAATCCTTGAAATTGTTGGTGAAGTACACCATTGAACGAAAAAAATAGAAGTATGAAAAAAGCCTTTTGGATTCTATCGATTTGCACACTCATTCTAACTTCATGTACTCCATCGTTAGACGATGCTGAAGCGCGCGAGATCAAAACCACAGCAGATGGCATGCGCATCGTTGGGTATTTCGAAAAAGGCACGGACAATAAAATTGGCGAACGCGCGTTCTATCCAAACAGCCAACAGTGCTACATTGAAATGCGAATGAAAGACACGAAGCGTCACGGCGAGTGTTACACGTTTTACGCGAACGGAAACAAGTGGAGCTTGAATACGTATGAAAATGGAGTCCTAGAAGGCGATTACAAGGCTTGGCATGAAAACGGAAAACCCTATTTTGAAGGTGAATATGAAAATGGAAAAGAAGTGGGCGAGTGGATCTTCTACAACGAAGACGGAACAGAGAAAGAACGTAAGAAGTATTAATTACTTCCTGTTTCTCATTCTCCTACTCCTACTCATTCTTCCCCCTTTCTCAACTTCTTTTGCCCAATCCCCAGAGGCCTACATTCAAAAATATTCGTCCATTGCGCAAGATCAAATGCGCAAATACGGTGTTCCCGCCAGCATTACTTTAGCGCAAGGTATTCTTGAGAGTGGCAGTGGTAAATCGAAGCTAGCGGCTGAAGCCAACAATCATTTTGGAATAAAGTGTCATGACACCTGGAACGGTGCTACCATGCATTTAGATGACGACGCTCCGAATGAGTGTTTCCGTAAATACAAATCAGTAGATCAGTCGTTCGAGGACCACAGTGTTTTTCTTAAGAAACCACGCTACGAAGAGCTTTTCGTCTTGGAGATTACCGACTACAAAGGATGGGCGCAGGGACTTAAGAAATGCGGATATGCAACTAGTTCAACCTATGCCAAAAACTTGATAGATTTAATTGAAAAGTATGAACTCACACAGTTCGATACAGAGCAAAAACCGAACGAAAATTCGGTGGTTATCAACATCTCAAACAATCGAATCAAATATGTTTCTGCGAAGAAGAAAGAGACGCTGAAAGAACTATCAGACCGCACAGGTATTTCTGAACATTTATTGGCGAAATACAACGATTTGGAAGAAGGGTATGTATTTAAAGAAAAAGAGATAGCCTACCTACAACCCAAGCGCTTCAAGGGAAGCGTGAAAGAACACAAGGTGAAACGCGGAGAGAGCATACGCGATATCTCTCAACAATACGGTATCCGTATTCGCAGCATTGAGCGAAAAAACGATCTTGAAAGAGGAGTAGAGTTGAAGACTGGAGTGGTGTTGCGATTGCGTTAGTTCTTCAACTTTTCAAATACCTCCTCCGCTGAAATATTCAGCACAGCAGTTTCATCTACAACCCCATCTTCCAAATAAGTCGCGTTTGCTCCAAGTGGCATCCATCTTCCCGGATGCATAGGCCGTTTCGAAGGATAAAGCCCAATGGCGCGAATACCCACGGCTGATGCAATGTGCAGCGGCCCTGTGCTTGCTGCTACCAGTGTCTCACAAGAAGAAATAAATGCGATTAATTGTGGAAGGGAAAGCTGCCCGGTTAAATCCGTAATTTGCGAATCGAATCGAAAATCTTTTCGAATACGAACCCCTTCTTCTTCCGTTCCTGTAATGTATATGTTGAAGTCAGCTGCTGGCAGTAGCGACGATAATTCTTGGTATTGATAAAGCGACCAATTCAAAGCACTTCCTTTGCTCAACATGTGGAACACAACCGAACGTTTATTCGGTACGAGTTGAATGGGGCTTTCCACTTGAGGTTTCAACACATGCCATGCGCGAATTTCTTCAAGGCTTGGAATGTCTTTTACTCCGAACGGATACAACAGATGAAAGTTCAATTGCGATTCGTGCAAATCTGAATTCTTTCTGGAAAAGAACACGCGGTCATTGGCGAATTTCCAAGAGGCAATTCGGCTTCCTGTGGCTATGCGTTTCTTCACCCCTTGCGCCTTCACCCACTTCATGACTTCAGCGTCTGGAAAGGCGAATACGCAGGCGTCTACGTTTAAGTTAGACTCTGAACGCTTATCGAAATTCAAGAATTCATCGATATATGGACAAGCCTCTACAATGGCCTGTGTGTAGCTTCTTCCAATAAAAACAATGCGCGTATTCGGCGAGTGTTTTTTAATGAAACCGCACAACGGCAATGTCACAATCACATCGCCAATGCTGTCTGTTCTTGCAATGGCAAGACTACTTGGAAAGGCGAATGTGCTCATGTAGTTTTTTATATTTTAAAAACGTCGCGTAAGCCGAAATGCGCGCAACCGTGAATCCTGCCTTTCCATCTAAAAATCCCAGTCGGAAAAAATAGTCGACAATGAATTTTGAAATCGGACTGAAGACACGTTTGAACCAAGGCGATTTTTTTCCATGTTGAAATAAATCCTCTGCCTGTATGCTCGTGAATTTTTCCGCTTGCGCGTAATGCTGATCCACGCTGTAGTAGGAGTAGTGAAGGCAATCGCCTTCCAACAAAAATGTATTCTCTTTTGAAAGTCCGCGCAATACTTCGTGAATGGTTCCTTCCCAATTCGTTTCTCGTTTGTTGAACAAACGAACTTTCACATCTGGATACCATCCGCCGTGCTTAATAAACGTTCCGCAATAATTGGTCATGCGCTTGAATGACGCTGCTTGCGGATGATCCTTCCACTTCAGAATACTTTGAATAAGCACCTCATTCAAAACCTCGTCTGCGTCTAAACTCAATATCCAATCGAAAGAAGCTTGTTCGTTTCCAAAGTTCTTTTGATCGGAATAACCAAACCAGGGATTGCTTATAACCCTTGCTCCGTAGGCCTTACAGACTTCCACGGTGTTATCCGTAGACCCAGAATCAATGACAACAATTTCATCAGATACCGCTTGCGCAGCTTTCAAACATTGGGCAATGTGATGTCCTTCGTTGAACGTAATGAGCACAACTGATAATCCTTGTGTCATGATTTATCGAGTTGAATTCCACATAAAAACATTCGGATTATCCTTGAAGGGCGCGAGGTCTTTTACCGCGATTAACAACCCTAAATCTATCAACCACAACACGCCACCTCCGCCAATGGTGGCGGTATAAATCACAGGAACTTTCAAGTCAGTTCCAAGGTACATGCGATGAACGCCGAACAATCCCAAGCTCACGTCAAGCCCAATGGCAACGGCTCTTTGGTTGTCAAGCGTGCGAAGCTTTTGTACGATTTTTCTATTGTTGAATTTTTCTTGCGAGGCTCCTTTCAAGGAAGAATTTCTTCCGAAAGATTCTTGTCCGAATGTTGAAATTCCGAAGAACAAAAAGCAAAGCAAGAAAACCGTACGCATCTTACGAGTGTTGTTTAATCAGGGCTTCCACCTTTTCAACCATGTTTTTCGATCCTATAAAAAGTGGAGAACGTTGGTGAAGATCGGTTGGAACAATTTCCATAATTCGTCTGTGTCCATCCGTTGCTTTTCCTCCAGCTTGCTCTACAATGAACGCAAGCGGATTGCATTCGTATTGCATGCGCAACTTTCCACTTTTGTTTTTCGTAGTACCCGGATAAATATAAATTCCACCTTTAATCAGATTGCGGTGGAAGTCTGCTACCAGCGATCCAATGTAACGCGCAGAATACGGACGATTCGTCTTCTTGTCGTTTTCCTTGCACCAAGCAATGTATTCTTGAACGCCCTTTTCACACGAGTTCAAGTTTCCTTCGTTCATGCTGTAGATAGCGCCATCTTCCGGAATTTTCATGTTCGGATGTGAAAGGAAAAATTCGCCAATGCTGGGCTGAAGGGTAAAGCCGTTAACACCGTGACCGGTCGTGTAAACCAGCATGGTGCTACTTCCATAAATAATATATCCGGCTGCAACTTGCTCGTCTCCTTTTTGCAAAAAGTCGTTCACATTGGCAAGATCACCAATGCTACTCTTCCTTCTGAAAATGGAAAAGATCGTTCCAATGCTAACATTCACATCAATGTTCGAAGAGCCGTCTAAGGGATCGAACAAGATCACATACTTAGCTTTCTTGCAATGTTCTTGATCGAATGCGAAATACTTTTCATTCTCTTCACTTCCTGCACCAGCAACCTGTCCGCCCCAACGCATCGCGTTCAACAACGTTTCGTCAGAGAACACGTCCATCTTCATTTGCGTTTCGCCTTGAACATTGATGTTCGCAGCTGCACCCAAAATATCTTGAAGACCCGCCTTATTCACCTTGTGATTAATAATCTTCCCTGCTATACCAATGTCGGTAAGTAGTCGCGTTAAATCGCCTGAAGCGTATGGAAAGTCAGATTGACGCTCCATTACAAATTCATTAAGTGTTACCAATGCTGCCATGTTGCTAATTTAAGCTGAATGTGTTATTTGTTGGGGAAGAGAATGCGAGTCAATTCAATAAATTGTTCAACCGATAATTGCTCCGGTCTTTTGTTGAACAAATCGTTCTCTGAAGTAATACCCGGTTGAAGCAACGACTTCACCGAATTGCGAATGGTTTTTCTGCGTTGATTGAACGCCAACTTCACCACTTGTTTGAATTCCTTTTGTTGGGAAGTCACCAACGGTGCAGGTCTGCGCTGCATGCGCAACACACCGCTTTTCACTTTGGGCGGCGGATTGAAAACTTCTGGCTCAACGGTGAAAAGATATTTGATTTCGTAATGCACTTGAAGCAACACCGATAAGATGCCGTAGTCTCTGCTGCCAGGGCCTGAAGCCACACGCTCTGCAACTTCTTTCTGAAACATACCCACCAACTCGGGAACGCATTCCCATTCGTCAAGTACCTTGAATAAAATTTGAGAAGAGATGTTGTACGGGAAATTTCCAACGACACAAAAATTGTCGCCGAAGCGCTCTCTCAAATCCATGCGAAGAAAATCCTCTTCGTAAATGCGTCCGCGCAATGCCGGATAGTAAGCATTCAGATACGCCACAGACTCGTCGTCGACTTCCACAACAGAAGTCTCGTATGGAAGTTTCATGAGGAATTGCGTAAGCGCGCCCGTTCCCGGACCCACCTCAACAATTTTCTTTGTTTCGCCCACGCCAGTAATGGCTTCAGCAATTCTTTCGCAGACAGACATGTCCAAAAGGAAATGCTGACCCAGGTGTTTTTTCGGACGTACGTTCACCCTACAAAGCAAAGCCAAAAAGCCGAAACTTAGACTCGATTTGTTGAACATTCAGAAGTGAAAAAGTACTGAATGCGAAAACCGAAAGTCTTGAAAATTAGATTAGTTTCGAAATGTGGTAAGTTATCTCGATATAATTCTAGTCCTCATCTTGGTATGGGCACTTTGGCGCGGATGGATGAACGGTTTCGTTTCGGAATTGTTCTCGTTCTTGGCCTTCTTTGTGGGCATTTACGCAGCAGTGTATTTGTCTGAATCTGTTGCGAAGATGATCGGTGCAACCGACGGCTCAATAAGCACACGCGTTGGCGTGTTCTTGGGCATCTTTTTAGTTGTTGTCATTGGCATGTATTTCCTCGGAAAACTCATTTCAAAAAACATCAAAGGAAGCGGCGAGAAATGGAACAAAGCCTTGGGCGCAACATTTTCATTGGCGAAATATTTATTGGGAACAAGTTCGCTGTTTGTCATGCTACATGCGCTAGACGACAAATTCCACATGATTCCGCAATCGCAAAAAGACGCTTCAATTGTGTACGAACCGGTGAACGATTTTTCGAAAACCGTTATTCCAGCAATCGAAGATTTCGATAAGAATATTCCAGAGAAAACGTCCTAAGAACGAATCCGCCATTCGTTCGGATAGTTATTGTTCAAGCGGGTTCCAACCACTTTGCCCCATCCAATGTTTTGTTGTTCGAAGGTGACTAAAACAAAGCCCGCCTCTGCTTCAACCTGAATCACTTCCTTCTTCAAATAACGAATCACATCTTCGTAAGACAGCTCGAGCTTTTTAACCGAGGCCGCTTCAACGCCTGTATTGGCAATGCCTTGGCCGGGAATAAACTTGTCTTTCATGAACTCGCCCACAAGCGTTCCCGCGTTTGCATTCGGCAACATCGCGCGCCAAAGATCTTTGAATGTATGTTGAAGGGTATCGAGAAAAACCAAGCCCTTTTCATTTTTAACAAGCGCAACGTCTTCGCGAATAAACGCATTCGTGGTAGCGCGTTCTTTTGCATTCAACGGAACAATTTTCATGTTCGGTTTGAAACGCGTTTTTTCCGATTGTCCTTCTGGCTTTTTCAACAGCGTACAGAAGAATCCTTCTCCAGGTGTGTTATGCGGAAGCATTCTGTATCCCTCACCAGCAGCGCATTTCACGACATCTACTTTCCAACCCGATTGCATTTCAACGGGTATATTTTCAAGTTGAAATTCATCGCACAAATACTGAAGCATGTCTTCATTTTCTTCAGGCGCAAACGTGCATGTGGAATACAGCAAGTAACCGCCTGGTTTCAGTAAGCGAACTGCTTCTTGAAGTATGTCATACTGACGAACTGCACAGCTCTGCGCAAACGATTCTTTCCACTCGCCGCGATAGTCGACTTGCTTGCGGAACAATCCTTCTCCGCTGCACGGCGCATCTACTGCAACAACATCGAAGGCATGCGTAAACGGAATTTTATTCGGATACATGCCCAAGGTGAAGACATTCGGAATGCCCCATTTGTCAAGGTTTTCACGAAGAATACTCAATCGCTGAGGCATCACTTCATTTGCAACCAAGACACCGTTTTCGCCGAGTAGGGTAGCGTATATTAAACTCTTTCCTCCGGGAGCAGCGCAGAGATCGAGCACGGCCGGATTTTCAATTTCTTGAATGACCTGCTTGAACAGATGTCCAATGAGCATCGAATTCGCTTCCTGCGAATAATACGCTCCAGCGTGGTAATGCGGATCGAAGGTGAATTTCGGACGTTCTTCCAACAACAAACCAAGCGCATTCCAAGCAACAGAATTACCTTGAATAGCAGTGTTTTTAAACTTCTTCGGATGCGTTAACACCGATGTCTGAATCTCACGGTCGTAGGCAGGAATCATAAGTTCCCACTCATTGGGAAACTGCGTTTTCAGTCGGTTGACAAAGGCTTCTGGTAAGTTCATTCTTCTTCCTCGTATTCTTGTTTTTCTTGAAGCCACTTCGGCGTCTTCTTCTCTTTTTCAGCTTTCGCTTCTGGAGAGACGTTGTCTTTTATGTACGGTGCTATGCGCTCTTGAATGGGAGGTTTAATATTCACTCTTTCTGTTTGTCCTACTCTTTCTCCTACTCTTTCTGCTTCTCCTACTCTTTCTCTTTCCTTCCTCCACGCGAAAGCATTAGAAAAAATCCGATTCAATTTTTCTTTTTCTATTAGCTTCGCTGAAACACGATCGCTACGAAGCGCGTCTTTGTCTAAACCAAATTCCAAATTGTCAATGGGTCCGCGCATGTACAAATAAATCTGTCTGCCACTCTTGTCTCCCGCTGTGCTAGAGGCTTTCAGCAACATCTCTTTCAAGTCGAATCCTATTCTGTAATCAAGCACGTTATCGAAACTGTGCGTTCCTTCAATGGTAATCGACATAGCACTCGACTCAATGTCCATGAGAGGAAAGGTGATAATCGAGTTTTCAATGTGAATGGAATTTTGAAGCGTCGAGAATTTAATGTGTCGAAGTTTCTCTGCGAATTCATCTTCTTTCATCAACGGTGCAATCCACTTGTTTCCTTTGATGTAGGCAATCAAATATTGAAACGACTCCACATCATTCAGTTCACCGTTTTCAATGTTTACTTGAAGATCAGATTTAATGCTGTTCGGAAGTACACTCAAGTCAGACGCTAACGTAGTCTCAAAATCGGCCAAGACCGTAGCGTTTCCTTTGATGTTTTTTTGCGTCAAATACGATTGTCCAAAATTATCGAACAGCAAAAACGATTGTTGAATGTCTATGTTATTCAACGCCCCCGTGCACGTCACACCGAATTGCCCGTTGCTTGTTGGGAACAAGCTGAAATCGGCGGCCAGACTGCCGTTCGCAAGGTTCATGCTCAACGGAGAAATGCTTAAACTTCCATTCGCGTAGTTTACCGTTCCTTTGATGTTGGATGCGTTGAACGACTTGAACAAGAACTGGTCTATCTGTGTGGTTAGATTTAACTTCACGGTTGTGGGCAGCGCTATCTGAAGTTCGCTGTCGGAAGAGCCCGCTGCGCTTAATAATTTCTCAAGGTCCAATCTGTTGGAATACAAATTTGCTTGCACGGTAAGCACCGCATTGTCTGTGGTGAAGAAGGGGATGATTGAATAAAAATCGCCCGAAAAATTACAGTTGTTATCGTTTATGTTGAAGTTCAATTGCTCTACTCGCGCATCGGATCCGTTCAGCAAAAAGACGCCGTTAATGTTTTTGAAAAGTCCATTCGAGGTCGCCCATTGAAAGCTGCCGTCTGTCACTTGCGCTCTTCCGTTCAAATGCAATTGCGACCAATCGAAGGTGCTATCGGCTTCTTGAAAAGCGATCTTGCCCTGTATAGTAGATTGCGCGGAAATTTGTCCATCGCAAACTGCCAACGAATCCCATCCGAAGAATCCTTTCACATCGCCCAGGTTGGTTTCCGCATTCACTGCGAGATTCAGCACAGGATCGCTCAAGTTGCGAATGCTTCCATTTGCGCTCAACGTCCCAATTCCCAATACAGATTGGAAGTTGGCAATGGTCACACTGTCGGTTCCTTCCTTCAACACATAATTCGCATCGAGTTGAATTGAGTGCAAATCAACGCCCGAGTTTATTTCAACCAACTCACCGTCTTTCACTGAAAATTTAGAAGAGATCGCCAAGTTGTCGAACGGACCGCTCATGTCGAAATTGAATTTCATATTTCCTGAAGGAGCGTAGGGTTGAAGCTGCACTTGCATGGAATTCGGAAGCAACAAAATTCCTTCTTTCAACTCCAATTCTGTTTCTGCAATGTGAAGGTCAATACTCGGATGATCGCCGTAATCCAGGCTTCCAGTAACGTTCAACGGAACTTCTTCCAACAACAATTCGCCTGTTTGAATCACGAAGGTGTTGTTATCGAGATTCACTTGCATCTCTGAATCGAGGCCAATCTTCCGTTTGCGCAGCATCTCCGTCTCACCGGCGTAGAGCACATTCATGAAGGCCTTCGTTTCAATGTCGAGAATGAATTGTTTTTCAGTGAATTTTCCAGAAGCCTGAAGTTCATTCAGCTTCACATCTATGAATGTTTTTTCTTGCTCGTCTTCGTAGAGGTAAGAAATGTTCTCTCCAACAACATTTTCAAGATGTATTTTGAATTTTTCATTCGGGGTGGAAGAAGTATCGGGCTTCCACACGTCCCAGTTCACAAGCCCTTTGCGGTTTACACGCATGTTGAAGGAACCGTCCTTGGCTTCAATTTCATCTATGTTATACTTACCGCTCAAGAGATCAACAATGTCGAACGACAAGTACAATTCTTTCGCGAACAAGAGGGTATCGTGCGCCTTCGAATTCTCTTCCACATACACATCTTTGAATCGAATGGAAACGGAAGGGAAGTTGTTCCAAAGGGTTAGATCTGCTTCTCGAATGCTCGACTTCGTTTTTAAATTTCCTTGAACGGTTTGAAGGGCGTAGGTCACAATTTCATCTTCGTAAACCGTAACGGCAATCACCAACCCCGAGAATAAAAGCGCAACCAAGGCAAGCAACCCAACGAAGATGCGCTTGATCCACTTGAAGCGCTTCGACGGTTGTTTCTTTTCCTGAAGAACAGGTCCTCCTTCTAATTCTTTTACTTCTTCCATTCTTAGTTTAAAAGTACACGGTGTATGAACTACTTTTGGGAAGGACTTGTGAAGTAACTCACAACCCTTTGTTCGAACGAATCAATAACGCTGACTATGAAAAATTTGTTGCTTGCTGTAGGTTTTCTTTTTTGTGGAACAATGAGCTTCGCTCAAGATTGGACTGTTCCTGAATTGCCCTACACCTATGAGGCTTTGGAACCCGCTATTGACGCAGAGACCATGCACATTCACCACGACAAGCACCACCTTGCTTACGTAACGAATTTGAATACAGCCATGAAGGTTGAAGCGAATCAGAAGTACACCAAGTTGAACATTGAGCAATTGTGCGCAGCAGTAGATCCGGAAGACATGGCCATTCGCAACAACGGGGGTGGACATTTCAATCACACGTTCTTCTGGAATTGTTTGGCAGCGCCAAGCACCAGCGGAGAACCAAGCAAGGAATTGTCAGCCGCTATTCAACGCGACTTCGGAAGTATGGAAAACCTAAAAAAGGTCATGACCGACGAAGGCAAAGCACGCTTTGGCAGCGGATGGGTGTGGTTGTGCAAAGACACGAAGGGCGGGCTTTTCGTGACTTCAACTGCCAATCAAGACAATCCATTCATGTCGAAAGTAGTAGACAAACCAGGCACTCCCATCCTCGGCATCGACGTTTGGGAACACGCGTATTACTTGAAATATCAGAACAAACGTGCCGATTATCTAACGGCTATATTCACGGTTGTGAATTGGAGTTTTGTAAACGAACGTTACGCTTCGCGATGACACAACATGTTGTGATGACCACTTTGTGGATGACACATTTCATGTGATGACCGTTCCGGATGACCACTTCGTGGATGACCTTCTTCGAAGGATGACACACTCCGTGTGATGACACTTCGTGACAACTGTCCGCGAAGCGGTCATCGAACTTGTTCGTCATCGATTGAAAATCGTCATCACTCGAAGAGTGTCATCACTTCGGTGTTTTTTTTCTCGAAAAAACAATCTCAATCCGTCCTCCCAATCCCTCTTCAACAATTTTCATTAAGGTTGAAAGACGAATGTCTGAACCTTCATTTTCAATTCTTGAAATATAACTTTTCTTCGTCCCACACTTCGCCGCAAGTTGGTCTTGTGTGAGTTTCAAAATGTTTCGTTGTTGCTCTATCATCAATCCCAGTTTGAACACTTTCAGTCCTTTTTCATATTTTTTTCTAGATGCCGTTCCCTTTGCACCGAATTCTTCCGTTACAAAATCCTCTAAACTTGTTGTGTTGTTATTCTTTTTCATCGTAGTATTCTTTTATTATTCTTAACGCTCTAGTAATTTCGTCATAGGGAGTTTTGTTCGTTTTTTTCTGAAAGCCATTGCAGATAACTATTGTTCTTTCTGTTTCGAAAAAGCAAAACAATCTATAGATGTTGCCATCTGCAGCTATTCGCACTTCATACAATCCTTTGGTCCCAATAATCTTTTTAAGGTATTGTTTCGGAATAGTTTCATGACTCTCAATTACGTCAAGTGTCCATAGTATTTTCTCTTTTACTCGAATCGGTTGTTTTCGAATAAATGATTTTCCGAAATCCTTATAAAAGATTGTTTTTCTAATTTTTTCTCCCATACAAAGTTAACTAAATAGATAACATTACAAAATTTGTTGAAGCAAATTTTATTGCAGGTAGGAAGAAAGTCTTATGCGTATTTCATATAAGTTATGCGAATACGGCGGAGCCGATGACACAACACGTTGTGATGACCACTTCGTGGATGACGCTTCGCGATGGTTGAGTTTATCGAGAGTTGGATTACTTTTGAACCATGATAGAAAACAAAGTTGCAAATAGTAAACTCATTACGCTAGATATAGCTGAAGAAGTAGAAGCATTTGCAGGTGCGACGATTGATATTGCCCCGCAATTGTGGCAAGGAATAGCGTTGAAGGAAAAGGATTTTCGTGAATTTGTTTCAACTCTGGATACTGCAGAATACGCCAATAAAATTGTAGCCATTTACTGTTCGGTAGACGCCATTATACCCGTTTGGGCCTTTATGCTATTGGCTTTGAAACTTTCTGAAGTGAATGCAAAGTGTCATTTTTCATCTCCAGAAAATCTAGACACACTCAGAGCGCTTGCTTTCATTCAACAATTAGATATTTCAAAATTTCAAGATAAAAATGTTGTTATCAAGGGCTGCACTTCGCTTCGTTTGACAGAAGAAGTCTACATTCAACTTTCTCAAAAACTGTATCCTGTCGCCAACCGCATCATGTATGGAGAGCCCTGCTCCACTGTTCCCTTATTCAAGCGCTAACCCCAGCCGCAGTCTAATTGCGAAGCATCTTTCGAAGAATCTTACGAAGTATCTTGTGCAACATCTTTCACTTCGTGAATCGTGTATATTTGTAAGGTGACCTACATAATCGGAGAAATAGGACAAAACCACAACGGTTCAATTGAACTGGCGAAGGAGATCATCGATCTCGCGGCGCAACCCGTCGTTGAAGATTATTTTCAGCTTTCTCTGAAACCCATGAACGCCGTGAAGTTCACCAAGCGCGACCTGAACGAAGAACTCAGTCAGTCGCAAATGAATGCGCCCTACAACAGCCCGCATTCCTTCGGCGCAACCTACGGCGAACACCGCGCGTTTCTTGAGCTGAACGACGAACAACACGAAGAGTTGTTTCACTACGCGAAAGCAAAAGGACTCGATTTTGTGGAAACACTTTGCGCACGCGGATGTCTTTCGTTACTGAAACGCATCACGCCCGATTACCTGAAAGTAGCCAGTCGCGACCTAACCAATTTGCCTTTGCTGGCGGCTCTTGCCGAAACAAAGATTCCCATTATTCTTTCAACCGGAATGGCTGGGAAGGAAGAGCTCAATCACGCGTTAGACGTCATTTCAAACTACCATTCAAACATTAGCATTCTTCACTGCACCAGCGAATACCCTACGCAGCCGAAGAACGTGAACCTCAATACCCTTCGTTTTTTACAAGCGAACTACCCCAACTACAACATTGGTTTCAGCGACCACACCCTCGGCATCTTCACGCCAGTGGCTGCCGTTGCCATGGGTGCCACCATCATTGAAAAACACATCACCACCGACCGTAACCTGAAGGGCACCGACCAAAAAGGTTCGCTAGGTCCCGACGGTATTCGCCGCATGGTGCGCGACATTCGTGAACTCGAATTGTCTATGGGTGAAGTAGAAATGAAGATCGAAGATTCTGTCGCTTCTGCTCGCTTGAAGTTAGAGCGCAGCATTGCCGCCGTAAAAGATATTCCTGCGGGAAGTGTGATTGAAGAAGCCGACTTGTGCATGCTTTCTCCTGGCGACGGATTCAAATGGTCGCAACGAAATTTAGTGGTTGGAAAGCGCGTGAACGCTGCCATTCCAGCCAACGAGGTGATTTATCCAACGCATTTAGAAGATTAATTTCTGCGACATGAACACAGTGAAACAAGCAGTCATTTTTGTCGCAGGAGGCACCGGAACCCGCATGGGAAGCCCCCTTCCGAAGCAATTCCTCACACTCAACAACACACCCATTCTCATTCATACCCTTCGAAATTTCTTTTCATTCAATCGAAATTTCGAAATGATTGTGGTCATGCATCACGACTATATTTCGTTCTGGAAAGACTTGTGTCTTCAGTTTGAAGATGTCCCTGAACACACCGTGGTTGCTGGCGGAGAGGAACGCTTTCACAGCGTGAAAAACGGCATTGAAGCCGTCTCTTTCGATGTTCAACACATTGCAATTCACGACGCAGTGCGTCCGCTTGTTTCGCACGAAACACTCACGCGTTGCTTCAACACTTTGAATGAACACAACGCTGTCGTACCTGCCATTCCCATCAACGACTCCATTCGCGAAGTGCACGGCGTCCTCAATAAAAGTGTCGATCGTTCGTTGTACAAACGCATTCAAACTCCTCAGTGTTTTGAATCAAGTATGTTGAAAGAGGCTTACAGCAAGCCTTTCAGCCCGTTGTTTACCGACGATGCTTCCGTTGTGGAAGCGAACGGTCATTCGGTTTTTTTGGTGGAAGGAAATTTGGAAAACATTAAAATAACATCGCCCATTGACTTAATCGTGGGCGAATCACTAACTGCAAAATAGAATATCATGAAGACACCCAGTGCAAAGAAAATTGAGAAGGAATTGGTGGAACACGGACACACCCGTGTCGACAACTACTACTGGATGCGTCTTTCCGACGAGCAGAAAAACGCTACTACTCCAGATGAGCAAACAGCGGATGTTTTGGCTTATCTGAAAGAAGAGAACGACTACGTAGACGCGGGAATGAAGCACACCGAAGAATTGCAGAAGCAGTTGTTCGAAGAGATGAAAGGACGTATTAAAGAAGACGATTCTTCTGTTCCGGTGAAGCAAAACGGATATTGGTATTACACGCGTTTTGAAGTTGGACAAGACTACGCCTTCAACTGCCGAAAGAAAGACAGCATGGAAACCGGAGAAGAAGAAATTCTCATCAACGGTCCAGAAATGGGAAAAGGAAAAGACTACTGGGCGCTAGGCGGATTAAGCATTTCAGAGAACAACCGTTTCATGGTTTATGGAATCGATGAAGTAAGCAGAAGAGTTTACACATTGCACGTTCGTGATCTTCAAACAGGTGAAATGTTCAACGAAGTCATAGAAGGAACGTCAGGTTCTGCTACTTGGGCTTCAGACAACCTTCATTTTTTCTACACGAAGAAAGATGCGCAAACCCTGCGCGATAGCCAGATCTGGCGTCACGAGTTGGGAACAGATACGGCGTCCGATGTTTTAGTTTACGATGAAAAAGACGAAGAATTTTCGTGCTTCGTTTTCAAAACGAAAACAAAACAATTTTTAATCATAGGCAGTTCTCAAACGGTTTCAGACGAATACCGTGTATTAGAATCGAACAATCCGAAAGGAGAGTTTCGCCTGTTTCAAAAGCGCGAACGCGACTTGGAATACAGCATCACGCAATACGAAGACAAGTTCTATGTGCTCACGAATTTAGAAGCGAAGAACTTCAGATTAATGTCGTGTCCTATTCATTCAACCGAAAAAGAAAGTTGGGAAGAAGTGATTGCGCATCGTGAAAATACCCTGTTGGAATCGGTTGAAATGTTCAAAGAATATTTGGTGTTGGAAGAGCGAACCGAAGGGTTGGCGCATATTCGCGTTACACGTTGGGACAAAGCAGAAGAGCACTACCTCGAATTTCCAGATCCGACCTACAGCGCTGGAGTGGGAGCGAATCCTGAATTCGATACAGATACCCTTCGTTTCGGATATTCATCTATGACCACACCTGGAAGTGTGTTCGATTACAACATGAAATCGCGCACCCGTGAGTTGAAAAAACAACAGCCGGTATTGGGTGAATTCAATGCAAGCGACTATGCCAGCGAACGCATTTTTGCAACCGCTCAGGACGGCACGCGCGTCCCTATTTCTTTGGTTTACAAAAAAGATTTTGAACGCAACGGAAGCTCCCCTTGTCTGCTATACGCATACGGCAGTTACGGACACAGCATAGACGCTGGATTCAGCAGCGCAAGACTTTCCATGTTAAACAGAGGATTTGTTTTTGCCATTGCGCACATTCGCGGAGGAAGCGACATGGGCCGCAGTTGGTACGAAGACGGAAAATTGTTGAGGAAGCGAAACACCTTCACCGACTTCATTGCTTGCGGAGAATTTTTGGTGAATGAAAACTACACAGCAAGCAAGCACTTGTTCGCTATGGGCGGAAGTGCTGGCGGATTGTTAATGGGTGCGGTAGCCAACATGGCGCCTTCATTGTTCAACGGAATCATAAGCGCAGTGCCGTTTGTAGACGTCGTCACCACCATGCTCGACGAAAGCATTCCGCTTACTACCTTCGAATTCGACGAGTGGGGAAATCCGAAAGACAAAGAATATTACGACTACATGTTAAGTTATTCGCCTATCGATAACATTGAAGCGAAGGCTTATCCGCATACCTTGGTTACAACAGGATATTGGGACAGTCAAGTGCAATATTGGGAGCCTGCGAAATACGTAGCGAAGTTGCGCGAGATGAAGACCGATTCGAATAAATTGTTTTTTAAATGCACCATGGAAGCCGGACACGGCGGCAAGTCTGGAAGGTTTGAAGCCTTGAAGGAAGTGGCCTTGGAGTATGCCTTTTTGTTAGACCTTGCACACAAATCTTAAGCGAAGAACATGGCTGTTTTGCAGAACAAACAACGTTGGAAAGTAATCTTATTGCTCTTGGCCGCAACCATTGCGGGCGTTACGTTGTGGTACACAAACAGCATTGCGCGACGCATTCGTGAAGAAGAAAAAGCGAAGGTTGAGTTGTGGCACAGCGCCATACGCAAGAAGGAAGAATTGGTGAAGCTCACGCAGGTCTTGTTCGACAGCTTGCGTTCCGAAGAAACGCGCAAAGCAGAGATCTTGGGAAGAGCCATGAATACCATCTCGAATCCGCAAGGCGACTTGTCTTTTGCGGTCGATGTGTTGGCATTGAACACCTCCATTCCCTTGCTAGTTTGCAACACCGAAAATGAATTTCAGCTTTCGCGTAACATCGATTCTGTCTACACCAAAGATCCTATTCGTATAGAAGAATTGCGACTGCAGTACGAGCAAGAATACAAGCCCATTGCCTTTCCAGACGCGGGCATTGTGGTGTATTACAGCAACAGTTACATGTACAAAGAGTTGAAGCAAACCATCGATGATTTGGTTTCTTCTTTCTTCAATGAAACGGTGATCAACACGGCTTCTGTGCCGGTAATTGTTACCGACAGCACGAAGACGAATGTTGTTCAGGTTGGAAAGATAGACACGCTGAAATGCAACGTGAATCAGGTTTTGGCGGAAATGAAGGAAGGGTACGAGCCCATTGAGATTAAGATTCCCGGAAGGCCTACGCAGTATATTTTCTACGACGACTCTGCCACCATTCAGCAACTGAAGTTGTTTCCGTATTTGCAGTTGTCGCTCATAGGCGTCTTCTTGGTGGTGGCATACGTGTTGTTTTCTACGTTCAGAAGATCAGAGCAGAATTTGGTTTGGGTGGGTATGGCGAAGGAAACCGCGCATCAGTTGGGCACGCCCCTTTCAGCACTTATGGCGTGGCGCGATTTGTTCGAGCAGCAGGGCGTTTCGAAAGCGCTCATCGACGAGTTCAACAAAGACATCGAGCGTCTTTCAACCATTACCGAGCGCTTCTCGAAAATCGGCTCAGAAGCCGCACTCACACCCGTCGGCGCGAAAGACTTAGTCGAAGAAATCTTAGATTACTTGCGCGTCCGCATATCTTCTGAAGTTGTCATTAACGTTGAATCGGAAGGCAATCCAGAAGTTAAAGTGAACGTCGCCTTATTCAGTTGGGTCATCGAAAACCTCGTGAAGAACAGCGTAGACGCGATGGACGCAAAAGGACACTTATCCGTCTCCATTCACGAAGCCAACGGCAAAGTCTTCATAGACATCAAAGACAGCGGCAAGGGCATCCCCAAGCGCAAATGGAAAACCATCTTCGATCCGGGCTATACAACGAAGTTGCGCGGCTGGGGCCTAGGCCTTTCCCTCGCCAAACGCATTGTGAAGAATTATCACAAGGGCGGGATTTATGTGCTTTCGAGTTCGCCAGCGGAGGGCTCTGTGATTAGGATCTCCTTGAAAAAATGAAATTTTTTCCCCCACCTTCAGTGGGGGCATTTCGAATGCCGCTCGCAGAGCGAGCTCGGTATAAAGCATAAAAACGCAGTTCCAATTATGAAATAGGAATTACGCAGTAGGAATAAAACCGAAGGTTTTCCTAGTTATGCTTAAAAATCTCAACAATAACAAGCCTTTCAGAAGATTCAACGCATAAGTGTTTCTTGACTTCTTAGTTTCCATTTCTTCTTTTTGCGGAATGGAAGGACAAGAAACATACAATTACACTATTAGAAAGAACTCCTACTATTTCAAATGTGAAGGCAGAAAGGGTAATGTCATGAAGTGCGTTAGATTCGATGAATTGGAAATAGAAGATTTGTATAATCTTGCACTTCTAGACTTCACTGAGGAGGACCAATGGTCTGATAAAACCAGAACTTCACATAAAAATGGGAATGCCGTTCTACAGACGGTGGCTTCAATTGTTGAAGATTTTCTAGCTAAGCACCCGCAATTCACTATATCAATTGAAAGTAACACTCCCGCAAAACAGAGATTGTACAATCAAATAATAACGAATAACATCAATAAATTTTCAAAAAACTTTCAGATACTTGGTGTTCTAGGAAACAATATTGAGCCATTCAAAAAGAATTCACATTACAATCGTTTCGAAATAAAAAAAATAATTTAAATTAGCAATATGGATAAGGAACTACAAGAACTTCACGATTTCATCAATCACCCAGATTTCGTTGAACCACCTGAATATTCTCCCAAAACCCTAAGACGCTGTGGTCTTCTGTTGAAAGATGCTGAAGAATCAATTCAATATTGGGAAGCACAAGGCTGCTTCCATCGCAGCGAGCTAGGTCCGAAGGATGAACCGGAGGTTTGATCGCAGAGCGATTGATCCGAAGGATTGATCACGAAGTGATTGATTCCCCTCTCTTCCCTTTTCTTAACTTCTCTTACCTTTAGTCAAGACATTCGCCGAAGGCATTCGTTGAAAACATTCGTCGCAGACATCAGTTGCTCCGCAACATGTTTCCCTTTTCTTAACCTCTCTTGCCTTTTTATTAATTGGAACGTCGCTGTTCATTCACCGAAGGTTTGATCGCATAGCGTTTGATCCGAAGGATTGATCACGAGGTGATTGTTTCCCTTTTCTTAACTTATATTCCCTATTAAAACCATAATATTTTTCGATTACACTCGAAAAAAAACATAATATTTTTCGATTTGAAATGAGAGTTTAATATATTTGTTAAATGATAATCAGAAAGTTAGAGGAGAACATGCGTGCTTTGGCTGGAGACGGTAAGGCAATCATATTAATTGGACCCAGACAAGTTGGGAAAACTACGCTGTTAAAGACCTTAACGAAAGGGAAAAATGTATTGTGGTTAGATGCCGATGATAGCACCGTTCGAAATGCGTTGGACAATCCGAATGAGGCCATGTTGCGGGTGTTAATAGGGGAGAAAACAACATTGGTTATAGATGAGGCGCAAAGAATAGATAACATTGGTTTAGCAGTGAAGATCTTAGTGGATCAATTTGAAGGGTTGCAAATTTATGTTTCAGGTTCTTCAGCTTTTGAGATATCGAATAAATTGAATGAACCATTAACAGGAAGGAAATGGGAGTTGCAGCTTTTTCCCTTTACTTTTTCTGAATTAACCGCCAATAATGGGTATTTGGAAGAGATTTCACTATTACCTCACAGGCTTGTTTTCGGAACTTATCCGGAAGTGGTTAATCATGCGAATACGGCCAAACAGCGCATACAAGCGTTGGCGAATAGCTATTTGTACAAAGATGTTTTTGCTATAGATGAAATAAAGAAGTCTGAGAAGTTTCAGGTATTATTGAAATCTTTAGCATTTCAAATCGGACAGCAGGTATCGTACAATGAGTTAGCGAAGCAATGCGGATTAGATGTTGGGACGGTTGAAAGATATATCCATGTTCTTGAAAAGGCCTTTGTCATTTTCCGGGTTCCAAGTTTTCAAAGAAATTTACGTAATGAATTGAAAAAATCGAAGAAGATTTACTTCATTGACAACGGTATTCGGAATGCCGTAATTGAAATGTGGCAACCCATAGATTCTCGCACCGACAAAGGAGCGCTTTGGGAGAATTTTTTAATGAGTGAACGATGGAAGAAGCATCATTACGAACAGAGTAACACAAAAATGTATTTCTGGCGAACCACCGCGCAACAAGAAATAGATTTAATTGAAGAAGAAAACGGAGAACTTCGCGCCTACGAATTCAAGTATTCTCCAACTAAATCTGTTAAGCTTTCCTCAACGTTCCTTTCCAGTTACACCCCGAGCGTTGCAACAACTATTCATTCTGAAAATCTGTTTGAATTTATTTAATAACGCAGTTCCAATTATGAAATAGGAATAAAATCTCCGGTTTTCCAATAACGAAGTTCCCATTACGTATTAGGAATAAAATCTCCGATTTTCCAATTACGCAGTTCCCATTACGTATTAGGAATAAAATCTCCGATTTTCCAATAACGTAGTTCCAATTACGTAGTAGGAATAAAATCTCCGATTTTCCAATTACGCAGTTCCAATTACGTAGTAGGAATAAAATCTCCGATTTTCCAATTACGCAGTTCCCATTACGTAGTAGGAATAAAATCTCCGATTTTCTATACGTATTTACATATAAAAAACCGCTCTTTAATAAAATTATATTGAATTGCATATAATGTATGAGAATTCACTATTTTTGTACGCAAAAGCATATAAAATGAATGCAATAATGGTATTTGTTAAGTCAAGAAGGAAGCAACTGAAGCTTACCCAAGAGGAATTGTCTGCGAAGGCTGGGGTGGCTTTAACGGTCATTAGAAAAATTGAACAAGGGAAAGAAAATCTCAGCTTGGCAAAGGTTAATCAAGTTCTGAAAATGTTCGGCCATGTCTTAGGACCAATAAACGATAAGCAATTATGAGACAAGCTATTGTCAAATACAACAACATGAGGGCTGGAATACTCAAAGAGTTAGACTCGGGCGAATATGAATTTACCTATGATGAATTGTACGCGCAAACTTGTCCTACATTATTCATTACTTTCCAAATGCCGGTGAGCAGAAACCCATACAAGAGCAAACGACTTTTTCCATTTTTCGACGGATTAATTCCTGAAGGATGGCTGTTAACAATTGCTTCCGAAAATTGGAAAATCAACAAGAACGACCGTATGGGATTGCTATTGGCTTGCTGCCAGAATACAATCGGAGCCGTAAGTGTTCATCCTATAAATGAAGGAAAAGATGACTAAATGTTTGTATTGCTATAAAGAATTGGGCGCCAATGAAACAGGCGATTATCACTCCAAGTGCATCAAAACGTTTTTTGAACGTGAGTCAGCACCGTCCTTGCCCTATCGGTTAGATGAAATGGCCGAATTGGCAAAGCAAGCCGTTGAATTATCTGTTACTGTGCCGGGGGTGCAACCTAAATTGTCACTGGGCTGGATAAAAAGCACATTAGAGAATGGAAGAAATGGTAGGCTAACGATTATGGATGCGCTTGAAGGCATGTATATCTTAAAACCGCAAAATATAGACTATGAACAGATGCCAGAAAACGAGCATTTGTCAATGAAATTAGCTGAGCTTTTTAAAATAGAGACAGTCCCTTCCAATATGATACGTTTGTCCACGGGCGAATTGTGTTACATAACCAAACGCATTGATCGAAAAAAAGACAATTCAAAGGTGCATATGATTGACTTTTTGCAAATTTTAGAATTGGAAGACAAGTATCTGGGCACCATGGAGAATGTTGGAAAAAGAATAGGAGAATTATCGGCAAACACCCAAATGGATAGGCTTCGTTTTTTTGAACTCGCGCTTTTCAACTTTATCATTGGCAATAACGACATGCACTTGAAAAATTTCTCCATGTGTTTATCTGAAATCGGATGGGTCTTATCGCCAGCATATGATTTATTAAATGTGAAAATTATATTACCCAAGGATCACGACGACACGGCACTTTTACTTGGCGGCAAAAGAAAAAATTTCGACAAAGGGTATTTTAATCGATTTGGGGCTGTATTAAAATTGAATGAAAAACAAATCAACACGGTCTATAAAAAACTAAACAACTGGCTACCACAAGCCCTCGAGCTCATTGATATTTCATTTATTGACGACAATAAAAAAGCGCAGTACAAAACCCTAATTAATCAACGGACGCCTTTGTTTACCGCGTAACAGCAACTGATGTCTGCGACGTTTCTAATTACAACGTAGGAATTGTGAAATAGGAATTATGAAATGTCCTTGCCTGATTTAGGTTGTCACTTTTACTATCATCCTCATGGTTAATTAGACAAATTTAAAGTTTTATTTCTTGGTTGTGTAGGATTTCTAGGTTTGAGTTCAAGTTGATAAGTAGGAGTATTATAATT
>CAMCVP010000020.1 GCA_945881835.1 Chryseobacterium gleum | reverse complement strand
CTCCAAGAAACTTCCTTCTTAAACATGCAAAACCACATTTAATTGATTCTGATTTTCCAACCTTTCAAATAGATAACTAACTTAGCAACAACAAATAACCCAGGTACTCTAATTTAAAACGTTACAGTTAAGGGGAAGTTTACCCTTGCATCAGTCAATAGCTCGTTTTCTAAAAAAGACTTCAATTCACCAATATTCATATCTGAAATAATCGCGTGATATGCATCATATAATTCAGATTTAGTTACAAAAGTTCTTCTTGAATTATTACTATATCTTAAAAACTGGATATCATCTGCATTATTTAGCTCCTGGTCAAATATATTACCCCAAAACTTAAAAATTTGATCTTGATCATTTGTATTCACAGCTTGTTTCAAACAAATATTCTTAATCAAATCTGTACTAGAAATTGCAAGTCCTCTGTTATTTAAAACTTCGAAAGTATTGAAAGCTTCGGAATGATTATCTGAGATAAAATCGACAATTTGAATGTGATCAAGAATAGCTTTAGATAGCGAATCACAGAGAAAGTTAATCTTGTCATCAAGAGTTATACAGTTCCCTAAAAAGTTCTCATTATTCAAAATGTCACGTATTATCGAATGGTTTCTAAAACTTCTGTGTGACTTAGCTACTCTCTGATCGAAAAGGGCCTTATTACTCATAAATTCCCACTTAACGGCAAAAGTATCTTTTTCATCAGCTTTTTGTTTTTGATAAGTTACTGTTCTAACATCTGTTCCAATTAAATCATTTATTGAAATAAGAACATTCTCCAGAAACTTAGCCTCAAAAGATCTATCATTCTTAGTCACCAATTTTAAATTCCTAATACCAGATCGGTCTTCAACGACTAAACAACTTTCAATTCGTTGGATAGTTCTATCAATTTTAGTTTTGTTAGGTTTGGATAACGAACTAAAGTTGTTTTCTTTAATATCATCTAATAAATCACGAATGACGGCTAGTGTTAAGGAAATTGTAGTTAACCTTTGCTGACCATCAATAATCTCAAAGGATCCATTATTTGACTGTTCATTCACTAAAACAACCAACCCCATAAAGTGTTTAATTTTCGGATTATTCAAAAGGGGAGTTAGATCATTGAAAAAATCTTCAACCTGTTCTATTCTCCAAGAATAAGGTCTCTGAAAAATTGGAATTACCAATTGATTTAAGTTTGAGGACGCTAAGAAATTAAATATTGATATTGAATTGGTTGCCATATCTGTAAAGTTCTAAATTTGATTTATTCAAAAGTATGGAACAAGTCGCTATTTATAATGATTCTTTTAATGGTAAGACTCTTAGATTCCAAATCTTAAGCATTTGTGAATTCCACCTCTCATTGTAAAAACATAGTTAATGTCATTCGTGAATGTCTTCGACCAGTGCGACAAGGTGCGTGAGGGATAGCAGTGGAAAGCACGGAGCGGTTGGAAACCGCGAGGACTTGGAACGGATAGCCCGACCCGAAGGGGCACGCCCAAAAAGTCCTGCGGAGAATGCTTCGCGAATGTCTGCGACGAAAAAATATCAATCAGCCTCATCTTTGCAGAGATTATCTGAATTAATAAAACATGCTTAGAATCTACCTCCCCATCGCGTTCGCAACATTATTCATTCTTTGGGTTCTATTCCGATTGATTGTGAAGCGTGATTTGAAGAAGCATGTGAATACCGTTTATCTCGGATTGTTTTTCGGAGTTGTGTGGGCGGTGATTTACTTTTTTGTTCTAGGATAGCACTTATTTTCTTTTTGATTTCCCCACTTTTCTTTCTCGCCCTAGAAACAAAGACCTTATTTTTTTTCAGAATGAGAAACAGAAAGACAAACAGAATGAGTGGAGATGAGTGAGGGATAGAAGTGGAAAGCCCGGAGCGGTTGGAAACCGCGAGGACTTGAAACGAATAGCCCGACCCGAAGGGGCACGCCCGAAAATTCGGTAAGAAAGGGGAAGAAAAGGGAAGAAAGGGTTAGTCCTTAATTAGCCTAAGTAGTTTTTCGACCGTGTCTTTGGCGTCTCCGTATAGCATGAGCGAATTTGGTTTGTAGAAGAGCGGATTGTCTTCACCTGAATAGCCTGCGCTCATGGAGCGTTTCATGATGATGACTTTTTCGGCTTTCCATGCTTCTATGACCGGCATGCCGTAGATGGAACTTGTGGGATCGTCTTGCGCACTCGGGTTTACGACATCGTTTGCGCCAACAACCAAAACAACATCGGTATTCGGCATATCATCGTTGATGTCGTCCATTTCCAGAACAATGTCGTAAGGAACATTGGCTTCCGCTAAGAGAACATTCATGTGACCTGGAAGTCTACCAGCAACGGGGTGAATGGCGAATCTAACGTTGATGCCTTCGTTGATAAGCGTCTGTGCCATTTCGTAGATGGGATATTGCGCTTTCGCTACCGCCATGCCGTAACCGGGAACAATAACAACAGACTTTGCACTGCGTAAAAGTTCAGCTACCTCTTGATGATTGGTTGCTTGCACTTCTCCTTCGATTTCCTTTTTAGCTTGTCCTGATTGCACTTTGGTTCCACTTGCGAAGATGACCGAAATGAAAGATCTGTTCATGGCCTCGCACATGTGTATAGATAGAATTGCACCTGAGCTTCCGACCAAGGCGCCTGTTACAATGAGTAAGTCGTTACCTAACATGAATCCGGCTGCCGAAGCCGCCCAACCCGAATATGAATTCAACATTGAAACAACAACGGGCATGTCGCCACCGCCTATTGCCATTACCAAGATAATTCCGATGACAGCGGCAATTGCGGTCATGGCGACTAGTGCGAAAATCCCGTCTAAACCTTCGGCATTGCAAAAAACAATTCCGGCTACAACACAAATTAAAAATAATGAAAGGTTTATGGTTTGAAGTCCCTTGAAATTCCAAGGCTTGGAAGATACCTTTCCGTCTAATTTTCCCCATGCAATGAGGGAGCCCGTGAAGGTGATCATTCCGATAAACACACCAATAAACACTTCAATGGAATGCACTAAATGAGTTGAAGAATCGGATGTGGAAGATGCAGAATCTATAAATGAACCGAAACCGACTAGCACAGCGGCAAGGCCGACGAAACTGTGCAACAGCGCTATTAACTGCGGCATGGTTGTCATCTGAACTTTTCGTGCGATGAAGATGCCAATTACAGAGGCTGCCGCAATGGCTATTACGATGTAGACTTTTCCTTCTACCCCACTTCCGAAAAGAGTTGCAGCAATAGCTATAACCATTCCAGCTATTCCGTAAAACACACCTCTTTTCGCTGAGTCTTGAGAAGATAAACCGCTAAGACTTAGTATGAATAAAACACTCGCATAGAGGTACGCGGCTGTTTGAATTTCGTTGATTGAATGCATGGTTCTTATTTTCTAAACATTTTTAACATTCGATGCGTAACTACAAATCCTCCTACGATGTTTATGGTTGCTAACAAAACTGCCGCAACAGATAATATTGTAAGGATACTAGTCGGACTGTTCTTGGTTTGAAGCAACCCGCCTATCACGATAATTCCACTTATGGCGTTTGTAACAGCCATGAGCGGGGTGTGCAGCGCATGTGAAACGTTTGATATCACTTGCCATCCTATGAAGATGGCGAGAACGAAAACAGTAAAGTGCTGAAGAAAATCTCTAGGAGCAAAACTTCCAACAAGGCCAAGTAGGAGTCCGACAACAACTACCCCTCTTATTGCACCAATGGCTTTATTTTTTTGCTTGGTTTCGGTTGAAACCGATTTCGGTAAAACATTTTCTGCAGGCTTGGCTTTAGCTGGACTAACATCTAACGGCTTTTGAGGCCAATTAACTTTACCCTCGAAGGTGACCATTGCTCTTGAAACAATAGCATCCTCCATATTGATGTGAAAATTCTCTGCCTTCCCCATGTCGTCCAATAAGTGGCACAAGTTGTTTCCATACAATTGACTTGCCTGTCCGGGAAGCATATCTATCTTACCCAATATTGTTACTCCATTTTCTGTTGTGTAAACTTCGTTGGGCTTTGTTAATTCACAATTTCCACCCGAAGACGCCGCTAGATCGACAATAATTGACCCCGGCTTCATGAGCTGCACGTGATTTTCTAACCACAACTTTGGCGCTGGTCTTCCAGGTATTTGTGCGGTGGTGATAACAATGTCTATGTCTTTTGCTTGTTCTTCAAAGAGCTTCATTTCCGCATCTATGAACTCTTTGCTCATCTCTTTGGAGTAACCAGAATCTGTGCGTCCATCTTCATTGATTTCGACAGTCAGAAATTTCGCTCCCATTGACTGAATTTGCTCTGCAACTTCTTTTCTTGTGTCGAAGGCTCTAACAATTGCACCTAAAGAATTTGCTGTTCCAATTGCAGCAAGTCCAGCTACTCCGGCGCCAACTACTAAAACTTTCGCTGGCTCTACTTTACCTGCAGCTGTTATTTGTCCATTCAGAAATCTTCCAAAATAAAAAGCAGCTTCAACGACCGCTCGGTAACCTGAAATATTTGCCATTGATGATAAAACATCCATTTTTTGAGCACGAGAAATTCGCGGAATAGCATCCATTGCTATTGCGTTAACCCCTCTATCTGCGAGGCTTTGCAGAAGCGTTAAGTTCTGCGCCGGTGAGAGGTAACAAATGAGTGTAAGCCCACTTGGCATGATTTCGATTTCTTCGGGTTGAGGCTCTCTTACCTTTAAAACTATGTCTGAAGCTTCGTATATGACTGAATTCTTCTCGGAAATTGAAGCCCCAACTTTTTGATAATCGCTGTCCTTAAAATTAGACCTCTTTCCGGCATTGGATTGCACAACAACTTCGAAGCCTTGTTTTATTAATCGTTCGACTGTTTTTGGAGTGGCAGCAACGCGTGACTCGTTAGGCAATAATTCTAATGGGATTCCAACTTTCATGCAAAGACTTGATTTTGTGACTGCGTAATTATCTGCAATAAATGATAGAACACATTTTAGACTACAATGTTTACCCATCACGTATTATTTCAAGAAATTATTTGTATATTCGCGTCCCTTTTTGGGCGGTGATAAGACGCTGATTCACTGAATAATAACTAACTCTTTCATTCCGAATGCGTGCGAAAGCGAATGAAATACAAATTAACAATGCCCCATGGCAGAAGAATTAAATCCAGCTGAAGAAGCTGAAAACACTGTTCCAACCACAGAAGGAACTGAAAACACTGAAGCTACGGCTTCTGAATCTGTAGAAGAAGTTTCTGCTCCGGTAGAAGAAGAAGTTTCTGCAGAAGAACCATTAGAGTTGTACAGCACTGCTGACGACGCTGCTTTCATGAATGAAAATGGCGAGTTCAGCTGGGAAGCTTACGAAGCTTCTGGCGGATACAGCAATGATGATCGTGCTCGTTACGATTCATTGTACGAAAACACATTGTCTACAATTGCTGAAAAAACAGTCATTGAAGGAACTGTTGTTTCTGTAGGAAAGAAAGAAGTTGTAATAAACATCGGATACAAGTCTGAAGGTGTTGTTGCGGTAACTGAATTCCGTTACAATCCAGATCTTAAAGCTGGTGATCGCGTTCCTGTTTATGTTGAATTACAAGAAGACAAAAACGGACAATTAATCGTTTCTCACAAGACTGCTCGTTTGTTCAGCGCTTGGGGTAACGTTAATGCAGCTCTTGAGTCTGGCGAAATCATTAAAGGTGAAGTTAAGTGTCGCACGAAAGGCGGACTTATTGTTGACGTATTCGGTATCGAAGCGTTCTTACCTGGATCTCAAATCGACGTTAAACCAATTCGTGATTACGATGTGTACGTTGGAAAAATTATGGAATTGAAAGTTGTTAAGATTAACAACGAATTCAAAAACGTAGTTGTTTCTCACAAAGCGCTTATCGAAGCTGAATTGGAAGAACAGAAAAAACAAATCATGTCTGGCCTTGAAAAAGGACAAGTATTGGAAGGTGTGGTTAAAAACATCACAAGCTACGGTGTATTCGTTGACCTTGGCGGCGTAGATGGATTGATTCACATTACTGACCTTTCTTGGGGACGTATTGTTCATCCTGAAGAGATTGTTCAATTGGATTCTAAAATCAACGTTGTTATTCTTGACTTCGATGATGACAAGAAGCGTATCGCTCTTGGCTTGAAACAATTGTCTGCTCACCCATGGGATGCTATTCAAGATACTTTGGAAGTTGGACAAAAGATTACAGGTAAAGTGGTTGTTCTTGCAGACTACGGTGCATTCGTTGAGATTGCTCCTGGTGTAGAAGGATTGATTCACGTTTCTGAAATGTCTTGGAGTTCACACTTACGTTCTGCTCAAGATTTCTTGAAAGTAGGACAGGAAGTTGAGGCTGTAATCCTTAGCATGGAAAAAGACGAGCGTAAATTAAGCCTTGGATTGAAGCAATTGACTTCTGATCCATGGGACGGAATTGAGTCTCGTTTCCCTGTTGGAAGCAAGCATACTGCGAAAGTTCGTGCATTCACTACATTCGGTATCTTCTGCGAATTAGCTGACGGTATCGATGGTCTAGTTCACATCTCTGACCTTTCTTGGTCTAAGAAGATCAAGCATCCAAGTGAGTTCTGCGCTATCGGAGATGATCTAGCTGTTGTTGTATTGGAATTGGATCGTGAAGGACGTAAGATTAGCTTAGGGCACAAGCAAGTGGAAGAAAATCCATGGGATGTGTTCGAAACTGTATTCGTTGAAGGAACCAAGCACCAAGGTACTATCGTGAAGAAAGAAGGTAACCATTGTGTTGTTGCTCTTCCTTACGGTTTAGAAGGATTCTGCTTGAACAAAAACATGAAGAAAGAAGACGGTGCTACTGCGAAAGTGGAAGAAACGCTTGACTTCATCGTTCTTGAGTTCAACAAGAACCAACGTAAGATTGCTGTGTCTCACACACAAACTTGGAAGCCAGAAGAAATCACTTCTACTCCATCTACAGATGCTAAGCCTAAGCGCGCAGGTGCTGGTGCAGGTGCTAAGAAAGAAGACAACAATTCAGCTGTGAAACAAGTTAACTCTCAAGTTGAGAAATCAACTCTTGGTGACTTAGGTGCATTGGCTGCATTGAAAGAGAAAATGGACGGCGAAGAAGGAGCATAATTCTTCTTCCCTATAACATATAAAAACCTCCTTCGGGAGGTTTTTTTATTTTACCTTGCATTCATGATCAAAACACTTTTCCTAGTCGCAAGTATTCTCACCTCTTCACTCATGATTGGTCAAAGAAATATTGGAGACGTGGTAGACGAATTCAATGGCGTAAAGGTGTATTACAATGGAAGTGTATCGCATGTGAGCACGCGCAACGTGAGCAGCGATGGGTATAATATCGGATTGAAATACCAATGCGTAGAATTCGTCAAGCGATACTATTACGAATACTTCAAACACAAAATGCCGAATTCGTATGGACACGCAAAAGACTTCTACAATTCAAAATTCAAAGACGGACAACTCAACACAGAGCGAAATCTGATTCAATATAAAAACGGAGGAAAAGGTATACCTCAAATGCACGATTTAATTGTGTGGAAGGGTAACGAATGGAATCCCTACGGACACGTTGCTATAGTGGTGAAAAACAACGGCAACAAAAGCATTGAAATCATTCAGCAAAATCCAGGACCGAATGCTCCGAGCAGAATAACCTTGAACCTCATTTATTCCGGAAGCGGATACACCATTGATGACGATGAAATACTTGGCTGGCTTCATAAAAATTAGTTTACTGTCTGTCCTGATTTCGTTTCAGTGCATTTCAGCATACGGACAATTTTCGAAACTAAAAGTTTTGTCCTTCAACATTCGTTACAACAATCCGAATGATGGCGAAAACAGTTGGCCGAACAGAAGCGAGCACGTCAGAAATTTTCTTATAAATGAACAACCCGACATCTGTGGGTTTCAGGAAGTCTTGCACAATGAAGTGCTTGAACTTGAACAGTTTTTTTACAATTACACAAATCGAAAAAACGTTTACAATCGAATAGGTGTGGGAAGAGAAGACGGATTGACTAAAGGAGAATTCGCTCCTATTTTCTTTCGAAAAGACCGTTTCAATCTTATTTCTTCGAAAACAATCTGGCTCTCCCCTACTCCAACGAAACCAAGCAAAGGGTGGGATGCCGCTTGCGAGCGAATTGCAACTTTCGCCTTGCTATTTGATAAGAGCAACAAAGACACTTTACTTGTGGTTAATTCCCATTGGGATCATGTGGGAGTTGTGGCTCGACAAGAAAGCGCAAAACTTATTTTGAATGAGATGAACAACTACTCTTCCATTCAAAATAAAATTCTCATGGGCGATTTCAATTGTACACCGGAAGATCCTGCATTGAAAAAACTTCGTGCAGAATTCTCTGATGCTGGAATAGGCGCTTCCTCGGAGGTTGGAACGTTCAACAATTTCGAACGCGCTGCGAATCCAAAGGCTCCGCGCATAGACTACGTTTTCTATAAATTGAAAAACCTCGGTTTTCATTCCTACAAAGTTGGAAATACCGATGTTACCGAACCGCTCCTCTCTGACCACTTCCCTATCGTTGTTGAATTCGAACAGATGTATTCGAAAATGGAAGGAAGGTTTCAATTCAACATAAACAAAACACCCCTAGATTATGCCGACTCTCTTCTTCATGTTGAATTACTGAAGTGCTATGTTGGGCATATTGAAATATTAGATATCAATAGACAAGTCATTGGCAAGGATTCCGTTGCCTACCGCCTGCTAAATTTTTCAAATCGAAGTTCCTTGAATTTTTCAATTCCAATCAACAGCATTAAAGCCAGCTATATTCGACTTACCCTCGGCGTCGATTCTGCTACCAACGCTGCAGGCGTTCATTGCTGCGCGTTAGATCCAGCAAACGGCATGTATTGGAGCTGGCAAAGCGGATACATTCAGTTTAAGTTGGAAGGAAAAGAAAAAGACGGCACTGCATTAAACCTTCACCTCGGAGGTTTCTCCAATGCTTATATGAGTTCAATCACTGATGACATACCAATTCTTCGAATGGTCACTGGCGGACCTGTTCTGCCGCCTGATAGAAGGTCGCAAGAGGTGACTATTCATTTGAAGCTGGATTCTTTCATGGAGCTTGTTCACGCAAACAAAGAGTATTCACTCATGAGTCCGAACAAGCATGTTCAAGAATACATGCGCGCATTGTGTGCTTCTTTTTCAGCGATAATGAAATGATTCGAAAAAGAAACTCTTTCTTCCTTTTCATTTTGCTCTTTGTCTTCGCGCTTGGCTTTACCCTTCCACCTAAACGAAAAATTGTTTGGTCGAAAAAGGTTTACGACGAAAAGAACAATCCCCCTTCGAACGAAAAAAAAGAATTGGGACGCATGCTTTTTTACGATCCGATTTTGTCTTCCGACAATACTATCTCTTGCTCTTCGTGTCACCTCTCCTACACAGCCTTCGCGCACACCGATCACAATGTGAGTCACGGCGTATTTGATCGTGTTGGAAAACGAAACGCTCCTGCTCTCTTCAATTTAGCATGGAAGAAAAATTTCATGTGGGACGGCGCGGTGCACAACCTCGACGCACAAGCCATGGCTCCGATTGAAAATAAATTGGAGATGAATGAAACATTGGTTCATGTTGTTTCGAAATTGAATGAACGGAAATTTTACCGCGAGCAATTCTTCAAAGCGTGGGGAGACAGCGTAGTCACGGGTGAGCGTGTGCTGAAATCGATTTCACAATTCATGCTTTCGTTGGAAAGTAAGAACAGCAAATACGACCAGGTGTTGAAGGGTGAAATGAAATTCACTGAGCAGGAAAAAAAAGGATATGTCTTGTTTCAAAAAAACTGCAACGCTTGTCACACCGAACCTTTGTTCACGAACGACGAGTTCAAATGCAACGGCATTCCTCTCGACGATTCGTTGAATGATTTTGGAAGAGGCGCTGTTACCACATTCAGACAAGACCGACTGACCTTCAAGGTTCCGTCGTTGCGAAATGTTGAAATGAGTTTTCCGTATATGCACGACGGTAGGTTCAAGACCTTGCAGCAAGTCTTGAATCATTACACTTCATTAACTGGAAACGAAGAAAATATTTCTCCTCCATTAAACCATTCCGTTAATCTTTCTTCCAATGAAAAGCAAGACCTAATTGCGTTTCTGCTGACCTTAACCGATCATGAATTTTTAACTCGAAAAGAATATCAATTTCCTCAAACCCTTCAACATGAAATTACGAAACGTTTTCATCGTTAGTTTGATTCTTTCTGCAAGCCAGCTGCTTGCGCAAGGACCAACCATTACTTCATGGCTTCAGAATACCACCGGTATTACTGGAAGACATTATGTAAGTGGAAATCCAACGCCAATCAATGACAACACCGCTGCGAATGTGCAAAGCGTGCAGTATTCCGCGAACTGGGTATATGTTTCAACGAATGGAATTCCGGCATACATCACAGGTCCGTTTTTAGATGGCAATCCGTCACTGGCTACCGCACAAAATGCAATCTTTAAATTCCCATTGGTGCCTGCACAAAACACAGGAACTCCTACGCCAACAAATGGCGGGAACATTGGCGTTTTCATTAACGGTGTTGCGCTGTTCGACTACAGAGACGGCGTTTCTTGGAACAATAACACGCAAGCTGAAGGCGGTGGGCCAATTATGGGTCCTCCGGGACAAGGTGTTTGGAATCGCGATGCAGTTCCTGCAGAACGCTTAGGTTTCGATTGCGCGAAGGGTCATCCTGCCATGGGGAATTATCACCACCACCAAAATCCGAGTGCTTTCAATTTAGACTTGGTTGTTCTTTCTACGGTTTGTGACATCTATGCTGCAGATGCGTTGTATGTGATTAATTCAACTGAGCACTCTCCGCTTGTTGGCTATGCCTATGATGGATTTCCTATCTATGGCGCTTATGGATTTGCTAACGCAGATGGAACTGGCGGAGTGGTAAGAATCAAAAGCGGATATCAACTGAGAAATATTACTACACGCACGCAATACGCCGACGGAACCACGGTCACTGCTGGTCCTGCGGTAAGCACTACTTATCCACTTGGCAGATACCGCGAAGACTATGAGTTCATTGCTCATCCGGGAATGGACGATTATTTAGACGCGCATAACGGACGTTTTTGCGTGACACCTGAATATCCGAATGGCACCTACGCCTACTTCTGCACGGTAGATGAAAATCACAATTCGGCTTATCCGTATGCTGTTGGCCCAACGTTCTACGGAACGAAAGTCGCTGCGCGCGTTAACACCATCACGGAAGCCGTTACGACTTACACTCCAAATGCGGTTGCAGAAGTTCAATTGGAAAATGTAAACGTGAATACGTATCCGAATCCGGTTCAAGATGTGTTGGCGGTTCAAGTGAATACCGTGAACAGATCGAATGTTCAAGTTGAATTATTGAGCGCCGACGGGAAATTAATTTCGAGTACTGTTCTTTATCAAGGTAGCACGCTGGCTCATTTCGACACACGCCCGTTATACAACGGAACGTATTTCGTTCGTGTTGGAAGTGGGAAAAACAGTGTCACGAAGAAGGTTGTGGTTTCGCACTAAGAGTGAGAGTGAGAATGAGAATGAGAATGAGAATGAGAATGAGATAATAAGAAAGGAGTCTTAACGGCTCCTTCTTTGTTTCTTATCGCGTTCTTGTTTGAACTTCATCTTCGCTTGTAGCGATTTCTTTTCGTGGAATGCGCCTTTGAAATCTGGATCGTCTAATCGCTTTTGACGATCGATTTCGCGAGCTTGATCTTGTTTTTCTTCAGGCTCGGTCTTTTCAATATGAACGACTTCAGGGATTTCGAAAACCGGAATGGTTTGACGAATAATTTTCTGAATGTTGGTCAAGTGATATTCTTCAGACTGGTCCACGAAACTAATGGCAACGCCTGTTTTGAATGCGCGACCTGTTCTTCCGATTCGGTGAACGTAGTCTTCGTAGTGACCGGGTACTTGAAAATTTACTACGTGAGAAACCTCGAACACGTCTATGCCTCGAGCGGTAACGTCGGTGCTAACGAGAATGCGAACGTTTCCATCTTTAAAATCTTTAATCGCATTCATGCGCGAGTTCTGTCCAATGTTGCTGTGCAGGAATCTAATCTCGCCCACATTGCTTCGTTCCATGAATTTCCCCATGCTTGTCGCATCGGCTTTGGTGCGAACAAATACCATCACACGCTTCATCTCATCTCCTTCCAACAGGTGCATGAGCAAGTTCAATTTCGTCTTGAAGTTTGGAACCATGTAGACTCTCTGTTCCACTGTGGTAGCCGGAGTGGCCTGAGGCGTCACTTCAACCCGTGAAGGGAACAATAGGAAGTTGTCTGCAATGCGTTCTACACGCTCAGGAAAAGTTGCAGAGAACAACAACTGTTGTTTTTTCTGTGGAAGCTTTTCTTGTATTTCACGCAGCTGTGGCCAGAATCCCATGTCCATCATGCGGTCGCATTCATCGAGCACCACGTGCTTTATTTTCTTCGGAATAATTACGCGTTTCGCGTAGATCTCTAGAAATCTTCCCGGAGTGGCTACAATAATATCAACTCCTTTCTTAATCGTTTCTATTTGTGTCTTCGGACCAACGCCGCCGTACAAGGCTACATAGCGAAGCTCTGTGTACTTGCAAAGACTCTGAATTTGTTCTTCCACCTGAACCACCAATTCTTTGGTTGGAACAAGGATAAGCGCACGAGGCTCATCTCCTTGCGGATACTTCAACAATTGCAACAACGGCAGCACATAAGCCGCTGTTTTTCCAGTACCGGTTTGCGCAATTCCTATGACGTCTTGTCCGCCCAAAACTCGAGGAATAACTTTCTCCTGAATCTCGGAAGGAGAATCATACCCCAACTCATTTACAGCATCTAAAAACTGCCTCGTTAACTTTAGTTCTTCGAACGTCATTCCACAAAGGTAACCTTCTTATCTTCGTGACCGAAAATCATTTTCAATGAAAAAAATATTTATCGCCTTTATTGCGCTTGGTCTTACTGCTTGGTGCTATTTCCAATTCAAAGATCAGGTAGCTCAACTTCCTAAATCGGAAACCGAAAACGGTCCGTTCGAGTACGAAGTAGATCGCTTTGCCGACATTCGAATTCTTCGTTACAAGCTAGACGGATTCGATAAGTTAACAACGAAACAAAAAGAGTTCGTTTATTATTTAACGCAGGCAGGCCTTGCGGGGCGTGACATTATGTGGGATCAGAACTGCAAATACAATTTGGAAGTTCGTAGCATCTTCGAGAAAATTTATACTTCTTATTCTGGAGATAAAACTGCTGAAGAGTGGTTGAACCTTGAAACTTATTTGAAGCAATTGTGGATGAGCAACGGTATTCATCACCATTACAGCAACATTAAACACACGCCGAAATTCAGCAAAGATTATTTCGTTTCGCTCTGCGGCGCAACGAATACGCAGGTTTCAGAAGAGATTATGGAAGTCATCTTCAATCCGAATGTTGCTAACATGAAAGTGGAAAGCGACGCTTCTAAAGGATTGGTAGAAAATTCTGCTGTTAACTTCTACGAAGGCGTTACCACAAAAGAAGCATTTGATTTTTATGCATCGAAGGAAGTTGCCGGTGATCGCGCGCCGTTGTCTTATGGCATTAACGCCAATCTTCGCAAAGAAAACGGCGTTATTGTGGAAGATGTATATCGCGTAGGAGGCAAATACAGCGCGGCTTTGGAGCAAGTGGTATTCTGGTTGAACAAAGCAGAAAAGGTTGCTGAAAACGATAAGCAAGCGGTTGCACTTCGTAAGTTGATTGAATTCTATACAACTGGAGATTTGCGCACATGGGATGACTTCAACATTCAGTGGGTGAAAGCCACTGAAGGTGACATTGATTTCATTCACGGTTTTGTGGAAGTGTATAACGATCCACTTGGAAAGCGTGGTTCTTACGAAAGTGTTGTTGAGATCAACGATTTCGAAGCGAGTGATCGAATGAAAGTAATGATGCAAAACGCACAATGGTTCGAAGACAACTCCCCTATTCTTCCTGAACACAAGAAGAAAGAAGTAAAAGGAATTACTTACAAAGTGGTGAACGTTGCTGGAGAATCTGGCGATGCGAATCCATCTACTCCAATTGGAGTGAACCTTCCGAATGCTCAATGGATTCGCGCCATGCACGGATCGAAGAGTGTGAGTTTAGGAAACATTGAAGACGCTGCAAACAATGCTGGTGGTTCGGGTATGTTGAAAGAATTCGCGAACGACGAAGAAGAAATTGCTCGTGCTGAAAAGCACGGAGCAACGGCTGGAAAAATGCACACTGCTATGCACGAGGTGATTGGACACGCAAGTGGACAATTGGAGGCGAACGTATCTGCGAGTTCTCAAACATTGAAAGAGTTCGCTTCAACCATTGAAGAAGGAAGAGCAGACTTGGTTGCCCTTTATTATGTGATGGATCCGAAGTTGGTTGAAATGGGATTGATGGAAAGTTTGGAAGTGGGCAAAGCGGAATACGACGGATATATTCGCAACGCGATGTTGGTTCAAATGAGAAGATTGAAAATGGGCGAAGACATTGCTGAAGCGCACATGCGCAATCGCGCTTGGATTAGCAATTGGATCATTGAAAAAGGAGCATCTGCAAATGTTATTTCGAGAGAAGTTCGCGATGGCAAAACGTATTTCAACATTAACGATTACGATAAGATGCGCGATTTAGTGGGTGAATTGTTGCGTGAAGTTCAACGCATCACTTCTCAAGGAGATTACAACGCGGCTAAAGCTTTGGCAGACGGATATGGAAAGAAAGTTGATCCAACCTTGCATGCTGAAGTGCTTGCTAGATCAGAGAAATTAAACATTCCTCCGTACAACGGATTCGTAAATCCGATTCTAACACCCGTGTTGGATTCAAACGGAAAAATGATTGACGTAACCGTGAGTTACACCAAGACCTTCGCAGAACAAATGTTAAACTATAGCAAGAACTACGGTTTCCTTGCACCAAAAAAATAAGATATGTCGAAAGGAGTTTATCAAGTACCACTTCCGGTTAATGAACCTGTAAAAGGATATGCACCTGGTAGTGCAGAGCGTGCATCGCTTTCAGCCATGTACAAAAAAATGTACAATCAAGAACCCATCGATGTTCCCATGTACATAGGTTCTTCGTTGGTAAGAACTGAAGAAAAATTAGCGCTTACTTCGCCGCAAGAACATGCGAAAGTATTGGGCTACTTGAATCGCGGGACAAAAGACCACGTTATTGAAGCCATTGACACAGCTCTAGCTGCTCGCGAACGTTGGGCGCAATTGCCTTGGGAACATCGCGCTGCGATTTTCCTTCGTGCAGCCGATTTACTCGCTGGTCCATACAGAGACCGAATGAATGCAGCCACTATGTTGGGTCAAGGAAAAAATGCGCATCAAGCTGAAATTGATGCGGCATGTGAGTTCATCGATTTCCTTCGTTTCAATGTGTTGTATATGCAACAGATTTACAACGAGCAACCGGGATCGCAACCGGGCATGTGGAACCGTTTGGAATACCGTCCGCTTGAAGGATTCGTATTCGCAATTACTCCGTTTAACTTCACCGCTATTGCTGGAAACTTGCCTGCAAGTGCAGCCATGATGGGAAATGTGTGTGTGTGGAAACCTGCTGATACGCAAGTGTACAGTGCGCACGTGATTATGGAATTGTTCCGCGATGCTGGATTACCAGACGGCGTAATTAACATGATTACCGTTGACGGACCTGTTGCTGGAGACGTTGTGTTCTCTCACAGAGATTTCGCAGGACTTCACTTTACTGGATCTACAGCTGTGTTCAAGCACTTGTGGAAAGAGATTGGAAGCAACCTAGACAAATACAGAACTTATCCGCGTATTGTTGGAGAAACGGGTGGAAAAGACTTCATTGTCGCTCATCCGTCTGCGAATGCAGAAGAAGTTGCTACAGCTATTGTACGTGGCGCTTTCGAGTTCCAAGGACAGAAGTGTTCTGCGGCAAGCCGAAGCTACATTCCCCGTTCGTTGTGGCCAGCAGTGAAAGAGAAATTGATTAGCGACTTGAAGGCGATCACCGTTGGAAGTCCTGAAGACTTCACCAACTTCGTGAATGCCGTTATTGATCGCAGATCTTTCGATAAAATTAAAGGATACATTGAATACATAAAAACGCAAAGCGACGCTGAAATCATTGCGGGTGGAACATACGACGACTCAGTAGGATTCTTTGTTGACCCAACGGTTGTTGTGACCACCAATCCGAAATTCAGAACCATGGAAGAAGAAATCTTTGGTCCAGTTGTAACGCTTTATGTGTATGAAGATGAGTTGTGGGCAGACACGTTGCATTTGGTGAATGAGACCAGCGACTACGCGTTAACAGGAGCCGTTATTTCGAAGGATCGTTATGCTATTGATCAGGCAATGCGCGTATTGGAAAACGCAGCAGGTAACTTCTACATTAACGACAAACCAACAGGAGCGGTTGTAGGACAGCAACCGTTTGGTGGTGCTCGTGGAAGTGGAACCAACGACAAAGCTGGATCTTACTTGAACTTGTTGCGTTGGGTTTCTCCACGCACCATTAAAGAAACGTTTGTCACTCCAACGCACTATACATATCCTTGGAATGCCTAACAACTAAACGTGTGAAGGCGTTAGACTTATTAAAAGAGACCCTTGTAGACAATCGATCAGTTTTATTTTCGATTGGAAGCAAGGGCTTTTTTCGTTTCAAGGTTTGGCTTGTTGCTCATTTTTTACATTCGGAAGCGAGCCGCAACAAAGGGGTGTTTATTGATTCGAAAAACGAAGGAATCATTTGCTTCTTCGAAGCGAAGAACAAGCGCTCAGCTTCATTTATCATTGAGCTTCCGCTTATTTTATTTGGAATTGGACCACTGCGTATCCTTCGCGTTTGGCGCAGAAAGAAAGAAGTTCAGCGCTTTCATTCGCAATGGGACAATTACATTCATTGCAGTTATTTAGCCGTTCGGAAATCGGCACGCGGACACGGAGCCATCTTCGAATTGCGCGATGGCTTGTTTCAATTTCAACAAGAAAGACAATTACCCATTTTGATTGAAACGACCATTGAAAAAAACAAACGCGTTTACGAACGAATTGGATTTCGTGTTCACGAGGAACGCGTGGTAAGTGGGTTTAAGACGTTTTGTATGGTGAAGGAACATTCTATCAATTAATTTAATTAACTTAGACTATCAAACTTCGAGATTATGACAACAGCAGCATTAAGAACTAAAGTTCATGAATACATAGACGAAGCCGACAGCAGGGTGCTCGAAGTGGTATTCAAATTACTTGAGGTATACCGCGAGAACAATTCTAGTATGCTTTCTGAAAAGGATCAAGAAGAAATGATCCAACGATCTGTGCAGTATAAAACTGGCGCGGAGTCGAGTCTTTCATTAGCCGAAGCAAAGAAAAAACTAGGTGAGATATAAATTTTCCAATGGGTAAATTTCAAATTGTAATACTAGACAAAGCATTTCAAGAAATTGAAAACGCTCGAGATTTCTATGAAAACAACCAAATAAATTTAGGAACTTCATTCACTAAGGAAGTCTTTTCAATTCTAGAAATACTCGAAAGTAATCCGCTGCTTTTCCCTGTTAAATTCAATAACATGAGAGAGGCACTGATAAAAAAATTTCCTTTTGTCGTTATTTTCGAAGTCCTACCCAATGACGAAATAATCGTGTTATCCGTTTTTCACTTCAGAAGGAATCCGAACGATAAATTATAAGAAAACCGCCATTTCCTGTTGCATCTTCTTCGCTTCAGCCGCAGCAGCACTCGCGTAATCGGCGCCAGATGAAGCGTACAAGATAGAACGACTAGCATTCACTAACAATCCGACTTCGCTATTCATTCCGTATTTCACAACTTCTTGAAGGCTTCCGCCTTGAGCGCCGACGCCAGGAACAAGTAAGAAGTGGTTTGGAATAATTTGACGAATCTGCGCAAGGCTTTCCGCTTTGGTTGCGCCAACTACGAACATGGTGTTCTCATCGGTTCCCCAAGAAGCAACATCGCGCAATACTTTTTCAAAAAGATACTCCTCTCCTATTTTCTGTGTTTGAAAATCTTTCGATCCTTCGTTTGAAGTAAGGGCCAACACAATTGCCCACTTGTCTTGAAATTGCAAGAAAGGCGAAACACTGTCTTTACCCATATACGGAGCAACCGTAATGCTATCGAATCCGTAAGTTTCGAAAAATGCTTTCGCGTAATAACTTGAAGTATTTCCAATGTCGCCGCGTTTGGCATCTGCAATGGTGAAGTGCTCATGACCAATATAAGCAACGGTTTCTTCCAAGATATCCCATCCTTCTCTCCCCATGGCTTCATAAAAAGCCAAATTCGGCTTATAGGACACCGCAAACTCTCTTGTGGCGTCAATGATTGCCTTATTGAATTCAAGCGCTCCAACGCCCGCTGGAAGCTTTGTAGGGTCTGTATCCAAACCAACGCACAAGAAACTTTTTCTTGAACGAATGAGCTCTACCAATTTTGCTTTATTCATCTTATGAATTTCCTTCCTTAAGTTTTTCTGTGTTCTCTGCTAATTTCAATGCTTCAATGACTTCGGCTATTTCGCCATTCATAGCAGCATCTAGATTGTATAACGTCAAATTAATTCGGTGATCGGTCACACGTCCTTGGGGATAATTGTATGTGCGAATTTTCGCGCTTCTATCTCCAGTGCTCACCAAAGACTTACGCATACGTGAACGTTCTTCGTGTCTTCGATTCACTTCAGCTTCGAAGATTCGTGAACGAAGCATGGTCATGGCCTTGTCCATATTCTCATGCTGACTTCTTCCTTCCTGACAAGCCACAATGACTCCGGTTGGAAGGTGGGTCAAACGAACGGCAGATTCTGTTTTGTTTACGTGCTGTCCACCCGCACCACTTGCGCGGTAAGTATCTCTGCGAATGTCTGACATGTTTACGACTACGTCGAACTCTTCGGCCTCAGGCATAATCGCAACAGTTGCCGCAGAGGTATGCACACGTCCTTGTGTTTCAGTTGCGGGAACACGCTGCACGCGGTGCACGCCACTTTCAAACTTCATTGTACCATACACCTCATCTCCTTCCACCTTGAACGAAACTTCTTTGAATCCGCCCATGGTTCCTTCACTCAAATTCAACACTTCCATTCTCCAACCTTTGTCTTGAATGTAACGCGTATACATCTTGTAAAGGTCTCCGGCAAAAATTGAAGCCTCGTCTCCGCCCGTTCCGGCGCGGATTTCGACAATAACGTTCTTGGTGTCTTCCGGATCTTTTGGAATAAGAAGAAACTTAATGGCCTCTTCCATTTCAACAATTTTCGGAGACAATTCATTGTATTCTTCTTGCGCCATTTCCTTCAGATCGGCGCTTTCGTTACTGTATAAAATTTCTTTGGCTCCCTTCAAATCGTCGAGTGCCTTTTTATATTCAAGATAAACGTCGTTGATTTTTTCCAGTTCGCGGTATTCGCGCATGAGGGCTGGATACTTTTTCATGTCGGCAATTACAGTTGGATCTGTAATGCTCTTTCCCACTTCGGTATATCTATCGGAAATAGCCGACAAACGATCGATTAACTCCATACCTTCTTAATTAATATTGAAATGTCCCGTGCTCGGAACAAATTTCTAAAGTGTTTCCATCACCGGCTTCTACACGACCAATGATTTGCGCAGCGCAACCCACCTGATCGGCGTAATTGATAATCTCCAAAGCGGTTTCTTCATCGGTATAAAACTCCATTCGATGCCCCATGTTAAAGACTTTGTACATTTCCTGCCAAGGTGTTTTCGATTCTTCTTGAATCATTTTAAACAGTGGTGGAATCGCAAACAAGTTGTCTTTCACAATGTGCACATTGTTGGTGAAGTGAAGAACTTTCGTTTGTCCACCGCCACTGCAATGCACCATTCCTTTGATTTTGCTTCGACGATTCGCAAGAATTCGTTTTACAATTGGAGCGTATGTTCTTGTTGGTGAAAGAACAAGTTTACCTGCATTCAATTCCGCATCGTGAACGTAATCAGTTAAAGTGTATGACCCTGAATAAACCAATTCCTTTGGAATTGCACTATCGAAAGACTCAGGATACTTCGCAATTAAATCGTTGTAGAACACATCGTGACGTGCAGAAGTAAGACCGTTACTACCCATACCACCGTTGTACTCCGTCTCGTAAGATGTTTGTCCGTAAGATGCCAGACCAACAATGACTTGTCCAGGAGCAATGTTCGCATTGTCGATGACCTCGTCTCTGCGCATGCGGCAAACCACGGTAGAGTCAACGATAATGGTTCGAACCAAATCACCCACATCGGCAGTTTCTCCGCCTGTTGTATGAATCTTCACTCCGTGCTTTTCAAGCTCGTTGCAAAGTTCTTCCGTTCCAGAAATAATTGCTGAAATCACCTCACCCGGAACTAAATTCTTGTTTCTTCCAATGGTGCTGCTCAAAAGAATATTGTCAATGGCACCCACACAAAGTAGGTCATCGATATTCATGACAATTGCATCTTGGGCGATGCCTTTCCATACAGAAAGGTCACCTGTTTCCTTCCAGTAGATGTATGCTAAAGAAGACTTCGTCCCTGCGCCATCTGCATGCATAACAATGCAATGCTCATCGCTTCCGGTTAAGTAATCGGGAACTATTTTGCAAAAGGCCTTAGGAAAAAGCCCCTTATCAATGTTTTTAATAGCAGCGTGGACGTCTTCCTTGGATGCGCTCACCCCTCTGCTGTTGTATCTGTTTTCGGCTTGACTCATATATAAATAAAAAGGGCTGACAGCGAGTGTCAGCCCTTTCATTAAAGATTTGCTATTTACTTGGGACGTAGTCCGTTCTCAAGATTCTAAATGTTGTGCGACGATTCAATTGGTGAGCACGCTCTTTAGAGTCATTGTCTTTGATTGAATTTATGAATGCTTCATCTAACAATGTTCCGATTGGGAATTCAGCGAAAGTTTCAGCAGAAAGACGATCTCCGTCCTTAATGGTGCGTGGCTCGCTTTCACCCTTTCCTTTTGCTACTAAACGATCAGCAGCGATACCTTTAGAAGTAAGGTAAGTTACGCAAGTTTCTGCACGACCTTGAGAAAGTTTATCGTTGCTAGCCACATCACCACGAGCATCTGTGTGAGACTCTAACTGAACAACAAATGTTGGATTCTCAGTTAAAATGTTCAACAAGTAGCTCAATGAGTCAGCACTATTCACTTCATCATTAATTAATAATTCAGTTTTATTGAAAGGATACAACACTGTAGGCATTGGGTATTCCTTTCCAATTTCTACAGGGATTAAGAAATAATCTTGTTGGTAGTTCGTAGACTCTTTTGCTCCTTTGGTAGAGAACTTATCTGCAGTACCGATGAAGTTTTCTTTTTGAATGTCAACCGTGTATTTGGTTTCGACTTTAACCTTTGTCTTATCAAGGAAGAAGCTACCATTAGCATCGGTAACAACATTGTATGTCGAACCGTCAGATCCAATGATGGTTACTTTACAACCAGATAGGGTGTTTCCCGTTTTCTTGTTGTAAGCTGTACCTGTCATGGTGAATTCCAAAGGACGCTCATAGGCATGCCAGATATCGTCTTTACCTTTTCCACCTGGACGGTTTGAAGAGAAGTAACATGCGAAAACACCTTCCATTAATACATTGTCTAAAACAGGCTTCTTATCTATTATGAATGCGAAATCGTCAGAAGCTGAGTTAATTGGAGCAGGCATAGCAGTCACATCACCGAATGTCATTTCTCCTGTTTTCTTTGCCTTGAAGATATCTAATCCACCTAATCCAGGATAACCGTTTGAAGCGAAGTACAAGGTACCATCTTCGGTCATGTAAGGATAATACTCGTCACCTGGAGTGTTTAATGAGGCAAGGTTCGTTAAGTTAGCCCATTTCTTCGATTTCTTATCGAAAGTCATGTACCACAAATCTCTTCCTCCCTTTCCACCTGGCTTGTTCGATGCGAAAATCAAATACTGCTCATCTGGAGAAAGACATGGCTGCCCCACACGTGAAGAGTCATCAGACTCTCTGTTGATGATATCTATGATAGAAGCAGTTGCGAAATTGTCACCTTGCTTGTTAGCTGTGTATATGTCACAACCCATTCTTCCTTTTTTATCGAATCCGCATCGTGTAAAGAATAATGTCTTATAATCCTTGTCGAAAGCACCTGCTGCTTCGTGAGATTCTGTGTTTACAGTAATGCTTGCAGGCATTGGTGCTCCTTGAAATTTGAACTTCTTGTCTAACTTCGCAACGAACACATCTTTAAACTCATCTCCGTTGATTGGGCTCAATCCGCTACCAACAGACTCTTTACGCGCAGAAGTAAATACGAATTCGTCCCATTTTTTAGAGGCGTAAGCCAATCCAAAATCTTCTTCGCTTGAGTTCAAGAATTCCACGTTTTCTGCTACGTAGCGAGATTTAGCGCTCGTTTTCTTAGCTGTTGCAGCATTTGTGCACGTTTGAACACGCATGTCAGCTAAAGCGGCATTTCCACCACGCTCTTTGTATTTGTTGTACTGAACAATAGCGTCTTCTAAACGATCCATTTCTTGGAGAGCAATTCCGTAGTTCAAATAAACATCGGCTGTCTTCTTGTCATATTTCGCGTTGATTGCCTTGTCGTAATAGTCCAAGCTCATTCCATAGCGCTTTGTGTTTCTGTAGCATTCCGCGATATTGTATAAAACACGCGCCTTCTCATCGATGTTTTTAATCTTAGTAACCTCCCCGATATACATGGTTGCGGCTTGGTTGTAGCCCTGACCTGCAAACTCGATATCTGCCTGTTGAATTTTTTTATTCTGCGCATTCGCCAATGTTGCCATTGCCAAACAAACAAACAAAACCAAGATAGATTTGAAAAATCTCATACGCTATGTTTTAGTCCAGTTTAAAGTTAGTATTTGCGAAAATAATCAAAAATGTTAATTTTCCTCATAAAATCGCAATTATCTAAAACTGAGATTAGCAAGTAAACAACAACTCTCTCATTTTTGGAATTGGCCACGAATTATCATCAATAATTTGTTCTAAAGCATCTGCCGCTTCGCGGGCAGCATCCATTAAAGGTTTGATCTTATGGCAATAGATATCCGCCATTTTCTCTGTGTTTGCATGATCAACCTTTCCTTGTTCAACCACGATTCCTTCGGTGCAAGCCTTCAGTCCGTTTACATGTTGGGAAATTTCTGTAATTAAGCTCAACTGTGTTTTGCTCAACTCTTTGAATTCCTTAACACCAAGAACCGCTTTCAATCCTTGAACGTTATTGATTAACTCGCTCTGGTATCTCAACGCTGCAGGAATAATTTGGTTCACTGCCATGTCTACAACAATCTCTGCTTCAATCTCACGACGACGCGCGTAGTTCTCAACCTCGATTTCATAACGAGAATGAATCTCTTCATTTGTCAAGACGTTCAGCTTTTCGAACATTGTAATAACCTTCTTGTCTTTCCAAACTTTTAAAGCAGCCGGTGTGTCTTTCAAATTAGACAAACCTCTTTTCGCAGCTTCTTTCACCCACTCATCGCCATATCCGTTTCCTTCAAAACGAATCGCCTTACTTTGTTTGATTAAGCGTTGAAGCTCTTTTAGAATTGCTTCGTCCTTGTCATCACCCTTTGCAATACGCGCATCTACGTCTTTTTTGAATTGAATCAAACGATTCGCAACAATGGTATTCAAAGTGATCATTGCGTTCGCGCAGTTTGCACTAGAACCCACAGCACGGAATTCAAATTTATTTCCGGTAAATGCGAATGGAGAAGTTCTATTTCTGTCGGTGTTGTCAAGAAGGACTTGTGGTAACTTTCCGATATTCAATTTCAATTCAGTTTTATCTTCTGGAGTCATCTTTCCTGCTTTGATATTCTTTTCAAGATTATCAAGCATAGCATTCAACTGCTCACCTAGGAAGCAACTCATGATTGCTGGTGGAGCTTCATTTGCTCCTAGACGATGATCGTTTCCAACTGTAGCAATGGAAGCACGAAGAACATCAGCGTTCTCATGAATCGCAGCAACGGTGTTCACCATGAAGGTTAAGAACTGAAGGTTCGACTTTGGGTTTTTTCCTGGACGAAGAAGGTTCACACCAGTGTTGGTTGAAAGCGCCCAGTTGTTGTGCTTTCCGCTTCCGTTAACACCTTCGTATGGTTTCTCGTGAAGAAGCACGTTGAAGTTATGCTTCTGCGCAATCTTCTTTAATAAATCCATTAAAAGCTGGTTGTGGTCGTTCGCCAAGTTAGCCTCTTCAAACATTGGAGCCACCTCATATTGGTTTGGAGCAACTTCGTTATGTCGCGTTGTGACAGGGATACCTAACAAATGAGCTTCATATTCGAAGTCTTTCATATAAGCCAAAACTCTTTCAGGAATACTTCCGAAATAGTGATCTTCCAATTGCTGGCCTTTTGCAGGCTTGTGGCCGAACAATGCACGACCGGTCATCGCTAAGTCTGGACGTGCCTTGTGTAAAGCAGAGTCTACTAAGAAGAACTCTTGCTCCCATCCTAAGGTTGTGTTCACCTTGTTTACATCCTTGTCGAAATACTGACAAACCGCAGTTGCTGCAGCATCTACGACTTGAAGCGCTTTGATCAACGGCATCTTATAATCAAGAGCGTGTCCTGTATATGAAATGAAAATAGTAGGGATACACAAAGTGTTTCCAACAATAAAAGCTGGAGATGATGGATCCCAAAGCGTGTAACCACGGGCTTCGAAGGTGTTACGAATTCCACCGTTCGGGAAAGAAGAAGCATCTGGCTCTTGCTGAACCAACATGGTTCCTTCAAATTTTTCAATGGCTCTTCCGTCTCCAAGTGGCTTGAAGAAACTATCGTGCTTCTCTGCAGTAGCACCTGTTAATGGTTGAAACCAGTGTGTAAAGTGTGTAGCACCTTTGCTAATAGCCCATTCTTTCATTCCAGCAGCAATGTGATCGGCAACGTTTCTGTCGATACGTGTACCTTGATTGATGCAAGACATAAGATTATCATACAAGTCTTCAGGAAGATACTCACGCATTTTGTGAGGATTGAACACATTGTCACCGAAATATTCGCTGATGCGTTGACCATTCGGAGCCAGTGGCATAGGCACTCGGCTATTGATTTCCTGTTGCGCGTTTTTTCTTAAACTCATGTTTTTTTTCATTATACCCCCTCTTTTACAGGGGTGGTTAGCAAAAATTTCTAATTTTCAGCAAATATACCCCCTTGTTTTAAAGTCAAAGCATATTTTTCATGAATAATTATAAAATATATCCCATTTGATTGTGAATAACTCTATTCTGACTATCATTCACTAAATTTGAAAAATGAAAAAGTCACTCTCTCTATTTATTTCTTTGGTTGGATTTTCGATTCTTCAAACCTCTAATGGCCAAGGATTGCAGGTAAATCCACCTGCAAGTAATACTGCTAAAACTGTAGCTATTCCGCACAGTATTTATCCGACAAACTACTTTTTCAACGAACCTGAAATTCTAACTGTCGATCTGAATGAATCGGGCGACAAGTTCGTTACCCTTCAAAATACAGGTGCTTCGAAATCGATAACCATTATTGAAATTCAATCATCCAAAAAGAGTGCGCTTCAATATGCTAATACAAAAGATGTCACGAATGCATTTTATCTCAATGACAATCTCGTTGCATTGGAAATTCAAACAGCGGAGCATTCCTTTGATATTGTTGAAGTTTCCTCGAACAAAGTTGTAGGAAGCATTCCAGCAAATATGTATATCGGTTCAACTTCCACAACTGCATTCTTCAGCAATCAAAACGGAAGCACAGCCTCTGTTGTGAAATATGATTTCGCCTCGAAGAAAAACAACCCATCGCTATCCGTAACGGGTGAGGTTTTCGGTTGGTATTTTTCTAAAGCGAAGGGAATCGTTGCGGTGGCTTCACACAGTAACATGATCTCACGTATTTTCAAAATTGAAAATGAAAAATTAGGTGCTCGAATTTTCGAATTTTCTTCGGGGTACTATTTCGAAACCAACGGATGCGACTCAAATGGTGAAGTGCTCTACGGCATCACAAACTTCCAAAGCACCACTACTTATCCATGTGCCATTTCAAAAACAGGTATCAAACCCTTGAACAGTAAACCAGGAGAAAATTGCACGAGTCTCTTCATGCGTAAAAATGAAATAGCTTTAATTTCAAATAACATAAACGCAGCTGAATATCAAGAGTCGAAAGATGCCACCGTTCAAAAAATTCTCGCCTTTTCAAAACAAGGATTCAAAGGCGGATCTATTCAAATCATAGATGTTGCAGAGAAAAACAACTCCATCCTATTTTATGTGGAAGGAGAAGTTCAAAAGCCTACTTATTTTGTTTGGCAGAACAATCAAGCGATACCGATTTCATCAGATAAATATGCATCAAAGAACCTCATGTTCATCTCAAGTGAAGTTGCTCAAATACAAACGGGAGAAGTTATTCCACAGTCGGGACGTATGTACCTTCCAACAAAAAATGACAAGACAAGTTATCCGCTTGTAATCTATATCCCTGAGAACATTTTCCTTCCATATACCAACCAATTTAACCCTGCCGTTCAGCACTTATGTCAAAGCGGATACGCGGTTTTTGTATGGAATACGCGCTACAGCTTCCGTCCGAAAATTGGTTTTTCTTATGCCGATTTAGTTGGAAGTTTTTCTGAAGACATATCACTTTTACTAGCTTCGATAAAGAAGGATTACGCCATTCTCCCTGAAAGTAATTTCATATACGGAGAAGGTTTAGGAGCCTATTTAGCACTTATCGCCAGCGCTTCAAATTCCGAAGTTTTTACAGGTGTAATCTCCAACCGAATTGAATTTCCCGGAACTTTTGGAGGTCAAGATTTAACGGCAGCACGAATGTTTGGTGAAGATGCTCAAACCCAGTGGGCATCGCCAGATCGCATACCCCTTTCCACTTCAAGTATGTACTTGAACTATATGTCAACGCAGTCAAATACAATCACTCGATTAAGCAATGCCGCGAAGCAGGGCAAAATAAAATGGAATGAACATTTGACAGCGATTGGCAGCTACATTAACGCAAAAGAACTCGAAGAAATTTCAACATGGATGCTCCACTTATCGAAAATTGAAACTCGTGTGATTGAAGACAAACCCAAAGTTGAAGTGAAGAAGAAATGAAGTATTCAATAGAGGCGAAAGACAATTTATCGAAGGCAAGAGCCGGTGTTTTAGAGACTCCGCACGGAAAAATTCAAACCCCTATTTTCATGCCGGTGGGAACAATTGGTTCTGTTAAGACTGTGACACAGCAGGATTTGAAAGCCGATGTGAAGGCCCAAATTATTTTGGGAAATACCTACCACCTGTATTTGCGTCCGGGCACAAAAATCTTGGAACAAGCTGGCGGGCTTCATAAATTCATGAATTGGGACCGCCCTATTCTTACAGATAGCGGGGGTTATCAAGTTTATAGTTTATCGAAGAACCGAAAAATCAATCCTGAAGGTGTTGTTTTCAAATCACACATCGACGGTTCGAAGCACACGTTTACACCAGAGAATGTGATGGACATTCAGCGCAGTATTGGTGCCGATATTATTATGGCATTCGATGAGTGTCCGCCTTTCCCTTGCGACAAAACTTATGCACGTGAATCGCTGCACATTACCAATCAGTGGCTGGATCGCTGTTTCAAAAGACTCGATGAAACTTCGTCGTTGTACGGACATGAGCAAGCGCTTTTTCCAATTGTACAAGGAAGTATATTTCCTGACCTTCGAAAAGAAAGTGCTGAATACATTGCCAATAAAGGTGCATTCGGAAATGCAATTGGGGGATTGAGTGTTGGTGAACCGCATGAGATGATGTATGAAATGACAGATCTTGTGTGCTCGATTTTACCGGCTGACAAACCCCGATATCTTATGGGCGTTGGGACGCCTGTGAATATTTTGGAGTGCATTGCGCTTGGAGTTGACATGTTCGATTGTGTAATGCCTACGCGCAATGCACGCAACGGCATGCTGTTCACCTGGAACGGTACAATAAACATGAAAAACAAAAAGTGGGAAAACGATTTTTCACCACTCGATGAATCGGGCGACAGTTATGTCGATTCATATTACACGAAAGCATACGTGCGTCACTTGTTCGCAGCAAATGAAATTCTTGCTTTGCAAATAGCATCGGTGCATAACCTGAATTTCTATTTACGTTTGGTGGAAAAGGCCCGTGAGAAAATTATTGAAGGTACCTTCGCGACGTGGAAAGAAGAAACCGTGAAAAGATTATCTGCACGTTTGTGATAAAAAAACTAGACTTCTATATCATTAAAAAATTCATCGGAACCTTTCTGTTCATGATTGGTGCCTTTGTAATTATTGCTGTGGTGTTCGACATTAGTGAAAACATAGACGATCTTCTTCAGTCGCAAGCCTCCTTGTGGGAAATTATTACAGATTACTATTTCAACTTTTGTTTGCACTTTGGAAATTTACTTAGCTCCTTTATTATTTTCCTAACCGTTATTTGGTTTACTAGCAAACTTGCTCAACGTTCTGAAATCATTGCAATGCTCTCTTCGGGCATAAGCTACAACCGTATCCTTCGCCCCTATTTCATTGTCGCGTTCTCTCTCATTTTCATCTCCCTTGCTTTCGGTCACTATGTGGTTCCGTTAGCAAACAAACGCAAATTTGAGTTTGAAGTAAAATACTTGAAAGAACAACTTACCATTCAAGACAAGAACATTCACAGAGAAATTGAACCAGGTCTTATTGCATACTTTCAACGATACAATCCAAGTAATTTAGGAGGAAGTAATTTTTCGTTGGAACATTGGAAAGATGGGGAACTGACCTTCAAACTTATCTCCTCTTCGGCCAATTTCAAACCGGAAACGCAATCTTGGAGTATCACGAACGCTCAGGTACGCATTTTCAAAGACGGTACGGAGCAAGTGTGCTTCAAACAAAAATTAGATACAATTTTAGAAGTTCGTCCAGAAGATTTCGGATTGCGCTCCGAGATTGTGGCCACGATGAATTGGTCTGAATTGAATGCGTTTATTGAAGACCAAAAGCTAAGCGGATCGGGGAATGTTGCTCAGTTCGAATTGGAAAGAGAAAACAGAACAGCAACCCCCTTTTCAATTTTGGTGTTGACCGTTATTGGCGTGTCAATAGCGTCAAGAAAATCGCGCGGAGGAATTGGTTTTCACTTAGCTTTGGCAATCATCATTGGATTCATCTTTATTTTCATTTCACGCATAACAGCTGTGAGTGCAATGAATTTAGGAGTTCCAAGCGAATTGGCCGTTTGGCTGCCGAATTTAATTTTCGGAATACTTGCATTCATACTTTACAAAAAAGCTCAAAAATAATGAACACAAAACGAATTTTAATCACCGGTGCATCTAGTGGAATTGGCGCGGCAACGTATGAATTAGCAATTAAAAATGGACATACCGTTTTTATTGCGGGAAGAAATGAAACGGTTTTAGCCGAGATGGCTTCGAAAAATGCAAACACCTTTTTCTTAAAAACAGACGTTACGAATGTTGAAGAAGTAAAGGCAATGACATCAGCTGCTGTGCAGTCTATGGGAGGTATTGACGTGTTATTGAACAACGCCGGATTGGGAATTTTCGATTTGTTGGAAGATGCAAAATTGGAAGATTGGCACACCATGGTTGATGTGAACATCAAAGGCGTATTGAATGTGTTGCACACTTGCCTTCCCCATTTGGTGGCCTCTACAGGACATATCATAAACCTAGGATCACTGGCTTCACACTATGTATTTCCGAATTCAGGAATATACTGTGCTACCAAACATGCTGTATTCGCAATTAGCGAAAGTATTCGTACTGAACTTGCGAAAAAAGTTCGAGTAACAACGATTAGCCCGGGATCGGTTAATACTCCATTTGTTGAACAAACGAAAAATGAAGCGTTACTTGCACAATTCCGTCCAAGCTTCGCAGCTGGAATGCCCGTTGAATGGGTTGCTCAACAAATCATGAATGCCATTGAAGTTCCAAATGGCGTTAATGTAAGCGAGATAATCATGAGACCTTTTCATCCTGAAAAGATTTAATGATTTTGTGAAGTACTCTTAATAAGTTCTTATTCTCAGAAGGCTTAAATAGTCCTATTTTTGCACGTTGCCCAAAAAAGCAACGTGTTCAAGTATGGGTGAAGTACCGCAAGAGAGAAAAAAACTATATGATTATCAAGAAAAAGCTCTTGAGCGAATTTTTGCGCGTATTCATGAATTTCCTACGAATTACAACCTATGCTTTCAGCTCCCAACGGGTGGTGGAAAGACCGTAATTTTCTCAGAAATTGCCCGACGTTACATTCAGGAAACCGGAAAGAAGGTTCTCATACTCACACACCGAATAGAATTACTTAGTCAGACAAGCAATGTCTTGAATAATTTTTCGGTAAAAAATAAAATCATTGTTAGCAAGGTTAAGCAATTGCCCGACGAGTCGGAATACGAATGCTTTGTTGCTATGGTTGAAACCTTGCACAATCGTTTGCGAGACGAGAAAATGGAATTCGCCAATTTAGGTCTCGTAATTATTGACGAAGCACACTACAATTCATTCAGAAAATTATTTGGATGGTTTGAAGAGCAGGTGATCTTGGGCGTTACCGCTACACCACTGAGCAGTAATATTAAGCTCCCTTTAAAAGACAACTACCACGATTTAATCATTGGCGAAAGCATTGGTAATCTTGTTGGTCGTGGATATTTGGCAAGAGCTACAACATATAGCTACGACGTTAGCTTGCACTCGTTGAAAGTAGGAATAACCGGAGACTATACCGTTAGCAGTTCTGAGAAGCTTTATGGAAATATGTACATGCAAGAAAAGCTTTTGTATGCCTATGAACAAAAAGCAAAAGGGACAAAGACGCTGATTTTCAACAACGGGATAAACACTTCGAAGCAAGTATTCCATTTGTTTCGTGAACAAGGATATGAAATTCGTCATTTAGACAATACCCATAACGAGCAAGAGCGCCGTGAAATACTCGAGTGGTTTAAAACAAAACCGGACGCTGTGCTAACTTCCGTTTCGATTTTAACCACTGGTTTTGATGAACCTTCGGTAGAAACAATCATTATCAATCGGGCTACAAAATCGCTTACGCTTTACCATCAAATGATTGGTAGAGGTTCACGCGTTTTCGGCGAGAAAAAAGATTTCACGGTCATTGACTTGGGAAACAATGCTAAGCGTTTTGGCCTTTGGGAGCAGTTTATAGATTGGTTCGACATCTTTGCGCATCCGCACAATTACCTTGAAAGCATTGTAAGCGACGAGCAAATGTCGCGAGAAATGAAATACGAAATGTCGCCAGAAATTCGCGACATGTTCGCGCTATCTCCCGTGATAGATTTCGACATAAAAGAAGAGTATTTGCGCATTACACGTTTTGGAGGAAAAGGAAAGAGTGTGCTAGATAAGAGCATGCAACAACACGCTACTATCATTCAAGAGAATGCCCCTACTTTAGATAGAGCATTCGAACTTTTAAAAATTCTTGATCAAGACATTAAAAGTCGCATGAAACAATACAGCTACTGTATTTCAAAGAGTACCGACAGTTATTTAGATTGGTTGAAGGAAGAGTACATTCGAAAACTTAGATTAGATTTAGGGAATTATTACAACAGCCTTAACGCAGAAAACACGATTTAACTAAAGACATGAAACTTATCCTTCCACATAAAAACGACTTTTCCGCTTCGTTAGTTGTGTTCTTAGTTGCACTTCCCTTGTGTTTAGGAATTGCCTTTGCTACAGGGCTACCCGCAATAACTGGAGTTATCTCAGGTATAGCTGGTGGATTAATTGTTGGTCTTCTAAGTGGCTCTCAGTTAAGTGTATCTGGACCTGCAGCGGGACTTATTGTGGTTGTTACAACAGCAATTTCAAGCCTTAATAATGACTTAAACTTATTTTTCACAAGCGTTTTTCTTGCCGGAATTTTGCAAATTATTTTCGGAGCTTTAAGAGTTGGGTTCTTCGGTGAATTTGTTCCGACTTCCGTTATTAAAGGAATGATGGCTGCCATTGGATTCATTCTCATCTTCAAGCAGATTCCGCATTTAGTTGGCTACGATGGAGACTATGAAGGTGATGAAAACTTTGTTCAGGCAGATGGAAACAACACTATTACAGAACTCTTTCATGCAACTATTCACAGTGAGGCAGTCGTTATTGGATTAACTTGTTTACTACTGCTCATTTTCTTCGATTCAAAAAGAATGAAGAACACCCTTCTATTAAAGATTGCGCCTCCGTTTCTTATCGTTGTGGTTGTTGGAATAATACTCAACATCACTTCTAAATATCTTGGAATTACAGAACAGTTGGAAGCCGAACATTTCATACAACTGCCCTCTTTAGAAACAGCCTCAAGTTTATTCATTTGGAATAAGTTAAATTTTGCCAACTTCTTAAATACAACAGTCTGGATGCAAGCTGCAATTATTGCAATAGTTGCATCACTTGAAACGCTTTTAAATATAGAAGCGACCGATAAATTCGACGAACAGAAACGAATCACTCCTCCTAATCGCGAACTACTTGCACAAGGAATTGGCAATGCTGCCAGTGGTCTGTTTGGAGGATTACCTGTAACTTCTGTTGTCGTGCGTAGCTCATCGAATCGTTTGGCCGGCGCAAAGACCAAATGGTCGGCATTCATGCATGGAGTTTGGCTATTGATGGCAGTATTATTCTTAGGTCCATACTTGAATATGGTGCCTCTTTCGGCGCTCGCCGCTATTTTGATTATGGTTGGATTTAAACTAACAAAACCAGCCATTTTCAGAGATCTCTGGAAAGAAGGAATTGCACAATTTCTTCCATTCATTGCTACGTTTTTGGCTATCTATTTCAGCGACATGTTGAAAGGTGTGATCGTGGGACTTGTGTTCGGATTGTTCTTCGTTATCCGCTCAAACTTCAAAAGTGCCATCCGAGTTACAAAAGGCGACAACAACGATTCGCTTCTTCGCTTCCGCAAAGAAGTCTCATTCTTGAATAAACCTGCTTTGAAAAAAGCTTTACTTAAAATTCCTGAAGGAAGTTTTTTGTTAATCGACGCTCGAAAATGTGAGTTTATGGATCCTGATATTCTGGAAATTCTTCAAGATTTCATTGTGAGTTCAAAGGTGAAAAACATTCGAATTGAATTAAATAAAAACAACTGGGGTGAATTACCCGAGGTACTAAAAACCATAAAAATTTAAGCCATGTCAGTCATTGAAAATCTCTTATTGAATAACAAAGCTTGGGCTGAAGATCGTATTGAAGAAAACCCAGATTATTTCAAAAAATTAGCAGCACTTCAAACTCCCGAATATTTATGGATTGGTTGTTCCGACAGTCGCGTGCCTGCAAACGAGGTTACTGGCACTGCCCCTGGTGAAATATTCGTGCATAGAAACATTGCGAACATGGTGGTTCACACCGACATAAACTTGCTAAGCGTTTTAACTTATGCAGTTGATGTCTTAGAAGTAAAGCACGTCATTGTTTGTGGACACTACGGATGCGGCGGTGTGAAAGCTGCCATGGGCAACGATTATCTCCCGCTAATAAACAATTGGCTGCGCAACATCAAGGATGTATATAAAGCGAATAGAACCGAATTAAAATCGATTCAAGACGAAGAAAAGCAATTCGATCGCCTTGTGGAATTAAATGTATTAGAACAGGTTCATCACTTAGCTGAAACAAACATCGTTCAAGGTGCTTGGAAAAAAAGAGAGATGCCTTTAATTCACGGCTGGGTTTACGGACTAAACAACGGTATCATTAATCCACTCATTACCATTGGTCCTGACAGTGAAATGGATCCACTTTACAAATACAATAATCTATAACGGGTAGCGACTTAGCGGAACCATATTCAGATTTGAAATCTGATTTTCTTTCATTAAATAATGTGCTGCTACGCCTATCATGGCTGCATTATCTGTGCAATATTTGAACGGAGGAATGTATACTTCAACATTGTTTTTCAATCCGAATTCAATCAACTGTTTTCTCAACTCACTATTCGCGGAAACGCCACCGCAGATTGCAATCTGATTAATTTCAGTCGCATCTATTCCACGTTGAATCTGTCTGAGTAAATAAGTGACAACTGTATGTTGAAACGAAGCGCAAAGATTCGCTCTTTCTTCCTCAATAAAGTTCTTGTTTTCCTTTTGATTATCTCGCAAGAAATAAAGCAACGAAGTTTTCAATCCTGAAAAACTAAAATTCAAACCTTCCACTTTTGGAATGGGGAAACTGAATTTCTTCGCATCTCCTGTTTGAGCCATTTTATCTAACAAAGGCCCTCCCGGATAATCCAACCCCAAAACCTTAGCCGCCTTATCAAACGCCTCCCCTGCTGCATCATCAATGGTCTCTCCTACCACTTCCATTCGTGTTGGAGAATGGACCACAACCAACTGCGTGTGTCCGCCACTCACAGTTAAATTCAAAAATGGAAACGCGGGGTGCTTTTCACAATCTTCAGCCAAATGAGCAAGAATGTGCGCTTGCATATGATTCACTCCAATTAACGGAATATCCAATGCTAAACTCAAACTCTTCGCAAAAGAAATTCCAACCAACAATGACCCCATCAGTCCAGGACCTTGCGTCACGGCTATGGCCTCTAAATCTTTCAACTCTTTATTGGCCGATTGCAATGCTGCGTGCACAACGGCTGTAATCATCGTTTGATGAGCACGACTCGCTATCTCAGGAACAACTCCGCCGTATTGGGCATGTTGCAGCTGAGTCACGACTTCATTCGATAAAACTTTGGTTCCCAACAATACCGCGGCCGAGGTTTCATCGCAGCTGCTTTCAATAGCTAAGATTAATTTCTCTTCCATTTTATTGGTTCGAAGGAGCCACCATCATTTTATTGAAATTCTCCGTAGAAGCTGAAGCGCGTTCGGAATCTGACTTCATGAAATAAACCAACGACTGAATGTCGCTATCTGCATTCGCTTCATAAAAAGCGCCAATTCCTTCCACACCCATTACCATGAAAGCCTCTGCAAAAACATAAGACTCAACAATAGTCTTAGCGGAAACATAACTCTGATACATTTCGTTCTGAACGGGTGAAAGTGTTTTCGGATCGAGCAAAGACAATTTGTTTCTTGCATCGAATGTGGCATAAGCGCGATTCACCACACGTAAAAGATTACCGGTGTTTTGCCCAGACGTTTTCATGTCCAGCACATTCAAACTATCTACAGCTGCGCCGAATCCAGCATGCCATACGTCTGTCTTCACTACGGCTTGCTTGACTGTCGCGTTTTTCTCTTTCAGGTAGTCAATAATTTTATCGAGCACGATCGCACTTCCAAATTTCAATAAATCAATTTGAACCTTTGTATTGTTTTTTCTAATGCGTGTTGACTTATACATTCCATTTTCTTCAACATCTTCAACATCAACATTCGCGGCATACATGCCAGTAAAAACCTTCAAAGAATCTAAGTTCGGAACCTTGGGGGTTGGATTCAATAGTTGCGGAAGCCATGCTACTTGAGCGGGAGAAAGCGTAAAGTCCCAACATCCACCCGAGCGATAATTGAATTCTCTTGCCATGGTTAACATCACACCCATGATTCGATTGTAATCTGTAAACTCAAAAAATCCGGTTTCAGCATTCGCGTAATTGTATAGCATACATGTGCTGTTGGGATTGCTCGCATCGATATGCATGCGAACCGCGTTTTCAATTGAATCAAAAGCAAATGAATAATCTGTTGTGTCTCCCACTACACT
>CAMCVP010000019.1 GCA_945881835.1 Chryseobacterium gleum | reverse complement strand
GGAACGGTCATCCCGCAGGGTAATCCACGCAGTGGTCATCCGGAACGGTCATCCCGCAGGGTAATCCACGCAGTGGTCATCCGGAACGGTCATCCCGCAGGGTAATCCACGCAGTGGTCATCCGGAACGGTCATCCCGCAGGGTAATCCACGCAGTGGTCATCCGGAACGGTCATCACGTAGTGTCATCACGAAGTGTCATCACGTAGTGTCATCACGAAGTGTCATCACGAAGTGTGTTAACCTCTCTTCTTAATAAACTTTATAAATGCATACAACTCCCGAATAACCTGATTACACTGCGTTTTCAGACTGTGCTGTTCAATATCGGAAATGATTCTGTCATGTTGGAATTTCTCTATCCAGAAGTTTGTTTCTTTCGCTTCTCTTAAGCTTATGTATAGCTTACTTAAAATCATTTTATTGCTTTGCGATGCAAGTGCCTCTTGAATATTGGCAGCCACAGAAGAAGAACTTCTGAGACATTGATCAATGGTCTTGATGTGCGTGTAATCTTTGCGGTGCTTTTTACAAACCTCTGAAATCTGGAAGGAAAGAGCTTTTGATTTTTGTTCAATAGAAGTCTTCATTGAGAATAGAATTTCATCAAAATTCTTTTCACAACTCTGTTCTCGCAATTAACGGTTATGTGATTTTCATATAAAATATTCGCAATTCCCTCGGAAATCCAACACCTTCAAACCTTGTAGATATAACCATTTTACGTATAAACAATCATCCCGCAGGGTCATCCGCATCGCGGTCATCAATCGAAGATTGTCATCACATGTAATGTGTCATCCTTCGAAGAAGGTCATCACCTCCGGTGTCATCGGCTCCGCCGTCATCCGCTCCGCGGTCATCGCAACTCCGTTGCGTCATCCGCTCCGCGGTCATCACAACGTGTTGTGTCATCCAGCTTCGCTGGTTAGGATTATTTAACGCGTTTGAACTCGTCAACTTGTGACGCCTTCTTCTCCTTCAACTTCTGATTCCCAATCTTCCAGGTGAGATTGATACGCGCGGTGCGCGATTCCCAGAGGCCGCTGGCGTCCATGTAGAGACCGGCGTATTGAGAAATGCCTCTCCAACGCATGGTGCGAAGAATGTCGCCGTAGGCGAGACGAAGAACGAGCTTGTCGTCTAAGAAAGTTTTTTGGAAGGCAACGTCCATTCCACCCATAGGCTTGTTGCGGAAAGTGCCGCCCCATACGCTCGGACCGTTGAAGAATCCAGAGAGTTCGAACGAGGTGGTCTTGTTGAACTTGAAGGTGTTTTGCATGAAGATGTTGTACGACGTTGCACGAAGGTCAATGGTGTTGCCGTCTTCGAAGGTTGCGCGGTTGTGAATGTTGTACACGCCCATATTCACATAACCGTCCCACCACTTCGCAATGGGAACAGGACTTCCAATGTTGAACGTGATGTTCTCTCTGTATCCAAGGTTACGCGTTTGAATGAACGAACGCGAAAACTCTGTGGTATCTGTAATCTCGGTGAAGAATCCGTTGGTCTTGCTGTAACCGATTGAACTCGTGAGCATGTAGAACAACGTGTGACTTAACTCCAACGCATCGGTGTATTGGGGTTGAAGGAACGCGTTACCGCGTGAATAGGAAAGTTCGTCGAGACGCGACTCGAACGGATTCAACGACTGGTAACTTGGTCTGTCAATTCTGCGACTGTAGGTTAAGTTGAAGGTACTTGTCTCTTTGTGGTCGAAAGTGATTGCCGCACTTGGAAAGAAGTTTGTGTACAAGCGATCTACTTTCGAAAGAGGTTGCGGTGTTAGTGCGAATAACTCGCCGTTGCTTTTCGTGTTTTCAGCGCGCACTCCCACTTGCCATCCGAATTTTTTGTACTTCCCAGAAGCGTTGGCGTATGCCGCTAGCACGCGTTCCTTGTAGTCGAATGCATTGGTGAGATTTGAATCTACGCTGAAAACATTTCCATACACATTGAAGAAGTCAAGCTTGTTGTTCGTGTTCACTTGCGTGCCTTTCAACCCCGCTTCCCACTTGATTTTTTTCCAACTGAAACTGTAGTCAGCGCGAACAATAGCAATGTTAATCTTAGTTGCTGTATTATTTTGATAAACACGCTCGTTCAACAAGCTTCCGTCAGAACCTATGTATCTGTTGGGTTGGAAGTTCCCGTTGTCAATGTCGTATAATCCATAATTCGCATCAACGGTCAGTTCTTTCTCGTTCGATCCCTTCCATTGGTAGTTGACATTCGCTCCGTAATTGTTGCGATATCCATCGTTTGTAGAATTCGCTTCCAAGGTACTGTCAACCCCGGCACCCGGCGCTATACTTCCAATAGGCGTTGAACCGTGGCTATCCCATAGATCATTTGAAAGATTGCCATTCACTGAAAAGCCAATGGTGTTCTTGTCGTTGATGGAAATATCAATACCCGCCTTTCCATAGTGAGATTTGTTCTTGGAATAAGTGTATGAATTCTGATCGAAGAAGATTCCATTCTGTTCTTTGTAGAAACGCATATACCCCCAATCTTCTGAAAAATTATTTCCATAAGTCGCGTAGACATTGGTCTTCCCTTTCCTTCTGTTGTAGGTGAAGGAACCGTTAATCTTTCCATAAATCTGATTTCCATATCCCAATCCGAACGTCGCATTCTGTCCGTAGTTGCTGTTCTTCTTCATGACGATATTCAAAATACCGGCAGTACCCGCGGCATCGAAGCGTGCAGAGGGATTCGTGATGATCTCAATTTTTTCAATCGATGAAGAAGGTGTGCTTTTCAAGAAGTCAGACAACTGCGAACCTTGAAGCGGAGAAATTCTTCCGTCGATGTAAACCGTAATTCCAGACTTTCCTTTTACGGAAATGTTGTTGTTGTTATCAATGACAACACCTGGCGCGCGGCGCAACAATTCCAAGGCATTCAATCCAACCGCATTCGCCGTTCCTTCCACATTGAAAATGGTTTTATCGGCTTGCACTTGCACAAGAGGTTTCTTCGCCACAAATTCCATTTCAGACGTCACCGCTGAAATCCTTGCCAGCTGCACCGTTCCAAGGTTCACACTTGCACTTACCGCAATCTTTTTCCAAATAGGCTTGTATCCAATGATGTTGAAATACACCAACACTGAATCGGCACTTTCAATTTCCAAACTGAATAATCCACCGTTATCCGAAGCCGTCGCCTTCAACACCAAACTGTCCTTCACCGCATGAACACTCACACTTACGAAAGCTAAGCTCTCTGTCTTTCCAGCATCAATACCTTCAACAACACCGGTGAGAGTTGTGGTTTGGGCGAAGGAAAGGAGAGTGATGAATGTCAGGAAAAAGGTGGTGATGATAGATTTCATGAGCGCGAAGATAATACACACTTCGTGTGATGACACCGAAGGTGATGACCGCGGAGCGGATGACACCGGAGGTGATGACAAACTTCGTTTGATGACGATTTACAATCGATGACGAACAAGTTCGATGACCGCTTCGCGGAGCGTCATCCGGAACGATCATCCACGAAGTGGTCATCACAACGTGTTGTGTCATCAATCGAAGATTGTCATCGGCTTCGCCGTCATCCTTCGTAGAAGGTCATCACAACGTGTTGTGTCATCAATCGAAGATTGTCATCGGCTTCGCCGTCATCCTTCGAAGAAGGTCATCACAACGTGTTGTGTCCCGATTTCAATTTCCTAATCAACGCCTGAAAATACTCCTTCGACCAAATGTCTAATTCTGCTCTGTCTGGAATAAAACGAATGACATCGTCTTTGACTTTATTTATATCGACTGAATTGATTTTGTTTTCTAACAAGGAAATTAATTGTGCCCTACTAATGGTTGAATCTTGCCAATCGCCGCTTTCGATTGCGCGATTGCAAAAGTGTTCTAAGTTGAGTTGCACTCCATTCTTTATATACCACGCTAAGTCATACCAGTCGCGGCCTTTCACTCTGTCTTTCCATTTTCGAAAAAGTAAAGCATGCATTTTTCCAGCGAACAGATTGGGCAATGTAAAGCAATTGACGTAAAAAGAAAACGGCTTAGTTAAGAGGAGATTTTCAGTTTCAAAATGAAGGGGTGGATTGGTATCGACTTCAATTTTTATTTTAATCACAGGTTTGGTGGTCATTCGCAGCTGTGGTATCGAACTTTCGAAAACCAACTCATTCCACAAGGTGTCAGACTTCAAAAAGGCTGAATCTATTGACGAACTTTTCGACTTTAGTTTTTGATGAAGGCTTACCTTCAATCCCAGCGATTCAAACTCTTCAATTACAGCATTGAAAAAAGGCTCTAACTTGAAGTCAGGATTTTTTTCTACAAGAGAAAAATCTAAGTCTTCCGAAAACCTCTCCAGACCGTGGAATATTCGAAGTGCAGTACCACCGTAAAATGCTGCATGCTTAAAAAAATTAGCTCTGTGCAATCCTGCAAGTGTAATCTCTTGCATAATCTCTCTAAGAGCTTGTTCTGTTTCTTGAACATTCTTCGGCTCGTAGGATTCAATCCATTGTTTTATCATAATTCTGAAATTGCTTCAATGAGTGTTTTCAAACTATTCGCTTTTGGCGCTAACGAGAGCCAATTCGACATTTCAGTAACATTCAACTCGACCAATTTTTCATGATCTATTCGCAGATCATCCAGCAAGTAAGATTGCGCTTGCTTCTTACTTCGAAGATTAATTCCAGCCGTGGTTATTATTTTGTCGCAAAGACTTTTCTCGGGACTGGCCATTAGCACGTGCTGTGTTTCCGTTAGGGCTACGGACTGAATACCCAAAGGATAATACGATTTCGGGATATGCGTAAAACTAAAGGTTCCGACTTCCGTAGAGAAATTCTTTGATAGACGCACTGTTACACTCGTTGTCTCGAATACTCTCTCTGGAATGAATCCCCAATAAGACAAAGCGGAATCTATGGACACATAACTCGGACCGTACAATTGATTGGCGATTAAAAAGGATTCGGGAAAAGTATTACTCACCTTTGAAGAAATCATATACAACCCCTTTCTCAATTGAGCAATATATCCCTGTTGAACAAGATCAATAATCTTATCATACGGACGGCTATAATCCCTCAATATTCCCAATAACACTTGCGTACCAATGGGTTGGTCTTTGAATTTTAATAGCTCTAAAACAGGGTTCATTTGTCAAAAATAATGACTTAATTCGATATTTTTCCGAATTACCTGTTTATTTTTGACAAATAAATCACTACGTGATCAATTGTCGGAGACAATCAATCTGACTTCGTCAGATCAATACTACGTATCAATCACCTGCGGTGATCAATTTCTTCGAAATCAATACTTCGTATCAATCGCTTCGCGATAAGCTGCATCCGCAGGATTGATTGCAACGCAATTGATCACGAAGAAATTGATTAATGTAATAATTCCACTAAATTTGTTTCAATGGTTACATCGAAAGCTGAGCTGCTACATATTATTAAATTGAATCAATCCAATATTGAAAAATTTGGAGTGGCTCGTTTGGCTCTATTCGGATCATTTGTTCGTGACCAAGCTAAAAAAGAAAGCGACGTTGATTTTTTTGTTGAATTTCAACCGGGAAAAAAGACATATAAAAATTTTATCGGTCTGGTGTTCTTTCTTGAGTCTACCTTAGGGAGAAAAGTTGAAGTGCTTACAGATAAATCTCTCAGCCCATATTTAAGAACTTCAATTCTAAATTCGCTTGAATATGTATCCGTCTAGAAAAGAGTTTCTTCAACATATTTTGGAAGAATGTGATTTTATTTTGAACTCAACATTTTCAAAAACGGATGACGACATTTACCTCGACCAAACTCTCCTGAGGGCTCTTGTGCGAAGCATTGAAATCATTGGCGAAGCAAGTAAAAGAATAGATCAAGATTTTCGTCAACTAAATAGCCACATCGAATGGAAGGAAATGGCGGGTATGCGCGATAAGCTAATACATGACTATTTCGGAGTAGACTACGAAATTGTTATCGATGTTGTTCGAAATAACATTCCATTTCTTTTCACTGAAATCAAATTACTTCTCGAAAAGAATTTATAATTCGTCCCTACGGGATAAGTCCTGAAAGGATACATCCCAAAGGGATACGTCCCGAAGGGATTTGTCCCGAAGGGATTTGTCCCGAAGGGAAAATTAACGGGTAAACGTTAGCGCCATTCCACTCTTCTCGCCAGTTAGCTTCCCATTCTCAAACACCAACTTCCCGTTGCACCACGTTGAAACGATCGTGCTCGAAAACGTATGTCCTTCGAACGGAGACCAGCCGCATTTGTATAAGAGGTTTTCTTTGGTAACGGTGTATGGAGAAGATAGATCTACCATGACGAAGTCGGCGAAGTAGCCTTCGCGAATGTAACCGCGTCCATCGATTTGGAAAAGATCAGCAACAGCATGAGATGCCTTTTCTACTATTTTTTCTAGGGTGAAAACACCTTGTCTGTGGAGGTCAATTAATGCTTGTAAACTGTGTTGAACCAAGGGTCCGCCGCTTGGTGCTTTCAGGTATTCTTGCTCCTTCTCTTCAATGGTATGCGGAGCGTGGTCGGTGGCTATGACGTCTATTCTTCCGTCGTTCACCGCCTCCCGAATTTTCATTCGGTCGTTGAACGATTTCACTGCCGGATTCCACTTTATGTAGTTTCCTTTCGTTGCATAATCTTCTTCCGTAAACCACAAATGATGAATACACGCTTCTGCTGTGATGCGCTTTTCCTTCATCGGAATGGCGTTCGTAAACAACTCCAATTCACGTGCTGTGCTTATGTGAAGAATGTGCAATCGTGCATCGTGCTTCTTCGCCAATTCAACAGCCATAGAACTTGATGCATAACATCCTTCTGCGTTGCGAATAACAGGATGGTCAGCTGCAGTGAGTGTTCTTCCTGTTGCTTGCAAGGCCTCTAAATTTCTTTTGATAATGCCGTCGTCTTCGCAGTGCGTAGCAATGAGCGTCTTCACCTTAGAGAAAATAATCTCCAACGCTTCGCGCTTTTCTACCAATAAATTTCCAGTTGAAGAACCCATGAAAATCTTCACACCACACACTTCCTTCGGATTCACTTGCGCCAACACATCGGCGTTCTCGGGCGTGGCTCCCATGAAGAAGTTATAGTTCACGGTAGATACTTCTTCCGCGCGCTTGAACTTCTGCTCGAGCAATTCAAGTGTGGTTGCACTCGGGCTGGTGTTCGGCATTTCCATGTATGACGTCACTCCGCCCGCTGCGGCGGCCGCAGATTCAGTCGTAAGGTCTCCTTTGTGCGTCAATCCCGGCTCGCGGAAGTGAACCTGATCATCGATTAATCCCGGGAACAAATGTTTTCCGGTTCCATCTACCATGGACGTGGCGTTGTTATAATCTATTGTTCCAACCGCGACAACATGCGCGATTTTCGAACCGTTAATCCATACGTCACTGACCGTTTGTTTTCCTTCATTAACAACGGTGATGTTTTTGATGACTTGCATAAGTGTTATATTTTTTGAAAGCGCATTTTCAATACGCCAAAGAATGCTTCATGAAAAATATTCAGACTCATCTTGCTTGTTCCTTTCACGCGGTCGGCGAATAGAATAGGGACTTCTGCAATCTTGAATCCGAGGCGCTTCGCCTTGTATTTCATTTCAATTTGAAACGCATATCCGATAAACTGAATGGCATCGAGATTCATTTTCGAAAGAACATCGCGGTGGTAACAAACGAATCCGCCGGTGCTGTCGTTTACGCCCAAACCTAAAATTAAGTTGACGTATATACTTCCACCTTTACTAATGACTCTTCTGTGCCAAGGCCAGTCGACTGTGCCGCCACCTTTCACATAGCGAGAACCGACAGCAACGCCGTGATTCTTTTCACACGCTTCAAGCAGACGAGGAAGGTCTTTCGGATTGTGCGAAAAATCGCAATCCATTTCGAAAATGTATTCGTAGTTATTCGCCAATCCCCATTTGAATCCCGCAATGTACGCGGTTCCTAGACCCAGCTTTCCGCTGCGCTCAAGAATGTGCAATCTTCCAGCAAATTCAGTTTGCTTTTCTTTTACCATAGCGGCAGTTCCATCTGGAGAACCATCATCTACAATAAGCAAATGAAACCCTGTAGGTTGATCGAGCACCGCGTGAATCATTTCAACAATGTTCTCGCGCTCGTTGTAGGTGGGAATAATTACCAGTTTCATTTGCATCGCGAAAATACAACAGGCAACAGCGTTATTCTAATTTCCGCTCGAATATTCCATTTCGGCCATGTAACGGGCGTCGCGCATAATCATGGTGTCGAGAGAAACCTTATTCAGCTTGGCCTTTTCCGCAATGGCTTCCTTCCATGTGAGGTCAGATTCAATGCGATTCTTATATTTCTCTATGCGCATTGCCAGGGTGTCAAAGTGCTCTCCCAAAACAAAATAGCGATAAGCCGTTGAAATAAATCCCCATCCAACCTGATCCATGTTGCATTCTGTAGCCATGACGAATACAATGTCTGACTTCTCAATGTCTTGCATTTGCGCCAATGCATCGGAAGTTACAATCTCTCGAATAGGCCATTTGTGCACCTGTTTGTTGTAGTAGTAAAAATTCACTTCACGGAACAAATCAGGAGTAAGTGGAAGTTGAAGCATATTGAAAAAATAACTGTCTGAAATAACAGCAATCTTCGGCTGAATACCTGTATTTCCGAAGTCTACACCGTACTTCGTATTTACACCCACACGCGGATAAGCCATGGGGAGAACTTCGATGTTATACAATAAATTCATACCCAAACCAATGTCCTCGTCTACACTTTCCATGCTGGTAGATAACGGCAAATTGTCTTTGTTCCAATAAAATTCATTCATCTCTTTTCCCAACAAATTCGAACAAAAACGAACCAACGAATCGGCTGCTAGCGTTGCACCGTATTGACTCCAATGTATTCCGGTTTTCGGGAAAAGCGGCGCAGGTGTTTTGCCCTTCATTTCGCGAAACCATTTTCCAAAGTCTATGTGCTGAATGCCCTGTGCTTCCAATCCTTTCTGGTATTCGGAATAATAACTTCGGTTGGAAAGAATGGGGAATTCATCGGGAATGAATTCCGGATAAAAAGAAGCTTTCCCGGGATTCATGACCACCACCAATTCAACACCTTTTTCTTTCAATTTAGTTTGAAGGGCTTTCAGCATAACGAGGTTCGAATCTACCTTGGCCGCACTCACCTCTTCCGCGCCGCGAAAGGCATTGATGTATTTGATCTCGTACAAATAATCTTCCTTCCCAATAATAACACCGTTGGCCTTGGCTTTATGGAAGAGTGAAAACGCAATCTGATTGTGCAAACGAACAGCAGTGTTTCGGAATCCGAATTGCTCGTTGATGTACTTGTTTCGATTCTCTTGGTAGGTACCGTCGAACCACGCTTCCAGCGTGAGCGAATCTTTTGCAGTGGGGACAATTGAACCGAAAAGTGGGCCCACTTCAACAAACGGTTTTACCATTTGTATCATGGGGAGAAACAAAGCCGCAATGACCAAGGCGAACAAAAAGGTATGCAGTTTATTACTCTTCATTAGAATCGAAAATAAATAAACGGATTAAATCCACTGGCCGTGACGTAACTCAATGACAAGATGAAAAGTGCAGCGGCAACGCACGTCATTACGACGTGTCCAAGGTTTCTTAAATCGCGCTCTCCGAAAACAGCATCCTGAATTTTTTGTGTTTTTGGAAAGAGAAGGAAAAAGGAAAAGACAAAAGCCAGTGCTCCGAGCACGATCCACTCCATGTCTATAGGCATGCTCACGCTTCTTCCGTTTCCGCCAAATAGCGCTGCGGTGTATCCCCATGCCGAAGCGAGATCTTCAACCCGGAAGAATATCCATCCGATTACCACCACCACAAACGTAAAGGCCACGCGCGTAATCTTCCCAATGGAACTCATGGCCTTCAGTAGAAATGCGCGCTCCAGAACAAGGAACAATCCGTGCCAAGCGCCCCAAATGATGTAATTCCAAGAAGCGCCGTGCCACAATCCGGAAAGTAAAAACACCAACCATAGATTGAAATACAACCGTCCTTTGCTCACCTTGTTTCCACCCAATGGAATGTAGAGGTAATTGCGCATCCAGCTTCCCAAGGTCATGTGCCAACGACGCCAAAACTCTGTGATGCTTTGCGAGATATACGGATTGTTGAAATTCTCTGGGAATTTGAAACCGATCATGCGTCCAATACCAATGGCCATGTCGGAATAACCGCTGAAGTCGAAATAAATCTGCAGTGTGTAGGAAATCGCCGCCAGCCAAGCGGTTCCTGCAGCCAGTGTATTCGGATCGAGCGCACCCAAACCTGTTTCAGCATTGCCATACACGCTGTCGGCAAAAGCCGCGAAGGTATTTGCAATGAGTACCTTCTTTCCCAGTCCAATGCAAAAACGATAAAAACCGAACAAACGTTCGGTACTGTTGTCACGTGAAGAGCGATCGGTGATCTGATCGGCAATGTCGTGATACCGAATAATGGGACCGGCTATCAATTTTGGAAAAAGAATGATGTACAACTGATAGTCCCAGAAATTCTTCAGTGGTTTGTGTACTCTTCGGAAAACGTCTACCACGTATGTGAGCGTCTCAAACGTATAAAACGAAATTCCTATTGGAAGAACCAACTTCGTCCACGGAATGCTGCTTTCGAGACCCATTCCCTTCATGGCTACATTGACATTCTCTATGAAGAAGTTCATGTATTTGAAATAGACCAGCAGTCCCAGGTTCATCACGACAGAAAAGATCAAAATGAGTTTTCGTTCCGTCTCGTTCTTGCTTCGATCCATTCTTCCCACCAAGAAAAAATCGATAAGGGTGGTTCCTATTATAACAAAAATAAATTTCGGCGCACCCCACGCGTAGAAGAAGACACTTGACAGCAACAAGAAGGCATTCTTGAATTTCTTCGGGCATATCCAATACAGCAGCAGGAAGGCTGGGAGGAATATGGTGAGGAAGATTGCTGAGGAGAAGACCATCCTACAAAGATAAGGTGCTTTGAAAGTTAAGAGAAGGGAACAAATCACTTCGTGATCAATCATCTTCGATGATCAATCCTCCGGATCAATCGCGTTGCGATCAATCGTTCCGATAAATCCGAAGGATTGATCACCGCAGGTGATTGATTGCGCAGCAATTGATCTGACAACGTCAGATTGATCACCGTAGGTGATTGATTGCACAGCAATTGATCTGACAACGTCAGATTGATCATCACAGATGACGAATAAACAGCATATAACTAGCACATAAAAATTGGTGCATATGCCAATTTGGTTTCTGAGATTTGATTCATGAAAAATCAAAACAATTATTCGGAATATTTCCGAACTAATAATTATCTTAGCAACGTATTCTTATGAAAGTTTATGGAATCAGGATTCTTCTGAAACATAAAAAGAAGAATAAAGGAAATAAACGGCTGGGAATTGAAATTGATAAACTCATTTCTGATTTGGAGAGATACTCTCCTTCTGAAAAAAGTTTTTTCGATATCCGAAAAGATGCCGACTTGGTGAATGCAAATGGATTCTATTTTTTCAATATTGAAATTCATAGAACACTAATTCTCATTGTGTTTGAGAAAAAATATGAAGCCACCGTATTATGGGTTGGAAGCCACGACGAGTACGAGCGAACATTTAGAAACAATAAATCAACCATTGAAAAATGGTTGCGAAATAATAATTACTTTGAATAATGATTGAACCATTCGATTTAGAAAAATTGCTAAAAAAAGGCGTGATTTCAAGCGAGCTTGAGCTCGAGCGGGCATTGGAAGCAAGTAAAATACTCAGACTGATGAGTATTGAAAATTCTAAGTATATTCCTGCCAGAGAAAAAGTATTTGACATGATTGAGCTTTATGAAAAGCAGCATTGGAGTCATGTTGATTTGGTAACCGATCTTCAGGTGATTGAGAGCGACGCTGCGGAGGAATTTGTTGCAAAAGAGAGGGTGTTCTTTCAAAAAAGAAAAAAGAAAATCAAACTCAGATTAAAAGCTTTGAATTTAACTCAAGGCGATTTAACCGCTGTACTCGGACACAAAAGCAAAACGTATATCTCTGAATTAATCAATGGTCTTTCTCCGTTTACTCTTAAAGATCTAGTTATTCTGCACCACTTTCTTTCCATTAACATGAAAGACCTGGTTCCTACTTTTTTGAATGAAAAAGAAATGGAGAGGATTCAGAAGGTGAAAGGTAAGAGAGGTTAAGAAAGGGGAAGAATGTGCGAAGCACGAATGTTGCGTTAATAGGTAAGAAAAGTTAAGAAAGGGGAAGAGAAGGGAAGATTTCGCGAAGCGTCATCCCGAAGGGTCATCGGCTTTGCCGTCATCCTTCGCAGAAGGTCATCACAACGTGTTGTGTCATCGGCTTCGCCGTAAGATGCCAAACTCGGAAGTAAAACAGAGCCAAACTCGGAAGTAAAAATGCGCCAAACTCGGAAGTGAAAACGTGCCAAACTCGGAAGTTTGGTTTCTTTAAAGTGTTTATAATCTTCTTTTACAGACACTTACGTGATATCTGTAAATTTCAAAAAACAAACAATTTCTAGACCTTTTGAGCTCGTTTATCGAGCGACATTCGAAATGCCCCTGGGAACTTCGTTGTTAGAACTTCGTTGTTCCTACTGCGTAATTCCTATTGCATAATTGGAACCTTTGCTTTTTAAATTCAGTTTTTATCTAAACTTTTATCCCCCAGCTTCACTGGGGGCATTTCACATGTCGCCCTATGGGGCTCATAACCACTTCGTGATCAATCTGACGTTGTCAGATCAATTGCTGTGCAATCAATCACCTGCGGTGATCAATCCTTCGGATTAATCGGAACGATTGATCGCAAGGCGATTGATCCGGAGGATTGATCATCAAAGATGATTGATCACGAAGTGATTATCTTTGTTCCAAACAAACAAGAAATGACAGCATTAGAATCCGCCAAAGAAAAAGCACGCTTGTGGAAGACTTACGATTTAGACGCTGAGACGCGTGCAGAGATTGAACGCATGGAGCGTGTAGATGAGAAGTTGTTTATTGATTCGTTTTATTCCGATTTGGAATTTGGAACAGGTGGATTGCGCGGTGTGATGGGTGTGGGAAGTATGCGCATGAACAAGTATACCGTGGGTATGGCCACGCAAGGTTTGGCGAATTATATTTTGAAACACCACGCGCAAGTGGGTGGTGAGGGTTCGGTGGCGATAGCGTATGATTCGAGAAATAACTCGAGTTATTTCTCGAAAATTGCTGCAGATATTCTAGCTGAAAATGGCATTCGTGTTTATTTGTATTCTGAATTACGTCCGACCCCGTTGTTGTCGTTCACCGTTCGTGAATTGAAGTGCACAGCAGGTATAGTTATCACCGCTTCGCACAATCCGAAAGAATACAACGGATACAAAGTGTATTGGAGCGATGGCGGACAGATTTTGCCGCCGAATGACTCGGGCATAATCAATGAGGTGAAGGATGCTATGACAGGTGCCAGTGCTACGCAAGATGCAAATACTTTGCAAGATGTTGCACAAGATTCTTCGAAAGATTCCTTCGGAAAGAAGGGAGATGTGCTTGAGGTACCGTCTTACGTAGAAGAAAAATATTTGGAACTCGTCCGTGGATTGACGCTTTCGGAAGAGGCTGTGAAGAGTGAGAATGATATCTCTATTGTGTATACTTCTATACATGGATCGGGGATAACGTTGGTGCCGAAGACGTTGGCGGCGTTGGGATTTTCGAATGTGAATGTGGTGGAAGAACAGGCGGTGCCTGATGGGAATTTTCCTACGGTGGAGTCGCCGAATCCGGAAGAGAAGTCTGCTATGAAGATGGCGTTGGAATTGGGAGAAAAGGTGAATGCTGAATTGGTTTTGGGAACAGATCCCGATACCGATCGTGTGGGATTGGCAGTGAGAAACGATCAGAATGAATTGGTATTGATTAATGGAAATCAGGCGGGAAGCTTGTTGGTGTATTATCGTTTGTTGGTTGGAAAGGAAAAAGGAAAATTACCTGAGCATCCGTTTATTGGAAAGACGATTGTGACAACCGAATTGATAGCCCGCATTGCGCAGTCGTTCAATGTGCCTTGTTACGACACGCTTACAGGATTTAAGTTTATTGCGGGATTAATCAAAGAGAAAGAAGGAAAAGAGAATTTCGTAGCCGGAGGAGAAGAGAGTTACGGCTATTTGGTGAGTGATTTTGTTCGCGATAAAGACGCTGCGTTGTCGGCGGTTCAGTTTGCAGAGATCGCAGCATACGCGCAGAGTAAAGGAACAACGATGTGGGGCATGTTGAAAGACCTCTACCTACAACACGGTGTGTTCCAAGAAGAGTTGGTAAGTATTACGTTGAAGGGAATAGACGGCGTTGCGCAGATTCAGAGCATGATGTCGCGCTTACGCAACCAACCTCCTCAAACCCTTGGCGGCGTAGCGCTTGCCGAGCTTCACGACGTGAAAGCAGGCACTTGTAAAAACATGATCTCGGGTGAAGTAACCACGCTCCCCTACCCCAGCTCAGACGTCTTGCAATTCATCCTCACCGACGGCAGCAAGATCAGCGCTCGTCCAAGCGGCACCGAGCCAAAGATTAAGTTTTACTTTTCTTTGCGGAAGGAAGTGTCTTCCGCTGCAGAGATTGCTGAAGCGCAATTTGAGCTTATGCAGAGAATTGAGCTAATAAAAAATGAAATGCTAAATGCGGGGTAAGTCCACTGCGTGGGTAAATTGAAGTAAATAGCCTGCGGCTGTAATGGAGTTCAATCCAACTTACGGCGAAGCCACTTACTTTAATTTACTGCGAAGCAATTTATATTAGGTCAATAAGTCCCTTCGGGGTAATTTGAAGTAAATAGCCTACGGCTGTAATTTAGAGCAGTCTGGCTTACGGCGTAGCCACTTACTTTAACTTACACTGAAGGTATTTATTTTAAGAGTCCCAAAAGATAGCTTCCGTAACCACTCTTCACCAACGGTTGCGCCAATGCTATCAGTTGCTCTTGATCGATGTACCCCATGCGATACGCAATCTCTTCAATGCAGGAAATCTTCTGTCCTTGACGTTCTTCCATGACTTGAACGAATTGTCCTGCTTGCATGAGTGAAGCGAAGGTTCCAGTATCTAACCAAGCGGTACCGCGATTGAAAACACTTACAGTGAGCTGTCCGCGTTTTAAGTATTCTTGATTGACATCAGTAATCTCATATTCTCCGCGAGGTGATGGCTTAAGATTCTTAGCAATTTCAACCACTGAATTGTCGTAGAAATACAATCCAGGAACAGCGTAATTGCTTTTAGGTTGCGACGGCTTTTCTTCAATAGAAATTACTTTTCCATCTGTGTCGAATTCCACAACGCCGTAGCGCTCTGGGTCGTTCACATGATACGCGAAAACTTTTCCTCCCTCAACTTGTGTGCTTGCCTGAAGTAATTGACTTAAACCGCTTGCGTAGAAAATATTGTCGCCTAATATCAGTGCTACTTTGTCTTTCCCAATAAATTCTTCTCCAATAACGAATGCCTGTGCGAGTCCGTTGGGTTCGGGTTGTTCCGCGTATTCGAAGGTGCAGCCTAGTTGCGAACCGTCTCCTAATAATTTTCTGAATCCAGGTAAGTCATGCGGAGTAGAAATAATCAATATCTCACGAATACCCGCTAGCATAAGAACAGAAAGCGGATAGTAAATCATGGGCTTGTCGTAGACCGGCATGAGCTGTTTACTCACCGCGAGTGTAAGCGGATGAAGACGTGTACCGGAGCCGCCGGCGAGAATAATTCCTTTCATAAGCTTATCTGTTCGCGTACATGCTGTTGTAATAATTCTGATAGTTCCCCGAAGTTACGTTGTTCAACCATTCGGAATTGTTCAGGTACCAATCGACTGTTTTTTCCAATCCCTCTTCAAACTGAAGCGAAGGTTTCCAACCCAATTCATTCGAAATCTTGGTTGAATCTATGGCGTAACGCAAGTCGTGTCCAGCGCGGTCTGTGACGAACTGAATCAGTTTTTCAGATTCGCCTTGAGCGCGATTTAACTTTCGATCGAGGATGTTGCAAAGCAACTTCACCACATCAATGTTCTTCCACTCGTTGAATCCACCAATATTATAAGTTTCTCCAATTTTTCCTTTGTGGAAGACATCATCTATTGCTCGAGCGTGATCTTCCACGTACAACCAGTCGCGCACATTCTCGCCTTTTCCGTATACTGGAAGTGGTTTTTGGTGAATGATGTTGTGAATGATGAGTGGAATTAATTTTTCGGGGAAGTGATTCGGACCGTAGTTGTTCGAGCAGTTGCTTATTACAATTGGAAGTTCATATGTGTTTCCATATGCACGCACGAAATGGTCGGAAGCCGCTTTGGAAGCGGAATACGGGGAACGCGGATCGTAGGAAGTTTCTTCGGTAAAGAAATCTTCGGGGTTGTGCAACTCTCCGTATACTTCATCGGTAGAAACGTGATAAAAACGTTTTCCTTCGAAATTGTTTTTCCAATGCGCAACAGCTGCGTTTAACAGGGTAACAGTCCCAACTACATTCGTTTGCACAAACTCCATGGGGTTCGAGATGCTGCGGTCTACGTGTGATTCTGCTGCTAGGTGAATGACCCCTGAAAAATTGTATTTCTCGAAAAGCGATTGTACAAAAGTCGCGTCTGCAATGTCTCCTTTCTCGAAGGTGTAATTCGGAAGATGTTCTACATCCCGCAAATTCTCGAGGTTTCCTGCATAGGTGAGTTTGTCGAGATTAACGACGTGTATATCACCATAGGTTCGCAAAAAGTGCCGAACTACATGAGAGCCGATAAAGCCCGCACCGCCTGTGATGAGCATCATTTTCAAAACGAATGGGGTTTGAAATAATTACTTTCAACAAAGGTAGCTTCATCAAATTGCTCGCTCATGACTAAACGAGCGCCGGGCATAATAACCGAATGAGATCCAACTCTTACGTCATGATGCACAGAAGCGCAAGTGTGAACAAGGCAATTAACACCCAACTCAATATCGGTCGTTAGAATGGAAAAAGGAAAGATGACCGTTCCTTGCCCGAGTGATATGCGTTCTTTGTTCATGACTAAGGCACGCGGATGAATAAGAACCGGCAAGGCAAGTCGTGTGTTCACTTGCAATTTCTCCCACACTTTTTTCCGTGTGGAAGGGTTGCCAAATGCAATAGCAACAGCTAATTCTTCTTTAGTATCTATCAAATCTTGCGTGCTTCCCAAGACAGGATGTTTTCCTAAAATTGTCTGTCCAACCGGTAACCCATCGTCGTAAAAACCAATCAATTCGTAATCGGGTAAAACGTTTATTAGGCAAGCTATTTCCTTGCCCAATCCACCTGCCCCCACTATGGCTATTGGTTTACTCATCTGTGTTCAAATTTACCACAACTTGCAACGAAATCAAATAAAAAAAACCAGCGAACTGGCTTGATTGAATATGATAACAAATGCTTAATAGAGATTGTATTCAAATGTGTTTTCTAAACCTGTTTTTTCTTCACCAAGGCCTTTCCTTCCATTGCTATGCGCAGTGTTAAATAAACAAATACAAGAATTCCGAAAGTGGCTCCTATTTGAATAAACTGCTGTTTGTTATAAAAATAGAAAAATACGATGTTGAAAAACCCTTGTGCAACCCCATAAAAAACAGCGACCCAAACGTGTGGAATTCGCTTCTCATTGGCAAGATACTGATAGAAATGTGTACGATGACCAAGCGTAATATTCTCTTTGCGAATTAATCGAAACAATATTGTAATTGCCGCATCAATGCCATAAACAGAAAGCAATAACACCCAAATAGGATTTTTGGTTTCTACGGAAATATTTAAAATGTAAAACGCTGCAATGAAAGCTAATGAAACAGCACCCACATCACCGCTGAAACACTTAGCTTTTTTCCGCAGGTTGAAAAACAAGAAAGCCATTAGAGCAGCAATTAATCCTAATAATGCTATGTCTTGCTTCACAACGTAGAGTGAAACAAAAGTAACCAATCCGTATATCCCTGTTATTCCATTAACTCCATCCATGAAGTTGAAAGCATTAATGGTGGCAATTATTAGTATGCCCACGAAAACCAGCAACCAAATGGGCCAAAGCCAAACAAAGAGCTCATTACATAAAAGAGCCACAGCAATGAGTTGAGCGAATAACCTCAGTCCGAAAGGAACATCGCGAACATCGTCATAAAAACTCACTATTCCCAATAAAGTAATGGCGATGATAACATCTACCAATCCACCAGGATGTCCAAACAAGAATATAAAACCAATAAATAACACCGGAAATACAACACCCGCACCGCGAATGGTAGGTTTCGAATGCGAACTCCGCTGGTTAGGTTGATCAATAATACCATACTTCGGTGCAATTTTTAAATAAATCAAAACCAACGCAAAAGATAATACTAATCCAAAAATCAAATGGAAAACATCCTCTAATCTAATCTCTACGTTCATGGTGTTATAAAAAAGATTTAATAGTTGTTTTTAGGCCGTTTCTACTGCTAATTGGCATTTCATTAAGCCCTAATTCTTTCTTAATTTTTTCATTGGAAACCCTATAATTCTCGGTCAGCTTATTGAATGAACTAGTCAATGAATTAAGTCTAAAAACACGAAACAGCCCAACTCCAAAATACACAATTTTTTTAGGGAAAAATAAAATACTCGGTCTTTTTTCCAATACTTCTGAAATGATTGAAATAATTTCCGTCGTACTAAGAAACCCGTCATCTGCCACATTGTATACTCCAGATTTAAAAGTTTCACTGTTCAAAATTGAGTTTATTATAAATGCCAAATTGTCAACACTTAAAATAGATCTTTGATTAGAGAAAGAGCCAAATGGATAAGGGATTCCCTTCTTTACCAGATTAAACAATAAATTTAGATTTCCTTTATTGCCTCGGCCATGCGTCATGCACAATCTAAGAATAATAATCTTCTTGTTTGGAGGCAAGTTTTGAGCTATTAAAAAATCTTCTGCATCCTTTTTTGTTTTTCCATATGGATTGCCTACTTGATGTTGGTGGTCTTCTCGAAGGATTCCCTCAACTGAAGAAGCGACAGCCTTAACAGAACTGAGAAATATTAATTTCTCAGAATTAGGATCTGAAACAAACAATTCAAAAACCCTTTGGGTTAAATATAAATTCGCCTTTGAGTATTCGATCTCGCTCACATTGGAGCTCTTATCATGTGCCTTACCGGCAGCATGAATCCAATAATGCCCGTAAGTCCTGCCTAATTCTAAATCGTTCCAACTAATCTCATTTGATTTGGTTGGATTTCGAGAAACACCTGCACACGTAAAGCCACATGAAACCAAATGTGAATTTAAATTACCTGCAATAAAGCCTTTTGAACCTGTTATTATTACTGTCTTTGTCATTCTACTAATTCTAATATAGATTCAGCCATTCTCTGATTAATTTCTTGTCTCCTAAATTTATTAATAAATTCAATTCTCTCCATTAATCTATATTCATACTTCTTAAACTGTATCTCAAAATCTTCTTCATCACAGGGGTTGAACAATATAATATTATTAATATTCTCTTGAGCAAACTTTCTAGCGTATCCGCCAATACCGCAAATGAGAGGCATCGGAAATGTTGCTAGCTCGAAGAGTTTTGATGGGAGTACTTTTTCAAATGCCTTATAGTCATTTAAATGGACAAATAAATAATCAGATTCTGCATAGTAATCCATTAGCTTTAATCGATGAACTGGGGAAATCAGTGTGACGTTTTCAACCCCCATTTGTCTTATCTCATTTTCTAATAGAACCTTTGCTCCACCGTCCCCAATAATAATAATTTGGTAACTCGGTCCAAGGAACTTAGCCATTTTCGGAATGATGTTATGAAGACCTTGACCTTCGCCAATATTTCCAGCATAAGTAATCTTCTTGATACCTCTTTCTGTGTTTTGTTTTGGCTTTCTTATTAAAAAATCATCATCTATTCCGTTTGAAAAAAAACTTTTCTTGCATTGGTAATTAATAAAATAATTCTCAAATCCTTGACTAATCAAATTAATATGCAAAGCCCGAGTGAAAGTGAATTTTTCAACATATTTAATGCACGGAAAAAAAACGAAGCGTACTGCTAAATTCTTTATTACATCATTCAAGGTATCTACAAAAATATCTCTTATATCAAGATAAAGAGGTATTCCTTTCTTTTTACTAATCAGAGCCCCTAGAAAGCCCGTGAACAACCGTGAACTCGATGCATAAACCATATCATATTCTCTCTTTTCGACTTTAGATCTAGCAGCAAAAAAAAACTTCGAAAATGATTTGATTTGGTCTAAAAAACCACTTTTGTGAGAAGGTATCTCTATTCGCTCTATATTTAGTCCCTTCAGAATCTTTGTATTCTCCTCATTAGCCGAGTAGGTTGAGTATCTGTTCGGAACAGTAGTGATTACATCTACTTCCGAATCAGGGTATTTCTCCCGAAGTTGACTTAATAACTCATACGCCAAGGGTGTATTTCGAAAACTCCCTGCACATAGATCAGGTTCGAAGTAAAACGTTAAAAAAAGTATACGCTTCATTTAGACAATTCTATTTATTTCAAAACAACATGACTGTTTAAATGTATATATAATTTTTTTTCCATCTCGAAGCAAATTAAACCCATCAGCAAATTTGTAGTTTTGAACTATAAGGTCTTCAACAAAATTAAATTTCACTTGAACATTATTGTTAATTTGTATTAAATTTTCTGAGATAACAATCGAATTCTCAGGATGAAAGTGTAAATGCCCTTGAATTATTCTATTCTTCGCAGGGCCGAGAATATTATCTGAGATTTTAAAGCCAGTCGAAGATTTTTCAATTGTCCTTTGGTGGGTTATTCCCAAATCTCTATATCCGTTATGCTCCGTTGTAATTGAATTAAAATTTTCTCTTTGAATATTTACAACCGCTCTTCTACCAACTCTAAACCCGCTCCATACTTCCGATGAGTTCTTTCCATCTACAGTTACGGTGTTGTGGGAACTAGTTGATCGTTCCAAATGGCGCCGCTCGTTTTTTTCGTACGTTGATATTCCTGTGTCAACAATAACAGGTATTCCATGTTCATACAATAAAATTTGTAAGCTGTCGGCATGTGAATGTCCGGGTTGATAGCTTGGAGCTATTTGCCCACAATCAAACATCAATTCTAAACCATTTGAAAGATATTTTCTATATCCACAAGAAGATAATTTTGAATTCGTTTGTTCAATTCCCAAAAGTTTTGCGTAATCATTTATTTCTTGAGGTCTGGGTGCAATGTCACTTGTTGAGTCGTTTAAGCAAGGCATTTCACCATTCGAAAATGACATTGTGTTCATCCAACCTAACATAAGAGCTGCAGCCTCTTTAAATTCTTTTGACAATTCATTTGCTCTCCAGTTATTTCTAGAAACGAGTTGATAGGAATCTAAAATTCTTAGCAAAATAATATTGTGGTACATCGGCGACAATTCATAGTGTGCACCATCAGGTAAAATTTGCTCTTGAAGTTGTGATAGAATTATATCTTTCGCAGAACGATACAACTTTTCGTCCTGAAAAAAATAGGCCCCAAATAATAATCCAAAACCATTTTCAAATAAATGATTGGCCATGATGTGGTATTCTATCTTCCCTTTGAGTCTATATAAATCCTGAATAAGCTGGTGATTTATTGTGTCATCAAACACTTGGTGTCGACTAAGAAACTTAACCCAATTGACAACACGCAATGAAATTGGATATGGTTCATATGCCTCTATGTGTGTATTACCTTTAGAACAAAAATCATGAATCAGGTTTAATCCTATTTCCTTCGAAAGACCTTCCTGTTCAAGAAAATCAAAATAATTGAGGTTGTATGTCCATAATTTGCCATGGTCGGTAAAATTCCAATCAATTGTTTGTAAAAAGGTTTTTGTTTGGTTTAAAAAGGTGAAAGAATTCATCTCTATTGAGTACGAAGGAGACGAATAAATCGCTTTAATAAAATGCAAAGGCTCAAGTCTTATCTCCAATTTATTTGAAAACTCAGATTTACCTAGTTTACTAAGAAGTCGGTAATAGAGTTGATATGAAACCTGTGAAGGTTTCATGAATTTCAAAGTATTGAAATAAAGTTTAAGCTTTTTGGAAAGCATGTGCTTTTTCGAATTGCACTAAATGTTCTACTATACGTGTGGCTGTTTTTCCATCCCATTTTTCCGGGATAGTTCCTACTTTCCATTTGCCGGAAAATAATTTATCCATGGCTGGTTGAATAGCCTTTGGATCAGTGCCAATCAACTCATTGGTCCCCTCTGTAACTGTTTCAGGACGCTCTGTATTGTCGCGCAATGTCATACACGGCACCCCCATAACAGTGGTCTCTTCAGTGATTCCCCCTGAATCAGTTACAACTGCCTTAGCGCGTTCAACCAAATAATTGAATTCCAGGTAACCCAAAGGTTCGATCATGTGTAAGCGTGGATGTGATATCCCCAAGTTTTCTAAGATCCTTGCTGTACGAGGGTGAACAGGAAAAACCAGTGGTAAATCATTGGAATGGGCGATGATCTCATCGATCAACTGTTTTAATTTTCCTTCTTCGTCCACATTTGCCGGACGGTGAAGGGTCATAACTAAATAACTACCTTCTTGTAAACCTATATTGTCCCAAACTGCGGGTTTTGTAAAACGCGAACGGTGTTTCAAAAGAGTATCTATCATGGTATTTCCTACCCAAAAGATACGGTCTTCAGAAATTCCTGAATTCAACAAACTTTCATTGGCAACATTGGTTGTTGTAAAGAAATAGTTCGTTACACTGTCTGTAACCAATCGATTGATCTCTTCCGGCATGGTCCAATCTCCCGAACGAATTCCCGCTTCCACATGGGCAACCTTAACATGCATTTTTTGTGCAACGATCGAGCATGCCATTGTTGAAGTAACATCGCCAACCACCAAACAAAGATCGGTACTTTCCTTCATTAGCAGTTCTTCATAACCAACCATGATCGATGCAGTTTGCTGCGCTTGTGTTCCACCACCTGCGCCTAAATTCACATTCGGTTCAGGAATGCCCAATTGTTCGAAGAAACTTCCGCTCATATTTTGGTCATAATGCTGACCCGTATGAATCAATCTATATGTAATATTCTCGCCATTTTTTTGAGCTGCACGAATTGCATCGATGATTGGTGCAATTTTCATAAAATTTGGCCGTGCTCCAGCTATTAAATCTATTTTCATAATATTGATATTAAAACTTTATTAAATATTAATCCAAGTACCATTCCTTAAACTCTCTATTGCTGCAAAACTTGCTTGTGTGGTATTTATAAGACTCTCAACAGGTATCAATGCCTCTCCTCCCTTTTGAACTCTTTGTATTAAAGAATGAAACTGATTCTTATGACCTTTATCTAGAGTTGTTCTTAATCCCTTGAAACCTTTAAAACCATAAGCCTCTGTTCTTCTGAAATTATCCATCACAATAGTGCGCTCTTGTGAGAAAACTTCTAATCTTTCCTTAGAATAAGCTTTGCTTCCGTTAGCAAAATAATTAATGACGGCATTGCTACCATCCTCATATTTCAATAAAATAGAAGCATTGTCTGTGTTTTCCTGTGGGTTCATACCCATCGCATTCATACAAACAGCTACCACCTTAGAACCAGTTATATAACTACATAAATCAATGAAATGACAAGCCTCACCAATTATTCTTCCGCCACCTACATTTAGGTCATGTACCCATATATTTGCAGGTATAAAGCCCGCATTCATGGTTGCAATAATATTGATAGGTCCATTTCCTACCTGTTGCTTTATTTTAATGGCATGAGGAGAAAAACGCCTATTAAAACCTACGGTAATGCTACCTTTTGAATTTTCAGCGGCATGAATAATCTGTTGTAATTCCTCATTATTTAATGCCAAAGGCTTCTCTACAAATACATGTTTGCCAGCATTCAAAGATTCAATCACCATGGGGGCGTGTAAATTATGACGCGTGGTTATCATCACCAAATCCACCTCTGTATCTTTTAATATTTCTTGATAATCGGTAGTACTGTGGCTAAATCCGAATTTTTTGGCCATAGCGGTGCCTGTTACGCCTCCTCTACTCGCAATGTACTTAAAACACGCTCCTGAGTCTTTTAGAGCAGGAAGCATGGTCATTTTGGTAAAATTTCCAGACCCTATTATTCCCAATACCCCTTTCCGTCCCTGAAAACTATTAGTATTGAGGCTTACCGTATTTTTTGCGGGTTCATTGGCTTTTGGATATTCAAGAATGGAAGCAATAGAAGAAGACTGACCAATGTCCCTATAAATTTTTTGATAGTCATGCAATGGAACTACTTCTGTAATTAACTCCTGTACTTGTAATTTTCCAGAGGCAATAATTTGTAAAATCGCTTCAAAATTTCTTTTTTCTGTCCACCTTACAAAAGGTAAGGGATAATCCACACCTCGTTGCTCATAATTATCATCATATCTTCCAGGACCATAGGAGCAAGAAACCTGGAAGCTCAACTCTTTTTCATAAAAATCAGCACGGCTTATGTTTAGCCCAATGACTCCGACCAATACGATTCTACCTCGTTTCCTGCTCATTTTAGCCGCTTGACTAATGATGTCATCCGATTTGGCAGAGGCGGTAATCAATATGGCATCTGCACCGATACTCTCTGTATGGGATTCCACAAATTTTACAACATCTTCGTTTTTGGGATTACAGGTAATAACGCCCCACTTTTTTGCAAGTTCCAATTTGGCTGCATCGAAGTCAATACCAATTACCCTACATCCATTGGCAATGAGTAATTGAGCTGCAATAAGGCCTATAAGACCTAAGCCCGTAACAACTACTGTCTCTCCAAGCGTTGGGTTGATCAAGCGTATGCCTTGGAGACCGATACTTCCGATTACCGTAAAAGCTGCTTCTTGATCGCTTACATGCTCAGGTATTTTAACCACTAAATTTTTAGGAACACTCACCACTTCAGCATGTTGACCATTAGAAGCTACCCTATCTCCCATTTGAAACTCTGTAACTCCACCACCCACGGCTATGACCCTTCCCACGTTGCAGTATCCTAAAGGAAGGGGTTCTCCTAACTTATTAAATACGGCCTCCAAAGTAGGTAATAAACCCTCCGTTTTTATTTTATCTAAAACCTGTTTGACTTTATCGGGTTGTTGCCGAGCTTTGGAAATTAGGTTTGATTTCCCAAATTCGACCAACATTCTCTCTGTACCCAAGCTCACCAAAGAATAAGTAGTCTGTATCAATACTTGTCCTCTAGACACAATAGGGGCAGGTACTTCTTCTAGGATGGTTTCTCCTGTTTTAAAGGATTGTATAATTTGTTTCATTAAATTATTTTTTCTAAATGATACATAAAAGACCTTATCATTCTTTCACTGGAAAGATTTTCTCTGTAGAAGTTGTATGCTGCTTCTCCTTTCTTTTCTCTTTCAAATTTATTATTCATTGCATCTAAAAGTACATTCTCCAATTGAATATCATTCTCGTATAAGTATGAGTTCTCTTCAGAACAATATTCAAATTCTGGAGCATGTTCTTTACTTTTATTAGTTACAACAGGGATGCCATAAGCAAAAGAATGAACAACACCCAAACCAACGTGATTAGGTGATACATATGCTATTGCATTTTCAAAAATTGTTTTTAATTCACCCTCATCGTAAATTGAGTTTAAAAATAATATGTTTTTAAATCCACAATATTTTCTTTTTAGAAATAATTTTTCATCTCCATCCCCTACAATTATAAATCTTAAGTTCAACTTACTGCAAATTTCCAAAGCTATTTCCAACCCTTTTCTTTTTTGTATTCTACCAACAAACAAAAAATACCTAGCCCCTTTAGTTAAACCATGATTATTTACTTGTAAAGTATTACCTGCTACACTAATTTTTTGAGGATCAATACCATGTTCTATCATTCTTTGTCTTCCAAATTGGGTATAGACTACATATCCTTTGCTTAAAGACAATATAAACTTTCGAAAAAGTAACAAAAGTTTTGATCTGGAACTACCTAATCCTTGGCCCCACAAAATCCAATTTTTCCAAGGCATTAATACAATCCATAACCAGGTATGAGGCTTATATATATTGAATGTTGTAATTATTACATCTGATTTTATTATTTCAATTGGATTGAAGAATACCAAAGAAAATTCGCCTTTAATTTTTAAATTAAAACCTTTAGTGTTGTGGAAAATATCATTTTCCTCAAACCGCTCACCACTATGATAAATATGAAATTCTCTAAAACTATCATCCAAAAACTCAAATAAAAACCGTCTGTAGTGCGGAATTCCATATTCAAGAATCAAAGTACATGATTTTTTTGGGGCATATAAATTATTTTTCATATTGATTTCTTAAATAAAAAATTATAACTACTAATCACTATAGCCATTGAAGTCCAAAACCAAGCAGCCGTAAATAAATTACTGGAAAACATAGTCTGAATAAAGGACAAAACAAAGATAACACTAATCCAGGAATATGACTTATGAAATCTCATTATACGAGTAGCATACACTAACACAGTAAGCAATAATACCGAGAACGGTATAAACCCTATAATACCGGTAGTCTGCAATACCTCTAGAACAATATTGTGGGTATAATTCTTCCATCCCTCTACAGCCAATTTATCACCAAATAACGGATTATCAATAAATTGATTCCAAGAGCTCTTCCAGATAGTCAATCGAACGGCTGAACTTTCACCACTATCAAAGTCTTCTTGAAGCTTATAAAATCTATCTGTTAACCCTCCTCCAAAATACTGCTCTAAATAAATAATTATGAAAAATAGAACCACAAAAAATGTCAGAAATTTTATTCTTCTTCCTGCTGAACTTGAATACAAAGCATTTAAAAAAAGTACTACAAATATTGCGATAAGAGATCCTTTGGAAGCTCCTAAAAAGAAAGGGATAATTGATAAAACTATTCCGGAAAACAAAAGTACTTTTTGGAGTAAATTTGTTTTGTTATAAAGCCAATAAAACAAAAAGACTCCAAATATCATTGATGCATTATATGACAGAATCAAAGGATTTAGAGTACTTTCTTCGCCACTTTCCATTCCTATTCTTGTTACTTGACCAATATACTCGCCGTAATTAAATAATGAAAGCAAGCAGAAAAAAAAACCACTATATAAAAAAGATTTAAAAATATAATCTAATTTAAAAGTTGATAATTTAAAATTTGATAAAATGAGAAAAGGGATAAATGAGAATGAGAAAAAATAAAACATTACTTCAATCTGACTTTTGTAATAAGACTCTTGAACATTGTACTCATAAAGCAATCTAAATATATAGAAGATTGAAAACAATACGTAAACCCCAGTTAAAGAATTTCGTCTAAAATCGCTTAAATTATTAAGAAAATATAGTAGAAGAAACAATACAATAAGTATCCTGACAGGAATTGTAATAGTTCGGGAACCTGAATTCCCTAAAAGGTTCACAACACTCATAAGGACAGCGTAAAAACCCAGAAATGTCAAAAAACAAATACAAAAAAGCAAAACTGCTGATATTGTTTTTTTACTAATTATCACTGCTGCTTAGGAGGATTTTATATTGTTTTTTTATCAGAAATATGTATATCATGTATATAAAGCAAATAATTAATGCGTTATATGTAGGTAATTTAAAGTAAATCACACCAAACAACAAAAAGCTGACCAATAGGAATTCGAACAGTTCAGATTTAAGTTCAAACTTGTTGGATACTATAAGGAATAATGCGATTTGGAAAGCATAAGAACTAAAGTTTACTATAATAGCCCCATAAATTCCGTAAACCGGAATAATAACAATATTTAATGTTAGAGCTGTTATGCAAGAAGTAATAGAGGTTATTGCAATTATTTTTGTTTTCTTATCATAGATCATTCTATAATTTGACGCTAAATAGTATGGATATAATAAATAAGACATGCTTATATAGGAGATATATGGTATGATCTCTTCATATTTAGAGCCGTACAAATATGGAATTATACTTATATTTAATACTTCAATCACCAAAAAAAAGATAAAACCTGATAATAGAGATATTAAAATGAATTTTTGTATATTAAGCTCTCTGATATTTTGTGTTTTTGATTGATATATTAATGGCTCCATGTAAACAGCAATACCTAGAAAGGCGAAAAGTAACATGCTCCCAAAAGAGTATATAAACGTGTACTGCCCAACCTCAATAAAACTAAGATATTTTTTAATAACAAATTTATCTGCATTCCCTAACAAATTTAATGAAAGACCATGAAAAATAAACGGCCATGAAAAATAAAACAAATATCTGAATGAGTTTATATTAAATTTCTCTTCCTTATTATTTCGTTTTTTAAATATTAAATTAATAGAGTAAGAAACAATTAAAGTTCCTATCAAATAACCATAATATGATTTCATTAAAAACACCGTTAAAAGCACTATCACGAACTTACTAAGCTGTAAAGCTAATATTGAACTAAAATAATTTTTATGGTCACCTTCAACACGATACATCAATAAAATGATCCTATTATATGATTGAAAATAAACTATTACTACGATCATCAGTAAGTCCGGAAATAGTTTTAAACCAAAAAAATCTATATATCCCAACCCATATACTACTATTATTCCAAAAAAAACAAATAAATGTGTAAGCTTTATCGAAGTGAAAATAGTTTTTGAAAAACCCTCAATATTTTCATGTTCATTATTATGAAATCTTAAAACCGTTCTTTCAAAGCCTAATAATGTAATGAAAGGTAATAGAAATTCAACTGACATTAACAATCCAATCTTACCATAATCTTCTGTTGTAAGTAAAAATGGTAATATAAGTATTTGAAGCTTATTTAAGCCTTTTGTTAAAGCTTCTACAAAGCCATATGATAAAATTTTTCTAATCATTTCAATTCCTTATTCTACCTTTAAGCAGAAGTTTTAATACTTGATCAAAAAACATATGGACATTCGGATAATAACCAAGACTAAAGTCAAACAACATATCTATAAATTATATGTTAATTTTAATGCAGGTGAATTTGGCAGTGCCGGTGATGAAGATCTTATTCATTTTAAGTTAATTCTAACAATAATTTTATCTATCTCCCTAACGAATAGACATTAAAGCCAATTTTTTTCAACTTTAACATATCTAATAAGTTACGGCCATCAAAAACAAAAGCGGGTTTAAGCATTTGGTCATACATAAGTTTCCAGTCATAGTTTTTAAATTCGTCCCATTCTGTTAAGATTGCTATTGCGTGAGCGCCTCTACAGGCCTCATAAGGATCAACAAATGATTGTAATAGTGCTTCATTTTCTTGCTCACTTCTAGTTTCAAGGTAATTCAAGTCATTAAGGATTTGCTCTGCTTTTACTTTTGGATCATAAACCGCGATATGTGCATGTTCACTTAATAGTTCATCTGCCACATAAATAGAGGCCGATTCGCGGGTGTCATTCGTGTCTTTTTTGAACGCCCAACCCAAAAAAGCAATTTTTTTACCGCTAACCGTATTATATAATGTTTTAATAATATTACGTGCAAACCTTCTCTTTTGGTGATCATTCATAATAATCACTTGCTCCCAATAATCTGCTACTTCATTTAACCCGTATGAACGGGCTATATACACTAAATTTAAAATATCTTTTTGAAAACAAGAACCACCAAAACCAACAGATGCTTTTAAAAACTTAGGTCCAATTCTGCTGTCTGTCCCAATAGCGCGAGCCACTTCATCTAAACTTGCACCCGTTTTTTCACATAGCTCAGATAGGGCATTAATACTTGAAACACGCTGTGCCAAAAATGCATTTGCAGTCAATTTTGACAACTCTGATGACCACAAATTGGCCGTTAAAATGCGCTCTTTTGGAATCCATGCAGCATAAACTGCCACCAAAGCATCCACCGCTTCTCTCCCCTCAAGTGTATCAATATCTCCCCCAATTAAGATGCGATCCGGGTTTTGCATATCGCTAATAGCCGTGCCCTCCGCCAAAAACTCCGGATTAGACAAGATTTGAAAATTGACATTATTCCCCGTATTGATTAGTAAACTTTTTATCGCCTCAGCCGTACGTACAGGCAAGGTAGACTTTTCAACCACAATTTTATCCGTTTTGGCAACACGTGCAATTTGACGTGCACACAACTCAATATAGGTTAAGTCAGCCGCCATCCCCTTACCAACACCATAGGTCTTGGTGGGTGTGTTCACAGATATAAAAATCATATCTGCCTCATCTATTACCCGATCCACTTCAGTAGAAAAAAATAAATTTCGACCACGAGCTTCAGCTACTACAGCATCCAAACCAGGTTCGTAAATTGGCAAGTTGTTTAAATTCTCATCATTCCATGCCGCAATTCTTTTGGCATTGATATCCACAACCGTTACCTTGATATTCGGATTTTTTTGTGCTATTACAGACATGGTAGGCCCTCCTACGTAGCCCGCACCAATGCAACAAATTGATTTTATTTTCATCATGCTTTCCTCAAATTACAACCTCGCATCAACCTGGTCTTTGGGCAATACTCCTTTGACATCAAAAACCACTCCGTTTCCAACGAGGTTGCGGATATTTACGTCGGAGAATTCTTTGTGCGATACCGCCAAAATAACAGCGCTGTATTTAGAGTCAAAGGGCTGGGGGTTGGGGGTTGGGAAGGTATAACCACTAACTTCTAACTCCTTGCTATTTGGCAACTTGTTAACAATTGTAACTCCATACTCATGCATGACTTCTTCGGAATTGGCCCAGGGGTCGTAAACGTCGACTTGGATGTCGAAGTTTTTGAGTTCTTGATAAATATCTATGACGCGGGTGTTGCGAATGTCGGGGCAGTTTTCTTTAAACGTAAAACCAAGAATGAGTGCTTTAGCGCCTTTTATTGTCTGTCCTTTTCCAATCATAAGTTTAATTACTTTGTTGGCAACATACATGCCCATGTTGTCGTTTACCCGACGTCCAGAGAGTATTACTGCCGGGTGGTACCCCATTTGTTCTGCTTTGAATGCTAAATAGTACGGATCTACGCTTATACAATGACCGCCAACTAATCCCGGTCGATATTTTAAAAAATTCCACTTACTTCCTGCCGCTTCAATGACCTCGTTGGTGTCTATTCCTAATCTATCGAATATTAAAGCCAATTCATTTACAAAGGAAATATTCACATCGCGCTGAGCGTTTTCAATAGCTTTTGATGCTTCTGCAACTTTCAAAGATGGAGCCAGATATGTTCCTGCTGTGATTACTGAATTATATAATTCATCTACTACAACTGCAATTTCAGGCGTACTCCCACTCGTGACTTTCTTTATCTTTTTAACTGTGTTTTCTTTATCACCTGGATTAATTCGCTCTGGCGAATAACCGCAGAAGAAATCCTCGTTAAACTTCAAACCAGATGCTTTTTCTAAAACAGGTACACAATCTTCTTCCGTACAACCCGGGTATGTTGTACTCTCGTATATGACAATGTCTTTCTTCTTTAAATATTTCCCAATTAAGGTGGAGGCACTAATTAGCGGACGAAGGTCTGGTCTCTTGCTTTCATCTATTGGCGTAGGCACAGTAATAATAAACACATTACAACTTGCTAAATCTTCCGCATTGAAACTTGGTAACAATCCGTTTCCACTCTCCAATCCTTCCACCAATACTGCCTTCAATTCATCATCTGCCAATTCCAAGGTATGGTCATGACCCGATTTTAATTCGTTCACACGACCTTGATTGATATCGAAACCCACTACCGGATACTTTTCTGCAAACGCCGCCGCCAATGGCAAGCCAACGTATCCTAAGCCTATTACTGCAATTTTTTTGTTCTCTATATTCATATTGTTTATTTTTTTCAGATTACAAAATTTTTCACACAGCTTCGCCTTGGTCTGTCACACAACATGTTGTGATGACCCCGATATTTCATAAGATTCTTTCAGAAAGATTCCTTCGGAAAGGTTCTTCGAAAAAATCTAATAATTCAACTCCACCTGCACGATATAACTTTCGTCGAAGACCTTCGTCCGAAGGACCTTCGTGAAATATTCACCTTCGCAACGCGAGTTGCCCTCGCGAAGCCATTCGCCCCTATACCTTCCGCACCGCACCCTTTTTAAGGGTAAACACCACCTGCGCTCCCATTCCCTTCAAGGCTATAATTACCCTCTGGGAATTAACCTCTTCCTGCACTATCCCGCGAAGACCTTTAAAATCTCCGCCGGTAATTTCTACTTCCAGTCCTTCAATGAAGGTGGTTTCAAAATCAACACTCTCGTAAATGCCTTCTTGCAACATCTGTTGCAAAACTAAAATCTCTTCATCGCGCACTACAGCGGGTTTTCCTAAGTAATACAACATTCCGCTTACCCCCACCACATTCCACAACTGCTCACGCTCTTCTTCCGTAATATGCACAAACACCGTTGACGAGATCAATGGCTTTTGTACTTTCTTCTTCCGATCTGACCATTGCTTCACTGTGGTGTACAAGGGTAGATAAACTTCGAGTTCCTTCAAGACTAAGCGCTCTGCAACTTTCTTCTCAGCATTAGCCTTGGTCTTTACCACAAGCCACTTCTTATCTTCTTTCGAACCCTTCATTCTACATCTGTTAAATACAACTTCGTTGTGTAAATTAAAGTAAGTCCCTGCGGGGTAAACAGAAATAAATCCTTTCAGGGTAAATTGCTTCGCAGTAATTACCCTTCGGGTGTAACTTTTATTTCTTTTACGCCACGTAGTGGCACTTACTTCAATTTACTCGACGCAGTCGAACTTCAAATTCTAAATTCCTTCGGAGTAAATTGCTTCGCAGTAATTACCCTTTGGGTGTAACTTTTATTTCTTTTTACGCCGCAAAGCGGCACTTACTTCAATTTACTTTTTAAATATAATTTCCTTCGGAGTAAGTTAAAGTAAGTCCCTTCGGGGTAAGTGGTTTTGTCCTTACACGGCGAAGCTGTATTTACTTCAATTTACCGCGTAGCGATTTACATCCTCCTCTCCTTCTCTATTAATTTAATATCATTGCTCACCATAATACTAACCAATTGCTGAAGCGAGGTTTGATTCGGATTCCAACCAAGAAGCGATTTCGCTTTGGCTGGATTGCCGAGTAGTTGGTCTACTTCTGCGGGACGAAAGTACTTCGGGTCTACTTCAACCAATATTTCGTTTGTGTTAACATTCACCCCTTTTTCGTTCACACCTTCGCCTTCCCATTTCAATTCAATACCTGTTTCGCGGAAAGCCAATTCGCAGAAATGACGCACGGTGTACATTTCTCCGGTTGCAATAACAAAGTCGTCTGGGGTGTCGTGCTGAAGCATAAGCCACATGCATTCTACATAGTCTTTCGCGTATCCCCAATCGCGTTGTGCGCTGAGGTTCCCTAAATACAATTTTGTCTGAAGTCCTTTGGCTATGCGTGCAGCGGCCAAGGTGATTTTCCTTGTAACGAAGGTTTCTCCGCGACGTTCACTTTCGTGATTGAATAAGATGCCGTTCACTGCGAACATGCCATAAGCTTCGCGGTAGTTTTTGGTTATCCAAAAAGCATATTGCTTGGCCACTCCATAAGGCGAACGCGGATAAAACGGTGTGGTTTCCGATTGAGGAACTTCAACCACCTTTCCGTACAATTCACTTGATGAAGCTTGATAAATTCTACAAGAATGCTCCATACCTAAAATACGAACGGCTTCTAAAATGCGCAAGGTTCCTAAAGCATCGACATCTGCTGTATACTCGGGAACTTCAAACGAAACCTTCACGTGGCTTTGTGCCGCGAGGTTGTAAATTTCCGTTGGTTTTACTTCCTGAATAATGCGAATAAGCGAAGTAGAATCTGTTATGTCTCCATAGTGCAATTGTACTTTCTTTTCCAAGTGAACATCTTTGATCCATTCTGAGAAATACAGATGCTCAATACGATGCGTGTTGAAAGAAGAGGCACGACGAATAATCCCGTGAACAGCGTAACCCTTTTCAAGCAATAGCTCCGCCAAGAACGATCCGTCCTGGCCGGTTATTCCGGTGATAAGCGCTATTCTCTGAGTATTCATCTATTCTCTTTCTAAATCCCTTCTTTTCCTCTCTGTAAATTCCTTCGGAGTAAGTTAAAGTAAGTCCCTACGGGGTAAATGGTCATGTACTTACACGGCGAAGCCGTATTTACTTCAATTTACTCGACGCAGTCGAACTTATCGACTGTGCCGCATTTACTTTAACTTCCATTGCTTCGCAATATTTATTTAAATAACTTTTTAAATCTCTTTCTTATTCTTTTCAGTAATGGTGCGCGCTTCGCTTCAGAGCCATAAGCATACCCCCCGTAGCTATATCCGCCGTATCCGTATCCATATCCGTATCCGTATCCGTATCCGTATCCGTATCCGTATCCGTAATATCCAATACCGCGTTGTTTCAATCCGTTAAACACCAATACCGTGCGAGGGAAACGGTTAGCGAAATCTTGCGTGCCTAAAACTTTTTTGACAGCTTCTTTTGGGCTGTGGGCGTGGCGGACTACGAATAGCGCCAAGTCGCATTGCTTAGCCATCATCTCGGCATCGCTAATGAGCCCGAGTGGCGGGGTATCCAGCACTATGAAATCGAACTGAATTTTTAATTCTTCCATTAATTTCGGCCAGCGGTCTTGAACCAAAAGTTCCGATGGGTTCGGAGGAATAGGGCCAGAGGGCAGTACGAATAAATTTTCGTGTTCGGTTTCAACAAGGGTTTCTTCCACCGAGCATTTACCTATGAGGTAAGTAGATAAGCCAGTGGCATTGGAAATGCCGAAAGTCTTGTGCAATTTCGGCTTGCGCATATCGCCACCGATTATAAGCGTCTTCTTGCCCATCATGGCAATGGACAAACCGATGTTTGAAGCCAAGAATGACTTCCCTTCACCTGGAACGGAAGAAGAAACCAACAATACTTTTTCGTCTTCACGGGTAAAGTAAAAGGGAAGCTTGGTTCGGACAGAACGAATGCTCTCTGCCATAACTGAACGAGAGTTTTCGACAAATATTAAATCCGTTTCAGTAAGTTTCGATTGGAAAATTTCTCCAATAATGGGAAGATTCACTAATTTCTCAATGTCGGAGCGGAACAAGATTTTAGAATTCAATCGTTCTTTCAAAACTATAACGCCAGCAGGCATCGCCAATCCTAAGATGAACGCCGCTATCCAAATGATAGCTCTTTTCGGACTAACCGGACTATTAATTCCTTTTGCAGGCTCAATAATTCGAATATCGGACAAGGTAGAGGCAAATGAAATTGCGGACTCCTCTCTTTTTTGAAGTAAAAAGGTATAAATTGCGTTTTTAATGGTTTGTTGACGGCTAATATCTAATAAGGCGCGCTCTTTTGAGGGAAGCGTTGAAAGTTCAGACAATCGCGCATTCACCTCTTGTTCAAGTGGGCGCTTGGCAGACTGAAGGTTCAGACGCACATTTCCAACAGCAGTGCTGATTCCAAATCTAAGTTTCTCCACTTCGCCTTGGAGATTTAACAATTCAGAATCCTTATCACCAACCATTACCTTTCGACGGTTGTACAAACTTTCTGCTTCATACAACTTTGTGAGCAAATTCGCAAGTAACGGGTCTGAAATACCCAACAACGAGGGGAATGTTCCGTTAATACGATTTCCTTTAATGTAACCCTCTACCTCGGCCAAGGCACCCAACTGAATATTTATTTTATTGATTTCGGCATCCTGTGCTTGAACAGATTGCAGAAAATACTCTCCTTGGGCACTTAAATTAAAAATCTGATTCGTAGTTTTATATTCTTCAATGCGCCTCTCCACTGAGTCTAGTTCTTGTGTAACGAGACCTAATCTGTCTTCGATGAATTCAAGTGTATATTGCGCAATTAAACGCTTATCACGAACATTAGCTTCGGTATAAGATTCAAGAATAGCCGCTAAGATTCTTTCGGCCCAAACCGGGTTTTGGTAGGTTAAATTGACACCAATAACAGTCGCATCCATACTCTGCTCCTTAACGGTTAGAGCAACAGATAGTGCATCAATTTCTGAGTCGAGAGTTGATAACACTAGTGTGAACTCCTCTCCTTCAATCTCGTTAATTTTACTTTCATTAACCTGGACTATTAGCTTACCCGTTAATCCTAGGTCTAAAACGAGTGAGTCTTTCAAAGCGTAGTCTGAACCGTCTATATTCAACACTCCGTTTTTTACTAAAATCACCTTACTAGCACCAGTTAACGAATCGGGATTCAGCGGAATAAAGGAAATTGGAAAATCAGATTGAATAATATTTAAAATTTTACCGTTGCTAAAAATTTTCACTTGGGAATTTGCAAGCACTGTGGCTTCTTGAAGGATTGGTCTTGATTTAATAATCTCAATTTCATTGTCTACATTCGATTTAGTTCCAAACAAATCGAGTTGAGAAACAATACCCTTAGCAGCTCCGCCAAAACCCGTTTTGGAGTCGTCCTTCACCAAAACCTTGGCAGAGGCCTGATAAGTTGGAATAGTATATCGCAAGTACAAGAATGCTCCTGTTGTTGTAATGACCAATCCTAAAACAAAAAGTGGCCAAAAAGCAAAAAAGGTATTCCTAATTTCATTAAGCACATTTACTTCGCGCTCTTGCGCCTGAAATTCATTTTCAACCATAACGCTATTTTACAATTTGGTTAACGATAACTAGCAACACCGAAACAGAACTTATGATAGTGGGCCACACTTGGAAGAAGGTGGTGTTGGTGTTTACGCGGGTTTTGTTTGGTTCAATGTATACCACATCACCACTTTTCAAGTAATAATAAGGAGAGTTTAAAAGGTCTTTGTCGTATAGGCTGAGACGCACTGTCTCTTTTCCTTGCGGTGTTTCGCGCACCAAGAGAATATTATCACGTTTTCCAAAAATGGTTAAGTCCCCAGCATTTCCAATCGCCTGCAGAATGTTTATTCTGTCGTACGGGATGTTGTACATGCCAGGACGAGTAACCTCGCCTAGAATCGTGATTCTAAAATTCGTTCTTCTAACAGTAGCTGAAACATCTTTCGCATAATCGGATAAACCATGTTCAATAATCCGTTCTAAATTCTTAAAAGTCAGTCCTTTTGTGGTAATTACACCGAGCTTCGGAAATTCAATCGTTTCATTGTTAGCAACATAGTACCCTGCCGAAACAAAGACGGTAGATTGATTAACTTGGTTCATTCCGCCCAAATTGTTGGCGTTCAACAACAACGTAAGCTCTGGGCTTGAAGAAGACACAACAATACTCAATTGATCTCCAGGCTGAATAACAGGATTACTCGTTAGTGTATCCGATGGATTGCCAACAATTTTTTCATTGCCTGCATTTCTGAGGTAGTAAAAATCTTCGGGAGAGGCACAAGAGGCGAGAAAAAGTGTACTAAGGGTGTAAAAAAGTAAGCGAATCCGCATTTTTTCCTGTTTAATTAAGATGCAAAAATACGGGGTATTGCGGTAAGGAAATTATCTATATGTTAACAAATGATTGTTATTAACTTTGTTTTGTAACCAATGTGCAAGCACGAATGCGGAGGAACTGCGTAATTGGAAAATCGGAGATTTTATTCCTACTACGTAATTGGAACTACGTAATTGGAAAATCGGAGATTTTATTCCTATTTTGACCGCGCCTAAAAAAAGTTGACACTTTTATCATCTTCAACAAAACGAAGATTATGAAAAAAACAGCCTTAAGAGTACAACGAATCTTTTCGGAGGACTTACGAAAAGAGATCGTAAAGCAAATTGAATTGGGCCA
>CAMCVP010000018.1 GCA_945881835.1 Chryseobacterium gleum | reverse complement strand
ATTATAATACTCCTACTTATCAACTTGAACTCAAACCTAGAAATCCTACACAACCAAGAAATAAAACTTTAAATTTGTCTAATTAACCATGAGGATGATAGTAAAAGTGACAACCTAAATCAGGCAAGGACACTTCGTAATTCCTATTTTATAATTATCCAATATCAAAGTTCACTAGCAAATCTTATTTTTGTTCCATGAAAAATCGTTCTCGAAAACTTAACGACCACGTTTTTGTGGAAAAAGAGAATCGCAATCGAGATACCTTGCGAAATCAATTGGTGAATGAATCGCAGCTGGCATCCGGGTCAAGCAGAGAAATTTTAGAAGAATACGACAGACTCCTTGACTGAAAGCCTTCGGTTTTATTCCTACTGCGTAATGGGAACTTCGTTATTGGAAAATCGAAGATTTTATTCCTACTGCGTAATGGGAACTTCGTTGTTGAATAACAGTCGAAGACATTCGCGAAGCATTCGCCCGAAGGGCATTCGTTGCCCCGCAACATTCGTGCTTGCACATTCGCCACAGGCATTCGTTCAGAGAACATTCGTCGAAGACATTCTAACTCTTCTTTCCGCGTTGTTCCTCTCTTCCTTCACGTTTCTCCAGCCCTTGAAAGAAATTCCGAATCACCTGATTGTTGCATTCGACATATTGTCGTTGCGTTGGACTGCGGAAGAAGGCGCTGAGCTCGTGCTTGCTCATTTTCATTTCCGCAAGAGCAAGTATTTGAATAATGTCTTCATCTATTAAATTCAACGCTATGCGCATCTTTCGGAAGATGAGGTTATTCGTTAAGCGCTTCTCTGGAACCGGCAACGGGCCGTCTTTTCGTCCGCGTTTCAGAATGATAAATCCGTTTAAAAAAATGGAAAGCATCTCATCGTTAATATCCAGATACTCCTCGTGATCTTCCTTCTTCAACCAATCGCTAACATCTGAGCGCGTTACCATAACATCGGTCAGCGCAAAAATGTCTATCATCTGCTGATCAGAGAAGTCGTAAATAAATCGAATGCGACGGAAGATGCTGTTGTTGGTCATTGTATTTGCAATTGCTTCGCCGAGGCGATTGTGGCATAGCCACGAATGGTTGGAATTAAATTCTTTCGAGAAGTGCTTCGAAGATTTCTCTTCCGTCGGTGTTTTCCAATTCGAAATCGGCAGCACGCTCCGGGTGAGGCATCATTCCAAATACATTTTTACCTGCATTGCAAATACCTGCAATGTTGTTCAACGATCCATTCGGATTGAAGTCTTCATTTACCACACCGTCTGCAGAGCAGTATCGGAACAACACTTGGTCGTTGTCTTCAATTTGCTTCAACACATCGGCTGGAGCAAAGAAGTTTCCTTCTCCGTGAGCAATTGGAATTTGGAATGCTTTTTCACGATCTAAACCGGCAGTTAAAACTGCACTGGTTGAAGCCGCTTTTAAATGAACATTCTTGCAAATGAATTTTCTAGAAGTGTTGTGCAACAAGGCTCCTGGAAGCAATTTCGCTTCTGTTAAGATTTGGAATCCGTTGCAAATTCCCATTACATATCCACCGCGATTCGCGTGTGCTACCACTTCATCCATAATCGGAGAAAAGCGTGCAATAGCGCCACTGCGTAAGTAATCGCCGTAACTGAATCCGCCCGGAACAAATATGAAATCACAACCTTGAAGGTCACGTTCTTTGTGCCAAAGTTTTACCACTTCTTGTCCCATGATGTGCGACATGGAATACACCAAATCTTCATCACAATTGCTACCTGGAAAAACTACGACACCGAATTTCATATAAGAGAATTTTTGCAAAAGTACGTTAAACTTTTCACCACTGAAACACAGGAACGAGTTGTGTTTGTTCAATCAATATCCAAAGGCTTATGACCACTGAGATGTAGAAGAATACAGGTGCGAAAAGAGAGACGCGATAATTTGAGTACCAATAAGAGAGGCAAAAGATAAGTCCTAGTCCAACTCCTTCAACAATGAGATGATTCAGGAATAACCATCCTGCTGTTACCGAGCCAAGCATTGCGAAGCACATGAATACAATAATCCATTTCGAGTTTCTGTTTTTGTTCGTATTGCGATCACCTGAAAAAATAAGCGACTGCATGGAAAACGACAGAGACAAGGCGCATAACGTATAGAACGACAGTTTCGAGTAGGAGTGAATCATCCAATTATCTTGGGAATTCAAACTAATAATGCGCTTGAACAAATAGAAATTCCAGTTGTCCATAAACAAATACTGCATAGCGAAGCAATACAGGATAGGGAACAGAAATCCCGCAATGGGCATAATGTATTCACGGAAATTATATCCGCGCGTGAAGATTACGGCCACCAAAAGCATGGGCAGTAAAGTCAAGTAAAGTGGGAAACAAAGTGCCGCTAGTCCAAACCAAAATCCTGCGCGGAAGTAAGGGTCTAACGCGGTTTTCTGACGGTATACTTCCAGCAATCGATTCGCGCCCATGGTCAAAAAAATCTGAGCGAAGAGGAAGGTGATGCTGTGATTGAGCAGGAAAATGACAGTGAAGAGATTCGAAAAAATGAGTGCCGGAATGAAGGTGGGTCCGTTGTGGAACTCGTGTCGGTTATACACCCAATTGAATAAAATTGCACCTAGGGTAATGACTACCCAAGCAATTGCAGCACCTAACCAAGGGGTGAGGACGCATTCGAGATTAATAATATCGAACGGAAACTGTTGCGGAACCTCAGGAATAATGTATCCGAAAAGGCAGGGAACGAACACCAACAAATTCACAAAAGGCAACACAAACATGAGGTAAGGTTGATTGCTTGAATATTGGCGTAGGATCATGTTATTTGAATTGAAGCAAAATTGAGGAGAAATGTTCCACTTTCAAAAGGATTGCTTAAATTCGCCATGAAAATAATTCATATCATGAACTTACAAACTATCCTTACCCCAATCGCTGAAATTTCACAATGGTTTTTCCGTAACGTTATGGAACCAATTGGAAACACATTTAGCATCATTTGTATTTTGGGTGCATTCTACGGAATCTACTTGTGGATTAGCATGCAGAAGCGTTTCACCGCAGAAGCAAAAAAGAACGGTACATTAATCTAAGAAATATTGGCTTCGGCCTACCTAAACATATTCAAACCCCAGCGGTTCGAGCCTTCTCGAATCATTGGGGTTTTTCTATTTCTTTTTTTTCTAGTTGGAAGTAGACCGTTCGCGCAATCGGAAAACCGTTTGGGTTATTTCGAAATGGAACAATCGCTTCAGACACTAACCGGAGAATTGTACGGAACACTCACGGTTCCCATTTTGAAGGGAACCTTTCCGGTTGCCTTGATCATAGCGGGTTCCGGCCCAACAGATCGCAACGGGAACAACCCTCAGATGAAGAACAATTCATTGCTCCTTTTGGCGCATGAACTCGCTGCGCAAGGAATTGCATCTATTCGTTATGACAAACGAGGTATTGGCGCAAGTAAGGACGCACTCATTTCAGAAGAAAATCTTCGTTTCGAAAATTATGCGGAAGACGCAAAAGCCTGGGCTGCGCAATTGAAAGCCGATTCGCGTTTCGACAAGCTCATTATCATTGGACACAGCGAGGGTTCGTTGTTAGGGATGTTGGCGTGCGAAAAAGCCGATGTTTTTGTTTCGCTCGCTGGCGCAGGAAGTCCCATTGATGTTATTTTGAAGGAACAACTTTCCACTCAGCTAAAGGGACAAAAGAAACTCCTTCGCGCTGCGAATGATGGACTTTCCAAGCTTAAGGAAGGCAAGTTCGTGGAAGACGCTCCGGTAGAGTTGTTTGGCTTGTTTCGCCCCTCTGTTCAGCCTTACATGATGTCTTGGATGAAATACGACCCGGCGGTTGAGATTTGGAAGTTGAAAATACCGATTGTGATTATTCAAGGCAGCACCGACCTTCAGGTAAAAGAGGAAGATGCGAGATTACTTTTCATGGCACATCCGCTCAACTCGCGTTTAATTATTATTGAAAACATGAATCATGTTTTGAAACTCGCCCCTTTAGATCGAGAGAAAAATATTGAAACTTACAGCAAGCCGGATCTTCCTCTCGCAGAGGAACTTGTAAAATTGCTTGGAACGCTTTGATGAACTTCGTTGTTGGAACTGACGTTGTTGGAACTATGTTGTAAAAGAAACAGTCGAAGACATTCGCGAAGCATTCGCCCGAAGGGCATTCGTTGCTTTGCAACATTCGTGCTTGCACATTCGCCGTAGGCATTCGTTGCTTTGCAACATTAGCCTTCGGCATTATGACTTATCTTTGCGGCCGTTATGGCAGCACAAGAAGACAAATTAAAAGCGGTAATCTCGCACGCAAAGGAATACGGATTTGTATTTCCTTCATCTGAAATTTACGATGGCCTTTCGGCCGCCTACGACTACGGTCAGTTGGGTGTTGAATTGAAAAACAACATCAAGAACTACTGGTGGACCGCAATGACGCGCATGCACCAAAACATTGTAGGAATAGACGCGTCTATTTTCATGCATCCGACCACTTGGAAAGCAAGCGGACACGTAGATGCGTTCAACGATCCGTTGATCGACAACAAAGACAGCAAGAAGCGTTACCGCGCCGATGTTTTGTTGGAAGATTACATGGCGAAAAGCGAAGCGAAAATCACCAAAGAAATAGAGAAAGCGAAAAACCGTTTCGGAGATGCGTTCGATGAAGAACAATTCCGCGCAACCAATCCGAATGTCCTTCGTGCACAAGAAAAAATAGATGCGGTGAAAACGCGTATGAAAGTCGCTTTAGAAGAAAGCGATTTAGAAGGATTGAAGCAATTGATTGAAGACTGTGAAATCGCTGATCCAGAGACTGGATCTCGCAACTGGACAGATGTTCGTCAGTTTAACCTTATGTTCAAAACAGAGCTCGGTGCAGTAAGCGGCGATGCTGGAATTATTTATTTACGTCCGGAAACGGCGCAAGGAATTTTCGTGAATTTCTTGAATGTTCAGAAGACCGGAAGAATGAAACTTCCATTCGGGATTGCACAGATTGGAAAGGCGTTTCGCAATGAAATTATTGCGCGACAATTTATTTTCCGCATGCGCGAATTCGAGCAAATGGAAATGCAATATTTCGTGAAGCCGGGTACAGAGATGGAGTGGTACAACTACTGGAAGAACGAGCGTATTAAGTGGCACAATGCTTTAGGTTTGGGTGAAGGAAATTACAAGTTCCACGACCACTTGAAGCTGGCGCACTACGCCAATGCGGCTTGCGACATTGAGTTCAACTTCCCAATGGGATTCAAAGAGTTGGAAGGAATACATTCGCGTACTGATTTCGATTTGAAAAAACACGAAGAATTCAGTGGGAAGAAATTGCGTTATTTCGATCCGGAAACGAACGAAAGTTTTGTTCCGTATGTGATTGAAACTTCTATCGGATTAGACCGCATGTTCTTGGCAGTGTTGTCGAGTTCGTTTGTGGAAGAGAAGTTGGAAGATGGAAGTGAGCGCACGGTGCTTCGCATTCCGGCGGCTTTGGCTCCTGTGAAAGTGGCGGTATTGCCGTTGGTGAAGAAAGACGGGCTTCCTGAAAAAGCAAAAGAAATTGTAGATCTATTGAAGTTAGACTTCAACTTACAATACGACGACAAAGACGCTATTGGTCGCAGATACAGAAGACAAGACGCTATTGGAACGCCTATCTGCGTTACAGTAGACAACGAAACCTTGGAAGACAACTGCGTTACTATTCGTCACCGCGACAGTATGCAACAAGAGCGCATTCCGATTGCAGACTTGCATGAAGCGGTAAGGAAGGTGGTGTCGTTGAATAAGTATTTCTAACTCTGACTTCGTCAGATCAATTCTTCGAATCAATCGCGTTGCGATCAATCGTTCCGATTACTCCGTAGGATTGATTGCGTAGCAATTGATCACGCAGTGATTGATCTGAAAGATTGATCATCGAAGATGATTGATCACACCGTGATTGAAGCCAGCACTGCTGAAATCAACTCCGTCTTACTCATCCCAATCACCGCTGCTTGCTGAGGAATAATAGATGCTGCGCTGAATCCAGGAACTGTGTTCACTTCAATCACACACGGCTCTTCGTCGGGTAACAAAAAGTCTACGCGTATCATGCCCCCGCAATTCAAGTCAGTATAAATGCGTGCAGCTAATTCTTGAACACGAGCGTAATGAAATTCACTGATTGGAGCTGGAGTAATCTCTTGACTCTTCCCTTCATATTTCGCTTGAAAATCGAAGAACTCAGTCTCACTTACAATCTCTGTAATGGGCAAGGCCGTTGGCTTTCCGTTCATGACAATAACCCCACACGTAACTTCCCTTCCTGAAATAAATTCTTCAACAATAATATCCTCGTCTTCGTTTCTTGCGCGGGAAATCGCGTCCATAACTTCTTCCAACTTATTCACGCGCGATGTTCCAATTGAACTTCCTCCACAATTCGGTTTCACGAAACATGGCAATCCCACTTTTGCAACCACTTCTTCGGCAGTAATTACTTCTTCCTTCCGAACAACAATGGAACGTGCAACGCGATAACCCATGGCACCCAACGTACGCGTTGTTGCTTTCTTATTGAACGTTAACGCCATGTTCAACACATCGCCCGTGGTGTACTTCATGCCAATGGTATCGAAATATCCTTGCAACAGTCCGTTCTCTCCCGGAGTGCCGTGAACCATCATGAAAACCGCATCGAACGTCGTTTTCATTCCATTTACTTCCACAGAAAAATCGTTACGATCAACTGCCACTTCGGATTCATTCACCAACGCATACCAACGCTTCTCTTCAATTACAATCTGAGTCGGCTCGAACTTCGAACGGTCTATGTTCTCCATCACCATCTTCGCGCTGCGCATAGAAACAACCGATTCACCGCTATATCCGCCACAGACTACTGCAATTTTTTTCATGCGTTTTTGTTTTTACAAAGATGACAATCTCCTTAACTTTCCAAAAATTATTTGTCGTGAAAAAATCAATTCTTTTTTCTTTCGTTGTTTTAGCAGCGTCCATCACTGCTTCAGCACAACAATTTACTGTTGTTAAAGACAACGCACACGGTAACGTAGAAAATCAATGCAAGACAGGTACTTGCTGGAGCTTCGCAACTACTTCATTCATTGAATCGGAATTGATTCGCAAAGGAAACAAAGCGGTTGACCTTTCAGAAATGTACAACGTGCGCTTGACCTATCCGAAAAAAGCTGAGAGCTACGTGCGCTTTCAAGGCAAGCAACAATTCGGTCCAGGTGGATTAAGTCACGACGTTCTTTCAATTATTGAAGAGTACGGGATTGTTCCAGAGGCAGCGTATTCAGGATTTGTAAGCGGAAGCACAACTTATGATCACGAGACGCTCGATACTAAATTGACTGACCTTGTGAACGAAGCTGTAAAAGCTCCAACCAACGGATACCAAGCAAGTGTAACTGGAATTTTAGACAATGAAATAGGCCCAGTTCCGACAGAATTCAAATACAATGGCGTGTCTTATACACCAGCTTCTTTCCGCGATGCAATGAAGATTAACGCAAAAGAATATGTGTGTTTGACTTCATTCACCCATCACCCTTTTTACTCTTCTTTTGTGTTGGAAGTGCCCGACAACTGGGCAAAGAAAGCCTATTACAATCTTCCACTCGACGAATTTCAACGTATTGCAGATTTCGCTCTTGGAAAAGGGTTTACCATTGCTTGGGATGCCGATGTAAGCGAAGAAACTTTCGATGCTAGAAAAGGATTCGCATGTGTAGGAACGTTTCAAAGCGAGACAAGCATTGATCAAGTAAAAAGACAAGAAGCGTTCGACAGCTTCGAAACCACAGACGATCACCTCATGCACATTACGGGAACTGCAAAAGACGACAAAGGAAATTCGTACTACTTAGTGAAAAACTCTTGGGGTACGGAAGGTCTTGCCAATGGCGGATTTCAATATGTGTCATCAAATTACTTCCGTTACAAAACGGTATGTATGATCGTTCACAAAGACGCAATTCCGAAAGAAATTGCCGTGAAGTTGGGAATGTAATTTACTTCTTCGGGCCCAAAGGAATAAGTATTCCTCCACGAATGACGAGCGGTCCATAAGGTGACCGCTCTTCTTCTGTAAAGTCGTACATGATTTGAAAATAAGTACCCAATCCGTGTCCAATACCTTGTGATATTCCTCCGCCGGCCAAGAACAAGGGAAAGGTTTCTCTTTGCGTTCCTCCAAATGAATAAGAGGGTGCATTCACTTGATTAATTTCTGCGCAAGCAAACAAACCGTTAAACAAGCCCAATCGCGCCCAAGCAATTCCTGCGTATATTTTTTCTTCGTAAAGACGTGTTTTGTAATACGTAAAATTGAAACCTACGCCAGCTGAAAGTCTTTCTGTTAGTCTATATCCAACAAGTGGCGTAATGGCTCCGTAAAACATTCCTGATCCGTTAGAAGAACTTAATCCTAATCCCAACGAACCTCCTACTACCGTGCGCTCTCTGTGCGTATGGTCGGCCATGTTTTCCTTCGAATTACCGTTCGAAGGAAGCGAGTTTACGTAATCATCGGGTTGAGCAAATGCGCTCAACCTAAACAACAAAAAACTTCCAGCTAAAAACGCTTTCATTAGCGAATAAATGAAACCACTGAAAGGTGCGTTCCCGCCCAAACTTGAACGAAATAAATTCCGCTATCAGCAGGAAGTTCTGTTAAAACAACCTGATGGTTTCCTTGCGGAAATGTCTGATGAATCACTTCGTTCACCAATCTTCCATTCACATCGAATAAGCGAATGCTTACGTCAACAGCCTGAGGCAAATCGAATCCAACCGTAAACATATCTTTCACTTCAGTTGGAAATCCGTAAGCCTGAAACTCAGACGTATTTCCTTCAACAACAAATGACGGATTGAAACCTACGAATTTCACTACGTTGTTTCCAGTACATGGAATTGCAAGCGTGTCTATTTCTTCCGCATAACAAATGTCTGCTGCGCTAGAAACACCGCCTGTTACAGTAACTGTAGAAGTAGTTGTGAAGTCGTTAGAAAACTTCGTAATCGCATTCGGACTCCATGAGCTCACGTAGTAATTTCCATAAGAATCGTGATCTACCCCGTCGCAGTTTCCAAGGTTCGTAGTCGTAATTACTGAAAGGGTGTACGTCGCTAAATCAATCGCTTTAATAGATGCGTTCGCGCCCCAACTTACCATGACCAATCTGTTGTTCGCCGCATCGTAAGTCAATCCGTTTGGAGTGCTAGTCGTATTCGCAACAACAATAGAACTTGAAGGTGCTGAAAGATCTGCAACATTCACTTCGTGAATTTTCTTCGCCGAAAAATCAGACACCCACAATTTATCGGTTCCATTACTTGCCATTCCGTTTAGAAACGTAGTACCCGAAAGTGTTATGGTCATAACCTGCGCGCCAGTGGTCACATCGTAACCCTTAACCGCACTTCCAACAATAGAGAACAAAACGCCGTTCATGACTTCCATTCCGTAGTTCGATTTAGCCGCGCCCAATGTACCCAGTGGAATGGCATCGCTATGCATGCGCACGACGTTGTTTCCATTTCCAACTAAAAAGATCTGATTGGTCGGATCGTATTCAACGCCTTCAATAGAAGTTAATGATTGAGCTTGTGATGTACTTGCAGCAAGAGCTAAAACAAAGAATAGAATTTTTTTCATGTTGAAGTTTATATGGACGGCAATTTACACATGTAAATCTATATCCGCGAAAGAAATTCTATCTTTGAAAAATGAAGAATCAGGTAGATCTTACAACCAAACTTGGAATTTTAGGAGGCGGACAGCTCGGCAGAATGCTCATTCAAGAAGCCGTGAACTTCAACATTCACATTTCTGTATTAGACCCTGCGGTTAACGCGCCCTGCGCCGACCTTGCAAATAATTTTGTAGTTGGAAATTTCAACGACTACCAAACGGTGCTCGATTTCGGAAAAACGGTTGATGTTTTGACCATTGAAATTGAACATGTAAACATTGAAGCACTTGAAGAATTGGAACGTCTTGGAAAGAAGGTGTTTCCTACACCGCAGGCCCTTCGTACCATTCAAGACAAAGGACTTCAAAAACAATTTTACAAAGCGAACAACATTCCAACCGCTCCTTTCCACCTGATAGATAACGCAGAAGATGCTTTGTTGTTTAAAGAAAAAGGGCCGTTCATGCAGAAGCTTCGCAAAGGCGGATACGATGGAAAAGGCGTAACACCACTTCGCACAGAAGCCGAGTTTAACGCGGCTTTCAATGAACCAAGTGTACTCGAAGAGTTTGTTCCTTTCGTGAAAGAACTTGCAGTGATTGTTGCTCGAAATGAAAGCGGAGAAATAGACACCTTCCCTTTGGTTGAAATGGAATTCAATCCGGAAGCGAACTTGGTAGAATTCATTTTCTCTCCAGCGCACGTTAACACAGACGTTGAAAGCAACGCGAAAAAAATTGCTTCAGATATTGCCAATAAGCTTCAGCATGTGGGTCTCTTGGCCATTGAATTATTCCTCACTGCAGACGGAAATTTATTGGTGAATGAAATTGCACCTCGTCCGCACAACAGCGGTCACCACACCATAGAGGCGTGCTTCGTTTCGCAATACGGCATGCATCTTCGCGCTATCCTGAATATGCCCTTAGGTAGCACAGGCCTGCGCACTCCAGCGGTTATGATTAACCTCCTGGGTGAAAAGGGATTTGAAGGAAAAGCGCGCTACGAAAACATTGAAGAAGTCCTTCACACCGAAGGTGCTTATATTCATTTATATGGAAAGGAAGACACCAAGCCATTCCGAAAAATGGGACACATTACAGTTTGTAATTTGAATCTCGAAGACGCTAAGGATATTGCCAGACGGTTCTTGAAAGAAGTAAGAGTAGTATCCTAGATGTTTTCACAAGGTGCTTCGCAAGGTTCTATGAAAGGACGCTTCGCGTAGCGACCTTCCACAGGACCTTCCACAGGACCTTCCATCGGACCTTCTACCGGACCTATTCTTCGAATCAAGCATCCACCCAATCGCCATATTCCTTAATCAACGAGATAAGCTCATCAACAGCTTGCGCTTCGTCAATGTTTTTCTTCACGACATTCTTCTCTTTGTAAAGCGTAATCTTGCCTACACCGGTTCCAACGTATCCGTAATCGGCGTCTGCCATTTCACCCGGACCGTTTACTATGCAACCCATAATTCCGATCTTCACACCCTTCAAATGCGAAGTGCGTGAACGAATCTTAGCCGTAGTCTCTTGAAGATCGAAAAGCGTTCTTCCGCAACTCGGACATGAAATATATTCAGTGCGAGAAATACGCGTGCGAGTTGCCTGAAGAATTCCAAACGCTATCGCGTTCGATTTCGCCAACGACGAATGGGTATTCGAAATAAGAACGCCGTCGCCCATTCCGTCTAGTAGCAAGGCTCCCACGTCGGTCGACGAATAAAGCGTGTACGCTTCTTCGTCTAAATCATATTTAGAAGAAAGCACAACCGGACAGGTTACGCCGTGATTCATCAATCTGAAGATTGCTGTTCTTCTGTGTTGAACAGCACATTCATGCGAAGTCTTCAACAACAAGACAACAGTAGCATCTGATTTCAACACAGAAAGAAAGGACTCTGTTAAATCTTCCAATTCCACTTCAACAAAATTCAACTCACCCGAACGTTCGTTCGGTTGAGTGTATTCACTTGTTGAAAGCACTGGATAATGACGTTCTTTACTTTTATTCTGAAGCCACGCTTCATATTCCATAACCACACCAAGGGTTCCAGGAATTTCAAAATTCACAGGGTTCTTTCCAACAAACAAATAGTCGCACGCCGAGTCAGACAAATTCCATTTGTCCATATCAACAGAATACGCATATCCCACAGCAAAAAGCGAAGCCGCTGTTATTGTTTCGCGATTGGAATAATCGGCGAAAACACGCGGAACATTCTTTCCACCTAAATTTAAAACTTCGTGCGTATGTCTTCTTGAATAAGCGAAAAAGTCAATCGGAATTTCCTCCTTCGGAATATGAGATTCTGAATTTCTATTCGCGTAACGATCTACCAACAACTTCGCTACTGGCATCTCTGCTTCAGGCGCTTCTGTTAATGAAACACGAACAGTATCGCCAATGCCATCTTCCAACAAGGCACCAATTCCTATGGCAGATTTAATTCTTCCATCTTCTCCATCTCCTGCTTCTGTAACACCCAAATGAAGCGGAAAAACTTCTCCGGTTTCCAACAACGTTTGCACCAACAATCGATAGGCTTGCACCATCACTTGCGGATTAGACGCCTTCATGGAAATAACCAAATTCTTGTAGTTGCAATCGAGGCAAATGCGAATGAATTCCATCGCCGACTCAACCATACCTTCAGGGGTATCTCCATACCTGCTTAGAATACGATCGGAAAGCGAACCGTGGTTCGTTCCGATGCGCATCGCCGTTCCGTGCTCTTTGCAAATTTCCACCAACGGAATAAACCGCTCGCGAATGCGCTTCAATTCTGTAGCGTAAGATTCGTCGGTGTATACTATCTCTTCAAATTTCTTTTTGTCTGCGTAGTTACCTGGGTTCACGCGAACCTTCTCCACAATGCGCGCAGCAATCTCTGCGGCGTTCGGTGTGAAGTGAATGTCGGCAACCAACGGAGTATTGTAACCCGCCTTGTGAAGCTCTTCACGAATGTTGCTTAGATTTTCTGCTTCGTTCTTACTTGGAGCGGTAATACGCACCAATTCACAACCCGCTTCAATCATACGAATGCTTTCAGCAACGGTTGCTTCAGTATTCATCGTGTCTGCAGTAGTCATCGACTGCACACGAATAGGCGCATCGCCTCCCATGGTTAAATCACCAATGGTTACCGCGTGAGTTTTTATACGCTTGTACCCAAATAAATCTTCGCAGAATGGTTTCATCTTATTTTGAAATCTTACCCATTTCAGCGTTCATTTCTGCATCCAAAGCATCAACAACAGAATCAGCTGATTTCTCAAGATCATTTAATGAATCCTCCAACTCTTTAGTCAAAATATCAATATAGTTACCTTCCTTAATGCACTCTTTCGTCTGTTCGTTAATATCACTTGGCTTATGGTCTGCCTTTGGGAATTTCTCAGCAATTTTCGCAGACGTACAATCGCAAATCTTCACGGCATCTTCCTTGGTATATAAATTACCGACGGTTTTGTTACACTCAGATTTTACTTCAGCGCGCTTTTCGTCGTTCCAACCACCGCATGAAGCAAGGGTCGCAGCAATGATTGATAGGAATAATACTTTTTTCATGTTGACTTATTTAATTTACAAGTTTAACTCTTTTCACTTTTTGAAAACACGTTCGACAGCCATTTTGTTCTTATTTGCCAACTGTCCGCATGCCGCGTCTATATCTTTTCCTCTTGAACGACGCACATTCACAATCATGTTCTTACTTTCCAAGAACTTCGCAAACGCATCTACGCGCTCAGGACTCGCCTGCTGAAACTCACCGTCATCAATCGGATTGTATTCAATAATATTAATTTTAACGGGAAGCTGCTTTGAAAATTCTGCCAACTCCTTTGCGTCTTGAATCGTATCGTTGAAGTCTTTGAAAATAATATACTCGAAAGTGATTCGCGTTCCTGTTGCTTCATGGAAATACTTCAAAGCCTCGGATAATGCGGCCAAGTTATTCGAATCGTTAATGTCCATGATCTTACTGCGCTTTTCGTCGTTTGCTGCGTGCAGCGAAAGCGCTAAGTTGAACTTCACTTTATCGTCGCCCAACTTTTTAATCATTTTCGCAATACCTGCTGTGCTTACAGTAATACGTTGAGGCGACATTCCTAGTCCTTCCGGGCTGGTAATCCATTGAATGGAGTGCATCATGTTGTTGTAGTTGAGCAAAGGCTCTCCCATGCCCATATATACAATATTCGTAAGCGGAGTCTTGTATCGCGTAAGCGCTTCGTTGCGCAAGTAATTCACTTGATCGAAAATTTCTCCGCCTGTTAAGTTGCGCATCATCTTCAATCTTCCTGTTGCACAAAACTTACAAGCCAAACTGCATCCTACCTGTGAAGAAATACAGGCCGTCATGCGCTTGGTTGAAGGAATTAAAACCCCTTCAACAACTTTGTCACCGTCTACAGTGAAAGCACACTTAATGGTTTTGTCGGCACTAATCTGCTGTTCGTGCAAAACAGCCTTCGACAAAAAATACTTGGTGTCCAACACTTCACGCAATTCTTTCGGCAAATTCTGCATGTCTGAAATGTTCGCCGCTCCTCGCTGCCACATCCATTCGCGAATCTGCTTCGCACGAAAAGAAGGTGCGCCAAGTGTCTTCAACTCGGACATTAGTTCTTCCGAACTCAATTCTCGCAAATCCTTTTTTGTATTCATGCCGTGCAAAGATAGATAGCTTACATTTGAATCACATTCACTTTTCATGAAGCGTTTCGTTTTAATATTTATTTTTTCTGCAGCACTCCAAACCCTTGGTCAAACAGACAGTCTTGAAATAATTTCTTTTCAAGACACCTTATTGCCTATTGAGAGTGAAATATCTGATGTGTTTGAAATGGCTCCTATGGAAATGCCTGAAGAAGAGATGTACAACGAAAAAGACTATATCCGTTACATGTGTTTCTTCACCGGCGTAGACTTTGGCCTGATTTCGCTGCAAAACAACAAATATCCCATCATACAAAAGCAATCCTTTTCCTTTCGATTAAATCTTGTGGAATACAAAAAGCAATTGGTTGGAAATAGATTCGGCGTTTTTTCTGGAATAGCATTGGGCTATCAGCAAATCGGATTTCAAGACGACTTCAAGTTTTTTAATTCTGGAAGTCAAACCATTCTCGTATCAGACAGCATCGATTATTTGAAAAATCAACTTCGTTCCTTTTCAGTTTCTGTTCCAATTATGTTTGAAATAAACAGCAAGAACACGTTTGAAAAAAACATGCATTTGGCTTTCGGCGTTCAGGCCGGGTACAGATATGCCAATAGCACTTTTCAGAAACACGTGAATGGCAGAGCAACCATAGTTCGCAAAAACAGCGAGGATATTTATGTCAACCCCTATAATCTCGAAGCATGTATTCGACTGGGATATCAAAACATCACCTTCTTCGCTTCGCGTTCATTGACGCCACTTTTCAGCACGAATAAATTTCAAACCGAACTCTATCCAATAGTTGTTGGACTTTCAATTTTACCAGCTAATACCAAACCAAGTAAACCAGCCGATTTCGATTTTTAAACACATGACTTTACGCTCTCGCATATACGTTTCGCTTTTTTCTGTCATAGTCATTTCCTTTTTGGCAACAGGAATTGTCGCTTGGCTCGACCACTACGAGCATGACATTACCTACAACGAAGAGCGCATTGCAGAGAAAGAAAAATCTATTCGAGCGTCACTTGAATACTTGCTTCTTCAAAATGGCGGATTCATTCCCACCGACTCTATTTCAATGCTTCTGGGGGATAAGGTTTGTGAACTTTCCGAGGTAAACAATCTCTTCATTACGATCTATGATTTAAATGGAAGGTATCTCGTTTCCATGAATACCGATACGGCCGAGGCATACAAAATTCCCATGCAACTCAATGCTGAACTTACCAAACAAATAACGACTTCCACAAAAAAGAAAGCTATAATCCTTCCCTCTGAAACTAATGCTACGCAAAATTTAGCCTATTGGTGTTTCAGCGACGATTATGGCCGACCACTAGCACTTGTTGGAATGTTGTATGAAAAGAAAGATGTCGAGAAAGTAAAGCTCTGGAATTTCATGCAAGAAATTGGAAAAACATTCTTAGTGCTTTTCGCTGTTGCAGCAGCCATCGCCTTCCTCATTACACGAGATTTCACACGTTCGCTTAGTAAGCTTAGCGACAGTATCAATCACTTGAAACTAGGCAAAAAGAATGAGCCGCTCGAGTGGAAGAGCAACGATGAAATTGGACAGCTCATTCAAGAATACAACAGCATGTTGTTTCAGTTGGAAGCTAGCGCAGATAAATTAGCTCAACAAGAACGGGAAACCGCCTGGCGTGAGATGGCGCAGCAAGTAGCTCATGAAATTAAAAATCCGCTGACTCCTATGAAGCTACGCTTGCAGCATCTGCAGCGCTCTTGGCAAGATCATCCGGAAGAATTTCAAACGAGATTGAACGACTTTGTGCAGAGTATGACCGATCAAATCGACACACTTTCACACATTGCACAAGAGTTTTCCAACTTCGCAAAAATGCCTTCAACAAAAAATGAAACACTGCATCTTCAAGAAATTGTAAAGTCGGTGCTTTCCACTTTTGAAAATGAAAATCAGTCCATCGAATTCTATCAAAACTCGCAATTGCCCGCGCACATTGTGGGAGATAAAACCCAGGTGATTCGTGTTTTGAATAATCTTCTTACGAATGCCGTGCAGGCTATTCCAACAGATCAAACCAGTCGTATATCACTTTCGCTTCACCTATCTACCAATCATGTGATCATTAAAATTACTGATAACGGCGGTGGAATTTCTGACGAAATCGCGAAGCGCGTCTTCATGCCGAACTTTACTACACGCAGCACGGGAAGCGGGTTAGGACTTGCTATGGTGAAGAGTATTGTGACTCAGATGAATGGAAAAGTTGCGTTCAGAACACGTGTGAACGAAGGAAGTTCTTTCTTCGTTATTCTGCCGTTAGAGCAAAAAGGATAGGTCTGCTTGGGGCTGCGTCGTTTGCGAAATTCGAAACCTGCAAATTCAAAGCATAGCTTCCATCTTCAATTTCATTCGGAACATAAATCAACTCTGTAATAGTTTTTACGAAGTTCGGTTCCGAAGGGACATTCCAAAACAAATGATGTGCAGAAAGAGCTCCACCGTCTTCCTCGCGGTCTACGCTTGGAAGGTCTACCAACAAATGCTGAACACCCGCATCAACAATTCGCTGCATGGCGCCTATTGTCAAATAAGGAAAATTTGTTCCTGAATATTGTCTATTCGTTTTCGAATGATCATTCGGTTTTGTACGAATGATTAACGCTTCCACATTCAAATCCATTCCCAATAAACTCTCTTCACTTACGACCCAATCTCCTTGCGAAGCATCTTGTTTCATCAACTCCACCGTAACCAGTTTAGCGATATAATGCGAGGAACCTACACTCTTCACCACTGGAACCTCCGTATCAATGATATGCCCAACATTCTCTGTGTGCGTGCCATGCCCATGCGGATTGAAATACACGTCGCGAAAATTTACTGCTCCACCTTCAGCAACAGAACCTAAGAACTGTTCGGTGCGAACAGGCTCAATGCGCATAGGCTCTACGTACCAGGCGCGCGGGCCATTCGGATTCAATGAAATGCTAATGTCCTTTCCTTTTTCGGTTTGAAAAGAATAGGTGCGTCCGTCTTTTTGAAGCGTAAGTTTCATGCTACAAGATTAAAAAAATAATGTTGAAATAATGTGGTCGGAAATAAGCCATCCCTTCGGTGTAAGTCGAAATCCAGTTTCATCCATGACAGCATTTCCTCCTTCAACAAATTTGAAAAAATTTCGTTCGTTGTCATTTTTCCAATCAGCTGGAAAGTCTTTCCATTCAATACCTTCACAGGTGCGAAGTCCAACCATAATGCGTTCGTTAGAGCGATCCAATTCAGTCAATTCTTCCACTTCAAAAAAATCTTTTTTCAATTCAATCGAACGAATGTATTGCGGGTTATTGGAAATATTCCAACGACGTTTTCCTTCCGAAAAAGAATGGGCGGAAGGCCCAATTCCAACATAGGGAATGCCTTTCCAATAATTCCCGTTGTGAACAGATCTGAATCCGGGCTTGGCGTAATTCGAAAGCTCGTAATGTTCGTATCCGAGCAGCTTTGCTGTTCCGTCTAAATACAGAAAACTCTTTTCAACCTCTTCATCTTTTTGCGGTTCCAAAATTCCTTTTTTCTGTCTAACACCAAAGACTGTTTTCTCTTCAACCGTTAACGCATACGCACTGAAATGAGGTATTTCCAATTGAAGCAACTGCTCTACATTCGACTGCCATTGCGAAAAAGTAGCAATCGGAATTCCGAAAATTAAGTCAGCTGTAATGTTCGTTAATCCCGCATCTTGTGCGCGTTTAATCGCCGATTCCGCTTGCGCACCGGTATGCTTACGGTTCATGTATTCGAGGTGTTCGTTGTAAAACGACTGCACCCCAATACTCAGTCTATTTATTCCTAGGCGTTGCAACATGCGCAAATATTCGGAAGTCAAATCTTCCGGATTGGCTTCCAACGTAATTTCAGTTGCATTGGCAACGCCATTGCCCAAGGCGTCGAGCAGTCTTCCCAACTGCATTTCCGTTAGGACAGAAGGCGTTCCGCCGCCGAAGTAGATCGTATTTATTTCATGTTGAACAATCTCTTCCTTGCGAAGCTCCATTTCCTTCAACATAGCTACAACCAAATCTTCTTGCGCATCGAGCTTCGTCGAAAAATGAAAATCGCAATAGTGACAGGCATGCCTGCAGAACGGAATATGAAAATAGACACCCTTCATCTGCGCGAATTTAGTTAGCTTCGCGTACGTTAAGACGAATAAGAAATGAAGGCCACTGTAAATAATGCTACCGCATTCGAAGTTTCTTCGAACATAAACAGTAAAACCGTCGTGTTAAACGACCAGTCACTGCCGCTAGACCTCTTGCAAAATGGAGCACATCTTCATTTTGTTTGGAAGGGTAAAAGCGTGAATGTGGAGGTTCTTTCTGTTTCCAAGGAAGAGAAGAAAGTTGTGTTGAAGGTTAACAATAAAATTACGGAAGTGCGGTTAGAAGAGCCGTTGGATGCGTTGTTGAACTCATTGGGATTCTCTTCAGCAAACAGCAGCAAAATAAAACAAGTAAAATCTCCAATGCCCGGACTTGTGCTTTCCATAAGTGCCGAAGTTGGAAAAGAAATTAAAAAAGACGAGCCGCTCTTAATTCTCGAAGCCATGAAAATGGAAAACGTAATTAAGAGTCCAACCGACGGAGTGATTAAAAGCATTTCAGTCAACGCTGGCCAAGCGGTGGAAAAAGGATCTGTCATGATTACTTTTGAATAGTCAAATGAAACAGCTGTTTTTAAGCATAACTTTATTATTCGTCGCCTTTCAGGCCTTGGCGCAGCCTTGTGCTTCTGTCGAAAACAATGTGTTGTGCGCCGATGCCCCTGTGACAACCGAACAATTGGTTTCGGCTCCATTCAACACGGGTTGTTTCAGTTATTCAATGACAAATTTTTACAGCTTTCATACTGGAACCGCTCCAAACGGTGTCCTTGAAGCGGCATTGCTGCTTCAAGATTGCGATGATTTTTCTGGGAACAACACCATGGGGCTTGTGGTTGCTGAACTAATTCCTTCTTCAGACCCTTGCTTACCGGCGTCATACAACATTATTAGCCCTTGTTTCTCCACAGATTCGAGTGAAGTTTTTTTTGTGGGTGGATTGCTTCCTGATCACGACTATGTAATTCTCGCAGGATCAGATCACGACCCGCTTTTCGGAATTTGTTCATATGATTTATTCATTGGAGGAACAGCGGTTGACATTATCGCAGGAACTTCCCCTTATGAAATTGTTTTAGGAGAATCGACTTCTGCGATGGCACAAGGGGGTAGCCCAGGTACAACCTACACGTGGGATCCCATGCCAGAGTTCAGTGAGATCACAAGCGACTCAACCATGACTTTTTATCCAACGGAAGAAGGACAAACCATTTCCATTTCCGCTATTGGAACCATTGGCGACTGCAGTGTGAATGCGCCAATTTTCGTCAATATTCTCTCTCCAATTTCAATTTATAATGCCCTAACTCCCAACGACGACAACATTGATGATACGTGGACCATTACCGGAATCGACAGACCTGTCTTCGAAGCTGCAGTGGTGAGCGTATTTGATCGCTGGGGACAACAAGTCTTTAAATCGCTTGGCTACCGCACACCGTGGGACGGAACCAACAACGGAAAATATTTACCTACTGGCGCATATTATTACGTGATTGAATTGAATACCTACAACCTCTACATCCCGCCCTATGTAGGAATAGTTTCCATACTACGATGAAGAAGATATTCGCAATCATAGTACTCGTGTGGATGAGCATCTCATTGGCGCAAGCTCAACAGCTTACGCATTACACGAATTTCACTTATAATTATTTGAATTACAATCCTGCCGTAACCGGAAGCACGCCTTGTTTGGAAGCGCGGGTAGGATATCGCATGCAGTGGTCGGGCTTCGATGGGGCACCAACGACAGGATATGTAAACGTTCACAATAAGTTTGGTGTTCGCAGATACAATTTTCATGGACTCGGCGTAATGGTTGAAAACGACACTTACGGACCATTTGGAACAACCTCTCTTGTAGCGAATTACGCTTACCACATGAAGCTAACCAAGGGTTATTCTTTGTCATCTGGAATTGGGGTTGGATTCACACAATACCGTTTGGGATTAGGCGGAATAACAATGCCCGACATTGAAATAGATCCAGTCATTGGAAACTCACTGGGAACCATTGTTGCGCCAACAGTGAACTTCGGATTGTGGCTTTACCGTAAAGATCGATTCTTTGGACTTTCCGTTCGACAGCTCACGCAACCGAAAGTGAAAGGACTACAGGATACTCAGTTGCGCAGGCATCTTACACTTGCCTACGGTAAGGCTATTCAACTCAACGACAACTTTACCTTCAAACCTGCTTTATTGTTGAATTATGTAGGGAAAAGCAAACCGTCGTTGGAAGGGCAGGCCATGCTAGAATTCAAAAAAATTATTGCCGTTGGTCTGGCCGGAAGAAGTGGCCATGGCGGATCTGCATTGGTGAAATTAGATGCCCTTCCTTATTTAACCATCGCATACGCCTACGACATTACCGCTAATCGTTTGCGTTACGCCGCTACCAACTCGCATGAAATTACCTTAGGTTTCCGTGCCTGCGGACTGAAAGAACGCAATCACGTTCCTTGCGCAGCCTACGACTGATGAACATAGAAGAATTTTTCGAAACCTGTCAAGCTATAAGCGAAGACATTACCTCTGATTTACCCTTCGACGAAAGTTCGCTTGTCTTTCGAATTGAAAACAAAATCTTCGCCATGGTTGATCTCGATGAATTCGAGAAAGGAATCAACCTCAAATGCGACCCTGAACGCGCCATAGAGCTTCGTGAAGAGTACAACGGCATTCAGCCCGGCTATCACACCAACAAGAAGCATTGGAACCTTGTCATTCCCAACAGCGACGTCCCCGATAAATTGTTGAAAGAGCTTGTTCAACACAGCTTCGACCTGGTTAAACCGAAATCAAAAAAACGATAATTCGAAGATCTTTCATAAGATGCAAGCAAGAACGCTTCGCGTAAATTTCTTTCGTAGAATCTTGCGTAGCATCTTGTGCATACATCTTTCGAAGAATCTTACACCAAGGTGTACTTGTATGTCTTAAACGCAAACTTATGCTTCTCGTCAACCTCTTGTTCCAAGATTAACTCACGCGTATACAAACTCGCATCGAACTCAGGGAAATGCGCATGTGCGCCAGGAAATTCACCTTCAATATGCGTTAGATAAATATGCTGAACGAAGCCTTCGCGAAGTGCCCACGTATAGATTTGTTCACCTCCAATAACGAAAGCCTCTGATTCGCCGCCTTCACGCGCAAAGCCCAATGCACGGCTTAACTCGTCGAATACCACACAACCTGGAGCATCGTAATTTTTGTCTCGAGACAAAACAATGTTCACACGATTTTTAAACGGACGAAATGCGAGGGGAATACTCTCGTAGTTTTTTCTTCCCATGATAATGTGATGGCCCTTCGTTGTATCCTTGAAGAACTTCATATCGTTCGGAAGATGCCACATTAAATCGTTGTCTTTACCAATCTCACGATTCAAGCCCATGGCTGCTATTAATGATATTTCCATTAGACAGCTACAGCAGCTTTAATGTGTGGATGTGGATCGTAATTCTCGATTGAAATATCATCAATGGTGAATGCGAAAAGATCTTTCACATTCGGATTCAATTTCAATGTTGGAAGAGCGCGGTGCTCGCGTGTCAATTGAAGCTTCGCTTGTTCAACGTGGTTCGAGTACAAATGCACGTCACCACCTGTCCAAACAAAATCACCAACTTCCAAATCGCATACTTGCGCTATCATGTGAACCAACAACGCGTATGAAGCTATGTTGAAAGGAACACCTAAAAATGTATCACAGCTTCTTTGGTAAAGTTGACAACTCAATTTTCCTTCAGCCACATAAAATTGAAATAAACAATGACACGGCGGAAGTGCCATTTCCTCAATGAATGAAGGATTCCAAGCAGAAACAATGTGTCTGCGGCTGTTCGGATTGTTTTTTAATCCGTTTACCAAATTAACAATCTGATCGGTTGAAGTCCCGTCTGGGTTAGGCCAAGAGCGCCATTGGTAGCCATATACAGGACCAAGGTTTCCATTTTCATCGGCCCATTCGTCCCAAATAGAAACACCGTTTTCTTTTAAGTAAGCAATGTTCGTGTCGCCCTTTAGAAACCACAACAACTCATGAAAAATACTTCGTGTGTGAAGCTTCTTCGTTGTCATAAGCGGAAATCCTTCGGCCAAATTAAAACGCATCTGATGTCCGAAAACACTATAGGTTCCGGTTCCGGTTCGGTCCTCTTTCTTCACACCATGATCTAGCAGGTGTTGTAACAATTCATGATACTGCTTCATGCTTCAAATGTAATTGAGTCCCTTCAAAAAATAGTGTGGTGTTCAAAAAGGAGTTGGTCCTTTTGACAAGTTGCCAATATCTTGTTTTCATCTTAGAGCTGAAAACTCACCCAAGTGGCGTCGTCTGTCTGCTCTTGTGTTCCTTTCCAAGCCGCAAACAACTCGTCGATGCTGCATTTGTTTTCCGAAAAAACCTGTCCGTCTTCAATCCACTGAATGAGTCCCCCCATGCGCAATCGTTTGTTAGACACTTCTCCAATCTGATCATAAAGTCCATCGGAACACATAACAACGCGTTTTCCTCTGAGATTTAATCTGCCTCCGGCAATTTCTGTTTGCTCAAGATCCAAATGTAAAAAACCTTTCGATTTAGAAATAATTTCAACCTTGTTGTCTTCTTTCACCAACATGAGATTTGAATTCAAACTTCCCCATTCAGCATCACCTGAATTTAAATCTATGTGCATTAGCGCTAAATCAAAACCCGCAACCATGTCGGAATATTGCACGTCTCTTCTTAATCTCTTCTTTAGATCGAAAACCGTATCTGCCACAACTTCTCTAACATTCACCTTATCGTGCGTTGCACTCGTCTTTTCCGAAAGTAAGTCACTCACAAGTACCGTTAACAAGGCCCCTGCTAATCCATGTCCCGTGCAGTCTCCCTGCGCAATTAGCACAGAGTGTCCCAAATTCTTGTACCAATAGAAGTCTCCTGAAACAGCTTCTGCTGAAGTGCTAAATACATGGAAATTCGGCAAGACGTCCCATGCATCGGTATGATTTGGTAAAAAACATTCTTGAACAAATCGCGCATACTGCAAGCCCTGACGAAGTTCTTCGTTCTTCTGATTGAGTTCCGCTGTTCTGTCGATAACCTTTTGTTCCAGTTCTTTGTGTAATATCTCCAACTCTTGCGTTCTTCTTGCAAGTTCAGTTTCGTTATCATACATGTTAATGGCCTCAAGAACGGTAAGTTCCAAATCCTTAGGCTCCCAAGGTTTTTCAATATATCTAAATAGTCTCGCCTTATTCAATACTTCCGAAACTGCTTGCAAGTCGGCCTGACCGGTGAGCATTATTTTTTTGCTGGAAGGGGCTAGCACCTCAAGATGTCCTAGAAGTTCGCTTCCACGCATTGGTGACATCATGTAATCGCTAATAACGCACAACAATTCACCTCCATCTTTCAGCAATGGCGTTAATTTTTCCAATGCACTTTCGCCAGAATTAGCTGTGAGCAATTCAATTCCTTCGGGTAAAAAACTTTTTACATGCAACGACAAGACGCTCAAAATAATGGCTTCGTCGTCTACAAGAATTACATATCTCTTACCTTTTACCACTGATTCAAATTTTCAATGCAAGATTAATCTATATTTCAAGATATCCGTGCATTACAATCGAATATACTCATCTACATTATCAGGGCTCGTAAAGACTGAATTGCATTTTTTCCCTTCGAAATAACAGAAGAAATAGCCGATTTGGCAAGGGTAGATAGCCCTTCATTTTTAAGTTCGTTGGAAATGCCTGCAAAAGATAAACCTTCTGGACGGACACCAATAATTTCCATGCTCGCCTTCAATTGGTGAAGTTCATGGCGAAGCGCCAGGACATCTGAACCAACTAAAGCCAATTCCAATCGATCTAACTGCGGTGGAAGGTGCTCGAGATAGCCACGCACAACTTCCCCCATAACACTATCATCATTCCCCACATATTTTTTCAACATAGATAAATCCAACGATTCAACACTTTCTATTTCCTGAAATAAATCAACAATTTCTTCTTTTAAAGTCCAATTTTTCATAACCTCCACCAATGAACGCTCTGAATATGGCTTCACCAAGTAATCGTTCATTCCGGCTTGCTTGCATATTTCCACCTCTTCACGCATTGCATTTGCGCTCAATCCAATTATTGGAATCATTAATTTCAATTCTTCGCGAATGTATTTTGTGGCTTCCAGCCCATCCATAATGGGCATCTGAACATCCATTAAGACAATATCAAATTCATTTTCCTTAATCATATCTATGGCCTCTTGACCATTGTGCGCCATTGACACTATTACTTCACACTTCTTTAAAATCACCTGCAGCACCATTCTATTCAACTCATTGTCTTCTACGGCCAATACACGAACTCCTTTTAGAGATTTTTGTAGGTCTGTCATTTCAACTATTTCTTGTTTCGTTTTATCGTTGGAAATTCGCATGGGTATACGAATAGAAACCAATGTTCCTTTGCCCTTTTCACTTTCAATTTGAATGGTTCCTCCCATAATTTGGACGATACTGCGCGCAATGCTTAATCCCAAACCACTTCCACCAAACTTCCTTGTAATACTCGCATCCTCTTGGGAAAAGGCTTCAAACACCTTCGCTAAATAAGTCAAATCCATTCCCACTCCAGTATCCTCTACAGTGAAAGAAACCGAACAAACATCGTTCTCCCCTCGAGTCAATTGAGATGTAACTCGGACATAACCAGAATGAGTAAACTTGATAGCGTTTCCAACGATATTGAACAGAACTTGACTCAATCGATGTGGATCTCCGAGGTGTATAGTTCCTCTGTCGTCCATCAATTCAATATCAAGAGATATATCGGCATGTTTCGCTTTTTCCTCGAAAATGCTGAGGGTTTGGCGAATCGTTTTATTCAGACTAAATGGTATTGTTTCAATACTAAATTTTCCCGATTCGATTTTCGAAATATCTAAAACATCGTTAATAATCGAAAGCAATGTGGAAGATGCAGAACGCATAATATCAGTGAAGTATCGCTGATCAGCATCGAGTTGAGATTGTGCCAACTGCTCAGCCATACCCACAATTCCGTTTAGAGGTGTGCGTATCTCATGACTCATATTGGCCAAGAACATGGCCTTTGCTCTTGAAGATTCTTCTGCTTTACGCTTGGCATCTTTCAATTCAAATTCCATTTCCTTCAAGTGGGTAATGTCCCAATGAATTCCTATGGATCCGTGAACGTTGCCATCATCTCCCAGTAGAGGAGCAGCACTCACTAACCAATAACGGGTTTCTCTCGATTTATTGAAAACTCGTAATTCATAAACATCCTCTTCACCTTCAATGCGCGAAGCATTCCTCAACTTCATGCGCTCACGTTCAATTTCATCGAGTAGTATTTCGCCCCCGTCTTTTCCAATTAATTCTTCACAACTAAAACCACTCATTTCGCAAAACGACTCGTTTGCGTGAATAACAGTCCCGTTCGGGGCAACTTCCAAAAGACCTAAACGAAAATTATCAATAATCCCCTTAAACTTAGCTTCACGATTAACGATGAGCCTCTCTGTTGTTCCAGAAGATTGTTCCAACTCTGCAACGCGTTGGCGTAGATACTTAATTTCTTCTTCTTGGGTCATGGGGCTGCTAATTTAGACACAAGCAGCCGGTTTAGGTACACCAACTGCAATATTTATTTCATGAAAAACCCCTTCAAGAGAAGGGGTCATTTCATACCTAACTAACCTAAACTTATATTTATAATGCCTTTTCCCAAGTCAACTGAAGGAAGAATTTCGCTCCGTCTACTTGATGAATGTATTCGTCTTGTTGGAATGCGTCTGCTATATTTAGAGTTGAAACACTCAATACGTTGCCAGATGCTGATTTCATTGTGAATGTGTACACGTCTGATTGTAGGGTGATTCCAGGAAACCACTGGAACATATCATCACCAGCAGCCATAACATCAATTGCTGAAAACACTACTTCACCATTCTTGTCTGCAATTTCAATCTTAACCCCTTGAAGGTTTGCGTTTGCTCCTTCCAGTTGAAGCCATACGAAATTCAATTTTGCTACATCTTCACCTAAAACAGCCGTTGGTGCAGTCTCTTCATTGTTTGATACAGTAGAAGTAGTATCGGCAACAATTACAGGTGCCGTTGGCATATAGAATTCTTTCTGACAAGAAACAAGGCTTAGAGAAAGAACCGTTGCGAAGATGGAGATTGTGATAGCGTTTTTCATAGGTCAAATAGGTTATGCTTCTTTTACCCCTATCGACCAGAAAAGGTTACACTTCTCTCAAAAAAAATTCAATTTTTTTATTTCGATACGGAAAATGGGATTGGAGTGAAGACATCTTCGCCCTCAAACCTCAGTAAATACTGGCCATTTGCCAAATTAGAAACATTGAAAGAATTTTGCTCGGCAAAAAGATTTTCTTGCTGAACCACCCTTCCTGAAAGATCATAAACGCGATATGAAGTAGCAGAATGAGTTCCTAAAGTGAAATTTAAGACTCCTTCCGTCGGATTAGGATACAACTTCGGTTCGGCAGCGGCAGATTCGTCAATTCCAACACAACAAACATAAATGACCTGTGTGTCTCTATTTGTGCAACCGTTGTCGTCTACATAATTATAGGTAATTTGGTAAAAGCCAGGGGCAACCAATTCCGGATAAAACAAGTTTCCACTTACGCCAAAGCCAGTATAGTAACCTCCGGTTGGAATTCCAGTCATCTCTACTGGAGGGTCTCCAGCCATAACGGTGTCTTGAGAAAGGAAGAGAACTGTTGGTTCAAATAATACGAAGTAGTCGAACACTTCAGAACTATTGCTGCATCCATTGGCATCTGTGTAGGTGTAATAAACCTGGTGTGCGCCGCCACCTGCAATAGTCGGGTCAATAGTACTTCCAACTATTCCATCACCAACATAAGTTCCTCCTAAGGGCAAACCAACTATTCCAACAGGATCAGCAGATATACAAATACTATCGGTTGAAATACCCATCGCCACTTCTGGTAACTCGAAAACCTCGACGCTCAATTGATTGCTACTTCCTTCACATCCATATTCATTAATACCCGTGCAGGCGTAATTTCCAGATTCGTTAACAGTAATGGTCTCGTTTGTTGGACCGCTGTTCCATTCATAGCCAATTCCACCCGAAGCGGTAAGATTTACAGACACATCGCCACAAAACGTGAGTGGTCCATCTGCGGTAATTGTAATCATTGGTTGCGGAAGAACAGTGAAGGTGTAATCATCAGATCTTGTGCTACAGCCAGGAGTGGTTGTGCCAATTAAGTATACCGTCATCGCTTCATCTACTTCTATTGCCGCAGTGGTGTCTCCGGTTGACCAAAGGAAATGATCAGCACCCCCAGCGCACAAAATGGCCGATTTTCCTTCACAGAAAATAGTATCTCCTGTGATATGTACTGTTAAATACGGATAATCACAATTTTTCAATTTCCCGAAAAAGGCTTCACCGCCACCGTTGTTCGTGGACTCGTAGCCGCCAACAGCCAGATCCGAAGATGCTGAACTTCCAGCAAAAAACATTTCTTGATTGGCATTCATCACAAGGTCACTCACCGACTCGTCTGCACTTCCGCCTAAATAAGAACTCCAATAACGAACACCGTCTATGGAATATCCAGCGAAGACAATATCATTCAACCCTCCATTAGCATTCTGAAAACCGTTATCTCCCAAATTTGAAGAGGTTGAATTTCCGGTAATGAAAACACTTCCCGCTGCATCCGTTGCCACACCCCAAAGCGATTCGTTTCCAGAACCACCGTAATAGGTTTTCCAATTCACCGTTCCATCAATGGTATAAGAGGCTAAATAACCATCGAAACTTCCTCCACCGTTAAACACTTGCGCAGCACCTGGTGTAGAGATTCCGTTAATAGATCCAGATTTTCCCACCACATACAAACGATCTGCAGCAACATGAATAGCCTCAGCGCGATCTTCACTTGGCCCGCCAATGTAAGACGCCCATTCAATCATATTCCCGCTATTTATTTTCGCGAAGAAACCATCGTATGCACCTCCGCCGAACGTGTTCTGCGCTCCGCCATTAGCCATTCCTGCAGAAGAACTTGTTGTTCCGGTAAAATATAAATTGAAGTCATTCGTCGCCGTTAAATCTCCTGACAATTCAGCACCGCTTCCACCAAAATAGGTGTAGCGCAAAAGGAATCCACCCGGATCAATCGTGCCTAAATAAAAATCACTTGCGCCACCACCGAATGCAACTTGCAATGGATCAAGCGTAATCAAGTCTGTTGAACTCGTTTCGCCGATGAAATAAACTTCGCCTTGAAATCCTACAGACAATGCTGTTAACTGCTCGTCGCCACTTCCGCCGTAGTAAGAGCACCATTCCAAGGTTCCGTCTGGAAACAACTTCAAAACAAATCCATCACGTGGGCCACCGCCGTATACAGTCTGCTGACTCGCTGAAGCAAATGCCGACATAGAACTCGTGCTTCCCGCAACGTAAATTCCACCGTAAGTATCAACAACAATGTCGTTTCCAACATCATTTCCTGTTCTTCCGTAATACGTCGCCCACAAGCGTTGATTCAAGGCGTTGAACTTCACAACATAAACGTCATTGCTTCCACCCAACAATCCTTGATAACCCAAATAAGAAATCAAAGTGGTTGAATTGGTGGCTCCTGTTAAATAATAATCTCCATTTGCATCGGTGAAAATTCCACGTGAATCGTCGAGCCCTGTTCCTCCATAATACGACGACCAAATAACTTCCGGATCTAATACTAACTCACCCTTGGTGTGCGAAGGAATTTCAAATTGAATGGTGTTTTCATTCAAAATAAAATTTCCATCAATTTCTTTCCCTTGGTTGAAATAAACTGGCTTTCCGTCGCTCACTTGCCCCATTTCACCTTTAATTAGGAGGCTGCCATTTGCGCTTTTTTTCAATTCCTCTGCACCTTCAACTTGCAATTTAATTTGCTTCGCTGCTGCTGCACTTTCAGCAATGAATTCATACTTCAATCCGTTTTCCGTGATGTACATTCTCCAATCAACACCCGGATAAACATTCGAAATAAAAACCTCTTGGAATGCGCGTGATGAATTCGTTTTTCCATCTACAAAATAATTCTCTGTATATGCAGCCTTTTGCAATCCTTGTGCAACGGCGCTTTCAGAGGCTCCCTTCCAATTAACATCGACGCGCTCAGCGTGCACACCCTCGCTATCATAGCGCTTGAATTGATAGGTTAATCCGCTCTTTCGAATAAACACATCCACTTCAGAAGTCGTGTAAGTAAACAACACCGACTGGTCTAACTGGCCTTTTTCATTTTTTACTTGCCCCTTATTCTCAATGAAAAAAGTATCATTCGCCAACGCGAAGTTGAAAGAGAATATCGCAATAATTGCTGTAAGGAAAAGCGTGTAAAGTGATTTCATGCGTGGTGTGTTTTGCGTATTACGCTAATGTAAGAATTTGGTTTCAGCCCAACCGAATGTTCATTCGAACCTTACAAACCATGCAGTGTTAAATCTACCTGAAGATACTCAACCGCTCTGCATCCAAGCGAATCATAATGAACAAGAGAATGGTAAACGCCATAAGCGAAGATCCACCGTAACTGAAGAAGGGGAGAGGAATACCAATGATCGGCGCTAGTCCGAGCACCATACCAATATTAATAAGCAGATGCATGAATATGATGGCCGCAACGCAATAACCATACACACGAGAAAACTGTGAACGTTGACGTTCTGCCAAGGCCACAAGTCGATAGATGAGCGCGAAGAATAATAAAATGACAAGTACACTTCCAACAAAGCCCCACTCTTCAGCGACTGCGCTGAAAATAAAATCGGTCCATTGCTCGGGAACGTAGTTGTTCTGAGTCATTGGGCCTTGGTGAAATCCTCTTCCCAACAAACCTCCAGATCCAACTGTAATCTTCGCCATCTCTGAATTGTAGGTCGCATCTTCACGCTCTACCGGAAGTGAAAGCATCACATAGATTCTTTCCTTGTGGTGCTTTTCGAGCACGTTGTCTACAATGTAGTTAATGGAAAATGCTAAGCTCGAGGCGAGCACTAGTGACACTACGATTACCGAGTAAAACAATCTTCTTGATCTGCGCACAATGAAGTTTCGAACGAAAATCAACGCAAGAATTGCCAGTGCAAGCAATGAAATTAAGAATGTCCAAATCGAGCTCAATTCTCCGAAATAAGGATAGATTGTTCTACCCGCACCAATAACAATACTTAAGGTTCCAATGACCACACTCGCGAACCCTGCTATAAGCACATTGCCCGACATTCCTTCACGGTACATTACCAAAATAAATGCAAGGAAAGTCAAGAGTGAACCAACATCGGGTTGAAGCAAAATTAAAAATGCCGGTAATCCAATGATTGCAAAGGCTTGTATCCGCATGCGCAAATTTTTCAATTGCAGTCCCGAACTGGAAATAAATTTCGAAAGAAATAGTCCAACACCAATCTTAGAGAACTCGCTGGGCTGAATTCCAAAATCTCCTATACCAAACCATGCCTTTGCGCCATTTACCTCCTTCCCAATAACCAATACCAACATAAGCAAAAGCACAAAAAAAAGGTAGATGAATAGAGCAAACTTATTAAAGACCTCTGCATCTAAATAGAGAATAACAACGATTAAAAAAACACATACACCTATCCAAACCAGCTGCTTTCCATACTCCTCAGAAAATGTAAACGGACTTGGTGTTAACGGATTGAATGCCGCGCTGTATATCGTGAGCCAACCAAACAATACAAGCACCCCGTAGAGCGCAATGGTGCCCCAATCGAGTTGTAGATTTTGTTTGTTTGAAGGGGCCATTAATTCAAAATTTTAGCGTTCATGATTAGCTCCTCTCTTCCCGTATTTGTTGTTCCTCCTTTCAAATATTTTTCAATCATTAAGCTTGAAATAGGAGCAGCCCACGTTCCACCGAAACCTGCGTATTCCACATAAACCGCCAATGCAATTTTGGGGTTTTCCTTCGGTGCGAAACAAACGAACACACTGTGATCTTCGCGCGGTTCGTTCTGAACTGTTCCGGTCTTACCGCAAATAACAATGTCTGAAAGCTTGATGCTGTTTGCTGTTCCGCCAGGACCAACAACTTTTTCCATAGCGTTAACCACCGTTTCGAAGTACTCTGGTTTCACGCCTACATCGACGCGAGTAACATATTCCGTGCGTGCTGAACCACCTCTTCCGATTTGCTTCACTGTGTGCGGAGGAACATAGAACCCGCGATTAGCAATGATACACGCTAGGTTACACATTTGAACAGGGTTAATCAGCAACTCTCCCTCACCAATCGCAATGGAATATATCGTAGAGAAATTCCAAGCGCCAACCCCGTATTTTTTATTGTAATACTCTGTGCTTGGAACATTTCCTTTTTTCATTCCTGGAAGATCACTTCCCAAATTAGAACCAAAACCTAGCTTTCGAATTTGTTCATTCCAAATGGATAATCCTATCGCAGCATCTTTTGCACGATTGTTCGGATCTCTATTCGCTTCAACCACACGTTGCAAAACACCTCTGAAGTATGGATTGCAAGAATGTACAATTGCCATTTCCAAATCATCCATACTGTGCGCGCCGTGACAGCCAATTAGCCCTCGGTTACAAGCTATACGCGTGTCTTTCGTTATTGAGCCTAATTGCAGCGCGGTAAGCGATTGCGCCAATTTAAAAATAGATCCGGGTCTGTACTGTGCTTGTGTAGCGCGATTAAAAAGTGGTTTCAATGGGTCTTTTGCCAACGCCGCGAAATTTGTTCCGCGAGCCCTTCCCACCAATAAATTCGGGTCGAAGGTGGGCGCGGAAACCAATGCCAGAATTTCACCTGTCGATGGTTCAATGGCAACAATACAACCCCGCTTGTTCTGCATTAATTTTTCACCGTACTTCTGCAACTCTGCGTCAATAGTAGCATACAAATCAACCCCCTCTTGCGCTGCACTGTCGAGCTGTCCGTTCGCTACGCTGTGCTCTACACCAAGGTTATCGCGATAAACATATTTTATTCCGCGCTTTCCGCGCAGCTCTTTTTCGTAGGATTTTTCAATTCCATTCAATCCAATGTAATCGCCTTTGCGATAATCGGGATGCTTTTTTAATATGTCGTTATTCACTTCACCTACATCACCTAACACAAGCGCACCAAGGTTTTCCGGATAGGTTCGTAGCGTTCTCGCCTGGACAAAAAACCCTGGAAATTTGTAAAGGCGTTCCGCAAAAAGTGCATATTCCTCAGGAAGCATTTGCTTAATTACTGGCGAGGGCTTGTACTTAACATTCGGATAGGTCGTAGATTTTTTTAAGATTTCCTTTAGCTCTTCCTGAGGGAGGTTAACCAACTTACAAAAATCTAGTGTGTCGAAAGGCAAAAGTTCTTTCGGCAAAACCATTAGATCATACACGGTTTGATTGGTAACCAAAACTTTTCCATTGCGGTCGAAGATGTTTCCACGTGAAGGATAAACAACCACCTCTCTTTCGGTTAATCGCGACCCCTTATTCTTCCACTCACTTGTGGCAACTTGAAGCGCAAAAAGACGCACTATGTATATGACACAGATGGTTCCAACAATAAACAAGAAAGTATACCGACGATTATCGTTGTTCAAGGTGCTTAGATGCTTTTCTTATTTGGCGAAATTAAGAGTTGCGCCAAAATCATGAGCAATAAAGTTGCAATAGAACTTAACAAAATATGAAACAATTGAAAGAAGAATTTGTCCCAACGTAAAAACTCAAAAAAGATTAACCATGTGTGGTGCGCCAATGTTAGAATACTTGCATATGTTGTGTACCAAGCCAGACCCATTTTATGAATCGTTGGCTTTAGATTTGAATCATAGCCTTCGCGAGGCGAGAGCATTTTTTGCACCAAGGGTTGTAAGAATGCCAATAGCAAACATGCTGAAGTGTGCAATCCGGGAGGACCTGTGAACAAATCCATTAAAATTCCAGTGAAAAATCCGACTAGCAACAACAACCATCTCGGAGTGTCGAAGGGAAACATTAACAAACTAAAAATATAAATGAACGGAAGAACCAAGCCGTCGAAAAGTTGAATTCTGCTCACAACCAAAGCCTGTAAAAGCACGAATAAAATTATGCGCAAATAATTCATCATTGTTCTCCTCCGTCAGCAGTTATTTGTTGTTGTTGAAGGGAATCAACTTCCATCTTTTGAAGATTCTTTACAACTTGCACCCAAGCCACTTTTCTGTAATCCGTTGCAAGCTTCACTTTAATTCGATGAAAGTTTTCCTCGGGTTTATCCTCAAGTGCTTCAACGTTTCCAATTAACATTCCTTCTGGAAAATGACTGGAAAATCCTGTGGTTATTACGGTATCTCCAACATTGATGTATACGTGCTTTGGAATTTCCTTCACAAAAGCAAACATTGGATCTCCTCCTGGCCACTCCAAAATACCAAACTCACCCGTTCCTTTCATCTTAACCGAACCCTGGAATTTCGTATGAAGAACAGGCATCACGATTGAAAAATTCTTACTTACACTGCTTACAATTCCCACAATGCTGCCGTTTGCTATTACGCCCATTTCAATGCCAATACCTTCAGCATATCCTTTGTTCAGGGTTAAATAATTTCGCTTCCTGCTAACCGTTGCGTTCACAACCTTGGCAGGCGTATATGTGTACTGCTGGCGCACACCTTGAGCCTTATAGGTCGCAGTATCAGACGTTATATAATTTTCAGGAAGAAGACTCCTCAACGTAGCGTTTTCAATGGCCAATTGATCGTTGATTTCAGCAAGTCTCAAATAACTCGTGAACTCATCTCGTTTTTCGTAGATGTATCCTGCAAAGTCAGAGCTGTGACGAATAAATTCCTTACGATGGAAATTGTTTTCGGAAAACAAAACAACCATTGAAAAAACTTGAAGCGCTAAAAACAACAAAAGCACGTGAAATCGTTGCAACAGTGCTAAAAGATTACCCATTCTGCTTTCGTATTAACGAATTACTCGCGCATTAAGAATTGGAAGCGGTTGATGTTTTTCAACGCAATTCCTGTACCTCTTGCTACTGCGCGCAAAGGATCCTCTGCAACGTGGACGGGTAATTTCGTTTTGCGATTAATTCGAACATCTAATCCGCGAAGCAATGCTCCACCACCCGCTAAATAAATTCCTGTCTTGAAAATATCTGCAGATAATTCTGGCGGAGTGTTTTCCAAACAACTCATGATTGCTTCTTCAATTTTTGAAATTGACTTATTCAGGGCATGAGCGATTTCTTTGTAAGAAACCATAATTTCCTTTGGAACACCCGTCACCAAATCGCGACCGCGAACACTGTAATCTGCTGGTGGATTCTCTAAATCATCTATTGCCGCGCCAACTTCAATTTTAATTTGTTCAGCAGTTCGCTCTCCAATTAAGATGTTATGATGACGACGCATGTAATCTTCAATGTCCTGTGTGAGTTCATCTCCGGCAACACGAATGTTTTTATCTGTTACAATTCCACCCAAAGCAATAACCGCAATTTCTGAGGTTCCACCTCCGATGTCAATAATCATGTTTCCTATTGGCTCTTCAACGTCAACGCCAATACCAATTGCAGCTGCCATTGGTTCGTGAATCAAGTAAACTTCTTTTGCACCAGCATGCTCTGCTGAATCTTTTACCGCGCGCTTTTCAACCTCTGTAATTCCAGATGGTATACAAATAACCATTCTCAATGAAGGTTGAAACATTTTTCCACCTTTGTTAATCATTTTGATTAACCCCTTAATCATATCTTCAGCGGCGTGGAAGTCGGCGATAACTCCGTCTTTTAACGGACGAATAGTTTTAATGTTCTCGTGTGTTTTACCGTGCATTTGTTGCGCTAATCGCCCAACAGCAACGGTTCTGCCAGAAACTCGGTCACGAGCAATGATAGATGGTTCATCTACAACCACCTTATCGTTCATGATAATAATGGTGTTTGCCGTACCTAAGTCTATGGCAATTTCTTGTGTTAGGAAACTAAAAAGTCCCATGCTTTTCCTTCTTTAAAAATCGGTTAATTGAAAACGCTTCGATAAGCAACAAAGATAAGCGCGACAGAAGCTTTACAACGAATCGTTAAGAATTTTTTTGTAGCGTTCGTTTTGGGTTAATTTCGCAAAAAAATAATTATGTCATTCGAACTACCAAATTTACCCTACGCATACGACGCGCTTGAGCCACATATCGACGCTCGTACCATGGAAATTCATCACAGCAAACACCACGCTGCATACACCGCGAATCTTAACAACGCTATTGCTGGAACTGACTTAGAAAATCTTTCCATTGAAGAAGTAATGGTGAAAGGTTTCGACACTCCTGCAGTTAGAAATAACGGCGGTGGATTTTACAATCACAATCTTTTTTGGGAATTGCTTTCACCGAACGGTGGAACAGTTACACCAACAATGGAAGCTGCAATCACCGAGGCTTTCGGGTCGTTTGAATCTTTCCAAGACTTATTTGTGAAGGCTGCTACAACCCGCTTCGGTTCTGGCTGGGCTTGGTTGTGTGTGAAAGACGGAAAACTTGAAGTGTGCTCAACACCAAATCAAGACAATCCATTGATGCCAGGAGTTGGTTGCTCTGGATTTCCAATTTTAGGCTTAGACGTTTGGGAACATGCATACTACCTGAACTATCAGAACAGACGTCCAGATTACATTCAAGCTTTTTTCAATGTAATTAATTGGGAAGTGGTTGAAGCTCGCTACAACAGCGCTAAGTAATTCTTCCATATAGAATAATGAAGCCCTCGAGATTCTCGGGGGCTTATTCTTTTCTAGCTCTTAAGACAAAGTTTTGCCCCAAATAAACTCGACGTACTTGTTCGTCGGAAGCCAATTCCTCGGCACTTCCCGACTTCAAAATATTCCCGTCGTACAACAGGTATGCGCGATCGGTAATCGTCAGCGTTTCTTGCACATTGTGGTCGGTAATCAGTATTCCAATGTTGCGTTCTTTCAGCTTCCAAACAATTCGCTGAATGTCTTCAACCGCAATGGGGTCAACGCCTGCAAAAGGTTCGTCTAATAAAATAAATTTCGGATCTGTAGCTAAGGCGCGTGCAATTTCTGTTCTTCTGCGCTCACCTCCGCTGAGGTGATGACCAATGTATTTTCTTCTTTCAGTCAATCCAAATTCTTCCAACAAAGCATCCAACTTCTCTGACTGCTCTTGCTTTGAAAGACCCGTCAATTCAAGCACTGCTTTAATGTTGTCTTCAACAGATAGTGAACGAAAAATGGAAGCTTCTTGCGGCAAATAACCCACACCCATTTTCGCGCGCTTGAACATAGGCATATGTGTAATCTCGGTATCATCGAGCAAAACCTTTCCTTGGTTAGGTTGAATTAGACCGGTCACCATGTAGAAACTTGTTGTTTTACCTGCTCCATTCGGACCAAGCAATCCAACTATTTCGCCCTGTTCAACATGAAAGGAAACGTCTTTTACAACCGTTCTTTTTCCGTAAATCTTTTGAATGTTTTCTGCCCTTAACTGCATACTGCGAAAATAGGCATCAAAGGGCTTCTATTTGCAATTGCTTAGGCAAAAGAGCAAAGGTCATTCGGTGGTGAGCGCATGAGCCAAATTCCGCTATTGCAGAGCGATGGGCCTTGGTCGGATAACCCATGTTTCGATCCCAAGCGTAATGTGGAAATTCCGCGTGCAGATTCAACATGAATTCATCGCGGTGTGTCTTCGCCAAAACTGAAGCGGCAGCTATGTTTAAAAAGCGCGCATCACCTTTAATCATGCAAGTATGATTGAATTCTTCCAAAGAAGAAAATCGATTTCCGTCTACCAACAAATGCGACGGCTTCACTTTTAATTTTAGCGTAGCTCTTTGCATGGCGGTTATTGAAGCTCGTAGAATGTTTATCTGATCTATTTCATGGGGAGAAACAAACTCTACGCTCCAAGCAACTGCCTCTTGCTCAATTATACCGCGCAATGCATCGCGATGCTTCTTGCTCATTTGCTTCGAATCGTTCAGCCAAGGATGCGAAAACCCTTCTGGAAGAATGACAGCAGCCGCAACGACTGGACCTGCTAGGCAGCCTCTTCCTGCTTCATCTAAGCCCGCTTCATTGCTATCTGTGTGGAAGGGTAACATTCTAATCAAAAATAAAAAAGGGCTGACAGAAGCCAACCCTTTTCAAAAAGTATTTATCGATTAATTATCTGCAAGCGTAAACTTAATCGGAATGGTCAAGAAAACACGTTGAGAAACCCCGTTTTGTTTTCCTGGGTTAAAACGACCTAGCTTCTTACAAGCAGCCAAGGCTTCTTTATCCAATCCCTTTCCTCCTTCAACACCACGAGTTACCGTGAAGTTTGAAGGTGTTCCATCTTTTTCAACAACGAAGTTTACGAATACCGTTCCTTCAATGTTTTGAGACTTTTCCTGCTCTGGATAAGTGATGTTGTTGTACAAAAATTCATACAACGCCTTCTCTCCACCCGGGTATGCTGGCATCTCTTGAACAAAAGTCAATGGAGCGTCAACCTTATCGTTTTTGTTATCGACCGGAGTATATACCGCGATAGCGTCAGACGGACCCATTGGACCATCATCGCCTTCAGTGGTTTCGTCTGCAATTTTCTCATCTTTCAATTTATCTTGAGATGGTGGAGGGGTCTCTACATTCTCTTCAATAACGATAGAGGTAAATTGAATCTGACGCACACTCGGTGGTGGCGGTGGTGGTGGCGGTGGTGGTGGTGGTGGCGGTGGTG
>CAMCVP010000017.1 GCA_945881835.1 Chryseobacterium gleum | reverse complement strand
AATTATAATACTCCTACTTATCAACTTGAACTCAAACCTAGAAATCCTACACAACCAAGAAATAAAACTTTAAATTTGTCTAATTAACCATGAGGATGATAGTAAAAGTGACAACCTAAATCAGGCAAGGACATTTCATAATTCCTATTGCATAATTCCTATTGCATAATTAAAATCGTCGAAGACATTCGCCAAAGGCATTCGTAAGAATTACATCATTCCTACTGCGTATTTGGAACTTTGTTATGAGAACTGTTGAAGGATTACTTAATCTGTATGATTGAAATGTAACATCTAAACCTCTCGAATTCGATAAGTTTAAATCTGATTTACCGTTAAAACGATCTCTTTGCAATCCTTTTCCAAAGCCTGCGGATACGCTATAATTAAAACAAACTATCCTATTCTCGGAATAAAAATCCTGATTAAGTCTAAAACGTCATCTTGGAAAATTTAAAGTATCTATTTATATTGCGACGCAATTAACATAAACTCTAAACAACAATGACATCTAAGATTTACTCTGCCATTGCCATATGTATGCTTCTAATTACTAGTTGTAAAAACGCTTCGAATCAGAAAAAAGCATTTGTCGACCCTCGACCTGGTGATCAAGTTGGTTTTGTCGAAATGGTTCATACTCTTAGAGATGAACGAGAAAAAAACACAGGAAATGAATACCGAATATCTGAAATAGAACAGCGTGCATCAACCTTTCTGAACAAAAATATACAAATAAAAAACTGGATAGGTATGGTTGAGAAGATCACTGGAGAGGGAGAGGATTGCTATGTTTGGGTTAATGTTCACTGTGGGCCTGCAACAACCAATTCGGAAGAAAATGAGAAAGAATTTCTTTTTTTTGGAGAGGGGTACGGACAAATCATTATTTATTGTAAAACATCTAATAATTCACCTTGTAAGACTTTCAACGTTGGTGATAAAGTCATGATTTCAGGAAGAACCGAAGGGGAAAGATCTTTCACGGATTCGGGTGCATTAGACAAGCCTGAAATTGATTTAGCATGCTCAGAAATCACAAAATTCATTCAATAAATATGTTCCGCAAATCAATATTTTTTCTAATTCTTGCTAGTCTTTTAATTCTTAGTTGCAACAACAAAAAAGAATCAAGCGAATTTGATAAACTAAAAAAGGATATCGTAAAGGAAATTGAAATTTCCAGTGGATTATACGAAGGTACTAATGCGCAGGGTTTAAAAATACTTTATAGTAAATCTATAGACAATGAAGTGGACACAACTTATGATTGTAAAATGGAAAAATTTATTGATATAAAACATCCATTGAACAACCCTTCCATCTCATATATATCATCAAACTCTCCCATGAAATTAAGGATTTCAACTTTTGAGTTAGCCAAACTTTCTAATGAAAATTTAAAAATTATGATAGAAAGAAATAATGCTGAAATGAAAAAATATCCTTCTGATCAATTAAATTACTTCAGCCAACTTTTAGATGTTAACGATAATTTGTACGACACAGAAGAACAAAGACAGGATGAAATTTTGAAAATTGTAAAGTCCTCGAAGAACATTGACAACTGGATTTTTCAACTTAAGGCAAAGGAACTCGATGGAATAATAGGAAATTGGGTAGATTTTGAAGTTTTCAACACACCATTTAGATACTGGGTTTCTAACTCTGTTCATGAAGCATACGACATGACTCTTGGAGACGAAGATTTAGAAATGAGTCAAAACCAAATTAAATCTCAATTTATAGGTTATTCTATTGGCGACTTGTTCAAAATTTCAGGAATGATTGAGGGTGATGAATATGGTTTTGGGTTAGCTCTTGAGAACCCAAGCAACCTGAGAGTGGATCAAATAGATTTATTTGAAAAGGAATAGTTTAGTTGGTGCCTTACGATAAAAAACAGGTTTAAATCTAGCATCCCAGTCATCTGATCCCAACCACAGACCCCTTCCTCCCATTCCAATGAAACGCTTCTCCTATTTTCTTCCCAAACAGCGCTTGTCCAATGGGAGAGGCAGCACTTATGATGAAACAATTTCCTGATGGTGTGGTGAGTTTTCCGAAAGAGGTTATGATATAAAACCAGCCCACGCTGGTTTCAACCAATGAACCGCTTCTCACTTGATTGTTCGATTCTAGTTTAGACGGATTGAATCGCTCTAGCTCTTCGCATTTGCGATTGTGCTCTTGCATTTGCTTTCCCATCTTCTCCAATTCCAGATGCACCTGCGCCGCTGCAGTCTCATGCTTATCTCCAGCCGAACTCTTCCCCTCTTGCTTATTCGACTCCATGAGTTCATTCCACGCCAATTGCATCTCAGCCCCTCGCTCCTGAATCACCTTCACCAACGCTTCGTACACCTCTATTTTATTCATTCTAGAATATTTCATCCTTCAAAAAAAACGGAGCAGAAATATTTCCGCCCCGAATAGATTTTTCTTCCACAAATTAAGGCGAATGATTATTCGCCCCGAATTATTTGTCGCAATTAACGTCGCACCATTTTCGGACTGGCATTCAACATCTTCTTCACTTGCTTGATGTCGTTTTTCAAATAGCCTTTCGAATCCAACGCCTCTGCTTTTTTCAAATGCATGGTCGCTGTCATTTTATCGTTCTTGTTTCCAGATAAAACAGCAAGATTCAAATACACCGCTGCTTTGTCAACGTCTTTCTTCAAACCAAGACGTAACGCTTCTTTGAACAAACGCTCGCTTTCAGAGAACTTGTTGGTTTGAACATCCATAGATCCTTTGATGAAGAAATAGTATCCGCGTTGATTCTTCCACAACTGATTCACTTTAATGCGCTCTAACCACTTACGGGCCTTTTCAATCTTTTGAACTTGCATGTAATAAAACACCAAAATCATTCGAACACTGCGCGTACACATGAATACCAAGATGGCTGTTGGAATAATCATCGCAATTCCCTTCCCCCAAGATCCTTCACTGAACAATAGAACGGTCATAAACACGCTCGATAGCGCAAACAAAAACTTCACTGCATGATTCATAATTCAATATTTGAAGTGCAAATGTACGAAACACATTGAAGTATCTTCGCACCACTGATTTTTATTCGGTACTATGAAAACAAAACATCTCCTGTTGACTGCCTTCGCGGCCATTGCAACATTAAGTTCTTGGGCTCAGCCTGGTAACGATTCAATCAAAGTCATTGTTGAGCCCCCTATGGAAAAATGTTATGTTATTCCCCGAGATTACATAAACCTTCCTGCCATAGAAACCTATGTCCTTGTTGGTGCAAACATTCAAGAAAAAAGGTTGAACGGAAACTACGGAAGAGATGTGCAAATCATTTCTAAGAAAGACATTCAGTCTCTTCCCGTTAGAAGCCTGAACGAATTGTTGGGTTACGTATCTGGACTAGACATTCGCGAGCGCGGGCCGTTCGGTGCGCAAGCAGACATCTCCATGATGGGTGCGGGATTCGAGCAATGCCTTATTCTAATCAACGGTGTTCCCATGCGCGACCCGCAAACTGGACACCACATGCTGAACCTTCCGGTGGACCTTTCACAAATTGAACGCATTGAAGTCATGAGCGGAACTGCCGGAAGAATCTACGGTTCGAACGCGTTGGCTGGTGCCATTAACATTATTACTTCGTTGCCTAGAGCAGGGACTTCGTTTGTTGAAACCTTCAACGCCACAGCATCTTCTCAAGAAGGTTATGTTGCGAATGGCATTCAAGCCATGGCAGCATTCGGAAGAAACAGATCGCAACACAGCATTTCTGCTGGTCAATTCAAAACAAACGGATACCGCTACAATTCAGCGAATGAACAACAACGCATTAGTTACCTCGGACATTATCAGTTGAAGCGAAACAACACCTTGGATGTCATGGCTGGACATTTCAAAAACAACTTTGGAGCCAACGGCTTTTATGCCTTTCCGTTCGACAAAGACGCGGTTGAAGAGGTGAACACTTCATTCGTTTCAGCGAAAGCAAATATTGTTGATGCGAAAAACATCTGGACGTTCAAGCCCATTGCCTATGCGCGTTTCAACAAAGATCATTATGTGCTTGTTGAAGACAATCCGAGTCTCTATGAAAACACGCACAACAGCAAAGCGGCGGGCCTAGAATTCCATGCTTTAAGAGGAAATAAATTTGGTCAACTTGGTTTAGGCGCTGAAGCAAGAACGGAAATCATTCAAAGCACCAACCTTGGCGATCACTCGCGTTCGTTCTTCAACCTATATGGTGAAGAAAGATTTATGCTTGGAAAATTCAACACCACGGTTGGTGTGAATGCGCAATACAACACGGCCAATGGGGTTAGTTTCTTCCCTGGCATTGAAACCATTCGTCACTTCACAGACAAATCTGCAATCTTCGCCAATGTTGGAACAGGCAATCGCCTTCCTTCCTACACTGAATTGTATTACTCCGATCGTGCAAACACAGGTAACGATTCGCTGTTGGAAGAGAAAGCAGGCAACTTCGAGGTGGGATTCAAGAAATTCGGAAGGTTGAATTTCACTGCAAGCGGATTTTATCGCAGCGTATACAACGCCATCAACTACACACGAGTGAGTGATTCCGATAAATGGACGCCTTCTAACTTTACAACCGTTAATTTCTTAGGAGTGAATGCGAATTTGTATTGGCAAGTTGGCGACAATGCATCTTTGAAGTTGAACTACACCTACCTCGATGCACAACTCGGAACGGAAAACGATGTGCAAAGCAAATATGCCTTGTATCACGCAAGACACCGCGTTACATTTCAATACCGTCAGCAAATAACAAACGCATTTAGCACAAACCTAACCGTGCGCTATACAGAACGTTTCACAGGAACTAACTATACCGTATTTGATTTCCGAGGCATGTGGAAGCTGAATGAAAACATCACGATGAATTTCGACGTGACGAATTTGCTAGATAAAAAATACTTTGATCAAGGATTCATTGAAATGCCGGGGCGTTGGTTCCGTGTTGGATTTCGTTTCAACATAAACTAACACAACTCAAACGAATGAATTATCTTAGCAAGCAATAAAATTAAGTATGTCGGTATTCGGAAGCCTTTTCAAAAAGAAAAATCCTCAATTGGAAGATGCGTTGAGCTTCGCACCTCTTGTTGCCGACATGCACAGTCATTTGCTTCCGGGTATTGACGACGGATCTGTGGATATGGAAAATTCCATTGAACTCATTTCCGCTTTGCAGAGCATGGGTTTCAAAAAGCTGATTACTACTCCGCATATTTTTTGGGACATGTATAAAAACACGACCGAAATTATTCGCGAAAAGGAAGCCTTAGTTAATGCAGAATTGAAGCTTCGTGGAATAGATGTTCAATTGGAAGCAGCTGCGGAATACTACGTCGATGAGCATTTTGAAGAGCTCATTGCTAAAAATGACATTCTTAGTTTTGGAGATAAATACGTTTTGTTTGAGTTGTCTTTCGACACTGAGCAGATCAATTATAAACGCGCTGTCTTCAACCTACAACTAAGCGGATATAAGCCCATTCTTGCCCATCCAGAACGATACGAGTATTGGCACAATAACTTCTCGAAATACGAAGACATAGCAGATCGCGGAATTCTGATTCAGATTAACACGAACTGCTTAACAGGGCATTACGGACCGGGAGTGAAAAGAATTTCAGAACGCTTAATTGAAGCGGACTTGGTCGATTTCATTGGAACAGATACGCACCACGTTGGACATTTGAATTTATTGGAAGCCACGCGTCGCTCTCCATTATTGAAAAAATTAATTGAATCTGGAAGACTTCTCAATTCTCAATTGTAGTCTTCAAACATTATTTTATTGTAAACCCGCATCGTTCAAACTGAAATATCTTTAAATTCGAAAAAACAAATAACATGAGCAAACAAATTTGGAATATCGACGGCGCCCACAGTGAAATTGGGTTTAAAGTTCGTCACATGATGATTACCAACGTAAACGGAATCTTCAACACGTACACTGCAACTATGGCTGCAGATGCAACTGACTTTTCAGATGCTGAAATTTCTTTTGAAGCGGACATCGATTCTGTTAGCACACGAAACGAGCAACGCGATGGTCACTTGAAGAGCCCTGAGTTTTTCGATGTAGAAAAATTCCCGAAATTGAATTTCAAGTCTTCTTCATTCACGAAGACTGGCGATGGTCAGTATGCAATGAAAGGTATGTTCAACATGCACGGAGTAGAAAAAGAAATTTCAATGAACGTTGAATTTACTGGAACTGTGGTTGATCCATGGGGACAAGTAAAAGCAGGTTTCGAAATCACAGGCGCTTTAAACAGAAGTGAATACGGTTTGACTTGGAACGCGACAAGCGAAGATGGTTCTATCGTTCTTGACGAGGTAATCAAATTAGCGTTGAACGTTCAAATGATCAAGCAAGTCTAGAGATTTATTCCGAATGTGAAGAAGAAAGTTCTTCCGTTCGAAGGCAATAATCCAGGGCCGGGGTAACCTCCGGCCCTTCTTGTGAAATAACTTTCGTCGAAGAGGTTGTTCACGCCCATTTGAAGGGTGTAATTCTCTTTACCGCTATATCCAAAGCTCAAGTCGCTTACACTGTATGCTGGTATAAGTCCTGATTTGGCATCAACAGAAGGCAAAATTGAATTCGTCGCATCTGCAAATGCTTCGCTGACCTTATTCAATTGATAGGTTGCGCTGAATCCTTTCAACTTATAGGTTAAACCGTAGCGCTGAATCCTTCTAGGTGCGTTTTCAACCGCTTTATTTGTTCGGTCGGAAGAAGAACCCGCTATAACAGTAGGATCGTTCCAGCTGGTGTAAGTCGCTTCGTTGTAGGCAATGGAAGCAAACGGTTGAAGACTTCCGAATTTTCCATGTTTGAATTTACTTAACACATTTCCTTCCACATACATCTCAACGCCTTTCGATAAGGAAGAACCAATATTCGTTACATAACGAATACTGCTCTGAGTATAGGTTCCAATTCGATCTTGTATGTTCATTTGATAAACACTCACATCGTAGTTCACATAATTCTTACATGAACCACGCACGCCAAGGTCTATGTTCAACGACTCGCTGTATTTTAAGTTCGGATCAATAACGTCTGTCGTGGCTGAAGGAATCAACTCTGAGAATGTCATTGGACGAAAGGCCTGAGAAACATTCGCGTAAATTTCATTGTCTTCATTTAAATGAAATTCTGCACCTATTCCTGCTAGCACTTTTGAAACGGTACGCTCCTGCAACGGAATATCGCCGTTGTTGTAATTCACTGTTCCACTGCCAGTAGCAGTAATCTGTTCTAACCGAACACCCGGAACAAACAACAAGCGTTTTCCAACATACAGCGCCTGTTCAGCAAATAGCGCGTAGTTCTTGGTTCCGAAAACATAATTCACCTTATACCCCAATGAATCCAATTCCATGTTGTAATCGAATCCTGTTGTACCGTTACCCTTTTGATGACGGAAGGTCTTCGCCTGATAAGCGCGAGCACCGAAGGCAAGCGTCTGGTCATTTCCAAATAGATTAAAAACGTACTTGCCGCGTAACTCGGTTCCTATATTTTGATATCGGTCGCTGTCTACTCTACGAACTGCGTAATCATTCGTGGTGGTGAGAACATTGTCTGCCGTGGTAATCGGATCCAAGAACCCGACACTTCCGCGCGTAGCAAGCAATCCAAAGGTTTTTAATTCAAGTTGAAATTTTTCTGAACTCACAATATCCAACTGAACATTCATCATGTTCCATGGAATATTCATCCAGTTTCTTGCTCGAAAACTCTGTTGTGCATTATCCTGGAACTGAACGTCGGTAAGCCCTCCGGCTTGCTGACTAAGCATATCTGAATGGGTATACTCCGCTTTCACTTTCACCTTATCGTTGAAATCGTATCCGACAGAAATGAATCCAGTTTGCGTCGTGTATCCGCTATTCTCTCTCCAACCATCTGCCGATCTTCTGTGGTAAAATGAATAGAACGAAAATTTATCCTTACGCACCCCTGTGCTAATGAAGTTGTTGAACAAACCGAAAGAGCCGAAGGTCTGACGAATCTTTGTCTCGCTGCCGTTTGTGGCAGGAGCAGTGTCGAAGACATAATTAATCATTCCACCAAACTGAGGTCCGTATTGAAGGCTGCTTGCTCCGCGAAGCACTTCAATCCGTTTAACCGCATCGGCAGGCGGAGTGTAATACGCTTCTGGATATCCGAAAACGTCTGAAGAAATATCGTATCCATTCTGACGCATGTTGAATTCCCATGAACGGTTCGGACTTAATCCGCGCGTTGCAATTCCAGTTTGAATACCGCTTCCATCACTTTCCCAAACCATAATACCTGGGATTCTTCCGAAGAGCTGTCGTGAATTGTTCGACGACAGGTCAATATTCAATTTCTCTGGTGTAACAAATGCCGTTTTCTTTCCACCGTAAATTCTTACTCCATCTATCGCGGGAAGATTTCCTGTCTCTTCCAATAAGGCAACTTTAATTTCTAGGTACTTAATAATGTACTTTGGTAACGTGTCTGGCGATGACGTGAATGATGGCAAACTATCCTTTTGCGCAAAGGCATGAATCCCGCATAAACAAAGTACTGTTGTATAAATCGCTCTTCTCATTTCGTTTATTTAGATTAATTCTCAATTGCAAAGGAACACTATACATCGGCCTTGAGCAATACCACATTTGTAGTAAAAAAAAGAGGACCGAGGTCCTCTTCAAAAAAAAAAAAAAAATGAAACTATTATAGAATAGCATCAAGCTTTTCAGAAAGTACGTTCTTAGGAACAGCACCTACGCTCTTGTCTACAACTTCTCCGTTCTTCACGAAAATGATAGTAGGGATATTTCTGATTCCAAATTTCGCACTGATTTCTGGATTGTTGTCTACGTTAACTTTACCTACAACCGCACGACCTTCGTATTCAGAATACAATTCGTCTACGATTGGACCAACCAATTTACATGGTCCGCACCACTCTGCCCAAAAATCAATCATCACTACTTTGTCTGGACCATCAACCAATTCGCTGTAGTTTGTGTCTGTAATTTCAACTGCCATATCTGTAAGTTTTTTATGTTTCTTAAATGTTGTGTTTCGCAAACGAAACGGGGCACAAATGTAATACTATCTTTCTTTCAATTTCAAGAAAAAAATCATCTTTTCATTCACATTTGTGACTTAAAACTCTCTTTTCGAAGCAAATGTCGACTTGTCAACAGGTTTTCTTTTCAACGAAAAGTAAAGCAAAACGGTTCCACCGAGCATAAACAGGACAGCAATTATTTCCGCCTGTGTTGCCTGAACACCCAAAAAGTCGAATTTATTGTTTACGCGTATCTTTTCAATGAAGAATCTTTCCAATCCGTTAAAAATTAAATAGAGTGAAGTAATAATTCCCGCCGTTTGAATACGCTTGCGGATACTCCATAATAAAATAAAAATCGCAACAGCAGCAACAATCTCATACAAAGGTGTCGGAAAAACTCCCGGAACCAAATGCGTTCCGTAACCTACGTACTGATCTGAACTCATAAACTCTCCTACTCTATTCACGTTGTTCGGATAGTCGTAAGACCACGCCCAATCGGGTAACCATGAGAGCCATCCGGGTTTCGGACTAATGTTTTCAATTCCCCAATCACCGTCACCACTTGTGTGACAGCCCATACGTCCAATTCCATAGGCTAAGATCATTCCAGGGGTGGCAGCATCTGACAAGACCAACATTGGAATCTTCTTCATTCTCGCAAACGTCAAAACCACAATTGCACCAACGATTAATCCGCCGTAAACGGTTAGACCACTGATAAAACTTTCCAACGAAGGATGTGTAAAGAACTCTCTTAACTCAGCAGGATTCTCCAATAAATGGAACAGCTTCGCGCCAGCTAGACCGCCAATAGCTGCCAAAAAGGTTATGGTGCCAGTGTATTCACCGGCAGAAAACGCTTCCATCTTCTCTTGCGGTTGAGCCAACTGCTTTTTCTTCTCTTGATAATAGCGGAAGTAAGCATATCCACCTCCAACTAAAATCCCCAAGAGCGGATAACCGCTTTTCGAAAAAATAATATGCTGCGGAGAATTCACGCCGTTGAATAACCGTGCGCTATTCAACAACAAGTATATCACCTTCCACCCTAAAATAAATCCCATTAATCCTGAGAAGAAGATGTCCATCATATTCGGAGCACCCCCAATTACCACTTTACGTGTTCCGCCTTTGATTAACCCAAGGGATTCTTTCCTCCTGAGTTCGAGCGTAAGCGTATAGCTCGCCACTATGAAGGCCAATGCCACAAAGAAACCAAAGCTATTCAGCATTTTTGCCCAAGACCATTCGACACCGAACCAATCGTAAAAGGCATGATATAAAGTAGGATACATGCGGCGAAGATAATAACGGAATGTAAAGCCTTGAAGTAATAAATGGTCAATATATCACGACTAGTCTTCAAGATTTGGTAATATGAAATTCACGTTTTCTTAATTAAAGACGAGTTAGTTTGTAAAAAAAAGGCAATGTTTAAAAAAGTAAAAATCCAATTCTTGTTAGACGGACAAATGCAAGAGTTAATCACCAAGATTGTTGATCTAAAGAAAGAGAAGCAAGAGGAGATTATTTACACCGAATGCAATCAACGCATTCCTATTCAGCGCCTAATTTCTATCAACGGTCTCTCGTTCGAAATCTAATTAAAAGGCAATTTTTGACAAGTGTTCTGCATCTAGATTTGTAGAAACACCTGTTATGTCAAATGAACTTCCGATGGGCATCCCCTCCGTGGACCTCGCCCAATTTTTAAACGGCACCCCCGAAGAAAAACAACTATTCGTTAATGCGTTGGGAAAGGCCTACGAAGAAATCGGTTTTGTTGCCGTAAGGAATTCACTTATTTCCGACGATACGATCTCTCAGCTTTATCAAGTCGTTCAAGACTTCTTCGCTTTACCCGCTGAAGTGAAAACGAAATACGAAAGAGAAGAACTTGCCGGCCAACGCGGCTACACAAGTTTCGGAAAGGAACACGCAAAAGATTCAAATGCCGGAGATTTAAAAGAGTTCTGGCACTTCGGACAAGAAGTCACCGACGGTGATTCCATCAAATCAAATTATCCAGCGAACATTCACGTTACTGAACTCCCTTCGTTTTTCGAAGTTGGGATTCAAGCATACAAAGATTTAGAAAACACCGGAAAGCATTTGCTTCGCGCCATTGCATTGCATTTAGGTCTGGAAGAAAACTGGTTCGATGCTCACATTCACAACGGGAACAGCATCCTTCGTCCCATTCACTATCCTCCTATTACTTCAGAACAGAAGAACGCCGTGCGCGCCGGACAACACGAAGACATTAACTTAATTACGCTTCTCATTGGCGCTAGCGCTGAAGGATTGGAAGTCTTGAATAAGCAAAACGAGTGGGTGGCTGTTACGGCATTGCCCGATCATATTGTGGTGAACGTGGGCGATATGCTTGAGCGTTTAACCAACAACAAATTGAAAAGCACCACGCACAGAGTGGTGAATCCTCCGCGCGAAAAGTGGAGCACTCCGCGGTTTAGTATTCCGTTCTTCCTTCACCCTAGAATGGAGATGAAACTCGACTGCTTGCCTTCGTGCGTGCCTGCTGGAGAAGAGCCTGCCTTTGCTCCTATTGTCGCCATTGATTTTTTGAACGAGCGCCTTGCTGAAATTGGATTGATCAAATAATGAAGGTTCGCATCAAACATAACGCACTTCGTTTTCGCATCACTGAAAAAGAAGCAGAACAACTGCAGAAGAGCAAAGCGGTTGAAGTGAGCTGCATTATCTTTCATGGTGTTGAATTGGTCTTCCGCATTTTTCCTTCAAAAGATCAATTGAGTGAAATGATCTGGAATGCGCCTGAAGTGGAACTGCACATTCCAGATTTCGAAATGCAAGCGTTCCTATCTTCGAACAAAGAGTCGTGGCACAAAGAGTTCACCATCGACGGAAAGATGCTGCTAATCTCCGTTGAAAAAGATTTGGCTTACTTTCGAAACGGATTTCAAGCTTAATTTTTTTTCATGTTGAACGATTCCTTCGGAAGAACACTTACCTACGCGCGCCTTGCTGTTACAGACAAGTGCAACCTGCGTTGTACGTATTGCATGCCCGAAGAAGGTTTGAAGTGGCTGAAGAACGCGCAGTTGCTTTCTACTTCCGAATGGAAAAAAATGTTGGATGTGCTTGCCGCAAGCGGAATAACGAAGATTCGTTTTACCGGAGGTGAGCCTACTTCACGTGGTGACTTCTTCGAAATTGCAGCACATGCTTTCGAAATGAAAGCCTTCCATTCCATTGGCATTACCACGAATGGAACCTTCAACGAGAAAAATTCAGAACTGTTTTTTCAATTCCCCTGGAACGCTGTTAACCTCAGCATCGATTCTTTGAATGCCGAGCGTTTTCATTCCATGACCAAACGCAATGAAGTTCACAAGGTGCAACAAACATTGGAGAAACTCCTTCAACATAAAATAAAGACGAGCATTAACGCTGTCATTCTTGAGCACCACAACGAAGAAGATATTCTCGAACTTGCGCAACTCACGAAAGACAAAGACGTTCGTGTGCGTTTCATTGAAGAGATGCCATTCAACGGGAAAGAATATCACCATGCCGTGAAGTGGAATTGGAAAAAACTAGAGCAAGAACTCACGCATCACTTTCCCTCCTTAACTCCTGTGCCTTTCGAGGTTGGAGCTACAGCGCAGAATTACACAATAGACGGACATATAGGTCAAGTTGGAATTATTGCGGCGTACAGCAGAACCTTCTGCGGCACCTGCAACCGCATTCGCATCACACCTGAAGGATTTGTAAAATCTTGTTTATACGCTCCACCTTCACTCCTGCTTCGCACGCTGCTTCGTGAAGGAAAAACAAACGAAGAAATTCGACATGCGTTGGAAGCGGCATGTTTAACCAAGCCGAAAGATGGATTCGCGGCTGAAGAAATGCAGGTTACGAAAAACTTTCAGAGTATGGCCTCGGTTGGAGGTTAGAATTTGTAGAACGAAAGAACTTCGTTTTCTTTCACTTCCGTATTCGGAAGAACTTCAATAAATCCGTTTGCACCCAACGCACCCATGTAATCGCCAGATCCATTCTGACGAACAATCGTTGCGATTCTATTTCCCTCGTTGTTGGTTGAAAGGAAGGCAGGAACATACACTGTTAAATCAGATGCATTTTTGTAGGTTGAAATGCACCGCACATTTTCCAAAGAATGATTTCTTAAATGCGGAAGCAAGTAGCGCGTTGCGCAGTGCAACACTGAAATGGGATTGCCTGGAAAGGCAAAGACCATAACGTTGTTTTTACTTCCGAAGAAGAACGGTTTACCCGGACGTTGCTTCACGCCGTGAAAATGTTTTTGAACACCGTTCGCCTCTAACGCCTTCGCAACAAAATCGTATTTCCCTTTCGACACACCACCAGAAAAACAAACGATGTCGAAATTTTCTAATTCATGTTGAATGAAATGCGTCGTCTCTTGTTCATCGTCAGATAATCTAAAGACACTCACGCGACTGCAATGCGGGGACAACAATGCTTGTAGCATTTCCAAATTGCTTGAACGGATTTCATAATCGGCAGGCGTTTCATGAACTTCCACCAATTCGTTTCCAGTAGAAACTATGGCGACAGAAAACTGCTTGTACACTTTCACCTTTGCCTTTCCCACAGAAGCAAGTGTTGCAATTTCCAGAGGGCCAATAACGGTTCCTGCTGCTAATATTCTATCGCCTTGCTTTTGATCGAATCCTTTGGCGTGTATGTTTTGAAAATGCTTCGCTTCTTCAATTTGAAATTGAATAAGATCATTTGTGCGAACTGATTTTTCATATTGAATCACTACCGAACAATCATTCGGTAGCACGGCTCCTGTCATGATTTCAATGCATCCGTTTTCATTTTTCAATGTTGAAGGAGCATCTCCAGCTGCTTGAATTCCTTCAACAACAAATTCTCGAATGCCCTTTTCCCAAGCGGAAAATTGAAACGCATATCCATCCATCATGACTCTATGAAATGGCGGTTGGTCGCGATCGGAACAAATATCTTCAGCCAACATTCTTCCGACTGTTGCGTGCAAGGAAACAATTTCTTCTTCTGCTTTAGGAAATACTTCACCTATTATTTGAAAGGCCACACTTGGTGTTACGAGCTCTTTCATTACGGCAGTGTTATGAGACTGTTGACTGTCCACGCCTGCGGTGGCGCATTGAACAACGCCTTGGTCTTCGGCCAAACGATTTTGAAAATATCGCTGTGCCTGTAGTTATTCAAATGATCTTCATTCTCCCATCTGCTGTGGGTAAAAAACAAGGTTGAATCATTTTCTTCGGTTTGCCACAGCTCGAGATACGTGCAGCCTTCAGCCGCACGAATTTGTTCACGATGTTCGTTGAAAATTTCAAGGAACAATTCTGCATTCGCTTTATCAAAAGACATTTTAACGATTCGCGTCACCATGGAATGAAATAGTTAATGAGTCACCAAGTTGCAAAGCCATCAATCTGTGAAACGTTCCTGCTCGATCTCCTCCACCTCCCAGGTTCATTGAGATGACCAAATAGTTATTCTGTCCCCAAAAAGCGACTTCATTGCCTACTTCCACATCTACAAATCCGGAATGAAATTTATTAATCGTTGTTTGCGGTTTAATTGGAATAGCGAAGCTTCGGCCTTTACCAATTTCCTCGAACATTTTCTTCGTTAAATTGAAATATAAATTCCCGAATTTATCAATGTAGTTCACTTGAATTATCAAATCTTGTCCCGTCATGTAAGGCTCTAGTCCTTTGATTTTCTTCAATTCCTGATAAGGGGTGCACCACGTTTCTGGAGTATTTCCTTGCGTAATTTGTGCAGCTGCCTTAGCGAAAACACCAGACATCGGGAATCGGCTATCGTCTTCGTCGTCTAACTTCAACACATAGGCTTTAAATTCTTGCTCTTCAACATCCATAAACATAAGCGAAAACAACCCGTTGTCTGCTGTTATGAGATAGCGATCCTTGTATTCAACAATGACATGCTCAATTCCGTTTTGTTTGTAGCTGCTGACTCCATTTATAAATACGGTTCCGAAGGGAAAACTCTCCCAAACGCTTCGAAACAAAAAGGCAACTTTACCAATTTCTCCGGAACCTACTTCGTGAGAAATATCCACGGGGATAATTGTCGGATTGTTATTCAGCAACGCGGCTTTCACCAAAGAAACATAATGATCTTTGGTTCCGAGATCTGATATAAGGGCTACGATTGACATGGATAATTTCGACTCTAAACAAATTTCACTGAAAATTAAAGGTGTTCAACAGTTATTTCCATTATTTTCGACACAATTAATTGTGCAAAAAATTGGCAGAAAAAGAGCTCTTCCTTCCATCCATTGACCCCATTGAATTCTTTGGACCGAATAACGTGAAATTCAAATTCGTTCAATCGAAATTTCCGAAGTTAAAAATAATGACCCGCGGCAATATGCTGAAGGCCGTTGGCAGTGACGACGAACTTCAGCGCCTTGATGATTTTCTGTCGCTTATTTTTTGGCACATTGATAAATACCATGGCATAACTCTTCAGCAATTGGAGCGCATTGCGTTAGGGGAAACGGATGCTCCTGATATTCAAAAAGCGAATGGAGATGTTTTGGTTTTTGGTCCGGGTGGAAATAAAATCACCGCCCGAACTCCAAATCAAAAAAAGATGGTCGAGCTTATGTCGAAGAACGACATGCTCTTCGCCATTGGGCCTGCTGGTAGCGGAAAGACTTACACTGCTGTAGCTCTGGCAGTGAAGGCTTTGAAAGACAAAGAAGTTCGACGAATCGTATTGACTCGTCCTGCAGTTGAAGCTGGAGAAAATTTAGGTTTCCTTCCGGGCGATTTGAAAGAGAAACTCGATCCGTATTTGCAGCCGTTGTACGACGCGCTTATGGACATGATTCCTTACGAAAAGTTAGCAGAGTATATGGAAAAGGGAGTCATTGAAATTGCTCCGCTCGCCTTCATGCGCGGGCGTACCCTTGACAAAGCATTTGTTATTCTCGACGAAGCGCAGAACGCCACAGTTACGCAAATGAAGATGTTCCTTACGCGTATGGGAGCACAAGCTAAGTTCGTCATCACTGGCGACTCCACTCAAATCGACCTTCCACGCAATCAACCCAGCGGACTTATGCGCAGCGTTGACTTGCTTCGCGGTGCTGAAGGCATTGGTGTTATTGAACTTACAGGTAGCGATGTTATTCGTCATCCGCTTGTAAAGCGTGTAATCTCTGCGTTCGAAAAAATGGAAGCCGAGGCACAAATCAAAAAAGAGCAATTCGCAAAGCGAACTGATTCGCCTGCGAATTGATCTTAAATATTTTTACTTCTTAACGAAGCGTACCTGCTTCATCCCCTTCCCATCATTGAACTCCATCAAGTAGATTCCACTTGCCCAGTTTGAAACATTGAGTTCAATGCGGCTAGCCGATCTTCCTGCGTAGATGATTCTTCCCACTTCATCGCGAACGGTAAGGTTCAACATGGAATGAATTCCTTCCACAATTACCACATCAGATGACGGGTTCGGGAAGACGTGAATCGCATTCAGTGCAGACTCGCTAACACTTCCAAAAATGTCTATGGTAAGTACGTCAACAAAATCCGATGTAATGAACGGATTGCCCAGCGCATCTGTTCCATTTGCTAAATTGACATCAATATCAGCGCTTGAAAACGGCATTCCTTGAAGAGTGAGTGTATAGGTGAATCGGTATGTAATCCCATCTATCCATGCGCCATTCGTTAGCGTGAAGTAATCTAAAATAAACGGATCAGCGAAAGCTAATGTTGGAGTTATAGATGCGCTCATTGTCTCGCTGTAAACCACATCTATGTAGAAGTCAGAAGTCAATCCTTCATACAATGTTGTTGAAGGAATAATTTGAACAACTGTTGGATTCTCGGTGTCAATCGTAAACACGCTTGCATCAGCATCAACCGCAGCGTTACCGTGAATGTCATACACGCTAATGATTGGAGTTAACGCTGAGAACAACTCTTGTCCGTCGTTTTCCAAATATTCAACAACGAATTCGGTCGCTGAATTCCAAGTAGAAGAAAGCAAACTGATTGAATTAATCGTTGGATCACCTTCAACAAATGTCACCACTGGAATTTCGCTAACACTCATGTCTTCCTCAAAAGTGAAAGTCAATTGGAAGGTCTGACCTGCTGTAGCGTCTGTTAAAACTGCATTTGTAGAAACGACATTTACAGCAGGATTGCGAGTGTCTATGTTTAACACATTCAACAACGTATCTTCAACTTGTAAGTTACCTGCTAAATCGCTTGCTGTTAAAGAATGTAAATTCACATTCAACCAATCCTCGTCCATATCAGAAACATCAAATACCGCGTGGTAGGTACTCGCATTGCTCCAATATCCTGCAGTCGTATTCTGTGACAATCCAGCAGGCGTTTGATCGGTGAAAGACAATATCGCTGGGAAGTTGGTATCCATGGTCTTGTTGAAGTACAACGTTACTTCTGTTGTTCCAACAGTAGCTGTTGCATCAGTCACCCAAATGTCTGAAGCAACAGAGGCGGTAAGTTCTGGACGAACCATATCAATCTTCCAGTTTCCACCAACATAGGCTCTTGCGAAACATCCGTCTGTTGCTTTACCTCCAACCACTCGGAAGTTGATACCACTGTATTGTTGATCTGCTTGCGCTACCGCGTATTCCACAACCAAAGCCGAATCATTCAACCAAAACACATTCGATTGCGTTAAGATACCAAGGCTTGCTAAATCAACAGATGCAAAAGTTACTGTTGGTAGAACCGCAGGAGCCATGGCTTTGTTGAAATGAAATATTGCACTTACAGTGTTTCCGATATCTGAAGATGATATAATCGGATCAGAAAAAGTAACATTCACCACATGAGGTACAACTGCATTATGAATGTTCTCTGCAAAATGAACAGCTTGTGGTCCCAATTCAATTCCGATCTTTCTACCTGGAATATCATCGAACCCCGCATGAATCCCGCCCCAGATGCGCGAAAGCGAACACTGGTCAGCTGCGTCTCTGTATGTAGCCCATTGAAGAGTTACATCGGTTGAAGGTCCTTCTTCAAATACTAAATACTGATTTTGTGCCGCATAAAACTCGCCTATTCCACCTGGGAAAAATTCTGTTCCAGTAATAGCAGTCATTACCTCTGCTGCAGTTCTTGAATAAGTCGAGTGCCCGCTGATGTAACCAGGGAACGGAGGCGTAACGAAGGTTGGTCTTTGATAAGGCCACCAATTTTTGGCAAGAATCCAATCGGCACCAGCATAGGTGTTTGTTGGATTAGGAATGTAACTCGGACCTTTCCAAGAACGCACTTTTACTTCTCCGATGTCTCCTGACATAAATCCGTTTAACGTATCTGCTGGCTGAACCAATTCAATGTAGTCAGGAATGAGTGGTAATCCTTGGTAGTGGTAATTCGGTAAAGTCGAATCTGAAGACTGCCCATAGTCTGCCATTTTTCGAATAACCGATATTGGTCTACTTCCGTCGTAATACCCTTTAATTCCCCATGCGCATATAGCGGCATCGTGCACAGCACCGCCCATTGCAAAGTATGCTTTTACGTCCCATTCTAAGTCGTCTAAAATCTCACCTTCCCCACCCCATTTTCTTACGAAAAGCGGGTGGTCATGTACGACGTTCATAATCTTGAACCAATGCCCTGGAGGCGTTTCGCTTTGCGGACCATCTGCCCAGAATTCAGCAAGTACTCGTGTAAAATCGCCTCTCTTCACCAATTCAGGTGTATAAGGCTGTCCCGTAATTGGATTCAATGAACGTCCGGTTCCGATATCGCCACCTTCCAACAAATTATAAAAATTCGGGTAGTCATTCGGAGTTTCAGGTAAAGCTGGAATGTTGCAGACGCTGGCGGGCGAAATGTCTATCAATAAAGTGTCATCGGGAGTTAAGTGAGACGACCAAGTCGCAACCATAACATTTCCATAGACAAAAGGATGCTCCAATGATGCAGTGTCTCCTGGCAAAAGCAATGGCGGTGGTCCTGGGTCTTTGTATACGTTCCAGAAATTACCGTCTCTGATGTGAACCGTCTTGTCTGCTTCAGTTAAAGAGAAGGGTTTCACATTTCCCCATTCAGGAGAAAGAGCAGCCGGTGTTGGCAATCCCGGAAAACCATTTTGATCGACGAAGTTTGCCAAATTCAATGGCTGCCAACGGTTGATATCGATCATATTCGGATTTCCGGCAAAGACAGGAAGTAAGGCTGGATTAATTGGGAAATAGTATTGATTCGAGTAATTTAATTGTTGATTCGACCCGTCTTGATTTCCATAAGCAATGTATTGCGCAGCGATGTAGTTTCCCAATTTAGCAGGGTCACCATCACTGTAATCTGTGGATGTTTCCGCCGTATTGTAACCCAATCCAAACATCACAAAATTCGCCATGGTTAAGGTATTTAACCAATTAGGCGAATACTGATAGCGATTAATAAGCATGCGGTAAGCAGCATAAGTTATAGCCTTCTCTCTTGCTAACTGAATATTCGCAGGGGTTTCGATACCATCGAATGGAGAGTTGAATCCATTCAACGATTGTCCAATCAAATAAGTCTTCGCGGTATCATCGAAAATTGCCCACGCGTCATACATGGCTGCATGGATGTGAAACAAATTTCGAGCGTGAACGGTAGGACGCGCGTTGTCATTGCGAATGGCTTGAAGAACAACTTCATCCCATTGACGGGCAACAGAGTACTCTTGAGCCTGCATGGAAAATGCAGAAATGAATAAAATAGATAATGCAAGTAAAAGAGACTTCATAGTATACGGTTTAGGCACTACAAAGATAACTCAGTCAGAGGCTAAATGGTTGCTTACATTTATCAGGATTCGCAAACTTTTTTCAAGTTAGCAAGGCCACCGTCAAAATCTTTTATTAACCGACCTTGAAACATAAACATCATTCCTCTGTATTGAAATGGAATTTTACCCATATCCATGGTCCACGAAACCTCAGTTGCGCAATTGGTGCATGGGACAGACAAGTCCGCTGAAGAAACTATTTCTTTAAAAGTAAACGTACTTCTGTTCGGATCTTCAAATCCTTCGAAAAGAAGATCTGATTTTATTTCTTCATTAAGAATTACAGAAGTGATAATTTCTGTTCCATTTCCTTCCGTGCTTTTCCATGTCCATTTGTGATGAACCATCATAGGGTCGCCCTCAAAAGTGCTTTGCATATTCGGATCACGTTGACTCCACATGCTCCACTTCGACCAATTGCTGAAATCGCCAACTTGAACAAACACTTCACTTGCCGGGGCATTGATTGTGATTGAACGCGTTACTTTCAATTCGCTTGGACCTGCAAGGCAAGCGAAAACGTACAGGATAACCAATGATCCAATGATTACCCCAAAAATTTTAAGGAATTTTTTCATCGCGCAAATATAAAAATCTTAATCTAAATTCCTGTGTCTTGGACCATGCGGAGGTCTGCCCCCTGGAGGAGGACCGGGATGTCCATTTTTCTTTCCGACTTCTTCCAGCAACACTTTATGAAACTCCCTTTCAATACCCGGAAGCTTCGCGGTTTTCTGAACACCAATCACCTTACTGCATGCAATCATAAAGTTTGAATCTTCTTCGACCTCTTTCACACGAAGCGCTGAGATTTCGTTGTTCAACGATTCAAATGCCTTTTGATTTTCACCCACAGCGTCCATCTTGTCCATTACCTTTTTCAATTCCTTGCGGTGGGTCTTCTGTGTTTCTTCATGCGCATTGTATACCGGCCAAAACTTTTCAGCTTCAACGGGAGTTAAGGCCAATTCGCTTGTAATGTAGGCGCGCTTCAAGGCTTCTACTTTTTCGCTGCGCTTCGGCTCGTCGCGATCGGGTTGTGCGTATGCGCCCAAGGAGCAAATGCACAGTAAAAGAATCATTGTCTTTTTCATGCTATTATTAATTTATGTTTTCTATTAATTCTGAATCTTCTTCTAATAAATACGCTACCAATTCTTCCCTCGGAATTTCTTTCAATCCTTCTGCAATTCCGGGCGAAAGATATTTCGCCCCTACATCATCTTCCTCGGGCGAAAGATTTTTCGCCCCTACATCTTCCCCATTCTTACCTTCTCTTACCTCGGGCGAAAGATATGTCGCCCCTATATTTTCCGTGGTCGAAAGATCTTTCGCCCCTATATCTTCCCTTCTTTCACCTTGTGCAATCTCTTGGTTTTGGTCTTTGCCCTTCCACATAAAAAATCCAACACCAATAACACATGCGGCAGCCAAAGCAAGCAGCCATTTTCCTGTTGGAAATTTCCGAACGGGCATAAGTGCTTTTTTATTTTTTTCGAAATAATCGGAAGGAATATTCCACTCGTTATTCTTCATTTTCTTTTGCATTTAATTCAACCTTCATTTCGTTGTGCTGAATGTCTTGTTTTATTTTTTCTACGGCGTGATGAAAACTTGCTTTCAACGCACCTACGCTTGTTCCTGTTATCGCCGCTATTTCAGTGTACTTCTTCTCTTCGTAATACTTCATCACAAACACAGCGCGTTGCTTTTCCGGAAGTGCTGCCACCATAGCTTGTAAGCGCAGTTGCATTTCATCGCCGGTGTAATGCGCGTCTTCCTCTAACTGCTTGGCGTTACTTAAAATGAGTTCGTTCCAATCTCCCTTCACCGTTCGCTTGCTTCGTTCTATGTGACCGAGCGCTTCCCTGTAAGCAATGCTGTGCATCCATGTTCCCAGTTTACTTTCTCCGCGAAAATTGTCTATTCCTTTGAATACCCGAACGAAAGTCTCTTGCAAAACATCGTTGGTGTCTTCGTGGTTCAATAACATTCTTCGAATAAAAAAGTAAAGCTGTTTTTGGTAGTCTGAAATAAGCATCTCATATCCTTTATCTCGCGTTCTTGAAACGGAAATTAGAGTTAAGATTTCTTTTTCACGTCCTACCATTACCATCTAGAAGAGAAAGATTCAAAAGGGTTTAATTCGAAATGAAAAATTACCATTTCCCTCGGTGTGTCTCTTGTTCAAGAGCCTTTTCCAAATGATCGAGATAGGCGTCGCGAGAAATAAGTTCAGCGCCTAATGAAACCAGGTGAGCGTTTTCCACCTGTCCGTCTACCCATTCCATTCCGTATTCCTTGCAGCGCTGAATCAAATGCCAAAGGGCCAATTTAGAGGTGTTCGATTCCGTCGAAAACATGCTTTCTCCGCAAAACATTGCGCCTAGGTTCACGCCGTACAATCCGCCGACTAGAACATCTCCTTTCCAAACTTCAACGGAATGAGCAAATCCCAAGGCATGTAGTTCGGTATACGCTTGAATCATTTCAGGAAGAATCCACGTTTCGTCTTCTCGACCATTGCCCGCGCAAGCTCTGACAACTTGATTAAATGCGCGATCAAACGAATAGGTGTAAACACCTTTGTCGTAAAGCAAGCGGGTTGTTTTACTGGGTTTGAAGGAAGGGACGTGAAAGACACAACGTTCTTCTGGACAGTACCAGCGCGGCTCTCCGGGCTCTTCGTACCAAGGAAAAATTCCTTTTGAATAAGCGAGCAACAATCTTGAAACAGAAAGATCTCCGCCAACAGCAACAAGATTGTCTTCAAATTCCTCTGGACCGGGGAACCACAATTCGTCTGAGAGTCTGTAAATTGGCATCGCGATACGAAGTTAGTTCTACTTTGACTTGGAAACGAAAAACTATGCAGTGGATTGAAGAACAATTATTGAAACCTTTCGAGCCGAAAGCCTACAGCGAACTCGACGCCTACATTCGCGAGAGCGCGGCTGAAGCGCGAAAGCTCACGCCTACTCCGCGCGAAAGCGCTGTGGTGATTGTGCTACATCCGCATGAAGGCGATGCCGGTCTTACCCTGATTCAGCGTCCGATTTACAACGGGGTTCACAGCGGACAAATGGCATTTCCCGGTGGGAAGAAAGATGAAGGCGATGAAAGTCTGTTGCACACGGCCTTGCGCGAGTTGAACGAAGAAGTTGGGCTTTCCCTTCCAACCGAACAAAAATATTTTGAGCTGAATGAAATCTTCATTCCTCCGAGTCGCATGTTGGTGCAGCCCTTTGCAACTGTATTAAATGAAATTCCGAATTTCATTCCTGATGAAAAAGAAGTGGCAGCGTTGGTTCCTATTCCTTTGGCGCATTTCGGAGCGAAGATGAAGACCGAGCGCATGGACATCTTCATGCCGCACATTCAGCAAACGAAGTCGGTGCCAGCGATTCGATTCGAAGACTATTTGATTTGGGGAGCGACGGCCATGATGTTGTTCGAGTTGCGCGACCGCTTAGACTTAAAAAATAAATATAAATAATTGAACCGATCTGTGCGTTACCTGTACAGCGGCATGAAAACTCCTTCTCTTGGCACTATTCAACAAACATAAAACGTATACACCCTTCAAAGACGAAGAGCTTATGCCGCTGATTGCGGCCGGCAACGAGCGCGCCTTCGAAGAACTATACACCCGTTACAGCCGGCCGATACATTCTTACTTCTTTCGCATGCTGCGAAAAGACAAAGAGGTTGCGGCCGACTTCACGCAAGAGCTGTTCAGCAAAGTCTTTCGTCACGCCGAAGGCTTCGATGTAAAACGCAATTTCAAGACGTGGCTCTACAGCATGGCGCACAATCAGTGTAAGAATGAATATGCGAAGCATGAAGTTCGCGCTGAAGCGCGAATGGCTATTGCGACAGCCGAAGTGCACGAACACGATCGCGACATGGACCGTTCTAAATTCGAAGAGGCGCTGCAAGATGCGCTGTCGCAATTAGACGAAACCAAGAGAACCACTTTCGAACTTCGGTTCGTGCATGAACTGAGCAATCCGGAAATAGCCGAAACCATGGGCTGCTCTGAAGGAACCGTGAAATCGCGCATCTTCTACACCCTCAAAGAACTCAACGGTATTCTTCACGAATACAAAGAACTTTTACTTTCATTTCTCTTCATTATACTACAATCATGAGCACACAAAAACCTTTCACCTATCAGCCCGAAGACTTGGAGCGCCTCTTGCGCACCAAAGAATTCAACGGTTTGCTTCCAGAGGAACGCGCCTTTGTGTTGCAGCATGTTTCCAACGAAAAGGAATTCAATGAACTCAAAATGCTTTTGGGAAGCATTGAATCTTCCGAGCACGAGATGCAAGATCCACCTGCTGCCGTTTGGAAAAACTTGAAGAAAGAATTCAATCAGCAGAAGCCCTCGCGATTCAAAGTGTGGCTGAACATACTCTTCCCTCCTCTTCCCAAGTGGAGCGGATTCCGCACGGTTTCTTTTTCATTGGTTGGAATGGCCGCGGTTGTTGGCGCTGTGATTTGGTTCGTTCCGAAAGACAACAACAATGTTGCTTCGAACAATTCATCAAATACATTGAATGAAGAAAAGTCAACGAATTCCAATCAAGACACTGTTTCTGAAAATTCAGAATTCAAAGTAAATCCAGAACAATACGCCGAGCTGCAGCCTGTATCAGGAATTTATGTAACACCCGTGGTTCGCGAGGTTGAGGAGACGTACGAAACTCTGACAACGGATGAGGTTCAAGATGAAAACACCATTGCACCGGCAAACGATGCTACCGAATCTAAGTCTGTTAGAGGTGTGGAAAATGATTCCCCAACTTCAACAGAAAGTACGAACGCTTCGCCCACCTCTGTCACAACTTTTAACTTGTCATCGCCCGACGTTAAATTAAATACCACAAATGCAACATTTACCACAAATGGAACTACGAATGTGATTGCAACCGATTCAATAAAAATTCAGCCCAAGAAGAAAAAGAAAACGACACCGAAGAAAAAGTGACGAATAATTTTCAAAATGGACATTGTATGTTCATTTTTGTGGAATGAAAAAGATTCTTGTTGCGAACCGTGGAGAAATTGCTTTGCGCATTATGCGTTCAGCAAAAGAAATGGGAATTGCCACTGTTGCTATTTATAGTGAAGCCGATAGAAATGCACCTTTCGTGAAATACGCCGACGAGGCCGTTTGCGTTGGACCTCCGCCTTCCAACCAGTCGTATTTACAAGCCGACAAGATCATTGAGATTTGTAAAGAGTTAGGCGTTGAAGGGATTCATCCGGGATACGGATTCCTTTCAGAAAATGCCGGATTCGCAAGAAAAGTTCAAGAAAACGGAATCACCTTCATTGGTCCGAATCCGAATAGCATAGACATGATGGGAAGTAAACTTGCTGCAAAAGCTGCTGCAAGAAAGTACAACATTCCCATGGTTCCTGGAACCGAAGACGCCATTGCCGATGTGGAACAAGCGAAGCGTGTTGCGTTGGAAGTTGGACTTCCAATCCTCATTAAAGCCAGCGCAGGCGGCGGTGGTAAAGGAATGCGCATCGTTGAAAAGATTGAGGAAGTTGAAGAGCAGATGGAACGCGCCATTTCAGAGGCCGTAAGTTCTTTCGGTGACGGTTCGGTTTTCATTGAGCGTTACGTTAGCGGACCTCGACACATTGAAATTCAAGTTTTAGCAGATACACACGGAAACATTGTTCACCTCTTCGAACGTGAATGCAGCATTCAGCGTCGTCACCAGAAAGTGGTTGAAGAAGCACCCTCTGCTATTTTAACTCCAGAACTTCGCGCTGCCATGGGCAAGAGCGCTTGCGATGCGGCTAGAAGTTGCGATTACGTAGGCGCAGGAACAGTAGAGTTCTTGGTAGACGATAAGATGAATTATTACTTCTTGGAAATGAATACCCGTCTGCAAGTGGAGCATCCTGTTTCAGAAAGCATTACAGGAATTGATTTGGTGAAGGAACAAATTCGTGTGGCACGCGGAGAGAAATTGGCGTTCACGCAAGAAGATCTTTCGATAAACGGACACGCACTTGAAGTGCGCGTATACGCTGAAGATCCAACGAACAACTTCCTTCCTGACATTGGACGATTGAACACGTATGTTCGTCCGCAAGGACCTGGCGTTCGCGTCGATGATGGATTTGAAGAGGGCATGGACATTCCAATTTACTATGACCCCATGATTGCGAAATTGATTGTGCACGCTGCAAATCGCGAGCAAGCTATTGAGCGCATGACCAGAGCCATTGCGGAATACAAGATCTCAGGAGTTCAGACTACGCTTGATTTTTGTTCATGGGCGATTAATCATGAAGCATTCAAATCTGGAAATTTCGACACGCATTTCGTGAAGGACTATTTCACTCCAGAGATCTTGAAGAAAGAATTGTCGGTTGAAGAAACAGAAGTCGCGGCAATTGCAGCAGAGATATTGTTTCAGCAAAACAACAAATCAGCTTCTACGCTTAGCAGTTCAGAGCAAGCGACCAGTGCTTGGAAGCTTCGCGCTAGAGACTAATCTTTTGAAATTCGCACCAGCGTTGCATACCTTCGGAAGCACCGGAGGGTATTGCGTTGAAACCTAATTTGGTTGCAAGTTCAGGGACTTTCGGATCAATGACCCAACGCTCTGCATTCAGCGGAACATTGTAAAGTAATCCGGCTGCCGGATAAACTTCCAGCGAAGTACCGAGAACCATAAAGATGTCGGCTTCTTCCACTAACTCAGCAGCGTCTTGAAGCAAGGGGACATCTTCTCCGAACCAGACGATATATGGACGTATGGGTTTTCCGTGTTCGCACGAGCTGGAAGTCGATTGGGCAATTTGCCCAATTTCATTTACGCAGCATTCGCTTCTCATTTTGGTAAGCTCTCCGTGTAGGTGTATGATGTTAGAACTACCGGCGCGTTCGTGAAGGTTGTCGACGTTTTGCGTAATGATCGAAACACGGAAGTGTTTTTCCAATTGAGCCAAAATGAGGTGTCCGTTGTTGGGTTGCACTTCGTTCAATTGCAATCGACGTTGGTTGTAGAACTCGGTAACAAGATCGGGGTTGCGTTGCCAAGCTTGCGGGGTTGCAACGTCTTCAATGCGGTATTGCTCCCACAGTCCGTTTGAATCGCGAAAGGTGCTAATACCGCTTTCGGCGCTGGTTCCAGCGCCAGTTAAGACCACTAAATGTTTCATAAATTAAATCATCATTCGCTGACGCTTCAATAAGAACTGAAGCATACAGTTTTGTATTCCGTCTTCAATGGATGTCTGAAAATAGTCGACTCCAATTTGTCCGGCCTTCAATTGCAACGAAGTACGGAACGCATTCATCTTTTCTTGGTAAGCGTTTCGCAATTCATGCGGATGCGCCTTCACCTCCTCGCCTGTTTCCAAATCGACAAACGAGTAAGGTCTATTTTCAAAATTGAAATCCAATTCCTGTTCTTGATGCACCACATGAAAGAGAATCACTTCATGCTTGTTATGACGAAGGTGCTGAAGCGATTGAAACACTTCTTCCACTTGCTTGGAGTCGTCGAGCATGTCGCTGAATACAACTACCAAACTTCTTCTGTGAATACGTTCGGCTATTTCATGAATGATTGCAGAAACGTTGCTGTTATTTTGATAGGAAGTAGCGCTTTGCTCCAACCACTTCTCCATTTCCGAATACAAATAACGAATATGCGCTTGGCTGCTTCCCGCTTTGGTGTGAACCATGAGTTCGTTTGCGAAAACGCTTAGTCCAACGGCATCGCGCTGACGCTTCATTAACTCCATTACACTTGCTGCTCCGTATAGCGCGAACTTCAACTTATTCCATTCTTTGCCTTCTGCATTTTTAATGGTTGGAAATAACATCGATGACGAAACGTCGACGACTAACTGACAGCGCAAGTTGGTTTCTTCTTCGTAACGCTTTACAAAGTGTTTGTCAGTTCGGGCTAATAATTTCCAATCGAGATGTCTTGTCGACTCCCCAGCATTGTACAATCTGTGTTCGGCAAATTCTACCGAAAAACCATGATAAGGAGATCGGTGCATACCCGTAATAAATCCCTCCACCGCTTGTTTGGCAAGCAATTCAAGTGAAGAATAAGATTGTATGTATGACCGATCGAAGTTTATTGGCATTTTGTTACGCAGCTTTCAGGTAAAAGTAGAACTCACTACCCTTTCCTTCCAAAGTTGAAACCAATAAATGTGAATTATGCTTGTTTAAGAAGTCGTTTACCAATTGCAAGCCCAAGCCGTGACCGATTTCGTTTTTGGTTCCTCTTGTTGAAAGAACATCTCCAGAATTCATTTTTCGTAAAAACTCAGGAGTCATTCCAACGCCAAAGTCAATCACTCGGAAACACCAGCCTTGAGGGGTTTGCTGAGCTGTTATTTGAACCTCTTCATTTTCTCTTGAATACTTAGCGGCATTGGAAATTAAATTTCTGAAAACAGTTTCTAACATATCCTTATCACCTAGAACTTTCGAATTCCCGGTCACGCCAAAATTAACTTGATAAAGAATGTTTTTATCAGAACTTGATAGAGAGCAAATGTTCTTAACGAAAGCCTCAATCTCCGAAAGTAAAATTTCATTTTCGTTGTATTCTATATTGTTCGTCTGTGCTCTGGTCCACAGCAAAAGTTTGTCAATTAAATCGAGAACGCTTGTGGTTCGTCCTTTGAATTGTCCTAAAATAGCTTTTTGCATTTCAGGTTCAATCCCGTCGGTTTGTAGAATTTCAGCTGCAGAATCTAAAGACGCTATTGGCGAACGTAAGTCGTGCGACAACACGGACATCATGCGGTCCCGTGTATACAACGTTGACATTAACTGTTCGTTTTTTATGTTCAGAGCTCGCGTGCGAAGCACCAACTTTCTATGAATACCATCGGTAACTTTAACAATGAAAAATGTCTCTGCGATACAGATGACCGACACTCCAACTAAATTCATGAATCCATCTAATTCGGCTAGCTCTTCTGTCATTTTAGGAAGCGGAGTAATGTCGTTCAAAAACAACATCGAGTTAACCATAAGTATCGCATCAATCGTTAAAATAACATAACCTGCTTTCGCTTCCTTTCCTTGAAAAATGAACAAATTCCCCATAAGCAAGGGAATAAAATAAATGAATACATACGAATCAATTCCCGTTTGAATAACCAACAACTGAATAATCAATGTGAGAATAAGCATGTTCCAAACTTTCGAAACGAAATATTTCTTCTGCTTGTAAAGGAGAAAGGAAATCCCTGTAAAAAAAATTGTGGAAAATGTGATGACAGCTTGTAAATATTGTCCCAACCAAAGATCAACTCCTGTATAGACAACGCAGAACATAACCACAATCCACATGAAAATCACATGCAAACGCAATGTTTTCTCCTGAAGAATTGAACTATCCTCTAGATTCGACGACTCTATTCCACCTAACTTTTTTTCCATGGCGTCTGCTTCAATAGCGTGATAATGTTGTTTGCTAATTTAATGTTGATTCCTCTCCTTTTCACATTATATTTCACACTATATTTCACTTCATTTGTAATACTTATTGTAAAAATGGACATAACTATCAATACCCCTGCATTGTTGTTTCCTGCGATCAGCTTAATTATGCTCGCCTATACCAATCGATTTCTTGCCTTGGCCAATGTTATTCGCAATCTTCACGACCGCTACAAAGGCCGTGAACCGAAAGAAGCGGCACTTCTCTATGCGCAAATTAAGAATTTAAAATTCCGATTAAGGCTGATAAAAAACATGCAGATATTTGGGGTGCTTAGTTTCGCGCTTGCCATTGCATCTATGTATTTTATCTATCGTGAAGAAATGAATTTCGCTGAATTCACTTTTGCTACTGCACTCATTCTCTTCTGTGTTTCACTTTTCCTTTCACTCATTGAGCTCATTAATTCAACGCGTTCGTTGGAAATTGAGTTAAGCGATATGGCGGGGTTGGAAGATAGTATTTTGGATTATCTCAAAAAAATGATCAAATAGACCGCTTCGCGGATGACACTTCGTGATGACCGCTATGCGGATGACACAACACGTTGTGATGACCGCTGTGCGGATGACGCTGCGCGATGACACTTCGTGATGACGAACTAGCGGATGATAACGACCGAACCGGTTAGTTCATTGGGTTCGGAGAAAGAAGAGGTGATGATTCGCAAAGTCCAGGTGTAGCCATCTATTTGCGCGTAGTATTCGTTTCCGAAAGCGTTACCAATCCAAGCTTGTTCGGGATCTTGCGAATAGAAGATACGTTCACCGTATCGATTGTAAATTCCAAATTCATATTGAATTTCATTCAAATTGAATCCAGATAACACTGGATAAAAGACATCGTTAATGCCATCGTCGTTTGGTGAAAATGAATTCGGAACAAAAACTATTTCTTCACGATTAACGAAAATCGTGTAGCAAATAGAGTCTGCGCATCCATATTGATTAGACACTTCCAAGCAAGCTTCAAATGTGCTTCCTGTGGCATCTAACACAGAATATTGCACGTCTTCATTGGTTGACACTACGCCGTTTATGTTCCAAAGATTCGTTGTATTTCCCAAAGACAAATTCACAAACGAAACTTCCGGCGCATTCAAGGAAGGCGTTACGGGTGTCCATTGGAAAGCCGCTTCCGGAAATAAATCGACACACACTAAATCGGTTTGAGAAACGGAATTCACACAACCGTTTCCATCAGTTGATGTTAATGAAACAGTGAAACATCCAGCAGATTGAAAATTGTAATTGAAACTTCCACAACCATTTCCAACATTCTGACCATCGATGCTCCAAATGCAACTAGACAATGCTGAAGCAGAGGAGCTGTTGAATTGCACATTCAACGGCGCACACCCAGTTGTTACATTCGAAGTAAAATTAAATTGTGGAAGGGGAACCACTTGAACGGTTATAGTATCGGCTCCACCGCAACTTCCTGCTAGGGTATAAATCGCTTGAAATGTTCCAACCCCGAGCGCAGCTGGACTTACCATTCCACTTGAATTAACGGCGTTTCCGCTCCATGTTCCGCCAGCAGTTGCAACTTGCAGTTGGACAGGATTTCCATTCACACACAAAGGGACTTGTGATGAAATTGAAGCGTCTAATGCTGCTGCCACAGAAATACTCAAGGTTGAAGGTGAAGTGCAATAGTTATCGCTGTCAAACGTAATCAGGGTGCTTACATTTCCTCCCGCAGAACTTGGCAGAAACAATCCTGTGGTTGTATTGGTTACTCCCAATCCACCCCATACGCCTGGCTCATTCGGAGAACTCAAATCGAATGCAGCATCGGAAATACAAAAGGGACCTGCTTGATTTATAATTGAAGGAGAAAGTGCATCGACAATCACATCTAGCGTGTATGTGGAAATACACGTTCCCAAGCCCACTTGGCAAGTGTATGTCCCAGAGGCCAAAGGTGTTGCCGAAGTAATACTTGGATTTTGATTTAATGAGGAAAATAAATTCGGACCACTCCAAGCATAGGCGGCACCAGCGACATTCGTCGCCGTGAGATTCAAACTATTTCCTTCACACAAAGGTGAATTGGCATTGACTGTAGCAACAGGAAAGTCGTTCACAACAATTGTAATGGAATTGGTTTGTGAACATCCGTTTATGCTCGCGTTGGCGACATACGTAGTGGTCACCGTTGGAGATGCAATGACCATATCGCCAATGTTTGTATTCAGCGTAGGATCTGCATTCCAAACGTAATTTGAACTTCCACTAGCAACTATTGTCGTTGACTCTCCAACGCAAATAGAACTCGATGAAGGGGTTAATACTAAAACTGGATCTGTCGGAGAGGCGACAATGGTGTATGTATACAACTGCGGAGTTCCACATTGCCCCTGGTCTGTAATGGCCACGGTGTAATTTCCAGGTTGAAGATTTCCGATGATTGGAGTGGTGTTCGTTGTGCCTATCCACTCATATGTAAACGGACCAACTCCCCCAGAAACAGCCACACTAATGGAAGCGATTGTTCCGCATCCAGGTTGAACAATTGTTGGTGTTGAAACAATTGGAATGAAAGGAGAGTTAGATGTTCCGGGGGTTGGGACATTCCCTCCTGAAATCCAGACGTTCGTTCCATCGCATTCTCTGTAAATAGACTCTCCGTCGTTATTCGACTGCCCACCTAACGAAGTAAAAACAGGATCAGTATCGGAGAGAGCTATGGTTACATCTGGACAGCCGATTCCATTGGCGGTGGTAAACGAAGGTGTTTGCACGAACTGACCTCCGCCCCAAAACAACCCGTCTAAAATTGTCCCCGAAGAATTCGCAAAAACCAACTGCTCAGCTGTATTGGTAAAAATTCCAACTTGAGAAGACGGACCAGAGGTACAGCCGCAAGTGCCTAAATCAAGATTTAATGGAACTCCAGAATTCGCAGATCCTATGACAAAAAAACTATAAGGCTGAATGATAGTCCCTACCGGAAAGGTCACACCGAAATCTCCATCGGTCATTACGAAACAAGAGATATCCTGCGGCGTACTGCACGTGTTATATAATTCCAACCACTCACTTGTGCTTGGCGTGCAGCCACCATCGCAAGCACCAGCGGCATTCACCATGACTTCATTGATAACAATGCATTGGGAATTCGCAGAAAGCGATAGAATAACAAGCACTAAAAGCGAACCTATTTTTTTTCCGAAGCTGTTTCCCATTGACAAATTTTGCAATGGCGAAATTACGTCTGAAAGATGCACAAAACCGTATTATTGAATCATTAATTCTACGGAGTGTATTGATAACATTCACCGTCTATCTTGACTTGCGTCATAACCCCTCTTCAATAATAAAATGAATTTTGATTCAACAAATAACACATACAATTATATCAGCACACAACACCTTCCACATTTCAAGAATTGCAAATTCACACCCACCGCCTTTCAGATGTTTCAGGTATGTATGAATCAAAGGCCGAGTTGAAACCTAATGTTGAACACTTCCAAAATCAGTTCATTGTTCAGCGCAACAACATTGACCAATTGGCTCATGACCTGGGTTCTTTCGAGAAAAAAGTAAGCAACGAAACACAAGAACTGGCGCAGCACATCTATGCCGAAACGCTGAAAGAACACGATGTTCTTCGCGATCGTTACACAACGCTCGAGAAGACCATTAACGATTTGCGTCACGAGCATAATTCGTTTTTGGCGAATTACATCTAACCACTTCGTGGATGACACGCTTCGCGTGATGACGGCGCAGCCGATGACACAACTCGTTGTGATGACCGCCATGCGGATACCCATCGCACGAAGTGTGTCATCACGCGAGCGTGTCATCAGCGAAGCTGTCATCACAACGTGTTGTGTCATCAGCGAAGCTGTCATCACAACGAGTTGTGTCATCCTTCGAAGAAGGTAAAACGCTTTGCGTTTTGTATATTTGACACTCAATTCAATTTTATGTCAAGTATTCTATCCCACGCGTTGCGTTATTTCCCAGCAGTTATTCTGCTGCAAACACTATTCTTTAAGTTCTCTGGAGCTGAAGTTTCCATTTATATTTTCAAGTCTATTGACGATTACATGCATTGGAATCATGTCATGGAGCCCTACGGACGTATTGGAACCGGAGTTGGTGAATTGATTGCTGGATTGCTTTTATTGTGGCCGAAGAACAGTCATTACGGTGCTGCGCTTTCGCTTGGTTTAATTACCGGGGCGCTAATTACGCACCTCATGATTTTAGGTGTTGATGTGAAAGGAGATGGTGGAAAGGTATTCTACCTTGCTGTTGCAACATTCATCTGCAACATCATTGTTGTTTATCAAAGCAGAAAGTCGCTTCCTATTCTTAAATCAATTTTCAAGTAAGCGCGCATGCTCGCTACCATTGAACATACCCTGACTGAGTTGTCTCATGTCATCGGTCAGTTGAATCCTGTAGATTTCAGCAAACCATTGGCTGTGTTGAGTAATTCAACAATCGGACAACACACAAGACACAGCATTGAAATGTTTCAATGTTTGTTGAAGGGGTATGACAGCGGGGAATTTTCATATGACAATCGTGAGCGCAATTTGCTTTTAGAAACAGATATCGCCTTTGCTCAACATCACTTGAAATTGATTTGTTCCGAAATAAATCTTCCGAATATCTTTAACAAGCACATACAATCTTGGAGAATCAATCGTTCAAGTTGAAACAAACTTCTTTCGTGAATTGGTGTTCAACCTTGAGCATTGCATTCATCACAATGCACTTATTCGTATTGGAGTGAATGACATCTCAGATGTTGCCATGTCTGAACATTTCGGAGTCGCACCTTCAACCATGGAATACCGCAAATCATGTGTATTCTCAGCATAGTTAAGTCGGCACAAGGAATTGTCATCACCTCGAATCGCGACGAACAGCGTTCTCGAAAAAACTCACTACCCCCTGAAATTATTGATCTTGGCGAACGCAAAGCAATCATTGCTCGCGACGCGCAGGCGCAAGGAACATGGTTGCTTACAGACAATCTTGGAAGAACGGCCATATTGCTCAACGGTGCTTTTGAAAGCCACATTCCAGCTCCACCTTATAGAGAAAGCAGAGGAATTATTTTAATGAATCTCTTTCAAGAAGAAAATTTCAAATCGGCATTTCTGTTTTATAACCTTGAAAACATTGAACCCTTTCAAGTCATTTATTTAGATACTGATCATGCATTTCAATGCGTTTGGGATGGAAATCAAAAACATCTTTTCGCAATAGACCTTTCAACTCCGCAAGTATTCTTCTCTCCTACTTTGTACACCAAAGAACAACAGGAAGAAAAACGAAATCACTTTTTCAAAACACTTGCTGAAATCGACTCTATAGATTCTTCTCAACTTTTAGAGATTCATTCCAACCAAAATATTAATTCCTTGGATTTGAATTTTTTCATGAGTCGTGAGCACCAAACAACCAAGAGCATTAGTCAGGTTGAATTGAATTCAACGCAAAGCAAGTATGTTCATTGGCAGTCCTGGGACGACCAAAGACATCAACACATTATTGAACATGTCGCTCACGCTTAAACAGCGCTGGACACGATTGACGCATTGGGAGTACTGGCCCATGTGGACCATCTACTTACCCATGGGGCCTTATTATTTCTTCGAAAGTTTTCGTTCAGGTGGATTGGGATTTTTCACACGCACCAATCCAAGCATGCCCACTGGAGGCATGGGGCTTATGGACAAAGAAGACATGTACAATCTTCTTCCGGAAGGAACCTTTCCAACTACATCTTATTTCAATTCGAAAACAGAATTCACTTCCATTCAAAAATGGATTTCAACAAACAACATTGAATTCCCTGTTGTGGTGAAACCCGCCAAAGGATGCCGTGGACGTGGTGTTGAGTTTATTCATTCCGAAAACGAACTTCAACATTTCATCTTGAATTGCCAAGAGAAAATGGTTATTCAATCGTTGATTCCCTTCAACAATGAAGTTGGAATTTTCTATACAAGATTACCCGGAGAGTCTCGCGGAAGAATTACCGGAATCGTTGAGAAGAAAGGAATTGAAATAACGGGAGATGGCATTCATTCCATAAAAGAACTTGTAGCAGAAAGCGAACGCTATGCGTTGCATTTAATTCATTTGGAAAAAGACCGTTCACTAAACTTGAACGAAATTCTTCCAGAAGGAAAAACGAAAGAACTCTCAAGCATCGGGAATCATGCGCGGGGCGCGACTTTCTTCGACGTTACTTTTCGAAACAGCGAAAAATTGGAACGTGTATTCGATTCTATTTCAAACCAAATTGAAGGTTTTTATTACGGCAGATTCGATGTGAAATTTGAATCATGGGAGTTACTCGAAAACGGAGAGTCGTTTTCCATTGTTGAATTGAACGGTGCGAACAGCGAGCCCACACACGTTTATGATCCCAAGCATTCCTATTTCTTCGCCTTGAATGAATTCAGAAAACACTGGAAGATTATGGCGCAAATTTCCAGAAAGAACAAATCTGTTTGTTCGGTTATGCCTTGGAAGAAGGCGTTTGCACTTTTTCAGGATTTGTAATTAACGAATAATAGTCACGTGACCGGTTTGCTCGAAAGGCTCTTGTCCGTTTTTCGGTAGAATCTTAATTAGCCAAGAGTACAATCCGTCTATTGCGTAATACTCGCCGCCGTCTACTTCACCGTACCATCCTTCGTTTATGTCATTCGTTTCAAAAAGCACATCGCCCCAACGATTGAATATTTTGAATTCATACGTTTGAATCAATGATTCACCGCGAATCGATGGTTTGAACAATTCATTTCTTCCATCTGTATTCGGAGTGAAACAGTTCGGAACGAAAATATTGAACTGATCATTTACCACAACTGTTCCGCAACTTAAATCGGTGCAACCGTCGGCGTTGCTTACTAACAAGCAAACACTGTATTCTCCAGGTGCTTCATTCGGGAATGTGAACACAGGATCTGAAGCGTTGAGGTAATACATATCCATAATCGTCCAGTCGTAACTCACGGCACCTAGCGAGTAATTGATAAACTGAACAGTCGTATTTCCAACATTCGGAGAAATGGGCGACCAACTAAACGTAGACACAGGCTGCTGTGAAACACAGATGTAATCTGTGATTGAAGCATTGCTGCTGCAACCGTTTCCATCTGTCGTTGAAAGCATGATATCGTAACACCCTTGTGTATTGAACGTGTAATTCAACGAAGCGCAATTGTTTCCACTTGGAACGCCATCTAACCACCAAGTGCATCCGTTTCCCACAGGAACGCTTGTATTCGTTAGCGTTACGCTCAATGGTGCGCAACCAGAAGTTACATCGGCTGTGAAAGAGACAACAGGCAATGGATTCACCGTTATGGTTTGTGTATCTGTATCTCCGCAGTTTCCTGGAATGGTATAGGTAATTGTTGTTGTTGTTGCTCCTGCAACACTCGGATTAAATGCACCGGTTGCCGGATTGGTTATTCCTAAACCGCTCCAGGTTCCACCAGGACTAGCCGCAGTTAAAGTAATCGGATTAGCATCTATACACAAGGAACCTGGATTCACAATTGTGGCATCCAACGGTCCGTAAACCGTTATTGTCAGATTGCCTGTAAGTGAGCATCCCGCGGGTGTATACGAAACAACTTCAGGTCCAACACCTGCTGTTGTCGGGTTGAACAATCCTGTTGCAGAAACACCCACACCTGACCATGTTCCTCCGGCCGGAGTTGCGGTTAATTGAACAGGTGCATCCGCAACGCACAATGGATTCTGATTGGTAATTGTTGGAATAGCAGGACCTGCAAAAGGTGCTGATGTGTATACGTATGGACAACCGTATTGGTCTTCAATTGTATAAGTTACAATATCTCCGTCGAGTAATCCACCAACTACAATAGTTCCGTTATTAGGAGAAGTATCGTCTACAAAGAATGCGTTTGCAGGAGATAAGTTCGTTGCGATAAAAGAAGTACCTAAAAGCTCGGGCGCCCCACCTGAAAAACTAACGGTGAGTGTCTGTCCAGCGCAATCTTGCGTTGAAGTTCCTTCAATGATTTCGGGCAAGTAGGTGTATGTATACGTCGGACCTAGGTCATAACACATCCCTTCATAATTGGTAAATGAATAAGTTCCCGTAGTCACATCGTACATTGTGATTGGGGTAAAGTAAACCGTATTGTTCGTGAAGGTTCCAGCTGGAAACTGAGCGATAAAACTTCCGTCGTTTAAATCTGAGATATCTTGTGTTGAAAGAGTTCCAACTAAGCAAGGGTCTGTTTCAACTGAACCGCCTTGTCCAACAGTAGGCGGACAAGCATAAACCAAATACCAAATAGCAGGATTATAAAGCGTGTCATCGTCGAAAATATTCGCAGAAAACAAATAATCATTGTTTGATACTATATCGAATTGATCGCTATAACATAAGTATTGTGAGTTATTTGAGCTGCCCGTTGTTATTGCATTAAACGTACCTGCGCTTACCGCGCAAACACACGGATCTGGAGCGACATATGCGACAGAATTTGTGCATGCAGGAGCTGCGCTGAAATACACGGTAACATCGCAAGCCAATCCATCGGAGGGAATATCTAAAATCGAATAGTTAATTGGAGATACAAAAGGAGCATTAAATGTGACTTGCTGTCCGCCGCATGTTTCAATTATTAACTGTCCTGTTGCCGGAGCATTTGAAAATTCAACATAACCGCTTATGTCATACGCGTTGTTTGCAAAATCACAAGCTCCAATATCTGCTTGAAGAAAGTCCATATTGCACAGAGCAGGAACACAAGGCGCTGGCGCGAAATAGTTCGTCGCTCCTGTGCACGTTTGATCCGAAGAAAATACAGCATTTACAGTGCACAAAGATCCGTTGGCAGATAGATTTGAAAATGAATATGGAATGTTTGACGCGAAAGGCGGATTCAAAACAATCGGCGCTCCCCCGCATGAATTGGTAATCGTGAGTGTACCTGAACTTGGCGGGTCTGTTACAGAGATTGTTCCGCTCACGTTATATTGTTGAGTTGCTTGATTACAAGCCGTTGGATTAGCCGTGATTCCATTGAACGTGCAGAGAATGGCGCAGTTTGTAGCTCCCGTGCCGCCTGTTTGTGTTGCAATAATTTCAGTGGGCACATCGGAAAAATTCGTGATTAAAAACATGTACCATTGTCCCGCAATAGCACCTGTAATGTCTACATATTCAGTAGCGTCTGTCAAATAACTGCAATCTTCAATTCCAGCAGTACCATTGAAAATAGACGTGCACATTGCACTTTGACTCGCAAAAGGACCCCAAAGAATAAAATCAACATCTACTAAGTTCGTGTTCGTAAGAGTGATATTAATATCTCCAGATTGAGAAATATTCAAATAATACCACGCAGGATTGGGAGTTGTAAATAAACAATCGTAATCGGGGCCAAAAGGAGCATCGCCATTTAATGTTTCAGCTGGAAATGTTACACCAGTGCTCGTGCAGAAAGGAGCTGAACCTGCGCAATCAGCTTGCCCATTTGAAGTTTGTTGTAAAAAACAAACAAACATTAAAAAAACAAAGAATCTATTCAAGGCTTTGGTTTTGTTGGTCAAGTTGAAGACAGCAATAGAGTACAATAAGTTGCTCCAGCTATCATTCTTAGGTCCTGCAAGTTAATATTTATTCATTAAGGGAGTTTGCTTTCACCAAAAAAAAAACAGCGCCGAAACGCTGTTTTAAAACTTGAGTTTTCGATAGGTCAATCTATCTTTTCCACTTTAATTAATTCAACTTCAAAAATCAAAGTTGAAAACGCTTCAATCTTTCCTTGTGCTCTCGAGCCGTATGCCAATCCTTGAGGAATGTAAAACGTATACTTGGAACCTTCAGTCATCAATTGCAATCCTTCTGTCCAACCAGGAATAACCTGATTCAATCCGAATGTTGCAGGCTTCCCGCGATCAACCGAACTGTCAAAGACTACCCCATCAATGGTTGTTCCATGATAATGAACCGTTACTTTATCGTTTTTATCTGGAGCAATACCCGTTCCTTCAACATTCGATTTGTATTGCAAACCGGTAGAAGTTGTTTTCACTCCTGACTTCTTAGCATTCTCAACAAGATAGACCTCTCCACGTTTCTTATTCATCTCACCTTTCTTTTGAGAATTCTTGCGAACTTCTGAATTTATGATTCCTGTTGCCTTGTCCTTATCCAATTTGACATTACCTGTCTTACTATCAAGAATGGCCTGCATAATTAACTCATCGGAAAGATTCTCAAATCCTGCATTCTTAGCGTTTTCCATTACTGAAAGTCCGAATGCATAAGCCAAACTGTCTTCATGAGTGACTAATGCCTTTGAGTCTGATTTTCCTTTTTTCTTCTGAGCGAAGGAAGCAGTGCAGATTGCAACAAGCAGAAGTGCAAGTACAAAACGTTTCATAATTCTTAGTTCGCTGGTTTAATTTCAATGACCTCCATTTCAAAAATCAACGTTGCAAACGGAGGAATAACTCCACCTGCACCTTGCTCACCGTACGCCAAGTTTTGTGGGATATACAATTCGTACTGTCCACCCGCTTTCATCAACTTCAAACCTTCTCCCCACCCTTGAATAACTTGTCCAGCTGTAATGGTAATCGGCTCATTTCTCTCATAAGAGCTATCGAATACCTTTCCATCTACCAATGAACCTTTGTAGTGAACGACGATGGTATCGTTGTCATCTGGTGACAAGCCATTTCCTTCACGAATAACCTTGTATTGAAGACCTGAAGCGGTTGTCATTACTCCTGGCTTTGCGCCATTTTCCTTTAAAAACGTCGTTTCTTTTTCCATTATTTGTGTTGCTTTTTCTGATTCTCTTCTCGCTAAAATTCCTTGGATATATGGATCTACCATTTCGTTAGGTAGAATGTTCGCCTTATTTGCATGATCCAAAATGGCTTGTCCCATGATATGCTCGTTCAATCCTCCAATACCGCTAGATGCAATATTGTTAGCAATGCTAATTCCGATTGCATAAGACAAACTGTCGCTTTCGTTCATAAGAACTACAGAAGATTGCTTTTGCTCGTCTTTCGGTTTTTTCTTTTTCTCTCCTTGATCCATTGCATTAGAACTCAGCACCAATAAGCTCGCTCCAAGAAGTACAAAATGTTTACGTTTCATTGAAATTTATTTTGGTATGCAAGTTAATCAGATTATCAATTCATTCGGCTTATTTTTGAAAAATGAGACTTCTCGGAATTTTATTCCTTTTCACTTTATTTTTCACTTCGAGAGAAGGACATTCTCAAAATGATTTATACGGTGGAATTACTTTTGAAAATTTGACCTATAACAAATCAATTGTCTATTCCATAGGAACCGATTTCTATGCTCCCTTCGGAGATCGTTATACCCTCAACTATAGCTTCAAACTTGGATTAAGCAAAGACAAAAGTTTCGTATTTCATTCGTCCGTATCCACTCTTCTAGGAACATATCTTTTAGCCTTAAATGGCGACTACCCTGGAATTGCAACGTTAGGACTCATCTGCCTAGCCATTCCCGAAGGTGTTGGAATGTATCTGGGGCAAGACGGACAAGCGATGCACCTTTCAGTGAATCCGCTCGGCATGGATTATTTTTCAGCGGGAGATTTCACTCAGGAATATATTGGCATGAGTTGCAGCGCTGTTGCTCGCATTCATTACAAGTTGAAATCGCACATCCCCTCTTACATTACTCCCATGGTAGGACTTTACTATCGCTACAACCAGTCTGCCATCAATGAGCAATACGGTGTTCGCTTAGGTGTATCTTTTGGAATAGCCTCGAGACAAGTCGATGCGGGAATGAAACTTCAAGATTTTTATTATGAATAAAATGATAGCTATTCCTTTTTTCTTGTTGGGTTTTTCATTCTCCATGAAAGCTCAGTCAGATACCCTCTTCATTCAAAACTGGGAAAATGGACATGCGATTTACTTGTTGCCTCCAGGAAAATTTCAGAAACCTCCGGTTTGGACTTCTTCAGACAGCATTTACTATCCTCCCGTTCCTTTCTTTCGGAATTTTAAATTCGACTTGAAAGAAACATATTTACCTTTAGAAGTATTTCAGGGTAAACTTGTTTATTACGATCCGTGCGATGGCATTTTTGAATCAGCTTGGGTATTCAACGACTCTGCATTTGTACACTTGTATTATGATGGTCCGGAAGGCTCGCCCATTGCGGCTATTGAGCACGAAGATGAAAATGAAATTCAATTCCGCATTCTTCAATTCAATTATGAAGACATAGAGAAATCGCTTGAATATTATTTAACGGTCAAACGAGTGAACAAGGAAAGAGGTTTGTTACTATTCACTTTTGAGAATCCTTATGATTCGAAAGACACGTATTCATTCCCTGTTGTTGAGCAACGCAAATTGCATTTGCATCCTGTTTTGGTGAACGAATCGAAATACCAGAAGTATATAGAATTCGCTTTTCCGACAGAAGAATTTACTCCAGAATTATTCAAATAAAAAAAGCCAGCCGTTGCGAGCTTTCTTCGTTGTATACCTCTACTTAACCAAAACCACTTGCTAGAAGTTCAACTTCAGCCCGAAGGCATTTGAAGAAATTTCCGGACCATCTCCGCTTGAAAATTTTGGCAGCAATGCAGACTCCCAGAAAAATGACAAGCTGCTAGTAAAGCCAACCTCTGTATAAAAATTCAACATATACTCATTTACGCCGAAATCGCCAGCCACTCGCTGCTTGCGCTTGTCACCGTTTTCCTTCCACTTGTACAGGGCGCTCGAGTTAATGAGGTAGCCGCCAATTATTCCGAATGACATGTGGAAAATATTGCGCTCTTCGTTCATCCAAAGATCTTCTCGGTCTTGCTCAGTTACTTTCGCGTTGTATTGAAAAACCAATGGCACTGTGATATAAGTTGAATTTAATGTCGCGACATCGCTAACGGGAAAACTCCCTGTTTGAAATCCAAATGTGTCTGCCTCGGCTAATCTTAAATTTCGATTTATTGCAATTGTTTCCCAAGTAAGTCCTAATCCTGTACCTAAACGAAATCTATCTTCGATTAGTTCAAAAGACGTATTAATGACACCAAATCCTATGTAACCACTGGAGTTACTTTTACCCTGATTTTGCAACCACTCGGGCTCATACGAATTTTGATTGGCATCCATAAATGTTAAAAAGCCAAAGCGCATTCCGTTGAAACCATACCAAGCAAATTCATTCAAAGGCAAAGACTTGCTCTTCCTATGTGATGCTGCAAGCTTGGAAGTTGAATCTGGATAAATATCAATCTTCATATCGCCAATTCGCATGTGTAAGGTGTCATCGTCTTGATTTCCTTTGATTGTCGTATCATTGAGCAAGACAACAGTGAACTCATTCTTACTTTCCGTTTGCGCAACAACTCCTGTCATCGCAAACGCTGATAAAATCAATAACAACTTCGTTT
>CAMCVP010000016.1 GCA_945881835.1 Chryseobacterium gleum | reverse complement strand
AGAACTGCCGTAACGGACATTATTCGCACTGTAATATTTACCAGCACCACTCGCGCTATCTAATTTCAATACCAACGGGCTACAACGCTCCGTCTCACTCAAATCACGGTCAAACAAATACGGCGTAATCGGCAAACCGCCCTCGGCCTTATTAAACGAAGGGTAAAAACGCAAGCCATCGCGCAAGCCAACAGAAGAAGAAGATTCACTGCAACTGCCCAACAAGTCACTCACCGGCGAAGGCAAGATCTGCAACGCAGCACGACCCTGGTAATCATAATAGGTTTCGCCAACAACAACGGAATTCGTCGTGTTAATGCGCGTCACAACCTGACGACTGCGCATACTCCCATCGGCATACGTCACAACCTCTTTCTTCTTCCCACCTTCGGCATACGTCTGCGTCGATTGCCAATTCAAGCCTTGCTCATGACCCGCACTTACGCCGTAAACCGAACCACCCAAACTCGATACATCCGACACCAAATGATCGCCATCTGCCAAGCTCCAATAACCATACACCACGCCTCCCGTAGAACCATCTACGCCAATACCCCGATAACGAAAACACACATATCCGTGATCAAATAAATTCGAAACACGATAACTCGTCTCCCTCGTCGTAACACGTGTGCTGTTACGACGAAAATCGACATGCAACGAACTCATCGGTAAATAACTACCCGCACTAACGCCGTAATCGTTCACAAAAACATACTCCAACTGATACTCAACAGCACCCGTTATAGGCGTCCAACTCACCAAAAATTCACTGCTCGAACTACTCCCATTTGTGCAAGACTCCACACCCACCTCACTCACCGTGGGATTCAAGGGAACAGCACTCGACAACACCCCCTGAACATTGGGGTACAATTCTAAATCCAAAAACAAACGGTGATTCAAAACACTTACCGCCACCGCGTTCTCACGCATAGCAAGCACAATCACCTTCGCATCTTTCACATTACCCATCAACACCGTACGCTTATCCACGCCCACATTCAACAACGTCGTTCCATTACCTGAATTACCATCCAAAATCAAGGTTTCGTATTGGGATTGTAACACGCTGCTGCCACTCACGTGGTACTCGACCTTCACATCTACCTCATAAACCTTATCGCCAACGGGCATAACGTCGCTCGCATAATCCACGCCGAACGTTAGTGTAAACAAACTACCCAAATCACTCTGCGTGGAAGACAAACTCGGAAGTTGAACCTGCTGGTTTGAATTCACTACGACGTCGCCGATAACTGAAGTGTACTGCAAGCGCTGAGTAACGGGTGGGTACTGAGCGAGAATGGAAAAAGATGGGATAAGGAGAGTGATTATAAAAAAACACCGACGTAAAAATGACTTCATATTAAAAATTTGCTAATTCAGTAATTTCAAAATTTTTATAAACCCCATTTCCAATCCATCCCTCGCTAATTTTCGTGACTACATCAGATAATTGATGAGACAAAACATCTATTTTTTTATAATCGAAATAATCAATCGTAATCTTCGATTTCTGAAAATTTCCTTCCGAAAAATCTCCATCTATTAACGGACTTGAATACCTTGAAATCATGGTAACACTTGACATTCTACCGTAGGTATCCACTCCATATTCCGCTCTTTCAATTTTAAAAGGTTCATTAAAAAAAAGAACTATTTGTTTGAACCCATTGCTTTTCGACTTTTCTAGAATCCTGGAGGTGTAGTTTAGGTATTCATCAAATTGCTTTTCCAACCAATTCGCTTGTTGCGATTTATTTTTTAAAATATAAATCCTATTTTCTTCCTCAATAATTTGAATGACCCATGATTCATTCGAATAAACTTTGGTTCCCGGAAATTCATAATAACTGGCTGTTGGACTCATTTCTCCTATGCCTTTAAATTCTTCCAAAGCGGAATTCGACGACTCTCCTGCAAAAGATTTGTAATGCGTTTGAAAGGACCAAGCTGATTGATACTGCTCTGTCATTTCTTTAAAAATAACTCTTGCTTCTAACGGCGTTATTTCTCGCTCGGTTTGAGCATAAACCAATGCGCAGGAAAAAAACAACAATGCAAATAAGAAAGACCGTATCATTTTATGGCTGTTTAATTGTACTGTTGTGAGTTTCTTGAATAGTCATAACCCCACGTTCAGTTTCTTTCTTCACTCGCATTAATTTTCCTTCTTCGTCATATTCATAAAACGTCGCAAAATGTCTTTCATCTAATTCCGCAACAAAACGGAGATTAACGGGATCATAGACATAGGTTTTCATACTTCCATCAAATGGAAAAAAACGAATATCATCGAAGTATACGGTTGATCCATCATCTGAAGAGAGCGCCACATCGACGTAATCAATATCAACTGGAGTTGTAAATTCTAGAGTAACTAACTGCCAATCGTCTACAATCGGATGAATCGCACTCGGAGTTACCGAATACGAATCAACCGTTGATGAACCTGAATGATGAACATACACATGCATTCGAGGGTGAGTAAAAGATTGAATACCGAAGGGGATGGTTCCTTGAGAGACCCACGCTTCCATGACATATTTCTTAGATGGCTCAGGCATTAGACGAGGTAAGCAATTTTCACAATAACTGCTTTCACCAATGGATACATTTCCATCTTCGTTCATTGAAAAACCCCAATCACTTAAAAATATTTGCTCTGGGCAACTCACTCCCGAAAATTTCACAACACTCGCAATGTTGCATTGATTATTCGGTTGCCCTGATGTTGACCATACTATTTCAACTAAATAATCACCAGCAGATAATGCGCCGTATGAAGAATTGTAATCCCAAACTGCACTTACTCCAGGGCAGTGAACGATTGATCGGTTGCATTCTATTCCATTACAATTTCCTAAAAACGAATTTGTCGGATAAAAATTCACTTCCGATATTGGAGCTTTCCAATTGACTGGAAAATTGTTTACGAAGTCAATGGACAAACCAAAAGTCGATGGATTGGAAATTTGTGTAGATAACCACAAACGATGAACTTCATTTGTGTGACTACACGACGGATCGTAATACCAAAACATTCTCGGACTGTTGTCACAGATCGTTAAGTTTTCATCACACGACATGGAATTGCACAAACGGTATTCATCGGAAGAAATGGCGGTAAGATTAGATTCACATTCTATGTCGGGGAGACAGCTTCCTCCTGTCATTGTTGCGCTTGTGCACAAATTAACCGCTCCTCCAAATTTGGAATCGAGGACATATTTTACGAGATAAACACCGTTTGAAAGCGTGGATAGGAAACCACTTCCAAAAGAAATAACATTTAAAGAATTCTGCTGAGTAGCAATTGGGAGATTCTCGCTAATTGAAGCTTCTTCAATTGATTCAAACGGTCCGTATAAATAAAGAGAGTCTGAATTTACAAATAACGACGACGTTCCGCAAATATTCGCAGAGAAGGACAGATTCAAATTTGGCTCACCTTGGTATTGAAAGCTGTACCATTGAACTGTACGATGAAAATTATTGGTATCGTTTTTCGCTTGAACATTTACTGTATTGTTACAAAGTTGATATCCTGCGACGTATTGCATGTCGGGAATCAAGGCAGCAGCAACATTTGCCGTCTTCAAACCTTCGTAAAGTGTACCATGAGTCCATGAAATTTGTGCTTGCAAAACATTCGAGAACAATAAAAGGCAAATCGAATAAATTACTTTTTTGGAGAATTGCATATTCAATAATTAATTTGAAACATATGTTACGGTAACTATACAACCTGTCGCATCGGTCACTGTAATTGTTGCGCTTTGAACGGCTGAAGGAATAATAAGCTGTCCACAATTTGAATACGTCGGAGAATTTCCTGTTGTATTCACACTTCCAATGTTATAAGTATAAACTGGAGTTCCTCCTGTAACAACAACGTCGTGACCACTTGAGCTCGTAACAAAAGCAACGTTTAAATTACATTCGTTGAGGTCGCAAACTGTTTGATGACTCCCTTGCATAATCATTCCAGTAGTGCTCTGAACTTTCAATGCATATTTACCCGTATGTGATTTTTCAGAAGATCTTGAAAATCCTGAACCCGATGAATTGTATTGCTTATCGTCACAGTTTGCTCCATTAAATTCAAAATTGTCATACATGAATTCATTGTACGCCGTATTTGCCGCGACTGCTGATGGAAGAGACTGATGATTAACAAATCTTGCGCTACTATATCTGTTCAGCGCATCTTTGTTTTCTAACTCTTGTCCTTGTGGTCCGAATCGACTAATAGCAGATGAGAATGTCCAATTTCGCGTATCAATTTCCCAAATACCATTTGAAGAAATCTTATAGAACGGCGTAAAGGATTTGAAGTAACCGTCCTCTCTTACGTCTGTGCTGTTATTGAAATCACTCTGTGTTCGTTCAGTCAAATAACTATAAGATTTAGAAGGCTTCCATGAACCACGTATTCCCAAAATAAATGGATTGGTTGTAGTCAAGTTACCATTCTCATCATTGAAGCAATTGCATTGTGTTTGCCAATCATTGCTGTATTCGATTGCAGAGGCTTGTATAACCTTAGAATAAAGATTAGAGGACAGCAAATTTATTGGGTTGACGCGAGTCGTAATGGATTGCATGGCTGCCCCTTGCATATTTCTGTAGCCACTTCGAACAACCTTCGCTTTTACATTTTGACAAAGCACGGCGTGACCAAACTTGTCTACAGCTTGAACGAAATTATCGGCAACTTGAATAATCCAAACACGCATTGGGTTGCTCAAGGAACCTCCTGTTAGTGCGAGCTCATCACCCTCGGTGTAATAATTTTTTGCACTGTAGGTTACCGCCTTACCTACTCCATCGAAACTTAAATTTTCTTGCATGCCAATATTCTTCGCAGCAGAATTCATTTGATCGTATTTCCAATAAGCCGGAATGGTTAAGTTGTAAACCTCATCTTTGAAATTGGTAGTAACACGAGTAAGTATCGGTTGGCCAGATTCGGCATCATACGCTAAGTTCTCGGTTTCAACATAACTTCCAACATCCGACGCAATGGTTCTCTCTAATAAACCAAATCGTTGAACAACCTTCGTTAATGTCATGGATCGGAATTGTTTCTTTTCAAATGAACCCGAGAACCACAAGGAAGGAATAAGAAATGGACCAAAAGGCAAGGCAATCACATCCACATTCGGCGAAACGCTGCATACATTCGAAACTGAATTTTGCTCTGATTCATAACCGTAAGCATCGAATACAACACCTAATTCGCGATTGTTTTGAATGGATCCATTCCCACTCACAACGGTTACAAGATTATCTAGTTTACTTCTATTGTTCGCACTTGGCAATTCGTTTAATTTATATTCATACTTTACAAAAGATTTTGGTGTCGTTGCTCCTTCAGCATAAACTTCCTGGGACATTGGCTTGCCATGCATGTCGTTCATTTCAATATAAAATCCTTGAGAGCCTGTGTAATAATCTTTGTGTGATTTAAAATTGGATAAAATCTGAAGACTAAAATTTGGCGTACGATCGCGATAAGAATCTAAAAGCGTTCTGTCCGCTATAATTGGAAAATCCTTTGCTGTAAAGAATTTTTGAACGACAAATCCCGTGGCGTTGTGTGACACATTTTCACGACTCAGATTATTCACTCTAACTTCAGAATAACCTACTGAAGCCATTGGATATAGCATTTCACCAATTGGTTCATCATGAAAAAATTGTTCGTCAGGCACCCCCTTGAACTTTATATCATAAAAAACGGGCTGATGAAATGGGTTTTCTTCTGCGCCAACTTGAGGTTCGTAAATGGCAACCCCCGAACTAATTCTAATGTTGTCTGTTTTATTCTCGGATGTCGTGTAGGAATATTCTTGACCGTAGGTCATGCTGCTTCCCGAAATATCACTTAGCTCCTCCCAATTATCGTTAATAAGAATTCTTTTCACGCGGTGTCCACCTCCCAACTTACAAGAATTCACTTCTCTTACGCGAATTTGAGATCGAATGGTAACAAGCTTCTGAGCCTGGTGATCGTTGTACAAGTGGGTATTTGGATTTTTAAAGAACTCCAATAAACTTCCTGCAGCATCTTTCATAGCGAGCAATATCTGAGAGGCGTTTCCTCCTTCAGTAGTTGACTGCATAACTTGCTTTGTCAAGTTCATTCTTGCGAATTGCAAACCAGCTTTTGTAATTGGTGAGTACTTGTCATCGCCACCATTGTCTTTCAACTTTACTGATTGAAATCTTACATAACCATAGGGTACTCCATTGTGCTCAACAACACCTATAACTCTTTGACCATTTTCCTCGGCTATTTCATAATAGCCTGGCACATATTCATAAAACTCTTCATTCGTATTCTTCAGCCTGAATTGAATGAGGGCCTTTACAAATACAAACTTATCATCGGTGAAATAATGCTGAATGTCTTCGTCATATTCGGAAGTTTCTTGTCCATTAACCTTCTTCTTTTGAAGATTAAAAATGATGTATCTATTGAATTGAAATTCGACATCCGCTGAAGACTGATCTGAAATGATAACAGCACCCGGTGACGAATTTTGAATGTCAATATCAATATTGGGTGAGCCAATTGTAGACGACGTCCCTACAATTTCCATCATACGCATGGCATCCTTATCTTGAACATATGCATAATCATCTGCTTCATATTCAATTTGTATAAAACCACCAGAGGGCAAGCGAATTGCGCTCAGCGCCCAAACTGCAGCATATTTATCCGCTAAATTTTTATCTTGGGGTGTATAAGGGTTTTCACTGTTTGATAAACCTGTAGAGTTGTGGCTCCAAGTGCTTGCCCCGTTATTTGGTTTGTAAGTACCCCATCTGTCGTATGCCATTGCATTGTAATCTGGATTTAATTCAGAATTCATTGCACCACCCGAAGTGGTTTCTCCAGCATAGTAAAAATTGTAGCTACTGAATTTTGCTTTATTCGAGTTACTGTAAGTGAAGTAAATCTTCCTTAATGTTAGCTTTCCATGTGTGCTTGCATCTGAATTCGGTGAGTTCTGACATAGCGAATAGTCATACTCGAAATGAACTGTTTTAATAGGTGATTCACCTGACAACAAATTGCCCGAACCGTCGAATTGGGACTTGGCGTATAGTCTGATTTCCTTTAAGCACTTCTGCTTTATGCTGGTATTCTTTGCTCCATCTTTGTTCACAACCCCTAGCCCATCGAGCCTATCCTCTAAAACGAATAAGGCCACGTAGTTCTTTGTCTCAATTTTATTGAGAAAATAAAGATCCTTCTCTCCGTATTGGTAGGAAGCTTTATCGTCATATGAAATTGACTTTAATCCTGAATTATGGTTGGCCGTTTTTTCTCCGTACGGATGACGAAACTTAAAATCTGATACACGTGTGTAACCGAATGTGGTATAAGCGCCCAAGTCATTGTCTGAAGGCCCCGCAATGTTGTCGCTGTCGACATAATCGGAACTTAAAATACTTGTAAGCATGTGACTATGGGCATAAGCTGGCATTTTTGTCGAGCTCATGTAATGATCGTAGCCCTTACTGTTTTGATCTGTATCATCGTTTACGTCGTATGTTACCATACCCGTTGATTCATTTCCAATGAGTCCACCATTGCCTTGCATGTCACTTCCCACGGAGAATGTAACATCTAACTGGTTGTGCACATATGCGGGTAAACCATAGATATATCTAGCTCCATCGGCAGAAGTATAAGTTACTTCGCCCATGTGATGGTTGGGTTTATCATTTAAACCAGCATCGTTAAAAACATCTGTTTGAACAGCAAAGTCTTTCGATTCACCCATAGTAAGAAAGGTAAACTGACTTGCACGTTTCATGCGACTTGTGCGTCTCGAATTTGTTAAAGAATTAGAAGTTATTCCTGTAACAATTTGATCATTTCCTGACGTTGAAAAGCGACCATTGTGATCCAAGCCAAAAGCTGCATTTCTAAATCCACCCAATTCATTGAAACGCTGGTCATCTTCTAATACCGCCAATTCAGAAGCTTCTCGAAAATTAAAACTTTCAAATTTCTTGTCGGGTGCCTGGCCACTATTTGAAAAATTTGACCGAGTCAAACCATTCGAACTACTCCATTTACCTGAGTAACCTTCATCGCTACTCACAGATACATCCAATCCACCGTGAAAAGCAAATCCTCCACCAACTTCAACTGCAACATCTCCAGAAACTGAAGAAGTAATAAATGTCTCCGGCTCACTCAACATCTCCAATTGGTTTCTCATTGGACGAAAATTCCCTGAAGCTCCTTGACCTGAAATTGAGAAAACATCGTAGGTGTAATTTGTCATTGGAAGAACATCCGAAGCTGGATTGAAACTTCCACCGTCATTCACATTAAAATCTCTTTGGTCTGCCTTTCCTGCATTCTCAGAATAAAAATATCCATATGACGGAGTATTCAAAGTTTTCTGTTTAATTGTACTTCTGGAATAACTTCCATTCAATCCATGATTCTGAAAGAATCCAGTAGCTTCGGAACCACCAGATAAAGAAAATTTAAACGAATAAGATTGCATGTCTTGTTTTCTCACGGGAGTGTAAGTGGGCATGCCAAAAGTCCAAGTGTAAGAGGCTGATGATTTTCCAATGACTCCAACCTTATCTTTAATCTTTAACTTTGTGTCCTTTACCCCAGTTATTCCAATTGATTTAAGCCCCATTCTTGTATTGAATGCACCACCAAATGAAATATTTGCTGTTGTGCTTGATTTAAGTAATCCAGTAAAATTTCGGTCTAAAGAAAATTTCGGCTGAATGCTAGCTCCATCTGTATTCGAACCTGAAACACCTAAATTTGCAGTGAAACCGTACTTTGCGGAGGATACTCCCAGGCCCGACGAAAAAGAAAATCCCCAACCCGTGTAATTATTTCGAGACAAATCAATCGATGGCGTAACTGAAAGTTGATTATCTAAAATTTCCGAATTCCCAAAAAGTTCAACTGCAAATGAAGCAGAAATTCCCAACCCCCAAGTCTCATTTGGTAACATGGATAACTTGTGCTCCACTTCGTCGCCATTGAAATCGTCTGGCAAACCTTGAAGTGCACGAGTGGTGGCTCCAACATTGATATTCCACCCCAAGCCTACCCAACTGGCCTCTTGATCTGGAGTAATACCTGCGTGATAAGCAATATTCACAGGATAACCATCTACATCAATTAGCGGTATGTTGTAATTAAAATCACCACTAAAGGGATCTACCATATCGCTTGTTCCAATGGGTGTAAAACTTTGTACCTCGGGCTGTGACGGACCACTTGTTAAAGCCCATGAAAAAGTTGGCAGCCCCAACTGAAATAACATACACAGTAAAACTATCCTAGCAATTAAACTCGTGCGTTTTGAGGTTCTTTGTTCAATTTGTTTCATTTCATTTTGAAATTATGTGCGTTATTCTTGTCCGAAGAAAAACTTAATTATGCCGTTATTAAATACCCTGTCGTAAAACACCAACTGGAAACTATTTACGTTTTGCTTCCATTGTTTCTTAGAAAAAACCAACTGAAAAACTAGCTTCTTACTCGCATCAAAACCTCGCTCCCATTGATAAGTAGCGCAGGGTATTGTATCACTCCCAACTACGAGATAAATATCTTTGTCCATGCCGAATGAATAGTAGGAAACTCGTCTTTGATATTCCTCTTCATCACCTACAGCATACTTCAAAAGCTCCTTACTCAGCGTGTCAGCCCCAATAGAAAATTGCATTTGAAAAATTTCTGATTGCTCCTTGACTTCATTATTGATTGCGTCATTTGTAATTCGTTCGCCCCTGTGATTCAATAGAACAGCATATGCCGGCGGCTCTATTAATGCTTCAAAGGAAAATTGGCCTAAAACCCTCCGTTTGTTAAATCCATTTTCTTCTTTACTCAACCACGAAACATAGTTCTTTACACTTTCCGCGGAAGACGCATCCACTTCCGGAGGTGAAGGAAGACCCTCTACTTGAGGAATACCCGTTGCAGAGGGTTTTACTGCATTCTCACAGGAGACCAGCAAAATGCTAGCGAATGAGCAGCAGAGTAATACTATTTTACTACTTACCTGCATATTTCTGATTTACGAATTCTAAAGCTTCCGTCGTAGCATTTACATTGTCCGAACCATATAGTACTGTACTTCCGTTCAGATTCGTTATGACTAAATCATAATCATGACTCTTACCAAATTCAGTCATATACGTCAACAGTTGATTTTGAATTTGAGAATCATATTGATCTTTTAGCGGAGCGTAATTTTCTTGAAATTGAATATTCAATTCTGCCAATTGAGCATTCGCGCTATTCAATGAATCAACATAATTTGTTGAAACTGCTCTGCTCACTTCTTCTTTGAAACCCGCAACTTTTATTCGCAAGGTTTCGATTTGCTTCTGTATTTGATTTGTCTTCGATAAGAAATCATTTTCCAACTCTTTTTTCATTTGAAACCCATTGAACAACTCGTCCATATTTACATAAACAACTTTCGCTGGTTTATTTTTTATGAAGGTCACAACCGTCAAAGCGAAAACGCCTACAACAAGAAGACTAAGCATTACACTTTTCAATTTCATAACACCTGAATTTTTAATTGAAATTTCTCTTTCTTTGAATTTGTAAGCACCACCGTATAATAGCCGCTAGGTAATGCAAACTCAGTAACATCAATCTCATAGGTATTGAAGCCGTTGCTTAACGCCTGCCCAGACAAATCCTCAGATTTTAAACCTAACTCCAATGGCTGCCCATCTCTGCTTAATAGCGTGTAATCTATTTCCCCCTTGATTGTAACCATCATCAAAACGAATGAATAATTTTTCAAACACAGGAATAAAATTGGGGTTTTCACCCTTTTGAACGTGAACGTACTTGATGTCCTTTTTATCTGGAATTGTATTAACTGTGAACTTCCAAACATCAGTTGTATTTACAACCTTACCTCCATTATACTGCTGCACTTGCCACGCATATGTTTGTCCGTCTTCGAGGGCAAGCGCTGAAATTGGATAGTTGACTTGGAAAGAATTAAGACATCGCAAAGACCATTGCATAGGATTCACATTCATGGCTTGTTCCGCTGTTTGACCCTTTCCAACTTTAGTTAAGCGAATGACATATTCCATATCACTTGTGCACAAAGCACTGCCAGTAGAATTCATCCATGATAAAACAGGTAAATGTGTAGAAACTGTGTCGCCATCAAAAGGATAAACAAGATTTAAAAACTCAGAATATTCAGACTGAATACTTTCGCACCAATCGTCTAAAACCTCTACTCCATTTTGCACTACCTTAACGCAATACTGATAGTTTCCGTAAGGAAGAACTCCTGACGTTTTCATGGAAACAAATTCGGCTCCTCCTGGAGAATTCAAAACTGCCAAAGGAATACCTTGTAAAACTGTAGCACCCGGTGAAATAACAAATTGATTAGTCTCACCCGTTAGAATAATTCGTCCGTTGGAAGAAGTCAATTTCACAACTAGTTTAACCTCTTTCGCCTCCATATCTGAATTTACCAAAGTCAATTGAGTCAACGCAGATAAGCTTGCATTCCACTCATTAAAAAGAGATCCTGTAACACTTACCTGACCATATGTCCAAAAAGAACAAAACACTAAAACAATGAGAACTAACTTCTTTATCATTTCGATTTTTTTAAAGTGTAAGTAACTTGTATACTTCCTCTGAATGGGTATTTTTTGGCCAATTCCAGAGAAAGCCATGGCATTGAAATGGGGTCATAAACAAATTTTTCGGCCATGACCATTATTTTCAAATTGCTAAAGGCCAGTCCGACGTTAACAGACAAACCGTATGATTTTGCGTCTTGTACATTCTGCCTCAATGTTATACTTGTATTCCACTTAGGCTTTGTAATTCCAAAATTTCCTTCTACGAAATAAGATTCTTGTACTAATGAATCAGAGGAAGTTTGCTTCACTCCCAATAAACCGACTCTGCTTGAAAAACTTTTTTTGGTTATTGAAACTGACACATTCGAATTTTCTATGCGATTCAACCCACCGATATTAGTTGTAACAGCGATGACTTGCTGCGCTGACACTATTGGGATGAGTTTCCCTAATTTCAACGGCATATTGAATACCCCCGAAAGCAATGTTTGATTAACCGTTACACTCGAAGTATCGATTTGAATTACACCTTTATTTTGAGAAGCTAAGAGAATAAGATTTCCACGTTTAAACATTTTCAACCTCAGAGATGAATTCAAACTTTTGAAATCACACACTTTCTGATTCAAACCTCTTTGATCGTACTTCGCTTGAATTGTAAAATTGGCCTTCTTACCAATACCTTGTTTCAATTGAATTTGCGATTGAAGGTAATCGTGTCGCGCAACCGCAATTCCAAAACTATTGAACGTTGCAGTGTAAAGATTAGACTTTAGAGCAATCTCTGTATTTGTACTTTCAACTCGCTGATTCCACCCGATATGAAAGGCATATCCAACATCATATTTTCCTTTCGAAGAAATGGCATCTGACATTAAATTTAGGGGACGACTCAAAAACGATTTTGAAGCGTTCATCTCTAACTTACTTCCGCCATTTACCCATTGTCCTTGAGCTTCTAAAACATAGTTCACTGCATTTCCCGATTGTGTATCTGATAGGTCTCGTTTTCCGCGACCTGTTAAACCTTGAATGTAAAAATGAGATTGTTCTGGCCTTCCTTTTCCTAATACTATCCAAGAGAGAGCTCTAGTAGATGAACTCATGTTTCTTCCCCAAGCTGAGACCGCATCTATCATTTGCTTTGAAAGTCCAAGCTGATTTAATTCTGGAAAAATCGGTGTTTGTATTTTACCAATTCCTGCATCTATGTAATAACTGCCCTTATTCAACGCTACGGAAAATCCGAATAAAGATGTCCCCCAAAGCGAAATTGGTGAGGTGCTCGCAGTGAAATTACCGACATCCAATTTGCGCAATTCCATTGGTAAGGATTTACTAAATGGATTTGAAAAAATAGACTCCTTTTTGTCTTTCAATCCTTCCAGTTGAGCCGTGTATTTCTCTTGGAGAGATTTCAAATTATCTAACTCCTTTCTGCATCTGCTTAGTTCCTCTGAAACACTTAACCTCTCTGCTGCATTAATATCTTGACCATTCGATGAAAGTGTATCCAGTGGATTGCTTAAGTTCAAAGAATCAGGTAGGACCGAATTCATATTCAGTTGGCTCGTATCTATCAAATTCCATTTGGGCATTTGTATACTATCGCCGTTGTAACTCTCTAAAAATTGAATTCGCTTTTGGTAATTGGATGTTAGCGTATTCAAGCTATCCAGTTTTGAATGAATCCCATTTGAAAGAGACGATTGCAGGGCCTCTGTATCAATTGCTTTGAAAGTTGGGATAAATTGGAACGTAAAACCATTTCTTATCCCGATCAGTGCGTTTGGATTGTTGTATGAATAAGTAATTCCAAAATTTAATCCTTTCCAAGCAAAACCTGTACTAGCGGAATTTTGAAAAATATAGACTGGCTGAACTACTGAATCTGAAGTTGGTATTATTCCGTATTGAACTTTAGAATTGATTTCAAGACCATTCCAAACAGGAGCTTTCGATTGTGCCAAAATCTTAATCATGCTGCATGGGAGTTGAATGTTTACAACAAACAAGCAGAACAATATAATCGCAGTCCTTTTCAAATCTGGTTAAGGTCACTATTTGAAATTCTTAGAGTTTAGTCCTTACAAATAAAATGAAAGTTCATTAAATTCTTTTTTAAATAATCTACGCGAAAAAGGTAGTTCCGCTCGGAAAACCCTTTATTTACCGTGCCTTCAAGACAAAAACACATTTTCGAATTCTTTGAAAAATACGTCAAAGGACGTATATCCAATATTTAACCCTCATTCGAATATTATTAAATACGTCTATTGACGTATTGCTTACAGACATTTAATTGAATTGCTTTGGGGGCGATTTAACGATGATAAAAACTAGATGAAGTAATAATTGGAATCAAGTTCATTCGGAATAATGAAACGTCTTAATCATTTAAAAATTCAATGTTGAGATTTTGTAAATATTAAAATCTCTTGTGTTTGAATCATGAATCTTGCCTTTTGACGAGATGAGATTTTGGAGATGGATTGAGAGGGAGTTGGGGGATTAGGCCAAATTTGGATATTCTCCTTTTTTTACTTCTATTGAAGGGCTAACTTGTTAAATGATGTTGTGCTTTTAAATAGGAACCTATCTTAATAATCGAATAGAAATCGCGTATATATCTTAGTTGGCTGAAAACATAAAAAGAAAATACAACATGAGAGAAGACAAAGATTGGATTGAAAACTTAAAAGCTCAAATTATTGAAGCTGACGATAAGGTGTTATTTGAAGAAGCATCACATTGTTTTCTCAATGGACAACTTCGTGCTGCCTATATAATGACTTGGATTTCAATAATCGAATCGTTAAAACGTAAAATATTTATTCTATCAAATTTAGGTGACAACAGAGCAACGACGGCAAAACAGAAAATTGAAGATGCTGAGAATGAAAAACTTTCGGCTGACAAACTAATTTTTGAAGAAGCCAAGATTTGTGGCATTATTGACAATCCCGATTACAGTAAAGTTGCTTTCTTATGGGAACAACGCTGCTTATTTGCTCATCCATACAATTTAAATCCTGAAGTTGATGAAGTGAGGCATATATTAGGACAAGCGGCAAGAATTACTTTGTTGAAACAATTACATTTTAACAAGACCTATCTGACAGATTTATCCGATAACATAAGTTCAAAGCCCTTTTTCCTTCCAACCGATATTGCGCAAGTCAGAAACTATGCAAAAAGAACAATATCTAGAACGCCATTGAATCTTCATCCTTTCTTTTTCAAAACTTTGCTTTTTAAAATTGGAAAACTTAGTCAAAGTGAAGATAAATTCAATGAGCAGAGAAAATTGAGCTGTTTTCTAGTTGAACTTCTTATTAATACTTCACTACCACTAGATAATGTCGATTGGTCCTTAGAAAACCGGGTAACTAATTTTACTTATGTATGCTTTATAGGGTTTGTGCATCAAGATACTTGGCCATTATTGCCTGACAGAATAAAGGAAATGTTAATCGCATACTTAGAAGGAGAAACAGAAAGTACAAAACTTAATAATCTGAAAGCAATTGCAGGCAATCTTGTTCAAAACAACTCTTTAGAAGAAAGTTTTAAAAACAGGTATCATAAAAAACTTAGCGGATTATCATTTGAAACCTCAATAAATTACTACGGAAGTATTAAAGCGACCTTTAAAAGAATATGCGAAGATTTGGCAAGTTTCCAATACGAGAAACAAAATCCGGTAATTGACTATTTGAGAATGGATAAAGCAATCGAATTAATTAACGTAATAAACAAATCAGAACAAATATATTTAGGAAGACTTTTAAAATCAGCAGCGAAAAACAATCATTGGAAAAGTCTGAATTTAGTAAGCTCAATCACAAGCGGAAGTTTATTGTATAGTGATTGGTTCAAAGCTGGAATCGCATTGGGTGGATTTATTTCTCTAAAAGACGAACTAGAAATAGACAATAACTTTATTGAGAAATCAGCGAATATTCTAAATATCTTGCCAGATCCAATTCAAAATGAGGTTTATGATATTGTTGAATTAGCAATTAAAGAGGGCAGAGTAAGTAGCTGGGACAAAATGATATTTAATGAGCCACAATTTATGACGATTACAAAGAAAACCGAAGAAGGTATAAGCGAATGGAGTGTTAATAACAAATTACGTTTTGACAAGGCAGCCGAAAATATTAGGACTGCCCTGACATCAGAAGAAACAAATTGAAAAATTGTAACTATTTTTAAAACAATAGATAACAGAATAACGCCAAGAGCCAACAAGCGTTTGGCACAATGGCGGGTGAAGAGGTTAATTAAACATTTCTTTTTACATCAAGATCAGTGCTGACAGACATTGTCGCATGCCGAAATCGCCAAATTCAGTTAATTCCGAAATGTTACATGCAATCATAAAAAATAGATACCACAAGATGACACCTGAAAATATTATCGAAATTTGTGTAGGCATTGATATCGCTATATTAGGAATTGCTTATCCAATTATTATTGACAAAATTTCAAACATTGGAGACAAGTACTCTTCCGAGTATATTCCAGTACTTTTTAACAATGAATTCCCACAAAAAGTATTAAGAATCCAAATTCACAAAAGTTTTTTTTGCATTACTGTGTTTAAATTAACTCTTTTTTCGACTCTATTTTCTTTCTTGTTTTTAATCTTTAAAATACCACCACCATTCAATTGGGACAATTGGTTTATTAATAACTCAGCAAATTACCTTGTATTATTATTGTCTATACTTTTGATAATCTTCTTTTTTATATGGTTAGGTAAAGTGGCGCTATATAGTGGGAAATCGAAATCTCTTTTGACACACGTTATTAACGAATACAAAAAATCAAAACCTGATACTGAAATACAGAATTATCATTTAAAAGCTATTAATGAAATTGCTTTTTATGCAATTGAAAAGCAAGACGAACATCTCCAGGAGACTTTACTTGAATTTTATTACTCATTATTTGCAAACATTAGAAAGAACCACGATAAGTCTAAACCATTGATTTATCCCGTTGACTTATACTTTCTTGTTAGTAAACTAAACGAAATAGTAGCAAAAGATGAAAACAAAGCTTAGAGCAATCGAACATAGAGCAGTTAGCGGAGTATGGCTACTTGGTGAAGACTTTGAAGACATTATTATTTCAGAAGAAACCTACAGTTGGCTTTGGAGAAATATTTATAACATATGCGATAATCCCAGATTGATAAAAATGTTTTGGTCAAATTCAAGTCAATATTTTGATTATCGGCTTCAAGGAGTGATGCCAGATTATTCTTCCCAAAATGGTGAACTAGAAATAAATAATAAAGAACAAGTTGACAGACGAAATGACGAACGAAATAGATTTCTTGAGTTTCATTATGCCCTTGGCGGTCTAATGCTATATCGTAAGCAATTCAAGACTTTAAATTATCTATTAGAATATTCTCAATCACAACCTCCGAAATATTTATTGCTTCCAGAAACAATGACGCAAATATTTTATTGGTTTGAAAGTTTCCGAAATGAATTTAAGCACAAAATCCCTATAGATTTTAAATACTATTTTCCCGAGCTTGATAATCTAGGTAACAGACGTCAAGTAAATTATTGGATTTGTTGTTATATATCTACTTTATTTTTAAGACAGTATTCACTTCATCAATATTACATATATCAGGACTTTACAGCACTTCCAAATCTACCTGACGATGTTGTAGAACTTAGTAGTTGGCTTGATAGTGCTTCCTTTTTTGAAAGATGTTTAAACACTGTACTATCAAACAAGGAATTGATAAAAGACCTTGAACTTGAAAAAATAGTTGAAACAAAACGTGATGATTTTTTTACTTTCATTATCGACTTAAAAGAAGCCGTTAAAAATAAAATTAGACAGCAAAAACATAACACAGAACTATCCGATGAAAAAATTCAAAAATTTTACACTCAATCAAATGAAATCATATCAAGTGCATTTGAAGAATATAATAGTGTATTCATACCAAAAGAAGCTACACATTTAAAAAGTGAACTTAAATTGAGCGTCAATGGAGATATAATTATAATGTCGAAATCAGCATTTACTGACAATGATATTCCTAATTTAAATTACGATACCGTATTTGCAGAAGCAATTTCAACAAGCAAAATAAAACGATTAATCCCAAACTCATTTTTAATTGCGAGAACAAAAAGATATTTACTCAATAAGGAGAATATAATTGTTGCATTGGCAAAAATAATAGGGAATAACAACGACATTATAATAATTGGCGTGAATATTGGATTTCAGACAAAAGAAATAATTGACTCAAGCAAATTTAAAAGAATCGTTCATTACATTCCTTCCACAGAATATCATTTTCTGGACACGTTATTTGTTCTAAGAGGGAAAGATCTACCTGCAATAGAACACAAAGATTTAAGGGAAGATGACTTGATAGATATGCAATTAAAATGCATAAACGAAAAACTCAAAATATATGCTTCCGTTATCGACATCAATAAAAAAGAAAATATAGCAATTAAAGAAAAATGGAATTTAAAAGAAGAGCCAGATAATCAAGACTTAAAGGTTCAAACAGCAATTGCATTTTTAAGCATAATATATTGGAAAAATGAACGAGAAGTCATTCAAATAAACATTGCTTCTGAATATCGTGAACAGGGCATACAAAACGAAATAAATGAAGTAGAACCACTTTCAAAAAATGACGACAATTAATTGAAAGCCTACTTATAACAGCACCTGCCCATATGTGGCGGTTTCGTGATCAAACCAAGCACTGTAATTCTGTTAAAATCTCTACTTGGCTTAGAGACTAGGGTGATTCGTTATTACCGCAATTGGTTAGATGTTAAGCTTTAAGGCTCTCCAAAGAGATCTGCACTAAGCTTGCCTTCGCGTAAAATCAACTGTCGCAATTTACATCCTATTTTCTTCCAGTTGCTTTTTCAGCTCTTCATACTTCAGTTATATATTATTGTTCAACAAAACGAACACTGACTATTCAAGGACATCATTTTTAGCTCTTCCCTTCACCATTCAATTCAATCCTTGATTCCTAGCCAATCTAGCTCTATGCCATTCAGCACTGCGCACAATTCGTTTCTTAGTTGTCCTTGGGATATTTTCTGAAACTGTATTTCTATACTTCTCGCTTCTTTCAATTCTCACTATTCCAGAATAGTCGCCCTTTCGAATTGAAACGCAAAAGTCGATAAACAAATGAATTGTTCTGTTTGCTAAAATGATACTTCTTGTTACGAATTCCGATCTGAATCCGTCGTTTTCCAATGTGCAGAAAAGACATTCAACCTCATCAAATATCGAACGGTCAAAGTATTTTCTCAAAATTTCGTCATTCACATAATAACCGCAGCTGTTCTTCTTTTCTTGCTCTGCTCTCTCCTCAGCCAATTTCTGCAATCTGTCTTTCCTTTTGGTCAGATTGTAATCCCGATCTGCATGTTGCTTGTTTATATAAATCTTCGATTTGTTCTTTGTAGGAAATGCCCTCCCGCAATTGCATGCGCACAAGCGCCATTTTAGGTTTGTTGTTTTCATTGTTTTTATTTATTCGTTTTCGTAAATCGGGTCATCAAGGGCATTGCGCTATTCTGAATCGCTTCGTCGATTTGTTCTATGTTGAACAGGATTTTTCCACCCAATCTATGGGCTATGAATAGTCCCTTCTTGACATAATTTTCAATCGATCGAAGAGAGATGGGTAGGTAACGAGTCAAGTCTTTTTTCGTTAGCCATTTGTTTGGATTGTTACTTTCTTTCATGGTAATATTTATTTTCACAAATCTTCAAAAAACAACATTCGAAAAACGAATAAACAGGCCGTCACTTACGCAACTTCTGCGCAACCCTATTTCCCATTCAAAGCACTCAGTCTACTCTGAAGTTTCTGCATATCTTCTTCCAATTTCTTATCGACCATCTTCGCATAATGTTGCGTAGTAGCAATGCGTTTGTGCCCCAACATAGACGATACACTCTCTATGGGAACTCCGTTGGTTAACAAAACAGTTGTCGCAAATGAGTGTCTAGCCAAATGGAAATGCAGGTTCTTTGTTATTCCACAATGAAGCGCAATGATTTTCAGGTAGTCGTTCGTCTTTTGATTGCTCAAAATGGGGAACACCAAGTCGTTGTCGGCTAGCTCGTGCAATTTGCTGTTGTACTTCAACAAGATTGCCCTCGGCTTCTCCAAAAGTGGAACATTCGTAATGACATTCGTCTTCAATCTTCTCGTACGAATCCAATATTGACCGTTCTCCAATTGAATGTTCTTCGCTTTCAGATTGTATATTTCAGCATAAGCCAATCCCGTATAGCACGAGAACAAAAAGAAGTCGCGCACCCGCATTAGTTTCTTGTTGCTCAACTCGACCGATTCTATGCGGTTGATTTCGTCTTGATTCAAACAATCGCGAACGACCTCTTGCAAACGAATCTTGTAATTTGCAAACGGATCATTTTTGACGTATCCATGTGCAATGGCCGTTTTGAAAATCGTTCGAAAGGTTTGAATGTGCTTCATGGCAGAGTTATGCTGACAATTGCCTCGATTCTTCAGATAGACTTCGAAATCTTCAATGAACTTTAACGTAATGTCTTCACAAGGAAATATGCTCTTGTTGAAGGTGGCCTTCACAAAATTTTCCAAGTGCCCCTTCGTGCGTCCGTACTTCTGAATGGTAGCAGCTGAGTTGTTTTCTCCTGCGAGCGCTCTTTTGCGATCGATGGCCTTTCGAAACATTTCGAAAATACAAGATGCTGAAACACCTTCATCTGGAATACCTAGCAATTCGTTTCTTACGTCAAACACCGAAGGCGACTTTCCAAGCTGAATACTCTCTTGATAAATAGCATGCGCGCGGTGACGATACTCATTCATAAGAACTGACACTCGAGTCTGATCGCGATGCTTCGGCTTCAACCTTTGGTTCGATTTATCCCACGACTCTTTGGAAAGCTCATACTTCAATGAGATATCGCATCGTTCGCTCCCAATTTGCATCCGCATGTAAAGCGAATGGATTGAATTGTTTGTTTTCTTTTTTGGAAAGAAATGCAGTTGAATTGGATTTATTTTCATCATGTAATGTTTACAAAACTAGTTACATGAAAATGAATCAACGTCAGCAAACATGAGCAGTTCAGCGCAAATTAACCCCGCAAAACGAGCGCGTAATTTCAGAAATTTTACGCGCTCGTTTTACGCTCGCGAAAAATGCCAAAATCTGCGTTTTTTTGCTTCTCGTTGCAAAAGCACTAAAAAGCAAAAAGCCCGTCAGACGTGTGTTTGACGGGCTTTTGCAGTTTCTTGCGATGTTATTCGCAAGTGTTCCAGCGGAGAGAGAGGGATTCGAACCCTCGGTACCTTTCAATACACACGCTTTCCAAGCGTGCTCGATCGACCACTCTGACATCTCTCCCGAAAAATTTGAGTTGCAAATATAGGTGAATTGAAATAAATGATTATATTTGCCACCGCTTCGGTGCCATAGCTCAGTTGGTAGAGCAAAGGACTGAAAATCCTTGTGTCCCAGGTTCGAATCCCGGTGGCACCACAGAAGAGAAACCCATTCAAACGAATGGGTTTTTTTATTACCCAACACTTCGTGATGACACGACACTTCGTGATGACCGCAATGCGGATGACCACTTCGTGGATGACGCTGCGCGATGACCCTATGGGATGACACAACACGTTGTGATGACGCTACGCGATGACACGACACTTCGTGATGACCGCAATGCGGATGACCCTACGGGATGACCGCTTCGCGGAAAGTTGTGTTCTGAAGAAGCAGCTGATTGTACAACACGACCCCTTGCTGATTCAAATGCGAAAGGTCTGCAAACTCGTTTATACCAAAACCTTCGGTATAGTAAGTAAGATCGATGTAAGGAACGCCGAGGCGTTGGATAAGCGGAGTGAAACGTGCTAGAAATTTATCGTGATAATTGTGCAGTCCCGCTGAAGCGGGAAGCGGATGACTGCACAAGACAATGCGCTTACCATCTGCTTGCATTTGCTTAATCATTGTTTCGAATGCCACGAACATCTCTTCGTTCGCATCGAAGACCGAATCGTTCAAGGGCTCAACAGCATACAAGATTCCTTTCTTCTCACAGAAGCCGTTTTTAATGTAGTCGGCATTCGGTGCTTCGTCTTTCACATTCATACTCGCTAATCGCACCGCAAGGGCGTTCAGCGTATACATCTTCACTTCCTGCCTCACCAAGGCAAAGGCCGCAGCATTTGAAGGCACGTTCTGAATCAATCGCATGTTACTTTCGGTTCCTTCCAACTCGAACACCGGATCGTAAACATCTAAAATGAAAACATCGGCTCGGTCTCTCAAGTATTCATTGTACAACACCAACGATCCTTTCGCATTCTGCGCGCTTGTTCCTGAATTGAAAAGACTAATTCCCGATTGCTCAAATATCCTTGGGTCGTAACCCCTGTAGGCATGAGAAGAGCCTAAAACAATGGCGTCGTATTTTATTTGGTTGGAAGTTAAGTCGTGCATCATCTGCAACTCCTGTCCACCGTTGCGTTGCAAATTCGGAACGAAGAACAACGACATTCTTCGATCGATTAATTGCACATTCGAAAAAATGAAAATCACCGCAACGTAAATCGCAAACGCAGCAAGCAAGACTTTCAAACTATTTCGAATCATTAACTTCATTAAAATTGGAAATATATAAAATCAACTTTTCCCCATTGTCCAAACAACGCCAAACACGCCAACAGCGCAGCGAATAACCACACCTTCCGATTGGAACCGATTGCTCGTGTTCCCAATACAATTTCCGTTACCCTTCTGTCAATAAGCACAAATACAATTAGCATTAAGATCTTTCCAATGATAACTGCACCGTTTAACGGGACAAACACCGAAGGAAGAAATCCGGGCTGCGACTGAAACGTTACAATCCCCTTGATAACCTGCGTCGCTTGCTCGAAAGATTGTGCTCTGAAAAAGATCCATAAAAAAGACACCCCCACAAACGTGATCAACGTCCCGAAAAGTATCTTCCATTTTCCTTCCCACCGAACGTTCATTCGGTTTTCCAAAACCAACCACAGTCCGTGAGCCATTCCCCAAACGACAAAGGTCCAATTCGCACCGTGCCAGAATCCGCTAATGGCGAATACAATGAACAAGTTCAACGACGTGCGTGCCGCACCCTTTCGATTTCCACCTAGAGGAATGTATACGTAATCTCTGAACCACGTGGAAAGCGAGATGTGCCACTTCGACCAAAACATGCCCACACCAGTAGAACGATAAGGCAGCTTAAAATTTTCCATGAGCCGGAATCCCATCACACGCGCTGCTCCAATGGCAATGTCGCTGTAACCACTGAAATCGCAATAGATCTGAAAGCTGAAGAAGACCACTGCAATGCTGAGGTACATCCAAGAAACAGTCTCTGCGTGCTCATAGACTGGAGAAACAAATTGCGCCAAGTTATCTGCTATCACCACCTTCTTAAACAATCCCCACACGATGCGTTGCATTCCAGCAGAAACATTCCAGTAGGTGAGTGAATGCTTTTCACGAAATTGATGCAGGACATTCTGCGGTCGTTCAATAGGACCTGCAACCAACTGGGGATAGAACATGACATACAGCGAATAAATCCCGAAATGTCGTTCAGCCTTTTGGTTGCCGCGATACACTTCCACCACATAACTTAAACTCTGAAAGGTGTGGAAGGAAAGCCCAATGGGCAGAAGAATGCTGAGCGTATTCAACGAATAATTCCAACCGATTAAACTGGCAATGCCGTTGAAATTATCGATGAAAAAATTGAAGTATTTGAACACCGCCAAAATCAAGCACGTGCTAATGATACTTCCAATTAACCACCGTCGCGCATGAGGCTTCGAACTTTTTTCAATTTGAATAGCCGCTGCATAATCAACGACAATGGTCGCAAGCAATATGAAAATATAGGCCGGAACAAAAAACATGTAGAACACAGAGCTCGCTATCAAAAGCATGAGCCAGCGCCATTGATGAGGCAATAAGAAATACAACGCTGTTACAAGAGGAAAAAATAAAAAGAACTCAATGGAATTGAATAGCATTTTACTTCTTGTGTTGAAGGGTTTGTTGAATGCTCTCCCACAACAGCTCCGCTGCTTTATCCCACGTGTATGTGTGCTCGCGCATAACTGGATTGCGCTGTCCCTGTTCAATCTTTACAATGGCCTCGGCTATTTCAGCTACCTCCGTTGGATTCACGAAGAACGCCGATCCGTTTGAAACCTCTTCCATCACCGTTCCTCTTGAAGCAACAACTGGAACGCCACATGCTTCCGCTTCAATCAACGGGATTCCGAATCCCTCGTAGAGACTTGGAAAGACGAGCCCTTCAGCTGCCGACAGGAGCAAAGGAAGATCGGCAGTATGCACGTGTCCTAAAAACCGAATGTTCGTTCGGTAATTGATTTTCGCTAAGGCAGCATCCAATTCCGGATAATGCCAAAACTTGTTTCCTGCAATTACCAATGAAGATTCAACGCCTTGCTCTACGGCCGCATTGAATGCCTCAACCACGCGGTGCACGTTCTTCCTTGGATGCAAGGCACCGACGAATAAAAAATATTTTTTTCCTTGTGCGAAACGATCGCGAATGACTTCCTTCTTGTGTTCTTCTACTGGAGCAAACGTGTGATCAATGCCGTTGCAAAGCACGTCGATGGCGGTTTCTAGAACATTGAACGTTTTCGAAATATCTGCTCTACTGAATTCACTCACGGTTGCTAAGCGGGTGCTCAACTTCACAAAATCTGCTGTTCTACTGTTCCAGTAGTTCGCATACTTCTTCGGCATAAACTCGGGATAGTGAACGAAATTGATGTCGTGTATTACAGTAAGTTGCGGGACGGGACATCTGCGCGAGGCGTGTGCATCTGGAGAAACAAAAACATCTGCCTTTATTTTTTTCAATACAAAAGGCACGCTGTAATCGAACCACCAATCGAATAACCACGGTCTGCGTGCAGGAGGAAAAATGCGGTATTGAAATACATTTTTTCCAAACTGCCAATGATCGTCTTTCTTCCGATCGCTTAATAAATGAAATTCATGCTCGGGAAATCGGTGTGCCAATCGCTTAATGGTCTCATACGTGAAGCGTCCTATGCCTTCCAGTTTTCCTGGAATAAGCAAACGGGTATTAATGGCAATACGCACCCCTGAACAATTAGAGGAGTTGTGCAACAATCTTCTCTACTGAATAACCATCGGCTTCAGCTTTGTAATTGCGCACGATACGGTGACGAAGAATTGGCAATGCAACGGCCTTTACGTCTTCAATATCTGGACTGTATTTTCCGTTCAACGCAGCGTTCACTTTCGCTCCAACAATTAAAAATTGAGAAGCGCGCGGACCAGCACCCCAGCTGAGGTATTGATTCGCCAATGGATCTGCATTCTCTCTGTTCGGACGCGTCTTCGCAACCAAACGAACAGCATACTCAATAACATTATCGGGAACCGGCATCTTACGAATCAACTGCTGATAGAACTGAATTTCTTCAGAAGAAATAACCGGAGAAAGCGTTTGCGACACGCCTGAAGTTGTTTGCTTTACAATAACTAACTCTTCCGCTAAGGTTGGATAGTCGACCCAAATGTTGAACATGAAACGGTCCAATTGCGCTTCAGGCAACGGATAAGTTCCTTCTTGTTCTATGGGGTTTTGCGTTGCTAAAACGAAAAACGGAGAAGGCAATACGTGTGTTACACCGCCTGCTGTTACGCGACGCTCTTGCATGGCTTCCAACAAAGCACTTTGTGTTTTTGGAGGAGTACGGTTAATCTCATCGGCCAAAATGATGTTCGAAAACAAAGGGCCTTTGATGAATTTAAACTGACGTGATTCATCTAAAATTTCAGAGCCAATGATATCGCTCGGCATTAAGTCGGGCGTGAATTGAATGCGATTGAAAGACAAACCCAATACTTGCGAAAGTGTATTTACCAAAAGGGTTTTAGCCAATCCAGGAACACCTACAAGCAGACAGTGACCATTTCCCAAGATTGAAATAATAACGTCGCGCACGGCTTCGTCTTGTCCGACCATTACCTTTTGAATCTCGAATTTCAGTGCGTTGTATTTTTCCTTCAACGCATCTAACGCTTCTGCATCTGATGTAAATGTGGTCATGGTATTATTTTTTATTCCAGTTGAATTGAAACGTGCAGTTCTTAAACTGCTCGTCCATGAATGAGTAGTTCTTCTTAAGTGCTTTCGCAACCCACAAGTCTGTTGCAGCTTGACGCTCTATGCTTTCTGTTTTCGCTTGGAACAATTCATAGTCTTGCTCCATGTTCGCTCTGTGTGCAGGAATGCGGGCGTCTAATTGATAAATTACATATGCATCTTTACCGTTGGGCTGCTTCGCCAATTGTGGTTCAGACAATTCTCCTTCCTTCAATTTAGATAATGTCAAATTCAACTCTGCAGACAACGTGGCAACATCATGACGTGTTCCACCTGTTTGCATATTCATTATTTTTCCTGCTTGATTCTTCGTTTCTTCATCGGTGCTGAATCTTGCAGCGGCAGCATTGAATGAAATCTTTTTAGCTTTCAATTCAGCATAGACGGAATCTATTTGATATTTACATCGATTGAAATCTTCGTCCTTGATTTTCGGTGACATTAAGATGTGGCATGCGCGGTAGTAATCGCCACGCTTTTCAACCACCTTCACAAAATGATATCCATAGGTAGACTTAAATACGGGAGAGTAATTTCCTTCGTCTGTGGTGAAAACTGCAGACTCGTATTCTGGAACGAAGCTTCCTTTGCGAATCATGTCGTAACAACCGCCTTTGAATTTCGATCCCGGATCTTCGCTGTGACGGCGCGCTTGAATGGTCATGCTTGTGCGTCCAGATGCGATATCGTTTCGAACACTGTCTAGAAAATGAATCACTTTTTGATTTTCGCTCTCTGGAATTAATGGAGCAATCACGATCTGTGAATACTGCACTTGTTCTCCGATTAGCGGCAAAGAATCGATGGGCAAAGACTGGTAGTATTTCAACACTTGTGACGGCGTGATTTTTACATTCTTCGTTATTTCTTCTTGCTTCTTTTGAGTTAAAAGTTGATCGCGAATCATGTCGAAGAAATCTACTTTCAACTGCGAGATTGGCTTTCCGTAATACGTTTCAAATTGTTCTACGCTTCCCAACATCTCCACGAAGTAGGTGATTCGTTTTTCCACTTGCGCATTCACTTCACCGTCGGTTACTTCAACACTGTCTACTTTGGCTTGATGCAACAAAAGTTTTTGATACAAAAGATTCTCAAAGATTGAACACTCCTTTTCAGCTGGCAATTGTGACTTCCCTTGCGTTAATTCAAATTTGGCATTTTCTAAATCGGAAAGAAGAACAACTTCAGCACCCACCCCTCCAATAATTTTATCTATGGTCTTGCCTGGCTGTGCCCAAGAATAGACAGACAGCATTACAAACATTAACCACAAAATTCCTTTTTTCATTCGCTTATTGTTCTAATTTGCCTTCGGCTTTTGCTTGGTCGTAAAGGCCATTTTTCATTTTCTGCAAAAGCTCTTGTTTTCGTATGTTCAGCAAGATACTTGCAATATTGCTTCGAACCATTTCCATTGGAGACGAATCTCCAGGAAGAAGGTAAGAACCAATTTTCACCCAAATTATTTCGCCATTGAAATTAATTTTTTGGGTTGAAGTAGCTTGTACTAAAAACTGTGAACGGTCTGCAATGGCAAGCGGAACAAGCTGTGCGAACTGTTCCCAATTCATGTATGTTGTATAATTGTAATAATGCTTCGCGCCAGCCTGAATACAGAAAGCCTCCCATGTTGCGATGTCTTCAGAAGCAAAAGCACTCGTCATATTCTTGACGTCCTTCGATTTCTCAGGAAGTGAACAAAATTTAACTTGAAGGAAATGCTCGTTTACCTTCATTGAACTCTTATTCGCTTCGTAATAGGCTCGAATTTGGTCGTCTGTAATGACGGTATCCATGTTCTTCTTTATCCAATCTTGTTCATACGAATAGATGAGAAGTGATTTCCGGTAATCTTCAATTCTTCTCTCAACAGCAAGCTTCTCTTCGTCAGAAATTTTCTCAGCTTCTTGAAGAACCAGTGCATCCTTCAACCAAGATTGAATAATTTCTTGAGCAAGGGCGGTAGAATCTTCTGCTGAAATATTATTCGGAATACGCTCACGCAACTCTTCCATAGACAGCACTGCATCTCCCAAATGAGCAACGGCGTTTGGCTTCGAGTTACCGCAGCCTGTAGCGAATAATAGACCAATCGCTGCTATAAGGAAATGTGCAGCTTTCATTCTTATTTTGCGATGGAATGAAGAACTTCTGTATTAACCTTAAAGGTGTGAGTCTTGCGCAATTCCTCTATCCACTGCTTGTCTAAGAAGTTTTGGTATTCCGAAGTTACCAAACCTCTCGCCTCAGAAAGCTTCTTTGGAGACTTGTTCAACAGCTCTTCAATATCCACAACAATAACTTGCCCGTTCATGGGAACATTTACACTCAACCCTTCCGTCCATTTAATTTTTCCAAGAACCTCACGATCTTCACGGGCGAACAATCCACCTTCCGTTTGAAGGTTCAACTGCGTGCCTTGATTCAATTCAGCTGCTGCTTCAGACGGAGACTTTCCTGACTCTAACATCTTACGAAGTTTGTTTGCTATCTCATCATTTGCGCAAGTGTAAATTACCACTTCCGCGCGATCTGGCCACATGAAGCTTGCCTTGTTCGATTCGAAATAATTGTTTAATCCAACGGTGTCTTTCACCGCCTTCGACCACACCAATTGATCGGTCAATTCAAACAATAAAATACCTTCGCGGTACTCTTTCATTAATAAACGGAACGCAGGATATTTCTCTTCCAAGTGCGCATCTTCTTCACGCATTAATTTGTCTTCTGCGAACATCTTCGCCTCGTACTTAACGTAGTCAACAGGATTCAAATTGGTATTTGCTCCTTTACGTGTTATCATGGTTTGATAGAAATCGTTTACGGTGTATTGAGTTCCAGCAACTTCACAAAATACTTTCTTCAGCAAACCCTTGCTCGCTTTCAATTGTCCAACATAAACGCTGCTATCTGCTTTACCTGCAAGCTTGTTAATGTATTTCTGATTGTAAACGAAATTGTACTCTTTTCCGATTTTCGCTAGGAATGAATTCTTTGTTTTTTCAGCGCGAGCGTCTTTCGATACTTTCGCTTTAATGTCTTTCGACATAGACTCATAAGAAGCCAAAGGCTTGTAGCCTAAACGCTTTACAATGTGCCAACCGTAAGACGTCTTGAAAGGACGAGAGATTTCATTGTCGGCTTTCAGTGCATAAGACGCTTCTTCGAATTCAGATACCATTTTATTGGTTCCAAACCAAGGAAGTTCTCCGCCTTTATTCTTAGTTGTAACGTCTTCACTGTATAGAGCGCACAATTCCTCGAAAGTTTGTTTTCCTTCTAATGCTTTTTGATAGATTTCATTAATCTTGGCCTCGGCCGCCGCATCGTTTGCCTCTTCTTTCTTAGGCTTCACCATGATGTGGGCAACATGAATTTCTCCGCGTGCAGGACGACGCCCTGTTATTTTCAACAAATGGTATCCATATTGGGTACGAACGGGCATCGTTATTTCTCCGATTTTAGTACCGTAGGCGATTACTTCAAACGGGTAAACCATTTGAAAAGCGGTAAAATAACCTAAGTCTCCGTTATTTTTTTCTACCGATCTGTCTGTGCTGTATTTCTTCGCAGCAGCCTCGAACGACTCTCCAGCAAGAATTTTCTTGCGAATGTCCATAATCTTGTTGTAGGCCTTCAACGTGTCAGCAGCCAATGCATTCGGTTTGCATTCGATTAACAAGTGGCTTGCGTGCACTTCCTCTTGCAAATGCGCATAGGCCTCTTTCATGAGTTCGTCTAATTTTTCCTGATCTGTTAGATAAGGGCGAGCCAATTGCGCACGGTATCCTTGTAATTCATATTTGAATTTGCTCACTGTATCTAATCCCGCCGCTTTCGCAGCGTGAACCTTCAATTTGAAATTTACAAACAATTGCATGTACTCGTCAAGTGACGCTTTTGTAACAACTGAATCACGGTTGTTTTTTCTGAAAATATTTTCAAATTCTTCCAACGAAACATCTTCTCCGTCTACACTAAGAACAGTAGGAGAGGTAGCAGAAGCCTTTTGAATCGGTTGCGCATTGGCGCTAAACCACACTGTGCAAGCGAGCACAACATTTAAAAGTAGAACTTTTGTAAAACGCATATGACTTATTTTAAACGGGATTATTTATAACTGTAATTTGGTGCTTCTCTTGTGATAACTACATCGTGCGGATGGCTTTCTTTGATACCCGCATTGGTAATCCGAATGAATTTCGCTTCTTGAAGTTGCTCAATGTTCGAAGCTCCGCAATAGCCCATTCCGGCTCTAAGTCCGCCAATGATCTGGTGCATCACTTCCATAACCGAACCTTTGAAAGGCACACGTCCTGAAATTCCTTCAGGAACTAATTTCTTAATATCGTCTTCAGCATCTTGGAAGTAACGATCTTTTGAACCGTGTTGCATGGCTTCCAAAGAACCCATTCCTCTGTATGACTTGAATTTTCTTCCTTCGTAAATAATGGTTTCTCCCGGAGACTCTTCTGTTCCGGCAAGCATAGAACCAATCATAATGGTTGAAGCTCCGCCTGCAATTGCTTTCGCAATATCTCCCGTATATCTAATTCCGCCGTCTGCAATCATGGGTACGCCTGTTCCTTTCAACGCTTCTGCAACGTCGGTTACAGCAGTTAATTGTGGAACACCCACACCAGCGATTACGCGTGTTGTACAAATTGAACCAGGTCCAATTCCAACCTTCACCCCATCGGCACCCGCTTCCACCAAGGCTTTCGCAGCTGCTCCTGTTGCAATGTTTCCAACAATCACATCAATTTTATCCCCGAAAGCAGCTTTCACTTTCTTCAAAGTGTCAATCACACCCTTCGAATGTCCGTGAGCTGTATCAATAACCACTGCATCTACTCCCGCTTTCACCAAGGCTTCAACACGCTCCATGGTGTCTCCGGTTACACCAACCGCAGCAGCGCAACGCAAACGTCCGAAGTTGTCTTTGCAGGCATTCGGATATCTACGCAATTTTAAAATGTCTTTGTAAGTGATCAGTCCCATTAATTTTCCATCTGGGGAAACAACAGGAAGTTTTTCAATTTTCTTTTCTTGAAGAATAGATTCAGCCGTTTCTAAATCTTTCGGTTTGTCTGTAGTGACAAGGTTTTCGCTTGTCATAACTTCACGAATAGGTTTCGCGTAATCTTTTTCGAAACGAAGGTCTCGGTTTGTAACGATTCCCTTCAACACTCCTTCAGCATCTACAACCGGAATTCCTCCGATTTTGTGCTCTGCCATAATGGTGAGCGCATCTCCTACGTTTGCAGTTTCGTGCAGTGTGATGGGGTCCTGAATCATTCCGCTTTCGCTGCGCTTCACCTTTCTCACTTCTGCTGCTTGTGCAGCAATAGTCATGTTCTTGTGAATAACGGCGATGCCTCCAGCTCGTGCCATGGCTATTGCCATTGAGCTTTCTGAAACGGTATCCATGGCCGCAGACACCACAGGGGTGTGTAGGGTTATGTTTTTTGTGAACTGTGATGAAATATTCACCTCACGTGGAAGCACCTCTGAATAAGCTGGAACGAGAAGAACATCGTCATAAGTAAGACCTTCTCCTACAATTTTCGAATGGTTTGCGGACATACGTTGGAATTTTCGAATAAAATTCGGACAAATGTACGAAAATAAGGGGTAAAAGCCTCTACAGTTTTTTTTATAAACTATCGAGTAGCGCAGTTAATTCCGGATCTGAAATTTCAGTCATAATCACCATCACCGTTGAATTGCCATTCACGGTTAATTCTTGATTGAAATGGAATAGATTTCCGCTCGCATTTACTGCAATGGCAACAATTTTTGCATATGCTCCTGCAGGTATTCCGGAAATAACCCCTTCATTTGATTGCAACAGCGTCTTAGTGTCTGGCAAATAAGCGAAAAACAAGACATTCGACAAATCATCTTCCTCCGAGTCGAAAGTTATGTTGTATATCCCACTGGTTGAAACACTGCGGTCGGCGTTAATCCATCCCAATTTCTCAATAAACGCAGTGTATCCAATCGTGTCTACATCGAACACAGGATTCTGCGTTTGTGTTATTCCCCAAACTCCTAAATCAGTTGTCCAGTCCACAACTTCTCCGTTTTCATTTCCATAATAGACATTCATGTAATTCAGGTCAGGAGCCGCGTTCGGCATGCTCACCTTGAATGCACAGGGTTGGGACAGCGATAGTTCTTGTCCATCCTTTTCTGCTCGCAATCTAATTTCGCCTGCCGTTTCTAAAGGCATTCCGGCCGCTACCGTAGGCATTCGATAATAGATCATATCCTTCGGCGTGTAGAGTTCCACCAACTTCACAATAAACGGATAATCCACTCCTGCGCCGCCTGGCAATTGAAGACAATCAATACTTCCCCAAATGGCGGTTCCTTGATTACCAATGATGGGTCCCTCACCAGCAGTGTCAATGACAAACACCTGTTCATCCTGCTTCTTCGAATCGAGATAAGCGTTCGGAGACTCGTATGCATTTAAATCGCGCGCTATGCGGTCTCTGGAGCACGATGAGAGCAATAAAGCAGTCACAACAACCAACAATTTAGTTGCTCCGTTAATAAGAATAGTGTTTCTATTAGTCATAAGCTGCGCATTTTTCTTTTTTTCCTTTGAATGAATTCTTGTTGAACATTAATCCCACGTGCAGCATGCCTTCTTGATGCCGCGCATTGTATCTCCATTCGACGAACGGCTTTATTTTCTTTCCGAAAACCACACCAACACCTAATTCAGTGTTCCAATTATTCAGCATCGCATCCTTCATATCGGAAGACTCATAATTCATCCAACGATTGTAACCCAAATGAACCAAGGTGTAAGATTGAATTTTTTTTCTTTTGAAGAATTTATATTGTGCAGATGCACCCAATGTCCACTCATGAATTTTATTGGTTGGAAGGAAATACGAAAACTGCGGACTGATTTGAATTTGCTTCTTCTCTCTGAAAACGGCTCTAGCACCTATTCCTAGACTCTCTGTTTGAAAATTATAAATACCTGAAAATCCCACTTCCGACTGTGCTAAAAGACCTGAAGCGAAAAACACAAAAAATAAAAAAGTGAAAATCCTCATCAAGTCTAGTTATTTAACTCGAACGAATTTAGCGCAAGAATTATTGTCGCAACAAAAAGGGCGATTCGAAAATCGCCCTTTCCATAATATTTAACAATGAATTAAACCACACCTTGGTCTAACATTGCATCGGCAACTTTCACGAAACCTGCGATGTTTGCACCTTTCACGTAGTTAACATGATCGCCTTCTGCACCGTACTGAACGCACGCTGCGTGAATGCTCTTCATGATGTTGTGAAGACGTTGGTCTACTTCTTCACGTGTCCAGCTTAGACGAAGGCTGTTTTGAGACATTTCCAAACCAGATGTAGCTACACCACCAGCGTTAGACGCCTTTCCTGGAGAGAACATTAATTTGTTTTCGTCGAATACAGCAATTGCTTCAGGAGTTGAAGGCATGTTTGCACCTTCAGCTACTGCAATACAACCGTTCGCTACCAATGCTTTCGCATCGTCGCCGTTCAATTCGTTTTGCGTAGCGCAAGGAAGAGCAATGTCGCACTTCACACCCCAAGGTGTTTTTCCAGCTACGAATTCACATCCGTACTTGGTTGCGTACTCTTGAATACGTCCGCGCTTCACGTTTTTCAATTCCATTAAGAAAGCAAGTTTCTCGGCATTGATTCCGTTTGCATCGTAGATATATCCTGAAGAATCTGAAGCGGTAACCACTTTAGCACCTAATTCAGTTGCTTTTTCGATAGCGTATTGAGCAACGTTTCCAGAACCAGAAACAACAACTGTTTTACCCGTGAAGTTCAATCCTTTCACCGCCAACATTTCTTGAGCGAAATAAACAGTACCGTAACCGGTTGCTTCTGGACGAATCAATGATCCACCCCAGTTGCGACCTTTTCCAGTTAATACACCGGTGAATTCGTTACGAAGACGCTTGTATTGACCGAACATAAATCCGATCTCACGTCCACCAACTCCGATATCTCCAGCAGGAACGTCAGTGTCAGCACCAATGTGGCGAGACAATTCGCTCATGAAGCTTTGGCAAAATGCCATAACCTCACGATCGCTCTTTCCTTTTGGATCGAAGTCAGATCCACCCTTACCACCACCCATTGGAAGGGTAGTCAGAGAGTTTTTGAATATTTGTTCGAAACCTAAGAATTTCAAAACAGATAAATTCACCGTTGGGTGAAAACGCAATCCGCCTTTGTAAGGACCAATTGCACTGTTGAATTCTACGCGGTATCCGCGGTTAACTTGAATCTCACCTTTATCATCTACCCATGGAACACGGAAGATTAATGTACGTTCTGGTTCAACAATGCGTTCTAAGATTTTAGCATCCTTGTACTTAGGATGGTTTTCCATAAAAGGAATAATGGCTTCCGCCACCTCGTGAACTGCTTGAAGGAACTCAGGCTCATTCGGGTTCATTGCCCGAACTTTCGACATAAAGGCGTCAATTTGCTCTTGATGTTGTTGTGACATGATTTTCGATTTTATGGGGGCGAAGATAGTACTCTTAACCGTAGGTTGACAAAGGATGACTAAAATTTCATTCGAAAATAGATTTAGTGTTTCTTTGCAGACTATTCGAATAGCTATGTGGGCGAAAATTGCTGCTTTTATTCTTCGTAACCGTGTTCTTCTTGGCGTTATAACCTTGGCAATCACTGCTTTCATGGGATGGGAAGCGCGCAATGTGCGTATGAGCTACAAATTTTCCGGAGTTCTTCCGCAAGACGACCCGACTTACGTTGAATACCAAGCCTTTACCAAACAGTTCTCGGAAGATGGGAACGTTATGGTTGTTGGACTGAACGATCCTGAAATTTGGGAACTTCAGAACTTCATTGCGCTGAAGGAATTGGGTAATAGTTTGAAGAAAATTACTGTTCCTGTTGACACTATCATTAACGGTGTGAAAACATCCGTTCCCAGGAACGTTGTTGACTCCGTTTTTTCTATTGCTCACTGTTATGAAATGTACGCCGATACTACTGAAGAGCGATTTCGTTTTCGTCACATTTCAGATGGAAAACTAGAATCTCAAGCGCAGCTCGATTCAGTAAAACAAAAAATTCTTTCGCTTCCATTCTACGATGGTTTGCTATATAAATCGAAGTCGGATGCAACGCTCATGATGATTTTTGTCAATGGTGAGCTTTTCAACTCTCAATTCCGTGGAAACGCAGTTGACCAAATCGTTGAAAAGGTTAATCAGTTTTCAAAAGATACATATGTGAAGACCTACATTTCAGGACTACCATTTATTCGAACGCAAATGACCGCGAAGGTGAAGGCTGAATTGAAATTCTTCACACTCCTTTCCTTACTTGTGAGTGCCGTATTGCTGTTTATTTTCTTCCGAAGTATTCGCGCTGTAATAGTTTGTATGGCCATAATTGGCATTGGCGTGGTGGTTTCCATGGGTACCATTGCCTTATTTGATTACCCGATAACCATGCTCATGGGGCTTATTCCACCGCTCATGATTGTTATCGGTGTTCCGAACTGCATATATCTCTTGACCAAATATCACCAAGAGTTTATTCGTCACGGAAATAAAATGCGTGCTATGACGCGGGTTATTCAAAAAGTGGGTGAGGCGTCGTTCATGATTAACGCGACAACTGCCGTGGGTTTCGCGACGTTCATTTTTGTTGAAAGTGATTTGTTGAAGCAATTCGGGGTTATCTCTGCCTTGAACAGCATGCTCATGTTCTTCATTTCATTGATTGCTTTCCCAATATTATTCTCGTACACTGCTGCACCGAAAGCACGTCATTTGAAGCACCTCGACATGCGTTGGTTATACCACACGCTCGAGAATTTGGTGAAGATGATTACCAAGAACAGAGGAATCATTTATTTCGTTACGGTTGTTGTTACAGCCTTGAGTTTTTACGGAATGACCCTAGTGAAAACGACAGGTAATATCGTTGATGACCTTCCAGATGACGACCGTGTGATTACCGACTTGCATTGGTTTGAAAAGCATTTCGATGGTGTTATGCCCTTCGAAATAATGGTTGAAGCGAAGCGAGGTAAGATTACCAATCCGAAGACGATTGCACGTATCGATTCTTTGCAAGATGTAATGGACACCTTGCCAGGGGTTTCAACAAAAATCTCGAGATCCTTGTCTATAGCCGATGCAATTAAGTTCGCTAAGCAAGCCTACTACGATGGCGATCCGGAGTATTACGATTTAATTAGTCGAGGCGAGCAGCAATTCATCGGACCTTATTTCGAGCAATCGGATAGTGCTTCTGAAAACTCGAATGCCTCAAAATATTCGAATACCTTCTTAGACGATTCATTGAAGAAAACCCGCATTACGGCACAGGTTGCCGATATTGGAACGCTTGCCATGGACTCGTTGTTGAACACGTTACGTCCGGAAGTAACCAAACTTTTCCCAGACAGTTTGTACAAGGTGACCATGACGGGCACCAGCATTGTATTCTTGAAAGGAACGACTTACTTGGTGAACAATTTATTCTCGAGTTTGCTCTTCGCTGTTGGGGTGATTTGCTTGCTTATGTGGGTAATGTTCCGCAGTTTGCGCATGTTGCTCATTTCGCTTGTACCGAATTTGATTCCTCAGTTTATCACTGCCGGATGCATGGGATTTTTCGACATTCCATTGAAGCCTTCAACCATCTTGGTGTTCAGTATTGCGTTTGGAATTACGGTAGACAACACCATACACTTCTTGGCAAAGTATCGTCAAGAATTGCGTGAGCACAACTGGAACATCAAATTGTCGGTGCTCTCTGCGGTAAAAGATACGGGAGCAAGTATTCTCTTTACTTCAATTGTATTGTTCTTCGGATTTGGAATCTTTGTCTTCTCTGAATTCGATGGAACGCGTGCGTTGGGTATACTCACTGCTCTGACATTGTTCACGGCTATGTTAACGAATTTGATTGTACTTCCGGCGATGTTGTTATCGTTAGAGCATCATTTAAGTACGAAAGCGTTCGCTGAACCATTCATTCAGGTTATAGACGAAGAAGATGATCTTTCTTATGAAGCTTGGAGAATGCAAAGCATAGATCCAACGCTACCAGAGGAAAGTTTAAGAGGAGAATCGGAAGAGGATAAAGCTTAAGACTAGCGGGCTTCTTCGAAGACTTCGTTTACGCTTTCTTCAAGAGCATTCAATTCGTTTACTACTTCATTCAATGAATCAGCGGGCACCGGCTGGTTCGATCCTTTCCATGAAGAAACAACAGTTTTCACTTTATGAATCGCATCTTGAATGCGCGCTTTCGCTTGCTTCCATTTCGTTGTTCTAGAATCTGAATCGCCTGATTGGGTATTCATTTCGTAACGCTCTGCGGCGTTTAACAAACAAACGCGAAGATCATTTTCATTCCAAGGTTTTGCAACATAACGATAAACCTGACCGCGATTGATTGCATCGATTACCGCTTCAATATCTGCGTATCCCGTAACAAGGATGCGCACAGCGTTTGGAAAATCGTTTAGCGTAAGTTCAAAAAACTCTACACCGCTTAGCTCAGGCATTTTCTGATCGGAAAGAATAATAGGAACCTCGTTTGCGTTCAAATATGCAACGGCCTCTTGCGGAGAAGTTGTAGTAAATACATCGAACTCTCTTCTGAAAAGTGCTTTAAAAGCAATGAGGTTATTTTCTTCGTCGTCGAGGTAAAGTACTTTAATCATATCGTTCATGGGTTCTTAGAATCGGTGGGTAAAGTTATAAGAAAAGTAGTGCCTTCGTTTGCTTTACTTGTGAACGTGAGTTGACCGTTGTGTTCACCAACAATTCCTGCTACTATGCTTAGTCCAAGCCCCGTGCCTTCTCCAACATCTTTTGTAGTGAAGAATGGCTCAAATATTTTCTCTTGAATTTCCATTGGAATGCCGTTTCCGTTGTCTTGAATTTCAACGCAAATTTTATTTTCATTCAAGAATGAGCGAACGTTTATTACACGGTCAATTGGTTGCCTTCCTGGGAGACGAGTAGCTTGAACGGCGTTTGTCACCAAGTTCATGAACACTTGAGAGAGCTTACCTGGATAGCACTTTATTTTCGGTATGTTTTCTCCCAACTCAACATTGAGCGTTACCTCTGCCTTGGTCATATTTTTCATCACAACCAGTGTTGAATGAAGGCATTCGTTAATATCTGCTGAGACTAATTCGTTTCTATCCATTCGAGAGAAAACGCGAAGACCTTTTACGATTTCAGCGGTGCGTTTCGATCCATCTTCAATTCCGTTAAGCAGTTGTTCAATTTCCTTTTTCAAGTAATCGACATCGAGTTTAATGTACTGACTTTTCAAGTGATTTACTTGTTCGAGCAGGTCTTTGTTTTCGTCGATATGCGCAAGCTGAGAAAGCAATTCAAGTATTTCATCAATATCGCGTTTAAGCGGTCCTACATTGGATTGAACGAAGTTGATTGGGTTATTTATTTCGTGAGCAATACCCGCAGTCATTTGTCCAATCGACGCTAATTTTTCAGACTCAACGAGTTGTTGTTGTGTCATGCGGAGGTCGTTCATTGCGGTATGCAATTCGGTATTTCTGTTTTCGAGATCGGCGGTACGTTCGTGCACTTTTTTCTCGAGTTGAATATTCTGTTCCGTCACGAGTCGTTCGTTTTCTTTCATGGCAACGAACGCCTGTTGTTGTGAGAGTTCTTTTTCTTGTTTAAGCACGTTAATGCGATCTGCCAGCGCAAACGACAGCAACAAAATTTCCACCACCGACCCAACAGGCAAAGCGAAATTCGTGAACGCGTTGAATGGCAGGATTCCGAAATCTTTAAGTGCAAATACGGTAACACCAATTAAAAAGAAGGACCAAGCGAATAAGAAAAATCGCGCTTGTCTATTACCTCCTTTGATTGCATATACCGAGGCAACGACTAATAATAGCGAGACGCTCGCATTCAAATTAATTATTTGATAACTTACCGTTGGCAGAGAAAAACACAACAGAATAAGACTCAAAGAATATAAAAATATCGAGAGTAACGATATTTTATAAACCCAGTTACAATAGCGCTTAGTATGTAAAAATGAGTTTGCGAAAACGATTGTTGAAACACCGCTCAGCGCTCCTAATATTTGAGTGTCGTAAACAGCAAAAATTGATTGTCTGTCATAGAACCATTCAGTAAGTTTTCCTCCAAAATGGAGTTGCACTAAGCCAATGAAAATAGTGGCAATAACATATATCAGGTATAAAACATCACCTAGAGAGACAAATAGAAATAAATTATAGAGTATTATGGAAACAAAAATTCCTGCGAAAAACAAGTAAAAGGCATCCTTAATTCTGTTATCATTCAAAATGGTGGTTTCATCGGATACAACAATCGGCAACAAAATTTGCTCTCCCGATAAAATTCTAATCTGAAAATCTTGGTGCTCGAGTGTATCCGCTAATTTGAAATGCTGAATACCTTTTTGATAATCCTCATCTGATAATATCACTCTTCCTAAATTATCTGTAACGGAAAAATAATCATAAGAATGAGACCTGAAAAATAAAATACTCCCATTAGGATTAACAATCGACAACTCTAATTTCACAGTATCCTCACTCAATCCTAAATTCGGAGAAATCGAATTTGAATTACTCACATCAAAATCTAAATGACTCTGTGAAAATAACTCGCCAGAATAGAGAAGTAGTACACTTAAAAAAATTGAAGTAATTACTGCTCTCATTATAATTTCAATTCAAATTTTATTGTAATCTCTTTACCCCTAGAATTGAATTTTCTAGTTTGATTTGGTTCTTCTCTCAAATCAAAAATAATCCTCCTCTCTATCTCATCAGCCTTTGACATTACGTGGGGATCAGATAATATATTAATGGTGCTCATCCATCTATTATCAGGAAAAGGGATAGAACCGTTACTACCGAACTTCGATAGCGGAATAAACCCATACAATTCAGCAAATCTTGTTACAAAAGGACTGCAAAAAGTTACCACAGTAGCAATCTCCAACAAACCACATATTGCAATACTTGTTCGAATTAACTGCTCACTTCCTAATCCTAATCCAGCTACGCTTCGTGAATTCCATAAGCCAGAAATTTCAACTAACCCATTGTCGTCATATTCATTCAAATAATCCACCAACTCCGGATAATCATCATTCAACAATTTCAATAACGGAAGATTTCCATTGTTATCATAAATAACCAATTTTGCACCACCTAAAATTTCATCTAATCCAGCCCTTCTTACAACTAGCAGATAAACATTAGTCGAACTAAACCATGATGTATCCAATGGTCCTAAATCAACATCATTAACGGACAATAATTGTCGATGACCTAACACAAAATTTTCACACATTGAATAATCATCGGATGCACGATGAAGTGAAAGGACAAAATCCAATTCACCAAAATCCTCCTGATATGTCAATGGATTATCCGCCAACCTCTTCTGTGTTAAAAAAGTACCTACCTCCGACTACCTTTTGATCTAATAGAATCATCCTTGCTATTCCTGCCAAATTAGCTCCACCTGAGAAAACCTCGGTAGCCAATTGGGGCCAAGACTTTAATGACTTACCTAATTCCGAAAATGAATGAAGCATTCTTTCTGAAACAATTTGCGGATTGATAATAGCCATCAAAACTTTACTTTTATCACTCAAATCAACGCCATTCAATAATCCATGAAAAATCGGCAAATCTTTAATAAGATCGTACCGTTCAATGTCAGTGATACCCCTTTCACTAGTATGCATTAACAAAGGTTTTCGAAACTTTCTTGATAATTCTCTCAAGACAATCTTAATATCAAAAGAATCACATTCGTCGACAACTAAATCAACAGACTCAATTATATCAGCGTGTTCTTTCGAATTTATAAATCCACTTACATGAATCTCAACATCTATATATGGGTCCCTTTCCAATATACTGTTAGCAGAAATTATACACTTATTCAAACCCAAGTCAAATATTCCGGCATTTAACCTATTAAGGTTGCTCAACTCGCAATTATCAAAATCAAATAGTATTATCCTGCCACAAATCCTTTCAGCGATTAAAGCGTTTACTACCGCATTACCCGCAGAAAGACCAATAACAGCTATTGACTTCTTCGATAAATCTAGTTGTTCATTTCTATTAATCTTTAATCTATTTCTACACGTTCTTAATTCTATAAAATCTGTCTTTGGTAATATCTGAATACACTTATTTCTGATTGGAAAATACATCCAACTTCCATATTCAACCGGAACTTGATTGTATTCACTTGAAAGCAATTGGATAGATTCCGGTGATAAAAATTCTTTATCAACATTTGCCTCAAGTTCTTTAATTTGATCTTTAGAGAGTTGGACAAACTCAAAATCATGTTTGATGTTTTTGATGTTTTGCAATACATACTCATAGCTTAAAAACTTAGGCATTAGATTCATTGCCACTTCATTTTTTTCTACATGATTCTCCATATTGCAAATTACATTGGTATAAGTATCCATTGATTCCGAATATTTTAGCTTTTCAACATTAATAAGTGAAAGAAAGCCGTTTATTAAGATTTTTTTTATATTTATTACTATGAATACCTCTGATGATGCAAAAGAAGTTTCGATTAAGTTTCCAACCTGGAAAGAAATTGCAAGCGAATATTCCAAAAACGAACTCGGTTCGGAAACTTCTGATTCAATACTTGATATAATAAATTCAAAATTTGAACTTATTCAAAGTTTAATCGATTCTAATCATCCTGCCATTGCACTAAAGATTTTGGCAGATGCTGAGGGTACTTACGTAAAAGGAAAATCCTACGAATCAATCATAGAATATCTCGAAAACACAAGGCTCGGAGTAAACGAATTTCAGACTGTATACAGCACCAAAGAACAAAAGTATATTCATGTAGGAAACACATTATCCTCGGTAATTGGCATCGATCCTAATGAGTTTACAATTGAATCTTTTCTCGGATTCGCGGCAGATAATTTCATTCATCCAGAAGATTTACCTCATGTTATCCGTTATGCCGGAGTTGCTTATACCGTATTATGCTTACCCTGTTTCACATTCAAGGTGAACCAAGATCATTACAAAGTAAAATTCCGATCCTTATTTCCAAAAAGTAAAATTTCATCTATCCAAAAACAAATCTTAAGTCTCGAAAAAAAATCATTTTTAACGATAGATGAGGCCCAAAGTGATTTGTCTTTTCCAAATTTACATTTTGACTTTTGGACTGTAACGACTGATGAGATTTCAGATATTGTTAGTCCTAGGTTTGTCTCTGATTTTACTCAAACAGAGCAAATGAATTGCATTGCTTTCGTTTTGAATGCCACGCTATTGAACTTTCCAATCAAATATCTAATGTTTTTGCACGAGCGTCAATATACAGACCGCAACAAAGACGTTGCTGTAAATGTGAACAACCAAATTAGAGAAAGCACAGGCTTATATTCTAACATTACTGAACAGCAAATTGGCGATTACTTCTCAAAAACAATACGAAAAAAAACTGGTGAGACTTACAATAAATGGAGTCAATCTAAAGGCAATGAAATTCCATTTTCTGAGCCGCAAGCCATCCACCAAGCGCAAAAGCTAGGTTTACTGCCAATACCAGATAAAATTAAGGCGTTGATCTACTCGAGGGTGGGGGAATAATCTTTTCGAAAATTTCGAAAAACAATTTTTACGGGAATTTGAAATATGAGTTTTGGGTAAACTAAAACCAAATCTCCTATGAAAACTGTTTTCAGAAACACAAACTACCCTAAGCTTAAACAACTCAGAATGCTGTATTCTTTCAAACAAGAATACATCGCCGATCAACTCGGAATCTCTCAGTCGGAATACAGCCGACTCGAAAACGGACAACGTCACGTTAAAATCGAAGACTTCAAAAAACTCGCGTCACTCTATCGAGTTACCCCTTCGCTTCTCATGGTATCGGAAGCATACGCCCATGTCGACGTTGAAAAAATCAAAGCCGAAGTCATCGAAGAAACAAACGCCATTACAAAACGCATGATGGAAGAGAATGCTATTCTTCAATCTCGACTCGATGAATCCATTCAAACCACACAATCACTCCTTAGAGCCATTGCAGAACTGCAAAATAAAAAGCCCCGAATCACCCATGATTCCTACACTTCCGAAAAAAAATCAGAAAAAACGAAACCTAAAAAGAATGAGTCGCGTTAAACAGAGACCAAACACAATGAAAATGAATCATTCAATCTCTCCCAACAATTCATCCAACACAATGATTAATGTGCTTTGCCTAGACGACGACGCGATGGTGCTTCACACCTTCAAATCACTTTTCGGTAACGATTATAATGTATTCACTGCAAACGATCCTTTCGATGCGTACAACATTATGAAATCCGAAAACATTCATGTGGTTATATCAGATCTTGAAATGCCTAGCATGTCTGGAACATACTTCCTACAACGCATGGCGCAAGAATTCCCGAAAGCCCAACGTATTCTTCTTTCCGGAAACATTACCGCTGAAGCCATGCTAAGCGCTATCAATCAAGCACGTGTATTCCGTGTGTCTACAAAACCTTTCAAAAAGGAAGAGATGAACGACACGCTGCAAGCAGCTTTCAAGAACTATCAAGAAATGGCAGAAAAAGAAAATTCAATCAAGCGACTTGAAAAACAAAACGCTCAATTCGAATTTCTACTACGTCAACAAATGCTTTCGTAATCTCTGCAGTTTTTTATAATACGAGAAAGGGCCATTTGGCCCTTTTTCATTTTTCAAATCCGGCTTCCGATAAGCCAAACAACGCAAAATCATATTTCACCGGATCAGCAGAATCATACATCCGAAGATTGCGATCCAATTCCTCAACAGCCTTCCAATCCGATTGCGTGCGAGATAAAAGCCCGAACATACGAGCGGTTCTTCCCGAATGGACATCCAGCGGAATAGACAATTGAGATGGAGAGATTCCTTTCCACATTCCAAAATCGACACCCCGCTTATCGTTGCGAACCATCCAACGCAAGAACATGTTTATGCGCTTCGCGGTACTGTTCCGCTCTGGACTGGCAACGTGCTTCAAGGCACGATGCGCTTCATTCCCAATAAATTTATTTCTGAAAAACTCAATGCCTTCCTTCGAATTGCCAAATGAAAATCCTTGCGTAAAAACACCTTCCACTCCACCTTCTTCCACATACATTCTTCGCAACGCCTGAATAAAAAAAGCCACATCTTCTTTCATGAACGTTCGATGAATAGAGGGCTTCCAACTTTTGAAATCTTCCGGCTGCGCATTCAAAACAAAGTCATAGGGTGAACGATCCATGTATTCCATGAGCCTGTTCGCGCTGACTAAAATAGATTTTCGATTGCCCCAACTCATGGTGGCTGTTAGAAAAGCAGCAATCTCAATGTCTTCCTTCTTCGTGAATGAATGCGGAATGCTAATCGGATCTTCCTCAATGAAAGAACTGCGGTTGTATTTGTCTACAGACCGTTCCAGCGCTTCGCGCAATTCTTCATTTACCTCCGGTGAATGCATATTGCAAGAGATTCGCTCCCATTTGAAAAGCCTTGGTGCGTGCAGCTTCCGAGTCCTTGTGCACATTCGAATCTTCCCATCCGTCGCCTAAATCACACTCGAAATCATAGAACACCACCAAGCGGTTTTCTACAAAAATTCCCAATCCCTGCGGAGCCTTATTGTCGTGCTCATGGATTTTCGGTAGGCCCGAATTGAATTCATATTTCTGATGATACACCGGATGTCCAAACGGTATTTCAACGAAATCGGCATCTGGAAAAACTTTCTTCATTTCCTTTCGAATGAACTTGTCTAATCCGTAGTTATCTGAAATGTGTAAGAAGCCTCCACTTGACAAGTAGATTCTCAAGTTCTCTGCGTCTGCTGCGGAAAAAACAACATTGCCATGACCGGTCATGTGCACGAACGGATAGTTGAACAACTCTGTACTTCCCACTTCCACGTATGGCGTTTCTTTCGCGATGTTCATCTTCAATTCGCGATTCACAAACGACACCAAATTCGGCAGACTCGTAGGGTTCGCATAATAGTCTCCGCCTCCTTTGTATTTCAAAACAGCAATCTGATAAGATTGGCTGAATGCCGCTGTTGCCAGGACATTCAAACAAAAAATCAAAACACTTTTCTTCAAAAATTCCATAATCTAAATTGAATTAATCCAGTTTCGCATCATCTGCATTCCCTCTTTCGTCAAGACCGATTCGGGATGAAACTGAACAGCCATTAAAGGTAATGCTTTGTGCTGAATACCCATAACCCATCCGTTCGTATTCCTTGCTGTTACCTCGAACGAAGGAGGAAGGAATTCATTGTCTACAATCCAACTGTGGTAATGTCCAACCTCAAATTCTTGCGGTAACCCTTCAAAAAAAATAGAAGGTTGAATTTGATTTACTGAAGTTGACGTTCCATGTAAGACCTGATCTAAATTCTTCAGTTTTCCTCCATCGTGAAGGGCCATTGCTTGACAGCCTAAACAAATTCCCAACATGGGAATTCGATTCCAATATTCGGAAATGAACTTCATTAAATCGCCTGATTCTTCAGGCAATCCAGGGCCTGGAGAAAGCACAACCGCATCGTAATTCAAAACTTCGTTCCATGGAATCTCGTTGTTGCGAAACACATGCACTTGTGCGCCTAAAGCTTCACAATAGTGCACCAAGTTGAACGTGAACGAATCGAAGTTGTCTATGAATAATATGTTCTTGTTTGGTTGTTCCACCTTTTATGTCGAAGTTTGAAAAAACAACGCAACATTACGAATGAAAACCGCAATTGAATCAAAAAAAGTACCTGCACCTATTGGTCCATACAGCCAAGCGATTGTAGCCACCGGCATGGTATACACCAGCGGACAAATTGCAATTGACCCCAATTCGGGTGAGTACACACCGGCAGGCATTGAGGCGGAAGCAGAACTTGTAATGAAAAATTTGGAAGCGCTACTCGAGGCTTCGGGCGCGGATTTCAGCAGTGTGGTGAAGACGAGCATATTCTTGCAAAGCATGTCAGACTTCGCGCAAGTGAATGCAGTCTACGCCAAATATATGGTGGCTCCATTTCCAGCTAGAGAAACAGTGGAAGTTGCGCAACTTCCGAAAAGCGCCAAGGTTGAAATTAGCATGATCGCAATTGTAAAATAATGATACTTAAAAAAATTCTTCACTACCTGAATCCCTTGAATCTTTTCAAAAAAGAGCAAGGCGACATTAACCTGCGCATGATGCACGGGATTAATAAAATTTCAATTTTGATGTTTGTTGTGGCGTTAACCGTATTGGTTATTCGTTGGATGAAGTAATTACTTCCAACGCATGGTTTCGATCATGTGCACCACATCTTCACGCATGAAATTCAAGCACGGTGCCAGTGAGTCGGCATTCGGCTTGTTGCGGAAATACAACACTCCGCGCATAAAATGATTCACACTGTCGGTTACGAAAAACTGGAGTTGCGAAGCCGCTTCTCCTTCTAAATCGTAGATAATTCCATACATCTTCGTTGAATCTATTCGCACTTGCGTTCTACGAATAGCAGTGGCCTTCACTTCATGCATAAGCGTGAAATCATAGGCTTTTGAAATGTGCTTTTCCAAATCGTTGTTCACTGGAAAATATGAGCAGTAAACGGTTGCGCGAAGGCGAGGAACCATAAGGTTGAACCAACACCCCGTGTTTCCTTCTTCCCCCGGAACATTCTCAATCTTCGCGTAGTTGGGTACTTCAAACGTAACCGGGCATTGACTTTCGTAAGCGGTATATTTTTTTTCTGGAAAATCAATTCGGAAATAAGACTTCTTTCTTGGAACGGCGGTCTCTTCAGCAAAGAAAAAATAATACGTTCCAAATGAAGCCAACAAAACAGCTGCAACAAGAAGAATCCAACGTAAGTATTTCTTAAACATAGCGCTTCGCTTTAACTCTGCTAATCTTTCGGTTGTCGGCAGATTCAATGGTGAATTCAAAACTTCCAAACTGCCAGGTCTCTCCGCGTTTCGGAATGCGTCCCATCTGCTCAACAATGAATCCGCCAAGCGTTGTGCTATCTCCACGGGATGCTTCGAAATCGTCTCCGTCAATATCATAAACACGATACATATCGAACAACGGAATTTTAGCCACGAAAAGAATGTTTTTCTCATCGAGTCGCGACCATAAAATTTCACTTTGATCATCGAACTCGTCTTTCACTTCACCAACGATTTCTTGAAGAATATCTTGAAGAGTGACAATTCCAGAAGTCCCGCCGTACTCGTCAACAACAATAGCCATGTGCATTTTGTCACGCTGAAACTCGGTTAGTAAATCATCTACTTGCTTGCTTTCTGGAACAAAGAATGCTTTGCGCTGCAGGTCTTCCCATTTGAATTCCTCTTTGTCTAAGTGTGGCAACAAATCTTTCGCGTAGAGAATTCCAGATACCGAATCCAACTTCTCATTGGCTACCACAAATCGGGAATAACCTGAAGATTCCACACGTTGAATAACATTTTTGAACGACTCTCCTAGAAACAGGCACACGATATCAACTCGCGGAGTCATAATCTGCACCACTTCGTTATCACCAAAGGTCACAATGCCTTCAAGAATGCGGTGCTCCTCTTCCGAACGATTGTCATCTGACGTAAGCTCAAGTGCATGTCCTAGCTCATCTACCGAAATATTTCCGCTTTGCTGACCTTGCTCTCGTTCGAACCATTTTCCGGTGGTGGTCAAAATCCAAATTACAGGTGCGAAAACTCTGTCGAGAATAATGAATAAAAAAGCAAAACGCTTGGCGAGCTTTATGTTGTTTGCTGTGGCGTAAACTTTCGGAATTACTTCACCGAATAAGACTATAATGGTAGTAACACCAACAACATTTAGTAATCCAATTACCCAAGGATCTAATGTAGAATTGGAAAACCACATGTCGAATAATATCGTAGAAACCAATACTACCGCAATGTTCACCATGTTGTTCCCGATGAGCACCGACGCAAGCAGTCGCTTAGTGGCAATTTCAGGTGTAGGGTGTTCCAACAAACGAATCACATTCTTACTCTGACTGTCCGTTGCATTTTCAAGGTCTTTGCGTTGGGCTGGGGAAAGAGAAAATATCGCCACTTCAGAGCTCGACATAATTGCACTACAAGACAAAAGCAACAGCACGAGCAACAAAGGGCCCGCGCTGTTTAACAAGATCACACTATTGAATTCCATTCTTTACATTACCAATATGTGTGTAAAGGTAACGAAAGAAAAAAAACGGGAAGATCAGAATTCAGTTTCTTCCACCATTTCGGTGTTAGTTGGAATCGTTTCTTCCTTCTTGGTGTTGCTGAGAAGTTGAACATCTTCGGCAAACACTTCCAAAACAGTACGGTCCTCGCCGGTCTTCAGCTTATAGGAACGAGAGCGTAGCTTTCCTTCCACATAAACCAACATACCTTTTTTCAAGTACAGTTCGGTAAATGTTAGACTCGACGTTCTTCGCACAACAATGTTGTGCCACTCCGTCTGCTCTTGTCGATCTCCCTTCGCGTCCTTCCAAATCTCTTTGGTGGCCATGGAGAAGTTCGCAATTTTGCCTCCGTTGTCGAAGGTCTTGACTTCTGGGTTTCTGCCCAGGTGACCCACTAGGATCACTTTGTTGATGGTGTTTGACATAAAAATAAATTTTAGTTATGGCCCAAAACTATTTCGGTCAAACACCTTCGGAAAGCAATGCTTATGCGGTTTTCATATATGAATCTCTTTGATGAATTTCATAAGAAGTGCCGAAATACCTGTATTCAAAAGATCTTCAGTTGTTTTTGTTGAAGGAAAATCTTCGGACATATTCTGACATAAGCAACTAAAAAATTGTGCGGAAATCTTTCGGTGACTGAGCACATGCGTATAAAAACGGTCTTTCTTCCAAGTAGCATTTTGGGTGGAAGGGAATCGTTTTTGGAATTCAAGAAGAACCTCTTCCTCTGATAGTGGCACTTTCGATTCCACAAAAGGAAAGTCGTATAGGCCAGCCCAAACGCCCGATTCAGGCCTTTTCTTCACCATAAAACCTGAAGGAACCTCAATAGCGGCATAGTACAAAAACAAAGGTTCTACTTTCGTTTTTAATGCTTTAACTGGAAAAT
>CAMCVP010000015.1 GCA_945881835.1 Chryseobacterium gleum | reverse complement strand
CATGTCTGCTTCTTTGCGATCAGCATTCAACTTGCCATACTTATCGTCGAAGGCAGCTTTGTGACGCGCTTGCATTTTCGCATATTGCTCACGGGGAACATGTCCAAGCGCCTGCCAACGTTCGTTGAACAAACGAAGCATAGACAAGTCTTCATTTTTATTTCCAGAAAGAGGAGTGTTTTCAATTTCGGTAAGCAAGGCTTCTTTCAATCTTAAATTCTCTTCTTGAATTCCAGTTAACTCTCCGAAATGCTCTTTCTTTCTTTGAAAGAATACATCGCAAGCAGAGCGAAAGCGCTGCCACAACTTTTGTTCTTCCTTCGGATCGGCACCACCAACTTGTTTCCACTTATCTTGAAGTTTTTTAATTCCTTCAGTGGCTAGTTTCCAATCGCTACTGTCTTGAAGTGTTTTAGCTTCATTAATGATGGTCTCTTTGGCTTTTTTGTTTTTCTCGTAAACTTCTTTGCGAGATTCAAAATAAGCACTGCGCTTAGTGAAGAACAAATCACACAATCCGCGGAACTCTTGCCAAATTTCTTCGTTCTCTTTCTTCTTAACCCACCCAATGGTTTTCCACTCTTCTTGAAGTTTTAAAACTTCTTCGGTCCACTTATTCCAACTGTTGCTTTGAGAAAGATCCAATTCTAGAATCTCTTTCATGCGCTGAATAAGGCTTGTCTTCTTCGCTAAATTTTCGTTGCTACTTGCGCTCAGCGTATCGTAGTGCGCTTGAATGCGTTCTTGTTCAACGCGAAGGATTCCAAAAAAATCATCTCCCATTTTCTGGAAAGTCTCTTTGGGTGAAGGACCAATTAACATCCACTCACGCTGAAGCTTACGCACTTCAACTTCCAATTCATTGATAGACTCAATGGCTGAAAGCCCTTTCGCTAACTCCATTAACTCTTCCTTCAACTTCTGATTGACTTTTAAATCGTTCGCCTGAAGTTCCTTGTAAATGTTAATGTGATAGAAAAAATCTTGGTTAGCCTTGTGCCAACGTTCGATTAATGCAGGGTATTTATCTCCCGGTACATCTCCTGTATTGTCCCAATAATCTTTAATTTCTTTTTGAACCGAAAATGCTTTGCCGATATTTTCTTCGTTCTTCGAAAGACGTTCCATGCGATCACACAAATCAGATTTAATTTCGAAATTGCGTGAACGCTCCTGTGCAAGTGCTTTTCCCGCAATCTGAATTTTGTCTTCGTACTCTTTCAATAATTCTTGAAGCGTTCCTTCCAACTCATGAGGGGTGTATGCAAAATCTGTTTCTAATCCTTCGGCATTTTCAGCTTTGAATTGCTCCCACTGTAACTGACGTTCCTTCACACTTTCAGCTTTCCAATTACTGCGAATGTTTTTTACTTGATCACGCACTAACATTATATCTTCAGCTTGAAGTAAGTCGCGTAATTGGCTTATTAATTCCTCTTTCATTTTTTGTTCTTCGATTCTCTCACAAATTTAACACAGAAATCTTATAATTCCTTTGAACATTACACATGAAACAACAATTATTAATAATTTAGAAACATGCAAAATGAAGCTCCGATTGACCTGCCAAAATGCAGATTGAAAATTCAACGTTATTGCGATAAGGCAGAGCGTGCACCCTTCGATGTAGAAAAGAAATTAATTCAGTACGGAGTGTGGCAAAACGATAGACAGGTATTAATCGCGGAACTTATTTCACTTAATCTTCTGAGTGAATCACGATTCGCTTCCGCCTTCGCGCACGATCATTTCGAATTTCGGAAATGGAGCAAACGAAAAATTGAACTTCATTTAAAAGCCAAGCGAGTTTCTTCACGAAACATTCAAGATGCCATTCGAAACCTTCCAAGTGAAGGCGATGCTCTTCAAATAAAAGCGCTTCTTCCTTCCCTTCAAAAAAAATATGAAAAAAAAGGCAGGCTGAAGAATCAATATACAGCGAAAGCCCTCATTCGCAAAGGTTTTCAGGCAGAGGAAGTGTTTAAAGTGCTTCGTGAAATGAGTGAAGATATTGATTCGTTTTTGGATTAATTGACGTACTTTCGCGCTATAAAATTTCATTCCAGATGGCGATAACAATTGACGCGATCAACGAACTGAAAGAGCGCACGAGAGCGCTCGGGAGGTATCTTTGACGTGGAGGTAAAACTCCTCCAAATTCGTGAAGACGAAAAACTAACACAAGACCCCGACTTTTGGAACGATCCGAAAAAAGCCGAGGCTACCATGAAGCAAATCCGCAATAAAAAATTGTGGACAGATGCTTATCAAAAATGTCAATCTGCGGTTGACGACACTCAAGTGCTTTATGAATTTTTCAAGGAAGGCGAAGTAGACGAAGCTGAACTCGATGAGCAATACAAACTTGCTTCAACCGAGCTTGAAGAACTTGAGTTTAAAAACATGCTTTCTGCTGAAGAGGATAACTTAAGCGCTGTCCTTCAAATCACTGCTGGTGCAGGAGGTACAGAAAGTTGCGATTGGGCAAGTATGCTCATGCGCATGTACATCATGTGGGGTGAAAAGAGTGGCTACAAAGTCAAAGAACTCGATCTTCAAGAAGGAGACGTTGCAGGTGTAAAACAATGCACGCTTGAATTCGAAGGTCCGTTTGCGTTTGGTATGTTGAAAGGTGAAAACGGCGTGCATCGTTTAGTGCGTATTTCGCCGTTCGATTCGAACGCAAAACGTCACACATCTTTCGTGAGTGTTTACGTTTATCCGTTGGTAGACGACACCATTGACATTCACATTAACCCAGCAGATATTTCTTGGGACACTTTCCGTTCGGGAGGTGCAGGTGGACAAAACGTAAACAAGGTTGAAACCGGTGTGCGTTTGAAACACAAGCCTTCAGGAATCATCATCGATAACACCGAAACGCGTTCTCAACTTCAGAACAAAGAGAAAGCTATGCAATTGCTGAAGTCGCAATTATTCGAAGCTGAACTTGCTAGACGTCACGCTGCACGCGATGAAATTGAGGCTGGTAAAAAGAAAATCGAATGGGGTTCTCAAATTCGAAACTACGTTATGCAACCGTACAAGTTGGTGAAGGACGTTCGAACAGGAGAAGAAACCAGCGATGTTGAAAAAGTAATGAATGGTGAAATAGATAATTTCTTGAAGGCCTTCTTAATGGGACAAGGGAAAGGAGTTCAACATTCTGATAGCGACGATTTATAATTTAAAAATTAATATCATCATGGAAAATTTTCGTATTGAAAAAGACACAATGGGTGAAGTGAAAGTACCCGCTAATGTGTATTGGGGAGCGCAAACTGAGCGCTCTAGAAATAATTTTAAAATAGGTCCAGAGTCAAGCATGCCGAGAGAAATCGTGAAAGCTTTCGGAACATTGAAGAAAGCTGCAGCTCACGCCAACTGCGAGTTAGGAGTGTTGCCTTCTGAAAAGCGCGATGCAATTTCTGCTGTGTGCGACGAGATTGTTCGTGGCGAATTGTATGATCAATTTCCGTTGGTTATCTGGCAAACAGGTTCAGGTACACAAAGCAACATGAACGTGAACGAAGTGGTGGCTAACCGCGCTCACGTTTTAGCAGGCGGACAATTGGGTGAAGGACAAATGTTATTGAATCCAAACGACGATGTAAACAAATCACAATCTTCAAACGATACATATCCAACTGCCATGCACATGGCGGCCTACGAAGCTGTGGTGAAAGTAACTATCCCTGGAGTAACTCAACTTCGCAACACACTTGCTGCGAAGTCGAAAGAGTTTATGAATGTGGTGAAGATTGGACGTACGCATTTAATGGATGCTACGCCTGTGACTTTGGGACAAGAATTAAGCGGATATGTAGCGCAGTTAGATCACGGTCTTCGCGCATTGAATAACACACTTTCTCACTTGGGTGAACTTGCTCTTGGCGGAACTGCTGTAGGCACAGGAATTAATACTCCTGAAGGATATTCTGAATTGGTAGCAGCGAAAATTGCTGAATTCAGTGGACTTCCTTTTCAAACTGCTCCAAATAAATTTGAAGCATTAGCAGCACACGACGGAATTGTTGAGACTCACGGTGCATTGAAGCAATTGGCTGTTTCATTAAATAAAATCGCGAACGATATTCGCATGATGGCGAGCGGACCACGCAGCGGAATTGGAGAAATTCATATCCCTGAAAACGAGCCAGGATCTTCGATCATGCCGGGTAAAGTAAACCCAACACAATGCGAAGCATTAACAATGGTTTGCGCCCAAGTCATGGGTAACGACGTTGCGATCACTGTTGGTGGCACACAAGGACATTATGAGTTGAATGTGTTCAAACCAATGATGGCATACAACTTTTTACAAAGTGCAATTCTATTGGGAGACGCTTGCGTTTCTTTCGATGTGAATTGCGCAGTTGGAATTGAACCGAACTACACACGCATTGAAGAATTGGTGAACAATTCATTGATGCTGGTGACTTCGTTGAATACAAAAATTGGATACTACAAAGCAGCCGAGATTGCTAAGACTGCCCACAAAAACGGAACAACGCTTCGCGAAGAGGCAATTCGTTTAGGTCATGTCACTGCTGAAGAGTATGATGAAATTGTAGTTCCTTCGAAAATGGTTGGAAAACTTCCAAAATAATTTGATACTTTTAGTACATGACTGATATTTCAAAAAACTACTGCGTAATCATGGCAGGCGGAATTGGTTCAAGATTCTGGCCGATGAGTCGCACCGCTTTTCCAAAGCAGTTTCACGACATTCTTGGAACGGGACGTACGCTTATTCAAATGACGTACGATCGTTTTTTACCCCTTGTTCCTAAAGAGAATATTTTAGTTGTAACGAATGAACGATACAAGGCGCTTGTGTTAGAGCAATTGCCAGATTTAAAACCAGAGCAAGTGTTGTGTGAACCTTTCATGCGTAACACCGCTCCGTGTGTGGCTTATTCGGCCTTCTGGATTGCAGAACGCACGCCCGATGCAAACATTGTTGTTGCACCAAGCGATCACCTCATCACGCGTGAAGCTTCATTCATTGAAGACATTCAAATCAGCATGAATCAAGCGAACAAATCTGGAAATTTGGTTACGCTTGGAATCAAGCCAACTCGCCCTGATACCGGATACGGATACATTCAATGGGCAGATGCGAAAGAGGTAGACAACGATCGCGTGAAGAAAGTAAAAACCTTTACTGAAAAACCAAATTTGGAATTAGCAAAGGACTTTATTGAAAGCGGAGACTTCTATTGGAACTCTGGGATTTTCGTTTGGAATCTGGAGTCTATCATGAAAGCCTTCCAATCTCATCTACCTGAAATGTACGCCCAATTCGAAGAAGGAAAAGGAAAGTACGGAACAGCCGAAGAAGCTGAATTCATTAACAACATGTACAGCAGCTGCGAAAACATTAGTATCGATTATGGTATTATGGAAAAAGCAAAAAACGTAAATGTTGTCTTAAGTGATTTCGGATGGAGCGATCTTGGAACTTGGGGATCTCTTCACACACAATTGTCTTCCGATGAACACAACAACGGTGTAGTGGGAGAGAACGTTATGTTGTACAACTGCTCAGACAGCGTTGTTCACGTTGGGAGCGAGAAGTTGGTTGTATTGCATGGACTAAACGGATACATTGTCGTAGACACAGGTGTTTCATTGTTGGTCTGCAAAAAAGAAGACGAACAAAAGATTAAGCAATTCGTTAACGACATTAAACTGAACAAAGGCGAATCATGGGTATAGTGAAATACATCTTTTCGGTGTTATTTGTTGTGAGCGCTTTTTATTGCGCAGCACAACCCGATCCCGATCCTATTCCGATGCCACCACCACCCCCTCCAGTAAGTGGTGAATTTCAAATTGAAGAACCCTTGGTTTTTCCCGAAGTTATGCCAGCCTATCCAGGAGGAGAAACGCAAATGTTTAAAGACATTGCTATGGCTGTGATTTACCCTCCGATCTGTTTGGAAAATGAATTTCAAGGGAGAGTATTTGTTCAGTTTGTGGTTGAAAAAAACGGTAAAATTTCCAATGTGAAAATTTTACGTCAACCGGAAGGAGACTTGGGAAAAATGCTCGGAAATGAAGCCATTCGTGTGGTGAAAAGCATGAAAGAATTTACGCCGGGATCTTTGAATGGTGAACCCAAAAGAGTCGTTATGACGTTGCCCATTGTTTTTAAGATGAATTAATTTTATGAGTAATAATTTAATCCTTTGCCCGAACGAAGAATGGGTGTTGAACGACTTAGTAGCTGTACGAACGGGTGAAACGAAAGTTTCACTTTCTGATGTGGCGAAGGAAAAAATTCAATCGTGTAGAACTTTTTTAGACTCGTATTTAGAGACGAGCGAAAATCCGGTTTACGGAATCAATACAGGTTTCGGTTCGCTTTGCAATACCGAAATTTCGATGGAAGATTTGAATCTTCTTCAAAATAATTTGCTTCGTTCACACGCATGTGGAATGGGCGATCAAGTGCCTGAAGAAATTGTTCGTCTAATGTTGGTGTTGAAAGCAAAGAGCTTGTCGCACGGACACAGCGGTGTTCAATTGGCCACCGTTGAATTGTTGTTGGAGTTTTATCACAGAAATATTTTACCGATCGTTTTCACGCAGGGATCATTAGGAGCAAGCGGAGATCTTTCTCCCTTGTCACACTTGTGTCTTCCGTTAATTGGTGAAGGAAAGGTAATGTACAAAGGATATGAGAGAAACTCAGCCGATGTATTGAAAGAAGAGGGCCTGAAGCCCATTGCGCTTCAATCGAAAGAAGGATTAGCGCTCATCAACGGAACACAATTCATGTTGGCGTATTCAGTAGAGAATTTAATTCGTGCTGAACATTTGTTCGACAAAGCCATAACCATTGCAGCTATGTCTGTAGATGCATTCGATGCACGTCCAGAACCGTTCATTGATTTAACACACCGTGTTAGAAATCAAGAAGGCCAACAGATTGTAGCCATTGCCATGCAAGACGCGTTGAAGGGAAGTGAAATTCAAGTTCAGAAAAAAGCGCACGTTCAAGATCCGTATTCGTTCCGTTGCATTCCGCAAGTATTGGGTGCTTCGCACGACGCAATTGCATATGTTTTAACTATAGTTGAAAGAGAAATTAACGCCGTAACAGACAATCCAATTATTTTTCCGGAAGAAAATCAGATTATTTCTGGTGGAAATTTCCATGGCCAACCGTTGGCTTTAAGCATGGATTTTTTAGCCATTGCTTTGGCGGAAGTAGCGAGCATTTCAGAAAGAAGAATGTACAAACTTATTTCGGGTCAACGCGGTTTACCCGCTTTCTTGGTGAAAGACGCTGGACTGAACAGCGGCTTTATGATTCCTCAATACGCTGCGGCGTCTATCGTGAGCCAGAACAAACAACTCTGCACTCCTTCAAGTGTAGACACCATAGACAGCAGTAACGGACAAGAAGATCACGTGAGCATGGGAGCGAATGGTGCAACGAAATGCTATCAAGTGGTAAAAAATCTTCAGTCTGTATTGGCAATAGAATTGTTGAACGCAGCGCAGGGACTAGACTTTAGAAGACCGCTTAAGTCTTCCATTCCAGTAGAGACACTTCATGCTGAAATTAGAAAAGTTATTCCACATTACGTGCAAGACAGGTATCAGCACGCCGACATGGAATTGTCTTATCAGTTGATTGGACTTTGAACTTAATGTTCAATCAGTAAATTCCGATTCAGAATAGTCTGTCCTCTTTTCAATTGAAGAATGTACATTCCTGAAGGCAATTCTTCAACGGAGAGCTCTCGCTTAAGTTGACTTTTATTCCATCGTTTAACTTCTTGTCCTGTTGCAGTGAAAATTCTCGCTTCATCGAAATTGGCCGATTGAGAAATGGTGAAATGGTCGCGCGCGGGTTGCGGGAAAATATGAAGGTTCGTTTCCAATTCATTCACCGAGGTCAGCGTGGTGAAATTATCTGTTTGAATAGCACATCCATTCGCATCTGAAATAATGCAATAGCTCGTGAATACTTCAGGAATGAATGTGTCCTCGTTTGTATCGCCATGCACCCAGTTCCATGAATAGGGTGGTGTACCTCCGTATGTTGTCATTTGCACTTCACCAACACCCAATCCGCCTTCAATAAAAAGTTCAACGGAATAGCTTAAGGTATCTGGTTGGTTTACTGTAATAGTTTCTTGGTATTGGCATCCATTTGCGTCGGTTACGGTTGTCGAATAATCTCCTGCATACAAATAAATGGCGCTGCTCTCAAAATTCAAAGGGTCGTAATTCCAACTGTAGGTATACGGTTCTGTTCCGCCTTGTATATTGTGGAAAATCCATCCATCCAAATAGCCGTAACAAGAAACATTTTGAACATCTGGAGTATTCGTGAAAGGCGCCGGCTCGAAAATGGTATCTTGAACTACGAACACGCATCCGTTCGCATCGGTAACTTCCGCAGTGTAAATTCCCGCGCACAAGTTGGGAAGATTATTACCACCAACAGAACCGTCACTCCATTGAATAAGGTAAGGCCCTGTGCCTGAAATAAAGTTCAGATTAATACTTCCGTTACAAAGTCCGAAACAAGAAACATCTGTTGAAATAGATTCTATAATAAGAGGTGTGTATGTGTTCAGCACTGCTGGAAGGGTTGCTGAATTTCCCGCGAAGTCTGTGACTACCGCAGAGTAAGAGCCAGGTCCACCCTGAAAACTGTTTCCGGTGGATCCGTCCTGCCATACAACGTTGTAAGGAGGTTGCCCCCCTGAAATTGCCAAAGTAATTGTTCCAATGCCGTTGTTACTGCAAGCAGGTTGAACAATATCGTTGCTTACTTGCAAGGCGGGATATAAGGTTAAAGAAGTATTTGCGGTCGCATCTCCTGCTGTTGATCCACTTCCGTTTACCACATTTCCGCTTGCGAAAAAGGTAACAGCCTCATTTAAATTTGCTGGAGCAGTCCAATTGAATTGGAAAACATTGTTTGAAGTCACACCGTTGTGCTCGAGGTATGTTCGTCCGTTGAAGGCGTTTTGAACGGTAATTGTTTTTTGCTTAACGTTTGAAGCAAGGCTGCTGTATCCGCTGAGAGGCGCGCTGTCTGCGTCAGTTAAAGCAGTGAATTGAAATCCATAGCCGAAAGGATTTCCCATTGAATTACTAACCGTTACTTTCACAGTATATGTATTCCCTGAAACAAATTGTGTTGTTGGAATTGTGCCGCCATTGGGAAAAACTTGAATGGCAACAGAGGCATTGTAACTTCCACCGTTATGACATTGTCCGCATGTGTTTTCTCCTGGAGCCCCGGTGTTCCCTGAGTTCGCTACAGTTGCTCTTCCGTTGCTATTAGAGGAAAACAGAAAATAGCCAAGTGCACACGCACAGAAAAGTTGAATCCAATTTAAACGACTCATGTTTTTTTTGTTAAAGTAGTGAAGAAGAATTTAAACAACTACTTTCCACTTCCTTTTAATACAATCACAACTGTATAAAAAAGAATTTTAATGTCCATGGCCAAGGACATGTTTTCGAGATAAAGCAAATCGTAGCGAAGGCGCTGAACCATTTGGTCAACATTTTCCGCGTAACCATATTTCACTTGTCCCCAAGATGTTATGCCCGGGCGAACACGATGAAGTTTTTGGTAATGTGGATTGATTTCAGAAATCTGATTGATGTAAAACTGACGTTCTGGTCGTGGCCCTACGATAGCCATATCACCTGACAAAACATTCCAGAATTGGGGCAATTCATCGAGTCTAGTTTTTCGGAGAAACTTTCCAATCTTCGTAATTCGTGAATCATTGGTTGAACTCAGCTGCGGCCCAGATTTTTCAGCATCGGTGCGCATACTGCGAAATTTAATAATTTGAAAGGGCACGCCATTCTTTCCTATTCTTTCTTGAAAAAAGAAAACGGGACCAATGGATGTAACTTTAACAAGCACACCAATTATAATAAGTAGGGGAGCCAAAATAGCCAAAGCATAAGCACTAAAAACGATATCAAATATTCTCTTGATACTGAATTGCCAACTCGGCATTAGCAGGGTGTTCAATCGAATGAGTGGCACGCCGAAGAGACTGGTCATCTTAACATTTCCAGATAATATGTCGAAGGTGTCTGGAATAATATTTATTCGAACATTGTAGTTTTCCAACAACGCCAAAATGTTTTCCAATTCTTTGTGGTCACCGCTTTCAATGGAAAGAATGACTTCTTCAATCTGATGCTCTTCAATAATGGAAGGAAGGCTGGGGTATTTTCCGAATAATGGAAGGCTTGACGAGAGCTGCTCGTCTGCACCGTTTATTTTAAGGTAGCCCTTAAACAAGAAGCCCGGAGACTTTTTCAAAGCGTTAATCTCGTCAACAAGCTGCACGGCGCGAGCATTTCCACCAACAATAATTGTCGGAAATCCCCATTGTCTTGTTTGAATTTTTTTTACCGTGCGTGAAGTAATGATAACTCTGAGAATGAGGGTTAATCCCAAATGCGCGAGTAGAAGAAATCCAAAAGTGGTGTAGTAATAGTTGTAATCGGGAAGCTCATCGTCCAACAAAAAAAGAAAGAAGATGAGAATATTTCCAATTAATGAAGTCGCTAAAATTTGTCCAATTTCGCGAAGGCGATGTCTTCTCAAGACATCTGAATACATTCCCAACATGGCGTAAAAACAAATCCAAGCCAGGGGGATAAAAATTAAGGCCGCAAAGAAATTGTTGTCGGTGTGAAATCCGAGATCGTATCCGTATTTGATCGACTCGAATTTTTTCCGCAAAAAATAAAGGCTTGCCCAAGCAGATCCTGCGGCAATCCAATCCGCCGCTACATATGAAAATATGATTCTTTTGTTCTTCAATACTTTTTCACCTATCGCTTACCAAGTAACCCATTTCAAATTGTCGAGAAAAATATTTACAGGTACACTTGAATTGCTGGGAACCGATTCAATATACCATTCATGAAACTGCGCGTTTGGATTTTGCATAAGCAAATAACCAAAGTCAATATATATTTTTTTCCATACTGGAGAAAGGCCATCACCGCTTGATGTAGGATTAATGATTAGCGCCATATTTTTGGCAGTTATTCCTCCTGTTGTTGTAATGAACCCCACAGAAAAAGTATTATTACTGCTGTAGTTCATTTCAAGGAAAACGTTGTTACCGCTTGTGTAATTTAAATTGTCGTCGTCCTTGAAGTAGAGCAAACTCGCGCCTGCATCTAGATGCCCCCAACCACTTCGAGCTCCTTCGAAAACTTGCAAATTGTTATTTGTGGTGGAAAAAGTACCGTTGTTTGCACCTGTTTGTGAAAGGAAATTCCCACTTTCAAATCCTTTTTCGTTGGTTACAATTTGGTTGTAATAGGAGAAGTTTGGAATAATTGTATCAATTTGAAATGCCGATATCGAGAGGGTTGTATCAAATGGAGCGTAGAATGGATAACGAATGCGCGAATTGGAAATACCGTTGCTTTTTATTCCAGCGAAAATTCTGATTTCCGCTGTGCCTTGATCTAGGATTGGAATTCTAGCTGGTAAATCGAAAACACCTAAACTCTGATCGTTTGAGTAGACCCACACTTCAGTGATTGATTCGCTAGAAGTTCCTTGGTTAGCGTTTGCCTGAAAAGTAAATGAAGGAATGAATAAATAGGCCGGTTCTTTTTCTGTCGGATTAACCAAGTCGCAGCTTTGCAACAGGAATAGTATAAATGAAAAAGAAATTACGATCGGTTTCACTAATAATGTTTTGGGGTGCGAATATACATTCGCATCAAAAGGTTAAGCACAGAAACGCAAGAAAAGTGTCTTTATTGTGATGGAAGAAAATCGGTGTTTTCAGTCTTCCGACGTGAAAACATTCAGCCTTATTTTTTCGGCAATCATTTCGGCAACGGCCAAGGCTTTGTGTCCATCTTCCAGGGAAACTGTGGGAGCAGATTGACGAAGGACCGCTTCACCAAAACTTGTTAGCTCTTGCTTGAGTGCGTTGTTGTCTGGAGTTGAGAGATTCTTTTTGGTAATCTCATTCTCTTCGTTTTCACGAAGAAGCTCATAACTATGAGCAGACTTATTCAAGAAATCTGAAACGTAACAAGCGTCTTTTTTATAGAATCTCATTTTTCGCATGGCATCTGTAGCCACGCGGCTAGCAGTTAAATTCGCCACACAACCGTTGTCTAATTCTATGCGAGCATTTGCAATATCAATATGCTGAGTAATAACCGATGCGCCGTTAGCAGAAATTCGTCGAACGTTTGCGTTGGTAACCGCAAGAACAAGATCAATGTCGTGAATCATAACATCCAGAATCACTGACACATCGCAATTCCTTGCTTTGTATTCGCTGAGCCTGTGAGCTTCTATGTATTTGGTTTGATCGAGCAAAGGAGCAACAGCTAAAAAGGCCGGATTGAATCTTTCAATGTGACCCACTTGTGCTATGACTTGTGCTTCTTTTGCAAGCTTAATTAGACGGTTGCTTTCTTCCAAGGTGGAAGTAATTGGCTTCTCAATAAAAACATGTTTCAAATTTCGAATGGCATTCGATGCACAATGAAAATGAGAAGAAGTGCTAGAAACAACGTCAACAACATCAACCTCTTCCAGAAGCGCATCAATGCTATGGCAAGGCTCAATGCCAAATCGAGCCGACGCTTCTTTCGCTGCTTTGATATCTGGATCGAAAAAATGGATAGATTTAAACAATTCAGGCAATTCCGATAGAACTTGCATGTGAATTTTTCCTAAATAGCCTGTACCTAAAACTCCTATTTTCAACATAAATAATTCTCTTCTTATGCAAATGTGATAGAAATTAATGTCTACATCACCTCGTTGATTTTTACTTTTCAACACTGAAAAGCGGATGAAATAGTCCCTTACCTTGGCGGTATGATTGAGGATAATTACAGACACAAAGGCCTGAGAAGGAAATTAGTAGACGAATTGCGTGAGAAGGGAATTTCAGATGCCCGCGTGCTTGATGCAATGAATAAGGTTCCACGACATGCGTTTTTAACTAGCGCTTTTGTTGAGGTGGCCTACGAGAACAGGGCATTTCCAATTGGTGCAGAGCAGACCATTTCTGCGCCTTATACCGTTGCCTTTCAAAGTCAATTGTTAGATGTGGAAAAGGGAATGAAGGTTCTTGAAATAGGTACTGGTTCTGGATATCAAACTTCTGTGTTATGTGAAATGGGGGCAAAGGTGTATTCAATAGAAAGACAAAAACTGCTTTTCGATACTTCAAAAAAAATGTTGGCCGAAATGGGGTACAAGTGTCATTTGGCATACGGAGATGGATATAAGGGAATTCCAGCGTTTGCGCCTTACGACAGAATTATTATTACTTGTGCTATTCCAATAGTACCAGAAGAATTGCTTCTTCAAATGAAACCGGGAGGAAAGTTAGTCATGCCTTTCGGAGAAGGGGAGAAGCAAGAGATGACGCTTATTCAGGAAGATGAAGAAGGTAATTTTCAAAATACATATTTCGGCGAATTTTCCTTCGTGCCTATGCTCGAGAAGAGAAGCAATACCAAGTCGTGATTTTATTTAATTCGAAGGGAAAAGACTTTTTCATCGAAAAGAAATCCCTCCAATAAATCTCCAGAAGCCACGGGACCAACACCCGCTGGAGTTCCGGTAAAAATTAAATCTCCGATCTTTAAGGTGAATACCTCTGATACATTTTCAATGAGTTTATCAATGGAATGAATCATATGCGAGCTGTCTCCTTCCTGAACCACTGTTCCATTTTTCTTCAATGAAAAAATTATGGGGGAAGGAAGGGTATCTGTTTCGAAGAATTTTTCACTCACGAATGCAGAGCCGTCGAATGCTTTGGCACGTTCCCAGGGAAGACCTTTTTTCTTCAATTCATCTTGAACATCACGAGCAGTGAAGTCTATTCCTAAAGTAACTTCATTGTAGTAACGCGGAGCGAATGATTGTTGAATGTGTTTACCCAACCTATTGATGCGGAAAACCAATTCCAATTCATAGTGCACATCGTTGGTGAAGGCAGGAATGACAAACGGATTTCCTCTTTGAATAATAGCAGAGTCGGGTTTGCAGAACACCACAGGATTTTCAGGAACCGCGTTTCCCAATTCTGCAGCATGCGCAGCATAGTTTCTTCCAATGCAAATAATTTTCATTACGGACGGGCTATAAATTCAACAATAACTTTTCTATCTCCAGGGTTCTTGCCAATGGACCCAACATCACCCACAAACTTTGCTACACAGCGGTTAGCGTCTATGCCAGAATTCACAATAAAATTCCGCGCTGCTTTTGCACGTTTTTCTGATTCTTTCCAATTCTTTTCGCTACTGCCATTTCGATCGGAATACCCCGTGATTAGAACTCCCGTCTTGCCATTTCGCGCAAGTTTTTCAACGACTTCATTCAATTGTTGTTGTGCTGTTGTACTCAAGTCAACACCCGATTTTTCGAAATAAATAACAATAGGTTGAATGGGTACGGGCGCTGCGGTGAATTTCGGTAAACTTGATTTGTCACTTCCGTTTAACCATTGTCTTGCGGCACCGTCAGAAGAATAAGGGACAATGGGTAAGAGCGAATCTTGCGACGCGGGTTCTTGTCCAAACATAGAAATGCTGGAAACAAAAAAGAGCAAAAAGAACAGGCCTCGCATAACACGTAAAATTAGCGCACCTCGATGAACCAAACCGATTGATTTTATTCACCATTCATTCACAATACGGGGCGTTAATCTTTATTCATGACGCCATTTTGCGCGCGGATGCTTTCTTTGTGAATGGCTTCAAGATAAGCGGAAAGAAAAGTCTCGGTGAGATTTGCCGATTTACCCCATGCTTCGCGACTTTCGAGAATTTCCTTCCAACGTTCCAATTGGAAAATGGTAATGCCTTCTTCCTTTTTTAAAGCGCCCATCTCGCGAGAAATGTTCATGCGTTTTCCAAGTAAATCAATGATATCTGCATCTAAGGCATCTACACGATCTCTGAGTATTTGAAGTTTTTCAGCAGAATTGGAATTCAGTGAAGTGGTCCTGTAATGCAGAGCGGAAGCCATTTCGCCGACCTGAGCTGGAGTAATTTGTTGAGCGGCATCGCTTAACGCACTGTCCGGATTGGGATGGCTTTCGATCATAATGCCGTTCATGCCTAAATCAATGGCGCGCTGACTAACATCCTTGAGCAAAGTTCGGTTACCGCAAATGTGACTCGGATCGCAGATGAGCGGTATATGTGGAAATTGAGTTTTGAATTCAATAGGAATTTCCCAAAGCGGTTTGTTGCGATAGGGAAGTTTATTGGCCACTGAAAACCCACGGTGAATGGCGCTCAAATCAGTTAGTCCAACTTTTTGAAAGCGTTCGAATGCGCCAATCCACAAGGAAAGATCAGGATTGATAGGGTTTTTAATGAATATTGGAATATTCACTCCGCGAAGGGCTTCCGCAATTTCTTGAACAGAAAATGGATTCGTAGTTGTGCGTGCACCAATCCAAAGCGCATCGAAATTGTGCTCAAGACACAACTCTACGTGCTGAGCCGTGGCAACTTCAGTAATAATTTTCACACCCGTTTCTTCCTTGGCTTTTTTCATCCAAGGAAGCGCCGCTGCTCCCATTCCTTCGAATGAATTGGGGCTTGTGCGCGGTTTCCAAAGGCCAGCGCGGTAATACGTTAGGGGAATGCGCTCGTTTATTTCGCGAGCAGTATTGACAACTTGAGACTCGGACTCTGCACTGCAGGGCCCAGATATCCATGTGAAATTATCCTTTATCGTATCCATTTCTTCCTTCCATTTCATTGCGAAAGTACTTGATTCCATGAGGCACAAGAATTATTGGACATAAAAAAAGGGGAAAACTCCCCTTTGTGCCCTGGACTGGACTCGAACCAGCACACCTTACGGAACCACCCCCTCAAGATGGCGTGTCTACCAATTTCACCACCAGGGCATTTGAGAATGAAAAAAAGGCAGTTGCCTGCCTTTTTTCTTTTTGGTGATCCCGCTGGGATTCGAACCCAGGGCCCATACATTAAAAGTGTATTGCTCTACCAGCTGAGCTACGAGATCTTCTTGCTCTCAAAAGCGGGTGCAAATATACACATATTTTTGAATTTCCTATTTTTTTGAAATCATTTTAATGAAGGGGCAACTATTTTCTTAGTGAATGAGTCAAGACATTACCTATTTTTGTTTTTATGGAAAAGAAAATTCTACTCTCTCTTCTGTTGTTCTTTGGAACAATCGGATTCACGTTCGCTCAGTCGAACATCACCAATCTTCACAACAGTGATGTTTCTTGGTTGAATTTTTTACAAAATAACATGGTGTCAGTGACCTTAGCTCCGGAAAAGGCAGCTTCGGCTCCCATGTTGAAATCTGATGCGGATAATCTTGTAGATTCTGCTACTCCAACACCCCAAATGCTATTTGCTGCTTTAAGCAGCACACCCGCGCTTCAACCTGACGCGCTAGAGACAAAAACGTATCGTTGGGGGAATACAGGATTTGTGATTACTGTATTTTCTACAAAACGTTTAGAGACTTTATACAAAAGAGAATTGATAAACAACAAAGCCAAGTAAAATGAAAAAAGTTTTATTCTCCCTTTTCGTAGCGGCTTTGTCCGTTTTTCAAGCTGCCGCTCAGGAGTATCCTGTAGGTACAGCGTTCATTTCTGATTGTGGTGGTTTCTTGGTAGATCCAGGACTTAGTGCAGCGGACTATGGACCGAATATCGTTGGGATTTCAGTAATCTGTTCTGATGCGACAATTCCAGGTCCCGTAAATCTAGATTTTAGCTTTTTCAACTTAGGTGCTGGTGACCAATTGGCAATATTCAACGGCGGAGATGCAAGTGCACCCTTGATTGGCACATATGTAGGCACGGACTTGAACAATATTGTCATCTCGTCGAGTAATCCTTCGAATTGTCTTACAGTATTGTTTACCTCAGATAGTGATGCAAGTGTTGGAAGCTTCGGTGCTGAAATTTCTTGTGGTATTCCTTGCGAACCACCGGTAGTTGCGGTGACAGTTGATCAAACCGATTTTCAACCTACACGTTTGTGTGTGGGCGAATCAATAACGTTCGATGCGTCAACAACAGTTTTTGCGCCAGGTTCTGTATTGGGCAGTCACACTTGGGATTTCGATGATGGTACGACCGATGTAACTTCTTGGCCAATTGTTACGCATACCTTCTCTGAATCGGGTGCATACATGGTAGAATTGATGGTGTTAGACACCAACGGTTGTGGAAACATTAACTTAATCGACGCATTAATACTTGTCGATACTTATCCATCAATTAGTATTGCTGCAGATGATTTCCAAGCTTGTTTGGGTCAAGAAATTAATTTAGCAGTTTCTATCGATCCAACCTATTGGTCGGCTTTGCCAACAGCGAATTTAGGGGGTGCTTTATTCATTCCAGATGATCAAACACAGTGCTTCTCTGATACTATTTATTTCGGCGGATTCAATGCCGGACAAACTATTCAAAGTGAATCGGATTTAGACAATTTCTTTATCAACTTCGAACACAGTTTCATGGGTGATATCGTAATTTCATTTGAATGTCCAAACGGACAAACCATTATCGTTCATCAACAAGGCGGAAGTGGAACTTTCTTGGGAGAACCGGTAGATATCAATGGTGCTGCAGATCCAGCCGGAGTTGGATATGACTACTTTTGGGCACCCGATGCTACTGCAGGAACTTGGGCGGCGAATACCGGAGGTACTTTGCCAAGTGGAACATACAATTCAATTCAACCGTTTTCAAACCTTATAGGTTGTCCATTAAACGGTGCATGGATAGTTGAAGTTTGTGATTTGTGGGGATCAGATGATGGATGGATTTTCGACTGGTCTGTAACGTTCGATTCAACGTTATATCCACCTTTGGTTTCTTTCCTTCCTTCTTTCGGATACACTTGTGACTCTATTACTTGGACAGGTCCTGGTATTTCAAACACGATAGCGAATTGCGGTGGGGCTGTTTTGAATCCAGCAACGGCGGGTGATTATTACATTATTGTTTCTGCTTTGGATAACTTCGGTTGTACTTACACAGATACCATTGGTGTAAATTACTTTGCTCCTCCGGTGTTGGATTTGGGTAATGATATTCCATATTGCTTGAATACAGTGAATTTGACGAGCAATGTAACTGGACAAGTACCTGGAATAAATTATGTTTATGATTGGTCCGTGGTCAGTGCAAATGGAGGATCTTTTAATGCATCTAACATTCCTTTCCCAAGTTTCAGCGGTGCTACAGGAACCTCTGAGTTGACATTGTCCGTTCATCCGATTGATGATATTCAATGTACTGTAACCGATAATATCAATTTGATTACTCCTGAAACTCCAGGTGTAGGTCCTTTTACAACAGATTCAGTTTGTTTAAGTGAACAAATTTTCTTGAGCGCACCTTTCACAGACCCTTCATATACCTATCAATGGTACTTGTCAGACACCATTGTGCCAAATGCCTTGGCTTCAGTGTATAGCCCTTGGGCGGGTGTTCCAAATGAACAGTTCGTGTATTCAGTTGAAATCACTGAGCCTGTTTGCGGATTTTCAGCAATGACAGAGTACGGAGTAACTTCATTGCCATGCGATGTGTTCTTACCAAATATTGTTCTCTTGAACGGAACAGCAGATAACCAAACGTTGAACTTCGACGATGCAATATTCTACTACGCAAACGCTTCACTCGAAGTGTTCAATAGATGGGGTGATTTAGTTTATGAAAGCACCGACTACAAAAATGATTGGTCACCAACTGAATTGAGTGATGGAGTATTTTATTATATTTTGAAGGTGACAACACCTACAGGCAAAATGGAAGATTACTCAGGGTATTTCCACCTGATGAGAAATTAATATTGAATTTATTTTATAATAAGGGGCGATCTTCGCCCCTTATTTATTTGTACCCATGACCCTTCAAGAAAATATAGCTTATCTCGGAAATCTTGCAGAGCTCCTGAAAATTGAGCGCGATGAAGATTGGGCGCGCTTTCAAAAACAATTGAAAGAGCAACCGGTTAATGCGCGAATCAAAGAAGGACTCTCGTGGTACCCTTTGAAGATAGTGGAAGATGGATTCGGATTTGGTTCGTATCCGTTTTTGGTTGTGGAGAAAACCAACGGTCCGGCGAAGCATTCCTTTCAATCTGGACAACCCGTTGAATTGTTTTCCAATCACGAAAATCATCAAGGTGAATCGATCAAAGGAACCATTGCATTCGTCGATCACTCAAGAATGAAAATTCAATTCAGAGTAGACGAATTGCCCGATTGGACCGACGATGGAAAGATTGGATTGAATGTATCCTTCGATGAAAAGTCATACAAGGAAATGTTCGCGGCTTTGAATAATGTCATAAATGCGAAGAACAACCGCTTGGCTGAAATTCGCGATGCCATTACTTCGGAAGAAAAAAGACTTTCAGAAATTGAATACTCCGGATCCCACGGGAACTTGAATGATTCTCAGAACGAAGCTGCACGTGGTGTTGTGAATGATTTGGTTGTGAGCGTTGTTCACGGCCCTCCTGGAACTGGGAAGACCACCACCCTCATTCATGCCATGGAAGAGCTAGCCAAGTTGAAAAAAAAGGTTTTGTGTTGTGCACCAAGTAATGCAGCGGTGGATCATTTGGTGGAAGGGTTAGGCGAGAAGGGAATTAGAGTTCTGCGCTTGGGGAATCCGGCGAAAGTGCATTCAAAAGCAAATGCCTTTACGGTTGATGTGAAGTTGGTCGAAGACAAAGATTATTCGCGCGTGCGTGAATGGAAAAGAAGAGCGAAAGAATTGCGGTCGTTGGGAAGTAAATACAAACGTTCGTTTGGCAGAGAAGAAGCGGAGCAGCGCAAATTAATTTTCAAGGAAGCAAAAGAAATGATGCGCGAAGCGCGCGAGACGGAATTGTTTTTATTGGATAGACTCATAGATCAGGCCGATGTAATTTGTACAACGCTCGTAGGGTCTGCGAATGATATGCTTCGCGATCGCGTGTTCGATGTTGTTGTGATCGACGAGGCAGGACAGGCGCTCGAGCCAGCGTGTTGGATTCCCATTACGAAAGGAAATAAATTGGTTTTAGCAGGAGACCATTTGCAACTTCCTCCAACTATATTTTCGAATGAAGCAGCCCAGAAGGGCTTAGCAATTTCGTTAATGGAAAGAACTGCGCGCATTGAAAAAGGCGTGCATTTTCTGAATGTGCAATATCGCATGAACGAAAAGATTGCGGCGTTCAGTAACAAGCATTTCTATGAAGGAAAACTCACCGCAGATGTTTCTGTTGCGCGTCGTATGTTGGAAGGTGATTTGAATCCGATTCAATTCATTGATACTGCTGGAACGGGATACAATGAAGAAGCAGGAGCAGAGGGTAATTCGCGCATGAACAAAGGCGAAGCTGAACTGGCCATGAAAATGTATTCGATGTTGAAGGAACAGACGCAACAGTTTTTTTCATGCGCCTTAATTTCACCGTATCGCGCGCAGATTGAGTTGTTGGAGCGTGTGTTCAAAGAAGAGGAGGTGACGATTAATACCGTGGATTCGTTTCAAGGGCAGGAGGCCGATGCGGTTATTATTTCTTTGGTGCGAAGCAACGACGAGAATGAAATTGGCTTCTTGAAAGACTACCGCAGGATGAACGTTGCGCTTACTCGCGCGAGGAAGAAGTTGATAGTGATTGGGGATAGCGCAACAATAGGAGGCGATTCGTTTTATCAAGAGATGCTCCAGTTTTTTGAAGTCCAAGAGTCTTATGAAAGTGCATGGATTTACATGAGTTAGGTTTCGATAAAAATCTTAATTTCCCGTCATGAAAAAATCGAATTTCCTTTTTGCTGTTTTAATGATGATGGTTTTGGTTTCTTGCGATCGTTGCAAGGATGATCCGCATTCATTGGATGGACCAACGGTTTACATAAAAATTGTGACAGATTCAACGCAAGAGCGATTGAACAACTTAGGAGTGCCTTCAACTGTGCCCGCTGGACATGCCGCATTAAGTCCGTTGTTTCATAAAATTTCTGCACACTACATTGAATTCGCTCCGAATATGTATACTGCTTTAGGCGCTGGTGAGGTTGTCTATCATGCAGATGAAACCAACGCAGGGGGCGCGAATGCGATTGATTTTGCTAAGGCTCGAATTGCTGCTCCGGGAGAAATTTTTGTAGCTGTTCCCATCAGTTCATTTACACCGGGCACCTATGAATACGTTCGTGCATCGTTGTTGTATCAGAATTTCGATGTGAACTTGTTGGCGAACGGTTTCGATTTAACTGGACGCGTGGCAAGCTTTGTTGGCTTCAATACGTATATCACGAACTACTTAATCAATACACAATCGGTGGCTGTGAACGACGATGTACTTCAAGGATATTGGGGATTCGAGACGAGTGTGCTAGGAACACCTTATGTATCTTCAGGACAAGCACCTCCAGGAGCAACTACGGTTCCTAATCCATTGTTTGCAACCTCTCCAATTCCGCAAGGAAGTTGCGTTGTGACAGGAGGATTCTCTTCGCCCTTGGTGATTACTGGGAATGAAACAGAAGATATCTATGTAACGCTTTCACTTTCCACCAACAACAGTTTCGAATGGGTCGATACCAATCCAGATGGCAAGTGGGAGCCAGGCGCTAACGAGTCTGTTGTAGATATGGGCCTACGCGGAATGATTCCGAGTTGGAATTAATTCTTGGGAGAAAACTTCCTAAACGGCAACAACACCAAGAAAAATAAAACGGCTCCCAAGCACTCTAGTGTGATTAAATAATACGGATAAGGACCGAAGAAATCCATGGCGCTGCCGCCTTCGGGTTTGTGCATGAGGTATCCGTAATTACTGCCAATAATTTTATTGACTGAAAAGGCTAATGCGAAATAAACTTGTGATGCAAGAACAACGCGCAACCAAGAACCTTTTTCCGGATACATTTTCATTCCGAAAACTAAAAAGGATGTTGCTATAATTAATCCGGCATGCCCAATGAAAAACGAAACGTATGGCACTTCCGGAAATACGCCCATAAAGTCGGGAGTAATCAACCCATTCAACGTTCCGGTCATGACCCAGCACCATGCAATTTCTGCCATGCCGCGACGCTTCAGTAACAAGGCTAATGCAGCTAAAATGTTCGCTAGGTTACAAAGTTCCAAGGGTAAATCGTGACGAACTTCCCACAAACCTGTTTGATAGCGATACGTCTGGTAGACGATCATATTCGTCAATAACAATATCCCAAAAAACCAGCGCAGTATCTCGCGTGCTTGGACATTTTTCCTTCCAACCCAAACAAAAAAAAGTGAGAGGAAAATCGTTAAGCCAATAATAAAAAAGTGCTCGGTGGTGAACAGTTGAAATTTCATGAAGATCGGTATTTTTCAGTTTCGCTTTCTAACATAGATCTATAACTCATGTAACGCGATTCTGCAATCTCACCTTCACTCAATGCTTCTAGAACAGCGCACTTCGGTTCGTTAATGTGCTTGCAATTGTTGAACTTGCAGGCAGGTAATAATTCTAAAAATTCAGGAAAATATTTCGCCAACATCTCTTCTTCGAAATTTACTAGACCAAATCCTTTAATACCCGGAGTGTCAATTAAAAAAGAAGTATCACTCAACTGAAAAATCTCTGCGAATGTTGTCGTATGTTGTCCTTTCCCGCTCCAGTCACTGATTTCGCCAATACGAATGTCTTCGTTGTTTGAAATCGTACTCACGAGAGAAGACTTCCCAACACCGCTGTGTCCCGAAAATAAAAACGTTCCCACTTCAATGAGTTCTTTCAATTCTTGAAGTCCTTGTCCCGTTTCAATACTCGTAAACAACAACTCGTATCCAATGCCTTTGTATATTGAAGCCAAGTCAATGGCTTTCTCTTTTTCTTCGTCTGAAAAAATATCCCACTTATGAAAAACAAGCGTTACAGGTATGCGATACGCTTCTGCAGTGACTAAAAAACGATCAATAAATCCGGGCGTGGTTTGCGGACGGTCAATGGTAATAAGTAGGAAAGCCCGAGTAATATTCGCCGCAATAATCTGCGCTTCTTTCGAAAGGTTTACCGATTTCCGAATAATATAATTGGTTCGGTCGTGAATGCGATGAATACTTCCGTTCCCGTCACTATCCATTTCAACATCTACATAATCTCCAGCAGCAATCGGGTTTGTAGTGCGCAGGCCTTGCAGACGAATTTTTCCGCGAAGCGAACACACCACAATCTTCCCGTCAATTAAAACGTCGTAGAATTTACCTGTTGTTTTGAATACCAATCCTTTTTTCACTTGTCTAAGGTAATACCTTTCTATATTTGCGCCGTTCTCATAGGGGTGCCATTCGAAAAATAATGGCTGAGATTAGACCCTTCTTGTTTCAGAACAAGAGGAACCTGGGCGGGTAATGCCGCCAAGGAAAAGATGAACAACGTGCACCACAACCCCTGTCGTGCGCCCAAAGTAAAATACATGTTTAAGAAATTTGTTTTTGTAAGCGTTGCGATTTTTGTTGCATCAAGTTCATTTGCACAAGAAAAAAAAGACACAACAACTGTCCCGAATTTTGTTTTAAATCCTGTCAGTATTCGCGATGTGTGGTCGGCTGAAAATGATGCGCCATTCGCGTTAACGAATCTGAAGCCAATGGATATTGATAAGATCAACACCGGAGTGGATCTGCCATTCCTATTGCGTTTCACACCTTCTCTTACCGTAACATCGGATGCTGGTAACGGAATCGGCTACACAGGACTTTGGATCCGCGGAAGTGACCCCACGCGAGTGAACGTTTCCATAAACGGAGTGCCGTTGAACGATCCGGAAAGTCAGCAAGTGTTTTGGGTGAATACACCCGATCTGGCATCTTCCAGTTCGAACATTCAAGTTCAACGCGGAATAGGAACTTCCTCCAACGGCACAGGTTCTTTTGGAGGAAGCATACACTTAGATACCGACACTGAATTAGAGCGGAATTTTGTTCGAATTAATACAGGTGGAGGTTCTTTTGGCAGCAACAAATTAATGTTTGAAATAGGAAACAAGGCGAGACCTAATTTTGAGTACAATATTCGCGTTAGTCGAATTGAATCCGAAGGATACATCGATCGAGCTAAAACAAATTTGTTCTCTTATTTCACAAAAGGAAAATTTACGCTACACAAGGAACATCTTCGTTCAAAGGAATTGACATTTTTTGTTTTTGGTGGAAAGGAAAACACTTATCAGGCTTGGAATGGAACTCCCTATGAAAAACTATACGGAACCACAGCCGATATACTTGCGTTTGCAAATCGCAACGGTGCATCGCAAGCCGATATCGATAATTTATTGAATTCGGGTAGAACGTACAATGCTTATCTCTACGAGAACGAAATTGATAATTATAGACAAGAACATGCGCAGGCACATTATTTTTCTTCCAAGAAAAGAGATGGCGCAATGCATGAATTTAGAGCTGCTTTACACTTCACACATGGAGAAGGGTATTTCGAACAATTCAAAACAGATCAGGATGTTGCGAACTACAACATGCTTCCACAAATTGTAAATGGAGATACGCTTTCGCTCACGAATTTGGTAAGAAGAAGATGGTTGAACAATAACTTTTACGGGGCGACAAGTTCGTATGTGATTAGAAAGAGAAAGTTCACGAGCACTTCAGGAGTAGGTGTGAATCATTACAGTGGTCAACATTACGGAAGAGTCATTGCTACTGGAACGCCACTAATTTTTGTCCTCAATTATCAATATTATTATGGACAATCAGACAAATACGACGCGAATGCTTTTTCGAAAATAGAGTGGGCTGTTGTGCCCAGGAAGTTAATTGTAAACGCTGATTTACAAACGAGGTATGTTTCTTATAAGACCATTGGAACGGACAACGATCAAAGGGAATATGATGTTGATATGACAACCAATTTTTTAAATCCAAAAATTGGCCTACGTTATTTTGCTGGAAAGTTTGTTTCGGTTTACGCTTCAGTTGCGCATTCGGGGAAGGAGCCTAATAGAAATGATTTTGTTGATGCGCCTTTTGGGCAAATCCCACAGAACGAATACATGACCGACTTTGAAGCCGGACTTCATTTCAAGGATGACTACAATTCTACAATCGATGTAAATGTATATTACATGAACTACAACAATCAGTTGGTGCTTACAGGCGCTTTGAACGATGTTGGAGCGCCCTTGAGAACGAATGTGGCTCAATCCTACAGAAGAGGAATTGAATTAAGTTCTTCGGCTTATTTTAAACAACGATTAAGAGTTGGTGCTAACTTAACGTTGAGTGAGAATAAGATTGTTGATTTTCAAGAGCGCATTTTCAACTACGATACGTATGCTGAAGAAGTGATTGCGCGCGGAACTACTAACATCGCTTTCAGTCCGAATGTTGTTGCTGGATTAACTGCCGAATATCAAGTTTTTCCGCACGGATGGCGCATGACCATGAAGCCTGTGAGAAAGCAATTTTATTTGTTGTTTAATGAAAAGTTTGTGGGGAAACAGCACCTTGATAATACAGGAAGTAGCACTGCTGTGATTACTGCATTTGCTGTTTCAGATTTCGGTATTCAATGGGATTCAAAGTACGGTCCGAAGCCTTCAGTAAAGATCACTTTTTGGGTGAATAACGCTTTCAATAGAATGTATGCGAGCAACGGTTACGCCTTTTCATACATTTACGGAAGTACTGTTACAGAGCGCTTTTATTATCCGCAAGCGGGAAGAAACTACATGTTGAATTTCGCTTTCGAAATAAATTAACGAATCGTAACCGAGGAATTTGTTCCGTCTATACTCACGGTCACATGTTCCTTCAATGTGGTCGACAATTTCAATGCAACGAAATCTGCTTTAATTGGAAATCTGCGGTGTTTTCTTTCCACCAATACTGCTGTGGTTAAGCGATGAATTTCTTGCGAAACAAGGAATGATGCGGCATGCATAAGTGTTTGACCCGAATTGAAGACGTCGTCAATTAGCACCACGCATTTATTCTTGAGTGAAAGTGGGTTGGAAAGTTGAACACTTCCAATTGGATTTTCTTTGGAAAGTTGAATGCTACTTTTTTCGCAAGGAATTGTAACGATTTGAGTGACCAATTCAAACAATCTGTTTGAAACAGCAGCTCCATTGTCTTCAATACCAATGAAAACAATATTCTTCTCGTTGTAATGACGCTCGGCTATTTCATAAGCCATGCGGGTTAGCTTTTGCTCTATTTCTTCTGCGTTGAGTAGTTCGGAATTGTGCATGCTCAAAATTACACTTTTTTAGGGTGAAATGAATCAATTCGAATATTTATGGAAGAGTTGGAATACATTCGTGAAAAATTACCACTATGCCAGGATATATTTTAATTGCAATGATTGCGTTGCTTATTTTTTCAGGATTGAAAACAGTGCAACAAGGAAATGTAGCAGTTGTTACGATTTTTGGTAAATACAGACGCGTTCTTCGTCCGGGATTAAATCTTCTGATTCCGTTTGTTGAAACCATCTTCAAACGTATTTCAACTCAGAATCGTTCGGTTGAATTGGAGTTTCAAGCGGTAACCATTGATCAGGCGAATGTTTATTTTAAAAGTATGCTTTTGTTTTCTGTTCAAGACGATGCAGAAGAAAGCATTAAGAAAGTAGCCTTCAAGTTCATAGATGAGAAGAGTTTAATGCAAGCGCTCATTCGCACCATAGAAGGAAATATCCGCGCATTTGTTGCCACAAAGAAGCAAGCCGAAGTATTGTCGCTTCGAAATGAAATTATTGATCATGTAAAAGAGCAGATAGATAATGTGATTGAAGAGTGGGGGTATCATTTACACGATTTACAGATTAACGACATTACGTTCGATGAAGCGGTTATGCGTTCGATGAGTCAGGTTGTTGCCTCAAGTAATTTGAAGGCTGCAGCAGAGAATGAGGGTCAGGCTTTGTTGATTACTAAGACGAAGGCGGCTGAAGCGGATGGAAATGCGATTAAGATTGCGGCTCAAGCTGAGAGAGAAGCGGCGCAGTTGAGAGGTCAGGGCGTGGCCTTGTTCAGAGAAGAGGTAGCAAAGGGAATGCAGAACGCAGCACGTGAAATGCAGCAAGCGAATCTGGATACGTCAATGATTATGTTCTCCATGTGGACCGAAGCCATTAAGAATTTCGCGGAATACGGAAAGGGGAATGTTATTTTCCTAGACGGTTCTCCAGACGGAATGCAAAAAGCAATGAAGCAGATGATGGGAATGGATACGCTTCTTGACACATCGGAAAAAGCGTCAGTAAAGAAGGAATAAGGCGAAAAAGACGATGCTTATTAATCCGAAAATAATCATCAATATTTTTTGAAATTGGGACGCTTTTCGTTCAGAAATGATTTGATCCAACGAATGTTTAAGTCCAACGACTGATGCCCCTTTTTCATTTAGCTTTTGAACACAAATTTTAAGAAGGCTTTCGTCCTTGGATAAAACTGCTTTTCCGGCGAGTAGTTGATAATGCCTTACACTAATTTCATTGAGTATGTTTTCGAACTCAGCCTTCTCCGCTGGTGAGAGTTTTTGTCTGCAATTTTGAATTGCTTTTTCAGCTCTTTCGAGGTCATCCTCTTCTAGCCAATGTTTAATTTCCTGAATTCGATTCATTTTATAATAAGTATTTTTTGAAGAGAATAATTATTAAGGTTTAAATCAAGATTCACACGTTTGGTTTTGTTAGGCTATAAACGTATAACTCGAGCTAGTAGCTTGCGCAATTATTTTGTGCAAAGATATTTCGCGGTACAATTAAACTAATGATTTAATAATAAATTAATACAGCGTTTGTTTGTTTTTGGATTCCAATAGTATTCGGGTAGTTTTGTCAAATGAAATTACCACAGAGTGAGAGTTTTTTATTGAATAAATTCAATAAAATCAAAGGTTTTAAGCTCATTGCGGAGCGTTTTTACAAATTGAAGATTCAAGAGAATATTGATGTGGATTGTGGATAAGTTTCCAACCCGATGTAATCCAAATTAATCAAATAGGTTAATTTAATTATTAAAAAGAAAAAATTACAGCGTTTGTTTTCCAATTATAATTAGAACAATCGATTCGGAAGCGTGTGATAGAATTCTTCTAAAAGTATTAGCGGGTGGTTGGTTCTCTATTTTTCGTTATTCCCAGTCCGTTTTCAGATGAATAGCATTAATCCAACAAAAATAAAAATGAGTAATCCGAAAGTAACAATTAGAAATTTTTGGAATCTTAGAGTTCTCCTTTCTGATACTAATTGATTGAGTGAGTTTTGAAGTCCTTCAACCGGTGCGTTTTTTTCTTTCAGTTTTTCAATACAAATGTTGAGAAGACTTTCGTCTTTTGAAATAACCGCTTTTCCCGCAAGTAGTCTGTAATGTCTGACACTAATTTCGGATAGCAGTTTTTCAAATTCTTCTTTTTCGTTAGGCTTAAGATCGTTGCTACAGTTTTGAATTGCCTTTTCTGCACGGTAGAGGTTGCCCTCTTCAAGCCAATGTTTAATTTCCTGTACCCGATTCATTTCTAAAGAATTTTCGCAAATGAATCATTTTGATAAGCTGATTGCTAAACAAATCGAGTGAAATGGGTTCGGAGAGGTGTTTTCACCTAATGTGGTTGTTTAAATTATTGGCAACTAGACTTTTAACGACTACGTATTTCTAAGTTGGTTCACCTATTTTGTGCCTACTGAATTGATGGGAACATCGTTTTCTTTAAGCTTGTTGTTCATTTTATATACGAACATGCGCTTATCTGTTTCCTGCCTTTCTCTATTGAAGGCTTCTTCTTTGAAACCAATTTGATTGAAAAATGAATTCAATCTTTTTATCCACTCGGCTCTTTGCTTCTTTTGGTTTTCGGGTTGTTTGTTTTCTAAACCTAACCAGTTGTTTAATTCAAGGGTAGTCGCATCTTGTTCGGTGAATTTCCGAATGACAATGTAATCAGCTGAATCGATAGGATACATAGCGCCTTCGAAAATGACAGTGTTCAAAATGGAAAGGTCCAGCTGGACTGAAGATTGGAAATTCGAAGTTTCTGATTTGATTTTGACTGAAGATTTTTTTCTATTGTAAAAAAAGAATATAAGAAATAGGCCGAAGGCAAATCCGAGAGCACCTAGGAGTATAGAAAATTTGAACGAAACTGTTGGAGCTGCTCTGTCTAGTAGCTCCGAAGATTCCAAAGGTTTACCGGTTGCCTCTTCCCATGAAAGAGAATCGACATTCTCAAGCGTTTTCATATCAAGAATTTTAAGTCCGTAGGAATCGGAATAAACTTGTTCATATGTGGGTAGTTCTTTGAAGAATCGGAATAATCTACTGTTGTTTTTCGAATTGTAAACGTTGTATTTCAGTGTTTCAAAATTGAGATACAAGGCCGTTGAGTCGGTGCTAATGGGCTGCACAAAACATCCTACACTTCCAGCCAAAGTAGAAAGGCGGTAGTGGAAATGGTATTTATCTATAAGGATCGAACTAAGTTTGCCAATGTTTTCCCATTTCATGTTGAGCAAATCAATTTTATACAGGCTGTCTAGAAATATTCTCTGCTCTCCTGTAGATTGGTTGTAAATACAATTTCCAAAAGAATAAAGAGAGTTTTCTTTTCTGTTGAAGAAGGCTAGGTTACCATTGAAGGGCAGGTCTCGGTCACTCGGCTTAATTTGCCAGTCGCCGAGATGCTCATGGAAATAAACAAACATTCCGTGACTTCTCCAGAAACCGTATCCACCATATTTCATGAGCGTTCCGTTACAATCGAAAAGAAACGCATTGTAGTGGTATCCCTCCAATCGCGTGTTATCAATTCTTTTCCAAGTTCCATTTTCATTGGTGAAAACTTGGCCATCACCATTTCCTACGGCATACCACTTCCCACGAGAAAGTATGAGTTGATAATTGTTGTTAGGCTTGGCTTGTTGCGCTGAATCTAGTGTAAGGAAGTTTAAAAGCTCACGATTGGGCTTCAGGTGTTTCAATTTTTCAGGCACACTTTCCTGAGCGCTTGAAATCAAGCAATAAAAAGTTAACCAGAACAAAAAGAATATGCCTTTCATTTCCTAAGCGCAAAGGTCAAAGGTAATTTAGGTAGAAAGTAAATTCAGAAATGTTAAAAACTAAATCTGATGTTTATTTCTTTTTAGTTTCCAAGAGAATCATTCCGCTTAGAGCGAACAGAATAATTGAAAAGAGCAAATGCAACGGTTGGAGCACTTTAGGTAGGCCTAAATAGGCAAGGCCCATACCGAAAAGTATTTCAAATCCAATTACAACGAACAAGAACAAAAATTTTCTTGGCTTTATTTGAAGGCGATTGTATTGAAGGAACATCATTGTTGTCAAAATGACAATAAGTATTGAAAAACTTCTGTGTATTTTGAAACCAACGGGTAGATTATCTACAATGAAGTTTCGCGCAACACCATTTTCAAGGAGTAAGTCAACCGATTCTCGGACTTGTGTGCCCAATAAAAGTTGAACCAAGTGAATTAAAAAGAAAAAAGAAAGTGCTTTGCGAAGTGTTGACGGTATTGTGTAATTGCCCGCTTCATTGGTTCTGCGAATGAGGAATAAAAGGCTTAATAAAATACCTAATGAACCAACCATGTGTAAAGTAATGGTTGAAGTGTTCAAGTTTTTGTCAACGACCATTTTACCCAACCAAGCTTCGAAAAGAATCATGACAATGGCGAATACAGAATACAGAACAGGCCAATAGTCGTTTGATTTTTTGTAATAGATTAATGCTAAAAATGTCATAACCAAAATCGGTAAGCCTAGCAATCCCGTGAGAAGTCTATTGAAGTACTCCGTCCAAGTGTGAAATGCATTGAACTCAGCGTATTGATGCTTAGGGTACACTTTTAAGGCAGCTTCACTTCCGAAATTGGTTTTCCAGAATTCAGATGAGTAATTGAAGTTTTGTTCTGCAATCCAAAGCGTATCGTGATAAATAACCATTTGGCCTTTAGAATAAGATCTTCCTTCCTCAAGGGAAACAGTAGAAATTTCAGTAGGAGGGATGTAATATCCAAAGCATTTCGGCCAATCTGGACAGCCCATTCCGCTTCCTGTAATGCGCACGAAACTCCCAGCAATAATGATTAAGAACATGCAGATGAGACCAATCTTACCTGCTGTGTTCAGTCTTTTTTTTGTTTGTTGAAGGGTGGACATTATGAAGCTTTGTGCGAAATTATTTCAGCTTTCACAACGTGGTATTGACCATCGGCAATGGTGTTAACGATATTGGTCATATCTGTTTCTTTCACCACATTCGGATCGAATTCTACCTTCACAACATTTACATCGCGATCTTCAACGAAGTCGAGAGAGGTAGTAACTACTCCGTTTAAATTTTGAAGTTCTTTCTGAATTTTTCCGCCGCATCCAGCAGCACAAGTCATTCCGCTTATTGAAAGAACCGCTTCGGTTTTATTTGTTCCGTCTACAACGGTGTTTGTTGTTGCGGCTGGCGTTGCTTCAGCGTTCGGCGTTGCGTTTCCGCATGCGAAGAATGTTAAAGCGAGAAATAGATACACTAGATTTTTCATGGTGCGAAGATTAAAAAAAAGGACTTTAACAAGTCCTTTTTCTTTTTATTATTAAAGTGATTTTCTAATTAAGTTCAGTGCGCCACCTGCTTTGAACCATTCAATTTGTTGGTCGTTGTAGGTGTGGTTAACATGGATGTTTTCTTTCGAACCATCTTCGTGAACCAATTCCAAAGTCAAGGGCTTTCCAGCAGTGAAATTCACCAAGTCAACAAAATTGATTTGATCGTTTTCTTGAATTTTATCGTAATCGGCGTCATTTGCAAAAGTGAGTGCCAACATACCTTGCTTCTTCAAGTTTGTTTCGTGAATACGAGCGAAGCTTTTCACAAGTATGGCACGAACACCCAAGTGACGCGGTTGCATTGCAGCATGCTCACGAGAAGAACCTTCACCGTAGTTGTGATCTCCAACAACGATAGATGGAATTCCAGCCGCTTTGTATGCGCGTTGAACGGTAGGCACCTCAGCGTATTCGCCTGTGATTTGATTCTTCACTTTGTTTTGTTCTCCGTTGAAGAAGTTGGTAGCACCAATTAAAGTGTTGTTCGCAATGTTGTCTAGGTGACCACGGAAACGCAACCACTGTCCAGCCATAGAAATATGGTCTGTGGTACATTTTCCTTTTGCTTTAATCAATACACGTGCGTTCTCAATGTTCGTCCCGTCCCAATCAGAGAAAGGAGCCAACAATTGTAGGCGCTCGCTGTCTGTAGCAACTGCTATTTCAATTGCACTTCCATCTTCTGCAGGTGCTTGGTATCCGGCGTCTTTCACATCGAAACCAAGTGGTGGTAATTCATATCCGGTTGGAGCATCGAACATCACTTGCTCACCTTTCGAATTCGTTAACGAATCGGTAAGTGGATTGAATGTTAAATCTCCGGCAATTGCTAAAGCAGTTGTGATTTCTGGAGAAGCAACGAATGCCAATGTATTTGGATTTCCGTCTTGACGAGCAGAGAAGTTTCTGTTGAATGAATGCACGATCGTGTTGCGTTCTTTCTTTTCTGCGCCTGCTCTTGCCCACATTCCAATACATGGTCCGCAAGCATTTGCAAATACTTTAGCGCCAATCTTCGAGAACGTTTCAATTAATCCGTCACGCTCGATGGTGTAACGAACTTTTTCTGAACCAGGCGTAATGCTAAATTCAGCCTTAGGCTCAATACCTTTCTCTGCCGCTTGCTTCGCTAACGATGCAGCACGCGAGATGTCTTCATAAGAACTGTTGGTGCAAGAACCAATAAGTCCAGCTTCAACTTTAGTTGGCCAATCGTTCGCAGCAGCAGCTTCTTTCATTTTAGAAATAGGCGTAGCCAAATCTGGAGTGAAAGGACCGTTGATGTACGGCTCTAATTCATCAAGGTTGATTTCCAACACTTGATCGAAATACATTTCAGGATTAGCATATACTTCAGCATCTCCGGTTAAGTGCTCGCGAATGTTGTTCGCAAGATCTGCAACTTCAGGGCGACCTGTAGAACGCAAGTATTTCTCCATGCTATCGTCGTAACCGAAAGTTGAAGTGGTTGCTCCAATCTCAGCACCCATGTTGCAAATGGTTCCTTTTCCTGTGCATGACAAAGAAGTAGCACCTTCACCAAAATATTCTACGATGCAACCGGTTCCACCTTTCACGGTAAGGATTCCAGCTACTTTTAAAATAACATCTTTAGCAGAACACCATCCGCTTAATTTACCGGTCAATTTAATACCAATCAATTTCGGGAACTTCAACTCCCAAGCCATTCCGGCCATAACGTCCATGGCATCTGCCCCACCAACACCAATAGCAATCATACCCAATCCGCCAGCATTTACTGTATGCGAATCGGTTCCAATCATTAATCCACCTGGAAATGCATAGTTCTCAAGCACCACTTGGTGAATGATACCAGCACCTGGTTTCCAGAAACCAATTCCGTATTTATTCGAAATAGTAGAAAGGAAGTTGAACACTTCGTTGTTTTTAATCAATGAATCGCTCAAATCGGTTGTAGAACCTACGCGAGCTTGTATCAAATGGTCGCAGTGTACAGTGGAAGGAACTGCTACTTTTTTTCTTCCAGCTTGCATGAATTGTAAGAGGGCCATTTGTGCTGTAGCGTCTTGCATAGCAACACGGTCTGGAGCGAAATCTACATAAGAATTTCCGCGTTCGAAAGCCACGTCAGATGAGCCTTCCCAAAGATGTGAGTAAAGAATTTTCTCGCTTAATGTTAGCGGTTTTCCAACTACTTTTCTTGCGTTTTCCACTCGTTCAGCAAGTCTGCTGTAGTGGTTTTTAATCATGTCTAGGTCGAATACTTGACTCATTATATGTAGATTTTTACGCTGCAAAAATAGTTAGGAATCGAGCGAATTACAACCCTACTTTTGTTTTATGCTGCGAGTTTTATCGACATCTTTCAAAGAAAACATTCAAACCGCCATCGGTTCGGTTCGAAGCCAGAAGCTACGAGCTACTTTGACAGTGTCGATTATTGCAATTGGCATCACGGCTTTGGTCGGAATGATAACAGCGGTGAAGTGCATAGAGCGCAAGTTGAGTGAAGAATTTTCAAGGTTGGGTTCGAACACTTTTTCTATTCGTTCGGGTAACAATGCCCGTCAGGGAATGCGCAGGGGGCAAAGCAGTAAAAAGGTCGAGGTGATTTCTTACGATGAAGCGCGAAAGTTTCAAGAGCTGTTCAAAGAAGATGCAACAGTCTCATTGAGTGTTTTTGCTTCGGCAACTTCAACTGTTTCCAGAGACGGTTTAAAAACCAATCCGAATGTAACTGTTTTGGGATGCGATGAGAATTATTTCGATCTCTCCTCTTATGTCTTGAGTGATGGACGGAATTTTTCTTCTTTTGAATTGAAAGACGGAGCAAACGCAATGGTCTGCGGAGCTGATATTGCGAAGGAACTTTTCAAAGGAGGGGTTTCTCCGATTGGACAAACTGTAGATGTAAGTGGAAGGTCATACGTGATTGTGGGTGTCTTGAAGGCCAAAGGAAATACGTTTGGTTTCGCTGGTGATAACCAATGTTTAATTCCCTTGACCAATGTTCGAAAGACCTTTGGTGATGCCAATTCCGAATATCAAATTAGCATAGCAGTAAAAACAGCAAAGCAATTAGAGTCAGCAACGGAAAGTGCTGTGGAAGCCATGCGTGTAGCGCGCGCCGATGGCCCTGGCGAAGACAATTCGTTTGAAGTGAATATGAGTAACGGCTTAGTTGAACAGTTGCTAGGTTTAATCTCTGGAATTACGCTAGGTGGAATTTGTATCGGAATAATCACGCTTATAAGCGCGGGTATTGGTCTTATGAATATTATGCTTGTGTCGGTGACAGAGCGGACGCGTGAAATAGGAGTCAGAAAATCAATTGGTGCAAGTGCGAAAATTATTCGCCAACAGTTTTTAATTGAAGCCGTGTTGATTGGTCAAATCGGTGGCTTTATTGGAATAGTGTTAGGTGTTTTAGTTGGAAATATTGTGTCTGTGGTTATCGGGGTGGGATTCACCATACCTTGGATGTGGTTATTGCTTGGAGCAACGATTTCCTTTTTGGTTTCTGTTGCTTCTGGATATTATCCGGCTAAGAAAGCTTCGAAGCTTGATCCAATTGAAGCGCTGAGATACGAATAAAAAAAGGCCACCCGAAGGTGGCCTTTTCATTTCAGGAAGAAAATATTATTTCTTAACTGAAAGTGTTTTAGTGAACATTCTAGCTCCTCCGATTACAAGAGAAACTTCGTAGTTACCAGCGTTCAAGCCAGCAACGTTCAATTCGAAGTTGTTCATTCCTGGAGTGTATTTACCTATGTTCTTGAACTCGATTAATTTTCCAGTGATGTCACGAACTTCGTAAGCAACGTTTGCAGCAGAAGTTAACTCGAAATTAACGCGAGTTGAAGTTACCGCTGGGTTTGGAGCGAATTGGAAGAATGTAAGGTTGTCAGAGTTGATCTCATCTACAGTTACGCGCTCAGAAAGAATCAAACGAACAGCAGGAGAGAAGCTTTGACTTCCGAACCATACGAAAGAACCGTCACCAGCTTTTTCGTAAACTGAAGTTGAGTTGTCAGTGTCGCTGTTATCTTCAGCAGCAACAGTTAATTGAAGAGCACTTGTGTTTTCGTTCAATACACCGTTGAAGTATACAGTACCAGGTTGAAGGTCGATTGGAGCATCGAATGGGAAATATTGGTACCCATTGTCAATCCATCCTGCATTTAATACATAATCTTGTGATGCAAGAACTGCAGCGTCATTAGGACTTCCCTCGAACAATACAGCAGAATAATCTACTCCAGCGTCAGATGTTGGACCAAATACAACAGTTAAACCATATCCAAGTGAACCTGCGTTCGGGCATGTGAAAAACGCTCCGTATCCGGTTGGATCAAATTCGCCTGGGCTGTCATCGCTAGCACGTGGAGTTAATTCAATGTCAAGGTTAGCTTCATCTTCATGACCATATTCATCTAAGGAATATACAATGGTTTTATCCATTGTGTTGTTTGCAGAAGTTTCGTCGGTTGCGTCTAAACTAATGATGCTAGCGCGAACAGTGTATGTACCTTGAGCGCTAGGTTCCCATCCAGTTTGGATGTACAACGTGTCGTTCAAGAATGATGGACACTCCGCAGTGTTTCCGAAAGCTTCCATTGTGAATGGAGAAGAAACTGCGTTACCAACAACTGCTCCTGTTCCGTCAAGAATGTCAACGTTAATAGAAGTGTTAGTTTGATCAGCACTTCCGTTGTTGCGGTAGATTACACCAACCAAAAGACCTCCGTCTGCAGCGTATGTGCGTTGTTCGAAAGGAGTAACACGGTATTCCCAAATGTTGAATACATCTCCGTTTGTTACTTGAAGAATTTCAAGGTCGTTTACAACAGAGTTGTCGAAAATTTCGATATCGTCAATTCCCCAGAAGTAGTGGCTGTAACCAGCTGCAGCAGCTGTGTTGTAGCCCCAACGAACCAATACACTTGATTGTCCTGCAGCAGCGCAAGAAATGTCAACACGAGTGTTAAGTGGGTTAGCAGAAAGCGAGTTCGCACTTGGTGTGAAGCTACCGTTTGCTGGGAAAACAACCCAGTTGTTTCCACCGTCTGTAGAAACTTCTAACGTCAAAGGAGACGCAGAGAAGCAGCAATAACGGAAGTACTGAGACCATTCCACAATAACAGAAGTCATTGCGCTACAATCGATAGTTGGAGTTGACATACTTCCAGTAACATCTTCAACACCGTTTGACACTGGAGTGTTGTATAAGTCACAATCGAAAATCGCCCATCCGTTAGCAGCAGTTGGCGAAGCTAAAGCTGGCAATGCAGTAGAGAATTCTCCGGCAGGAGAGCTAGCGTTGGCGATCATCCAAATGGTTCCAGCAGGACTGCTATCCTCATGAGTCATATCACCAAATCCGGTAGAAAAGTTTTGGCTGTATACAACAACACGATTGTTGCTTGTAGTTGGAGCCGTTGCGGTAGCGTGTGCAGAACGTTCCAATTCTGTGTTTGAAGGAGTTTTCGGAGCAGCCTTAATGTCTGTAACTGGCGTTACTTGTGCAGCTGCAGAAAAAGCGATACCCAAAACACCACAAAGAGTAAAAAGTTTTTTCATCTTAACAGGTTTAATTTTAGAATGGGAAGGTAATAAATCTTTCAATATGCAATTCCTCTCGGATAAAAAAAAGTCCCGCACATGCGGGACTTTTTCCTTTCAATGAAAGTAAGTGAATTATTTCACCATCATTTCTTTAGTCAAACTTGAAGAACCTGCAGTGATTGTGTAAGTGTAAACACCTGCACCGAACGCTGAAGTATTCAGAGAGATCATGTTTTTACCAGCTGGCTTAACACCTTCATTTGAAACAGAAACAACACGTCCAGTCAAATCGCGAACTGTTAAAGTTACACGCTCGTTGCTAGGAAGGTTGTAAACGATAGTTGTGTTACCGTTTGAAGGGTTAGGCATGTTTTGACCTAATTCGAATGAAGTAGTTGCGTTAACAGTTGCAACAGCAGCAGTTTCGTCAGAGTTCAAACGAACCATTGGAACTGAACCTGTAGCGCCCCAAGCAGTACCGTCATATAACCAAGATACAACCCACTCGTTGCTTCCTGAAACAGGGATACGTGTTCCAGAAACACAAGAAACAACTGCCAAATAAACGTTATCAGCGTTTAGAGTTACAGCAGAAGCGAAAGGAAGAGTTACGAAAGTGCTTTCACCAACGCTGTTGAATTCGTTACCTGTAAAGATGTACTCTAAGGTCTCTACTCCGATGTCTGTGAAGATTGGATCTCCAGCAGCATCAAATCCTTCCCAAAGGTAGATACGTCCGATAATTGGGTCACCTGCAGCTGAACCAGCTCCGATTGCAACGTCAATACCACCGAACTGATCGTCAGCATATATGTCGAACAAGTTTCCGATTTCGAAATCTGAAGCAGGACCTACAAACGCTTGAGCAGCATTTCCATCGCGACCGTATGCGAAGTCAGTGATTTCCATTGAAGCAGTTCCAGTGTTGTTAGTCGCAACATCATCTCCAGTAACTGAAGTTGAAGTAGCAGTAACTTGAATGGTACCTATAGCACTTGGCGTCCATGTTGTAGAAACAGATATAGTATCTTTATCAAGAGACAAGAAAGCAGCAGAAGTTTGATCAGCCGCAAAAGGAGAACCAGCAACAGGAGTTCCGTTGAAAGTTACTTCGTAGTTAATTGTAGCGTCTACTTGGTCGTTAGTACCACCGTTGAAGATTACAGATGTAGCGTGAACAGGGCTAACTTGAGTAACTGGTACTCTGTTGTAATCCCAAAAACCTAAACCGAAGTTCGCTTGGTTCCAGTCACCAGTCTTAGTTTTAACCACACGAATGTCGCTAGCAGGCAATTCACCAACAACAACATTGTCTACTGCGAATCCTGAAGCCCATGATCCAGCATCAGACCACTGGAAACGAATGATTACGTTAGACGCAGTGATGTCATACAATGGAACAATGATAGACTGCCAGTAATCTTGATCTAAAGGAAGTACATCGATGTTTGCGCCTGTTTCATCAATTCCGATAGAACGGATGTTGAATGTAGCACCACCGTCTGTAGAGATCTGTAATGTTGCATCACCACCACCGAAATTGCCATCGTGGAAAATATCGAATGAAACAGCGATGTTAGAAGCAGTAGAAAAATCCATTGAAGGAGATTGTACGTATGCGTCAATCATATCACAGTCACAAGGAGTGTTGTCGTCATTCGCCCCAGCGAATTTGTTACCTGTTCCAACTTGCGGTACAGGCCAGTATCCACCACCGTTAGCAGTAGTACTGGTGTGTGTTTTGAAAGCATTGCCCAGAGAGTTGTCAGCTTGAACAACTTGTAAAGTAGACCATCCTGTTGGAAGTGCGCCTGGCATTGTTCCAGCTACTCCTTGGAAGTCTTCAGAAAGAAGAACAACACGATTACTCCAATCAATAGATGGTGCCACCTCTTGACGGATAGATGCTTTTGGAGAAATTTCACTTCTAGTGAAAGTTCTGCGAGAAGGCGATTGTTGCACTGACCATTGCGCGAAGGAAACGCTAGCAACGGCAGTGAATAAACCTAATAAGTAGATTTTCTTCATGTAATTAAATTTAAGTTAACTTTTATGGTCACGAATATAATGAATTATTCGGTTCACATTCCAAGCAAAAAAAGAAGAAATCTTACAATTGAGTTTTCTTCTTTTCTACTCGCTGCGCCACACGAATACTGATTTCGTATAACAATAGAAGGGGAAGAGAAACCAACAGCTGACTGGTTACATCGGGTGGTGTTATAATAGCAGAAACAATGAGGTTTACGACAAAGGCGTGTCTCCGATATTTCTTCAAGAAGCTAGAACTAACCAAGCCAATTTTAGCAAGGAAGTATATGACCACTGGCATTTGGAACACGAGGCCTGTTCCAAGGATCAGTGAAGTGCACAACTTTAAATAGGACAAAATAGTGGCGTTCACTTCGACATCTGCAAATCCGAAATTCCCGAGAAATTGAATGGAAAGCGGCGTCAATACATAGTAACCGAAAAGAATTCCCAAAAAGAATAAGAGCGAAACAAAGAAACCAATTCCGCTCACAGATTTCATTTCGTTTTTGCGAAGGCCCGGCTTAATGAAGGCCCATAATTGATAGAAAATTGCTGGAAATGCAAGAATCACCCCACCAACCAAAATAACGGTCATGTATGCAGAGAAGTTTCCGCCCATGGTTGTACTTTGAAGAGAAAAGGTTGTTTCGGAAAAACACAATTGTTCCTCCAGCCCCATGCTCTCACCGAGCCAACAAAAAAAGCGATAAGTAGGGAAGTCGGCTCTTCGAGGAGCCATGATAATGTTTTCAATAATATATGTATCGAAAATAACCATGACCACCACGCCCACTACCGCGAAAAGAACTGCCCTGAAAAGTCTCTTTCGAAGTTCTTCAAGATGTTCTAGAAAGCTCATGTTTTTCTCTTCAGCCATACTGCTTAATTAATTCCTGCACTCAATAAATCGTGCAAATGTATGATTCCACAGTAGGTTCCATTTTCATCTACCACCAATAATTGACTGATTTTATTGTTTTCCATCAATTGAAATCCTTCTACAGCAAGAGATGAACTTGAAATTCTTTTCGCAGAGCTATTCATAAGCGCGCCAGCATTGAGTAAGTCGAAATTTTCATCTTGCTCAACGGCTCTTCGAATGTCTCCATCGGTAACAATCCCCAATAACTCATTGTTTTGAACAACAGCTGTTGCCCCACAACGTTTCGATGAAATTTCAATAAGTAAATCGCGAAAGTTACAATCTGGAGAAACCTTTGGAGTTGCTCCTTCACGCATAACTTGACCTATTGTAGTAAAAAGCTTTTTCCCAAGCGCACCTCCCGGGTGAAACTTCGCGAAGTCCAGTTTGCTGAATCCTCTTTCAACCATTAACGAAACTGCAATAGCATCTCCAATTGCTAACTGAAGTGTTGTACTTACGGTTGGCGCGAGGTTATTCGGACAAGCTTCGCTGGTCATGGGAGTATGCAGAAAATAAGTCGATTCTTTAGCCAAATAGCTTTCGGTATTTGCGCCAACCCCAACCAAAACTACATTCATAGATTTCAACAAGGAAACTAAATATTGAATTTCTGGAGAATCGCCACTTTTTGAAAGGCAAAAAACTATACTCTTTCCCTGAACCATTCCTAAATCGCCATGAATGGCCTCGGAGGCATGCAAAAATTGAGCAGGTTGGCCTGTGCTGTTGAACGTGGCTACCCATTTCTGAGCAATTATTCCGCTCTTCCCAATGCCGGTAACTACTAGTGGTAATGTTGTGTCAAGGACCGTTTTCACAACTGATACATACGAGTCACCCAGCGATTGGCTGAGACTAGAAAGCGCCGAGGCCTCTAGGCGAACGGCTTCTTGAGCCGATTCTAGAATGGAATTATCTGAAGTCAATTTCACTTTGCAAAGATGCGAATAAACCTATGTTTCTAGAGTGTTTTTTTTCCTTTGAATTTGTTTGGTGTGCATCGTCATTTGTGCCTATATTCGTTTAGCGAATTTTACAGTAACGTTACTTTTTCATAACGTTCAATCTTTTAAAGAATGATAACAGCGACAGATTTGGCTCCGAAAGAAGCCCTAAAGCACTTTTTTGGATTTTCGAATTTTAAGGGCCTGCAGCAGGGCGTAATCGATAATGTTTTAGCAGGTAATGACACCTTTGTTATTATGCCCACCGGAGGTGGGAAGTCACTTTGCTATCAGCTTCCAGCTTTAATGTCTGAGGGAACTGCAATTGTTGTTTCTCCGTTAATTGCCTTGATGAAGAATCAAGTAGATGCCATGAGAGGTTTTTCCAACGAAGAGGGTATTGCACATGTTATCAATTCTTCACTGAATAAAAGTGAGATCACTCAGGTTAAGAAGGACATGGTAAGCGGAAAGACTAAGCTGCTTTACGTTGCTCCAGAGTCGTTGACCAAAGAAGAAAACATTGAGTTTCTTCGAACATGTAAAATTTCTTTTGTTGCCATCGACGAGGCGCATTGTATTTCAGAGTGGGGGCATGACTTCCGCCCTGAATACCGAAGAATAAAGAGTATAATACAACAAATTGCAGACGTCCCGGTAATGGCGCTAACCGCTACGGCAACACCAAAAGTTCAAATAGATATTCAAAAGAACTTAGGTATGGTAGATGCCAAGGTCTTCAAGTCTTCATTCAATCGAGAGAACCTTTATTACGAAGTTCGCCCGAAAGTGAATGTTGGAAAACAGATTATACAATTCGTAAAGGGTAATGCGGGTAAGAGCGGGATTGTATATTGCCTTTCAAGAAAGAAGACTGAAGAAATTGCGGAACTGTTAGTTGCCAATGGAATTAAAGCATTGTCTTATCACGCTGGTATGGATAGCCACCAGCGTAACGACGTTCAAGATAAATTCCTCATGCAAGATGTTGATGTGATTGTTGCAACCATTGCCTTTGGAATGGGTATCGATAAGCCCGATGTTCGCTTCGTAATTCATCACGATATTCCAAAGAGTTTAGAGAGTTACTACCAAGAAACGGGTAGAGCAGGAAGAGATGGAGGAGAAGGACATTGCTTGGCCTTCTACTCACCCAAGGACGTTGAGAAATTAGAGAAATTCTTACATGGAAAACCTGTAGCCGAGCAAGAGATTGGTATGCTGTTGCTTCAAGAAGTAATGGCGTATTCAGAGACAGCCATGAGCCGCAGAAAATATCTGCTTCATTACTTTGGTGAAGAGTGGGATGAGGTTACAGGAGAGGGAGCAGGCATGGACGATAACTCGCGCAAGCCGAAAGAAATATTCGACGGAACAAATGACGTGAAGTTGGTATTGGAGTGCATTAAGGCATTCAAAGAAACACACAAAGCAAAATTCATTGCGAATGTTTTGTGTGGAATTAACAACACAGAAGTTTCTACTTACAAGGCCGATAAGCATAAGTTATTCGGTTCAGGGAAAGTAGAGTCAGACAAGCATTGGAACGCAATCATGCGTCAGCTTCTCGTGAAGAATTTCATTCGTAAAGAAATTGAAACCTACGGAACGCTAAAACTTACGGCAGAAGGTCTGGAATTCTTGAAATCGCCTTTCAAAATGGATTTGGTGAAGGAAGAGGAAATTGGAGAAACAGATGACGACGGTGAATTGATCCACGCTGTTAAAGCGACTGGATCAGGTGCCGCTGATGAGACGTTGTTCCTCATGTTGAAGGAATTGCGTCAGAAGGTTTCGAAGGAAAAAGGTCTACCTCCTTATGTAATTTTTTCAGAACCTTCTTTGGAGGAAATGGCTACTCAATATCCAATTACCATTGATGAGTTGTCTCACATTGGTGGCGTAGGAAAGGGCAAGGCTATGAAGTTCGGTTCAGCGTTTTTAGCACTCATAAAAAAATATGTTGAAGACAATGACATTGAACGTCCAGAAGATTTCGTTTTGAAGAGTGCACACGCTAAGAGCAGTCACAAGATTAAGATTATTCAAAATGTAGATAAGCGAATTCCTTTGAACGATATCGCCAAAGGAATAGGCAAGACATATTCTGAATTAATAGATGAAGTGGAGACCATTGTTCATGCTGGGACGCGCTTAGATATTCAGTATTTCATCGATGATGAAATAGATGAAGACGCACAAGAGGAAATAATGGAATACTTCATGCAATCAGAGACCGACGATATTTTGGAAGCCGAAGAGTATTTCGACGGTGACTATGAGGAAGAAATTCTTCGACTCATGCGCATTAAATTTCATTCAGAAATAGGGAATTAACTCCCTATTTCTTTTTTCATCAGAAACAATATTTTCCTGAAGCAATTAATTCCGCTGCAATTGCGCGTCGGCCTTCTTTTGTGTTATACGCTTCTGTTTTAGTAAAACGACGCAAGCCCATCATCATCATGCGTTGCTCGTCTCCTTCAACGAAAGAATTCAAGGCGTCTTTGCCCGCTTTGTTAATGTTGTCTGCGAGATCTGTTAACAAGGTTTGCATTATGGCTATTTGGCTTGCGGAATTTTCTACTCCTTTCAATTGAACTCTTTTTTGTGTTCTGAGGACGGTGCTTTCCGCAACGTAGGTCCAAATAGCCATATCGGCAATGTTCATCAGAATCTCTTGTTCCTTCGCCAATTGCATCATGAGTTTTTGTGCAGCACTTCCAGCAATCATGAGAACCGCTTTTTTGAAATTTTCAATGTATCCCAAGTAACGTTCAAAGACGTCTTCACTTGGTTCAGAAAAATCTGGAATTGACATAAGTTCATTCGCGACATTCGTGGCGGGTGTCATGAGATCCAATTCACCTTTCATAGCTTTTTTCAGAAGCATGTCAACGATGAGCATGCGATTGATTTCATTCGTTCCTTCGAAAATTCGATTGATCCGAGAATCGCGATAAGCACGTTCAACGCGCGATTCAGCGCTGTAGCCCATTCCACCAAAAATCTGAACGGCTTCGTCGGAAACATAGTCTAGCGCTTCACTTCCATATACTTTTAAAATAGCACATTCAGGTGCGAAAGCTGCAATGCCTTTTAGCACAGCAGTTCCTTTTTCCATTCCAGATTCAGTGAGTCCGACAATAGCATCGTCTATGTTTTGTGTTGCGCGATACAAAGCCGATTCTGTTGCATAGCAGCGGATGGCCATTTCAGCAAGCTTGTGTCGTATTGCTCCGTATTTTGCAATGGGTCTTCCGAATTGTTCGCGCGTGTTGGCGTATTCAATTGCATCTGTCACAGTCGCTTTAGCGCCACCCATCACAGCACCCGCTAATTTGATGCGTCCGATGTTTAAAATGTTTACTGCGATCTTAAATCCATTCTGACGATCGCTCAACATGTTTTCTATTGGAACGAGAACGTCATTGAAAAAGACCTGACGGGTTGAAGATCCTTTGATACCCATCTTCTTTTCCTCTGGATTCATAGTGATGCCCGGCATGTCTTTGTGAAGAAGGAAGGCTGTAAGATTTTCGTCGTCTTCAATTTTTGCGAAGACCGTGAATACATCTGCGAATCCTGCGTTGGTGATCCACATCTTTTGTCCGGAAATTTTATAGTGCTTTCCGTCTTCCGTTAAGGTCGCTTTTGTTTTTCCTGAATTCGCATCGCTACCTGAATTCGGTTCAGTTAAACAATAGCAGCCGAACCATTCACCTGTTGCGAGTTTAGAAACGAAGTGTTTTTTCTGTTCTTCATTTCCGTAATAAAGCGCCGGCAATGTTCCAATTCCAGTGTGAGCGCCGTATGCCACAGAGAATGAATGACCCGCTCCGAGGGTTTCAGTGCAGAGCATGGTGGTTTTAAAGTCCATTCCCATTCCGTTCAATTCTTCAGGAACTGAAATTCCAAGCAAACCTAATTCTCCTGCTTTGTGAAGCACAGACTGCATAAGTCCATCTTCTAAATTGTCGAGGCGATCTAAGTTCGGTGTGATTTCGTTGTTCACGAAGTCTTCACACATTTTCTTCATCATCTGTTGTTCTTCATTCCATTCTTCCGGAATGAAAATTTCTGATGATGTTGTTTTGCGAATTAAAAATTCTCCACCTGTTATTGGTTTCATAATGTGTTGTTTTATTAAAATCGTTCGAATATTCCAGCAGCGCCCTGACCTGTTCCTACGCACATGGTCACTACACCGTATTTTTCATTTCTTCTTTTCAAGTCGTTCAATAATTGAACAGTCAATTTTCCTCCTGTGCAACCAAGCGGATGTCCCAAAGCAATTGCTCCTCCGTTGATGTTCGTGCGTGAAGGATCTAATTCCAAGTGATTGATTACCGCAACACTTTGCGAAGCAAAGGCTTCATTCAATTCGAATAAACTAATGTCGCTTTGCTTTAGTCCCGCCGCTTGAAGTGCTTTGGGAATCGCGTAGATTGGACCAACTCCCATGATTCTTGGAGCCAATGCAGCAACCGAATAACTCTTCAGTTGCGCAATAGGAGTGAGGTTGTGTTTCTTCATGAATTCTTCCGAACACACCATGACGAAAGCCGCGCCGTCTGACGTTTGCGAAGCGTTACCTGCGGTAACTGTTCCGTCTAGCGCAAACACAGGTTTCAATTTTGAAAGTGCTTCAATCGTGGTTCCTGCGCGAGGTCCTTCGTCTATCGTAACTGTTGTATTTCGAACTTGTCTTTTCTCTTTTTCATCGAGAAAAATTTCTTCCACTTCAATGGGAGCAATGCCATTTGCGAAATGTCCGTTTGCAATGGCTTCCAAGGCTTTTCGATGTGAATGAAAAGCGAATTCGTCCTGCTGCTCGCGCGAGACGTTGTATTCTTTTGCTACCGCTTCAGCGGTTAAGCCCATTCCCCAATACCAGTCTGGATGAGACTTTGCGACTTTCGGATGCGGAACAATGCGCCATCCTCCGAATGGAATGGGCGACATGGTTTCAACACCTCCTGCAATAATGCAATCGGCCATTCCTGCATGAATCTTTGCGCTCGCAAGAGCGATTGTTTCCAATCCGCTTGAACAATATCTGTTCACAGTCATGCCCGGAACTTTTTCGGTATTCAATCCCATCAAAGAAATCATACGGCCAATGTTTAACCCTTGCTCTGCTTCAGGTGTGGCGTTTCCAACAATGACATCGCTAATCTCATCTTTGTCTATTTGCGGAAAGTCTTTCATTAAATGTTGAATGACTTGCGCCGCAAGTTCGTCGGCGCGCATGGACTTGAACATTCCCTTTTGCGCTTTGCCAACAGCAGATCTATAACCCCCAACTATGTATGCGTTCATGGAATTAGTTTCTTAAAATTTTTCCTGATTTAATAAGGCTCTGCATGCGCTCCAACGATTTACGTTGCATGCACAATTCGAGAAATGCTTTGCGTTCTAAATCGAGCAAGTATTGCTCACTCACTTTTGTGGGTGAAGAAAGATCGCCACCGCACATTACGTATCCCAATTTTTCGCTAATGAGTTGGTCGTGTTCTGAAATGTAATTTCCAGATTTCATGGAAGAAGCTCCGGCGTAAACAATGCCTAATCCTTCATTTCCTAAAACTGTAATGTCTTTGCGTTCTTGTGGTGCTGAGTATCCGGCATGATGAAGATTCAAACAAACTTCCTTCGCACGCATGAGTTGATGGGCGCGGCTTACGCACACTTCATCTTTCTCTCTGCTTAGGTATCCCAATTCAAATGCTTCCTCTGCAGAGGTTGCCACTTTCGCTTGTCCTACCGTTAAAAATCTATTTCGAAGAACATTCAATCGAATGTCTCCGTCTTTCATTTCATCGGAAGCACGCAAGGCGAATTCTTTCGTTCCCGCTCCACCTGGAATTACGCCCACACCCATTTCAACCAGTCCCATATATGTTTCTGCATGTGCAACAGTAGCGTCTGCATGCATCGACATTTCGCAAGCACCTCCGAGAGCAAGTCCATGTGGGGCAAGTACAACAGGGATATTCGAATAACGCAAACGCATAACAGTCTTTTGGAAGTAACGAATAGCCATATCGAGTTCTTCGTATTCCTGCTCAACAGCGAACATGAAAATCATTCCCACATTTGCGCCTGCAGAGAAGTTTTCTCCTTGATTATAGATGACCAATCCGTTGTATTTTTCTTCAGCAAGATCAATGGCTTTGTTAATGCCCGCGAGCACTTCTCCGCCTATGGTATTCATTTTCGATTTCCACGAAAGTGCTAAAATGCCATCGCCAATGTGACGAACAATGCAAGCACTGTTTGTCCAAATAATTTCCTTGAACGAATCCAAAGCGCGCGCTTGATTGCTAATTTCAATCGAGGCGTATTTGTTTTCGGCTGGAAGATATTGTTCCGGATTTTCCGAGTTTTTATAGAATGAAGTGAATCCATTTTTCTTCATTTCATGAATCCACGGAGCAACCGTATATCCTTCATTCAACATGGTTGAAAGACAAGCTTCGAAACCAAGAGTGTCCCACAATTCGAATGGACCCAACTCCCAACCGAATCCTGCGCGCAATGCAGCGTCTACATCTTTCAACTCATCTGCAATTTCATTCATTCTGAAACTCACGTAACTGAAGAGTGAATGAAACATTTTCTTGTAGAACAGTCCCGCTTTATCGGTTGCGTTGTATAAATGTTTTAATCTGGAAGGAAGATCTTCGATGAGTTTTGCCGATTCATACGAAGCGAATTTCACTTTGTTTTGTTTGCGGTATTCGAGTGTATTTAAATCGAGCACGAGGATTTCTTTCTCTCCGTTTTCTCCCTTCGTTTTTTTATAGAATCCTTGTTTCGTTTTATCTCCTAACCATTGATTGGTAATCATGGTTTGAATGAATTCGGGTAGGGCGAACAATGCATGTTGTTCATCTGATTTCGCAACAGCGAAAAGTCCGTTTGCAACATGAACAAGCGTGTCTAATCCAACAACGTCGCATGTGCGAAACGTTGCAGACTTCGGTCTGCCCATAATGGTTCCGCTGAGTTTGTCTACTTCTTCAACAGTGAGGTCCAATTCCTTCATGCTGTGCAGCAAAGCTTGAATGCTGAATACACCAATGCGGTTCGCAATGAAGGCAGGAGTGTCTTTGCACAATACGACTTCTTTGCCGAGTTTAAGACTTCCAAATTCTTTCAGAAATGAAATGAGATCAGGATTGGTTTCTTTGATTGGAATGATTTCCAACAAACGCAAATAGCGTGGCGGATTGAAGAAGTGTGTTCCAATAAAATTCTTTTTGAAATCTTCGCTTCTTCCTTCGGCAATGAGATGAATGGGAATACCGCTGGTATTGGTTGAAACAATACTTCCAGGCTTTATGAATTGTTCTACTTTTTCGAAGAGCGTTTGTTTGGGTTCAAGCTTTTCAATAATCACTTCCATTACCCAATCGCAATTTGAAATGTCTTTCAAGTTGTCTTCGAAATTTCCGGTAGTAATGCGCGAAGCGAATTTTTTTGAGTAGATCGGCGAGGGTGAGGATTGCAACGCGTTTTTCAACGAGTCGTTGACAATCTTGTTTTTGTCCTTTTCGTCTTCAGAGGCGCGGTCTAACAGAAGCACTGGAATTCCGCATTGCGCGAAGTGACAAGCAATGCGAGAGCCCATGATTCCTGAACCTAAAACGGCTATTCTCTTTATCGTTTTCATGTAGATGTATTAACTGAATGAAGGTAAGATTTCTTTCCTTCAACTAGAATTATTTAAATATGATTTCTTTCATGTAGAAACCTAACAAGGATTGGTCTTCTCTTTCCAAGAGAAGCTTGCCATCGGCTTCCACGCGAATAATTTTTCCTGTGAATGTAGATTCGTCTTTTGCAATTCGATATTCCTTCCATTCCTCTTTTTGAAAAAGAAGGTTGTGGTATTGAAGGTCTATTTCCGTCCAGTTTTTTCCTTCCAACAGAAAATAATCTAACTCCATTTGATTACGCAAAGTTTGAAGAAAATCAACAATTGAAGGCACATCATTCGAATGTTGTGAAAAATTCGTGGCGTTTTCGATTGGGCTTGCTGAAAGGTTGATACCTATTCCGATGAGTGAATAGTGAAGCTTTTGATCGCTCCACGAATTTTCAATGAGTATTCCTCCGATTTTTTTTCCTTCAACAAAAATATCGTTTGGCCATTTGATGGAAACACGCTGAATGCCTTGCTGAATGAGCGTTTTTGCTACTTGAAGGGCCGCCCATTTGCTTAGGAAGAAGATGTCTTCCGGACTCAATTGAACTTTTAAAATCAGTGTTCCGAGGAACGAACTTCCGGCCTCTGCGAGCCATTTGTTGTCACGCTGCCCTCTTCCTTCCAACTGAAAATCGGCAGTTATGGCAGTGCCTGTTCTGGTTTCTGGCAGTTTTGCAATTGTGGAAGCATAGTTGTTTGTACTATCGAGCTGCTCGAAATGGAAATGTGCGGATTGTTCAAACATGGACTCTTTCAAAGCAGAAAACTTAAAGTTTACAACGAAATTACGCCGTAGCGGAATACCTTTGCTACAGAAGTTTAAAAAATGAAGAAAAAAGCGATAAGCCAGAGTAGCGACGACGCATTACTGTTTTCCATAATTGAGGGAATTGAAGAAGTAAAGGGTCATGATATTAAAATTCTAGATTTGCGAAACATAGAGGCAGCCATTGCTGACTATTTTATTGTTTGCACAGGAACCAGCACTACGCAAGTAGAAGCGATTGCGCGTAGTGCAGAGAATTTTACAAGAAAAGAATTAGACGAAAGACCTCGCAGAGTAGAGGGTCTTCGCAACGCGCAGTGGGTATTAATGGA
>CAMCVP010000014.1 GCA_945881835.1 Chryseobacterium gleum | reverse complement strand
TGTCGGGATGACAGGACTTGAACCTGCGACCACACGCCCCCCAGACGTGTACTCTACCAACTGAGCTACATCCCGTTTTTGAAGAGGAGCAAAAGTAAGAAAATTCTAAGCCCTCGCCCCCGCGTTTGTCTTTATTTTTGCAGTCTAATTCGCGAATATGAAAATCTCTTATAAACTGCTTTCTCAATTGGTGCAACCGCTTCCGTCTCACGACCTAGTTGCTGCAACCCTTACCAGAACTGGGCTCGAGGTAGAGGGCATTGAAAGCGTTGAGAAAATTCCAGGCGGATTGAAAGGCGTGGTGGTCGGACATGTACTCGAATGCGCAAAGCATCCCGATGCAGATCGTTTGTCTATCACGAAAGTGAATCTAGGTGAAGGCGAACCCGTGCAAATTGTTTGCGGTGCACCGAATGTTGCAGCCGGGCAAAAAGTGTTAGTGGCTACCGTTGGAACCACGTTGTATCCTTCATCAGGCGAGGCCTTCACCATTAAGAAAAGTAAAATTCGCGGAGCAGAATCAATTGGTATGATCTGCGCCGAAGACGAACTAGGCCTTGGCGCTTCACACGACGGGATTCTTATTCTTCCAGAAGAAACAGAAGTGGGCACTCCTGCGGCCGTTGCACTCAATATTGAAAGCGACGCATGCCTTGAAATTGGTATTACTCCGAATAGAACAGATGCCCTTTCACACGCCGGTGTGGCGCGCGATTTCGCGGCAGCGTGGAATCTAGAGAATACAGAAAAAGTTACTCTTACTTCCACCGAGGCGAAGCCGATTTCCTTCCAACAGAAAAATTGGAAATTAGATCTTCAAGAAAACACCGAGTGTTCGCGCTATGCGTTCGCGGTAATCAAAGGAATTGAAAACCAAGAGACGCCAACCTTCATTAAGGAAACCCTTGCCGTTATTGGCGTGAAGAGCGTGAACCTGTGCGTAGACGTTACTAATTATGTTCAACATGAATTGGGTCAACCGCTGCACGTGTTCAAGGCGAATGATTTTCCGAATCAGACCATCACGGTTCGAAATGCAAATACAGATGAAGCGTTAGAAACCCTTGACGGTGTTTCGCGCAAACTCACCAGCGAAGACGTGGTTATTTCCAACCAAAACGAAGTGCTTTGCATGGGCGGTGTTATGGGTGGAAAAAATGCGGGTGTGAGTGCTGAGGATTCGTTCGTTGTTTTTGAAAGTGCTTGCTTCAATGCGGTGCGTGTGCGCAAGAGCGCGAAGCGCAATCAGATACATTCCGATTCTTCGTTCCGATTTGAAAGAGGCGTGGCTGTAGACGGTATTCCAAATGCGTTAGCGCGCGCTTGGGAACTAATTCAAGCGGAAAATCCGAATGCTGAGTTGGTTGAAGCGCAAGATGTTTATCCGGTTGTACTTCCGAAAAAAGAAATTTCAGTTCAGAAAGATTATTTGAAATCGTTGTTGGGAATAGATATTCCAAGCGAAACGGTTGTTTCCATATTGAACGATTTGCAGTTCGAAGTTACTTCAACCGAAGACGGCTGGAAGGTGCTTGTGCCATACAATCGCGTGGAAGTAACGCGTCCGGCAGACGTTGCGGAAGAAGTGCTTCGTATTTACGGATACGACAAAGTAGAGCTTCCATCGCGCATGACGCTTTCCTTGAATACCAAGGGAAAAACGGAGAGCTTGCACTTTCGTCTTGCCGACTTGTTGGTGGCAGAAGGCTACACTGAAATCATGAACATGTCGCTTACAAAGAGCAAGTACGCTGAAGCGTTCGATGCGGCGTTGGGCGTGAACAGCGTTTCGTTGTTGAATCCGTTGAGCAAAGATTTGTCGCACATGCGCAGCACGTTGTTGTTTGGTGGAATGGAAGGTATTTCGTTGAATGAAAAGCACCGTGCTACGGATCTTCGTTTGTTTGAAATTGGAAAGGAATACCGCAAAACGGAAAACGGATACAAAGAGAAGCGCAAATTGGCTTTATGGTTGTGTGGAAAAGAAAGTGCTGAGTCTTGGAAGAACAGCGGCAATGCTTCGTCGTTGGCGCAGTTGCGAGCGGCGGTGGAGAATATTTTGAATGCGTTGGGCATTCAGCAAGTCGATGTGATTTCGCTTCAAGACTCTCCCATTTTCGCTTACGGAATGGAGCTTTCTTCTCAGAAAAAATCGTTGGTTAAGTTGGGAAGAGTGAACGGTGCTATTCAGGAAATGACCGATGTGGAGCAAGAAGTATTTTATGCTGAATTTGATTTCGATGCGTTAGAAAAGTTGAAAGCGCAGCAGCGCAATGCTTTCCAACCGTTGAATAAATTCCCATGGGTTCGTCGCGATTTATCGTTGTTGTTGAACAAGGAAACAACGTTCGAAAGCCTTCGTCAGTCTGCTTTAAAAAGCGAAAAGAAATTATTGAAGGAAGTGAATCTGTTCGACGTTTACGAAGGCAAGAATCTTCCAGAAGGAAAGAAATCATACGCTTTGAAATTCATTCTTCAAGATGCTCAACAAACGTTAACCGATGAGGTTGTAGAGAAGAGCATGCAGCGCATTTTACAAGGCTTGCAGTCTGAGTGTTCGGCGGAGTTGAGGTAGTGAGTTAACTAACTTGCCACTTTTTTACAAGCTCGTAATTCACGCTTCTGCCGCCTTCTTTTGTTTGTTGTAATATTCTTTTTTCCACGAGGTCTTTAATGTCGCGCAAGGCAGTGTCTGACGAAGTTTTATTGATTTTCGCCCACTTCGAACTTTGCAATTTCCCTTCGAAATTGTCGAGCAGCATGTTCAATATTTTTCTTTGTCTTTCGTTAATTGAAGTCTTTTCGTGGTATTTCCAGAATGCGGATTTTATGAGAATTTGTTGTGTCGTTTTTTCTGTTGCAAGCATTGCGTTTCGAAGACAATGAAGAAACCAGTTTAGCCATTCCGTTATGTCGTTCTTGCTGTGTTGAACTTTTTGTAAAACAGCGTAATACATTTTTCGCTCTTCTAATATTTGGTTAGACATGCTGTAAAAGCGCTCCCCGCTTCCTTCAGCGCGTGCAAGCACCATATCGGTTAGAGCACGAGCTATGCGACCATTTCCATCGTCGAACGGATGGATAATGATAAACCAGAAGTGTGCTATAGCTGCTTTTAGGACAGGATCAAGTGAGTTGTCTTTATTAAACCAGGTGATGAATTTCTTCATTTCTGCTTTTACGAACTCGGGCTTCACGGCTTCGTAATGTATTTTCTCTTTTCCCAATGCACCTGAGACGACCTGCATTTTCCCGGTGCGATAGCAACCGACTTCAATGGAATACGGTCCGCTGTATCCGGTTGGGAAGAGCGCTGCATGCCAGCCGAACAAACGTTTTTCTGTTAGTGGAGAATCAAATCGTTGTGTAGCATCAAGCATCATCTCCACGATTCCTTCAATGTCACGATTGCTTTTAACTAGCCCCGCAGAGTTAATTCCTAAGCGTCTAGCAATGGAAGAGCGCACTTGATCAAAGTTGAGCAGTTCACCCTCTATTTCCGAAGATTTAACAACATCGAGTGTTAAGGCTGAAAGTGTTGCTTCTTCTTTTGCTGAGTATCCGAGGGCATTCATTTGCCCGATGATTATACCTTGTCTTAATCTCACCTCTCCGAAGATGGAATTAATGATTGAATCTTGCCAAGTGAAATCAGTCCAGTTTTTGTATTCGTAGATGTATTTTGCCATTACCTCTCAATTGTCTGCGGCGAATATAGGAATTATTCACCGCATATTTGCGGCGAATAGATTTCTTAATCACCGCAAAAGATTTAAGAATTGTGAAATAATGAGAGTAAAAATTCTAAAAATTTACTCTCGTTTGAGAAATAAGAGTAAAAATTACACTCGAATAGGGCATTTTGTTATGGACACAGACTGAGTGTTCGGCTGGGTTGAATCACGAAATTATCTTTCTCTCCATTTATTTTCAAGACCCATAAAATCTTCTAGATGGTATACAGCATCTGAATAGTTGAACAAGACTGTTCGGTCGTCTACAATGGTATACTTTTTTCTTTGGGCTACTGAAAGTTTTTGAAGCTCTGGAAAATATTTTAGAGGTACAATGATTATCCTACCATCTTGAAGTTTTAAAGAGATTTTTCCAATTAAATCGAAATTCAATTTTTCAATACAGATAGTGGAGTTTTGAAGAGTCGTTCCCATATTATTTGAATTTGATTGTTGTTATTTTTTCTCCCTTTTTTACTTTATTGAAAGAGGCAATTAATTGAGCTTGATTATTTTTTATCAAATTTAGAGCTTGATTCAGTTCTTTTTCACTTAATGTTCCTTTTTCTGCAACCTTCAAAGTTTCCAACCAAATTTTCGCTGAACGTTGTCTATTGCCTTTTTCTTTAACAACATGCAGATGAGGTGGCCCATTGAGTGCGTCAAAGGCAAATATGAAAAAAGTAAGAAATTTATAGATTGCAATTTTTGGCATATCTAAAATTAATCACATTTAAAACGAAATTTCCGATTGTTTATAACAAAATCTCCCCCGCAATCCCCCTCGCCTCCGCATCACTCGCAATTAATTCTTCCAACGAAGGCTTCGCGATGAAGCTAGCTTTTTGAAGCGTTTTCTCTACGGTTTCGGCGATTTGAAGGAATTTAATTTCGTCGTTTAAGAATCGAGCAACAGCAATTTCATTTGCAGCGTTCAAGATACACGGAGCGTTTCCGCCTTGTTCTAAGGCTTCGAAGGCAAGACCCAAACAACGGAACACTTCAATACGGGGTTTCTCAAACGTGAACTGCGGATAATCCATGAAGTTGAAACGTGGCCAGTCTGTCTTTACGCGTTGCGGATAAGCCATGGCATACAAGATCGGCAACTTCATATCGGGCAATCCCAACTGCGCTTTTATGCTGCCGTCTTCGAACTGAACCAAACTGTGAATAATGCTCTGCGGATGAACAACCACGTCTATTTGCGAAGGCTTCAAATTAAATAACCACTTCGCTTCAATAACTTCTAACCCTTTGTTCATAAGGGTTGCAGAGTCAATGGTAATCTTCGCACCCATGGTCCAATTCGGATGCTTCAAGGCCTGCGCCTTCGTCACTTCAGCCAACTCTTCAGCAGGCTTCTGTCTAAACGGTCCACCACTCGCGGTAAGAACAATCTTCTCAATAGGGTTGTGCCACTCGCCAGCTAAACACTGGAAAATAGCGCTGTGCTCGCTGTCGACCGGATAAATATTCATACCGTTTTCTTTCGCCAATTGCGTAATAATTTCTCCAGCAACTACCAAGGTTTCTTTGTTCGCGAGTGCAATGTTTTTCTTCGCAAGAATAGCGCGCACCGTTGGCGGAAGTCCCGCTGCGCCTACCAATGCGGTTAGCACAATGTCTATGCTGTCCATCTCTACAATCTGCTCCAACGCTTGCTTTCCCGCATACACCTTAATGTCTGTGGAAGCGAGACCTTCCTTTACTTCAGCGTATTTCGATTCGTCGGTAATGACAACGGCATTCGGATTGAACTTCAACGACTGCGCAATCAACAGCTGGCTGTTGCTGTGCGCCGTTAATACTTCCACACAAAACTGATCTGGATGTTCTTGAATAACCTCAAGTGCTTGTGTACCTATAGAGCCGGTTGAACCGAGAATAGCAATGTTTTTCAATGCGAATATTTTTTGCAAATTAAGAATAAAAAAAGCCGCTTCATTGAAGCGGCTTTTTGATCGTTGCCCGAACAGGATTCGAACCTATATAAACTGCACCAAAAACAGTTGTCCTGCCATTAGACGATCGGGCAATCTCACTTTTCCTTCGAAAAGCGACTGCAAAATAAATACTTTCTTTTCATAACACCAAGTATTTTTCTGTTTCTATCTTCGTTTTTTAAAAATAAGCCTGTGATTTCACTTCAGAACTACATCAACGGAACGTTTGTTTCTGCCGTTTCCGGAAATACTATAGACAACGTAGATCCTTCTACTGGTAAGGTTTACAGCCTTATTCCTCGCAGCGAACAAGCCGATGTAGACGCGGCAGTTACGGCCGCTGAAGCGGCCTTCCCTTCGTGGTCAAATCTTTCTGTGGAAAAGCGCTCAGAGGTGCTAATTCGCCTTTCAGACCTTATAAAATCGAACGCCGAGGCACTTGCTCAGGCCGAAACCCTCGACAATGGAAAGCCTATTTCGCTTTCTCGGGCAGTGGACATTCCTCGCGCTGAAGCCAACATTCGCTTCTTCGCTTCAGGCATTTTGCACTTCGCAAGCGAGGCTCATCCGAATACCGAGTACATCAACTACACCCTGCGCAAGCCCATTGGTGTGGTCGGATGTATTTCTCCTTGGAACCTTCCCTTGTACTTATTCACTTGGAAAATAGCGCCAGCCCTCGCTGCAGGAAACTGCGTGGTGGCGAAGCCTTCAGAAATTACCCCATATACCGCTTACCTGTTTTCAAAACTTTGCGCGGAAGCAGGCATGCCTGCGGGAGTCTTGAACATTGTTCACGGATACGGTCCGGAAGCCGGAGAGGCCATTGTGCAGCACAACGGCATTAAGGCCATCTCGTTTACAGGCGGCACCGCAACTGGCGCGCACATTGCTTCTGTGGTGGCACCGAAGTTCAAAAAGATGTCGTTGGAGTTGGGTGGAAAAAATGCGAACATCATCTTCAACGATTGCGATTTCGATGAAGCGCTTTCAACCACCGTTCGCACGTCCTTCGCAAACCAAGGACAGATCTGCCTTTGCGGATCACGCCTCTACGTGCAAAGCGGCATCTACAAAAAATTCAAAGTAGCGTTAATTGAAAAAGTTTCGCGCATCGTCCCAGGAAATCCTTCCGAAGACAAAACGAAAATGGGCGCTTTAGTGAGCGAGCCACACCTGAACAAAGTGCTTTCTTTTGTTGAATTGGCGAAGCAAGAAGGCGGCACCGTTATTTGCGGTGGCGAGCGTGTTGTATTGGAAGGAGAAAACGCCGGAGGTTACTTCATGCAACCCACGATTATCGAGGGATTGAACGCTTCCTGCAGAACCAATCAGGAAGAAATCTTCGGTCCAGTAATTACCCTTCAACCCTTCGAAACGGAAGAAGAAGTGCAGGCCTTAGCGAACAGCACGAAATACGGATTAGCAGCCAGCATCTGGACTACCAACGTTACCGTGGCGCACCGTCTAGCAGGAAATCTTCAAACTGGAATTGTGTGGGTGAACTGTTGGTTGGAAAGAGACTTGCGCACGCCTTTCGGCGGAGTGAAACAATCGGGCGTGGGCCGCGAAGGCGGATGGGAAGCGTTGCGATTCTTCACCGAAGCGCAAAACGTATGTATTTCCGTTCCGAAAAAATAAGTGTCAAACAAATTCGTTTGTATCTTTCAATGCTGAAGAAAGTGGCATGAACGCATACGAACAACTCATACAACGCTTAGACGACTTCATTCGGAAGTACTACAAGAACCGCATGGTTCAAGGGCTTTTGTATGTAGCCGCACTTTTCTTAGGACTCTATCTCATTCTCGTTACACTCGAATACTTTGGTCACTTCGGTCCAACGGTTCGAACCATTTTCTTCTTCGGATTTTTAGCCTCTGCTGCTTACTTCTTCGTTTCAAGAATTGCATTGCCATTTTTTTCTATGTTGAAATTGGGAAGGCACATTTCCTACGAACAAGCTGCTAAAATTATTGGTCAACATTTTCCGGAAGTAGACGATCGACTTCTGAATACCCTTCAACTTCAATCACAACTGAACGAACATGCGGAAAGCAGTTTGCTTCAAGCAAGCATAGCACAGCGCATGCAATCGCTGCGCCCAGTGCCCTTCACAGCGGCCATTGATGTGAAGAAGAACAAAAAATATTTGCGCTACTTGCTTCCGCTGGTGGGCGTATTCGGTGTGTTGTTTTTAATTACGCCTTCCTTCATTCTAAAACCTACCGACCGTCTGCTGCGCTACAACGAGATTATTGAAGAGGAAGCACCGTTCACCATGGACATGTTGAACGACACCTTAACTGCGATTGAAAACACAGACTACGAGGTGCGCATGCAAGTGACAGGAAAGGAAATTCCAGCGCAGGTTTTCATTGAAGTAAACGGACAGAAATTTCAAATGGTGAAGAAGAGCAACATTGACTTTTCATACACCCTTTCGAATGTGAAAGAAGATGCGGTGATTGTATTTTATGGTGGAAAATTTCACAGCAAAGGATATAACCTCGATGTGCTGCAAATGCCGAAGCTTACTCAGTTTCAGATTGAAGTGAACTACCCTTCTTACTTGAAGAAGGAGAACGCTGTGGTGAACAACACCGGCGATCTATTGGTTCCCGAAGGCACACAACTCATCTGGAAAATCGCCGGTGAAAATACCTCCGCTGTTCTCTTCGAAACAGCCGCAGGTAAATTGCCGTTCGAAGAAACTTCAAACGGATTCGAGCACCGCGAAAATGCTTCGCAGAATTTTGCATACAGCGTCATTCCTCAAAACGATCAAGTGCAAAACGGAAACGCCCTGTCGTATCAAGTGAACGTAGTTGCCGACGGATACCCAAGCATAAGCGTTCAAGACGAAACCGATTCTACCTCGCGTTACGTTCACTATTTCACCGGCGGTATTCAAGACGATTACGGCCTTACGAAACTCACCTTCACTGCCGTTCACATGCGCGACGGTAAGGCCGTAGAAAGCGCAACCGTGTTGCCCATTCAGTTTGAAGTGGGAACAACCGGAGATCAGTTTTTCCACGCAGTAGATTTCTCAATCTTCAATCTAGAGCCCGGCGACGAAGTGAATTACTTCTTCGAAGTGTGGGACAACGACGGCGTGCACGGCGCGAAGAGCACACGCTCCCAAATAAGACAATTCGTGAATCCTACGGAAGAAGAACTGAAGGAAATGCGCAACGAGCAAAGCGAAAGCATCAAAGACCAATTGGAATCGAGCTTACGTGAAGCGGAAAAACTTCAAAAAGAAATGAAGCAACTCGAACGCGAAATGCTCGAGAAGCAAAATCTGAATTGGCAAGACAAGAAAAAATTGGAAGACCTCATTGAGCGTCAGAAAAAATTGGAAGAGCAGGTTCAAGAAATTCAAAAGCAGAACCAGCAACGCAACCAAGAGCAGAAAGACGAGCAGATGGCTGAAAAGCAAAAAGAGCTTGAGCGTCTGATGAACGAAATGCTAAGTCCTGAAATGAAGGAAATGATGCAGGAACTTCAGAAGCTCATGAACGAATTGAACAAGGACGAGCTTCGAAAAGAAATAGAAAAGATGAATCTTACGACCGAAGATTTAGAGAAGGAGTTAGACCGTGCGTTGGAGCAATTCAAAGAATTGGAAGTTGAAGAAAAGTTGAAGGAAGCCGCTGAAAAACTCAATGAATTGGCCGACAAACAAGAGAAGTTAGCCAACGACGAGTCGAAGAGTGCAGAAGAAAAACTGAAAGAGCAAGAGCAGTTGAACAAAGAGTTCGAAGACGTTAAGAAGGAATTGAAAGAGGCGGAAGAGTTGAACAAAGAATTGGAAACTCCGCAAGAGATTCCGGATACTGACGGATTGAAGAAAGAGATTGATGACGAGCAGGAGAAGTCTTCTTCCGAATTGAAACAAAACAAGAAAGCCAACGCTTCGAAGGCGCAGAAGAAGGCAGCGGAAAAGATGAAGCAGATGGCTCAAGAAATGCAAGACGGCATGGAAGCCGCAGAGCAAGAGCAACACGAAGAAGACATGGCTGCCATGCGCGCCTTGTTAGAGAACATTCTTTCGGTGAGCTTCGATCAGGAGGCGCTCATGGAAGAGACGAAGAAGACCCTATCGAACGACCCGCGCGTGAAGACCTTGGCGCAACGTCAGCGTAAGTTGAAAGACGATTCGCGCATGATCGAAGACAGTCTGTTCGCGTTGAGCAAGCGCGTGCCCGAGATTAGCTCAACCGTGAATCACGAGATTAACGAGATCAACGCGAACCTCGATCGCGTCATGAAAGATTTTCCAGATGGAAACATGGGACGCATTACGCAGAACCAGCAGTCTGCTATGACGGGTTACAACAACTTGGCGTTGTTGTTAGACGATGCGTTGCAGCAGATGCAAGCGCAAATGCAATCCGAATCGAAATCGAAGAAGGAAGGTAAAGGCAGCTGCAACAAGCCCGGCGGAAAGGGCAAAGGAAAAGGCAAGAGCAAAGCTTCTGCTGCGCAGATGAAGCGCATGCAAGAAGGCTTGCAGAAGCAGTTGGAAGAGGCGAAGAAAAAAGGACAAAATCAAGGCAAGAACAATTCCGGCGGATCGAAAAGCGGCGGTGACGAAGGCCAGGCGAAAGAATTGGCGCAGATGGCCGCGAAACAAGCCGCTATTCGCAAGATGATGGAAGAGAAGGGTAATGAGTTGAATGAAGACGGAAGTGGCGCAGGAAATGAAATGAAGCAGATTGCGAAGGAGATGGAGAAGCTTCAGCGCGACATTGTAAATAATCAGGTAACGGAAGAGAGCATTCGACGTCAGAATGACATCATGATTCGCTTGTTGAAGGCCGAAGAAGCCGAGCGCGTGCGTGAGATGGACGAAGAGCGCAAGAGCAACGAGGCCATTAATGCTCCCGTTGGAAACCCTAAGAAATACGAAGAGTTTTTGAAGAACAAACAAAAGGGAGTAGAGACCTTGCGTTCTGTTTCTCCGAACTTAAAACCCTACTACAAAGAGAAGACTCAGCGCTATTTCAGAAATTCCTGAAAGAAATAAATGGAATGTCGCGTTTTTTTTCTCATTTTTGATACGCAAAAATTAATTCATGATCCAAGGTCGCAGACAACTTCGTTTTCCATCCGTGCTTGAAAGCATTCATTTAGCTGAGAAGCTAGTAGACGATGTTTGTAGTGAGCACAAGGTTAAGGAAGATTATTACGGTGAAATACTGATCTGTTTAACGGAAGGAGTGAACAATGCTATTGTTCATGGAAACCGCATGAATACTGACCTTCAGGTTTCATTGACCTTTGAATTGGAGAATGAAAAGACTTTGCGATTTATTATTTCTGATGAGGGTCCGGGTTTCGATTACGAAAATCTTCCAGACCCCACCGCTCCTGAAAACATTGAATTGCCTCACGGAAGAGGTGTCTTTTTGATGCAACGCTTGGCCGACAGATGCTTGTTTAACAACGGCGGAACGGAGGTTGTTGTGGAATTCGATGTAGCAGGCACAGCGGAATAATCCTAAATTTGCCGCATGCAAGAAAAATTAGCCAATCTCGAACAGAAGAAGCAAGAAGCTTTGTTGGGTGGTGGTGCGAAACGTATAGAGTCGCAACACAAAAAAGGAAAACTCACAGCACGTGAGCGTATAGAGGTTTTGTTAGATTCAAACTCTTTCGAAGAAATCGGAATGTTGGTAACACACCGCAGCACCAATTTCGGATTAGAAAATGAAAAATATTTGGGCGACGGTGTGGTTACCGGATACGGTAAAATCAACGGACGCTTGGTGTATGTCTTCTCTCAAGATTTTACCGTAATGGGCGGATCGCTTGCTGAAGCGCACGCGCAGAAGATTTGCAAAATCATGGACTTGTCCATGAAAAACGGCGCGCCGTTGATTGGTCTAAACGACAGTGGTGGTGCGCGTATTCAGGAAGGCGTGGTGAGTCTTGGCGGCTATGCCGACATCTTCTACAAGAATGTTCAAGCCAGCGGAGTAGTGCCACAGTTGAGTGCGATCATGGGTCCATGCGCTGGCGGCGCTGTGTATTCTCCGGCCTTAACAGATTTCATTGTTATGGTGGAAAACACGAGCTACATGTTTGTCACTGGTCCGAACGTTGTGAAGACCGTAACACACGAAGAAGTAAGCAGTGAAGATTTAGGTGGTGCAAGTGCACACAGCACGAAAAGTGGTGTTACGCATTTGACGGCAGAGAACGATGTGGCTGCGTTGAAGGTGATTCGTCAAATGCTTTCGTACATGCCGCAAAACTGCGAGGAAACTCCAGCCCGCTTGCCTTACGAACCGGGCAACGAAAGAAGAGAAGGAGTAAATGGAATTATACCTGCCAATCCGAATCAGCCTTATGACATCAAAGAAGTTGTTGCTGCTTTGGTAGACGAAGAGTCTTGGTTGGAAGTACATAAAGATTACGCTGAAAATATTGTGGTTGGTTTCGCGCGCCTTGCTGGAAGAAGCATTGGTATTGTTGCGAATCAGCCAGCGTTTTTAGCTGGCGTGTTAGACATTAAGAGCAGCAACAAGGCTGCACGTTTCGTAAGATTCTGCGATGCGTTTAATATTCCGTTGTTGGTGTTGGAAGACGTTCCTGGATTCTTGCCTGGAACCGATCAAGAGTGGAACGGAATTATTTCGAACGGAGCGAAATTGCTTTACGCGTTTAGCGAAGCAACGGTTCCGCGTGTAACTGTCATCACGCGTAAGGCCTATGGCGGAGCGTATGACGTAATGAACAGCAAGCACATTGGTGCCGACATGAACTTCGCTTGGCCTTCGGCAGAGATTGCGGTAATGGGCGCGAAGGGAGCTGCTGAAATTATTTTCAAGAAAGAAATTGCAGAAGCAGCAGATAAAGACGCGAAGTGGAAAGAGAAAGAAGCTGAGTATGCTACCCTATTCGCAAACCCTTACAGCGCCGCTGAACGCGGATATGTAGACGAAGTAATAGAGCCTGCAGTTACTCGCGAGAAGTTGATTCGTGCATTTGAAATGTTGGAGAACAAAGCAGAGAAAATGCCGCGTAAGAAGCACGGAAACATTCCATTGTAATTCGAAACTATGCCTTTGATCTTACCTGTTAACGGCGTCTCTCCAGTCTGGGGAAACGATTGTTTCATTGCTGAAAACGCAACGATAGTCGGACAAGTTACGATGGGAGATCAATGCAGTGTGTGGTTCACCGCTGTTGTTCGCGGCGATGTGAACACCATTGAAATGGGCAACAAAGTGAACATTCAAGACGGTGCTATCATTCACGGCACCTACCAGAAAGCCGGAACTAAAATTGGAAACAACGTGAGCATTGGCCACCGCGCCATGGTTCACGGATGCACCATTCACGACAACGTACTCATTGGAATGGGTGCAATAGTCATGGACAATTGTGTGATTGAAGAGAACTGCATCATTGCAGCCGGCGCCATTCTTACCGAGGGAACGCATGTGAAAAGCGGAAGTGTGTACGCGGGTATTCCAGCAAAAAAAATCAAAGACCTTTCTCTGGAATTGTTTCAAGGCGAAGTGCAGCGCATAGCGAACAACTATGTCCTATATTCATCGTGGTTTCAACCTAAAAAATAATTTTTTATGTGGAAGAAGTTGCTTGTCGTTCTATGCGCACTAGCGCCTGCATATGTTTTCGCTCAGCCGAAAGACACGGTGTTGAATTTTCGTGGAATGAGTATTCCCATGAAACTTTCGTTCAGCGATGAGTTTGATGGAACTCGACTTAACGAGCAGAAATGGACCATTCGCGAAGGCGTTACACGCGATGCCGATCAGAAGATTACGCAGCAATGGCTCACCAAGGAGAGTGTGGTGGTGAAGGATGGAAAGGTTACCATTACGACACTTCCAAAAGAAAGAAAAGATCAGACCTTTTACGTTTGGATTACAGACGGAATGAAAGAGCGCAAGGGTAATTTCAATTACGAGACCGGCGAGTTCGAATCGAAAGAATTGTTCCACTGGGGATATTATGAAATTCGTTGCGAGTTACCGAAGGGAAGAGATGCCTGGCCGGCGTTCTGGCTGTATGGAGAATCAGATGGAACGAACAACGAGATAGACGTGTTTGAGTTTTGGAATGAAGAGAATTTGTTTGGTAGATTCAGTCAGAAGAAGCAAGCGCGTATTCAGCACATGACCACGCATTACAACAAGAAGATGTCGGGTATGGGTGCGAAACTGCCGTTCGACGGCTCAGACGGCATGCACACCTACGGTGTTTTGTGGACAGAGCGCGCGATTGTTTGGTACACAGACGGAAAGGAAATGCGCACGCTTTATCGTTATAAAAAATCGAGCGACCGCAAGGACGGTAAGATTGTAGCTGGAAGAGAAGAAAATGTTTTCCCTAGATCGCCAATGAAAATCTTGGTAGATATGGCGGTTCAACAATCGAATGAACGTTCGGTTTTTGAAAAGAACACCTTTGTCGTGGATTACGTGAGAGGGTATTCTTTTAAGTAGAGGCTTTTTTCCTCAACAAACTTTCCAACCAAACACTTGAAAGAATAAGGATTGCTCCGACGTAAAAGAGAGGACGCATGTATTCCGATTGCCCGTAAAAAAGTAGAGCCAACAGAATCGTATAGACAGGCTCAAGGTTAATGGCAATGGCACATGAAAATGGCGAAAGGTGTTTCATCACATTCACGCTAGCAATGAAAGCAAATGCGGTGGTCACTGTGCCGAGCAACACAACCAACAGCCAGTCGTATGCGCTGAGTTTACCAATTATGTTCCACTCTCCTTGGATTGATATGACAGCAATAAGAACCATGCTTCCTCCAAGCATTTCATAAAGCGCGATATTACTGGCGTGTATGGTGCGAATAAACCTTCCGTTGAAAGAAGAAAAAATTGCGGCGAAAAGCGCAGCGAGTAATGCGAAAACAATTCCCCATGCATATTCCATTTCAACATTGAAAATAACGGCAACACCTGCGGTAACCAAAGTGCCAAGAGCGAGTTCTTTCAATACAAATTTCTTCCGCGTAAACATCGGAGAAATAAGTGCAACGAAGAAAGCTGTGGTGCTAATGACGGCAAGCGCAGTGCTAATATTGCTGATGTGAATGCTGTAGAAAAAACACAGCCAATGCGCAGCGGTAAGAACGCCAACGAACAAAAGTTTAATGAGGTCGAAGCGCGAAACCACGAATGATTTCTTCCAGAAATATTTATAAATCGCAATAGAGGCAAGAGCCACCATCATGCGAAGGAAGACCAATACAGTTACTGAAAAGTTGAGTTCTTTTCCGAGTATTCCTGTAAAGCCCCAAAGAAATACAATGAAATGAAGTAAGACGAGTGCCTTATTTCGTTCCTTCATTTTTTTCAGGTTCAAATTCAACAACTCCTCCGCTAACCACATACTTCATAAGCTCGAGAGAGTTTCCTTTTATTGGCTTAACATTGCTGCGAGGTACAATAACAAGATGTCCTGAAAAACTGTAACTCATCGGGACGTATACGCCCACCTTTCCTTCTTGTGCTTCACCAATTTCTTGTAGATCTTCATCTGTTACGAATCCAATAACCTCAATATCGTTCTCTTTGCTTAGTCGAATTAATACTGGCTTATTGAAACGTTTCTTATTTCCTACAAACGCACCGAGCATGTCTGTTATACTCTTATAAATGGTTTTGATAAATGGAATACGATCGAGAAATTTCGAAAATCGATTCCGAATTTGATCGTTAATAATTTTGGATCCCAAAAAACCAAGAATCACCAAGGCCGATAACAGAATTAAAATTCCCAGCCCAGGGTATTTGTGCTCGATGGGTAAAATGCGATCTAAAGAATCAAAGATGGTGTATAAAACATAACCCGTAATGTAAATGGGAAGTGCGAGCACCAAGCCATTGATGAAGTAGGCAAATAATTTTCGAGTGATGGAGTGTTTCATATTGCTTGCGAAGATAGATTTTCTTGTTCGCTTTTTTGTTGGAAAGCATTGTGTAGAATAAAAAAAATCGTTAATCTTGGTGGCACCTTGCTTCAAATCTTAACATATGAAGAAAATCTATTTTTTCGTTTCTCTTTTTTTTGCTGGAATTTTTTCAGTGAACGCTCAATGTCCTACTTGTTCTCCGGATCCTACCTGCACGAATACAACGGGCACACCTATGATTTGCCCTGCTATTCCCCCCAATGCCACCACAGGTGTTTACTATGAGCAGGTCATGACATTTTTCATCCCAACAGATGTAGTTGATCCGTCTTCCGGAATTAACGCAACGCTTCTTCAATTAACCATTACGGATGTTTCTGGATTACCGTTCGGTTTGGAATTCACCCTGAACGATGCCGATGGGATATTCTATCCACCACAAGGTGAAACAACGGGTTGTGCAACAATTTGCGGAGTACCCGTGTTGCCAGGTACTTATGACATCGTGATTAGCATTACAGCCCTGGCTGAAGCCTTCGGATTTGAGGTGACGCAAAACGATAGTTTTATCATTACACTTATTGTTGAACAGGGTCCAGGCGGAACATCTACATTCACGTTTAATCAGTCTGCTGGTTGCGGATCTATTGACGTGGATTACGTTGCAACCGTAGGTGGAGACGCTGGACAATTGACCACCTACACGTGGGATTTTGGAAACGGACAAACAGGAACAGAGGCTGATCCGGCGCCAGTGAATTATGCTACACCGGGAACTTACACGGCTTCTCTTCAAACCGTTATTTCAAACTATGTGATTACTTCTGTAAACGTTGCAGGCGTGAACGGAAACTGGAATGGCGATGCTGACGATTTGTTCAGCACGGCAGATCCATACTTCACCATTAACAATTCTGCAGGTAGCGCTGTATACACGAGCGGAACGGTGAACAACCAAACCAGCGCAACTTACTCGAACGTGAACTTCACGCTTTCAAACCCACCTTATACCATTACCTTCTGGGATTCTGATGACATTACACAAGACGATAACTTAGGAACTTCTTCGTTCAACATAGGAGTGGGCTCTCAGTCCTTCAGTTCGGGCAATGGGACGTATGGAACCATTAACATCTCTTTAAGCGAAGTAACCAATATTTCGGCTTCAACAAGTGTTAGCGTGTTTCCACAACCTGATGCTAGTGTGAGTGTAAACGCAGATGTTATTGCTTGTACAAACGACACTATGCCAACATACTTCTGGTACTATGACGGCGTTTTAATTTCAGGAGAATCGGGTTCAAGTTTAACCATGACTGAATCTGGATATTATTCGGTTTATCTTCAAAATGAATTTGGATGTTCTTCCACAAGTGAGCCTTATCTGTACTGCGCGCCAGTTGAGGTCTTCTGGAATGCTGCTGCAGACCAGCTCTCTGTTGCAGATACCTACGACACCTATCAGTGGTTTTACAATGGCTTGTTGCTTCAAGGGGCTATAACATATTATTTAATCAGTCCTCCGAACGGAGTTTATGCCGTTCAAGTCACAAACAGCTACGGCTGCACGCTTACTTCAGATATTATTACCGTAAACGTTGGGGTTGAAGAAATCGCTTTGGAAGACCAATTGAATATTTATCCGAATCCGGTGACCGACGTGTTAAACGTTCAATGGAACAACACTACCGAAAACGCAAACCTTTCTATTCGCGATCTTTCTGGAAGATTGGTTCTTTCACAGCGCGTAGCGAATGGAAACGCGGTGCTTGATCTTTCTAATTTGTCTTCAGGAAATTACATTCTTGAATTGCAAATGGAAGAAGGTTCCTTAAGAAAACAAGTAGTGAAACTTTAATTCGACAAAGTCGGATTGATCCGAAGGACCTAATGTGCTTCGCACGAATGTCTTCGACGAATGCCTTTGGCGAATGTCTTCGACTTATCTGACTAAAGGATAAAACGCTTCTTCGAAATGGAAAATTTTCGAAGGGGCGTTTTCTGTTTCTACTATAGAGACCACGTCGAATCGAGGTTCTAGCGAATAGTTGTGAAGCACAATGAACAAGTGTGCAGCACGAATAAGTTTTTGTCGCTTGCGCGGATTCACCGCATCGAGCGGATTACCGAAGGCATCGGTGCTGCGTGTTTTTACTTCAACAAAGACGAGATAGTCTTTATCAATCATGATCAAATCAATTTCATAAGGATCTATTCGCCAATTCATAGCGAGTTCCGTGTATCCTTTTTTCTTCAAGAACTCGAGTGCTTGTGCCTCGCCTTTTTTTCCAAGTGCGGTGTGATTCATCGTTCAGCAATTACATTTGCTGCAAATTATTTCAGTCTATGAAAAATCTTCTTGTTTTCATGTTTGTCTTTATGGGCATAACAACTTTCGCTCAGACTTCAAACGAGCCACAGTCTTCATGGGGAGGGGTTTCTGATCGCAAGGGACAGAATTATATGTACTGGGGTTACAACAGATCATCTTACCTAAGAACGTACATTCATTTCAAAGGAGATGGGTATGATTTCGAATTGAAGGATGTTAGCGCAACAGATATGCCGGCGAAGTTCGATCCGAATGTATACTTCAACGCGAAGTATTTCAGTGTTCCGCAATTCAACGTTCGTTTCGGACGATTCCTTACAGATCAATTTTCAGTTTCAGTGGGTTGGGATCATATGAAGTATCGCTTAACGCCAACGCAGTCGTGTATTTTGAACGGATACATAGACAGCACGAAATATTCTGGACAAGAATTCACTGGGAACTTCAACAATCAACAAATTTTGTACACCACCAGCTTCATGGATTTCCACCACAGCAACGGATTTAATTTTATTCGTGCTGCTGCTGAATACCGCGCGCCTGTTTGGAAAGACAAAACCAATAAGTATGGCTTATTCATGTGGTGCTCTGGAAACTTAGGCATCTTCTTGCCTTGGACCGATTTCACTTTTTACGGAGAACGTCACCTCAATTGGCTGCACGTTGCAGGTTGGGGCTGGAGTGCGTCTTCCGGACTACGCATGGAAATGGGCAAACACTTCTTCGCGCAAGTGGGTGCACAATTCGGAAGATCGTACTTAGGTGACGTCATGTTGGAAGACGGCGATAAAAACGCACGCGCTCAACAAGCCATTACCTTCATGGAACGCTCGTGGTCTATCGGAACCTACTTTGGTGGAGGGAAGAAGAAACGTTAAAATCCTGTGGATCAATCGAAATAAATTTCGATCAATCTCTAAGAGATCAATCTGACTTTGTCAGAGAAATAACCACAAGCCTACTGATCAATCTCTATGAGATCAAGCTGACGTTGTCAGAGAAATAAGTCGTCGAAGACATTCGCCGAAGGCATTCGTGTAGTCACATTCGTTGCTATGCAACATTCGTCCTTCGGACTAAATGTGTATAGCGCGCTTCGCCGTCGCATCCAACGCCGCTTCCTTGAAGCTCTCGGTGAATGTTGGGTGAGCGTGAGAGATGCGTCCAATGTCTTCCGCACTTGCACGGAATTCCATAGCCACAACCGCTTCAGCAATCATGTCTGCGCAACGCGGACCAATCATGTGAACGCCTAAGATTTCATCGGTGTCTTTGTCGGCTAACACTTTCACCAATCCGTCGGTGTCCATACTCGCACGCGCTCTTCCGCTGGCTTTGAATGGAAAGCTTCCTACTTTGTAGTTCTTGCCCATCTCTTTCAATTGCTCTTCAGTATATCCAACGCTTGCAACCTCTGGCCAAGTGTACACCACACCAGGGATTAAGTTGTAGTTGATGTGCGGTTTTTGTCCAGCAATAACTTCAGCCACAAATGTTCCTTCTTCTTCTGCCTTGTGCGCAAGCATTGCGCCTTTCACCACATCGCCAATGGCGTAAATGTTTGGAACGCTCGATTGCAAATGATTGTTCGTTACAATTCTTCCGCGCTCGTCTACCTGAACACCCGCTTTGTCTAATCCGAGGTTATCGGTGTAAGGTTTTCTTCCAACCGAAACAAGAACGTAATCACCTTCTAGTGCTACCTCTTCGCCTTTCGCGTTGTCTGCTTTAACCGTAACTGTTTTTCCTTTCGCCGTTACTTCTTTCACTTTGTGTGAAAGGAAGAATTCGAAGCCAATAGCAGTCAATGATTTTTGAAGTTCTTTCCCCATAGTTTTATCCATAGTCGGAATAATTCCGTCCATGAATTCCACCACACTCACTTTCGAACCGAGACGCGCATAAACGCTACCCAATTCAAGTCCAATTACACCACCACCAATCACAATCAAGTGCTTTGGAACTTCTTCCAACTTCAATGCTTCGGTGCTTGTGATAACGCGTTTTTTATCTATTTGAATGAAGGGTAGGCTCGCTGGTTTTGATCCAGTAGCGACAATGAAATTCTTTCCGCTTACCTCTTCGTTGGTACCGTCTGCTTTTGCAATAGAAACCGTTGTAGATGAAGTGAAAGTTCCGTGTCCGTGAAGTACAGTCACTTTGTTTTTCTTCATCAAATAATCAATGCCTTTTGTTGTTTGGTCTACCACGTCTTGCTTACGCTTCACCATTTGTGTCAAATTCACTTTAGGCTTCGAACCCAAGTCAATTCCATGTGCTTCGAAGGTGTGAACCGCCTGATGGTAGTGCTCGCTAGAGTCTAGAAGCGCTTTCGAAGGAATACATCCCACGTTTAAACAAGTTCCTCCAAGTGTTGAATAACGCTCAACCAATGCGGTTTTCATACCCAATTGAGCGCAACGAATAGCAGCAACGTATCCGCCTGGACCCGCGCCAACAACAACTACATCGAAATTTTCCATGGCGCAAAGATAAGCACGTCAATCGTTGGCTTCGCTTTCTTTTGCTTTAGTTTTTTTACGCTCTTTGAGGTAAGCACGAACGACAAAAGCATTCGTTAAAAGTATGAAACCGAGAATAACATATTCGAGGTAATCTTTGATGCCGGGGAACTTTTCACCTAAAAAGAAACCTAAAAGCGTTAGCGAACAAACCCAAGCCAAAGCGCCTACAACGTTATAACCTAAGAACGATTTGAAAGGCACGCGTATTACTCCGGCTAAAATGGGAGCGAAGGTTCTGATATACGGAAGAAATTTCCCGAGAATGAGGGTTTTCCCGCCGTGTCTCTCGTAAAAGGTTCGTGTAGCGTCAACGTATTTTCTTTTGAAGAAAAACGTGTCTTTTCGGTTGAAAATAGCGGGTCCAAGGCGCCACCCGAAATAGTATCCAAATAGACAACCGGCCAGCGAAGCGATTGACATATACAAGAGCAGGCTGTATATTGGCGTGTCGAGGAGTTGCGGTTGTGTGGAAGTAATAAGCCCTGTGAAAAAAAGAAGTGAATCTCCGGGAAGGAAAAACCCGATAATAATTCCATTTTCAGCAAAAAGTATTATCAATACCAAAGCCAGTCCGCCAAAATGCAGGATATGCTCTGGATTTGTAATACTTTGAATGAAGTCCCACATAATTCCGCAAATTAGGTTTTTCTTCCTTCAGAATCTTTATTGATAATTCGATTGTAACAACAACTATTCGTTAGGAAGTTTTTTTCGGGTATTCCACTCGAATTGTTTTGAAGTTTGACGGATCGTATTTTACCGTTACGCCTGAACCCACAGTGTATAAGGGTTCTTTTTCGCATCTGTCTTCTGTTCGAATGCGCATGGTTTCTCCGCCCAAGGGTGTATATTCAATGACTGGATAGAAATATTTCTTTCCCTTTTCAGTCGCACTCATCCAATTCACAATTCTACCAGGAGTTCTTTGACTTTTCAGCGCAAAGCGAACGGTGTCCTTGAATAAATAGAACCCAATTCCAATCGAAAAAAGCGCAAGAAGGGTATAGGGAATGTAATCTGGAATGTTCTCTAGCATGCTTAAAGCTTCACGAATGAGACAACTGACTGGTTGTTTTCAATGATTACCGATAACGAATAAATTCCGCTCGGTAAGTCTTGAATGTTTATTTTTTGTATCGAAGAAACAACGGTTTTTTGTTGAAGGACAACGCGACCGGTCATATCTACAACAGTCAATGTTCCAGCTCCCATTACGTCGCTGTTCAAGGTGATTTCGTTGTTTGCTGGATTTGGATAAATATTCAATCCGAATACATTGTTCTCTTCAACACTGCTCACACCTTCGCAAATGCAGTTCGCATTGTAAGCATCGTTTTCTGTGGTTGCCAAGCCATCGTCGCATGGATCTCCGATAAAATAACAAGAGCCGTCTTCTTGATTAGCTGTTGGGTTGTAATTGCAAGCATCTACCGATGTGCAACCGTTAACGATAACAACATCACCACTTGCTAAATAACGAACAGCGCCCATGTCGTTTCCATCTGGTTGTGAAGTAAGTCCAGCACAAACCACTTTCCCGTCGGTTTGAAGACCAATTCCGTACGCATCGTCGAACGAATCTCCTAATGAAGTAACCACGTTTCCTGAACCACCCCAAGTCGGATCAATAACTCCGTCGAAACTGAAGCGAGAAGTCAAGAAGTCGCGAACCATGAATCCAGAACTTGTTGTTCCGCATGCGTACCAATTGTTGTCGGCTCCAAGCGTACAATCATAGAAAGCGCTATAACCACCCGCGGCGTTTGCAAGTGTTCCGTTCGTTCCGAAAGAAACGTCATAAGTACCATCGATGTTATGTCTGCGAGCCATTGAGGAAGAACCGTTGGTTCCAACAGCAATTAATTTTGAATTTGCATATTCAATGTCGTAATAAGTTCCTCCGGTTGCATCTAACCACAATCCGTTGGTTCCGAAAGCACCAACCGGTCCGCCTGTCAAGGTCATAAGCATGATCATGGGTACTGAAGTGAATGTATTCGGATTGTACTTATCTCCACAAATAGCAATTGCACCTTCTGTAACAATGGTTGCGCCTGTTACATTAAACTCGTCTGTGCTGCTTGATTGATAAGTTGCAGTTCCTCCTGTTCCGAAAGTGGTAACGAGGCTTCCTTGAAGATCTAAACACTGAACAGCAATGGAATTGTAGCTGAATCCAGGTGTGAATTTTCTTCCAACTAAATAAATCAAATTGTTGTGAATCAAAGCTTGGTAAATGTACTCTTCACCTGTGTCTAAGTTTGTTTCATATACTCCGTTCACCGCGAATGACGGGTCAAGTGTTCCGTCTGGCTTAATGGCCCAAGCAGCGAATTGTGTGTCTGCCATGGTTAAACTCTTCGCTCCAACAACAAGAATATTTCCGTTAGGAAGAAGGGTCATGTCGTAAGCGAAATCAGAACCAAGTGTGTTCGCAAGGGTGAAAACACCATTGTTTCCGAATGACGTATCATAGCTTCCGTCTTCATTCAACTTCACCACCATCATGTCGAAATCCATGAATGACCCCGTGGTTCCACACATTAAGATTTTGTTGTCACTAAGAACAATCACATCCTGTGCGTTATCGAAAACATTGGTTGGATTGACAGTTTGAATACCATCTGTGCTGAAGGTTGCATCAAGTGCACCCGGTTGAGCAAATACATTTATTCCGAAAAAAAAGAATGCAGCAAGAGGGAGTAGAAATTTTTTCATGATAAAGATTAAGTTAGTCCTACAAATATAGTCTTCATAATTTTTACCGCCATGCAATTTATTCGCTTTACTTCGTTACGACATTTGCACTGTTGCTTCCAACATAAAAAATTGAAATGAATCCTGTTAAAATACTTTGGGCCGACGACGAGATTGAATTGCTAAAACCGCACATTCTTTACCTTGAACAAAAGGGATATGTGCTTACAACCGTGAACAACGGAAGATCTGCAATCGATTGGGTGAAGAAGGAATTCTTCGACATTGTTTTTCTAGATGAGAACATGCCAGGGCTCAGCGGATTGCAAGTGCTTCAAGACATGAAGGCCATAGACTCTTCGCTTCCAATCGTTATGATTACAAAGAGCGAGGAAGAGCACATTATGGAAGATGCCATAGGCTCGAAAATTTCCGACTACCTCATCAAACCCGTTAATCCGAATCAGATTCTTTTGACTATTAAAAAGAACCTCGACGAAAAGCGCTTGGTAAGTGAGAAGACCACAAACGATTACCGTCAAGAGTTTCGCGAGATAAGCATGCAGTTAGGTCAGCGCATGAACGCTGAAGAGTGGAAGAATTTCTTTAAGAAAATGACTTACTGGTCGCAAGAACTTCGCGGTTCGAACGACGAAGGCATGAATGAAATATTCAAGACGCAACGCAGAGAAGCGAACGAGCAATTCTCGAAATTCATTAAGCAGAATTACCTCGAGTGGATGAAAGATTTCTCGAAGGCACCCTTGCTTTCGAACTCTGTTTTTCGTCAGCGTGTTGCACCTTTGGTTGCTTCAGCGAAAGCCGATGAATCTGTCTTCATGTTGGTCATAGACAACTTGCGTTACGACCAATGGAAGACGCTCATTCCACATATAAAACCGTTTTACAGAATTGAAGAAGAAGATTTGTTCTTCAGCATTCTTCCTACAGCCACGCATTATGCGCGCAATGCGCTGTTCTCTGGATTAATGCCTTCGGAGATGCAAAAGCTGTATCCGAATTGGTGGAAGAGTGAAGAAGACGAAGGTGGAAAAAACCTGCACGAAGAAGATTTCCTTGGCTCACAACTGAAGCGTTTGGGTCTCGATGTGAAATGGTCTTACAACAAGATTACAAATTATCATGCTGGAAAAAAATTGGCCGACTCATTCACGAATTTGTTGAAGAACAACCTGAATGTAATCGTCTACAATTTCGTTGATATGCTCAGTCATGCGCGGACAGAAATGGACGTGATTAAAGAGTTAGCAGACGATGAGCCAGCATACCTTTCGTTAACGGAAAGTTGGTTCGAGCACAGCGCACTTCTTGAAATGCTGAAGCACTTGTCTGAAAAGAAATGCAAGGTGATCATTACCACAGACCACGGAACAGTGCGTGTGGAAAATCCGATTCGCATAGTTGGAGATAGAAATACCAATTCGAACTTACGCTACAAAGCAGGAAGAAATCTCGATTACAATCCGAAGGAAGTTTTTGAAATCCGCAATCCGAGCGAGGCGCACTTGCCGAAGCAAAACATTAGCACAGCCTTTGTTTTCGCTACCGACAACGATTTCTTTGTTTATCCGAACAACTACAACCAATTCATGAACTACTATCAAAACACCTTTCAGCACGGAGGTATTTCGTTAGAGGAAATGATTATTCCATTCATTGTTTTACAGTCGAAGTAACATGCAGCAGTTTGAAGTTCATTCGTTGGAAGAGCTGGAATCATTGGCACAGCAGTTCATTCAGAAACATCCTTCAGGAGTATTTTGTGTGGAAGGAGAAATGGGTGCTGGCAAGACAACCTTCATTTCGCTTGTTGCGAAATTATTGGGGGAAGAGAACACAAGTTCACCAACATTTTCCTTGGTGAATGAATACCACCTCGGCAACAACGAACGCATGTATCATTTCGACTTATACCGAGTAAAATCAAAAGCCGAACTGCAAGAGTTCGGCTTCGAAGATTATTTATCCGGCGCTCGGTATGTCTTCATCGAATGGCCAGAAGTGGCGTTCGGCTATTTAGACAATCCTAGTTTCCTTCGCATACGCGAAGCAGAAGGAAAGCGTGTTTTTGAATTTTAGTGAGCTGGTTTGTGAGCTGGAGCAACCTCAGGAGCTGCCTCTACCACAACTTTATGCTCTTCAACTTTAGCACCTTCAGCATGGGCATCTGCAGCGTGAGCTGCAGTGTCTGAAGCAGCTTTGTGATCTTCGTGTTTCACTTCTTCTTTTGCAGGAACAGCTCCAGGCAATTTAGTCATCGGTGCAGCTGCGTTATTGTTGATGTTCACGAACATCAAAGTTAGAATAACAGCGATTGGAACAATGAACCATAAGAACAATGAACTTTGCTTCGGAGAATCTGAATGTGACATAGTTTTTTATTTTCAGTGCCAAAAATAGCAGATAATTCTAACCTTTCAAAAATAATAAGCAAGGTTTCGTAACTTCGAAGATGAGAATACTCAGCTATGGCCCTTTCTAAAAAACATTTTCACTCCATTGCGCTTGAAACGGCGCTGTCTCCGCAAGAAGAAATGCTGCACGTTGGAAAGAACATGCAACGCTTAACTATTGGTATTCCGAAGGAAATGTCGTTTCAAGAGCGTCGCGTGGCGCTTGCTCCTGAAAGTGTTGGTTTATTGGTGAGCCGAGGTCATGATGTCATCATCGAATCCGGCGCTGGTAACGAGAGTAATTTTTTAGATCACGACTACAGCGAATGCGGCGCAACCATTGTGTACGACCGCAAGCAAGTCTTTCAAGCCAACGTAATCATGAAAGTGGCGCCACCGAGTTTGGAAGAAATAGAATTGATGCCCGGTAAGCAAACGCTTATTTCAGCATTGAATTTACCTGTTCAATCGAAGGAGTGTTTCGTTCAACTTTCAGTAAAAAAAATCACAGCCATCGCCTGGGATTACATTCAAGATAAAAAAGGAATTTACCCCATTGTTCGCGCAATGGCGGAAATAGCGGGCAATACGTCAATCATGCTTGCTGCAGAATACCTCAGTCACCACACCGGCGGAAGAGGACTCATGCTCGGCGGAATAACCGGAGTTCGTCCAACAGAGGTAGTCATCATTGGCGCAGGAACGGTTGGAGAAAACGCTGCTCGTGCTGCCCTCGGCTTGGGTGCAAGCGTGAAGCTTTTCGATAACAGTATTTATAAGCTGAAACGCATTCAGAACGATTTGGGTGTTCATCTTTGGACCAGCACCATTCAGCCTTCTGAACTTTCACGTGCGTTGAAATACGCCGATGTGGTCATTGGTGCTATTCGCTCCAAGAAAGGAAGAACACCGGTTGTTGTTTCTGAGGAAATGGTTCAAGACATGAAAGAAGGAAGTGTGATTGTAGATGTGAGTATCGATCGCGGCGGTTGTTTTGAAACATCTGAAGTAACGAACCACGAGAATCCGACTTTCCGCAAGCACGGTGTAATTCATTATTGTGTTCCGAATATTGCTGCTCGTGTTTCAAGAACGGCGTCTTATGCGCTTTCGAATATTTTCGCTCCTGTAATTTTAGACTTAGGCGACGAAGGTGGAATTGTCAATCTGATTCGAAATCAGAAAGGGTTCCGCAATGGAGTCTACCTCTATCACGGAACCCTTACCAATGAAGACATTGCCACGACTTTCGATTTGTCGTGGAAGCCTTTAGAATTGCTTATTGAGGCAATTTAGAATCGTCTCCAGGCCACAATAATATTCCGATTGAAAAATTCAAACGAAGTGCAACACCGTTCTTTACAGAATTGGTGAAACCACCCGTTAGCATTGAATTTCCATCTGTGTATTTTCTTGAAGTGATTTTTGTTCCACCACCGGCGTATACGTCAATGATGAAGCGATCGTTCTTTCCTTGGAATTTTTGAAATCCGATTTGTGCTCCGTAGATGGAAACGCGCGTGTTTAAATTTTGGAAACCGCCGGTTGGATTCGCGTAATAGTATGTTGAATCTACAGGATCCATCAAATAATCGGTGTACTCATCTAACTGGTTGCTCGAAAAGCGCTGTGAACTGTACAATCCGAAATAAAACCCTTCCATGTTTTTTCGAGTATACATGCGCACTTCGGGATCAAGAGAAATTCCAGCATTGCTGTTGGCTGTATTTTGTTGGAAGTAAGTTCCTCCTGCCATATTCTCAAGTCCACTTGATTTCGGAAGAAGATTTTGACTGAAACCAAGAGCAACAGAAATACGTGGAGAGTTTGGTATCATGTATTCCGCATGAACGGTGTACTTCATGTTTCTTAAGAATACAAGCGGCGTGTACTTAATTGCTAATTGAGCGCTAGCAGCGAAAGAGACAAGTGCAATTGAAATAAGTAAAATTGTTTTTTTCATAGTTTGAAATTTATGTTGAAGTAAAGATAACAAAAAGCCCCACCGAAGTGAGGCTGTTTGAAATGTGTTGACTTTTGGAATTACATGAACGCTTCCATTGGCGGACAAGTACAAACCAAATTTCTATCTCCGTATGCGTTGTCTACACGACCCACGCTAGTCCAGAATTTATTCTCACGAAGACCAGGCATTGGATAAGCGGCAGCACTGCGAGAATAAGAGTGGTTCCATTCGTCTGCAGTTAATTCTTGCGCTGTATGCGGGGCCATTTTCAACAAGTTGTCTTGTTTGTCGGCTGCACCGCTTTCAACATCTAAAATCTCTTTTTTAATTTGAATCATTGCATCGCAGAAACGATCCATTTCAACCAATGGCTCACTTTCGGTTGGCTCAACCATCAATGTTCCAGCCACAGGGAAAGATACTGTTGGCGCGTGGAAACCGTAGTCCATTAAACGCTTCGCAATGTCTTCCACTTCAACCCCAAAAGATTTAAATGAACGACAATCCAAAATCATTTCATGTGCAACGTGTCCGTTTGTTCCAGTATAAAGAACATCGTAATGATCTTTCAAACGTGCCTTCATGTAGTTCGCGTTGAAGATTGCAACTTTCGTTGCGTCTGCCAATCCGTCGAATCCTAACATCTTAATGTATCCGTAAGAAATCAATAAGATTAATGCACTTCCGAATGGAGCAGAACTCACACCGTTAATTCCGTGCTCTCCGCCTGTTTTCACAAATGCGTTAGATGGAAGGAAAGGCTTCAAGTGAGCAGCAACACCAATAGGTCCCATGCCAGGACCACCACCTCCGTGAGGAATAGCGAAGGTCTTGTGTAAGTTCAAGTGACAAACGTCTGCGCCAATGTTACCCGGATTGGTAAGACCAACCTGAGCGTTCATGTTCGCACCGTCCATGTATACTTGTCCGCCGTTGGCGTGAATAATATCTGTAATCTCGTTAATGGCTTCTTCGAATACACCATGTGTAGAAGGATAAGTAACCATTAATGCAGCGAGGTTGTCTTTGTGCAATTCTGCTTTCTCGCGAAGATCTGCAACGTCTACGTTTCCGTTTTCGTCACACTTCGTTACCACAACTGTTAACCCAGCCATTACTGCAGATGCCGGATTTGTTCCGTGTGCAGAAGATGGAATGATACAAATGTTACGGTGATGATCACCGCGACTTCTGTGGTAAGCCATAATAACAAGCAATCCTGATAACTCACCTTGTGCACCTGAGTTTGGTTGAAGAGACACTCCAGCGAAACCAGTACACTCGCACAAATCTTTCTCAAGTTCTACCAACATCTTTTGGTAACCTGCGGTTTGATTCGCTGGCGCGAAAGGATGAATGCTATTGAATTCTGGCCAAGACAATGGAATCATCTCGCTCGTAGCATTCAATTTCATGGTACATGATCCCAATGGAATCATTGCGTGTGCCAACGACAAATCTTTGTTCTCTAACTTCTTCATATAACGCAACATCTCAGTTTCACTGTGATGAGAGTTGAAATGAGGATGAGTCATGTAAGAAGAAGTTCTCTCCATAGAACCGAATGAACATTCGGTAGTTAAACTAACCGATCCTTCTTTTCCAGTTAGAATGAAATACAATTCATTCAAATCAGCAGGCTTCGTTCCTTCATTCAATGAAAGACTCACTCCGCCTGCATGGAAGTACATGTTGATATTTTTAGCTGCTGCGCGCTCTTGAATTCCTGCGTCTGCAGAAGCAATGGTTAACGTGTCGTAGAACGAAGTGTTCACTACGTTCACTCCTGCACTTACCAAAGCGTTGCGCAATGAGTGCGTGTATGTATGAATGCGCGTAGCAATGCTCTTCACACCTTTAGGTCCGTGATATACGCCATACATAGAAGCCATTACAGCTAACAAGGCTTGAGCAGTACAAATGTTTGAAGTAGCTTTTTCACGACGAATGTGTTGTTCGCGTGTTTGAAGCGCCATGCGATAGGCAGTGTTTCCGTGACGATCTTTCGATACACCAATGATACGTCCTGGCATGTTACGCTTGAAGTCTTCTTTCGTTGCGAAGAAGGCAGCGTGTGGTCCGCCGAATCCCATTGGAACACCGAAACGTTGCGAGTTACCGAAGCACAAATCAGCACCCCACTCACCCGGAGGAGTTAAGGTAGCCAATGCCATTAAATCAGATGCAACAGAAACGTAAACGTCGTTTGCATGCGCACCTTCACAGAACAATGAATAGTCTTCAACACTTCCTTCAGCATTCGGGAATTGAACACAAGCACCGAAAAACTCAGGAGTAAATACGTGTGTCTTGTAATCACCAATCACCAACTCAATGCCTAAGTGGAAGGCACGTCCTTTCAATACGTCAATGGTTTGCGGATAAGTCTTCGCATCAACGAAATACTTGTTTGCGCCGGCTTGCTCTTTCGCTCTTGAACGACTGTGGAAGAACAAAATCATGGCTTCCGCACCAGCAGTTCCTTCATCTAACAAACTCGCGTTTGCAATAGGCAATGAAGTAAGGTCGGTAACCATAGTTTGGAAGTTCAACAACGCTTCTAAACGTCCTTGCGCAATCTCTGCTTGATAAGGAGTATAGGCGGTGTACCATCCTGGATTTTCAAAAATATTTCTAAGAATTACTGTAGGAGTAAGGGTTGGGTGGTAACCCAATCCAATGTAGTTTTTCGCAACCACATTCATTTTCCCCAATTCCCAAATGTGGCTTAAATACTCGTCTTCGCTTAACGCGGCCGAGACATTTAACGGAGCCTTCAAGCGAATGTGCGCTGGAACAGTCTCGTTAATCAATTGGTCAATAGAGTTCACACCAATGGTTTGTAACATGTGTGATACTTCTTCTTGGCGAGGGCCGTTGTGGCGATCTCTGAAATTAGTCGATGACATACATTTTGTCTTTAGGTCAGCAAATATAGGTTACGCCTTTCAGTACAAAATACAAGATTTTTATCAAGGTGTTGTACTTTTGAACTTCTATGTCTGAATTACCAACTATTTCGAAAGAGCTTTCGAAGGAAAAACGCTACAAAGCCGCTTGTGCTCAGGCTTTTGCCTTGTGTAACGGCGAGCCTAATTTTATTGCCAAAGCCGGAAATGTTATGGCTTTACTCAAAGAAAATTTCGATTTCCTTTGGGTGGGCATCTATATCGTGAACAACAACTCGCTGAATCTCTTTGTTTTTCAAGGGCCTGTTGCATGCACGCAGATCGAGCACGGCAAGGGTGTTTGCGGTACATCATGGGCGAACGGCGCTTCCATTATAGTTCCGAATGTCGATGAGTTTCCCGGACACATTGCTTGCAGCAGCGCTTCGAAAAGTGAAATTGTAGTTCCTATTGTGAAGGGAAATGAAGTGATTGGTGTGTTAGATGTAGACAGTTCGCATCTCGATTTTTTCGATGAAGATGATCTAACCGGCTTGGAAGAAATAGCCAATATTTTAGCGAATGAAGTTTTTTAATCTTCGAAATAGTATTGTTATCGGAATTGCCCTCGTTGCCGCGGGATGTGCGCAAGTGCGCGGATTGAACGGCGGAACGAAGGACGTGACTCCGCCAAAATTACTTGCGCAAAGCATAGATTCTTTCGCGACGAATGTCGCAACAAATACACTCGTTCTGAACTTCGATGAATTTGTGCAAGCAGGTGCTGCGAATGAAGTCATTGTCTCTCCCGCATTGAAACAGCCAGCCACCTTGATTTGCAACAAGCGTTTGGCTATGCTTTCTTGGAACGACACACTGAAGGTGAACACCACTTACACCATAGAATTCGGCAATGCCATATCAGATATAACTGAAGGAAATAAAACTTCGTTGAATTTTGTTTTTTCAACTGGAAGTGCACTCGACTCTGCTTCTATTAGCGGTGTAGTATACGACGCGCAAAAGGGCGGGGTGCCTGAAAAGGCTACGGTAATCTTGTATTCCGACAGTTTAATGGGATCAGTAGCATATGCGAAAAAGGTGAGTGACAAGGGCGAGTTTATCTTCAGCTATTTACCCAAAGCGAATTTCTACGTTGCAGCATTTTCCGATTTGAATGAAAACAGAATTTGGGATGAAAATGAAATTGGAGATTTTATCGAAAATCCGTTTTCAACTCAAAATAATTATCCGTTGAATTTGCGCTTTTCTCCGAAGAAAGTAGAGAAGATTACGGAAGAAATGTTCAAGACAGATTCTGTTGGAAGTGGCTTCATTGTTGGCGCCTATGGAATGATTGAAAAAATTAAATTAGCCCCGTCCACGGCGAGTGTCCCGTTCAGATACGGTTCATTGAACAACAGTGATACGCTGTTTTTTGCATTAGGCGGAAGGGAAGGTTTAGCACCAAGCAACAACTTTGAAGGAGTGACTTATTCGTTCAATCAGCAGCCAGCAGATACTTTGAGTGTTTTTGTTTCGAAATCTCCGAAGTTGAAGAAGTTCAAGTTTTCTGGAAGTATTCGGCAAGACCCGAAATCATTGATTTTAGTGAAAGCACCCGCCTATGCGGTGTTGAAGCGAAACACGTGTCAAGTTACAGTGCAAGGAATTCAAGCAACAGGGACAATTGCAGAGACAAATTCTCCTTTGCATTTCGCAATACAAGTAGACGCCAATGCAAGCGAGCTTATTGGAAAAGCAAGCATTCGCATCTTGCCTGGCGCTTGGGAAACAGCATACGGCACAACGAACGATACCCTTCAAACCAATTTCGAATTTGCATCTCCTGAAAAATTAGGAAACCTTGAGTTGTCCATTCCCTTAATAGAAGACAAGAGCTTCAAGAAATTTGTAGAGCTTCGAAATGAAAAAGGAAATGTGGTTCGAAAAGTAGATTATGCGGAAACGCTTGTTTTTAGCGGTATTCAGCCAGGGAAGTACACCGTTCGTTTGGTTCACGATGTGAACCGAAATAATCAATGGGACATTGCCGATCTTCAGAAAAAAATAAGATGCGAACCTGTGAGCGTCTTCTCTAAACCCATTGAAGTGCGCGCCAACTGGAGCGTGAAAGTTGTTTTGAATTAGAACTTAAAGCGCGAAGCACGCATTTTGAAAATAGGCGTCTTCTTGTTTTCGCACCACGTGCGAACAATTTCCTTCGAATCGTAATCGCCCGCGTCAGCTGCGGCTTTCCAGTACTTGCACGCCTCCTCGTTTTCCTTCAACAAATAGGACGTCTCTCCTGAATAATACAACGCTTGAATGTACGCCGTGCTTGTTGGTTTAAGCATTTGTTTGAATATGGTCAAAGCCTCTTCGTACTTCTGCATATCGAGCAACGAGATTCCCGCTTGAAGGTGCGCCTCTTCCAATGTGCTGTCTAGCGCATAGGCCTCGAGGAACGTTTCAGCTGCAGCAGCGTATTGCTTTCTACCCTGATGAATAGCAGCATCTAGAAAATAGGCAGGGGCGTATTTTTCATTCAACGAAAAAACCGTTTCAAGCGCTTCGCGGCTTTTTGAATATTTATGTTGAAGGTAGTACGCTGAGGCCAACCAATAGTAGCCTTGGAAATTCGTCTTGTTTTGGTGTGTGAAGAGCTTCAATAAATGAACAGATTCACTCAAGTTCCCAAGAGAGTATTCGCAGATAGCGTTATTCAGTAACAATGATTCGTCTTCGCAACCGGCCGATTTTGCTTCATTGTAATTCGAACTCGCTTGTTGAAATTGCCCGAGTTTTTGAAGCGCATTGGCTTTAATGAAGTAATCACAGGCTTCGAATTTTTCCAATAGGTTAATGTTGTGCAGGGCAACGTCATAGTTCCCTTCGGCATATTGCTGAATCGCTGCTGCGCGAAAATCTTGTCCAACAACCAAGTTAGCCAGTCCAAGAAATAAAAAGAGTAGAATTTGTTTCACTTTGGAAAAGTACGTTAACCAATGATTTATGTTTCTTAATCTCTCTTTTTTTTTAAACGAGGGGTGTTTAACACTTTCGAAATAATAACATTATCTTGGAACTTAATGCTCTTCCTTTACGTAACCAAAACCACACTTTAAGTAAATTATTTTTCATGAAAAAATTTCTACTCCTTCTTTTTACGGTGCTTTCGTTCATTGGTGCACAAGCTCAAGACCTTCTAGGAATTAGCTCGAGCAACTACGGTGGACTTTCCAGCGTACAAATTAATCCGGCGAACCTCGCCGACAACCGATTGAAATTCGAAATTCAATTGTTCGGCACTGGTTTCGGAGCCGCGAATAACTTCATAGGCTTTAAACCAAGTTACTTGGTTCGTGAAGGAGGGCTTACCTCAACAACGTATCCATTGCTTGATCCAACGCCTCAAACAGAAGATTTCACAACAGCTAATTTCGAAGACAACCGACGAGCGTTTGTATACAACAACATCTATTTGCCTGGCTTGTTGGTTTCGATCAATGAGAAAAATTCAATCTCGCTTTCAGCGAGGGCTCGTACTTATGTGAATGTAGACGGAGTAGATTCCGAATTGTATCGATTTGGCTATAACTCGTTGAACTATCCTTCTTTATACAACACGAGAATTACCAACGATAAGTTGTCTATTCAAACGATGACTTGGATGGAATATGCATTGGGATATGGACGTGTTTTGGTAGATAAAGAGAAGCATTTTTTGAAGGCGGGTGTAACCCTGAAAGCACTTCAAGGCTTGCAGTCGGCTTATTTGTACATAGATAATCTTGATTATGAAATTCACTCGGACTCTACACTTTCCTTGTACAATGCAGATGTGAGCTACGGCCATTCATCGAATTTTGAAGCAAGTCAAGATAACGCAAATTATCGCGTGGTTTCTAATCTTGGCCTTGGTTTCGATTTCGGGATAATCTACGAGTGGCGTCCCGATTATGCAAAGCACAAACATGACATGGACGGTGAGACCAATGTTTGGAAGCGTAATGAGAATAAATACAAGTTGAAGGTGGGCGTGTCTATGACAGACCTCGGCGGTGTGAAGTTCTCAAAAGGTGGGCAAAGTGGTGATTTTACCGCGAACACGTCCAACTGGGATATTTCGAAGTTGGATTTCGGTACAACACCTATTGCAGCTTTAGACGATACATTAAGTGCGCGCTTCGGTGGAACCATAGCCGGGGCAGATTACAAAATGAATTTACCAACCGCTTTCAGCACGCAAATCGATTATCACATTTGGAAGGATTTATACATTAATCAAACGAATTTTATTGCATTTGGATTCAATTCAAATCCGAATAAAGTTCATGACTTCACAACCATTTCTATAACACCGCGTTGGGATCATCGCATTGCCGGTGTTTCTATTCCATTTAGCTACAACAGTTTAATGGGAACGCGCACTGGACTTGCCTTACGTTTAGGTCCTGTTACTTTTGGAACAAGCAGCATGTATCCGTATCGTGCCTTCCTCCGTGGCGATGGATTCGGTTCAAAGGATATTACCGGACTAGACGCTTATGTAATGGTTCGTATTCCAGTTGCCTACAAACGTATCAAAGACCGCGACGCTGATAAAGTTTCAGATCGCAAAGACCAATGCGTAAAAGTGCCTGGAACTTGGGAATACCGCGGCTGTCCAGATCGCGACGGTGACCACATTCGTGACGAAGAAGACGATTGTCCAGATGTTCCTGGTTTGGCGAAACTTCACGGCTGCCCCGATAAAGATGGCGATGGTATAACAGACTTGAAAGACGATTGTCCAGAAGTTGCTGGTCTTGCTGAATTGAAAGGTTGTCCAGATAAAGACGCCGATGGCATTACCGATTCGAAAGATGACTGTCCCGATGAAAAAGGCTTGGCCATCTTCAACGGTTGTCCAGACCGCGATTCAGACGGTGTAATGGATCGCATCGACGATTGTCCAGAAACCAAAGGTTTGGTACAATACAACGGTTGTCCGGATACAGACGGAGACAACATCATAGACAAAGTAGATGCTTGTCCAACAGTATACGGAATCGCTGAATTGAAAGGTTGTCCTGCTGCCGAGTTAACGTATTTCAATGTTGAAACGCAAGTTGAAAAGGTGAAGCAAGCGGGCGGTGTTTACAGCTACGGAAATGCGGTTGATACCAAGACTGCGAAGTTTAAGTTGGAAGGATACAATGCAGATACAGTGAAGACCGTATTCGTTACTGCTTCCAATCTTCGTGGAAAGAACGCTTATAGAGAAGCAGACGGATTCTTCCGCTTTGCGAAAGAAGCTGAGGTAGTAATCTTGAAGGAAGAAGAAAAGCAAGTGATGAAGAAGGCATTCGAAAACCTGGAATACAAAACCAGTAGCGATGTAATTCTTACAACTTCGTTTAGCAGCTTGAATGAGTTAGCGATCCTAATGGGAACAAATCCAACATGGAAGCTTCGTATTTCCGGACACACAGACAATGTGGGCCCTCGTGAAGCGAATGTTAATTTATCGAAGCGCAGATCTGAATCGGTGAAGAAATATTTAATGTCGAAAGGAATTGCAGCTGATCGCTTCGAAGTCTTGTACTTCGGACCAGACAAGCCAATTGCTCCGAACAACACCGAAGACGGAAGAGCTAGAAACCGACGAGTAGAGATGTTGATTGTGGAATAAACCAAACCACTTCTGAACTGAAAGGCCCCGATAATCTGTTTATCGGGGCCTTTGCTTTATTCGAAATATTTGGAAGGGATGTCTTTTACATTTTTGTTGAAAGAAAAAAGAAAAGACTATGGAAAAGAACATAAACATCCAGCTTGGCGTTTGGATTTACGCCGACAGATAATACGATTTTGGTTTTGAGGTTTGGTTTGGTTTAAGAAGCCCTTTCAGCTATGGTTGAAAGGGTTTTTCTTTACTATTCGGCTTGGGAAGCACCTTTCGTAAGAACCTTGTAATACCTTGTGGTATCTTTAATACTCGAAAAAGTATCGCGGTATTCAAATCCGAAGGTGCGTGTGGCTTTGCTTCCATCGAATCGTTTCTCTTCATCGTAATTGCGAATGATCTCACGCGTTATAGTTGCACGCTTGCCCGTGAACAATTCCACCAATGCTTCCATATAAAATACCAAAACAATCTGCCACCTCTTCGCAATGGTTTTTCCAATTTTAACTTTGAGGGCCTCTGCTATTTTGATGAAAAGTTCCGACATGCGAACATTCTCTGCGCACAGAATGTAGCGCTCATTGGTCGGCTCTTGTTTCGCTGCGCGTATCATCACTTCAACAACGTCTAAAACAGAAACAATTCCGCTTCCACCAGCGGGCAAGGCCGGAAGGCCTTTCTCAATGCGCGCAATCATGGTTCCTGAACTGCGTGTGCAATTGTTCGGACCGAAGACGACGCCCGGATTAACAATGGTCGAATTCAATCCTTCTTGAATGCCGCGCCAAACCTCTTGTTCAGAAAGGTATTTTCCCTTCGAATAATTTGAATGATAATCGTTGAAATTGCGCGGTGTTTCTTCGTTAATGATCTCTCCTTTCGAATCGCCCAACGCAGAAATGGAACTCACGTGAATAAAGTGCTTCACATCGTTTTCAATGCAGGCGTTCACAATGTTTTTCGTTCCGTTAATGTTCACTTCCAACATGCGCGACGCTTCTTTTTTATGGTAAGAAACAATGGCTGCGCAATGGAAAACCGTGTGCATTCCTTCGGTTAGTTCATACATGTCATCGGCATCTTCCACATCTCCTTTCACCCACTGCACCTGCTGAAACAAGTTTTCTTTTCCGTAAAAACGAAACAAGTTTAAGACATCTTCCTTCCCATTTTCATTTCGAAACAAGGCGGTAACAGGCATGTTTTCTTCCGTTAAACGAAGAACAAGATGACTTCCAATTAAACCCGTTGCGCCTGTTACAAAATTCATTGTGGCGAAGATATACCGATATTTGTCTTGTGGAAGTTTCCGATCACATCAAAAGCATAATAAAGGCGCTGCCCGAAAAGGCGGGCGTTTATCAGTTCTTCGACGAGAACGGTTCCATCTTGTATGTTGGTAAAGCGAAGGTGTTGAAGAATCGTGTGACGAGCTATTTCAACAAGATCAAGCACGACAGCATTAAGACCAAGTTAATGGTCAAGAAGATTCGTGACATCAAATACTCGGTGGTGGAAACCGAATCCGATGCGTTGTTGTTGGAAGATTCACTCATTAAAAAGTTCAAGCCGCGCTACAATATTTTGTTGAAAGACGATAAGTCTTATGCGAGCATTGTGATTAAGAACGAACCGTTTCCACGCGTGCTCAGTACCCGTCAGATTTTAGACGACGGCTCAACGTATTTCGGTCCGTACACTTCCGGAAGGTCGTTGTATTCAATTCTCGATTTAATCAAAGAATTGTATCCCCTTCGATCGTGCACCTTGAACCTTTCGAAAGCAAACATTCAAGCGAAAAAATTCAAGGTGTGTTTGGAATATCACCTGGGAAATTGCCTGGGTCCTTGTGTGGGCAAGCAACGTGAAGAAGACTATCAGCAAGGCATTCAGCATATCAAGCGCATTATCAAGGGTGAATATTTGGAGGCGGTGAAGAACTTGAAAAAGGACATGCTTCAGTTGGCTTCAGAACAAAAGTTTGAGCAAGCGCAGCAATTAAAAGAACGTATTCAAACCTTAGAAAATTTCCAGGCGAAGTCAACGATAGTAAACACAGACATCGACAATGTGGAAGTGTTTTCCATAGCCTCAGATGCGCAAAGCACATACGCGAATTACATGCATATCCTACGCGGAAGCATTGTGCACGTATACACCGCCGAAGTGGTTCGTCAGTTAGATGAAACCGATGAAGAAGTGTTGGCTTTTGTGGTTCGTTCGTTTCGCGAACGCATGAACAGCAAAGCGAAAACAGCGTTGCTTCCTTTCGAATTGAATGAAAAAATTCCCGGATTGGAAGTGACGGTTCCGCAGCGCGGCGACAAGAAAAAATTAGTAGACCTTTCATTAAAAAACGCGAATCATTTTCTGTTGGAAGCACGCAAGCGTGCGGCTTTCCTTGATCCAGAGCGCAACACGCAACGCATTTTGGAAACCATGAAAAAAGATTTGCACTTGTCTGAATTGCCTGTTCACATTGAGTGTTTCGATAACTCGAACATTCAAGGAACGAATCCGGTAAGTGCGTGTGTGGTGTTCAAAAACGCAAAGCCAAGCAAATCGGATTACCGCATTTTCAATATACAATCTGTTGTAGGTCCCGATGATTTCGCGTCTATGCGCGAAGCCATTTACCGCAGGTATTCGCGGTTAATACGAGAAGAGCAGCCATTGCCACAATTGCTTATTATCGATGGTGGAAAGGGACAGCTCTCTTCCGCAATGGAATCATTGGATTTACTGGGCCTACGCGGAAAAATAGCCGTGATTGGAATTGCAAAACGATTGGAAGAAATCTTCTTTCCGGGTGACAGCATTCCAATCTATTTAGACAAACGAAGTGAGAGTTTGAAGATCATTCAGCACTTGCGTAATGAAGCGCACAGGTATGGATTAAGCAAGCACAGACAGCGACGCAGCAAGGGTGCCATTCATTCTGAATTGGAAAACATTGCGGGTGTGGGTAAGAAGACCATTGAGAAATTACTTCAACATTTTTCCTCGGTAGCCCGAATTAAGTCGGCCACGCAAAAAGAAATTGAACAAGTCGTAGGGGAAAAAATAGCTGAAAAAATAAAGAATTATTTCGGCAAGGCGCAGTAGATAGGTTAGTTTTGATTATTGAAATTTTACGCTGAAAAACGCGTTAATCAGAACCTATGGAAAACACACCCGAACAGGAAAAAAAATACGCGAAGATTCTTTGGTGGATAGGCATGTCGCCTTGGATTTTTTTCACGCTGGTATTAGGCGCTGTCTTGTTAAGCGGACTTCCGAACATTGATTTATTAGCGAATCCAAAGATTGGATTGGCATCTCAGATCTACGCTTCCGACGGAACTACCATTGGCTCATTCTACAAAGAGAATCGTTCAGACATTACATACCAAGAAATTCCTCCGCATGTTATTGACGCGCTGCTAGCCACGGAAGACGTGCGTTTCAAGCAGCACAGTGGAATAGATGTCCGCAGTTTAGCTCGCGCCGCTTTCTCATTGGGGGCTGACGGTGGTGGAAGTACAATTACGCAGCAGCTTGCGAAATTGCAGTTCACACGTGACTTCGAAGACGTAACCATTTTCACGCGTATTGGTCAGAAATTACAAGAGTGGGTTATTGCGTTGCGCCTCGAGCGTGTTTACACGAAAGAAGAAATTCTGACCATGTATTTGAATCAGTACGACTTCTTGAATCAGGCTGTTGGAATTAAAAGTGCAGCGAATATCTATTTCTCTACATCGCCCGATTCGCTTACCATTCCGCAAGGAGCTATGCTTGTGGGTATGTTGAAGAACTCGTCTTTATTCAATCCGATTAAGCGCGATTCATTGGTGACCAAACGCAGAGAAGTGGTTATGGCGCAGATGGTGAAATACGGAAAACTTTCGGAAGCCGATTATGAAAAGTACCGAGCAGAACCTTTAGGATTGAAGTTCTCGCGTGTTTCTCACGATGAAGGACAAGCACCGTATTTCCGCGAAGCGGTTCGACATAAACTCACGGAAATTTTAGAGACGCGCGATGCCAATGGAGACTTGAAATACAAGAAGGGAGACGGTACCGCTTTCAACATTTATGAAGACGGATTGAAGGTCTACACCACGCTTGATAAAAACATGCAGGCCCATGCCGAACATGCGGTGGAAGAGCATTTGAGTAAGGAACTTCAACCGGCATTTACACGAAACGTAAGGCAACGTCCAAAAGATAAATATCCGTTTTACTCGGGTATTTCAGCAGGAGATAAAGAGTCTATCATGAATAAGGCGATTACCACCAGTGATCGCTTCAAAAAGCTTTCGGGCAAGATGTGTCCCGATTGCGGAAGACCGTCTTCATACATTGAAACCAAAGATGGACATTTCCATTGTAAAGAAGATGCGGGTGGTTGTGGACACACTTGGAACATGCGCACAGAAGATGAGGTGCTAGCAGAATTCAACAAGCCTGTTCGCATGACAGTATACAAGCACGGGGGGTACAGAGATACCACCATGACACCTTACGATAGCATTGTTTATCACAAAACAATTCTTCACGCGAGCTTGATGTCTGTTGATCCGCGTAACGGATTTGTAAAGGCTTGGGTTGGAGGAATCGATTACAAGTACTTTAAATACGACAACGTATTTCTTTCGAAGCGTCAGGTAGGTTCAACCTTCAAACCGTTCATTTACGCCATGGCTATGCGTATGGGAATGAAGCCGTGCGATCAGATAACTGGAGCAGGATGTATAGATCTTCCGAACGGAACGCGTTGGTGTCCGAAAGGCGGAGCAGGCGGAACGTATACCATGACAAAAGCATTAGCGGGATCGGTGAACTCCATTGCGGCCACGCTCATTGCGCGTTTCGGACCTGAGCCTGTGATTGCCATGATGCGTCACATGGGTGTGAAGAGTTACATTCCAATGGCCTATTCCATAGCACTTGGGGCTTGTGAACTTTCGGTTTATGAATTAGTTGGTGCCCAGGCATCACTAGTGAATCACGGCTTGTACATAGAGCCGACCTTCATTATGCGCGTCGAGGACAAAAACGGAAATTTGATTTACGAAGCAGATCCGGTTATTGATCAGGCCATAGAACCTGGCATTGCTTTCGAAACTGTAAAGCTCATGAAAGGGGTTTGCGATTTCGGAACCGCTGCGCGTATTCGCTCCAATCCGAAATACGGAAAGATTCCTTATCCATTAGCAGGAAAGACCGGAACCACGCAGAACAATACCGACGGATGGTTTGTTGGAATGACGCCTGATTTGGTAACCGGAGTTTGGGTAGGTGCGCAAGATCCGACGGTTCGTTTCTCGAGTACCGCTCTTGGACAAGGCGCCAACACAGGGCTTCCGATATTCGGATATTACATGAACAGTATTTATAAGGATCCGAAGATTTCTATTTCGAAGGGCGATTTCGAAGCGCCAACCGAATACGACCCGCTTCGCTTCCAGTGCACAAGTGGCGGAATGGGCGACTTGTTCTACGAAGGAGAAGACGGAAGTATGGAAGAGTTCTTCAACGGTGAATTGGAATTTGACGGCGACGTGCCAGAATAAAATAGACTATGGGATTTAATAAAGTAAGAGCTTCTGCAGCGGAAGCATGCGAAGGGATAACCTCGGGAATGACGCTCATGGTGGGCGGTTTCGGCTTATGCGGTATTCCTGAAAATTGTATTTCGGAATTGGTGAAGATGGGCGTGAAAGACCTCACCTGCATTTCGAACAACGCAGGAGTAGACGACTTCGGATTGGGATTGTTACTTCAACAAAAACAAGTCAAGAAAATGATTAGCTCTTACGTTGGCGAGAATGCCGAATTCGAGCGTCAGATGTTGAGCGGTGAGTTGGAAGTGGAATTGATTCCTCAAGGAACTTTGGCTACGCGTTGCATGGCAGCCGGATACGGAATGCCAGTCGTTTACACGCCTGCAGGTGTTGGAACGGAAGTAGCGGAAGGAAAAGAAGTCCGCGAGTTCAAAGGAAAAAAGTATTTGATGGAAGAGGCCTTCGACGCAGACTTCGCGTTGGTGAAGGCTTGGAAGGGCGATGCCATGGGTAACTTAGTGTTTCGTTCTACGGCGCGCAACTTCAATCCAATGATGGCTATGGCCGGAAAGATTACCATTGTGGAAGTGGAAGAGTTGGTTCCGCTTGGCGCGTTAGACCCTGACCACATTCATACTCCGGGCATTTACGTGCACCGCATTTTTCAGGGAGTGAATTACGAAAAGAGAATTGAGCAGCGTACTGTTCGTCAAAGAATATAAATATGGCTTGGGATAAAATTGGAATTGCAAAGCGCATTGCGCAAGAAGTTCAAGACGGAACGTATGTGAACTTAGGCATAGGCATACCCACGTTGGTAGCGAATTACATTCCGGAAGGAATGGAAGTTGAATTGCAAAGCGAGAACGGTATTTTGGGGATGGGTCCCTTTCCATTCGAAGGAGAAGAAGACGCAGACTTGATTAACGCGGGAAAGCAGACGGTTACCTTGCGTGACGGATCTTCTATTTTCGACAGTGCCATGAGCTTCGGAATGATTAGAGCGCAGAAAGTGGATCTAACCATTTTGGGCGCTATGGAAGTGAGTGAGAACGGCGATATAGCCAATTGGAAAGTTCCAGGTAAAATGGTGAAAGGCATGGGCGGCGCCATGGATTTGGTGGCTAGCGCCAAGAACATCATTGTGGCAATGCAGCATTGCGACAAGGCCGGTAACTCGAAGTTGTTGCCACAATGTTCGCTACCTCTAACGGGCATTCATTGCATTAAAAAAGTAGTCACCGATTTAGGTGTCTTCGACATCCGCGACGGCGCGTTTCATTTGGTTGAATTGGCTCCGGATGTTACGTTGGAAGAAGTTATCGCTAAGACAGCGGGGAAACTGCTTACGCAGTAGAATGCCCGAAGGGCGAATGTTGCGGAGCAACGAATGTGCAAGCACGAATGCCGATGGCGAATGTTTTAAACTAGGATGAGTGTAGCCCCGAAGGGGTGAAACAAACGGCTAGGCTCCTCCCTTTCGCACGGCCTAACAGCCCTGCTACCCGGGTAATGTCGCCCCAAGGGGCTCGCGATTGTCAATCACATAAACATGCCTGTAATGAATAGAAATTGTCTATCATTTTTGCGCATTGAATCCATCTTCTCTTAGCCGACTTGTTCTACATTTTGTGTTCGTCACCAAATACAGAGAACCCAAAATATTTCTTCAAGTGGAGGAAGCCCTGCACGCCTATCTCGTTGGTGTCTTTAACAACAAGGGATCTCAAGTTTATGCCATAGGCGGATATTACGACCACGTGCACATTCTTTGCGAATTGCCGCGCACATTAACCACCGCAAAACTCGCAGAAGCAGCCAAATCAAACTCTTCCCGATGGATGAAAACTCAACACGAGTCATTAGCCGATTTCACCTGGCAGCCCGGATACGCTGTGTTTTCCGTGTACTACAAAGATCGGAAACGAGTTATTCGATACATACAAAACCAGAAGAACCACCACACCTATTATTCATATCTCGAAGAAGAAGACAAACTTTTAAACGAGCATTCACTAGCCCCGAAGGGGTGAAATAAATGAGGAGGCATGGGTGTTAGCCCATGCAAAAGGTGCTCAAGCAAACGATTACGCATTAGTGTGTTAGCCCATGCCGCGCTATGATTACAATCACCTCTCAGAAAAGAAAAAATTAAATAATTCTTGTCGGAAAGCGAACTTTCGTAAAGATTAAGTTGACTTAATTTGCGAAATATAACTTGTCGCCATGGGGAAATTTTTTTATCTGTTTTTCCTATTCTGTTTTGGATGTTTTTCTCAGAACGCATTTGCCCAATGTGTAAATGCAGATCTTGAACTTGGGTCGACAGTCAATTGGATGGGATTTACTGGTAATTGCTGCGGAATAAACACACCAATTCCTGGAATTGTCGATGGAAGGCATACGATTACTACTCCCGGTTTTGATCCCATATTAACTGGATGTGCACAAATTCCAACAGTTTATCCAGGAGGAAATTATTCAATTCAATTGGGGAATTCAGCTGCTGGTGCTGAAGCAGAAAGAATAACATTTGACTTTTCAATTACGCCTACTTCCAATTTGATAATTTATAGATACGCGGTAATTCTTGAGGATCCGGGGCACGATCCTCAGGAACAACCGAGATTCGAAGCGCAGTTGAGAACGTCTAATGGACAGCCGATTCCGTGTACTTTTTATCAAGTTGTGGCTTCAGCTCAAATAGATGGATTTCAAACTTGCGGCGGATTAGTTTATAAAAATTGGACAACAGTTGGTGTTGATGCGTCTGCCTACATGGGTCAAGTAGTAACCTTAGATTTAGCTACTGGAGACTGCGCGGTCGGTGGTCATTTTGCCTATGCTTATGTTGAAGCGTCGTGCGCACCGCTTGAAATTGATGCGCGGTTTTGTGTGAATTCCGAGAATCTAGTGGCTTATTTATCGGCTCCAGAGGGATTCGCAAGCTATTTATGGAGCACTGGTGAAACAACCGCAGAAATCACCGTGGTCAATTCTGTAGAAGGTAATCAATATACATGTTTGGTTACATCGGTAACAGGTTGTCAGGCTATGCTGAGCGCGACATTGGAGCCAACCACTTTAGATGCTAATTATATTGTACAGTCAAATTGCTCGGGTCAGACAATTATAGAGAATTCCAGTGTGTTTCAAAATTCAGTATTGGATTCTTTGCACTGGAGTTCAGGAGATGGTTATCAATCCAACGCGTTAATTTTCAATCATGACTTTGGCGCGCCTGGAATTTATCCAATTGAATTGTGGGTTCAATCGGATGCGGGATGTGTTGATTCCATTCAATATGAAATAGAAATTATAGAGAGTCCTGTTGCCGAATTTATTCCAAGTAATATATGTCAAGGTGGAACCATTGATTTTCTGTCGACAAGTCAAATTTCAACAAACGATATAATCAACACATTTTGGGATATACAAGGTAATAGTTTGCCAGGAACTGCCGTTCAGTTCACTTTTAATACACACGGTACTTTTCCGATTCAACTTAATGTTGAAGCATCTAATGGTTGCACAGATTCCGCTATACATGATGTAATTATTCGGCCTAGTCCAATAGCCTCGGTTGCTGGAAATGCTATTTGTGAAGGTGAAGTGCTATCGCTAACTAACCTGAGTTCGAATCTCGATTCAGGTTCCCAATTTGAATGGAACATTCCTGAACTTTCGATTAACTCGAATGTATTTGAATTACAGACAACTGTTTTACATTCGGGTATTTATGATTTGAGTTTGATGACATCCAATAGTTACAGCGACATGGTTTGTTCGGATACTTTTGACTCTACTTTTTTTGTTCATGGAATACCAGAATTTGATGTAACTGGGGATTTCTATATATGTGAAGACGAGCTACTATTTGTTCAAAATAACCCCTTGGTTTTTCCATTGGAGGGCTGTACTAATTTCTGGAATTTTCAAGGGCAAATAAGCACCCAAGATCCTTTTTTGCAGATGAGTGCCGATTCTGGAAATTACATGCTAGAATTGAATATGGCAAGTGATTTTGGATGTGCGCGCGACACCTCATTTGAAGTTATGGTATACCCAGTGCCAGAAATCCTAATTTCACCTGGAGATTTTGCTCATTGCTTACCGTTTGCAGAGGAAGTAAATTATACTTTTTCAGATTTTTGGGGAAGTTTGTTGGATGAAAATTGGGAGTTAAGTAATTCAAGTTTTGGAAATCTTGAGAATGGTTATTACACATCGGCTGCACCTGGGCATAATATTATTACTCTTAATCTTTTGGTAGGCGATTCCTTGCAGCAATGTCTTGCTTCGAATCAAATTAACGCAGTAGGTTGGTTAAATCCAATAGCGGAGTTTACGGCCAGTCCAAATTTAATTCCCGAGGATGCTCCTCTCGTTCAATTAATAAATCAATCTGTTAGAGCAACAAATTTTGAGTGGTTCAGTAATAATGTTTTCTTTAGTAATTCGGAGAATCCGGAAATTACGTTGGAATATTTTCAACCAGCGACTTATGAGATTTGCTTAGAGGTGGAAAGTCAATTTGGATGTCTAGATTCTATTTGTCATGATGTTACCGTCAGTAAAACATATCAAATTCATATTCCTAACGCGTTTTCACCAAATGGAGACGGGCTTAATGATGAGTTTTTTCCAATTTTCGAGAATAGTGAATTGTTAACTGAATTTGATTTTAAGATTTTTAATCGTTGGGGAGTAGAGATTTTTCATTCAACAGATATTAATGTTCGTTGGATTGGTAATTATAGGAACGGCGAGGATATTTCACCTGATGGTGCATATACGTGGAAAATTCAATTTTTGGGAATAGATAATACTCTAAAAAAGTTTGAAGGGCACATTACGCTTGTTAGATAATATTGTCACCAAAGGCATTCGTACGATGCACCCTCGTCGAAGACCCTCGTGCTTGCACCTTCGCGAAGCAATCGCCCTCGCGAAGCATTTCGCCCTCTTTCGAAGAAATTTTGCACCTCAGCGAACTTTGTTCAAGGTTTTGTTGTCTTGCTTTGTGTAACTCTAGAACGAAACGATGAACAAGCTATTTTTTCTCTCATTATTTACTGCCCTAACCACATCAGTTTTTGCACAAGGCTTTAATTGTTATTCGCTAAACATGCCTGGGGCATGCACGTGGGCAGTATACAGTGGAAATGGCGAAACCCTTGCACAGGGCGTTTCTCCCGAGGCAACGAGCTTTTGTGTTCCAGACGGATGTTTTCAAATCTCCGTTGAATCGATGGCCATGAATCCCCTTCCGATTACTGTTGAACTTTACGATAGCAATGGAAATCTCGTGGGTGTTGATAATCAAGGAAACGAATACTACTACATTGCATTCCTCTCAGTCAATGGAATAGCAGGTTGCACAGATCCAAACGCTTGTAACTTCAATCCAGATGCTACATGTTACGATTACTTAAGTTGCGATTATTCTTGTCAGGGTTGCACCAACCCCGAAGCATTCAACTTCAATCCGAATGCGACTGTAGATAATGGAACCTGTTGCACAGAGCATTGGGCAACGTTCAACGTAGAGCAAGGTCAAGCAGGTATTTGGTTATACAGCGAGCAATATTATATGACAGGCGGAGATAATCTCGTGAACAACCAGTTCTGCGTGAGAAACAGTTGTTATGCGTTGCAAGTTTATTCTTTGGACGAAGCTTCTGTAAATCAGAATTTCACCGTAACCCTTGAAGATGGTTCTGTTTGGATTACTGGAGCAGTAGATTCAAACTACCTCTATACCACGGTTTCGTTGAACGCGGTATATGGATGTGCAGATCCGAATGCATGTAACTACAATCCTGAAGCTACTTGTGGCGACGGTTCATGTGATTACGCTTCTTGCAGCGGTTGCATGGATCCGCTGGCAACGAACTACAATCCAGATGCAACCTCGGACAACGGAAAATGCTGTTATGCCGACATAGCCACCATTACTACTTCGGTTCCATCGACTTGGACAATTCAAAGCTCTACCGGTTATTACCAATATGGAAGCACTCCAGCAGACAGCACAGTTTGTATCTACAGTGGTTGCTATACCTGGAATTCTTATCCTATTGCCTTCGATCCATTTAATCCAGATGGAGAGAGTACGTTCGTTACGATTACAGATTCTACCGGTTACATTGTTTCTCAAGGCGTAGAAAATTCTTTCCAAACAGGTGTTCCATACACATTCCTTTGGGGTGTTGTAGTACCCGGTTGCACCGAGCCTTCGGCATGTAATTACAATCCACTTGCAACTTGCAATGAACTTGCCTATTGCGATTATTCATGTCAAGGTTGCACAGATCCTACAGCGAACAACTACGATTCAAACGCCACAGTTGACAACGGCACTTGCTGCTTCAACAACTGGTACACTGTTGAATCTTCTTCTTGGTTGGAATGGTATGTTACCTCTTCAGACGGAACAGAACAACAAGGCGGATACAACAACATGCTTCAAGGATTTTGCATGGAGCAAGACTGCTTCTCGTTTAGCGCATGGAGCTTAACGGTTCAGCCGTTCCAAATAACCATTTATGGTCCAGATGGAAACATCTTCTATCAAACAACTGGAAATGTTAATCCTTATGTTAACGAGTATTTCTCGGTGAATGAAGTAGTTGGGTGCACCGATCTATTCGCTTGTAATTACAATCCAAATGCGACTTGCACGAATGCAACGTTGTGCGATTATTCTTGTCAAGGTTGCACCGATCCTACCGCTCCAAATTACAACGCAGACGCAACAGTTGACAATGGCACTTGTTGTTCAGCAGAAAATTGGAACACAGTTACTTCAGGCGGACAAGTATTGTTTTATGCTTTCAATCCGAATACAGGTGAAGGTGAATTCAACGAGTACCCGTATGCTACAGGTTATTGCATGAACGCAACGGATTGTTACCAATTGGTGTTGTATTCATTCATGCCCGATAACTCATCTGTTACAGTTACCAATGCACAAGGTGAAGTGGTTCTAAGTGGAAATTTAGCTGACTTCGGTTACTTGCAAGCGTATGTTTCAGGAGCGAATGAGATTGTGGGATGTACAGATCCAACGGCTTGTAATTACGACAGTTTAGCAACTTGTTATGTTGGAAGTTGTTTGTATTACTGCGGTGGATGTTTAGATCCAATGGCCTTGAATTACGGTGGAGACGCGCAGTTCGACGATGGTTCATGTGTGTATGATGTTGAGCTTCCAAACATGGGAATGATATTAATGGAAGACCCTGCGAATGAACAGTTTTTCGTTTCAATGAATCTGTCTTCAATGGGAACAGGTGGTCCATACGGCGTTGTCTCTTCTTTGAACGAACCTGTTTCAGTAATGAATTCAGCGGGACAAACATTGAAAGGGCCATATGCTTGCGGAACGGAAGTTCAATTCAACGTTCACGACATGGGCAATAACATGCAAACCACACTTACAAGCCCTGTTTACACCATGGCTTGCGGAGTAAATGTTGAAGAAGCTCCAGCGAAGAAAGCAGAGGTGCAATTGTATCCGAATCCGGCTACGAATAACGTTCAATTAACTGGAATTGAAAAAGGAACCTCTGTGGAAGTTTACGACTTAACTGGAAGAATCTTATTCAAAGACAAGGCACAATCAGACCGCATGGAAATTTCCGTTTCGAAATGGAATGCAGGAGTGTACTTAGTAAGAGCGGCGGGTAAGACGATGCGATTGGTTAAAGAGTAATGCCGGAAGGCGAATGTTGCCTTGCAACGAATGTGCAAGCACGAATGCCGATGGCAAATGTCTTCGACGATTTAGCAACGCAGTTCCAATTACTTGGTAGGAATTATGAAATAGGAATTACGAAGTAGGAGTAAAATCGAAGATTTTCTGAATTTCGGGTCATGAATACAAATGACGTTCGTTGGAAGCAGCGTTTCGAGAATTTTAAAAATGCTCGGAAGCAATTTTTAGTTGGATTGGAATTGTCTCGGTCGAGAGAGTTGTCTTCATTGGAAAAGCAAGGATTGATTCAATCATTTGAATTCACGCAAGAGATGTCTTGGAAGGTTTTGCAAGATTACTTGAAACATCAGGGGATAAAGGAAATTGTCGGATCTCGGGATGCCTTTCGATTGGCTTGTCAGAATGAGCTAATCTCAAATGGAGAGTTGTGGTTAGATACCATTTCAACTCGAAATCAAACATCACATTTGTATGATGAATCCATTTTGGAAGAAGTCTTTGAGAAAGTGGTCAATCAATATCCAGTTTTATTCGAGCAATTGGAAGTTCGAATGAATGAATTAATTTAGTTGAATGGAAACGGGATTAAGTGAGCAATCGCTTCGAACTATAGCGAATGTTGTTTATTCGAATGAGCATGTTCAAAGCGCGAAGATATTCGGATCACGCGCTGTTGGGACGTTTCATAAGGGATCAGACATTGACATCTGTCTATTCGGTGATGAATTAACGATTTCAGACCTCAATCGAATTTCCTCTGAATTAGATGATTTGAATATTCCGGAGATTGTAGACCTAGTAAATTTCCGAACCATTAAAAACGAGAATCTCTTAAAGCACATCGAGGATTTTTCTGTTCAGTTAAAACCATCGCCCATAGCCCTCGTGCGTTAGCACATTAGTTTGGAAAACATTCGTCGAAGACATTCGTGCTTGCACATTCGCCCAAAGGGCATTATTTGGCTTTGGCCAAAAAATACTTCTCAACCGGAGCGCTCAACGCAGAAAGGTTATCGTGATCGCTGGCTTTCGCGGCGTCTATGATGTCACCGTTTTTCATCTTCACCAAGATACCCTCATTCATGCTGTTGTAAGCGCGGTTGTCGACCTTACCGTTCAACACGAAATAGCAAGCTTCTTCAGCTGAGATGTCATACTCATTTTGAATATCCAGAAGGGCTTGCTGAATGCTACTTTCAGGGATTTCAGTTCGGGAAATTTCAATCTTGAAAAGTCTGCGTTCGACAATGCGCGTTGCCAACTGGCTCAACACAAAATCGGAATGCGATGCCCAAACTTTCAATGCGCCAAGAATGTCAATGTCGTCTAACTTCATAAACATCTCGAACGCTTCTTCGCTTCCTTCAAAATGAGATAAAGAAATCTTGTTGTTCAAGAAGTATTGCAAAGCCGGAGAGGCCCACAACTGCTCACCTTGGTCTGCTAACTGCTTTGCGCGACGCAGAGCATTCACCAACATGTATTCTGCGCTTAAAACGGTCTTGTGCAAGTAAACCTGCCAGTACATGAATCTTCGCGCGACAATGAATTTCTCAATAGAATAAATTCCTTTCTCTTCAACAACAAGTTGATCATTCACCACATCGAGCATCTTAATCAATCGCTCGCTTCCCACTTGTCCTTCTACCACACCGCTGAAAAAACTATCTCGCGCTAAGTAATCAAGGCGATCCATGTCGAGCTGGCTGCTCACCAATTGATGCATGAATTTTCGTGGATAGGTTCCATTGAAAATTTCAAGCGTAAGATCTAATTGACCCTTGAACTCTTGGTTCAAGCGCTGCATGGCGAAAGAAGAAATATGTTCATGATGAACTTCGTTCACAATAGAGCTTTCCAAAGCATGACTAAACGGACCATGTCCTATGTCGTGAAGCAGAATGGCGCAAAGCAATCCAACTTCTTCTTCATGCGATATCGCATGTCCTTTCAATCGCAATTCATCAATGGCGTTTTGCATCAAATGCATAGCGCCCATCGCGTGCTGAAATCGGTTATGTCCAGCACCCGGATATACCAACGACGAAAGACCCAATTGGGTAATTCTTCTTAGTCTTTGGAAATAACGGTGATTAATTAATTCAAGAACGAACGCATGGCGTATAGTCACAAATCCGTAAACCGGATCATTGATCATTTTGCGTTTTAACATGAAACAAAGTTATAGAAATTACTTCGCGATATTAATCGCCTCGCCGTTCGCATCAAAAATCTTGTACTCAAGCAAAGCATTATTACTCGAAGACTGCAATTCAATTTTAATCTGGAATCTTTTTTTCCAACGAGATAAGATGGTGTTGAACCACCAACCTTTGGTGAGGTAGGCTTCAACCATAGGGTGTATAGCTACAACAATGTGCTTGTGCGCGGTCGTTTCAGCAATCAAACGAATGCTGTTTTCAATTTCATCTTCGAACAACAAAGCAGCTTCAATTTTTCCAGTACCGTTGCAACTTGGACAAGTCTCTTGTGTTTCCACTTCGGTAACCGGCTTCACACGTTCACGGGTAATTTCCACCACTCCGAAACGGCTTGGAGGAAGTACGTTGTGCTTTGCCTTGTCGCCTTGCATATATTCTTTCAACGCATCGTGAAGGGCCTTTTGGTTTTCCTTCTGCTGCATATCAATGAAGTCTACGCATATAATTCCACCCATATCGCGCAAACGGAAGAGACGTGCAATTTCTTTGGCACACTCGAGGTTCGTTTGAAGGGCGTTTTGTTCTTGATCTTTCGCAGATGCACTCTTGCGATTACCACTGTTCACGTCAATAACGTGCATGGCTTCGGTGTGCTCTACGATAAGGTATGCGCCAGATTTAAGATTCACCTGCTTCGCAAAGCCGGCTTTAATCTGACGGTAAATATTGAACGTGTCGAATAAGTCTGTGGTCTTGTGAACCTTAACAATTCCTTCTTGGTCGGGAGCAATGCTGTGCATATACGTGCGTACTTCAGCACCCAACTTTTCATCGTTTACGTGAATAGCAGTGAACGAGTCGTTCAATAAATCACGAAGAACCGAAGAGGTCTTCTTGATTTCGCTAAGAATACGTTTTGGAGGAAGGGCGTTTGGAAGGTTTTTCACCAACTCTTCCCAACGTAAAACCAGGTCGGTAAGATCTTGATCAAGTTCTTCAACGCTCGTGTCAACAGCTTGCGTTCGCACAATAACACCCATGTTTTGTGGGCGAATTTTTTGCATGAGTTTTTTCAAACGGTCACGCTCATCTTCGTTGGTTATTCTGCTTGAAAGAGAAACTTTATTCGAGAAAGGAACCAATACGAGATATCTTCCGGCAAGAGTAATTTCAGCGGTGAGGCGAGGGCCTTTCGCTGAAATAGGTTCTTTAGCAATTTGAACGAGAATAGCATTCCCCTGACCAATGGCGTCTTTAATGACACCATCTTTTTTCAATTCGGGCTCTTTCTGAAGTTTGCTTAATTCTCCAGACGCACGTTCGCCACCGAGAATGGGACGTACGTATTTATTCATTGTAGGATAGTGTGGACCAAGGTCGAGAAAATGCAAAAAAGCATCTTTCTCGTAGCCAACATCTACAAAGGCAGCATTCAGGTGGGGAACCATTTTACGCACTCTTCCAAGGTACACGTCTCCCACAGCAAACTGTGTATTGCTCACTTCACGGTGTAACTCAACAAGGAGTTTATCATGAAGCAAAGCAATTTCCACTCCCTTGGAGGAAGCGTTAATGACTAGTTCAGCGTTCAAATTTTTCTAAGATTTAATGCACGACGGGAAAGGCGCATGCAAGCGCCTTCCGTCAATACAGATGTTTCAAGCAAAGTTCTAGCGAACTTTTTTCTTGTGACGATTCTTTCTTAGACGCTTTTTTCTTTTGTGCGTTGCCATTTTATGGCGCTTTCTTTTTTTACCGCAAGGCATATTACTTATTTTTTAATTTAATATCTATTTTCCTAACAAATGCATTCACACTGTCTCTTACAATTGGATCTTCGTTGTGTCGAAGGATCTGTTGGTACAAGGTTTTCGCCTCGTTCCAGTTTCCCAATTGTTCATTCATTTTCCCTGCATACACCAAGGCAATGCCCGATGTAGAATCTGTCGCAATGGCTGACTTGAATGTGGCAAGTGCCGCAGCCAAGCTATCCATTTGCATCAATGCTTCGCCTTTGTAAATATAGGCTAATGTATTTTCTGGTTGTAGCTCAATAATTGTATTGAAACGCGCAACCGCTTTTTCCATTTGACCCGAGCGAATGGCAAATTCACCAAGTACGAAGTGTGCTTCAACGTTTTTCGGATTTTCTTCGACCATAGTCAAAAGCATCTGAATGCCCTGCATAGGTTGTGGTCCGTTCACCAATTGAATGGCTTGTTGAATTTTCGCACTGTCTGCAACAGGGGCATTTGCCTTGTCAATCGCAGACTTTGGTTGTTGAGGGAGTAATAAAAAAAGAACGATAAGCCCAAGGGCAACACTAATAATAACAGCTATGAGGTACGATTTACGCATTCTCAGCCACCTTTACTTTTTCTTTCACCGCATCTACAAACTCTTTAGCAGGTTTGAATGCAGGAATGTAATGAGCAGGAATAGTCACTGTGGTTTTCGCCAAAATGTTTCTTCCCAATTTCGCAGCTCTCTTCTTTACGATGAAGCTTCCAAACCCTCTTAAATATACATTCTCTCCAGCCTCCATAGATTTCTTCACAGTTCCCATGAATCCTTCTACTATCGCTAACACGTCGTTTCTATCAATTCCCGTTTTATTCGAAATTTCTGTAACAATATCCGCTTTCGTCATCTTATTCCGTTTTGTTTGATTTTCTTTTCTCAATTTTGGGGCTGCAAATATACGTCTAAAATCTTAAAATCAAACGATTGCATTATGAATTCGCGTGACACAGCCGCCTTATTGGAGTGGTATAACAAAGAGAAGCGCGATTTGCCATGGCGAAACACGAGCGATCCCTACGCCATTTGGTTGTCGGAAGTTATCCTTCAACAAACCAGAGTAGATCAAGGAATGGCCTATTACCACAAGCTTTTAGGGCATTACCCTACTGTGAACGAATTGGCCAATGCACCCCAAGACGAGGTGCTTTCACTGTGGCAAGGATTGGGGTATTACAGCCGCGGAAGAAATTTGCATGCGACCGCAAAAAAGATTCAAGAATTGGGAAATTTCCCTTCAACCTATACTTCACTTCTTGAATTGAAAGGCATTGGTCCTTATACCGCTGCGGCAATTGCGTCGTTCGCTTTCAACGAAAGGGTAGCTGTTTTAGATGGAAATGTTTTTCGCGTTGTATCTCGATACCTAGCGTCGGACATGCCTGTAGACAAAGGGCCCACACGCAAGGCATTTCAATTGTTGTTGAATGAATGGATTCCAGAACATGCTCCGGCAGACTTCAATCAGGCTATGATGGAACTTGGCGCAAAAGTTTGCACACCGAAGAATCCGAAATGCTCCCATTGTCCGCTTGCCGGGAACTGTGAGGCTTTCAGCGCGGGAACGGTTTTGAATTTTCCAG
>CAMCVP010000013.1 GCA_945881835.1 Chryseobacterium gleum | reverse complement strand
ATATATTTATACCCTTGGTTCGACGAGAATACGAATACCCTCTACACGACAGAGAATTGTCCTATTCATCCGCGTTTGCAGCCGCTCTTCCGTTATATGGTAGACAACAAACGAATTGTTGACATTGCGGAATACAATCCGGATGTTCTTTCAATCTATTCTCGCGATGCGCTAGATCGGATTCACAATGGTCACGGCGGGTGGGAAGAGATGGTGCCGACGTATGTTGACACCTTGATTAAAGAAAACAAATTGTTCGGATATGATCCAGAGCAAACACCAAATCCTGATTTTACTCCAACAGAAAGAACGAAATGGAGTGAGTCATTGAATTCAAATTAAACAGAAAATAATTAAATAGATATGTCATATTTTTTCACATCAGAGTCTGTGTCTGAAGGGCACCCAGATAAAGTAGCCGATCAAATTTCAGACGCGTTAATTGATGCGTTTTTGGCACAAGACCCCGAGTCGAAGGTGGCTTGTGAAACATTGGTTACAACAGGTCAAGTGGTTGTAGCAGGAGAGGTGAAGTCTCAGGCTTATGTAGATTTACAAGATATTATTCGTGATACCATTTCTGAAATTGGATACACGAAGAGCGAATATATGTTCGAATCGAAGTCTTGCGGAATTTTATCTGCCATTCATGAGCAGTCTGCCGATATTAATCAAGGCGTGGACAAGAAGAACAAGAAAGATCAAGGTGCCGGTGACCAAGGTATGATGTTCGGTTATGCAACGAACGAGACCGACAATTACATGCCACTTCCTTTGGAGTTAGCGCATTCGTTGTTGCGTGAATTGTCTGCTATTCGCAGAGAAGGAAAGCAAATGAAGTACTTGCGTCCAGATGCGAAGAGCCAAGTAACCATTGAGTATTCAGACGATCACAAGCCAATGGGTATTTCTGCGATTGTGGTGAGTACACAGCACGACGATTTCGATAAGGAAGCGAAGATGTTGGCGCAGATTAAAGATGACGTTCGCACGATCTTAATTCCTCGCGTAATGAAGAAACAACCGAAGCGCATTCAGAAGTTGTTTGATGGGAAGTATGCGTTGCATGTGAATCCAACTGGAAAGTTTGTGATTGGTGGTCCTCACGGCGACACGGGTTTAACTGGAAGAAAGATTATTGTAGATACTTATGGTGGAAAGGGTGCACACGGCGGTGGAGCATTCAGCGGAAAAGATCCGAGTAAAGTAGACCGCAGCGCAGCATACGCTATGCGTCACATTGCGAAGAACTTGGTTGCAGCGGGTGTTTGCGACGAAGTGTTGGTGCAAGTGGCTTATGCCATTGGAGTTGCTAAGCCAGTAGGATTCTATGTAAATACATACGGAACTTCTCGTGTTGCTATGAACGACGGACAAATCGCATCTTTGATTTCGAAGAATGTAGGAATGACTCCGTATGAAATTGAAACACGTTTCAACTTGCGCACACCTATGTACAAGGAAACGGCAAGCTACGGTCACATGGGAAGAACGCCTAAGACAGTAACGAAGACGTTCAAGATGCCAAACGGTCAGAAGCCAATAACCATGAAGGTGAATTTATTCCCTTGGGAAGAGACGGCAGAGACTTCGAAGAATTTCAAGAAGATATTTGGGATTAAGTAATTTGAACTTCGTTGTTCCTACTTCGTAATTGGAACTACGTTATTCCTACTATGTAATTGGAACTGCGTTATTCCTACTTCGTAATTCGAAGTTAGTGTTTTACTCAGTCTTTAGCTATGAAAATTTCGACTGCAGGTATTGAATTCATTAAGAAGTTCGAAGGTTTGTGTTTACAGGCATATCTATGTCCAGCAGGTGTTTGGACAATCGGTTATGGTTCAACTCAAATATCGGGCAGGAGTGTAACGCCAAAAGATGTTATTTCAAAAGAGATTGCTGAGATTTTACTGAAAAACGATTTGATGCGTTTTGAAAAACTAGTAAATGAAAGAATCAGTGTCACTTTGAATCAGAATCAATTCGACGCTCTGATATCTCACTCTTTCAATACGGGAGGTTCGGATACGTTGTTTGAATTAATTAATTCAAAAGCGACAGATTTTTCTATTCGAAATTGGATTGAAACGCGATATACAACCGCAAATGGTATTCCACTTAAAGGCCTAATCGATAGACGACGAAAAGAGGCCGAGGTTTATTTTGGTAAGTAGTTATAGCATGAAAGCCAATTGAAAGTGACTATTCTCTCACCCGAACCTTCACCCCAATCTGCGATGTAAATGCCCCTGTGAAGGAAGGGGTTGTAAGTTCGGTTGTTTGATTAATAACCGCTTCGGTGTTGGGAGAATAGAGGTAAGGGGTATAACCGACTTGAATGAAAGGGGATAAGCGAATGTTATTTTTTAGATTGAAGGAATAGCTAGTTTTAATGCTAACGTCTCCGCCAATACCGAAGGCTTTTGAGCGAACATCGTCGAAAATAAACGGCTCGTCATTTACATTTCTGAAAAGAGCACTTGTAGAGGCAGACAGAATGAGATCCGTGGTTAGCCTTTTCAATTTTTCAGTGCTTTCATAACGAAGAATGTATCCGACATTTAAAAAATGCAGGTTTAACTGATTCACTAAATTCACATTCTCGGCGTAGCTGGTGAAATGAGAATAGGATGCGTTTATTCCTTGTTTGAATCTATTCTCAGACTTGAAAATATAGGATGCTGAACCATTTATGCCGTGGATAAATAACGGCTGTTTTTCTGAAAGAAATGGTCTGCTGAAATTATAAGTTTGAATGGCTTTATCCCAGTTGCTGGCGAATAAATATTTGTATGAAAGGTCCACTTCAATCTCTTGCGATTGAGCATCTATGAACAGAAATAAAAATAGGAGAAGGAAGAGTGTTCTCATTTTCTTACATCGTTAATCAGATTAATCACTTCGCGGTATCCCGTTTCCATAGCGCCATGAACCGTTTGGTGATGACCGCTTAAGTTCATTGCTTCTCCGGCGAAATATAGTTTTTTCGCAACAGTTTCGCTGGCTACTTTTCTGGCATCTCCCATTCCAACGGTGCTGTAGGAATAGGCCCCTCTTACAAATGGATTAGTAGTCCAGTTCTGAACGTGCGATGCAACGAAGGATGCTGTTGCTTGTCCGTTATACATCGTGTCTAATTCTTGAAGCAACGCGTTTGTAATAGCGGAATCGCTTCCTAAAGAGGTTAAATATTCGGCTTGTTGGCCCATGACGAAGGCAAGCAAAATATTATCTTCTTGCACTTTCCCAATGCTGTCGTCTGCATACGCGGCGCAGATAGAACCTCCAATAATATTTTCATCGAAAAACTTCGTATTGAATTTCAGAAAAACTTTCATGCCGGGGTCCATTCCAATTTTTGAAAAGGCCGTTGTTTTTTCTGTTGGAAGGGCAGGCACGAAATCAATGTCTCCCGATTTCAGAATGGTAATGGGAACGGTGACAATGACTTTGTCAGCAGTATAAACATTATTGCTGGAATCTGTAACTTGTATTATTGGACCGGAATAATCTATTAGTTTCACCGCAGTGTTCAGTTGTATCTGATCTTGCACATGGATTGCAATTTGTTTTTCAATGAGATCGAAATACGTTTCTTCAAACTTGAAATCGTCGTCTCCTGAATTCCAGTTTTCTTCTTCTATTATTTTCCAATACGCCGAAATTCGCGAAGCGTCAGCACCCGAATCTCCGGCTATGGCTTCAACAATATTTTTGTATTCATCTCCATAACCATTTTGAACGGCAAAATCTGCGAACGAAACATCGGGGACATTTTCTTCTTCTTCAAAAATCTCATTGATGTCCCTTGGCAAAGAAGAAACGAGTTCATTGTTGAACCAGTATTTTTCGTTGCCATCGTCTAACGTAATTTGGGTGTCTGACTTTTTAGCTAGATCGCCAACGATGCTATTTTTCCCATGCATCCACTGAGCGCCAACATCAATGGGGAAATTGGCGAAGCCCGTAAGTTTTCCGATTCTTCCTCCATAGCTTGGAGAAGCTTCTAAAATTTGAAAATCAATTCCCTTCGACTTTAAAATATATCCGGCATACAATCCCGCGGCTCCCGCGCCAATAATAAAGACCTTCCCTTGAAACGAAGGGCCTTCAAACAAACTATCAGGCCTGCACGAGGAAAGCAAGGCCGAAGGCAACAGCAATCCACCGATTGAAAGAATTGAAGTTTGTTTTAAGAATTTTCGTCTGTTCATGGGTTTCTATTCGTGATATTTCCTTAAATAGATATTGACAGACTTAGCACTTAGGGCTCAACCTCACGGATAATTCCATTTTCACTTATGACTATTTTTTGACCTAGACTCTTCTTCTTTGAAATGAATTTTTGGGCTGAAATTTTCATGCCTTCAATTATTCGATCTCGAATTTCCTTTAATTCAGAATTTTTCATATCGCCATCAATTGAATTTGGTTAAATTTCTCATTATTATAAATCACATCGGAATTACCAATTGATTTCTCGAATATTAACTCTGGATTGCTTTTCGAATTGTCGTAAATCATTATTAAGTCGCAGATGTTTTGATAAAGACTAAAAAGGTTTTTAAGGCCACCATAATATCTACGAACTATTGTGTTGTTTGGAATATTATGTCCACCTTCCTTAACTCTTGTTTGAACACGTTTTATTGCTAACTCTGTCGATTCAATCCAGAAGAATATAAGCGTTATGGAATAGCCTTTTGATTTTGCTCTTTCGATAGTATTTACAAAACTTCTAGTAGAAAGAGTTGTTTCAAAAGCAAAATCTTCTTCTAGGTCTAATAGTTCATCAATTCGATTAAGCATGATTCTTCCCGCTTCAATAGCAACTTTTTCAGGTTGAAATGGAGAAATACCTCGAGCTATTTCATCGGCATTAACAAACTCTTTACACTGAAGTATTTCAGGAAGAATGTTGAAAGAAGCCGTTGTTTTTCCTGCCCCATTGCAGCCACTGATGATATATAGTTTCTTTCCAACCATATTCAAAGGTAGCAAAGATTAAGACGTTGAATGTTCTCTTTGCAGGTACAATTTATACTCAGACTTATTCCATACATAAATAATCGCGAAACATCCAACTATTAGAATGGAGTAGATAATTGGTGCGCTGTGAATCGATCTGTAATATTCGGAAGTGTGAATCAGTATCCACATGAGTGTTGAAATCAATCCGGCGAATGCCAGGCATTTGGTAAGCACTTCACCCATGTAATTGTTGAATCGCGTTAACGATGAAGGAAGTTTGTAGAGCGTTGCGAACCATTGGTCTTTGTATCCTAAAAATAAGAACGCCACAAAGTGATTGAATGAATATCCTTTTTCTTCAGGAAGAAGGTGGGTTGGTTTGTACGTCCGGATATAAAAAGCGAATAGGGCGTACGCTGTTAGACAGCCGAGTATAATGAGCAATACGGACCACGAAGAAACGCCCGCTACTGTTACTAACGGGTTCGCCTCTTTCGAAAGATCTGGAGTAAGCGTGTGCGTGCAATACGCGTCGTAGCTTCGAGAAAATAAGATCCAAATTGTAAGGGTGAAGAATTTGAGGTGTTTTTTCATTGGAGAAATTTTTCTTTTCGAATAACTATGAAAGTGTAGTTATAGTTTAATTTCTACCGGACAATTCAAACTATTCGCAATGAAGCAATGCTTGTGAGCTTTTTCATGCAAGGCCGCAAGTTGATTTTCATCTACCGGATTTTGAAAAGTGGCAACTGGATGAAGCGTTATTTCTGTGAACTTTCCAATTCCGTTTGTATCGATAACCAAAGTGCCTTGGGGTTTATCTGTGTAAGCCGTTACAATCACTCTAGCATCTGCGCAGCAATGCAAGAACCACAACATGTGACACGAAGACACGGAATACAATAACATGTCTTCCGGATTATACAAGGTCGCATCGCCTCGAAATTCCGGTGCAGAAGAACACGCTAATGGCGACTTCCCGTCAGCAGACAATGTATGATTACGTGAATATTCAGTATAAGCTGAGGTTCCTGTCCCCAGGTTTCCAGTCCATTCTATGTTTGCAGTGAAGGTGTGTTGGCGGCTCATGTTTTTTTGAATAGTTAGTTCTCTCGGTAATATTAAGAAGAATATACTTTCCTTCGGATCAATCACTGCGTGATCAATCACCTTCGGCGATCAATCCTTCGGATGAATTATGCAGTGCCTCACTCATTCTCTTCGTAGTAGTACGAATAATCAATTCCTTTCATGAACATCTCACGATCATTGATTTTCGTGGTTAATGCATTTTGAAGAAGAGTTTTTAAAACTTGGCTCTTGGTTGGACTAAGTACCATGGCATTCATGTATTCACTTTTGCCGATTTGACTCCAATCGATACACTTTTGAATGCGTTTTTTTAGAATTAAATCAAGCCATACACGAGCGCTTCTGCCATTACCTTCCATAAACGGATGAGCGATGTTCATCTCAATATACTTCGAAACAATTTCATCAAAGGTTGACTCAGGCATCAAATCAATTTGCTTCAGATTTTCAACTAAAAATTTCGACATGGCAAATTGAAACCCACCTTTCGAAATATTCTTCTGTCTAATTTGTCCAGCAAATTCATAGAGTCCACCAAATAAGTAAGCATGAATTTGCTGCAGGCCTTTTGTTGTTCCAACTTCGATTGAGTGAATTAAATTTCCTTCAAATAATGTATAAGCTTTTTTCTTACTCTGTCCGTCTAAACTGTCCTCGCTGTATATGAACCAATCAAGGAATTGAAGACCGCGATTATTAGGAAACGTTTTGGCAAGGGTTGAAACACCCTCGCTATCGAGCATATCAGTTTTATACATTTTGCCATCTGAAGCAGAAAGTTTCAGTTGGTTAGTAATACTAACCAACTGATTGTTTTCCTTCTTAAGCTTAGTCTTCAGATATTTCCAATAGTTTCGGCTCTTCGAATAATCCTCTTCATTGTTAATAGCAGCAACAACATCCAAAACAGAAAGCCACCACTTAGCGTTTTCTTCATCCCAAACCGCTCGAACTTCGCGGTCATTAAAGAATCGGATGGAAATTTTAGTGTTGCTCATTGTTCTTGTAAAAATAGCCCATAAGCTTGAATTATAGGCAAGTTGTTCGGGTATAATCCTTCGGATCAATCACTGCGTGATCAATCACCTCCGGCGATCAATCCTTCGGATGAATTACGCAGCAGGAACAACACAGTTCCCATTACGAAGTAGGAATAAAATCTTCGATTTTCCAATTACGCAGTAGGAACAACGAAGTTCCAACAACGTAGTTCCCACAACGCAGTTCCAAGTTATTCACAAAGTATCTTCAATCCCAATTGTAAAACTTTTGCCCCCACAATCAATCACTCTGAACTAATTTTGAGGTCCTTCTTGAACCGAAAACCTATGGCAACAGACAATAACTACAAACCGAAAAATCCACGCAAAGACAGAGTTTCCGCTATTCGCGACTTCATGCCAGCGAATGAAATGGGGAAACTTCCGCCGCAAGCCGTTGATTTAGAGGAAGCCGTTATTGGTGCCATGCTGCTCGAAGGGAAATCGCTGAACGCTGTAATCGATATCCTTCGTCCAGAATCTTTCTACAAGGAAGCAAACGGAGATATCTACGAGGCTATTCGTGAGTTGTTCGGTGCCGGACAAGCAGTAGATATTCTTACCGTTACACAAGCCCTTCGCAAATCTGGGAAACTCGATTTCGTTGGAGGTCCGCTGTATATTTCACAATTGACCAACCGCGTAGCGTCGACAGCAAATATTGAAACTCACGCACGTATCGTTTCGCAAAAATTCATTCAACGTGAATTGATTCGGGTTTCGAACGATATCATCAAAGCAGCCTATGACGAAACCACCGATACCTTCGACTTATTAGACAAAGCTGAAAGCAACATCTTCGAAGTTGCGGAGGGAAACATTCGTAAGTCTTCAGATAAAATGAGCACCCTCGTTAAGTCTGCTATGGAAGCGATTGAATCGGCTCGAAAGAATAAAGATGGAATTAGCGGCACACCAACCGGATTCAATGCTGTAGATAAGCTTACAGGCGGATGGCAGAAGTCGGACATGATTGTTATTGCCGCGCGTCCGGGTATGGGAAAAACGGCGTTCGTTCTATCAATGGCCAGAAACGTTGCTGTCGATTTTAAACGTCCAGTAGCAGTATTCTCCCTCGAGATGTCGGGTGTTCAATTGGTGCAACGTTTGATCGCAAGCGAAACGGAAATCAATTCAGAAAAGCTTCGTAAAGGACAGTTGAAAGATTATGAATTGACGCAACTGCATCATCAAGTGGTAAACCTTTCTGAAGCTCCTATTTTCATCGATGATACTCCCGCACTTTCGGTATTCGAATTGCGTGCGAAATGTCGACGATTGAAATCAAATCATGGTATTGAATTAATCATCATCGATTACCTTCAACTCATGACTGCTGGAGACAGCAAAGGAGGAAACCGTGAACAAGAGATCTCAACCATCTCGCGTTCCATTAAGCAAATTGCAAAGGAGTTGGATGTTCCGGTAATCGCGCTTTCACAGCTCTCGCGTTCCGTGGAAACACGCGGAGGAGATAAGCGTCCGATGCTTTCCGACTTACGTGAATCGGGTGCGATTGAGCAAGATGCCGATATCGTAGGATTTATCTATCGTCCGGAATATTACGGTCTTACCGAATTCAACGACAACGAACGCACACCTTCGCAAGGTCTGGCCGAATTAATTATCGCGAAACACCGGAACGGTGGACTCGATAACATTCGCCTGCGATTCATTGCAAGCCTTGCGAAATTCGCAGACGTTGACGGATATAACTTCAACAATGAATTCAACGGAGGCGCTACAGAAGCCCGAACCGTTCCAGCCAACAACTCATTCTTAGACAGCGGCGCAACTACCATTACCGTTGCTTCGAAGATGAACGACGACTTCGGCGATGACGAAGACTTTACCTTCACCGGCGGCGAGGAGTCGCCGTTCTAGCGAACGGTAAACGTTCGTTGAATTGAAACGTCCCGATAAACAGCCTCTAAAGAAAGTATTCGCTCATACTTTCCTTTCAAAGCACGAAGTGAAATGCCTTCACTGACAGAGATACGACCATTAACTGCAATGGTGTAATTGCTGAAACCAACGCCCCTAGGACGTTTCTTTTGAAGCTGATTTATATCCCCGAATACTTTCACGTCATAGGGCTGACTAAATTGATCGTCGACCCAAACAATGTAGAGCGAATCGTTTTCGATTTTGTATGTGAGCAACTGCGGAGCGTAGCTCTCTTTTAATTTCTGATGGAAGATTTTTTCCTTTCCCAACACATCAATACTGCTCCAAGAAAACGAGGGCCACACGTCATTCAATTGCCAGTACAAAGTGCCTCCGCATCGTTGACTGCTGCGCTGAACTTCAATGGCGCGACACATGCCTTCGGCTTGCATTTCTTGTGTAAGCTTCGCATACTCAGGAACTGGAAGCTCGCTAGCTTGCGGATACCACTGCTCGGTGTATTGCTTCATTAAACCAAAACCGCGTGCGTTTTTCTGATGCAATTTTATTCCTTCCGAATTCATGTCGTAAGGAGCAAGGGGCGACATTAACTTCAATACATCTTCACTTGGAAAACTTTGCATGCCGAACTCACTCATGAATCGAGGAATCTTCGTTTCCAAAACTGAAAACGGCTGCTCATCGTGCCATAGCCCCCAGTAATGCGAGTCGCCAACATTTAGCGACTCTTGATTTCCTCTTCCGAATTGTGGAGAGGAAGGCCAATAGGGGAGATTCGAAAAGTGTCCGACAATTCCAGGTAATAGTTGATTGAACAATTGGTTGTATTCACTGTCAATGGCGGCAACCGATGCATTCGACAACCCCGTTTTCCAACCCCAATTCGACCATGCTTCAGCATTCTCGTTGTTACCGCACCAAAGTGCCATACAGGGGTTGTATGAAATTCTGCGAACATTTTGTTCAGCTTCCTTCTGAACGCTTTCTAAGAATTTTGCATCGCCCGGATACATGCTGCACGCAAACATGAAGTCTTGCCAAATAAGAATTCCCATTTCATTGCAAAGCGAATAAAACAGATCGCTCTCGTAAATTCCTCCACCCCAAACGCGCAGCATATTGAAATGCGCGCCCTTGCATTGCTCCAATAAAACGCGGTATTCCGCTTCGCTGTTTACTGCAGGAAGCATGCGCAACGGAATGTAATTCGCGCCCTTCATGAAAATGCTTTTTCCGTTTACCTTGAAATAAAAACTCTCGCCGAATTCATCGGGTTTGTTCACCAACTCAATCGTGCGAACTCCCGTTTTAATCACTCTTGTATTTGCTTTTCCATTTGATGTTTGAAGGGTGCACTGAACCAAATACATGAACGGCTCTCCTGCTTCATTCGGCCACCACAACTTGGGGTCTTTTAATTCAAATTGAAAAATGAAATCGTGTTCACCCACGCGTGAAACAAATTCTTCCTTGAATAATTGTCCGCCGAAATTAAATGCAACAGCAACTTTTTCTTCTTTGTCGGCGCGATAATGTACATGCGCGCGCATGTGTGCTTTTCCTTCATTCAATGAAAGTGTTTCAACGCCAAATGTCTCGAACAACAAGTCGGTGTGTCCAACCAACTCTATGGGTTTCGTAATTCCACACGTTACCAATTTCGGTCCCCAATCCCAACCGAAGTGATACTGCGGCTTTCTGCAAACCGCGCGAATGCTGTCGCCTGGAAGCGGAAGAATGCGTTCCGCTAATTTTTGTTTCGCGTAAGCTTCAGCCGGAGAAAAAACAATGCGAAGCTTATTTCCTTTCGGAAGAATAATTCCTTTCACATTGAAATCGAATTGCACGAACGCGTTGTTCGTTTCACCCAGAAAAGTATTGTTGAGGAAAATTTTTGCGTAGGTGTCTATTCCATTCAAGCGCAATTCAATTTTATCTTGAAGGAGCATGTTCGGTTCGCAAACGAAATCGTTCAACGTGTACTCCCAACTTTTTTCAGAGACCCATTGCACAGCGGTTTCATTCGTGCCGACAAGCGGATCAGGAATAACTTTATTCAGCACCAAATCTCTGTGCACATTGCCTGGCACAACGGCCGACATGTATTCTGTCTTTCCTTCTTCATTGAAATACCATTTCATGAATGGTGAAGTCAAATTTTGCTTCACACTTAAATTCTGTGCTGCAAGCGAGTTCATGAGTAAAGCGAATAAAATAAAAAGTGCTGATCGCATATTCTACCGGTTGTGTTGTGCGTTTTGAAGGGTAGGACGCTTTCCGAAAATCTTCATCTCAATTACACCGCGCAAATAGCCCCAGCCATATCCTAAATGTAAAATGAAAAAGCTTAACAAGGTTACACGGGGCTCTTTGCTTTTTGCCCGTCCTGCGAATATGAGCGCAAGAATGAAATAAGCTAGAATGGGAATTCCTAAATAAACGTCATACTTCGGAAAAAATATATTGGTAAAGACGAAAAGAATAAGGTGGCAAACAAACGCAAACGGAACCAGTTGTCGCATTGTTGTAATTTGTCCGTGAAGAATGTTCACATACACCTTCCAATATCCGTATTGATAATACTGTTTCAATAATTTATTTAGTGTGCCTCGAACGTAATATTTGGAATGCAACTCAGTATTCAAATAACATTTCATACCGTTCATTTCCATTCGGAAATTGAACTCGTCGTCTTGATTACGAATGAGCTCTTCTCTGAAATAACCGATCTTTTCAAACACTTCCTTTCGGTACATGCCGAAAGCAACCGTGTCTACAAATCCGTTTTTATTTCCAGTTCTGAAATGCGCATTGCCTACTCCAAACGAAGACGACATGGCGCATCCAATGGCCTGAGAAGTTGCATCTTGATATTCGTTTGTAATTATTCCACCAACACAATCCGCTTCCGGATTTTCAATAAACGTCTGCATACATTTTTCAATGTAGTCTTCCGGAAGAGCCGCGTGTGCGCCAAGAATCATTTTGAAATCTTCGTTGCTCGCTTGCAATCCTAGGTTCAGTGCTACCGGAGTAACTCGACGTTCATTCTTCAACACAACAATTTTATTTTCATGTTGAAGGGCAAGCTGCTGAAGTTTTTCAAGCGTGCCGTCTGTGCTTCCGCCATCGGCAACGTATACACGAATGATTCCCGAGTATGTTTGATTCAAACAGGATAGCACACATTCTTCAATGTGCAATGCTTCTTGAAAGCAAGGAATGGCAATGCCTACAGAAGGAGAACTCATTTTGAAATTTCGTTATAAAGTTGAACAAGCGTGCGCGCTTCATTTTCCCAACTGCAATTTTCTTTCACCCAAACATTTCCTCTTTTTCCAGATTCAAGTCGAAGCGATTCGCTTTGCAATTGTTTCATGGCAGAAATCATTTCTTGTTTGTTGGAAGGAGTAACGAAGTAACATCCTTCAACAAATGTTTTTTCCCAATACGGAAAGTTCGACATGATCACTGGAAGTCCGCAAGCCAAGTATTCGAATGCTTTAATAGGAAGCGATTCGAGGTAGTTTTTTTCGGGATAAAGGATGGCCAATCCAACATGCGAATTGGCATAGTACTGGTATACTTCTGAAGCGGGAACATGTCCAACTTCATTTACTTTTTCCCATCCTTTCGAAGACATACATTTTTGTCGGTATGCTTCAAAGTCCCACGCACCAACGAGCGTAAGCGTTGCATTGTCCACTTCAGCAAGTGCTTCAACGCATTCGTAGATGCCGCGTATTTCGGTGAGTCCACCGCAATAGATGAAGCGAGTGACTTCTCCTTTTTGTTCTGAAATTTTTATTTGTGGAAGAGAGAGTATCGGATAGTTTCGAACCACAGCCGATTTCGTTTTGGAAAGTGCTTGCGCAATTTCTGGCGTAACAGAGATTACTCGAACGCAAAACAAAAGATAGAGTTGCTCTATGCACGAATACACGAATCCCGCTATTTTCCGAACGAACAATGGACCTAAAGGTTTGCTTTCAATTTGCTTGCTTACGTGTTCGTGCGAATCGAAAATGACTTTCTTTCCGAATAACCAAAACAGCGGTGCAAAGCGAATAAGTTCAGGATCATGAATGTGGACAATCTTCACGTTCAATTTCATGATAGCGAAAAATCCTTGCCACGCCGTGATGAATAATTTTTTAAGTCGACTTGTTGTTGTCGGAAGAGCAACAACCTGAACGCCCTCGCGCACGAGCGATTCCGAGTGAGGAACAACAAGTGAAACTTCGTAACCTGCTTTCGCAAGACTCACACATTCTTTCATGAATATGCGACTGTCGAAAGGCGGATGCAAGGTGGTGAAGTGCGCAACTTTGATTTTCATTTCGATAAAAGTTTTTCGTAAAGTGAAATGAATTTCTTACGATTCGCTTCCTTGGTTCCGTCGCGCTCAATACGTTGCTTATTCAATTCAGAGGCATTCGATAAATTCATTTCGAAAGCATCCGAAATAAAATCGCTGTGAACGTCTTCAACAATAAATCCTGTGGTGCCGTGCGAAACCCATTCAACGCTTGAAGGTAGGTTCGAGAGTATGGGAATACATCCGCTGGCCATGGCTTCCAATACACTAATAGAGGTTGCGTCGCTTTCCGGAATTGAAATGTAGTAAGTGGCTTTGGCGTAGTTGCGTGCGTTGTCTTCTTGCTGCAACCATCCCACAAATTTAGTGCTCGAAAGAATGTTCAATTCAGCGGCTAGCGCTTTCAACTGATCGGTTTCTTCCCCAACTGCACCCACTATCAATTTCCATTCTTCGCGATTCGGTTTGCTTTTGAATTTCGCAAATGCGCGCAAGATGAAGTCTACGCGATATAATTTTTTATGAAGTCGATTCGAGTAAAAGACTTTTTCTTTTTCAGCTTGAATAGGCTGAAGGTTAATTCCAAAATTCGCTACCAGAATTTCAATTTTCTTTTCCGGAATAAGCGCTTGCATGGCTTGCGCTAAATCGTTCGAGTCGGCGGTAAAGGAGTGCGCGTGTTTTAGATTCCAACGCACCAAATACTTCAACAAGAAATTCCGATGCGGAGTTAAATAAATGTCGCTGCCCCAGGCTGTAAGGACCGTTGGAATTCCCAAGGGTAAAACTGCTTTCAATGCATAATAGGCAACACTGTTGACCTGATGAATGTGAACGATATCTGGATTGAATTGCTTCGCGATGCTTCGGATTTTTCGAGGCGTGTTCCACTGTGCAGAGAGACTCGAAAGACTGAAGTTCACATCGGTGATGAGTTTCACTTCTTTGAAATCTTCTTTCATCAATTGAAAAAAGTTTTCGGTGTGAATGGAAGCACTACCAATGATGAGTAATTTCTTATTCTTCATTTTACCCTTCGTTCCAAGATTGGTAATTGGCGTTAAGGTCTGCGTGGTCTGCCAACCACTTGCTGTCGCGGTCGCGCGTGTCGCCAACGACAACAGCCGGATTACCTGAAATAATTGCGTAATCGGGGAATGTTCCTTTCACAAAACTGTAGGCTGAAACAAGGCTTCCTTTTCCAAGTGTTGTTCCCGGCATAATAACCGCGTGCGGTCCAATGAAGGAATACCTTCCAATTTTCACTTGTCCTTCGTTGTACGCCAATTTCTTCGGAGTGGAAGCGTATTTCTTTCCGTATAAACGAATGGCATCGTGACTGGAATGCGTAATGATACTCACGAAATTCGTGACCTGACAACCTTCTTCAATCGTTAATCCGTTTGAAGCATCTATGAAATTCGCGTGACCAATGTACACGTTGTCTTCCACATGAAAATTCTTTTCACCTTGTAAAAAAGTTGAACTGCAAATGCGTGTAAGCGGAAGAACCGTTCCATCGGAACGCTTGTAACGTCCAATCATAACGGGCTTAATCCACTTCGATAAGTAAAAAAGAATTCTGCGTTTGAGCATGTTCAAATTTAGCCCAAATGCTCCAAAGTTTCGCGTTCTTTTGCGATGTACCAATACCAGAACATTCCGCTAAGCATGATACCCACGCCAGATAAACTGAAAAGGGTAAATCCGAGAATCGGATCGTGCATGATTCCACCCACAACAATGCTAATTATTTTGAGTGAAAGTCCAACCAGCGAGAACGCGAACGACTGATGCTGCTTGTGCACCACCGCTGTTACTGCGCTTACCGGAGAGATAAGGAAATTCGCGAAGATGAATGGAATGAGTATGTGCGCATACACTGCGGTCATGCGCCAAGTCTCGCCCAAAAGGAAAACGAAAATTTCTTCTGTGAATAAGAAAAGTATTGCGAAGATTGGAAATCCGATTGCGAAGAGAACCGAATAGATCTTCAAGACATATCCGCGAATGTTTTTGGTGTCGTGAAAAGCTTGAGCTGCCTTCGGATAAAACACTTGGTAAATGCTCGCGCCAATAAGTGCCAACGGTGCTGCAAGTATGCGAAGCGATTGAAAGTAGTAAGAACTTATTTCGCTCGCGAAAAAGGTTCCCAATAAAAACACAATGCCATATTGCTGAAGGTTATCTACCAAGGCGTTTGGGGCATTGTATGTTGGAAATTTGCTGTAGGATTTCCAAAGGACTTTCGCATCGTGATTCGTTAAATTCTTCCATGCTTGAATAGCTAGTTTCGAATAGTTGGAACCTATAATAATCCAACCGATGATTTGTCCAAGTATGGCTCCGTAGATCAATCCAATGGGGTCTTCAATCAACATTCCCCACAATAGGCTTGTTCCAACGGTTACAGCAGCAACACTAATTTTCGAAAGGGCATTCCGAAGGAAGGTTCCATTGCGCGTTGACCAATAGTTTAATATCTGCGTGAATCCTGCGAAGAAGGTAAACACAGGAACCAAGAGAATTGCGCTCGGGACAGTGTAATTGAAAATTCCTTGTCCGGAAAAAATAATCACTATCCCCAAAACAACCAGTCCTAAAACACGCAACAAGGTACGCAATGAAAGCGCTACCAATTGTTCAGCTTCTTCAGCAGATTTAGGAAGTGCAATGGCCAGTTCAAATCGCAAAGAAGAAAAAGAGAGTATGATGGAAGTGCAAGCGGTGAAAAAAGAAAACACGGCAAATTCCGTCGGGTCATACATGCGAGCCAATGCGAATGCGCCAAGGATTTGAATGGCCTGCGCCGAAGCTGTTCCAACTAAAAGAATGGCTGTGTTTCGAACGAACGCTGATTGAAACAACTTCTTCATTTGCTTCCGTTTTTAGCCAATCGCAAATACCAAAGGAAAGTGATCAAGTACATGATACTGCTTACCAACGAATACAACCCAATGGCCCACATAACGCTGTTCATGAGGAATCCGAGGTAAAGGGCACCGAGTTTTAGAATGACGTCAATGATGTTTAATCCAAGTGCTTTGTTCTGCGCGTTTTCTAGAATTGCTGTGAATGAAAACGGTGAAACAGAGAAATTCAAAACGAAGAAAGGTGCTAACCAACGCGCCATTTCTCCTGAGGCTCTCCACTCTTCTCCGAATACAAAGGCGAAGAGAGTAGGGGCAAGCGCAACAATTAATACAGCACCAATTCCGCTAAACAACATGAGCGCCTTTGCCGTGCTTAGAATAAGCGGACGATAAGACTCGCCGTTGTTCTTCAGTTCAGAAGCTTTGTTGTAGTGCGTAAGGAAGACGGTGTTGCTAATAAGGTTTACAGGTGCTTGAATAATTTTCCAGCACATGAAATACAGACCCGTTGCTGAATCGCCGAAACAGACATTTAACATCCATACGGTTCCGCTCAATTGCAATGTTTCAATAATTCCTTGAGGAGTGTTGAAGAAAATGTATTGCTTGAAATTCTTGAGTGAAATGTCTTTCACCGGTTCTTCAGAAAGTTCATCCTGACGCGTTCCTTGGAAGAGCACCCACAAGGAAATCACTTGTCCCACAATGAATCCGATTACAAGCCCGAGATAGTCGAAAAGGAAATAGCCAAGTGCAATAGAAATTCCATTGATGAATAAACTATTCGCCACGCGATAGAGCGCATTGGTGCGGTAGCGGTTCAATCGGGTGGAAAGAAAACTATACGTCTGAATGGCAGCAATGGTGAAAATTCCAATAGGAAGGAATGCTTCGAATGCAGAGATGTGCATACCGAAGAAATACATAGTACTGAACACAATTGCAATTCCTGAAGCTAATCTCCAAGCGTTGTTTATGGCCAACTTCGCGCGTTCGCGCGCCATCATTTCCGTTTCCGCGTTTGGAATGCTGTATTCAATTCGAAACGTTGCAAGTACTGCGAATGGGATGATCCAGGCATAGAACAAAGCGAACCAAGCGAAGTCTTCTGTGTTGTAAACGCGTGAAAGAATTGGAGCACTTCCGTAGGTTAAGAGTTGACCTATTCCAGTAGCTGCCGAAAGTCTCAGCACATTTTTTAAGTGAAGCTTTTCAATCAACTCTTTCATGCACCTAGCGTTGGCATGGGCATCCAATGCGATACCGATTGAAAAAACTGATTTGAATTTCCTTCTCCTTTCCAAAAGTGAACACCGTTTTTTTCAGCTTTCTCTTTATCGTGTGTGTAAAAATCTTTTTGGAAATGAAGAACAATAACCTCGCGCAATTCAGTCTCGCCTGTTTTTCCTGGAAGGAATACCGTATTGCCGGGAACGAACGCCAACACGCGTTCTCCATCTTCAGGCAATTGATCAGTTATTGAAATCCATTGACTCATGCGCTGAATTATTTTCCTGTAAAGGTAGGCATGCGTTTTTCTAAAAAGGCTGCAACTCCTTCATGATGATCGGCGGTTTGTCCTGCTTTTTTCTGAAGTTCAAGTTCAAGATCTAATTGTTGCTCCAAGGTGTTGTTCCAAGCTGCATAGATTGCTTGCTTGGTGAATGCCAATGCCTTGGTAGGCATTGCAGCCAAGCGGTTTGCAAGTTCGGTAACTTTCGTTTGAAACTCTTCTGTTGGATATACATCGTAGATCAATCCCATAGTTTTGGCTTCAGCAGCTGTAACCTTATCGGCCAATAGCATTTGCGCCATTGCGCGTTGTGTTCCAATAATTCTTGGAAGGAAGTACGTTCCACCGCTGTCTGGAATTAATCCAATTTTAGTGAACGCTTGCAAGAAGCTTGCATTCTCGGAAGCAACGACTAAGTCGCAAGCCAAGGCAATGTTCGCACCTGCTCCAGCTGCAACACCGTTAATGGCTCCAACAATTGGAAGAGGCAGTTCACGCATCATGCGAATAATCGGATTGTATCCGTCTTTCAAGATACTTTCCAATCCGGGTCCATCAGTCGCAATGGCTTCACCTAAATCTTGACCCGCGCAAAATGCTTTTCCATTTCCAGTTAACACCACGCACCGAACGTCCGTTCGGTTTTTAATTTCAGTCAATGCTTCTTGCAATTCAACAGACATTTCCATGACGAAACTGTTGAATTTTTCTTGACGATCCAGTGCAATGGTTGCAATTCCTGCGCTGTAATTGAGTTGAATGAATTTCATAATTATGCTTCTTGAAAAAATTCTTTTCTTCCTTGTATAAATCTTAAAAATGCAATGGTAACAATCATTCCAGCTGTTGCTTTAACAGCATAGGCGGAAAGATCTAATTGAATAAACGCCCAAGCGCGTTCGGGATTAATTCGGTATATATAAAGTCCACCCAACACTAAAATAATTGCATGCCCAAGAAACCAAACCGCCAGTGCGTTCAACATTTTCTTCTTGCGAGGAATTTCCGAGAAATATCCCGCAAGCAACGCTGCCGCTAAGAATCCGAAGTAATAACCACAATTGGTAATAGTGAATACATGTTTCAATCCACTTTCGTGATTAGGAAAAATTTTCATTCCAGCAATGCCCAATAGGATATAAGTCAGAGATGAAAGAAATCCAATTTGCCATCCCCACCAAATGGCGTTGAACAACACCACAAAACTTAAAATGGAAAAGGGCAATTCCTTTCCGTAAGAAATAACTAATGGGCCAAGGCCAACGAGCAATCCAATGGAGATAACCAATCCAATGATGAAGTTCAGCGCTGGGCTTTTTGTAAATGCGAAATAGTTTTTAAACACGGCTTATTTGGTTATAGAATAGGAGTTGTTGGTCTTGTCTGTGTCTATGGTTTGATTCTTCGCATCAATGAACACTTTCACAACTTTCATATTCGGATTTTTAAATTTCAATGAATAGGTTTTGTCAACCCAATGCCAGTCTTGTTGGAAGTTCCAATTCTCAGGCATATCGCCTCTGAATTTCATTCCGCGCATGAGGTCTAATGGAATGTAATAAACACATTCTTTTCCATTGTCGAAACTCACAGTTACCTCGCATGGCATCGGAAATAAGCCTTTGCGCTCAAGGATAATTTCAGTTTCCCCTTTACGAGCAAATACGGTGTCTACAGCATAGTCGAGCGTTTTCGTAGTTCCAACGAAATACTCATCGAACCAGTCGAGGACCAATCCGCTTTCTTTTTCCGCAACGCGCAAGATGTCTTCCGGTTCCGGGTGTTTGAAAGACCATTCGTTGAAATAAGTGTGCATGGTTTGATTGAAGAGTTCTGAACCCATGATGTATTCCAACTGACTTAAGTACGTCTCTCCTTTGCTGTATGCCGCAACGCCGTATGCATAATTCGTTTCGAAGTGATCGGCGTGCGTGGTTAACGGTTCTTCAATTCCTGCTTTCACCAATTCCAAATATCCGTCAATCGATTCGCGGTGATAAGGATCAGCCTGCGCAGGGAACAAGGCATTCATCACCACAGTAGAAGCGAAGCTTGTAAAGCCTTCGTCCATCCAACAATATTTGCTTTCATCGGTCGCCAACATTCCTTGGTACCAAGAGTGCGCTCCTTCGTGAACCGTAACACCCACAAGACTTGGAAGTGAACGCTTACCAGTAATAAGCGTAGCCATGGGATATTCCATTCCACCATCTCCGCCTTGTATAACGTTGTAAACTGGGTAGGGGTATTTTCCGAAATTCTTGCTTAAAAGATCAAACGTTTTCGCCGTGAATTCAGGAAGACGATCCCATGCCTCGTTGTAATTTTCTTCCGGTTGGTGGTAGAAATAAATTTTCGGACCGTCAGCAACTTGTGTTTCTGTTCTCACATAATCGGGATCTGCTGCCCAAACGAAATCATGTACATTCTTCGCCTCGAATTTCCAAGTCAATAAATTCTTACCTGCTTTTTGAACGCGCTTGAAAGACTCTTCTTCATTCAATAACACACCACCCGCCGCAACCACATAGTTCGCTGGCAGCGTAAGGTTAACATTGAAATCACCCCAAATGCCGTAGAATTCGCGAGCGATGTACGGATTCGGATGCCATCCGTCTTCGTCGTATTCACACATTTTCGGATACCACTGACTCATGCTGAATTCAATGCCTTCCGCATTGTCTTTTCCACTTCTGCGAATTTGTAAAGGCACTTGTCCGTAAAACGCTACATCAACGGTTGCAACCGAATGAGGTGGAATAGGCTTTAGCAATTTAACTTCTAAAATAGTCTCATTCTCTTCATAAGTAGCAGTGATATTTTCTCCGTTTACTGAAAGACTCGTCACATGCAAATGTCCTTCTTGCTCTTTCGTTAATTTCGAAATACGATCTCCAACACGTCGGTCCGGATCTGGCAAAGCCATTGAGCGAACATCCATATCGCTTCCCGGTTGGAAGGCATTGTTGTATAAATGGAAAAACAACTGCGTGAGCTCATCATTGCTATTGTTCGTGTAAACAATGGTTTCTTTTCCAACAAAAGAATCGTCGTTGGTGTTCAATGAAAAATCAATGGTATAGTCTGCCTTTTGCTGCCAGTACTGACCAAATACATTTCCACCTAAAACAAGAAATGCCAATAGGAATAAATTTCTCTTTTTCATAATTACCAAATAACGGCGTCTTCGTTCATCCAATGTCCGTGAAGTTTTAGCGCTTGTTCCATCAAATCGCGAACACATCCATGTCCGCCGTTTTTGTTGGAAATGTAATGTGAAACTTCCTTTACTTCAGGAGCTGCATCGGCCGGACAGCAAGCCAATCCAACAATTTTCAAAAGTGGTAAATCTGGAATGTCATCGCCCATGTAACACACATCATCGTCGTGAAAATGCCACTTCGATTTTAAATCTAAATACACTTGACGTTTGTTAGAAGAACCCAAATGAACTTCGTGAACGCCTAATTTTTCAAAGCGATTTCGAACCGCCTCCGATGTTCCTCCGCTTATGACAGCAATGCGAAAACCTTTTTTTACAGCTAACTGAACAGCATATCCATCGCGGACATTCGCAGTGCGCATTTGCTCTCCGTTTGGAAATAACCAAACAATATTGTCGGTGAAGACTCCGTCTACGTCGAAGATGAAGATCTTCGTTTTTGCTAATTTTTCTTTGTAATTCATTGGTATTTGTCTAGAATGTTTTTGGAAAGAAGGGAATAGATTTCCTTCCATTCAACATGATTATTCAATAATTGTTTTTGAGCTTCAATGGTCTCCACATCGCCACGCTGCGCAGGTCCGGTTTGAATAGCATCAGGCGCTTTCGTTTCCAACAACTCAACATGTGCTTTCAACATGGTGTAAAACAAATCGGTTGGAAGTTGCGCTTCCTTCAACAACGCTTGTGAAATATGTTGAAGGTGATTGGTGAAGTTATTCGAGAATACTGCAGAGATGTGCGCGAGCTGTCTTTGTTCGCCGTTGGCGGAAATCCATTTGCCAATAGCTGGTTCCAAAAATGCTTTCACAATGGTTTCGGTATCTGCATTGGAGAATTCATACAACAAAGGAATGTTGTTGTACTTCATGGAAGTGCCTTTCTTCAAGGTTTGACAGGGCCAACAAACGGCTCTGTTTTTTTGTGGAAGATTTAAGATTGAAGTGCCTCCAGAAAAGTGAACCGCAATGATTTTTTCAGGAAGTTGTGCTGCTACTTCCGCAATCTGAGAATCGGGAACAGCCAATAAAACCAAGTGATAGCTGTCGTTTATGTCGGAAAGTTGAGTCGTTGTTTTCCACGGACTTGAAACAGGAAGTTCGCGAACCACATGCAGATCAATTCGCGAATTAATTTCACGAAGTGCAGCGTTCAAGTGCCACGCTAAATTTCCATTTCCTACTAGAGCTATGCGCATATCTCTGCGAAGATAAAGCGAAGAAGCGTACCTTTGTTTCATGACATTAACGGTTCAACTCGATACCCCTTCTCGTTGGAAGGATTATGCCCTGCTCGATTGTGGCGATTTTGAAAAATTAGAGCGCTTCGGCGAATTCATTACCATACGTCCAGAACCACAGGCGGTATGGCCGAAACGCTTGTCTGACGAGGAATGGAAGAAGCGCGCACACGTTCGTTTCGTGCAAAAGGGAAGCAACATAGGCGAGTGGACCAAGATGAAGAAGATGCCCGATCAGTGGAAAATTCAATATGAATTAATCAACGGAAAGAATTTGAACATGCGTTTGGGAATGACTTCCTTCAAGCACGTTGGAATTTTCCCAGAGCAAGCGGCCAATTGGGATTTCTCAATCACCGCCATGCAAAAGATGCAAGTTGAAAAGCCGAAAGTATTGAATTTGTTCGCCTACACAGGTGGTGCCACGGTGGCTTGCGCAACACACGGAGCCGAGGTTACGCACGTAGATAGCATTAAACAAGTAGTGACTTGGGCGAATGAAAACGCACAGCTCACAGGCACCAAAGACATTCGTTGGATGGTGGAAGATGCGTTGAAGTTTGTTCAACGTGAAGTGAGAAGAGGAAACAAGTACAATGGAATTATTCTCGATCCTCCTGCATTCGGACATGGACCGAAAGGAGAGAAGTGGAAGTTGGAAGAGCAGATTTCAGAATTGCTCGACGGAGTGTTGCAGTTGTTAGATCCGAAAGAACATTTCTTGGTATTGAACGCATACAGCCTCGGACTTTCTCCACTGATTGTTGAAAATCTATTGCGTCCGTTTGCAGGAAAGAACCTGGCAATCGGAGAACTTTATTTAAATGCTGAAAGCGGAGTGCTTCTGCCATTAGGCGTGTTCGGAAGAATCTTAAAAGTTTAATTCATGCGGAAATTCATTTTCTTGTTCGCTGTTTGTGCGACTTTAGCTTCGTGCAAAATTTCGGAAGAAGTTACTTCAACCCCTCATTCCATAAATCCTATGACCACTTCGAAAATATTCGATCCGCATTCAGCGGCAACGTCAGACGCGCGAGTAACTCACTTGCACTGGACCGCGAATGTGAATGTTGAATCGCACATCATCACTGCCAATGCAACCTATGACTTCAAAGCGGAAAAAGGCGCGCAGCAAATTTCTTTCGATACGAAAGACCTGAATATAGATTGGGTGAAGGTGAATGGAAGAAAGGCTTTTTTCTTAATTGATGAATCAAAACCATTTTTAGGAAAGGCCTTACGTGTTCAAATTCAAGATACAGATACACAAGTAAGTATTCAATACACCACCTCTCCAAATGCAGAGGCGTTGTTGTGGGTGGAAAAGGAAAACGAATTGCCTTTTCTTTTTTCGCAGTCGCAAGCCATTCTAGCAAGAACGTGGATTCCTTGTCAGGACAGCCCTTCGGTGCGTTTTACGTATTCAGCCGATGTTACCGTTCCGAAAGATTTAATGGCGTTAATGTCTGCTGAAAATCCGCAAGTGAAAACACCCGACGGAAAGTATCATTTCGAAATGAAACAACGTATTCCATCTTATCTGTTGGCTTTGGCTGTTGGAGATGTCGCGTTCAAATCGTTGAGTGAAAACACTGGCGTGTATGCAACTGCAGATATGCTTGAGCTTGCTTACAACGAATTTTCCGACATGCCCGGAATGGTAAAAGCAGCAGAAGATTTGTACGGTCCATATGCTTGGGAGCGTTACGATGTGCTCGTACTTCCTGGAGCATTTCCTTTTGGTGGAATGGAAAATCCAAGATTGACATTTGCTACGCCAACCATTTTGGCTGGAGATAAATCGTTGGTTTCGCTCATCGCACATGAGTTAGCCCACAGCTGGAGCGGGAACTTAGTCACCAATGCTACTTGGAACGACTTCTGGTTGAATGAAGGATTCACGGTGTACTTCGAACAACGTATTATGGAATCGCTTTATGGAAAAGCAAAAGCTGAGATGTTAGCTACTCTTGCGCGTCAAGATTTGAATGCAACGCTTGCAGAACTTCCTGCTGAAGACACACATTTGAAATTGGCTTTGGAAAATAGAAATCCAGATGACGGCATGAACGACATCGCCTACAACAAAGGCTATTTCTTCCTTCGAACCATAGAAGAGAAAGTTGGAAGAGAGAAGTTCGACGCGTTCTTGAAGAATTACTTCCAGTCGCATGCATTTGGTGTTATGACTACCGAAGGGTTCATAGACATTTTAACAACCGAACTTTTAACCAAAGAGCAAGCAGATGCTATTGGAATTGATGAGTGGATATATGCTGCCGGATTGCCTGCGAATACCGCTGTTGTTCAATCGGCGGAATTAGAGAAAGTAGATGAACTACGTTTGAAGTGGGAAGCAGATGAGATCACGAACAAAGACCTTCCATGGAATAACTGGAGCTATCAAGAACGTTACAGATTCTTGTCGAATGTGAATTTCAATCTATCGCTTTCTAAAATTCAATCATTGGACGAGAGTTTCCACATATCGAAAATTGGAAATTCAGAAGTGCTCTTCGCTTGGTTTATGTTGTCTATTCAAGCAAAGAACGAAGCGGTCTTCGCAGACCTTGCTACTTTCTTAGAAAAAGTAGGAAGAAGAAAATTCGTCGCTCCATTGTATGAAGCCTTGGAAAACAACGGTTATCATGTCACCGCATTGAGCATATACGCTCATTGCAGAGGTAACTATCATGCCGTGACGCAAAATACCGTTGACGAGACCTTGCATTATTTCGAGAAATAGAAAAGTAATTTTTATTTTTAATTGGAAGAAGATTCCGCTCCTTTCCGAGTAAATTTCAAGGCATGAATATGAGGTTTCCATTCCTAATCGTTGCACTTTTCCTTGGCCTTGCAGGCGCAGCCCAGCAACGCGGAAAGGTCATTTCATTCAACACAAAAAAGCCTATAACGGGAGCTGTTGTTAAGTGGACGAACGGAAAGCAATTCGCGGTAACCGATGAGAACGGAGAGTTCTCCATACCCACTTCGAACACTGGATATATCGTTCAGTCCATTGGTTATTACGATTATACGACCACGAAGTTGGGAAGAGTCATTGAGTTGGCCGAACAGATCTATCAACTGCCCGCATTAAGCATCACCGATGCGCCCGACAGTGTTTTTGGAAGTGTGAAGTATTCTGTTGGTGATTTTGTTTGGTGGAATGGCAAGTTAACCATGCTTCTTTACGAGCACGAGAAACTAATTAAACCGGCATACGAGAAGCGCGATTTGTGGGAAGACGCTTGGATAGCGCAGATTGATTCATTCGGTAAGATTGTCACTTCATTTCACATCAATGAACCCGCCGAGCGTTTTCATCTAGCTCCAACAGGTGCGTGTTTTGTGTTGACAGAAAATTCAGTTTTTCAACTTCAAGCAGAGCCATTCTTGCATTTAGATAAATTGAGCTACGAATCGTTTCGACAAGAGTTTGAACCCATTTGCGGATTCCTCAATTCGAACATTGTCTTCCACACATTCACAGAGGAATATCCTGAATTCAGTTATTATTTGTTGAAGAAGAACAGCACCGATCCGATAGAGTTGGCGCATGTTGCAGACTCACTAACCATGGAACTTTTCAAATCGGAATACAAGTACATGAACGGAAGAGCGAAGCGCATTGCTTATCAATATGAATTGGATTACGGTGTGCCGAAGGAGATTGTAGCCGGACAAATGACGCAGTTCAAAGAGAGTCCGTATTACAGAGATCCGGTGGCTAAAATTGTTCAGCATGAAGACCATTGGTCCATTTTCAATATTTCACAAGGAGTAGTGGTAAGTATTAATGCGGAAGGGGAGCAGTTGAATCGGGTTGCAATGAAAGGAGATCGGAATTTGTCGAACTTGCCTACAAAGGAGAAAATTTTGAATGTGCAATTTGACCCGGAGAAGAAGGAAGTCGTTTGCTTTACGCAGCTTCGAACAGGAGAGTCTACATTTAATTTGTTGAAGGAAGACGGCAGTCTCGAATTGAAAAAGAACCTTTATTGGCAGCACATTCGCAATCCGCAAATAAAAAACGGTAGAGTTTATTACCTCTACCGTCCTTATGAAAGTCGAAACAATTGGTATCTCTACGCCGAGTAATTAAACGACGTGGTTCCAGTTGTGTGTATCGTTTTCTCTGCCGCGTTTTACGCGATCTAAATATGAAGATACGCGAGGAGCAAACTCCCAAGTAGCGTATTCATTCAAATTGAAATCTTCACCGTCTAAGCTGATGGTGCGAATAGGAGCAATGGTAGCTGCAGTTCCTGCACCGAATGCCTCGTTGATTTCGCCGTTACGCAGACCTTCTATAAGTTCGGCAACAGCAATTCTTTTTTCTATTACCTCGTATCCCCAGTCGCGAGCCACTTGCAAAATAGAATCGCGCGTAATTCCACTTAAAATAGAATCTGAAAGTTGTGGAGTCATTATAGTGTTTCCCTTGCGGAACATCACGTTCATGGTTCCACTCTCTTCCAAATACTCATGACTTTCAGCGTCGGTCCACAACAATTGGTTGTAACCTTCGTCTTGCGCTTTTTTAGTAGGAAGTAACGCAGCAGCGTAGTTTCCAGCCGCTTTCGCAGAACCGGTTCCACCGTGAGAAGCACGCGAGTAGTGGTGTTCAATTTTCACCTTCAATTCAGACGTGTAATAACTTCCAACTGGACTCGTGAAAACCACGAACATGTAGCTGTCGCTTGGTTTTACTCCGACGTATTCGTCAATAGCAAACATATGCGGGCGAATGTATAAAGCCTCACCGTCGAGAGTAGGAACCCAGCTGCGGTCCAATGAAATAAGTTCTTCAACACATTTCACAAAAACATCTTCAGGCAGGGTAGGCATGCACAGGCGTTCGGCGCTGTGATTCATGCGCTTGGCATTTTCCTCTGGACGGAAAATAAAGACTTCATTATCGGTATTTCTGAATGCCTTCATTCCTTCAAAAATGGCTTGGCCGTAGTGAAGTGAACTTATGGCTGGCGAAAAATGCAAAGGACCGTATGGTTGAATAACGGGTGCTCCCCATTGTCCATTGTGGTATTCCATGACTAACATGTGATCCGAAAAAACATGTCCGAATCCGAGATTCTCCCAATCGACTTGGTGAATGCGGCTTTCGGCTACTTTACGAATCTCAATCGGTTTTTGTGTAGCTATCATTGAGCGTTTTGATTGATTCCCTAAAAATCAGGAAACCAAAAATAACACAATTCTTTAGACTTTAGGCATTCGCCGAAGGCGCGAACAGAAATTTATTCGGACTAACCAATTCTTTCTTTACCGCATACATGACAATTGCAGCGGTGTTGTTCACCCCGAGTTTCTGCATAATGTTCTTTCTGTGTGTGTTAACGGTATGAGTGGAAAGGAAAAGCTTCTCTGCGATCTCTACGTTGGTGTAGCCTTCGGCAATAAGCGTAATGACTTCATTCTCTCTGCTGCTGATGGTGGTTGGTTCACAATTGTAAGTTGCAACGGCCAAATCTTCAATATCAATGGCTTCTTTACGAATGCGGTCAACGATGTTTCCACAAAAGAAAACGCTACCCGCTGCAGTCTCACGCACCGAATCTAATATCTCGTTTACATCACAATCCTTACGAATGTAGCTTGTCACTCCAGCACGTAAGGCATTCACAATGGTTGCTCCGCTTTGGTCTGCCGTAAGTGCAACAATTTTTAGTTTAGGTTGAAGACGCAAGACTTTCGTAATGGTGTCAACAGAAAATCCTGGCGCAGTAAAATCCATGAGCAGAACATCTGCTTCGAAGGAAAGGAGTAATTCGTATAAACTCTCAGAACTTCCTGCATCGCCAATGATTTCTATGTTTTCGTAGTTCGAAAAGATAGAATGAAGTCCGGTTTGGACAATCTGACTGTTATCAGCAATGATTAATCGAATCATGCCGCGAAGATATGTTAAGTAAAACGATTCTAAATAAGAAATTCCGATTATTTGTAGAGTAGCCGCATCGGTTTAATGAAAAAGATTGATGCAGCAAGTTATTGCACGTTAAATAGAAAAGAAATTGATCCGCTCGCAGTAACTTTGTCGCCGCAATGACGAAATTTTTCCTTTTCATTTCCGTATTTACGCTGTTCACTTTGATCATTGATTTTTATTCTTATCAGGGAATAAAGCAATTGACAGAGAAGTATCCAGACTTCTGGAGAAAGCTTTGGCGTAGACTCTTTTGGTTGCCTTCCATCATGGCAATACTGTTAATTGTTATTGTTTTCATTGGTTCAGAGAAAGAAGTGAAAGGCAGCAATTTCAAGTTTTTCTACTTTGTAACGGGATTCATCTTTATTGCTTTGGTGCCGAAAGTGGTTTTCTTGGTGTTTCATTTCATGAACGATTTAGTTCTAATGGGTAAGTGGATTGTTCGGAAACTAAAAGGACTTTTAACCAAAAACGAGGACACCGATTTCGAAGAGCAGGAGTCAGATAAAATGACGCGCTTTCAGTTTTTCAATCAAGTAGGTTTAGGAGCTGCAGCTGTTACCATGGGTGCAACGTTCTACGGTATTTTCAAAGGGAAGTACGATTTCAGAGTCTGTGAAGAGTCCCTGAGTTTCCCAAATCTACCGAAAGCCTTCAATGGTCTGCGTATTGTTCAAATCAGCGATGCCCACTTGGGAAGTTTTCTCGACAACAGTTTTGAAGAAGTTGAAGGTGCTTTAAAACGCATCAACGATTTGAATCCAGATGTCATCTTCTTCACTGGCGATTTGGTTAACAATCTTGCTGAAGAGGCAGAGCCTTGGGTAAGTTACTTCAGTCAGCTTAACGCTCCACTCGGAAAGTTCTCCATCTTGGGGAATCACGATTATGCTGAATACGTCTACGATCCAAACGACCTGGCGAATGCTCAAATTCTTGCCGAGAATATGCTTCAATTGGAATCCGTTCACGACCGTATGGGCTTTCGCTTGCTGAAGAATGAAACTGTTGAGTTAGAAAAGCAAGGCGAGCGTATTTCCTTAATTGGAATTGAGAACTGGGGGAAGGGACGTTTTTCAAAACACGGAAAGCTCGATGTGGCAATGACCAACATGCCACAGAATAATTTCACCATTTTACTTTCACACGACCCAAGTCATTGGGAAGCCCAAGTGCTCGGGCAGCAAAACATTGATCTGACATTCTCTGGACATACACACGGAGCGCAATTCGGTATTGAAGCGCCTATGCTTCACATAAAGGCAAGCCCTTCGCCGTGGTTTGGATACAAGCGCTGGGGCGGCTTGTACCAAGAGGGGAAGCAATACTTGTATGTAAATAGAGGCTTCGGTTTTTTGGGTTTCCCCGGACGTGTGGGTATGCCTCCAGAGATTACTTTGGTGACAATTTTTTCAGCTTAATATCGTTTCGCCAACAAGGTGTTCATAACCTATGATGAACATTAGGTTAATTTTGGAAGCCTTTTTCGTTTATATTTGGTAAGCCTATTTAGGAAATATGTCAAATCAAGAAGTAAAGTTGTTACAACACATTCATGCCGACTACCACAAGGTAGTTGGAGACGTATTGATTGATTCCAATGCAGAATTGTTGGTGTTCGCTCACTTCGGCGATTTCACTCCGAATAGAAACGAGCATATTCTTGAAGCAATTTCTTGCACCGACATCAACAAAAAAGAACTTCGTCAAACTACCAAGCGCGTAGTAACAGTTTTAGTTGAAATGTTACAGAACATTTCAATTCACGGAGAGCGCGGCGATAATGGATTAATGAATGCCTATGCAGTTGTAGCGAAGGGAAGTGATTATTTCAGAATGTGTACTGGAAATATGCTTACCGTTTCTGCAGCGAGAGCATTGATGCGTCGATTAGAAATGCTCACTGAATTTGATAAAGTAGATCTTCGTTCTAAAATTCGTCAACGCCTGAAAGACGAAGGGCTAAGCGATAAAGGCGGTGCTGGTCTTGGTCTTCTGACGATTGCTAAAAAAGCAGAGAAAGGTTGGTCTTATCGTTTCGACCTTATGGAAAACGATATGGTGTATTTTCAATTGAACGTTTCCGTTCCAATGGTAGAAAAATAATGAGAGTTCTTCTTTTTTTAAGTGCGTTTTTTCTTTTTAGTTCTTCAGTAATTTCTCAAAGTAAAATTTACAATTTCGATTTAAGTCTAATTGAATCGAGAGGCGCAACGCTTGCCGAGGGATTGAAATCTGCCGATTACGAAATTCAATTGCGCGCGGCGCAACAGGCAGCCACTTGGGGGAAGGCGGAGCACATTCAGGATTTGATTTTTCTGCTTTTCAATTTAAGAAATTCGATTACGCTTCCGAAGCACTACGAAACTATGGCTGCAGCGGCTTATGCACTTGGACGAATTGAAGGCTCCAATGTGCAGCAAATCGAGGCTTTACAGACAACCATTCTAAATGTCCCAAATCAGATATTGGTAAAGGAATCTTGGATAGCACTAGGTAAATCGCTGCACGAAACAGCCTCATTGGGAGTTCGTATGGAAGACGCGTATAAAAAGCATCCTGAAATTCCACACAACCAATATGCTTGCTTGGCTTTGGCCGCTCACAAGAGAATAAATCAAGGCGATTTTGTAAAATCCATTTTGAATTACGATGAAATTTTAAATTGGGAAGAAGAAGCGCGAGTGGCTTTGGCGCAGGTTCTCTCAAGAACTGATTATGATTTTCTATCTGGAAATGCATCGAGCGACACGCTCTACAAATCGAAAGTGAAGCGTTGGGTTCAAAATGAAAAGTCGAAATACGTTCGTCTTCAATTTGGAAGATTAGCCAGTCGCTATGAATGGTGGACGTTGCTAAACGATTTGGCATGTAGCGAAGACGAGCAAATAGCGGAACCAGCCATTCAAGTGTTGCTCGCCAAAGATTCGACGTTTGTTCCTAATATTTTTTGGGTTGACTTGAAGAAGAAAGCCAGCGCCTTCAACTATATGCGCGTAGGTATTCATTTCAATCAATTCGATTTCGATCAAATTCGAGAAGTCTTGCGCGCCATGCCAGACAACAGCCGCGAGCAAATAGAGTTGGCCGGTGTTTGGAATGAAAACGGACATCCAGATGCGCAGAATTTCATCATGCACAGATACTCAGAAGCAGAAGATCTGTTTCACAGAATACTGTGGGTACGTCAAATGTCGAACTCTTATTTATTTATAGACTCATTAGTCATAAACGACTTTCCAACCGCGCCACCTGCTTTGCAATACGCTATAACCGAATGCGTTCTAGAATATGCGGAGAGCAATCCGAAGTACAATGAAATGTTGTTTCCGGGTTGGTTCGCTGTATTGTGGACCTCTCAAGATGCGGGTGTAATTTCACTTTTAGCCACGTGGGCTGTTGAGAATGCTGAACGCGTAAAAGGCAATGCTTTTCTAGGCACCAGCATCAAGCAGGCACTTCCTCTGTTTCAAAAAACAGAGACTGTAGAAACGTATAACGCTCTTTTAGATGCCTACAACGCCACACAGATGGAAGAAAAGTTTTTGGTGAGAATGCAACAAGTAACGCGTCCATTTCCTTCCGAAAAAGAATGGAAAAAAAATCGGTCGTGTAAGGTGAAATTGAAAACAGATGTAGGAACTGTTGTGCTAAAACTAAACGGAATGAACGCACCTGAAAGTGTTTCGAATTTGTTGAAGTTGTGTAATCAGCATTATTACGACAGCATAGCATTTCACAGAGTCGTTCCGAACTTTGTAGTCCAAGCTGGCTGCACGCGCGGAGACGGCATGAGCGGAATGCCCTATGTGATTTCTTCGGAATTTATGGGACACAATTTCGCACCACTTCACATCGGAATGGCAAGCGCCGGCAAGCACACTGAAAGTGCGCAGTGGTTCATTACGTTGGCTTACACTCCAAATTTGAACGGACGCTACACCGAATTCGGAGAAGTGGTGAGAGGAAAAAAAGTGTTGCAGAAAATTCAAGTCGGAACGCGAATTCGTTCCATGCGTGAACAACATTTATTCTAATTTGTAGTTGAGTAATGGAAACTCAAATTCCGATGAAATTAAAATTAATCTTACCCTTGTTTATGATTGCTCTTGCTTCTTGCGCGCAGTCGAACAAAGAAAATCCCAAAGGAGAAATTATGAAAGTTGAAATGAACGATTCGTTGGAAGTAGCCACCCTTGCAGGTGGATGTTTCTGGTGTGTGGAAGCGGTATACGCTAACGTGAATGGAGTGACGAAAGTAGAGTCGGGATATGCAGGTGGATTCGTCAAGAACCCGGCATACAAGGAAGTGTGCAACGGAACTACAGGACACGCAGAAGCTGTTCAGATTTATTTCGATCCAAGAAAAGTTTCGTTTTCTCAATTACTCGAAATCTTCTTCGTGGTGCACGACCCGACCACTTTGAATAGACAAGGCCCAGATTCAGGAACACAATACCGATCTGCGATTTTCTATCACAACGAAAAGCAAAAAGAGTTGGCCATGAAAGCCATTCAAGCCATTAACGAAACAGGTGAGTGGGGCGCCAATGCTGTTACCGAAGTAACAGAATTTACCAATTTCTACAAGGCAGAGAATTACCATCAGGATTATTATGCATTGAACGGCGAGCAGCCTTATTGCAGAATTATGATTACGCCGAAGCTAGAGAAATTCAAAAAGCGTTTCGGAGAACTCGCGAAATAGTTTTTTCTATTTTCTGAATTGCCTTAACTTAGACAACCAATTGATTCAAAGTTGAGTCTATTGGAAAACCTAAGCCATGAAAAAACTTTTATATTCAATTTTATTCGCCGCTTCTGCTCTTTCGAGCCAAGCACAATTTAATGTCGATTCAATCTCAGATCAGACTTCAGCAGTAGAAGAATTGTTTTTAGCCAATGGTATTTTTGTGAACAACATCTCTTTCATTGGAGATTCTGCTCAACTGGGCTGGCTGACAGATGGAGATTCTGTGTCACTTGGAATTAATGAAGGCCTTGTATTATCCACAGGAGTTGCGGCTACGGTTAGTAATGGTAACAACATTCCTGTAGGTAATTGGTCGAATACGTTGAGTAATCCTGATTTGTCAGGATTGACAGGTTTTCCGACTTATGACTTGGCACAACTTGATTTTGATTTCATTGCAACTGGTGATTCAATGACTTTTCAATTTGTATTCGGTTCTGCTGAATACCCTGAATGGGTCGGAAGTAACTTCAACGATATTTTTGGCTTCTTCGTGAATGGCCCTGGAATTGCTGGTCCATACACAAACGGAGCTGTGAATCTGGCGCTCGTGCCAGGCACAAATACAGTGGTTAGTATCAACACAATTAATGCCGATACAAACGCAACATTGTACAACGACAATTCGACCTTATTGATTCCCAATTTGTTTTGTGACGGATACACTGTTCCGATGTTTGCATCAATAGGCAATTTAATTGTTGGTCAGACTTATCATATCACATTAGCCATTACAGATGCTTCCGATGCTGCATTAGATTCATGGGTATTCTTAGGTGGGAATTCTTTCCAACAATTCTGCACCGTGAACTTCTTGGAAGAAGCAGATGACAGAGGTGCACAACAATGTCTGCTATCTCAAGTAAAGGCCGATTTAGATTACACCGTTTTCTGCGGAACAATTACGCTTGAGAATCAATCGGAAGTGAATATGAATGTCGCGAATGCCTACTACGACATGGGTGACGGTAACACCATTACTGCTCATGCAACAGATGTTTACTCTTATGTTACTCCAGGAAACTACACCGTGAAGTTGGTGCAAGAAACCATCGATGGTTTCACAGCGAAATACACTCTAGGAACTTTTCCAATTTCTGAAATCATGCCGAGTGAGCCATTCATTTCACAAAACGGTTCAATTGTAAGCATCGACAACTACGACCCAAGTTGGTTGGTGTCATGGTTTGTTTCTGTAGACGGCGGATTTACCTACACGGAATTGGAAGGCATAACAACTCCTTCTTTCGACGTAACTGGAATTGTTTCAGACGGAACATTTATCTATGCCGGAATTAGCAACGGTTGCTTGAACAGTTCAGTAGCGCAAATGGTTGTTGGAGTGAATGAATTGAATGAAAATACCTTCAGCGTTTATCCGCAACCAGCAGATCAAGAAATTTTCTTCTCGAACGTGAATGAGCCAAAGACTGTTAAAGCCTTCGATTCAACAGGTAAGCTTGTGTTAATGGAAAACAATGTTTCGAGTGTTCTGAACATCTCAACATTATCTCCAGGATTCTATGTGTTACATGTAACTAACAGAAACGGAAAGCAAGAGCGTGTGAGTGTGATGGTGAAGTAAGAAATGCTGAAAGAAGAATATAAATATTTTTGGAAAGGAGCGCGATTGTTCGCGCTCCTTCCTGTTTTATACCTCGTGCTTCTCTTTATAAATCATCGTTTTCAATTAAGCGATTTCAACGTGTATTACGGAGCAGCCGATGCGCTCATGAATGGAGAGCAAGTTTATGGAAAGGCGTTCGGATTGTCGAGCGGATTCTACAAGTATTCTCCGGAAGTGCTTGTGCCTTTTTTGCCTTTTTCTTTGTTGAAGTATGACGTGGCTGCGGTCTTGTTTTACTTGATTAACGCGGGTATTATTCTCTTGTTGTTGAATGAATTCAAGCAGACATTTTTCAGGTCGTATAAATGGGGAAAAGAAGTGTGGTTCTTTTTGATCGTTACGGTTTTGTTTTTTGGAGATCAACTCGAACGCGAATTATTCTTAGGAAACGTCAATGCGCTTCTTCTCTTGTTAACGCTTTGGACCGTTCGCTCCATTGAAAACAAGCAGCACGCAAAGGCTGGATTAATCTATGCCGTAGTCTTGTGTTTCAAAATTCATTTTTTAATACTCCTTCCATATTTCATTTTGAAAAAAGAATGGAAGGTTCTACTATTTACAATTGTTGGTTTAATTGGATTGGCAATCACTTTATTCATCTGCGTCCCGAATAGGTTTGTTGTTCTTCATTCGCAATGGCTGAAGGCGGTTCAAGCACACAATGTGCAATTGGATCACAGTCCGAATACCATATACTTTTTCATTCAAAAGTCCTTGTCATCTTTGCATATGGCAGTAGTTCCAGCAGCTGCAGTGCTTATTGGATTGGCTATTGCGGGACTGACTTACTTGAAATTTATTTGGAAGAATATTGGAAAAGGTTTTCAAGCGAATGAAGCGCTCATTCTTCTGGCGTTAATTCCAATTTTAACGCACACAGATACGGAACATTTCTTGTGGGCAATGCCTTTCTTTTTAATGATGCTCATCACTATTTCAACTTGGAATAAAAAGTGTAAAATGTTTGGTGCGGGAATACTCGTGTTGGCATCGATTCCCTTTCTTTTTAACAGCCCAGATATAGTCGGAAAGACGCTTTCGAAGCAACTCGACGAGGGAGGATTGGGCTGTTCGCTCATACTGTTGTTGTTGTTGTCTTTCTTTTATCAGAGTGTTAATCTTTTTCGAAATCGCTTCATTTAAGGCGGTTAATAACTCACGGGTTGTTTTTTCAGGTTGAATGAATGAAGAAGATATATTCGTTCAAAACAAACGAATATGGCTCCTCGCAAACAAAGAAAAATTTATGTGCTTGATACTTCTGTTCTTCTGCACGACCACAACAGTATTAACAGTTTTGAAGACAATTATGTCGCTGTTCCCATTACTGTTTTAGAAGAGTTAGACAAGTTTAAAGTTGGTAACGAAAACAAAAACTTCGAAGCACGCGAGACCATTCGCATCATCGATAGATTGTCTTCAGCCCATACATTGAATTCATGGATTCCGCTCGGAAATGGTCACGGAGGTAAATTCAAAATTATTCTAGATGTTGAATTATCTGCGAACGACGATGCTGAAGCAATTTTTCAATCAAAGAAAAACGATCACAAGATTTTAAACGCTGCAATCGTTCTTCAGAAGCAAGAGAAGCGCAGCAAGGTCGTGTTAGTTACGAAAGACATTAACCTTCGCATTAAAGGAAAGGCGTTAGACATTGTTGCAGAAGATTACAAGACAGGAAAGGTTAAGGAAAGTGTAACGGCATATCGGGGTTACAGTGTTTTGGAAAATGTTTCTGCTGAAGCTATACGTAAGCTTTATACAGCTGGTGAATTGAAAGATGCGAAAGTCCTTGGTAAAGAAAAGCACAACAATCATTTTTATGTGTTGAAGTCTGGAACCTCCAGCGCATTGGCGTTTCACGGAGGAATAGAAAAAAAGGTTGAGCGCATTGACAAAGTTTATGCAATGGGTATAAAGCCTAAAAATGCTGAGCAAGCTTTCGCCCTTCATGCCATTATGAATCCGGAAATAAAACTCATAACCATTAGCGGCGTTGCCGGAACAGGAAAGACATTGTTGGCTTTAGCGGGTTCTTTGGAAATGAGAAATGGATTCGATCAATTGATTTTAGCTCGTCCCATTATTCCGCTTTCAAACAGAGACATTGGTTTTCTTCCAGGAGATGCCGAGGAAAAGGTTTCACCGTACATGCAGCCGCTTTTCGATAATTTGAATTTCATTAAGAAACAATATTCGGAAAATGAAAAGAAGCGCAAGGTAATTGACGACATGCAATCCGCTGGAAGAATAATTATTACGCCGTTGGCGTTCATTCGTGGAAGAAGTTTGTCGAACTGTGTTTTCATTATCGACGAAGCGCAGAACCTAACTCCACACGAAGTGAAAACGATTATTACGCGCGCAGGAGAAAACACAAAGGTGATTTTAACGGGTGATGTTCGTCAGATTGACACGCCATACTTAGATGAGCAATCAAACGGATTGTCTTATGTAATGGACAGGTTGAAAGGACAAGATTTATATTGTCACATTACACTCGAAAAAGGAGAAAGAAGTGAACTAGCGAATTTAGCGAACGAGATGCTTTAAACCGTTTCTTCAAGATTGGAAAGGACAACAATTTGTTCCTTTCCTTTCTTTGTTACGTTGTAACCAAGACCACCTTTGTTTACGATAAAACCTTCCAGATATAATTTCGTGACACGTTCGCCAAGCTGTGTGCTGTGCGTTTGGTGGGCAGCGTCGCGCTGAATGCGCGTCCAAAAATTAGCCTCTAATTGATTGAGTTTAATGTACTGACTTTTGTTGTTCTTGCGGAAAGTCTGAATGATATCTAAGATTACGAAATCGTATTTATCCATGTTGTAAATCTCAAAAAGTTTTGGTTAAGCTATCCAACGAAAGTACTCTGCTTAGTGGGGTGTGTGACATGCCTTCAGAAAATTTTGCTCACAACATATTAACTTATTTTTATACCTTCGTTATACAACCTTAATGAAATGAAAAAACTGTTACTCAGTGTTTTGATCGTTGCGCCTTTTTGTTTGAGCGCACAAATAACAATTACTAAAAATGATTTGCCTTTAGGCGGTGATGTTCTATCACAGGAGAACGCAAACATTATCGGGAATTTCGATGAAGGCGATACAGGTGCAAATCATGTTTGGAATTTCGATGAAGGCAATCTTACATTAACCGGAAATATTCAGCAAACGGAATGTGTAGATATTTCAACAACTCCTTTCGCTTACCAAATCTTTTTCAATAGCCCATTCGACTCAGAGCACAATTCAGATTTTGCTGTAGGCTTAGCCTCTATTGGGGGAAGTACGCAAGGACTTCCTGTTACCCTCGAAGACATTTATTCTTATTATCAAAACAGCAATAGCAGATATGCAATTGTGGGAGTAGGAGCAACCGTTAGTGGTATTCCAATTCCGCAGCAAGCGAGTCCTGTAGATGTGGTTTACGATTACCCCGTAGCTTTTGGCGATTTACATACAAGTGTCTCAGAACAGGTTATACAAATACCAACGCTAGGGTATAGAAAGACCAATCAGACGCGTGTGAACGAAGTAGACGGCTGGGGAACGGTAAATTATTTCGGAACACCATACAATGCGCTTCGTATCAAAACAACCATTAACGCGAGTGATTCTATTTATGTTGATCTTCTTGGTTTCGGATTTCAATTCGATCGTCCGGAAGCTATTGAATACAAATTCATGGTGCATGAATTTATGGTTCCGTTGGTTCAAGTAAACTATACCGCTGGAGTGAATTCAGGAGTGCTGGTGGCCTCTCAACCCATTGGTGTTATCGAGTCGAGCACGCCACAAGTTTCTGTGTTTCCTAATCCAACAACTGAGTACTTAACGGTTCAATGGGCAAACGCGAACAATGTCCCTTATGCTATTTTTAATATGGAAGGAAAACGTGTTATGGAAGGAAGTCTGTCAGACAATTCTCAAATTGAAGTGAGTGGTTTGGCTAACGGTTTATACTTCCTAAAAACAGCAACAAGCGAAACGTATTTCTTGAAGAAATAATTCAAGTATGTAAAATGAAAAAGGGAGCAGTTGCTCCCTTTTTTTGTGCTCGAAAATTTCTTAGTTGCAAGTGAATTCCGTATTACTCGGATTCGGATCGCAGAAATTTAAATCCCCAGTGTAAGAGCCGTTCATTAACGCGTTAATGTTACTTGTTCCATTTCCAGATTCAAGTGGAATGTTCAACACATATGCACTCGCGCGAGAAGCGAAAAGACCTAATCCACCTACAACGTTCGTATAACTTGGACGCTCTTGAATAATACCGGTTACAGGATTGTTTACGTTGATGTATGTTTTCAACTCGTCGTTGGCCAATCCCATGCGCAATTCGAAAGCGCGTGTTTTATTGCCGTCGTAGGTTCCTACCTCTCTGCGAATTTTCGTGTCGGTAACGAGGTTCGTTCCCAAGAACGAAAAGAAAGGCTCGGCATTGAACGTGAGGTTGTAATATCCAGAATTCAAATCAATATCGTCGGCATTGAATGTTCCAATTTTCCAATCTATAAACTTATCGGTAGACGAAACCAATTGCGTTAGTGCATTGTCCGAATAAACATTCTCGGTGTAGTAAAATCGAAGAGCCAAATCGTAAATTTCGGCATTGTCAATAGGCGTCCAACGAATAGAAACATTGTCGCGATAGTTTATTTCATCCGTTACAATATTAATTGAAGCGAATGAAAGACCTAGGTTTGTCTGTGGACTTTGGAAGAATACATCTGCCGAAGGAATAACGTTCGTCCATGCGAAGACATCAGGTCGAGAAACGAAATCGGCAACGAGTTTATAGGTAGCGTTTGGATTAAGCCCAGAAGGAGTCGCAAAGTAATAAACAGTTTGGGCGGGTCCGTAAAACATGCCGTTCACGTCTTTGTTGTTAATGGTGATAGGCGAGAGGTTGTGAGATGCAATCGGATTCGGATTTCCGGTAACGTATTCGTCAATGCGCAAAGAAGTGAATTCTTCCCACTTGTATTCCGAGCTGTCGCGAATCATTGCGTATTCGTTCAAATTTCCATCTCCAAGAAAGGTCTTGTTTATTTTCACGAACTGAGTGTCGGCTTGTGGATCTAATAATCCGAATACTACCGTTGTGCTCGCATAAGGAGCAGTCAAATCTACCTCTGTATCACACGAAGAAAAAACTGCTAATGAAGCGGCCGCGATAGCCGATAAAGAAAAAATCTTATTCATGTTTCAAATATAAGTCGCGATTAAGCTCAATAAATTCAAATCTTGTCAATTTCTTACGCGTTCAGCGAAATTAAAAACTCCAGTGTATTCACGTTGTCTGCGTAATCGGTAAGGGTTGGGCATTGGCTGTTTCCAAATGGAATGAATTCATTTCCAACAATACATTGTATTTGATCGGCATGATTATCCAAATGTTGAAGCAACGCTTCCTTGTTTTCATAACGTTCGTAAAACACCGAGGCCACAGGCGATGCAATGTTTTTATCTTCCTTGAAAATCACAAATCCGTTTTCCAAGAGATCTTCATTGTTCAGCAACCAAACAGCTTTGTTGTAGTCATAGTTGTTTGCGTATTTGTTGTGTGTAGCAATGGACTGAAAGCTGAATATACCATTAAAGATTCTGTCTAAATCGAAATCAACTGGCATGTATAGTTTGGTCACATTGCGACATCCCAAACCGAAGTAATCGAAAAGGTCGTTTCCTAATTTCTCAAGCTGCTCGGGCGTTTCATTTCCATCGAGAATGGCAACGCTGTTTCTATTTTGACGAATGATGTGCGGATACTTTCCAAAATAATTGTGGAAGTGAACGGCTGTTGAATTGCTTCCAGTAGCAATCACCGCTTCGAAGTCTTCGAGTTTTCCTCTTGAGAAGGAGTAGTTCAAATCGAAGTCGTTTTCAAATTTCCCGGCAATCTTCAAAAGTGCAGGAATAAGAATGGGGTCGTCTGAACTTAATTTGATTAACGCTTTGTTTCCAGTAATGAGAACAGAAAGAATATCGTGAAATCCAACAATAGGAATGTTTCCTGCACAGATGATGGCGACAGTCTTGGGTTTGCTCGCGAATGAAACACCGTTCGTCCAAGCCGAAAGCTTCTCTAGGGTCAATTCATTCGACCAAGCGGTAAGGGCTTGACGAACATTCGCAGGGGTGAACCATCCGTTGAAGGTAAACGCCGATTCAATGACGTCATTTACTCCATTGAACTCCTCTTCGGTTAATCCGCATGCGTATCCAGGCCAATCTTTCTTGTCTGAAAAGTTCTGCAGGGCCTGTCCCAGTTGAACAAATGTTTGAATTCGTTGTTCTAGAGTTGAATTCATCGTAGGTGTATTAAATTTGCACGCGAAATTAAGGTTGAATTTAGATAAATAGCAGAATATGGCAATAATGATTACAGACGAATGCATCAACTGCGGTGCATGCGAACCAGAGTGTCCAAACAACGCCATCTACGAAGGTGGAGCAGAGTGGAAGTATAGCGAGGGGACAGGGCTTCGTGGTATCATGACCCCATTGAACGGCGGTGGTGAATTAGATGCAGACGGACTTCAAGAGCCGAAGAGCATGGATGTTTATTACATCGTTTCAGACAAATGCACCGAGTGTGTTGGTTTTCACGACGAGCCTCAATGTGCGGCGGTATGTCCAGTAGACTGCTGCGTAGACGATCCAGAATTCAGAGAGTCAGAAGAATATTTGTTGAAGAAGAAAGAGTTTATGCATTTGTAAATGAAATTGAAGAAAAAGAATAAAGGGGCCGAAGCCCCTTTTTTTATGGAAATAATGGTGCTCGTAAATCGAAAAGCAAGAATAGCGTAATGCCTGCTAGAAGAAACAAAAAGCTATTTAGTCCTACAGTCCAAGTGTCGTTGGAAAGTTTTCTTTGATGCATGAAATATAACGGAACATAAATTAGGCACAGAAGCAACACAGAAGAAATCATTAGAATGTTCGCAAAAGGCCAATGCTGTACTTTGAATATTCCCCCGAATGCGAACAAAAAGACGACTAAAGTAATAAGTGTAGTCAGCGTTTTTTGTGTTTTTGGAATCGTCTGATGCTTCATACTTATAAGCGCCGTAAGAACTGCTCCAATGATTAGAAGAGGCAAACTGCTGACAATTAAGAAAGCTGCTCCGGCCAAATGGAATATTTTAAAGAGGGATCCAGTTACAAGTAAGAAAGTGGAAAAGGCTAAAACGTAGCTCAATGTTTTTTTCATGTGTTTGAATTTTTGTTGATGAATTAATTGAATGGTTTCCATTTCAATTTCATGTAAGTTGTCATGAAAAAAACGTGGAAGAATTGAATAAAAGAACGAGTGGAAGTCGTCGCTATCCGACATTTCATTTTCAATAATTGTACACATGTGATCTATCAAATTAGCTTGCAGATCAGGCAAACTAATTCCATGTGATTCAATTTCTTTTCGAATGAAATCAACTTGTTCGTCAGTTAATGAGACCATGGCTCGACCCTTTATTCGCATCCAAGAGAATATGAAGTGTCTCCATAAACTCTCGGAGTTCGTCTATTTTCTTTTTACTTGTTTGCTTGCCTTGCCTTGTTAGGCGGTAGTATTTACGCTGACGCTTCCCAATAAATTCAACTTCGGTCTCCAAGTCCTCACTGGCTTCCAAAGCATGGAGCAGAGGATACAAAGCTCCTTCCGTGATTTGTATTTTGTCGCCGGTAAGTTCCTTTACGCGTTGCGTTATTTCGTAACCATACATGCGTCCGTTCTCTTTTAAAAGATTAAGAACAATGGTTCGAAGGGTGCCTTTAATTAGTTCTGATGAATACATAGGACAAATATACATAAGAAACTTATGTATGTATGATTTTATTGTTGAAAGCAAAAAAAAGGAGCGAATTTCTCGCTCCTTTTTTTCAGATATCTAATTTCAATTAGTTTCTTGCTCCTCTCACAAACAGCATCTCATCTACAATATTCTTTCCGCCCATAAGCTCTTCAACAATGAACAACACGTAACGAATGTCAACCGCAATGGTGCGTTGCAATTCTGGTTCGTATGCAATGTCTCCGCTCATAGCTTCCCAGTTGCCGTCGAAGGCAATACCAATCATTTGACCGTTCGCATCCAACACAGGGCTACCGCTGTTTCCACCGGTGATGTCTAAGTCAGCAATGAAACAAGTTGGCAATTCACCTTTCTCATTTGCATAACGACCGAATTGTTTGTTCTGAATTTTTTGTGCCAATGCTTCTGGTACAGCGAACTCTGGATTGCTGTTATCACGCTTCTCCATAATTCCTTTTGCAGTAGTATAGAAATCGTAATGAACAGCATCTGCTGCAGTGTAGTCTTTTACTTGTCCGTAAGTGATACGCATGGTGCTGTTCGCATCTGGAGCGTATTGCTTAGCTGGATTCATTTCACGAAGTCCAGCTACAAATTCACGTTGTCCTTTGCTCATCTTCTCGCGAGGAATAAGTTTTCCTAAAGCGTCACCGAATTCAGCAGCGCTCTTCGCTGTTGCAACAGCAAGATCTTTTTCAAAAACTTTTTGATTTGGCTTCGCTAAGAAGTTCATCAATTTCGTTTTGTCAACGATTACTGAAGTTGCGAAAAGTTTGTCGGCATAAGCTTGAACGTTTCCTTTGTATTTCGCATCAAGCACTGCGTGCCAAGATGGACGAGCGTTTGCTGCAATGCGATTGCGGTACAAGTTTGTTAATGCAACAAACACATCTTTGTCTGTTTGTGTATTATATTCAACAAAGAAGGCTTCAGCAGAAGCTTTGAATCCATCAAGCATCGCTTGTTTCTTCGTTGCATCGGTTTCAGCAAAATACTTTTCGAATGTGCGTTGAAATTCAGAAGCCAAGCCCATGAATTCAGCTCCACCCATTCCAGTTAAACGCGCATACAAAAATGCTTTTTGTGTATCGTTGGTTGAAGAATAAAAGTCTTGCAACATCGGAAGTGACTTACCGTATTTTTCGTTAGCTGCAGAATTAGAAGTTAACCACTTCGTGAATCCAGCTTCAGTAGCAGCTTTCTTTCCTTCAACATCTAAACGCTTCAATCCGCGTGTTTGTCCAATGTAGTACTTCCAAGAGTTTGCAGTGCTTGCATACTTCGCAGCATACATTAAGCGAACACCTTCGTTCGCATCCATGTTCTTCTTCCAAGTCTCTAATTTCAAACCGAAGCATTCAACCAAGATAGGGTTCTGCACGTCAACCGCTTGCTCAACTCCGTAAGAAGTTAAGTAACGAGAAGTTCTAGCAGGATATCCCATGATCATTGCGAAATCGCCTTGCTTCACACCACCCATGTTAATCGGGAAGAAGTGCTTAGGCTTCAAAGGCGTGTTGTCTTTGCTGTAATCTGCAGGCTTGTTTTCAGCACCTGCATAAATACGCAACATACTGAAGTCACCGGTGTGACGTGGCCACATCCAGTTGTCAGTGTCTCCACCGAATTTACCAACGCTTTCAGGAGGATTACCAACTAAGCGAATGTCGCGATACGTTTGATAAACGAATAAGTAAAATTCATTTCCAGCATAGAATGTTTTTACTTCAGAATTGTATAAACCGCTTTCGTTCGCAGCCTTCACCAATTCTTTGTTACGAGCCATAATTGCAGCATCGCGCTCTGCTTCAGTCATGTTCGCATTCACAGCGCCCAATACACTTTCAGTTACATCTTCAACACGAACTAAGAAAGAAAGCGTTAATCCTGGAATCGGAATCTCCTGATCCAACGACTTCGCACAAAATCCGTTTTGAAGAATGTTGTTTTCTAATGTTGAAGAAGATTGAATTGCATCGTAAGCACAGTGGTGGTTGGTGAACACAAGTCCTTTGTCGCTCACAATTTCTCCGGTGCAAAATCCTGCTCCGAAGCGTACAATCGCATCTTTCAAAGACGCTTGATTAATGTTGTAGATATCGTCTTTGGAAAGTTTCAATCCAAGACCTTGCATTTCAGCTTCGTTAATTTTATTCAACATAGCCACTACCCACATGCCTTCCGTAGCGAACATTGCGCTTGGAATCATCATGAGCACCGTTAGTGCGAGAATGAGATTTTTTTTCATTTGATTTATTTGATGTTTGACTTTTTACTTTCTTAATTTCTTCTTGTTGGCATCCAACTTCGCTTGTTGCGCCTTTTGCATTTCTTCAATGCGTGAAGCGAATCCACCTTTTTTCTTCGGCTTCTTTTTGTTCGCTTCAATCTTCTCACGAATAGTATCTTCATTCACGAAATACTTCTTAATCGCCCACATTTGGCCAATAGAAATAATGTTCGCTGTGAAGTAGTAAAGACTTAATCCAGATGGCATGCTGTTGAAGAAGAAGATCATCATGAACGAGAAGATGTTCATCATCACTTTCATGTTCGGCATTCCCGGTTGTGTCATGGTTGGCTGTGAACCCATGCTCATCTTCGAATAAACAAACGTAGATGCTGCCATTAATAAGGTGAATCCACTCACATGCGCTCCGTAGAATGGTATGTTGAAGGGTAAATTCAATATGCTATCGTAAGCCGCTAAATCTTCCGCCCACAAGAAACTCTTTCCACGCAATACAATCTCCGCAGGGAAGAAGCGGAACATCGCGTACAAAATTGGCATTTGAAGTAGAACAGGAATGCAACCGGCAAACGGATTCACACCAGTCTGACGGTAAAGCGCCATGGTAGCTTGTTGCTTTTCCATTGGGTCTTTTCCTTCGAACTTCTTGTTAATCTCATCGATTTCTGGTTTCAAGACACGCATCTTCGCGCCGCTTAAGAAGTTCTTCCAAGTAATAGGGAAGAGGACCATCTTAATAATCACGGTTACAATCAAGATGATCAATCCAAATGATAAGATGTAATCTGAAAGGAACCAGAACAACGGACGAACCACATACTTGTTCACGTATCCAATGATCCACCATCCGTAGTCAATAATGTTGGTGAACTCTTCTGCGCCGCTGGCTTCAAGCGCCTTGTACTCATTCGGACCTAAGTAAAATTGGAACTCAGCTTTTGCGTTTGAAGAAGCCTTTGTCTTCAAAGGCAATTCAGCATAATACGATTTGGTGTGCTGAGAATCGGCAGGAACCATAACACTTAAGTCTGCATTTTTATCGAATCCTTCAGCACTGATAATCGCAGCAGTGAAGTAGTCCTGCTTCATCGCTACCCAGTTCAATTCCTTTTCTGGACGCTTCTGATCTCCAGAACCTTCGCTCAAGTAATTGCGGTCTTCTTCCATTTCACGATAGAAAATAGAAGACTTGCTACGTTCTGCTTGAATACCCTTTTCTTGCGCCAACCCGTTCAACAACCAACGGAAAACCAATGGCGATCCGAACATTTCATTTTCCAACCCCTTCGCCTCGAAACTACATTTGACATTGTACGAGTTCGGTTCAAGAGAATAGGTCCATTGCAATTGCGCGTTGTTACTTCCAGTCGCTGTTAGAACAACTGTCGCGGCCCCATCTGTTGCGTTGGCAACGGTTGTAGAAGCAGTGAAGTTCAACTCACTCGAAAGCAAAACTGCTCCACTGCCGTTCTTCCAAGCAATGTCCATCTTGCTCTGAGCAGTATCCCAAAGTTGAACTTGTTTGTCTGAATTGTATTTCTTGTAGTCAGCCTCAAGCAATTCTGCTGAATGTAAAAGTCCTCCTTTCGAAGAAATTTTAACTCTGATTTTATCGTTGGAAAGAACCGTGTAGGTCTCTTCTGCAGGCATTGCTGCTGCATCCAAAGATCCGTATCGTGCGGTGTTTAATACTGCAACTTGCGCTTGCGCAGCGGTGTCCGTAGTTGCAACAACTGCCGTATTCTCTGGAGTTGGAGTGCTCGACTGTTGGGCTGCTTGCTCGGTTTGTTGCGGTGCATTAGCTGCCGCTTCAGCTTTAGTCTTGGCAGAATACCAACTGAAGCCAACGGCAATCAACAGCATTAATGAAAGACCAATGACGGTGTTTTTATCGAATTTCATGTTTAGTAAATGAGGTGCAAAAGTCGGAAGTATTCATAAAACTTCCACTTTTTTTTGTGTTCACTTCAATTAATCGTGAATTTTGCCAAAATCATGAAGCTAACCCATTCAACAATAAAGTTTTTCCTTTTGCTCGTATTGCTGATTGTGGTAAGCATTGTCGCCCTTATGTTGGGCAGCCAATATCTTTCCTTAAATACGTTGTTGGAAGGAAGTGAATCTCCCGCCGGACGCGTCCTCTGGCAGCACCGACTTCCTCATGTTCTAGGGGCTTTAGTAGTTGGAAGTTCCCTCGCATTAAGCGGAAATTACATGCAGGTCATCTTCCGAAATCCACTCGCAGGTCCTTCGGTCTTGGGCATTACAGGCGGAGCATCGCTGGCCATGGCCGTTATTTTCCTTACTTCATGGGGTGCCACTTGGTTCTTGAATGCCGGGACATGGGCATTGTTCATTCCCGCCTTCATAGGTGCTATGCTCGTCTTGACGTTGCTTCTTCTTATTCAGCGAAAACTTCCAATGGCTTCAACGCTGTTGGTTGTTGGACTTCTCTTTTCGCATTTCACCGGTGCCATTGAAAGCATTCTTCAGAAAATGGCTGGAGCAAATAACGTAAATCAACTTGTGGTGTGGGGCATGGGGTCACTGGACGGAATTACGCTGAAGCAATTGCCGTGGCTGTTCGCAGGCGCTTTCATTCCCTTCATTCCAACTTTTTATTTCTTACGGAAGTTGAATGCTTTCGCTATGGGGGAGCAGATTGCTGCGACTTCCGGAGTAGATGTGGTGAAACTGCGTTGGGTGTTTTTAATCGCAGTTGGAATTTCAACGGCAACCATCACAGCGTTTTGCGGACCTATTGCTTTCATTGGACTCATGGCACCGCATGTAGCACGCCTATTCATTCGAACATTCAATCAACTTCAACTCATATTCTTCATTCCATTTGTCGGAGCGCTGTTGTTGGTCATTGCCGACGCCCTTTCGCGTTATTATGCATTGCCACTCAACGCAGTGACCGCTGCAATAGGCATTCCGTGCGTGTTTTACATTGTGTTCAACCCTAAACGAAGCGGCGTATGGATCAGTTAGTGGTGAAGGAAGTTAGCGTTGTTCGCGGAAAGAAAACAGTTCTTTCCAACTTGAATATGTCATTCTCTTTCGGAGAGTTGGTTGCTATAGAAGGAAACAACGGCTCGGGTAAATCGACTTTCCTCGAAACGTTTGCCGGATTAATTCAACCTTCACAAGGAGAAATTTGGTTGGAAGGAAACAGTCTCTCCAAACTTTCCTTCGCGGAACGCGCCAATTACATTTCATTTATTCCTTCTAGAAAGACGACAGCTGCTGCGCTGGAAGTACGAACAGCTATAGCCGTTGGAGATTTATTTGGAAGGAAGATGAGTCGGGTGGAAGAGGCCATTGAAAAATTCAACTTGAAAAATCTTCAAGACAATTTACTTACTGAATTGAGCGACGGTGAATTTCAAAGGGTACAGCTGGCGCGGGTTTGGGTGCAGGACACGCCAATAGTGTTGCTCGATGAGCCGGCTGCGCATCTCGATGCGAATGCGCGACAAGAACTCTTTGGTGAATTGTTGAAGTGGGCGAAGGAGGAGAATAAACTCGTGCTGTTGTGCTCGCATGAACTTCAATTGAACAAGCAATTCGCAACACGAACCCTTCAATTCTAAGAACGGGCAATATTTGAATGCCGATTCTGTTTGACAAAAGACTTATTTTTACAAAAAATTATTAGACCATGAAAAGAAGGTTAACCCTTTTCTTCGCGCTTTGTGCGTTTGTTTCTTTCTCTCAATCGAAGAGCGTTACTGCTCCAATTACCGATGTGACTTTATTTCTAAGCGGTGCTCAAGTAACACACAAGGGCGATGTAACCTTGAAGAAAGGCGAGAATACGCTTGTTCTCTCTGGACTTACAGCCGGCATGGATGTTAACTCTATTCAGATTTTAGGAAATAAGGATTACACCATTTTAAGTGTGAAGCATCAGATGAATTATACCTCGAAGGTTTCAAATACTCGCGTGCGTGCCATTCAAGACAGCATTAAACTTTTAGGTTTTCAAACTTCTGAGCGAGCAAGTTTACGCGCTGTTTATCAGGAAGAGAAAGCGTTCTTGCAAGCGAATCGCTCAATTAAAGGGGACAACGGATTGCTTATTCGTGAAGATCTTGCAGAGATGGCAGACTTCTATAGAAGCCGCATGAAGGAAATTGAATACAAGATTTTAGACTTGAATCAGACCGATCGCGACAACAACGAAAAGCTTCAGCATTTGCAAACACAGCTGTCTCAACTGCAGTCGCAAAATGTAACCAATCCGAGTGAAATTGAATTCGTGGTAACGACGGACGAAGATAAAAAAGCAGATGTGGTGATTACTTATTTGGCAACGAATGCTGGTTGGACACCCTACTACGATTTACGCGCAGAGGACATTGAATCGGATATTGAATTCACTTATCGTGCGAAAGTATGGCAAGGCACAGGCGCAGATTGGAAGCGTGTGAACTTAACCATTTCAACAGGTAATCCGAACGTGGGTGCGCAAGTTCCAGCTCTGAATCCATGGTACCTCAACATATACTCTCCTCAAGCCTACCGCGGCAAAGCGAAGTCCGAGGCGTACGATGATTATCAGAGGCCTGCGGCAGTTTCAGGGTATGCGCAAGAAATGAACAAGTCTTCGTATGCTTTGAACAGCATGCAAACTTCTGCTTCCTACACAACAATTACCTCCAATTCTGTAAGCACTGAATTTAAGATTTCTATTAAATACGATATCGCTAGCGACAATCAACCGGTTGAAGTGGTCATGCAAAAACAACGTTTGAAAGCTTCATACAAATACGTAGCAATTCCGAAGTTGGAAGCAGCGGCGTATTTGCAAGCGGATATCATCGACTGGATGCAGTACAGTTTATTGAGCGGTGAAAGCAACATCTACTTCAAAGGAACTTTTGTTGGAAATGGATACATAGATCCGGCTTTAGCGAACGATACCCTTCAATTGTCATTGGGACGCGACAACGCTATTACCGTGAAGCGCGATCAAGTGAAAGACTTCTGCAAGACCAGTGTTTTCGGTGTGAAGAAATCTACTTCGAAGGCATATGAAATCACCATCGTGAACACGAAGAAGAAGGCTATCAATATTGAAGTCTACGACCAAGTTCCGCTTACACAGAATGCAGATTTGGAAGTGGTGGTTGAAGAGCTTTCGGGCGCTACACAGGAAGCTGCTACTGGAAAAGTAACGTGGAAGATGACCGTTGAACCCGAGAAGACAGAGAAACGTCAGTTACGATTCACCGTTAAGTATCCGAAGAAGAATCTGATTCAGAATTTATAAAAATGAGTCGATTGTTGTTTTGGCTTTTCCTGAAGCCTTTGAGTTTGCTGCCTTATTTCATTCTTTATCGAATATCTGATCTGGCGTTTTTCATCTTGTATGTGTGCATGGGCTATCGCAAGAAGGTGGTCATGTACAATCTGGAATTGGTTTTTCCAACCAAGACAAAAAAAGAACGAGAGCAGATAGCTTGGGATTTTTATCGTCATTTCTGCGATCTTATATTGGAGGTCATAAAGAATTTCTCGGTATCCGAAAAGCAGTTGCGTAAACGCTTCGTGGTGCACAATTCAGATGTGCTGAAGGCCTATGCAGAGAGGGGACAGAGCGTAATTGTTTGTGGCGGACATTACGCAAACTGGGAAATGTGGGCCTTGGCTGCGCCTATGCAAAGTCACATGCCGCTTGTGGCCATCTACAAGCGATTGAGCAATCCGTATTTCGATCGCAAGATGCGCGAATCGCGCAAGAAATATGGAATGCAATTGGTTTCCACCCGCGCTACCAAAGAGTACTTAGAAGAACACCAGGGCGAGCTTATGGGAATGGTCTTCGCTGTAGATCAATCGCCCGCCGATCCTAAGAAGTGTGTTTGGATTAATTTCTTGGGTATTGAAACTCCAGCCTATTACGGTGCAGAGAAATACGCCAAAGAGTTGAACTTGCCTGTCGTTTTCGGTCATTTGAATAAAATTCGAAGAGGATATTACGAATCGCATTTTGAATTGATAACCGAAAACCCTGGTGAATTTGAAACTGGAGGACTTATTCAATTAGTGAATGATCGAGTGGCTGAAGATATTTACAAGCAACCGTATTTGTGGTTGTGGACCCACAAACGTTGGAAGCACAAGGATAAGAAGCCGAAGGAATAGCAGTAAAATGGGACGTTCGAGAGGAAAATCAAAAAAAAATGAACTCTCCCTTGTTCCTTTCAGAATAATGCATATATTTGCACCCCTATTTTTAGGGACGAAAATCAGACGACTATGAACCGCATTAAGGAACTTGAAAGCAGAATTAACCCAATCGCAGAATACCCAAAATTCTCTGCAGGTGATACCATTTCTGTAACGTATAAAATTATTGAAGGAGCGAAAGAGCGTCTTCAAACATTCACTGGAGTAGTAATCCAAAGAAGAGGAACAGGTTCAACAGAAACCTTTACCATTCGCAAAATGTCGAACAGTGTTGGTGTTGAACGTATCTTCCCTATTGCCTCACCTTTCATTGATAAAATTGAAGTGAACAAACGTGGTAAGGTGCGTCGTGCACGTATCTTTTACTTGCGCAGCCTTACTGGTAAAGCAAGCCGTATCCAAGAAAGAAAATACTTCGGGCCAGTGGCTTCGAAATAAGAATACTTTGATAGAGTATAGATTAGGGTTCTTCGGAACCCTTTTTTATTTTCTAGAAAATCAAAAACGCCCTTCCGTTGAAGAGCGTTTCCGATTCCTTAACCAAAACCTACACCCGAATGGGTGAACCTTACTCTCTCAACGAATTGCTACTTTGTTAAATTGTGTGTATAAGAAAAAATAATCTTTCGGGGCACTTGAATTAATTTCGAAATATGAATAATGAAAAAAACCCGTCGCTTGCGCACCTGATTGGTTGCGTGGAAGAATTCCATAACGCCTTTCGCATTCCTGTTCGAAAAACACCTACCGGAGAATTGGAAGAACGTGAATACACGCTTCGTTTCAATTTAATGAAGGAAGAGAATGAAGAGTATTTGGAAGCCGCGCAGAACGGAGATATTGTTGAAATAGCAGATGCCTTAGGAGATATGCTCTACATCCTCTGCGGCACTATGAATGCACACGGTTTACACGAGCAAATGGGTGAGATCTTCGCAGAGATTCAGCGAAGCAACATGAGTAAGCTCGATGATAACGGTCAGCCCATCTATCGTGAAGATGGAAAGGTGATGAAGAGCACGAATTATTTCAAACCGAATATTGCGAAGTTCTTAAAATAGAATTGCCCCGTTGTTGCTATCTTTGCACCTCATTTTTCCCTATGTTAAACATCTCTTTACCCGATGGTAGCGTTCGCTCTGTAGAAGAAGGTACTTCTGCATTGCAATTGGCTGCTCAAATTAGTGAAGGCTTAGCGCGTAATGTGCTTGCCGCAGAAGTAAACGGAAACGTTGTAGACGCATCGCGTCCGCTTCCGGAAAACGCAACGGTGAAGCTGCTCACGTGGAACGATGATAACGGGAAGTCTACCCTTTGGCACAGCTCGGCTCACTTAATGGCCGAAGCGTTGGAAAGCCTTTATCCTGGAATTAAACTCGCTATTGGTCCGCCTATTGAAAACGGATTTTATTACGATGTAGATTTCGAAGGAAAGGCATTCACCCAAGAAGATTTTTCAAAGGTGGAAAAATTGATGTTGGAATTGGCACGTCAGAAGAACGAATTCGTTCGTAAAGAAGTGTCTAAAGCCGATGCGATTTCTTACTTCACTGAAAAGGGAGATCAATACAAACTAGAATTAATTGAAGGACTTGAAGACGGAGAGATAACCTTCTATACGCAAGGAAATTTCACCGACTTATGTCGCGGTCCACACATCCCAAACACCGGATTCATTAAGGCTGTAAAGCTTATGAATGTGGCGGGTGCTTACTGGAGAGGCGACGAGAAGAACAAAATGTTGACGCGTGTCTACGCGATTACTTTTCCAAAGGCGGCTGAGTTAGAAGAATACTTGGTTCAGTTGGAAGAAGCGAAGAAACGCGATCATAGAAAGCTTGGAAAGGAATTGGGCTTGTTCCATTTTTCTCAACGAGTGGGAAGCGGATTGCCTTTGTGGTTGCCGAAAGGAACAGACTTGCGCACACGTCTTCAAAATTTCTTGACGGTTGCTCAAAAGAAAGCTGGATATCAACCAGTCATTACTCCGCACATCGGTTCGAAAGAATTGTATGAAACCAGCGGTCACTGGGCGAAGTATGGTGCAGATAGTTTCCAGCCGATACACACTCCGCAAGAAGGAGAGATGTATATGTTGAAACCGATGAACTGTCCGCATCACTGCGAAATTTATAACGCAGAGCCACGCAGTTACAAAGACTTGCCACTTCGTTTTTCTGAGTTCGGAACGGTTTATCGTTACGAGCAAACAGGGGAGCTGCACGGATTAACCCGTGTTCGCGGATTCACCCAAGACGATGCGCACATTTTCTGCATGCAAGATCAGGTGAAGGAAGAAATTGGGAAGGTTATTGACTTGGTGCTTTATATTTTCAAGACTTTGAATTTCCAAGACTTCTTGGCGCAAGTATCGCTTCGCGATCCTATTAATCGCGAGAAATATATTGGAACGGAAGAGAATTGGGAGAAAGCAGAATTGGCCATTCAAGAAGTGGCCAATGAGAAAGGACTTCGCACAGTAGTTGAATACGGTGAAGCCGCATTCTACGGACCGAAGCTTGACTTCATGGTTCGCGATGCGATCGGAAGAAAATGGCAATTGGGTACTGTTCAGTTGGATTACAATCTTCCGGAACGCTTCCAATTGGAATACACCGGAGCTGACAATCAAAAGCACAGACCTGTTATGATTCACCGCGCACCGTTCGGAAGTATGGAGCGTTTTGTGGCTATTTTGATTGAACATTGCGCTGGACAATTCCCGTTGTGGTTAACGCCAGAGCAGGTTCGAATTCTTCCAGTGAGCGAGAAATACAACGAATACGCAAAAAAAGTAGCAAATACGCTAGAAATTTCCGATATTCGCGCGCTCGTTGACGACACTAACGAAAAAGTGGGAAAGAAAATACGTGAAGCGGAGCTTGCAAAAGTGACGTACATGTTGGTAGTAGGAGAGAACGAAATGCTAGCAAATTCAGTATCTGCACGCAAGAAAGGTGAAGGAGATTTGGGAGTGTTTAGCATTGAAGATTTCGCTACTATGGTGAACGATGAAGTGGCGAGCATGTTAAAAGAAATTTAATAAACAAGGAGGGAATATCATAAAGCGCGAGATGAGAGGCAGACGCATCTTTGAACCGGAACACAAAATTAACGATCGCATTAGCGCAGCCGAAGTACGTTTGGTTGGAGAGAATGTGGAAGTTGGAGTGTATTCTAGAGAAAAGGCATTAAAACTGGCTCAAGAGTTAGAGGCAGATCTCGTAGAGATTTCGCCGAATGCCGTTCCACCGGTTTGCAGAATCATCGATTACCGTAAGTTTCTTTACGATCAAAAGAAGAAACAGAAGGAGATGAAGGCGAAGCAGGTGAACGTAACTGTAAAAGAAATTCGTTTCGGTCCTAACACCGATGATCACGATTTTCAATTTAAGTTGAAGCACGCGCAAGAGTTCTTGAAAGAGGGAAGTAAGGTAAGAGCTTACGTTTTCTTTAAAGGACGTTCCATTGTTTTTAAAGAGAGAGGAGAGATATTGTTGTTGAAATTCGTTCAAGAACTTGCAGAGTTAGGAACTCCAGAGTTGTTGCCGAAATTAGAAGGGAAGAAAATGTTTGTTGTGATTAACCCAAAAAAGAAATAATTCTAACACCTAAATAAAATGCCAAAAGCGAAAACAAAATCCGGCGCTAAGAAGCGTTTCCAGGTAACTGGATCCGGTAAGATTAAGCGTAAGAAGGCGTTCAAGAGACACATCTTAACCAAGAAGGGCACTAAGCAAAAGCGCAACTTGACTAAGACTGGTCTTGTACACCCATCAGACGAGAGATCTATCAAGGCGCAGTTGCTTGTAGCCTAATGTTCATTCATTAAAGAAGCAAGGTAAGTTTAACCCGGTAAAAGGTCTTAAGTTCGAAAGAACACCTTCGCCTAAAAACAAAAAGTTATGCCACGCAGTAAAAATGCAGTCGCCAGTAGAGCCAGAAGAAGAAAAGTTCTTAAAATGGCAAAAGGTTACTTCGGTTCACGTAAAAACGTTTGGACAGTAGCCAAAAACTCAGTAGAAAAAGCATTATGTTATGCTTACATCGGACGTAAACTTCGCAAGCGCGATTTCCGTTCTTTGTGGATTGCTCGTATCAACGCCGGTGCTCGTCAGCACGGAATGTCATACAGCGCATTCATGGGTCAAATTCACGCTCACGGAATCGAATTGAACCGTAAGGTTCTTGCAGATTTAGCAATGAATCACCCAGA
>CAMCVP010000012.1 GCA_945881835.1 Chryseobacterium gleum | reverse complement strand
GGATTACCCTGCGGGATGACCGTTCCGGATGACCACTGCGTGGATTACCCTGCGGGATGACCGTTCCGGATGACCACTGCGTGGATTACCCTGCGGGATGACCGTTCCGGATGACCACTGCGTGGATGACGCTCCGCGAAGCGGTCATCGAACTTGTTCGTCATCGATTGTAAATCGTCATCAAACGAAGTTTGTCATCACCTACGGTGTCATCCGCTCCGCGGTCATCGCAACTCCGTTGCGTCATCACACAAAGTGTGTAGGGGAAACATTTTCCCCACTTTTCGTTTCCAATGTCAAATTTGTGTCTATCTTTGCCGCGCTTTGGAAATAAAGAAACGACATATTCTCTCGGAAACACTTCAGTTGTTTTTGCAATTTGGTATTAAGAGTCTGACAATGGATGACATTGCCAGGAAGCTCTGCATCTCAAAGAAGACGCTGTATACGCATGTGAAAGACAAAGAAGATTTGTTGGAAAATGCGGTGATCTTATTCAGCAAGGCAGAGCAACATCAGATTGAAGAAATTTGTGGAAGAGGTTTGAATGCAATAGATGAAAGTCTAGAGATCAAGCGCTGGGTGCTGGAAATGTTGCAAAACATTCATCCGTCTGTGGCTTACGACATGGAGAAGTTTCATCCGAGTGTGCATCAGAAAATGCTCGCTTCCCGCCAGGAGATTATTTACAAATGCGTTTTCGAAAACATTGTAAAAGGACAGAAAGACGGTTTGTACAGAAAGGAGATTAATCCAGATGTATTGGCCAAACTGTATGTTGGAAGAATGGAAGTGATGTTCGATCAGAATTTATTTCCGAGCAAAGAATACAACGTGAGTGATATTTACATGGAATGGTTTTCCTACCACATTCACGGAATGGCTACGGTAAAGGGAATAGAATTGTTGAACAAAAACATTCTGAACTCCTCTCCTTCAACCAAGAAAAAATCAACTAAAAAGCAATAATTCAATTCATGATACAATTCAACATAAACAAAAAAGTAAGTGTCCTGCTCGCAGTGGCGCTTGGTTTTGTTTCTCTCGGAAACGCCCAGCAGGCGCTGACTTTGGCTGCAGCGAAAGAGTATGCGTTAAAGAATGCCTTCCAACTGAAGAACACACAAATGGACGCGCAATCGGCGAAACTGCAAACAGAAGAGCTTATCGCAATCGGACTTCCGCAAATCAGCGGTTCTATTCAGTACCAAAATTTCATTGACCGTCCGACAAGCATTTTACCTGGAGATTTCTTCGGTATGCCCGGACAAAACGTGGCGGTGCAATTCGGTGTTCCGCAAACATTAACGGCTGGCATTAATGCTTCGCAGTTGTTGTTCGACGGTTCATGGTTAATTGGTTTGCAAGCATCAAAAGCATACGCTGCTTTGCAAAACAAGAACATCATTAAAAGCGAAATCGATGTGAAGAAGGCGACCGAAGAGGCTTATCACTACGCTGTGATTGCGCAAGAAAGCATCGCATTGTTAACGGCATCGCGCGATTTGTTGAAGACTACTTTAGACCAAACTATCGCGTTGAACAAGGAAGGATTTGTTGAGACACAAGACGTTGAGCAATTGACCCTTTCATTGAATGAATTGGAAGCGCGCATTCGCGTTGCACAAACACAAGCGTTAATTGCGAAGGCGCTGTTGAAATTCACCATTGGAATGAATGTAGATGAAGACATTACACTTGCAGACAACAGCAAGACCATTTTGGAAGCCTTCAACGCGCAATTGATTCAAACACCTTTCAATGCAGATAACCTTATCGACAATCAAATTATCAAAGAAGGATTGTCGCTTCAAAAATTAAACGTGAAGAACGAACAAGCGGGTTTGCTTCCAAACCTTGCTGCTTTCTATAGCCTTCAACGCCAAGCGCAACGTCAGGAATTTAACTTCTTCGACGGCGATGAATCTTGGTATCCGACGCAGTTGTGGGGGCTTTCAATGAATATTCCAATTGTTTCTGGTGGAGGTAAAACAAAGAGTATTCAACGTGCTGAAGTGGAAGTGAAGCGCATGGAAGAGACGCTAACGTTTTCAACCAACGCAGCGAAATTGGAATATCAAGTTGGAATGGCTGAATACATGAACGCTACGCAGAACGTAGACTTGGCCATGCAGTCGTACAATTTGGCTTCAAGCATTTTGCAGAAGACGCAGATTAAATTCGATCAAGGAACTTCTTCAAGTTTCGAATTGTCGAGACAGACATCTCAATTGCTTCAAGCACAAGTATCACTTATTCAAGCGCGTTTAAGTTTAATGAACGCTCAAACCAGACTTTCAAAATCGTTGAACGCATTATAATATTTAAGAAAAAATGAAATCCATGTATATCTCTAAAATCGCAGCTTCATTAGGATTAGCTGCTGTGTTGTTGGCCTCTTGCGGATCGAAAGATAAGAATGCAGAGTTGAACGATTTGAAAGCGAAGCGTTCTGAATTAGACGGGCAAATTGCATCGCTTGAAAAAGAATTGGGAATCACCAACGCTGCGAAAGCAAGAAAGGTTGTGACTACCGATGTAGTTACTGCGCCATTCAAACATTGTATTGAAATTCAAGGAACGGTAGATGCAGAAAACAACGTGGTTGTTGCTCCGCAAATTCCTGGATTGGTTACGAAAATTTATGTGAACGAGGGCGATGCTGTTCAGGCAGGACAGTTGTTAGCAGAGACAGATAACAGCGCATACGCCGCACAGATTGCAGCTATTCAGCCACAGTTGGAATTGGCCAAGGACGTGTTCCTAAGACAAGAACGTCTGTGGGAACAAAAAATCGGAAGCGAAGTGCAATACCTTCAAGCGAAGACCCAAGTAGATGCGTTAACGAAGCAAATCAGTGCCATTCAAGCACAAATTGAATTAACAAAAGTGAAGGCTCCAATTAGCGGAGTGGTAGATCACATTGGCGCACGTGTTGGACAATTTGCAACAGCACAAAATCCAGATCCTTGCTTCCGTATAGTGAACTTAGCTTCATTGAAAGTGAAGTCTGAAGTTGCTGAAACCTATGCAAACAAAGTGAAGAAAGGAAACAAAGTCATGTTGTACTTCCCAGACATCAGTACTGAAATTGAAGGAAGCATTTCATTCACCGCGAAATTCATTAGCCCAATGTCTCGCACATTCACGGCTGAGGCTATGTTGTCGGGTGCAAACGAAATGCTTCGTCCGAATATGGTAAGCATCATGAAGATTGTAGACTATGAGAATCCTGCTGCCATCTTAGCGCCATTGAACATCATTCAGAATGAAAACAACTTGCAATATGTATACGTTGCTGTGAATGAAAACGGTGTGTTAACTGCGCGCAGAAGAGCAATTACTGTTGGACAAGTGTATGCTGGAAACGCTGAATTGACAAGCGGTTTGAGCATTGGCGATAAGTTAATCACCACAGGTTACGCAGAGTTAACAGAAGGAATGGCAATTGAATTATAAGAAGCCGAATCATGCTAGAAAAATTTAAAGAATTCAAACCCACCAGTTGGGCCATTGATAATAAGACTACCATTTATTTGCTAACGATATTCATTACGTTAGCGGGTATTCTTACATACAGAAGCATTCCGAAAGAACAGTTTCCAGACATTGTTATTCCAACAATTTATGTGAGTACTGTTTATCCGGGAGCAGCACCGAAAGACGTTGAAAATTTGGTTTCAAAAAACATTGAAAAGCAAATCAAGTCAATCGCCGGTGTGAAGAAAGTAACCAGCACCAGCATTCAAGATTTCTCGAGTGTGGTTGTTGAATTCAACACGAACGTAGACGTACCCGTTGCGAAGCAAAAGGTGAAAGACGCGGTGGACAAGGCGAAGAAAGATCTTCCACAAGATCTTCCTGCCGATCCGAACGTTATGGAAGTAGAGTTTTCTGAGATGCCTATTTTGTTCGTGAACATTGCAGGTAATTACAGTCTCGATGAGTTGAAGAAATACGCGGAAGAACTTCAAGATAAAATTGAAGGAATGAAAGAGATCACGCGTGTGGACATGGTAGGAGCTTTGGAGCGCGAGATTCAAGTGAACGTAGACATGTACAAAGCCGCTGCTGCGCAAATTAGCATTGGCGATATTGAACGCACATTGAACTACGAAAACTTGACCATTAGTGGTGGTAGCGTAGTACTCGACGACATGAAGCGTACGCTAAGTGTGAGTGGAGAATTCAAAGACATTGAAGAAATTAAGAATTCGATTATATCTGGGCAAACCGGTGCGCGCATGTATTTGAAAGACATTGCGGAAGTGGTAGACGGACACAAAGAGCAAGAGTCATACGGGAGATTAGATAAGAAAAATGTAATAACGTTGAATGTTATTAAGCGTGGTGGAGAGAACTTGATTAATGCGTCTGACGGAATTCAGACCATTATTGAGGAGATGAAGAAAGACAAATTTCCGCAAGATTTAAGTGTTGTTGTAACAGGAGATCAGAGTAGAACAACGCGTATTACGCTGCACGACTTGATTAACACCATCATCATTGGATTCGTTTTAGTAACCTTGATTTTGATGTTCTTCATGGGAGCGACGAATGCGATTTTCGTTGGACTTTCTGTTCCGCTTTCGATGTTCATTGCCTTCTTGTTGTTGCCCGGTTTGGACTTCACCATGAACATGATTGTCTTGTTCGCCTTCCTTCTCGGATTGGGAATTGTGGTAGATGATGCGATTGTTGTGGTTGAAAACACACACCGTATTTACGACAACGGAAAAGTTCCAATTAAGATCGCAGCGAAGAAAGCAGCAGGAGAAATTTTCCTTCCCGTTTTATCTGGAACCGCAACTACGCTTGCACCGTTCGTCCCTCTTGCGTTTTGGGATGGTGTAATTGGAAAGTTCATGGGATACCTTCCCATTACATTAATCATTACGCTGAGCGCGTCGTTGATTGTGGCGTACATCATTAGCCCTGTTTTCGCAGTAGACTTCATGAAACCGCACAAAGAAGACAAGGGTGTGAACGTAAAGAAATTGGGAATTACTTCGGTTATTTTTATTGTAGTTGGAATTCTTTTTTACATCAGTGGAAATGTCGGAATGGGCAACTTCACGATGTTCATGTTAATCATTTACATCTTCTATCGTTTCATATTGAAACGCATGATCGAACGTTTCCAAAACAAGACTTGGCCTGGTGTTCAGGCGGTGTACGCTCGATTCTTAGCATGGGCATTAACGCGTCCGAAGACGATTTTGTTTAGCACATTAGCGTTGTTAATCTTATCGTTCTTTGTTACTGGATTACGTAAACCGGAAGTGGTATTCTTCCCGAAGGCCGATCCGAATTTCGTGTATGTGTATGCAAGTCTTCCGGTTGGAACGAAGCCAGAAGCAACCGACAGTGTGGCTCGAATTATTGAAGAGCGCGTGTACAGCGTTATTGGTGAAAACAATCCGATGGTTGAGTCTGTGATTACCAACGTTGCAGTGGGTGCGAACGAATCGCGCGACGACCGTGCGCCTTATTCGCACAAGGCGAAAGTAGGTGTTGGGTTCGTTGAATTTTCAAAGCGTAACGGACAAAGCACGTTGGAGTATTTGGAAAAAATTCGTGTGGCTGTTCAAGGAATTCCTGGGGTGGAAATCTCCGTAGATCAAGAGCAAAACGGTCCGCCTACGGCGAAGCCAATTAGCGTTGAAATCACCGGAGAGAATTTCGAAGACTTGATTGCAGCGAGTGTGAATCTGAAGAACTATTTAGATGCACAACAGATTCCTGGAGTAGAAGAATTGAAGAGCGATTTGCAGCGCAACAAGCCAGAGATTGTCATTGACATCAACCGCGAGCGTTTGAATCGCGAAGGGTTGTCGTTGGCACAAGTAGGTATGGAATTGCGTAAATCTATTTTCGGAATCGACAATCCATCGAACTTCCGCGACAACGAAGACGAATATCCAATTCAGATTCGTTTGAAGGAAGATCAGCGTAACAACTTGGAAGAAGTTCGCAACATGGTCATCACCTTCCGCGATATGAACATGATGGGAATGGTTCGTCAAGTGCCTATCTCGGCATTCGCAGACGTTCATTACAGCAGCACCTACGCGGGTATTCGCAGAAAAGATCAGAAGCGTATTGTTACCTTGGGATCGAACGTCCTTACGGGATTCAATCCGAATGAAGTCGTTGCGAACATTGAGCAAAAAGTGAATGAATTCAAAGACCTTCCAAAAGGAGTTTCGGTGAAGATGGGTGGCGAGAAAGAAGAGCAGGCTGAAACAGCGAGCTTCTTGGGAATGGCGGGATTGATTGCGATTGGTTTGATCGTCTTGATCTTGATTATGCAATTCAACTCGATTGGAAGAACAATGATTATTCTTTCTGAAATTGTTTTCAGTGTCATAGGAGTATTGTTGGGACTTGCCATTTTCGACATGTCAATCAGTATTGTCATGACAGGAGTAGGTATTGTCGCACTAGCGGGTATCGTTGTCCGCAACGGAATCTTGTTGGTTGAATTCACCGACATCTTGCGTGAACGCGGAAGCAATCTGCACGACGCCATTGTTGAAGCGGGCAGAGTGCGTATGACGCCGGTATTGCTTACGGCAACCGCAACAATCCTCGGTATGATTCCATTGGCCATCGGATTCAACATTGACTTCGTAACCATGTTTACGGAGTTAGATCCGAAGATTTATTTCGGCGGCGACAGTGTTGCGTTCTGGGGCCCATTGGCATGGACAATCGTATTCGGATTAAGTTTCGCAACATTCATCACATTAATAGTAGTTCCTGTCATGTATCAAATGAGCGAAAACACAAAATCGCGCATGAAGAGAATTTTTGGCAAGAAAAATGAAGAAGCTGAGTCGCAGGAGGCTGCACTCTAGTATCCTGAAGTTCTTCAGGAGTTTTGGTTAAGGTTTAGGGGAAAGTCCTCGGCAACGGTCGGGGACTTTTTCTTTACACAACACGTTGTGATGACCAGCGAAGCTGGATGACACCGGAGGTGATGACCGTTCCGGATGACCTTCTTCGAAGGATGACACTTCGTGATGACCGCGATGCGGATGACGCAACGGAGTTGCGATGACACCGGAGGTGATGACCTTCTTCGAAGGATGACACTTCGTGATGACCGCGATGCGGATGACCCTTCGGGATTATTGTTTATGTGTGAGTTGGTTATATCTACAAGGGGTGAAGGTCTTGGATTTCCGAGGGAATTGGGAATATTTTATATGAAAATCACATAACAGATAATTGCGAGAATAGAGTTGTGAAAAGAATTTTGATGAAATTCTATACTCAATGAAGACTTCTATTGAACAAAAATCAAAAGCTCTTTCCTTCCATATTTCTGAGGTTTGTAAAAAGCATCGGAGAGATTACATGCACATCAAGACCATTGATCAATGTCTTAGAAGTTCTTCTTCTGTGGCTGCGAATATTCAAGAGGCACTTGCATCGCAAAGCAATAAAATGATTTTAAGTAAGCTATATATAAGCTTAAGAGAAGCGAAAGAAACAAACTTCTGGATAGAGAAATTCCAACATGACAGAATCATTTCCGATATTGAACAGCACAGTCTGAAAACTCAGTGTAATCAGTTTATTCGGGAGTTGTATGCATTTATAAAGTTTATTAAGAAGAGAGGTTAACACACTTCGTGATGACACTACGTGATGACCGTTCCGGATGACCACTCCGTGGATTACCCTGCGGGATGACCGTTCCGGATGACCACTGCGTGGATGACGCTCCGCGAAGCGGTCATCGATTGAAAATCGTCATCAAACGAAGTTTGTCATCACCTCCGGTGTCATCCGCTCCGCGGTCATCACGAAGTGTCATCGGCTTCGCCGTCATCCGCTCCGCGGTCATCGCAACTGCGTTGCGTCATCCTTCGAAGAAGGTATTATCTTCGTGGAATGTTCACCTTCCTCTCCCCAAAAAACCAAGCCCTAATCGCCCTAACCTTCTTCGGTTTTATCTATATGATTGGACAGCTGTTTTTCATTGGAGGATTGTATGTTTATTGTGGAAGTCAAGAAGCGGTGGATGCGGTGTTGGCGAATTCGAAAATAGATCAACAAGTCTTTTTATTTGTCTTGATGTTGAACGCGCTCATTCAGTTGGGTGTGGGGTTTGGGCCGTTGCTAATTGCAAAGAAGTGGTTGACGAAAGTGGAATGGACTTCGTTTCGTTGGAAGGGTGGAAGAGCAACGTTGTTGGGACTGGTGGTGATGGGCATAGGCATTCCGTTCATTTATTATTTTTCTGCGAAGGTTGAATCGCTCTTGCCTTCGTGGATGTTAGAGAACGCCATGGAAGACGACAGCAATGCGTTTTACCAGCAGTTGGGAGCGTTGTCGAAGGTTCATCCGTTTGTGGTTTTGCTTTCGACCGTTATCATTGCCCCCTTAACCGAAGAACTCATGTTCCGCGGATTGATTCAGGGTGTCATGAAGAGCTGGACCAACTCGAAGCATTGGGCTGTTTGGATATCGGCCATCTTATTTGCAGCCATTCACTTTCACGTCGCGGGATTTTTACCACGGATGTTACTGGGTGCATTAATGGGTTATTTCGTGTTGTATTCTGGAAGTATTTGGACAGCGGTGCTGATGCACCTTTCATTCAACGCGTTCAGTCTCGGACTCACTATTTTCCCCTTCGCCGGAAAGCTCTTCATGTACTTCATCAACAGTTGGTTTTTCCCCGCGGTGAGTGTGTGGTTAGCGATCAGTGTTTGGGTTTGGGGGAGAAGTAGAGTCGTGAATAAAAATGCCTTCATGCAATCATGAAGGAAGAGAATCGAAGAATAGCTCTGACATTAACTCTTGAAGAAGAGTTGTTGTTGTTGGCTTCGCGATTGAATTTGTCTGAAACACAAAAAAGTAGAGCAAGCGAATTAATTGAAGTGATTTCCGATTGGAAGTCTTTTGGAAATTTATGTTCCAGCTCGCTTCTTGGTCCGTTTGTATACAGCACGCTTATTCGGAAATACAGTTTGAAATTTCCTGCTGAGATTGAATCGTTGTGCGCCGCCTTATCTTCTCGAGTGCTAGCCAACAACGTTCGTATTATGGCTGAATACGAAAATTTGAAAGCCATTTTATGCGATGCGAAAATTGAATTCATTCCGCTAAAGGGTGTTTATTTATTGGAGCAACACGAAGAGCTTTTCAATACGCGATTAACGAGCGATATCGATATTTTAGTTCATCCAATCGACGAATTAAAAGTTCGCGAATTATTGGTGAAAGAGAATTATTCAGAACGTTTAACTCTGCCAATAAAGCTTTCTCAGTTAACGCTTAACCCGACTCCATACAATTACGACAGAAACGGAATCACATTGGACTTACATTACCGATTGAATAGACTGGAGCGTTTTTCAATGGACTTTAGTCTGGTTTGGTCGGCATCGGAATCAGCTGATTTTCCTTCTCAAAGAAACTTAGCAGATATAGATAGATTAATTCATCTGTGCATTCATGCCTACACGCACTATCAGATTTACGATTTCAAATTGTCTGGTTTAGTTGATGTATTAATTGAATTGGAAACGCTAAAAAGTTGGGATTTACTTCTTGAAAGAAGCAGTGTCTTTGGTTGCACACATGAAGTTTCTGCCATGCTTTTCCTTACAGGGAAATATTATGACATCGGAATTCCTGAAGATGTATTCAATAGTTTGAATCTTCAAAGTCAAGAGGACTTAACTGAACGGTTTTTTCTTTTCTTACGGAACGAAAGAACTGAAGTAAAAGAAAAATACCACACAACGATGAATCGATTCATGCAGTTTGGTCCTCTGCTTAGTTTTTGGGGAAAGCTGCAGTTCGCCCATTATTATGCTTTTCCAGAGAAACTTTATTTACAAGAGTTTTTTGGATCTAAATCGAGTCGTTTCCGCTTGTTACCGCGGTACTTGTTTTTTCAAATTAGGAAAGCACTTGCGTAATATGCGCAGCGATAGAGAAAGCATTCTTCCACAATAGTAGAAGGTACTGTTGTAGACCAGTCCAAGAGAAAGAATAATCCGAGCGATGCGCTTGTTCTTTTTCGAACCAACCTCATAAACTTTCCCACCTCTCTCAAACGACACCGTCTTCCCCACATAATTTTCCTTAGTCACAAGCGGATCAATTTGAATACACGTATCTCCGCGAAGAATAAGTGTGGTTTCGTTGTTTGTTTTTCGAATGTCAATCACGCGATGAGAGATCCAGTCGTTGTTGCGTTCGAACACCGCCACATCTCCGATTTGAATTTCTTCAATGGGAACAGGACTTATGGTTTGAATATCGCCATTGCGCATGAATGGGAACATGCTGTATCCGGAAGCTACAATCTTCACTGCGTGATTGTTTTCAATCAGCTGTTTTCTTAATGAAGTAGCCTCTTGCGTGTTCATCCTTTAAACTCGAGGCTTCGAATGTAATCGATGATGGAAGGGGTGGGCACAACACCCAGTTTGTAGGTGCTTGCGTATTGCGTTGCTTTCTCTAATTGCGCAATGAGATGCTCGGTATATCGCGGGTCGTAGTTGTGTTGAAAGCAGAACGCCATGAGTTGCGTAAGTGCTTGTGCACCGGAAAGTTTTTCTGCCGAATTTTTTTTCGAATGGAAGGGGAAATAGAATTTCGAAACTTGCGCTTGCTTGTTTAAATCGGCATACGGCATAGGCGTGCTGTACATGAAATACTCTCCGTTTACCTCGCGCACAATCAAGCGATCGTCGTTTACAATGTGTGCGCCTTCTTCTTCCCAAATTTTCGCCATGGTGCTTTTTCCTACGCCCGAGAATCCGCTGAAAATTCTACCTGTCTCACCGTCCCACACACCCGACGCGTGTATCATGAACGCGTTGCTGTTGAGGGTGAGGTAGTAGAGAATGAGCGCGCCCATGGGGTAGGCGAGCGGACAGGTGAACGACTCGTTGTTTTGTGTTAGAATGGTAGAGTAGATCTTCCATTCGGTTGAAGCCTCGTTAAGGAATGCCACTTGCTGAATTTCTTCAGGGCGTGAAGGGTGGAAGACCACGAACGCTCGTTCGGTTTTTGTTTGCACCACTTGCCACAAGCGTTTTTTCTCGTGTATGGCATCGAAGAGAATTTCTCCGGTGTAGGATTCTTTATCCGGAAGTCCAGCGTGACAGGTTATTGTGGCATCGTATTTTTCTACCTCTTCCAGTTGAAGGAAGTTGGAATATCCCTCTTCAAAAAAAACGGGAAGCGTTTCTTCGGAAGAGATTTTCACGAAGTAGTCGGCAACGGTCAGGACGAAGGTTTGCATTAGGCGTTGTCGTTAAGTAGGAAGGAAGAAAGTTCGGTTAGGAAGGCATTAAGATCGGCGCGAGCAATGTCGCTTTCCACCTCGTATTCATTTGTTATTTTTTCCAGGAGAGAATCAAGAGTTGTCTCGGGTTGAATTTCATTCCAGATGAATTGTCCTACTTCGTTTAGGTTGAAGAGGGCTGTCATGTCGGCCACTTGATTTTTCAGTGGCACGAGCACGAGTTCGTTGTTCACGGCGCGCGCCACGAAGTTTTTCTTTGCCTCTGCGAGTTGTACGAAGTCCATGTGTGGGAATGTTTTTTGCAAATCTAAGTGAGTGGAAGAGAGTTGCACGGAATTATGCTAGAATTATGTCGGAAAGGGGGCTTGGAGTGTTATGGGAATGTGAATTGAAAAAACGAGAGAAGTCAACAAAAACTAAGGGGGGGGTAATTTGAAATGTACGAAAGCCTCTCTTTTTTTTATTTTAGAAAACGCATAGGTGTGTCATAACAAAATCGCTGCGTATACTGATATTCCTCATAATTTCGGCGGTGTTGAAGTAATAATAATTTCACATTTGAGGAATATAAGATAGTGATTTATTAACCTTCGAATTTCTTTTGTGCGGAAGTGTTGTTTCAACTTTGCCCACTCGTTAACTAACATCATTAACCCTCTTCGAAATGAAATCTTTCGCATCTCCCATTTGTCGTTTTACTCAACGCGCTTTAATCGTTCTTTCCTTTTTCGGAATGGCAGAGATGGGGTGGGGGCAGACGGCGCAGATTTTACCATATTCATTCAATTCCGGATCTTCTTCAATGACTAGTGCCAATGGATGGACAAATGTCAATGTTGGAAGTGATTATTCGGATACGGGATCTCGTATTAAGTTTGACGCAACCGCCAAGACAGCCACCTTATATATTGCCTCCGCGCCATTGTCATTGACCTATAATCTAAAAGGCAATGGTTTTTCAGGAGGAACCTTTACAATTTCCGAATCAGAGAACGGTACAACATTTACAACACTAAGAACTGTCACAGCATTAACGACCTCTAATGTTTTGTACACGGATGTCCCTAGTTTGGCTACGAGATACATCAAATGGACATACACAACCAAGGCGACAGGAAATGTTGGCATGGGAACAATTTCAATTTCTTCTGCAACACCCAACGCACCCACAGGTATTTCCATTACACCAGGAAATCAACAATTATCTGTAGCATATACAACTCCTAGTTCAAATGGGGGTTCAGCTATTAGCAATTACAAATACTCAACAGATGGTGGTACAAACTTCACTGCAGTATCTCCTCCAAGTACTTCAAGCCCAATAGTTATTGCAGGACTTACAAATGGGACCTCTTACAACGTGCAAATTCGAGCGATTAATGCAAATGGTGATGGAGCGGCAACAGCTAGTGCATCGGCTACACCGAGAACAGTGCCTGGTGCGCCAACAATTGAAACTATTACACCGGGCAACCAACAATTGAGTGTAGCATTTACAGCGGGCTCAGATGGTGGTTCCGCCATAACAACGTATAAATATTCTACAAATGGAGGTGCAAATTGGCAAACCAGATCAATAGGCACAACAGCCAGTCCATTGGTGATTTCTACTCTTTCGACAGATGGTACAACAGCACTAACAAATGGGGTATCTTACGATATTCAAATCAGAGCAGTAAATGCTGCGGGAGATGGAACGGCCACTGCTAGCGCAACGGCAACGCCAAGAACTACTCCGAGTGCACCAACCATCACAAGTATTATACCTGGCAACGGCCAGTTGAGTGTTGCATTTACGGCAGGATCAGATGGAGGGTCGTCAATAACAGATTACAAATGGTCAGTAGATGGAACAAATTACACAACACGCGCAGGTACTGCCAGTCCAATAGTAATTACTGGACTTACAAATGGAACAGCTTACACTGTTCGTATTCGCGCTGTCAACGTAGCTGGCGATGGTACAGTGGCAACGGCTTCAGCCGCCGCAACACCAGCAACTACTCCATCTGCACCAACCATCACTAGCATTACACCGGGTAATCAAGAACTGTCCGTTGCATTTACTTCAGGTGCCACAGGAGGATCTGCAATTACAAATTATATGTATTCAACTGATGGTGGGTCTTCTTTTACAGCAGTATCGCCAGCAGTTACAGCAAGCCCAATAACAATTACAGGTTTGACTAATGGTACAACTTATAACGTGCAAATAAAAGCAGTAAATGCTCAAGGTGAAGGTATTGCAACCGCAAGTACAACAGGAACTCCATCTGCTGCTGCTGTAGCACCAGGAGCACCCACAATTACATCAATTACGCCAGGCAATGGACAATTAAGTGTGGCATTTACAGCGGGAGCCACCGGAGGCTCTGCCATTACCAATTACAAATATTCAACTGATGGAGGTGCTACATTTACCGCTTTAACGCCATCAGCTACCACGAGCCCAATAACGATTGCAGGTTTAATAAATGGGACATCTTATGATGTGCAAATAAGAGCGGTTAATGCCATCGGTGATGGGACACCAACAGTCTCAACAACTGCTACTCCGGCAACTACTCCCAGTGCTCCAATTATAAACGGAATAATAGCAGGAAATGCTCAGTTATCAGTTGTATTTACAGCTGGTCCTTCAGGAGGTTCCGCGATTACCAACTACAAATATTCAACTGATGGAGGCAGCACTTTTACTACGTTATCGCCAGCGACTACCACTAGCCCAATAACAATTACAGGGTTGTCAAATGGAACATCTTACAATGTTCAAATCAAAGCGGTTAATGCTATTGGTGATGGAATTGCAACAGCAAGTTCTTTAGGAACGCCTGCAACAACTCCAGGTGCACCAACCATTGGAATAGCTACTGCAGGGAATGGACAGGCAACCGTAACATTTACTGCACCAGTTTCTAATGGTGGTTCTGCTATTACAAGCTATACAGCTACATCTACTCCAGGTTCTATTATAGGAACACTAAACCAAGCAGGAAGTGGTACTATAACAGTTACTGGCTTAACAAATGGAACAGCTTATACTTTTACCGTTAAAGCAAATAATGCGGCAGGTGCAAGTACAGCAAGTGCTGCCTCAAATAGTGTTACGCCTGTCCTGACTTCGCCAGTTGCCAATACAGCATCAAGTATTTTGGAAAATGGCTTTACGGCAAATTGGGATGCGGTGACGAATGCAACAGGGTATAAATTGGATGTAAGTACTTCTTCTAATTTTAGTACAACTACATCAACTCCAAATACTCAAATTGTCAATAATACGGGTTCAATTGGAGCTTCTGGTTGGACAGAAACCAATGTCGCTCAAGGTTCTGTTTCAAGTAACAACTACTTGCAATTACTTACTTCAACTTCTATAGTAATTACCCCAAGCATGAATTTTACTTCTTTTACTTCTTGTTCTCTAAATTTTTCTGCTAGAACTTTTGGTGGCCCAAGTCCCGCACAAAGCACGATTACTGTTTCCATATCTGTTAATGGAGGTTCTTTTATCAGTTTAGGCTCAACTATTCCAACATCGTCTACAATATCAGCCATGACTGCTTACAATCTTGGTGCATATTCAGGTTCTTCTACAATTCAAATTAAATTAGAAACTTTAGGGGCAGGTTCTAATAAAGGTGTAGGTATAGATGATATTACCGTAGCAGGTACTCAAGCTGTCGTGATCCCAAGTTTTGTTGCAGGCTATGAAGATTTGACAATTTCAGGAACTTCAAAAGCCGTAACAGGTTTGTCTGAAAACACTACTTATTACTACCGAATGCGAGCAACAGATGGATCGGCTTCTGCTAATAGCAATGTGATTACAGTTACTACTAAGAAAACACCGAATGTAACACCAATTATTGGGTCATACACTTACAATGGTTCTGTTCAAGGACCAAATTCAATTACTGCATTAACACCAACACCGACTTCGGTAACTTATAGTTACGAAGGAGCTGCTCCAACAAGCTACGGACCAAGTAGCACTCGTCCAACAAATGCAGGAAGTTACACCGTTACTGCAACGGTTGAGGAAGATGCGAATTATATTTCGGGAAGTTCGACAGAGTCATTTACAATTGCTCAGAAACCTCTAACCATCACCGCCAATAGCGTTTCGAAATGTTTCGGTACAACTTATACTCTCGGAACTACTGCATTTTCAACTTCAGGTTTAATTTCTGGAGATGCTGTTTCATCGGTTACTTTAACGAGCGCTGGTGCGGCGTCAAATGCTTCAGCTGGAAATGCATCTATTGTTCCATCTGCAGCTCAGGGTTCAGGATTAAGTAATTATTCCATAACTTATAACAATGGAACCCTCACAGTAAACGCTACCGGCACCTGGATCGGTACATCAACTGGCAACTGGAATGATGGTGCCAACTGGTGCGGCGGTATTCCAACATCTTCAACGAATGTAATAATTCCCGCGAATACAACAGTGACAATTAGCGCTGCTGCTGCAGCAAATACGATTAACTCTTCTGGCACTCTCTCTCTTACCTCAACTGGTAAACTGTCGGTCGAAGGCACGATCACTAACAACGGCACAATCAGCATCGCCGACGGCGGTAGTTTGGTTCAGACAGGCAGCGGCTCAGATAGCAATGTGAATACAGGCGGTACCTATAAGGTCTATAAGACGTTAGCCGCAACTACGAGTTCTACTTTGGCAGGTAACCCTGCTCGCTATTGGTACATCGGTAGCCCTGTATCGGGCGAGACTGCGGCCTCTGATGTTTTCGGAAATAGCGGTACACCCAAGCTTTGGTTACACAATTCATCTGCATCTACGCAATGGCAACAAATTTTTGGTGACGGTTATTCAGGAGGTGCAGTAACGATGACCTCTGGCCGTGGCTATTTGTTCCGCAGCACATCTGCCGCAAACGTTATTTTCGATCAGCAGCACATCAACAACGGTACTATTACGTTGTCAGGTATTGCCAATACGACTCCGGGTTCAGCGGGATATAATTTGATTAGCAATCCTTATCCATCGACATTAAATTGGACGCAGTTTAGAGACGCGAACCCGAACCTAGCAAGTACTTATTGGGTTCGTACGTTCGACCCACAACTTAATGCTGGTAACGGAATGAAGTACTCTGCTTACAATGCCAACGGTGGCCAGTCTGTTAATGGTAGCACGACGAACGAGTACATTGCTCCTATGCAAGCGTTCTGGGTATACGCACCAACAGGCACGATATCCGTTACGTTCAACAACGGTATGCGCTCTCACGGCACTTCTACGCTTCATACGCTAGAGAACACGGCCCGCGTTCGCTTCCACTTAACGAATGGTACTTATACTGATGAGGCTTTGGTTTACGTAAACGAAGATGCACAAAACACGAACGACACGTACGACTCAGATAAGATTATCGTAGCATCAACTGCTTATCAGATTTACTGCTTAGAAGGCACCAAAAGACTTTCTATCGACGGTATTCAGAATGCCCTAGTTAAAGACACCGTTCAAGTAGGAGTTCAAATCCCATTGGCAGCAACATATACTATCAATGCAACAGAAATCGGTATCGACGAAGACGTGTTCTTGGAGGACAAGATCACAGGTGCATACCAAAACTTGAAGACAACTCCGAACTACTCGTTCACTAGCGTAGCAGGAACATTCAACAACCGCTTCGTGTTGCACTTCGCTCCGTTCGTTCCCGCTTTACCTGGACAAACAGCAGCAACGGCTATTGCCATGCCAACAAGCAACTGGCCACAGTGTAACAACGTGAGCACAGAAGACCAATGGCATGCGTTCACCGCAACAAGCGAAGGAGTAAGCATCGAAGTGAACACAGCATCTACTGATATCGTTATTGAACTACAAGATGGAACAGGAAACGTGGTAGCACAAGAGAACGTAGTAAACGGTATCGGTAACGAGACGTTAAACTTCTTCGGATTAACTGCAGGACAAACTTACAAAGTAGGTGTTCGCAACAACATCAGCAGCCAACCAACAGGAACATACGGTATCTGCGTAAAATCATTGAAGCGTGGTGGATGTGATTACGGTGCAGGTCCATATAGCCTATGCCAATACTACAAGGCAACATGGGCAGGATCAACCGGCGTTAGCTACACGTTCACGTTCACGGGAACAAGCGGACCAGCAGCCGGACAAACGTTCACCCGCACACAGAACTCAGACATCTGCGTTCTAAGCACAGTGACTCCAGTTCTTCCTTACGGTTCAACGTACGATGTAACGATCTCTAACACATACACCCTTACCGACGGAGCAGGTAACACAGAACAAGTAACTGTGCCAAGCAACAGCGGATGTCAGGTTGTAACGATTGCTCAACCACAAACTACGCTTAGCGCAAGCAGCAGCTGCAACAACGGACCAAGGTTCAGAGGAGCCGTTGTATCGAGCATGCCATGGGTGTGTGGAGCGAACAACTGGAGATGGAGATTTACAGAGGTGAACCCATTGACGCTTCAAGCGGTAGGATTACCTATTGAGTTGAACCGCGGCGCTGCATCGAACTACTTGAATCTTGGAACGGTAAACCAGCTTCAAAGCGGTAAGACGTATGCGGTACAAACAGCACCGTTGTTCACTTACACAGCAAGTAACTACAACTGGGGACCTGTGCAATACATGTGTATCGTTGGTGTTGCACAAGGTGCGTTGCAAGATGCGGAGCAAGGTGTTGCACAAGGTTCTACGAAAGATGCGGTGCAAGGTCCTTCGGAAGGTGCTTCGCAAGAGAACGACGTGCTTGTGTACACAACAACAGGTCATCAAATAAAAGTGTGGACCAACATCGACAATGCAGAACTAACAAAAGCAACTGTAAGAGTTTACAACAGCACAGGCAGCCTGGTTTACACCCAACGCATGAGCAGCAATGAGATGATTATTGACCTTAATACAGCCGCTGGATTATACATTGTTGAAGTAGGTGAGGTGAAGAGAAAGGTTGTTATTTCACCGCTTGCACCCTAATTCGTGCAGTTGAAGAAAAAATTGGAGCACATTGAAAATGTTTAATATGAATACATTAAAATCGCAGAACGAAATGAACAACATAGAAAAGAAAATATATTCCCGTCCGACAATTTCCGAAACAAGATTGGATTCTGAAATTAATTTGGTCTTGATGAGTCCTGGAGGCAATGTTCAAAATGAACCTAGTGGAATGACTTTAGACCAATCTAATGAAACCAACGGTGACATAGTTTCTCAATTCATGAATCCGTTGAAGTGGTTTAGATAAGAACAACTCGTCATTAGAAAAATATAAAGTCTCCTTCGGGAGATTTTTTTGGAATGATACCTTCTGATAAGGATGACACAACAAGTTGTGATGACAATCTTCGATTGATGACACTAACGTGATGACAGCAAGGCTGATGACCCTTCGGGATTAAAATAAAGAAAAAGGCCTGCGGATTTCCGTGGGCCTTTTTCGTCACACGAAGTGTGTCATCCGGTACGGTCATCACCGAAGGTGTCATCATCGCTTCGCGATGTCATCCGCTCCGCGGTCATCACCTTCGGTGTCATCCTTCGAAGAAGGTGATTCAATCAGAAATACGTCTTCACTGCAAATTCAAATTGATCAATAAAAATTGATTTAAACGCAGAGATATTGTTTTGCTCGTAGAAGAGCAGTATAGCTTTTTTGTAGTGAATGGAATCTACTGTCCGGAAGGAGATGGGGCAATGTCCGTGATGAATAAGGCAGGCATTGCTAACTATTCGTGCGGTTCGTTTATTTCCATCGTCGAAGGGTTGAATGTATGAAATGAGGATGAGGATGAGAAGTGCTTTTTCGAAAACCGATTCTTTTGCGTTCACAACATCGCAAAGATGTTGCATGGCCTCTCGAATGAGGTGGTCGTTATCGAGAGGTTGGTAATTCGTGCCTGAAATACCAACGCGGTGATTGCGAATGTTTCTATTCACGCCAAGGTCTTTGACCAGTAGGCTATGAATATCCTCAATGCGCGAGACGCTAACCGGATGAAGATAATCTGGATTTGAAATAATGAAATCGATAGCTTCTTTGTGGTTTAGCAGCATGTGTGCTTCGGCCTGCGTTTTGCCGTTGGCGGTAAGTTTGTCTTTCAGTAACTGTTCAGTTTCTAGCAGGGAGTATGTATTTCCTTCTATTTGCGAAGATTTCCAACTGAGGTCTATGGCAAGACGTTCCAGTTCTTTCGAAAGTTGGTTTTCCGAAAGGCGTTTTATATTTTCAGTGTAAATGAATTGAAGGCGATTCAATTTATCAATTTCTGTTGAGGTGAAAAGTGGAATATGCGGAAGAGTAGATTGAATAAGATCAAAGTTGAAAGAAGATTGAATAATTCGTTCATCAATTTCCTTCTCGAAGTATTTGTCTAGATCTATTTCTGAAAGGACAAGATGATTTGGGCTAACGCTGTATTTTGTCGCTCTAGCATTCCCAAAACTAAGAATGAGTTCTTTTTCTATTAAAGATGCCAGCACACGTTTTACGGTCGCATATCCTAATTCAATTGGAATATTTTCATGAATTTCCTTGGAAGAGCATTGGGGAAATTGTTGAATATAATTCAGGATTATTCGCTCGTTATTTTTCATATTGACTCAATTACTTATCAATCTGCACAAATATAAGCTCATTTTGAGCTCAAAAAGACCGTGAATTGAGCTTATTAGTCATCCTTCGAAGAAGTTCATCACACGAAGTGTGTCATCACCTTCGGTGTCATCGGCTTCGCCGTCATCCATCTCCAATGGTTTTGTGTAACTCATTCCGTTTTTTTACTCTTTTTATGTAATGGATTACATAATTTTTATAAAACCTTGTTTTTAAGTCGTTAACGCTCTGATAATCGGTCACTGATTGCAAATTGTCATCACTTTCGGTGGAAATCTTCCCCATTCTTCCCCTCTCTTAACTTCTCTTAACTTTTCTTAACGTCGAAGACATTCGCCGAAGGCATTCGTTGCTTTGCAACATTCGTGCTTCGCACATTCTTCCCTTTCAAACCGCCGTATATTGGCTCCATGAAACTCCTCCTTCAACTCAAAGAAGCTTTCGCCTTCGCCACACAGTCGCTGGTGGTGAATAAATTGCGGACGGTGCTTTCGTTGTTCGGAGTGACGATTGGAATTTTCTCGATCATTTTTGTGCTGAGCATTGTAGACAGCATGGAGGCCGATATAAAGGAAGGGCTGTCTGTTATGGGTTCCGATTTGTTATTCATCCAGAAATGGCCCATGGGTCCAGAGGAAAAGGGAGGAGAATACGAGTGGTGGAAATACTGGCAACGCAGACAACCAAGCAAAGAAGATCTTGATCTATTAAAGGCAGAGATCAATTCGTTTTCTGCCGCTACTATTCAAGTGCGCGCTTCAAAAACCATTGAACACGAAAACAATTCGCTCGAAGGTGTCGGTTTTCTTGGAGTAGGATATGATTACATTCAAGCCATTGATTTAAAAATTGAAAAGGGACGGTACTTCTCGCAAATGGAATGCGACGGAGGTAGACCCGTGGCACTCATCGGATACTCGCTAGCCGAACAATTGTTCGGTGCGGAATATCCGGTTGGAAAGGACATAAAAATTCAAGGACAAAAAGCCGAAGTCATTGGTGTTATGGCAAAGGAAGGTTCTTCGCTCTTCGGCGGTGAACGCGATCTTTCGGTGTATGTGCCTTACGAATACGCACAACGATTTGTCGGAGATGTCGACGATGTGACACTCTTAATCAAAGCGAAAAAAGATGTCGATGTGGAAGTGCTCAAAGGCGACGTCATGTCTGTCTTCCGCGGTATACGCGGGATTCGTCCAACAGAAGAAAACGATTTCAGTGTCATCGATTCCAGCATGATTAGCGAAATGGTGAACAGCATCGTAGGTGTCTTCAACGTTGCGGGAATGTTCATTGGCATCTTCGCCATTCTTGTGGGTGCCTTCAGCATTGCAAACATCATGTTCGTCTCGGTGAAGGAACGCACCAACATCATAGGCATTCAGAAAGCCCTCGGCGCGAAACGCTATTTCATTCTATCGCAATTTTTGTTTGAATCGATGCTGCTCTGCTTAGCAGGTGGAGTCCTTGGACTGCTCTTGGTCTACGGTGTGCTTTCGCTGTTGAATGGCGCTACCGATTTTCACTTCTTCCTTCCCCTAAGTCGAATTGTTTTGGGAATAACGGTCTCGTTGGTGGTGGGGCTGGTAGCAGGATTTATTCCTGCGTTACGTGCGGCGAATCTTAGGCCGGTTGACGCTATTCGATCGGCGGGCTAAAAGCCGAAAGTTAAACCGAATTGAATGATTTGGCGATTGGTTTTGGTGGTGCCGGTGGTGTAAACAAGATCGGTATTGTTCTGAATGGTTACTGTTTCTGGAATGACGTATTGTGCTTTGCCGCCTTGAATGTTTTCGTAGCGAAGGTCGAACCACACGCGTTTTGCATTCTTTGTCCGAAAGCGAAATCCAAGAGCGTATCCGTATAAAAATGAAACGCTGCTCTGCTGAACTTTTGTGTCTTCAACCGAAGAAAATCCACCGCTGTTTTGCACCGAAATATCGGTCTTCGTAGAGAAGCTTTCTATGCCCGCTAAACCTTCAGCGTAGGGCTGAAAGAAGCCGTTGAACGGACGAATGCGAAGCAATCCTTGGTAGCGATAGTTGTTGTGTCTTACGCGATACGTCCCGTTGTTGAAGATGGTATCTCCCAAGACGTTCGTCCCGCCGTAAACAGAAATGTCCTGATCTAACGCGCCCATTTGATTCCAAGAGAATTGAAATCCCCAATCGAGAGGCGACTGCTTAATCGGATGAGAAAAAATTCCTGAAAGTCCTATGGGGTTGCCGGTGTAATGATCTGCATATTCTCCCGTGGGTTGAACGAACTGCACGCCGAATCCCACTGTGGCATGACGTGGATTGCGGTTGGAGTAGCTTTTTTCTTGTGCGAAATTCGTGAGCGTCAATAACGCGAATAAAAGCAGGAAGAGGTTTTTCATGTTAAATTTTTTGGAAGCCTTTCAAAAGTTATACCCAAACAAAGTTAAGTCGTTTTACCTTCGTGGAATATGGCGAATGCATCTATTTGGATATTGGGAAAGACGGGTCAGCTGGCGCAATGCTTTGCCGATTCTTTTAAAGAAGAAACATCAGCAAGCATACGTTTCTTCGGACGCGATGAAATAGACTTCGAAAACGATCTGTTCGAACAGCTTTCAGAGTTGAATGAAATCCCAGATGTCATTATCAACACCGTTGCCTACACTGCAGTAGACAAAGCCGAATCGGAAGAAGAACTTGCGCACCGCGTGAATGCCGAAGCCGTTAGCGAGTTGTCCGATTTCTGCTCCTTGCACGACATTGTGCTCATTCATTTTTCAACGGACTATGTTTTCAACGGAGAGAAGAATTCTCCCTATACCGAAGAGGACGAATGCAATCCGCTTGGCGTTTACGGAAGAACCAAACGAGAAGGAGAGTTAGCGGTGTTGGAATGCGAAACGGGTATTGTCATTCGTTTAAGTTGGTTGTATTCCAACTACGGAAAAAACTTTTACCTTACTATGAAGAACGCCATGGCTTCCGACCCATCGCGTGAACTCCGCGTAGTGAACGACCAAGTGGGCTGTCCAACCGACGCTTCCGACGTCGCGAATTCAGTTTCAACATACGTTTTAAACTGCTTAAACGAAAAAACCGAATGGACGTTCGGTCTCTTTCATTTCACCGGCAACGAGGTTATTTCCTGGTACGATTTCGCGGTGCGAATTAAGAATGAATTTGGTTTTTCGAATGTGATTCATCCTATACCTACAAGTGAGTATCCAACACCTGCGAAAAGGCCGGGATATTCGGTTTTGGGTTCGGTTAGACCGCTTTTTTTTGGTAAGAGAGGGTAAGAAGAATACAATCATTCTCATTCTCCTAGTGTATCAAAGTCTCATTCTGTTTGTCCTACTGTTTCTCATTCTTTAACAATTTTATGATTGTAAAGACTCTTTAAGAAACAGAATGAGTAGGAGAAACAGAATGAGTGGGTGAAACAGAATGAGTAGGAGAAACAGAATGAGAATGACAAATAGAAACAGAATGAGAATTTTATTGCGAAAAGGAATAAACAGCATATAACCTGCACATAAAGGATAGTGCAGATGTGAAAATTCTTTCGAAGATTTGCTAAATGATTAGCACTCCAACTTCACAGCGATTTGACTTTCAAAAATTGGAAGTTTACAAGAAGGCAAAAACATTTCATGTAGAATGTAATGCGATACTTCGCGCTTGTAAAAACCAACGACATGTCAAAGATCAATTGGCACGCGCTTCATACAGTATTGTTCTCAATATTGCTGAGGGATCTGGACGCATGTCTCCAAATGATAGACGTCACTTCTTCACAATGGCCAGAGCGTCAATTTTTGAATGCGTTGCAATATTTGATATTATGCTTTTAGAAAATCAAATAGATTCTCATCAACATGAGAAACAAATGGAAGTTTCAATTGAGCTTTCTAAAATGTTGTTTGCCATGGTTCGTAATTTGTCAGAGAAGATTCGCGGGTAAAAGAAATAATTAAAGAATGAGAAACAGAATGAGAAACAGAATGAGAATCAGATAAAATCTTAACTTCCCTTAACATTTAGTGATTTTCTTCACGTTGCGAAAACAATTCTATAGTCTTATTTTCAACTTGCATTGACATTCACGCTGAATACGAAAATTAAATTCGTTGGGTGAAATTCAGTCCGAAAAAATACATTGTCCGCTTCTTTCTGAAACCACTATTGTGGATTGTTGGAGGCGCAGTAGCTATTTCACTTTTGCTCTGGTGGTTTATTCCTCCGGTCTATAATTTTTCTGAGCCTGTAGCTTTTCACGGAAGTGAATGGTACAACCCTTATACAGCAATAGATACAAACGATTTGAAGCTGTCGAACTTCCAGATTCAATCGAAATCATACGGGGGTGTTACGAATGGAAGAAACAATTCCTCGGAACGTGTTTTTTCGACCTATAAAAATTTAGGTTACGATGTCATCACCATTTCAGATTACATGAAAATAAACCACTACCAGGAAGATTCTTTTCCGCATGTAGCCGTTTATGAGCATGGATACGGAGCCTTCAAAAATCACCAAGTGTGCATTGGCGCGTCTGAAGTGATGTGGCTCGACTTTCCGCTTTTCCAATCGCAAAGCAGCAAGCAATTTGTGTTGAATGAATTGAAAAAGAAAAACAAATGCGTGGCCATAGCGCATCCTTCCTTGCGCGACGCTTATTCCGCAGATGATATGAAGGTGCTACGCGGATATGATCTGATTGAAGCTCTTAGCAATTTCAAGAACAGTCTTGAATTGTGGGATGCAGCTCTTTCTTCAGGGAATCCGGTTTTTCTTGTTGCCGATGATGATGCGCACAACCTAGACAAGCCCAACGATTACGGGAGAGTGGCTACTGTTATTCATTCTAAGTCTTCGAACGAAGACAGCCTTATTCACGCGTTGAAACATGGCAATGCTTATGGACTTGTTGTTCAAACGCCTGAAGGAGATTCGCATGAAGCGAAAGCGAATCGATTCAAAAAACTTCCACAATTGATTCAGCACACGCTTGTGAACGATTCTATTTTCTTGGGTTTCACAGACAGCATTCGTGAGATTAAAGCTGTTGGACAAGACGGCATAGTCCTGCTGAATACTGCGCTTAGTAACACCACCTCTAGCTTTGCATTCGGGTTAAAAGAAGTTTCACATTTTGTTCGATTTGAAATAAAACTTAAAGACGGATCGAAGATTTACACCAATCCCGTTTTCCGCACTGCAGACGGAAAAAAACCTCTAGCCCTTTCGGCGGGAATAGATATTTGGGCATCGCAATTTTACAGACTTCTGGGACTTTTAGTTATCGGTCTCTTCATTCTTAGAGTCAGAAATCCCAATCGATTCAGAAGACCTGTTTTCTCTAAACGCGGCACGCGTATTCAGGCATAAGAGATTTTATGTTGAGAGAGGGTAAGGATATAGTCTCATTCTCCTACTGTTTTAGAAACTCATTCTCATTCTCTTACTGTTTCTCATTCTTTAACAATTTTTTGATTGCCAAGACTCTTTAAGAAACAGAATGAGTAGGAGAATGAGAATGAGATAAAACTATTCCCTATAACGAATTCTCTAAATTCAGCAGCGACTCCTTCCGCTCTAGCCCTCCCGCAAACCCAGTAAGCGCGCCATTCTTCCCAATCACTCTATGACAAGGAACAAAAATCGCAATTGGATTTTTCCCGATGGCTTGTCCAACTGCGCGAATGGCTTTTTTATTTCCATATTGAAGGGAAACCCATTCATAGGATTTCGTTTCTGAGAATTCAATTTGAAGGAGTATTTCCCAAATCTTTTTCTGGAATTCGGTTCCGGAAGGAAGTAACGGTAAGTCGAATGTTTGACGGGTATTCGCGAAGTATTCATGCAATTGCTTCTTCGCAGTTTCTAAGATGTCACACGAACGTTGTTCCTTCAATTGTTCATCGGCAAAATCAACACGTGTGATGTTTGTTCCGTCGGAGAATAAATGCAAATACCCGATTTTGAAATGATGGCTGATTTGATAGGAATTCATTCTTGCTGTTTCTAGTATTTTATAATTCTCATTCTCATTCTCCTACTGTTTCTGTTTCTTAAAGAGTCTTTGTAATTTGAGAAATGTTAAAGAGTGAGAGTGACAAACAGAATGAGAATGAGATAAAAATCTTCCCTTCGCTTAACCTCTCTTACCCATTGCTCCCGTATAACCCCTGGCTGAGTATGAAAGCCAAAACTTGCTCAGTGACTTGAGTCGAATTTCCAGTATTCACAAGGGTTTCTCTTATCTGTGTTGAAGAAACTTCAAGCGGTTCAAAAGCAATAAACTCAAACTGTTCCGAATATTCTTGCACCAACGAATGACTTGCAAATTGATTTTCAATCTCGCGGGAACAAACGAGGAATTTCAAACTTTGAATGAGCTCTTCGTATTTGTACCAAGCTGGAAGAGAATGCACAACATCCGTTCCACACAAAAGAAAAAAGACATGTTCGTGGAAATGTCGTTTTAGTTTTTGAACGGTATGAATTGTATACGACGGCGTTGGCATATTGAATTCAACGGTGCAAATTTTAAACTTGCTTTCGTCTTGAATTGCGAGTGAAACCATGTGCGCTCTATCATTAGCAGGGGCCAGGGTGTTCCGCGACTTCAGCGGATTGTGCGGACTAACGACGAACCAGACTTCGTCGCATTTATTCGATTGCAGCGCTGCATGCGCCATGGCGAGATGCCCGTTGTGAATGGGATTGAAGGAACCGAAGAGAAGCGCGATGTTCATTCGGCAAGGAAATCGTTCACCAACTTCAATGCTTCCGCTTTCGCAACATCGAGTTTGTCGTTCACCAAACGCACATCGAATTTATCGGCATATGTCAATTCCAATCCGGCTTTCGCAATGCGTTGTTCAATCTTTTCTTCCGATTCTGTGGATCTGTTTTTCAAGCGATCAATTAACGCATCTACACTCGGAGGCTGAACAAAGACAGCCAATGCACGATGATGGAAAATTTCTTTGAGGTGAAGTCCGCCTACAACATCAACGTCGAAGATCACATGTTTTCCGCTTTTCCAAATGCGTTCCACTTCGCTTTTCAATGTTCCGTATTTCGTTCCCGCATAGACTTCTTCCCACTCTACAAATTCGTTGTTGTCTATTTTATTTTGAAATTCTTCGTTCGACAAAAAGTGATAATCCTTTCCGTCTATTTCTTCTCCGCGTCTTTCACGCGAAGTAGCACTAACGCTGAACGCTAGCATGAGCGCGGGCTCTGAGAGTAAGTAGCGGACAAGCGTTGTTTTACCCGCGCCACTTGGAGCAGAAAAAATAATGGCTTTTCCGGTTACTTGACTAGAGAACATTGTTGATTTGCTCTTTTATTTTTTCCAGTTCGTCCTTCATCTCTACAACCATGCGTTGCATAGTAGCGTCGTTGGCTTTCGAGCCAATGGTGTTGATTTCTCTTCCGATTTCTTGAGAAATAAATCCAAGTTTTCTTCCTTGCGCACCACCGTTTAATTCTTCGTTGAACATTTCGCAATTCGAAAGCAAACGTTGCAATTCTTCCGACACATCGAGTTTTTCCAAATAATAAATCAACTCCTGCTCGAATCTGTTCTCGTCTATTTTTTCCTTCCCCACCAATTCATCCAATTGCACTTTAATGCGCTCTCTGGTTTTTTCCTTGCGCTCTTCCATAGGCGCAATAAGGTCTTCACGCAAACGAAGAATATTCGCAATGCGCATTTCAAATTCTTTTTGAAGCTTCGCGCCTTCGGCTTGTCTGTAGTTTTCGAAAAGATCGAATGCTTGTTTTACCAATGCAGCAATGCTGTTCCATTCGTCTTCCGTAGGCTCTGCCTGATCGAACTTCATGACTTCAGGCATGCGCATAAGCGTGGCTAAGATGTCGGCTGAACCGAGGTCTTTTCCTTCCTTCCAAATTGAAAGTTCGTTGTAATACGAATTCATCAAGTCGGTGTCGAGGTGCATGCGCTTTTCGCCGCTGTTGTTTTCGATATAAATGGAAACCTCTGATTTTCCGCGAATGACAAGCTCTCCGTACGTTGAACGCAATTCCAGCTCTTTGTCGCGATACACACTTGGAACGCGAACGCTTAAGTCTAGTCCTTTGCTGTTTAGCGAGCGCACTTCAGCGGAGAACTTTTTGGTTTCTTTCTGAAGTTCGGCTTTACCGTAGCCGGTCATAGATCTTAGCATGTGTGCAATTTTGCATGCAAAGATACAACATTGAACATTGGAGGTTAAAGAATGTTGTTTTCCTTTGCAGACGAAATGAAAATGAAAAAGACCGCTATTCTTCTTGTGAACTTGGGTTCACCCGATGCACCAACACCAGGTGCTGTTTACAGATATTTAACAGAGTTCTTGAATGACCCCCGCGTTATTGATGTGGCTGCTGTTGGAAGAGCCATCTTGGTGAATGGGATTATTGTTCCTTTCCGTCACAGAAAAAGTGCTGCGATCTACAAGAAACTTTGGACGGAAAATGGTTCACCGTTGATTCATTATGGAAAGAGAAACAAGGAGCAATTGCAAGCGCGTTTTGATGAAAACGAAACGAAAGTTTTTTTGGCTATGCGCTATCAGGTTCCGAGTATAGACAACGCTCTTCGCGAGATAGAAGAGTGGGGTGCAGAGAAGATTGTGGTGTTGCCTATGTTCCCGCAATACGCATCTGCTACAACTGGAAGTGTGCATGAAAAAGTGATGAACATTGTTTCCAAGTGGTGGAGCATTCCGGAAGTTGTTTTGATTTCTCAGTTTTACGACGAGCCCTTGTACATTCAAGGATACGTAGACAATGCGAAGCAATTCGATTTGAAGGAATATGATCGTGTGCTGTTCAGTTTTCACGGATTGCCTGAACGTCAGTTAGACAAATTGTACGACGATAACAAGTGTCGCAATCACAGTTGCGAGCATGAGATTAACGAAGAGAATCACATGTGTTACAAGGCGACGTGTTATGCTACGGCTCGCGCAATTGCAGCGGGAGTAGGACTTTCAGAAAGTGAATACACAGTTTGTTTTCAGAGCCGCTTAGGCAAAGGATGGATTGAACCTTTTTCAGACGACATCATTAAGGAATTGGGAGATAAGGGAGCGAAAAAACTCTTGGTATTTTCTCCTGCTTTCGTTGCAGATTGTCTGGAAACAACCATTGAAATTGGAGAAGAATACCAAGAGCTTTTTGAAGAACACGGCGGCGAATTGGTTCAACTCGTTCCAAGTTTAAATGACTCGGAGGTGTGGATTGATGCTATGGTTAGTATTTTACAACCTTACCTGTCTGCATAACCCCATTCACGTAAACGGAAAGAAGATAAGTTCCTGTCGCAAGTGATTCGGTGTTGATCGTAGTTTGATTTACACCCATTCCTTCCGTGAGTTTTCTTCCAGTTAAATCGTGGATTTCGTAATTGAATTTCCCTTCTACTTTCAACGTCAATTCATTCTGCATTGGATTTGGAAAGGCTTCCACACGGAATGCATTTTCTTCACCCACGAATTCAATGTAGTCGTTCATGTTGTAAGTGGTGTTCGTGATAATAGCCGGATTCCAATCGAAGAAGATGTATGCCGTGTTGGTTACTTCGCTGTAGATCTCGTTGCCTGGAGTTTCGCGAATGCGGAAGGTTAAATGCCCTTGACTTAACTCTTGGCTTACGCTGCTATCTGGAAGCCAAATATTGTTGAATTCAAATCGAAGAATGCCGTTGCCTAAGTTTACCACATTCATTTCATGTGTGGTGTTGAGTAGTTGGAAGGTAGACCAGTCTAGTTCCGTGTCAAGGGTATCGATGATGTAAATGTTTTGAGCAGGCGCTGTTCCCGTGTTTTGAAAGCGAATGGTGTATTCCAATTCATCATCAAATCCGTATGCAATAGTGCTTTCTTGGAAGCCATTACCGACCATTTCGTAGAATGATTTTTTGAAAACTGTTTTATCATTTGGGTCGTAACTGTTTCCTACAATCTGCATGAGTCCTCCGCTGTTATTTCCTTCGTAGCAATCGGTTCCGTTGGAAGATGTTATGGTTGAAGTGAACATGTGTTGTTCTCCGTTTAAGATTCCGCTTGGAACAGTGAAGTAGAGAAAGTCAGTAGTAGAGAATGAAGTCTGTGTAGAATTGATGGTCCAAGTGATAGAGTTTCCGCTGATGACATAATTCGGATTCTGAATCGAAGAAGTAACGAGGTTAACCCCAAATGGCCAGTTCAAGGTTAGGGTGTATGGTGTTCCTCCCGGACCGTAGTTTCCCCAGTTCAAACGAATGATTGCTGTTTGGTTTTGATAGTAACCCACCCAAGGTGTTACAGTTGTCCATAAATCTGAGCATGCTGTGACGTTACCCGCGCAGAATACACCAATAGACAGCGGCTGCGTGATGTAAGATGTAGATCCTAGAATAGTGAAGATGTTATTGTTATTCGGCAATGTGCTACCGTTGTCAGACAACCACGCTGAACTTACAGTTGCCATAGCTAAACTCGTCACACCGTAGATAGAACCGCAGTAATGAAAGTATCCGCTTGAATCTGAATATACGGTAACACTTGCTGAATTCGTTGTTGTCCAACCAAGGGTGATCGGCGCTCCCATCAAAGGAGCTTCACCCACGTTTTGAATGCCATTTCCGTTGGCATCGCAGAAGATGTAACCGCTGTAACACAAGTATGGATAAGGATTAAAGTCAGCGCATTGAAGAGGAATGCTATTTAGCATTTGTGATCCTCCCGATTGACAATCTAATCCGATAATGTCAATAACAGGATAAGAAGTCGTATATCCCATATTCGCCAAGTAATTTGGGTTAATGGATACAGTGAGTGAATCACCTGAAAATCCTGCGATATCTGCACTGTAGTAACCGGCGGTATTTGTAGTAATGGAAATGCTATTTCCATTTTCTAGATTTGTTACAGTTACAGGTGCGTTTGAAAGGACGTACTCGCCACTCTCATACACCCCGTTGTTGTTTCCATCGCAAAAAACATATCCTCCTGTACACAACACTCCTGAAGCCACTTGGAAGGTATCGCATGTATTGAAGACACAACCGTCGTTGAAGGTTGCGCTCAAACATGCAACGACATAGTCTACGCCAAAGGTGCTTGTCAAATAGGCATTTTGCGACGAGAACAAAGCACTGTTCATGGCTTGCCCATTTTGATCATGGGGTGTGATGGTCCATTGAAAATTGGAAATGCTACTGTTCGATGTTGTGGAAAATGCGAAGCCGTTATTCGGTAAATAGGTTTGCACAATACTCGTTGCACACGGCGGAGTGTCGATGCAATTCAGTTGAATAGAGATGGTATAGATTCCGCTTCCCGGAAAATAAAATGCGTTGTAGGAATTGGCATTCATGAAGTATCCATTTTCCAAAAGCCATATTGAATCCAATTCAATCTGAATTTGTCCTGGCTGCATGCCGAAAATAGTTGTAACACTTCCGGAATTGAGGGTAATGGCTTGTGAACTCAGGATAGAAATGTTGGTAGCCGATGCATCAAGCGGTGTGTTAATACTCTGCTCGTTCGTTCCGTCTCCATCGCAGTCAACCCCAATAAAGGCGTATACTTGAAGGCATGGCACAATGAATACGTTTACTGTGTTTTGGAAGGCGAACTCAAAACTAGGTCCAGTGTAAAAAAGAGTGGTCGTTACAATATAATTTCCCGCAGCAGGGTAGAAGTGATATGCTGGCTGCGTTGCCTGAACGGCAGTCCCTGGGGTTGAGATTGTTCCGTTGTATTGACCGGAAGTGCCATCGCCCCAATCTACAATAACCGAAAATTGATATGTGTTGAAATTTGTTCCTTCAATAATTTGTACAATCTCTCCCGGTCCAGGGCTAGAAGTTGGAGCTGTAAGGGCAGAGAATGACATTGAAATATTCGAGTTACAAGGTGCATTGGCAACTTGATTGCTCTGAGGCGTTATTCCTGACACGTTAAATTGAGCGAATGAACTCAATGCAATTGTACTGAATAATAGAAGTAAGAGGTAACGCATGGTGTAAGGGTTTGATAGTAAGACGTTTATTTTGCTGTTTTGGTTGCCTGACCAATTCTCCAACGCAAACCCACGTAGTAATTCGCACCGAACATAGGGCCGTATACTTGCGAGGCATCGAAGAATTCCGACGAAGGATTTTCACTTAAATGAATTGGATGATGAATCATGTACCCAGTTAAGTTTTCTCCGCCCGCATAAAACTCCAAGTTCTCTTTCACGAAAAAGGAAACCTGCGCATTCAAGGTCCAATAGGCCGGACTGTAAATGCTGCTTGCAATTTCTACGTTGGTCTGATTTGCTAAGCGTTGCGGACCTAACCAACGCGCGGTGAAATCAAAATTCCATTTTTGCGATTTAGCGTTTTCCTTTGTGGCGTAAGCGAGGTTAATGAATACGCGATGCTTAGCAACAAGTGGACGTTCTTTCAAGCCAGCGGTATAGGTCGTTTGTGCGTCGAGCCAGCGATAGGCCAATCGAATTTCACTTCGTTTAATGGGACTGAAGGTGAAGTCGGTTTGAACCGCATTCGCGAAACTTCTTCCAGATAAATTATACAAGGAAAAAGTTCCCGCTGTTTCGTAATCTGCAACCAATTGGTGTTGGAAGTTGGTGTGAAAAGCATCGAGTGTGAAAGTCGCAGTACGGTGAAACAACTTCGTGTTGTGAACCAACACAATTCCACTGTTCACGGCTTCTTCCATTTCAAAACCGAATGGATATTCGGTTCCGAGAAGAATGGGTAAATTCCACGTTCTATTTCCCGCAAGGGCAGAAAGATGGTCGACTACCATTTGTGGCGAACGGTATGCTTTTCCGGAACTAATCTTCACACTTGTTTTTTCAGTGATGGAATAACGCGCGTGAATGCGAGGCGTGAGAATTAATCCGTATAAATTGTTTTCATCTGCACGCATACCCGCAACGATTTGAAGCTTCTCTGTTGGATTCGCATTCAGCTCTCCGAATACACCGTAGGTGGTTTCAACACGATTCAAATTTCCAATGAATGAAGTCAACGATTCGCGGTAGTCGTCTGCTGTAGCAGATAGACCTGCAGTAATGTTATAACCTTCAGCCATTTCATTGGCGAATAATAAATTCACGCGCGCACTCTTCTGAACACCTTCGTATACGCGGATTCCGTAAAGCGCATTTTGTTTGTTGTAGCCAATGTTAATCTGACTTCCTAAACTTTTGTGTCCGTGTTCATCGAACATATATCCGGTCTTCGCTGTGAATTCAGCGTGCTCTGTTTGCGAATTAGAAATCCAAGGCGTGAACGGCACGACTCCTTGGTTGCGGTAGTAATTGATTTGTCCGCTCTCGGTGTTGAATTGTCCATAAGAGAATCCGTATTCACCGCGCAATCCTTTTGCTCCTGTATATTGCCATGCGTTGCGGAGCAAGTAGTTTTTGAAAAGCGGATTGTCTAAGAATCCATCACTGTTCGTGTCGTATAACTTCTGTGAACTTGAACCGTGCGCTTGCAATTGATAGTTCCATTTTTCACCAATGGCCTGATTCGAAAGGATGTTCGTTTCGTAGCGTCCTGCCGAACTCGCATACATATTCAAGAACAAACTTTCTTTCATAGCCGCCGCTTTGTGCGCTACGTTTATTTGTCCAGTAACGCCTTCATATCCGTGCACAACAGAACCTGCGCCTTTCGCAATGGAAATGGAATTGATCCACGGTCCAGGAAGAAAGCTCAATCCCAATGTGCTTGAAATTCCACGAACTGCGGGCATATTGTCGAAAAGAATTTGGGTATACTTTCCATCTAATCCCAACATTTTAATCTGACGGGTTCCTGTTATTCCATCGGTGAACGATGCGTCTACCGAACCGTTAGTTTCAAAGCTTTCGGAAAGGCTGCAGCATGCTGCTTTGCACAATTCTTTTTCGTTCATGACTTGAAACGTCTGCGGATCTTTTCCGTTGATGTGTGTTCCTCCGTCGTGCTCGTCGATGTGCACAGTTCCGAGTGTGCTGTTTTCGCGCAGATTGAATTTCACTTCTCTGATTGTACCCAATCCCGGGTCAATAAAAAGTGAATCGCTGTAGTGACCGGTTGAAGTGACCATGAGCCATTTCGCTTCTTTCGGAACACCAATGGAGAATTCCCCTTCGGCATTCGTAACAGTTCCGAGTTGTGTGCCTTTGTAATAGACCAACGCATACGCGGGGTTTCCTTCATCGTCAAGAACAACGCCCTTGACTTGTGCATTTCCAATCGTAACGATTGAAAAAAATGCGATGAGTGCAACAATGTACTTCATAGTTTATTTGTGCGGTTCCATGCTTCTGTACTTGCAACAGCCATGCACGCGATCGTATTGCGCATCGGTTGCGTTCGACTTCTCGGTGTCGTATCCGGCGGCATTGATCAGCGAATGAATTTTGTCAAGCGTAATTTTCGTCGGATTAAAAGTAATTTCTAATCGATGCGTGGTCAGGTTGTAATCATAAGCGACTACGCCTTTCACATCAACTGCTTTTTCAATGGTGGTTTCACACATACCACACGCCCCGGCTACCCAGAAATTTGCAGTTGTGTTTTTTGTTTGCGCATACGCGCCGAAAGAAAGCATGCATAAAGCAAGCATGAATATGTTTTTCATTTTTAAGAAGATTTTTGATATTTAACATTTCTATTCTATCCACTTCGTGGACCGATCCCGTTGGGATACATCCGCTTTGCGGACTAATCCTGAAAGGACTAATCCCTTTGGGACATATCCACTTCGTGGACCAATCCCGTTGGGATACATCCGCTTTGCGGACTAATCCTGAAAGGATGTATCCACTTTGTGGACTAATCCCGTTGGGACTTTTCTGCAACAGAAAAGAGAATACCGCTCAAAGATTAAGGGTACGTGTGATGTTGGTTGAGCATTTGCCGATTGGCATTTTCCTTCAACATAAAATAAGAAATAAGTAGGCTCAGGAGTAGAAGCAAATAATTGTGGGACAGAAGGAGATGCGCATTGCTCGTGTTCGCTTTCGTATTGAAGGGCGATAAGAACGTCTTCTGAGCATCCTTCGGAATGGCAACAGCCCTTGTGATCGGAGTGAGAATCGTCGTGATGCTCGTCACCGAATTCGAAGAAATGTATGGCTTGTAATTTTCCACAACAGAAGTGCAGCTTGGCTTCCAGACCGAAAGACATTAAGCTGTATAGGCCCAAGATAAATATCAGGGTGAGCTTCCGCATATTTCAAAGGTAAAACATCTTTTGATGTATTTGGACGTTGTACCTTTGCATTCTAAAATTAAAGAATCAATGAGCAATTCTATGGATATGTCAGATGTTCTGATCAAATTGGGAATTCAAGCGGAAAATCTTGGAACCAGCACAGGACAAAACTTTTTCTCGAACGGAGATTTAATCACCTCGTATTCTCCAGTAGACGGAGAAGAGATCGCGAAGGTGCAAACCACAACGAAAGAAGATTATGAGAAGGTGGTGACCACTGCCTTGGAAGCATACAAGACATGGCGCCTAATGCCTGCTCCAAAGCGTGGCGAAATTGTTCGTCAGTTTGGAAATCGCCTTCGCGATTACAAGCAAGAGCTTGGCATGTTGGTGAGTTATGAAATGGGAAAAAGCTTGCAAGAAGGTTTGGGTGAAGTGCAAGAGATGATTGACATCTGCGATTTCGCAGTTGGATTGTCTCGTCAACTTTACGGATTAACCATGCATAGCGAGCGTCCGGGTCACCGCATGTATGAGCAGTGGCATCCGCTTGGTGTTGTTGGAATTATTTCAGCATTCAACTTCCCGGTTGCAGTATGGGCTTGGAACAGCGCATTGGCTTGGATTTGCGGAGACGTTTGTATTTGGAAAGGATCTGAGAAAGCGCCACTTTGCGCAATTGCTTGTCAAAATATCTGGAACGAAATCGCTGCAGAGAATCACCTTCCGGAAGGGATTTCAGCCATCGTTTCTGGCGATGTGAAAGTAGGAGAGATGATGACTGTTGACAATCGCATTCCACTAATCTCTGCAACAGGAAGCACCCGCATGGGTCGCATTGTTGGAGCGAAAGTGGCAGAGCGTTTTGGAAAGTCGTTGTTAGAGTTAGGCGGAAACAATGCGATTATTGTGACTGAAAATGCAGATTTGAAAATGACCATCATTGGTGCGGTGTTCGGTGCAGTGGGAACTGCCGGACAACGTTGCACTTCAACACGTCGCTTAATCATTCACGAAAGTGTTTACAACGAAGTGAAAGAGAAGTTGGTAGCTGCTTACGGACAGATTCGCATTGGAAATCCATTGGATTCAAACAACCACGTGGGTCCGTTGATCGACACGATGGCGGTTGATACTTATTTGAAAGCTATTGAAAAAGCGAAGTCGGAAGGCGCGAACTTCATTGTTGAAGGCGGTGTTGTGACTGGAGAAGGCTATGAGAGCGGATGTTACGTGAAACCCTGTATTGCTGAAGTAAAAGACAGCAGTTTGGAAATTGTTCAACACGAAACGTTTGCTCCGATTTTATACATCATGAAGTACAAAGAATTGGACGAGGCGATTGCTATGCAAAACGGTGTTGTTCAAGGATTGTCGAGTGCTATCATGACCACCAACATGCGTGAAGCAGAGCGTTTCTTAAGTTGCGAAGGTTCAGACTGCGGTATTGCAAATGTGAACATCGGAACCAGCGGTGCTGAGATTGGCGGAGCATTCGGAGGAGAGAAAGAGACAGGTGGCGGACGTGAGAGCGGATCTGATGCGTGGAGAAATTACATGCGCAGACAAACCAACACCATTAACTATTCTACTTCGTTGCCATTGGCTCAAGGAATTAAATTCGATTTATAATGAAGGCTTGGATGCTCTTGTTTTTCGCTGCTCTCAGCGGAACTGTTTTTTCGCAATCGCATTTGATTGTGTTTAAAGTTGAAGACAAAAGCATTCCCTGCCGAATAGATCTGCTCAACGAATCACGATGGGAAATTGTGAACGGAGTAGAGCGTATTCCAATTGATATTAAATGGGGAAAAGACTCGACGTTTACGTCGAGTCTTCCTCTTTTCAACACTTATTTTGAAGGAAGAAAGGAAAAGGGAATTTTAACAGGCGAGTGGGTAGATCCGACACGCACGGGCGATTACCGCATTCCTTTTCAAATTGTGAACAACAGGATTCGTGATCGTGAGTTCGATGCTAAGGTTCATATTCCTGTTCATTTGAAGTATAGAATTGTTTTCGAAGACGACTCAGTTCCGGCGATTTTGGATATGGCTGTTGTGAAAGAAGAATATGTTGTTTACGGAACTGTTCTCACTGAAACGGGCGACTATCGCTACCTGCAGGGAGAGCCGTTTGAAAACAATCGTTTTTATTTATCGGCTTTTGACGGAACGCATTTGTTCTATTTAGCTGGACAGTTGATAGACAATAAGATTGAAGGTGTCTTCATGAGTGGCAAGCATTATATGGCTAAATTCAAAGGTGAGGCGGATGCTAATTTTGAGTTACGTGAGGCGGATCAATTGACTTGGATGAAAAATCCGAAAGAAGTATTGAAGTTAAAATTGAATTCCGACGTTAGGACCGAACGATCATTCGGTGAGAAGGATTGGAAAGACAAGGTGACTTTGGTTCAGATCATGGGAACGTGGTGTCCGAATTGCACCGACGAATCGCGATTCGTGAAGTCGATGTATGAAAAGTATAGTGGACAAGGGCTGCAGGTGATTCCCGTTTCGTTTGAGCGTGGAACTGACAAGAAAGTTTCGTTTACACGCATTAATTCTCAAGCTAAGCAAATGGCTTTGCCTTATCCGGTTTATCTGGGTTGTGGTGCTGATTCACCTCAAAAGGCTGCTGCAATGGTGTTTTCACAATTGAATCACGTGATGTCTTTTCCAACGTTAATCTTGATAGGTAAAGATGGAAAGGTGAAGAAGGTATGGACGGGGTTTTATGGTCCGGGAACTGGAGTGCACTATAGAGAACACACTGCCGAGATTGAGGATGCGGTTTTAAGATTGCTTCGCAAAGATTGATGAATCAAAGATTGCGTTGCAAAGATTGCTTCGCAAAGGAAAAGACTTTTACGGAGTAAATCTTTCGAAGAATCTTGTGAAACATCTTTCGAAGAATCTTATAAAATATCTTCCTAATCCTGTATCAGAAATAATTTCTTCAAAGACTCCCCATTCGAATTAGAGCATTCAACGAAGTACATACCGTTGGTCCAGTCGGAGCAAGGAATGTGGGTGGTGCGATCTTGAGAAGATTCTGAGTAAATAAGTCTTCCGTCTAGAGCGAAAATCTTACACGTAAATGTGGGTGAAAGAAATGGGTTCTCAACGTTGAATACGTTGTTAGCCGGATTTGGATAACAATTGATTTCTTGAGCCGTTTCTTCTTCTACGCCAACGGTGTTTTGTTGGTATACGCGAATGTAATCTACCGTCATTTCAGCGGGGAAGGTTGTGCTGGTATTTGGACTTCCAGGCCAATTTCCACCAACCGCAACGTTTAGGATGAAGAAAAATTCATTGTGAAATTCTTCGGTTCCAGCTACGTTGTTTAGAATGTTTTTTGTGTAGTAAATATTTCCATCTACATAAAAACGAATAGAAGATGGATTCCAAATGATAGAGTAAACGTGATAATCTTCGACGTTCGTGTAGTATTGACCACCGACGTACACGTGTCCGTTGTTGTTGTAGTGAACAGTGCCGTTAACGTAGGCGTTGTTGTTCACGTGTTCCATGATGTCAATTTCTCCACATTGCGGCCAACTAACGGAACCAATGTTTTGTCCAAGCATCCAGAATGCTGGCCAAAGACCTTGTCCGGCAGGAGCTTTTAATCGACCTTCTACCTTGCCGTATTGAAAAGAAAATTTGTCTTTGGTAATGAGACGAGCCGAAGAATAGTTACTGGTGTTAATGACTTGCTGTTTGGCAAGGATATGAAGCTCGCTGTTAGCAACGAAGCTGTTGTTGGTGCTGGCTGTGTAGTATTGAAGTTCGTTGTTTCCCCAACCCCAATCGCCTGTGCCAAGCTCGTGTGTCCATTTGGAATTGTCAATGGTAGTACCGTTGAATTCATCGGACCAGATGAGATTCCATGTTTGCCCTTGCGCGTGGCCGAAGCCACACGCAAAGACGAACAAGAATAATTTACTTTTCATTATTGAATGATAACGGTCTCGCGAACGCTATTGTAGTTGTTTGAAACTCTGATTTGGTAAGCACCTTTTGCAAGGTTTTCCAAATTGATATCTGTGTTGTTTTGGAACACTTTCATGTCTTGAACTTTTCTTCCTGAAAGATCGAATACCTCGATGTTGTATGGAAGACCTAAGTTGCTGTTGATACGAATGTTTCCGTTCGAAGGATTTGGATAAACTGAAAGATTGTTTGAAGTTTCGCTAACGAAATCAATACACAATTCACAGCTTTCCCAACATACAGCAGGAAGAGTTTCTGCATCGATTGCAGTGATTACACGATTGGTAAATCCATCTGTAGTAATCGTACATGTAGAACCAGAAACTAGGTTTTCTTGTCCAGCCCATGAATCGAAAGCGAATTTGTATTCGTATGTACCAGGAGTCAATGGAATAGTGATTTCCCATTTGTTGTCTCCGTTGGTATCTGTCATAGGAGCACAACCACCGCACCAGTTGTTGAATGTACCGTTCACTTCAGGAGTAGTGAATGTTCCTAGGTATTGTGACATGTCTACTTGGAAAGTAATATCGACAGGGGTGGCGATACTTCCGCAATCAGAGCAGCTCGCCCAACAAACTACAGGAAGAACGATATCAGAAGTAACTTCTAAGAGGCGATTTGTGAATCCGCCGTTTGTAATGGTGCAAGCGTCTCCAGGAGTTAATTGTTCTGAACCAGCCCAAGCATCGTATGCGTATTTGAATTCGTATGTTCCTTCTTCTAGAACTGTAGTTCCTTCCCAGATATTATCTCCGTTAGCATCGGTCATAGTGAAGCATCCACCGCACCAGTTGTTGAATGTACCGTTGATTTCAGGAGTTGTAAATCCAGCTACGTTTTGCATATCCACTTGGAAAGTTACAGAGTAGCTTACCGGAGATTGTCCGCAGCTTGTGCAGCTCGCCCAACAAACCACAGGAAGAGTTACATCTGCGTTAACGTTGATAGCGCGATTTGTGAAACCGAAGTTAGTCACTGTACACGAGCTTCCTTCAGTAAGAGCTTCTTGTCCAGCCCAAGCATCGTAAGCGTATTTGAATTCGTATGAACCACCAGCCATAGGGATAGTAAGTTCCCAGATGTTATCTCCATTAGCATCGGTCATTGGAGCGCATCCACCGCACCAGTTGTTGAATGTTCCGTTTACTTCTGGAGTAGTGAATCCGGTTACGTTTTGCATATCCACTTGGAAAGTAACATTGTAAGTCGTTGCGTATGTGCAAGAACCATCGTCTTCCGTTGCAGCTGCGTTGTAGTTCAAGGCAGTTGGATCAGTACATCCAGGGATAACTGTTGGCGTGTAGCAATTCAGTTCGATGTTATCGACAAGAATAGTTCCACCAGCACCAAGGAATGCTCCAGCAGCCATGTTGAAGTGCATGCGGAAGATAGAAGCAGCAGTTAAACCATTGAAGGTGTATGAATAGTGCGTCCAAGTGTTTTCATTTAGACCTCCGTTTTGAATATCGAAGGTGTTTGTAACACCTGTTCCAGGGAATTCAGTAAGAAGGTGAAGAGCAGTTCCAACAAGAGCGCCAACAGATTTTACATCAAATTCAAGTTGAACAGTATTGTTTCCGTTGTAGTTAACAGCATTGTTTAAGTATTCGAAGATGTATGCTTTACCAATAGCAACTGAAGTGTTTGATCCGCTTAAACGAAGAGCTCCAGTAGCGTCCCAAGTCATGCTTGCCTCTGGAAGTGTTGCGTCGGCAACTGTATACCAGCTAGAAAGTGAACCTGCGTTATCGAAAGGCAAAGTTAAAATGTCGCATGGGTCAGTAACAACGCCATCACATGCAGAACATTTTCCATAAACGTCGTTGGTTGTAGTACCCACTGCGATTTGTCTGTTGGCGAAAGTAGCTCCATCAGTTACAGGGGCACAAGTTCCTCCGTTTTGAACATCGTCTACAAGGTTCTCTTGAGAAGCCCAGTTGTCTACCATGTATTTGTATTCAACGTTTCCAGCAGCAAGGTTTACAGTTACGCTGTAGATGCCGTCTGCGTTTGCATCGGTAAGAATATTGTACGTGTCTGCACCGCACCATCCGCACCATGGACCTGTGATATACACATTGGTGAAAGGATCAGTACAGTTCATATCTACGTTGAAGTTCGTTGCGAACAAGCAAGAACCGTCGTTAGTACCTGCAGCAGGGTTATAGTTTACGGCGTTCATGTCTGTACAACCAGGAGTTGTGTTCACTGTACATGCAGCGCAGCTCGCCCAACAAACAACAGGTAGTGTAGTGTTAGCAGTAAGACTTAACGTACGATTGGTGTTTGCACCGGTTGTCATAGTGCAAGAAGAACCTGGAGTTAGGTTTTCTTGTCCAGTCCAAGTATCATATGAAAATTTGTATTCATAGTTTCCAGCCGGAATAGTAACAGTAGTTTCCCAGATGTTATCTCCGTTCACATCGCTCATGGCGTTGCAGTTTCCGCACCATCCGTTGAATGTCCCGTTTACTTCAGGAGTTGTAAATCCGGTAACGTTTTGCATGTCAAGTTGGAAGGTCACGCTATAGCTAGAAGGTTGAATGTTACAAGCTGTGCAGCTTCCCCAACATACAGCAGGCAAAGTGGCAGCAGCAGAAACGTTTACTACGCGATTGGTGTAAGGACCAGTTGTCATGGTGCAAGTAGAACCAGCCGTTAGATTTTCTTGTCCGTTCCAGTTGTCGTATGCGAATTTGTATTCATAACTTCCAGTTGGAAGAGAAAGTGTTGTTTCCCAAATTCCATCTGCGTTTGTATCGGTTAGTGGGTGACAGTTGCCGCACCATCCGTCGAAAGATCCGTTCACTGTTGGAGTAGTGAATCCAGTTACGGCATTCATATCTACTTGAAAAGTTACAGGATAGCTCGGAGGCGCTTGGTTACAAGCCGAACAAGAGGCGAAACATACGGTAGGAAGGGTTGCATCTGCTCCAACAGTAATCACGCGATTGGTGAAACCACCAGTAGTTAGCGTGCAAGAACCGCCTGGCGCTAGGATTTCCCAGTTTGCTCCAGAGTTTGCTGTGAACTTGTATTCGTAAGTTCCTGCGGCAAGAGGAATAGTAATTTCCCAAATACCATCGGCATTGGTATCTGACATGGGTGCGCATACACCGCACCATCCGTTGAAATTTCCGTTCAATGAAACGTTAGAGAGTCCACTGCCGTTCATGTCAACGCTGAACGTTACATTGAATGCATAAGCGCTCGATAACATTCCAAGGGAAACGATAAAAGAAGCAAGTAATTTTTTAAACATAAGTTTGATTTTAAGTTGTGCTAATATAGACTAATTGTTGCTTTTACAAAAAGCATATCAAAAAGAAAGAGGGCCGAAGCCCTCTAACTTTTTTAAACTAAAGTATTTTATATACTTAAGTGATTGAGTGAATTACTTCACTTGTAACTTTTGAACGAAGTTTTGGTTCGTTGTATTCACATGAATAACATACATACCCTTCGCGAATTGGCTCACATTTAAGATTTGCAAATTCGAAGTTGATTGCATGTTGAACACTTGCTTTCCAGTTAGATCATAGATTGTAATTTGAGCAACTGTACCTTCTTCTATATTCTCCATTTGAAGCGTTACGAAATCGCTTGCTGGATTAGGGAAGATTGTCATGTTTGCTGCGCTTACTACATCTGTTTTCTCTAACTCAGTTGAAGGAGTTTCAGCTAATTCAAGAGCACTTACACCCGCAACAATTTTCAAATTAGCAATAGCGCGCACTGGAGAAGTTCCACAACCGTTTGAAGCAGTTACAGACATAGTGTAACCAGTACCAATGATGTTTGAAGCATTCACGGTGATGGCGTTGCTACCTTGTCCAGATGCAATTGTACCGAAATTCGAAGCGATTGTCCAGTTGTAAGTTAAACCAGCAACGTTCACTACAGAGTATGGAACTGCAGTTTGGTTTTGAGAAACCGTTCTTGTTCCAGTAATTACGCTTGGCGTAAGTGGAATGGTATTCAAGGAAATTGATTTTGTTTTAGACAAGCTAACACCGCAACCGTTTGAAGCTGTAACCGATACAATACCTGAAGCAGTGAAACCACTGTTGAAAGTAATTGTAGCAACATTCGTTCCTTGTCCAGCTGTAACTGTAGCACCTGTTGGAGCAGTCCAGTTGTACGTTGTAGCACCCGCCATAGCCGTTGCTGTGTAAACAACAACATCACCTGGGCAAGCTTTAGTAGCGGTAGACGTTAGTGCTGTTGGTCTCGCAGGAGCAGCACGCTTCACTTGGAAAAGTTTGTATAAGCTAGCGCCGCATGTGGTAACAGCGCGAACCTTCAAACTTGAGGTAATGAAAGCACTTCCGAAAGAAACCGTGATAGTGTTTGTTCCTTGTCCGCTTACGATTGTCATTCCTGCTGGTGCAATCCATTGGTAAGTTGTGTTAGCAACTGCTGGTGTTGAATAGGTTGTAGTTCCTCCCGTTAAGAATGCACATGCATAAGTTTCTCCAGTTACAACAGCTGGAATAGTAGGAATGAATTGGCAAGATGCATCATCTTCTGTTGCAAGAGCGTTATAGTTACAAGCCGTAGCGCTTGTACATCCTAATACAGGACAAGCAGAACATCTTCCGTAAACGTCATTTTTCACTTGACCTGTTGGGCTTTGACGATTTGCGTAGTTCGTGTAGTCAGTTACTGGCGCACAAGTTCCACCGTTTTGCATGTCATCAATTAAGTTCTCTTGAGAAGCCCAGTTGTCTACCATGTATTTGTACTCAACGTTTCCAGCAGGAAGGTTAACCGATACAGTGTAAATGCCATCGTTGTTAGAGTCGGTCAAGACGTTGTAAACTTCAGCAGCACACCATCCGCACCATGGACCTGTTACATAAACATTTGTGAATGCAGTGCCCGCGCAATTCATGTCAACATTAAAGACTGTTGCATAAAGACAAGTACCGTCATCAGAAGTTGCAGCTGCATTGTAATTGACAGCAGTAGATGCTGTGCAACCGGGAATAGTTGAAGGAGTACAATCGGTGCAAGATCCCCAACAAACGATATCTAAAGTTGTGTTAGCTGTTAAGCTTAATGAACGATTAGTATATCCATTCGGGGTAATCGTGCAAGGAGAACCTTGCGTAAGGCTTTCTTGAGATCCCCATCCGTCTGCTGAGAATTTGTATTCGTATGAACCTGCTTGGAGAGTTAGAGTTGTTTCCCAAACACCGTCACCGTTAGCATCGGTCAATGGGTTACAGTTTCCGCACCAGTTGTTGAATGTACCGTTTACTTCTGGTGTAGTGAATCCGGTTTGGTTTTGCATGTTCACGCGGAAGGTTACAGTATAGCTTGGTGGTACAGAAGAACAAGCTACACAAGATGCCCAACAAACAACAGGTAATGTTGCATTTGCTGATACCGTAACAGCTCTATTCGTGTAACCTGAATTTGTAACGGTACAGCTTGTACCTGCGATTAATGTTTCTTGTCCAGCCCAGTTATCGTAAGCAAATTTGTATTCGTATGTTCCGGCAGGAAGTGAAAGCGTTGTTTCCCAAACACCATCTGCATTCGCGTCGGTCAATGGGTGACAGTTTCCGCACCATCCGTCGAATGAACCATTCACAGTAGGTGTAGTGAAACCAGTCACGTTAGTCATATCCACTTGGAAAGTGACGTTGTAGCTCGGTGGTGCTTGATTACAAGAAACGCAAGACTGCCAACATACAGTAGGCAAGGTAGCGTCTGCTGTTACAGCTAATGAGCGATTGGTAAAACCGAAGTTAGTTACAGTGCAAGAAGATCCTGGGGCTAAATTTTCCCAAGCGGCACCAGAAGTAGCCGTGAACTTGTATTCGTATGAACCCGCAGTTAGCGGAATCGTTATTTCCCAAATGCCGTCAGCATTCGCGTCTGTCATTGGCGAACAATAGCCACACCAGTTGTTGAATGTTCCATTAATGGAAACGTTGGAAAGCCCAGTGCCATTCATGTCTACGCTGAACGTGACATCAAATGCGTTTGCTCCTAAGTAAGACGTTAAGAGCAAAAAGAGTAGGTAAATCTTTTTCATTTTGGTTATTTATTAATTTTTAGGTATGGGCGAATATATAGTAATTGTACTATAGACAAAAACACTTTTTGAAAAAAAATTGTAGTTTTTACAAAAAGTCCCAATAAATCTCATTTATTTCGTTCAAATTTGTGAAATGGCAATTTCAAAGAAAATTTCAAAGACGAGAATAGAGCAAGACGATATTTATTCGATTCCAATAGACGAGTTTTTCAAGTCGGCTTTTTCTGTCGACTGTGTCATTTTCGGTTATCATGAGAGGGAACTGAAAGTATTGCTTATTCAAAGAGGCACAGATCCTTTTCAAGATTACTGGGCACTTCCTGGTGACTTGGTTTATCCGTATGAAGATCTTGACGATTCAGCGAAGCGTGTATTGAACGACCTCACTTCTCTGTCGGACGTGGCCATGAGACAAGTGCATACCTTCGGAGAAGTAAACCGTCATCCGCTTGGTCGTGTAATTACCGTGGGATACATTGCTCTTGTTGAACTCATGGACATTAATCCGCTTCCTTCCAAATGGGCGAAGCAGACCAAGTGGCACAGCATTAAACGCATGCCGAAATTAGCCTTCGATCACAAGGAGATTTTGAATGAAAGTTTTCGAGCGTTGAAAGATATAATAGTAGCAGAACCACTTTGGAGCAAGGTTCTTCCAGAAAAATTTACCCTCACCGAATTCCAAGCAATTTTCGAAACGATATTGCAACGGGAATTTGACAAGGGTAATTTCAGAAAGAAAATCAACGGGTTGAAATTCTTAAAGCGATTGGACGAGTCACAACAAAATGTGCGTCATCGTCCTTCTAGCTTATACCGCTTCGACGCGAAACTGTTTAAACAGTATCGCGACAAAGGGTTTGTTTTCGAGTTTTAACTTCTTCTTACAACTTCACGAAACGCTGTGTAGTCGCGCCTTTTGCGGTAACTACTTGCACGTGGTAAATTCCTGTAGAAAGAGATTCAGTGTTCACTTGAACATTGTTATTCAATGTTACAGTTGGAAGTGTTATACGCTTTCCAGTGTTGTCTATTATTGAAATGGCTTTCACCAAGTTTGCACTTTGAATCATGAATGAATTTTGAACGGGATTAGGGTAAATTGAGAATCCTTCAGCACTGATTTCATTCACATTTATTCCTCCACAGCTAATGCATGTTCCGTAACAAACGGTGTCCATAACAAGCGTTCCGGTTACGTCCAACGTTCTGTTCGTGAAACCTGAATTTGTCACTGTGCAAGGATCTCCTGCAGTAAGCGCTTCAGAGCCAGCCCAAGTGTCATACGCGTACTTATATTCGTATATCCCTGTGTTCAATGGAATAGTCAATTCCCAAATGTTGTCGGCGTTGGCATCGCTCATTGGTGCACAACCTCCGCACCAGTTGTTGAATGTTCCGTTGACTTCAGGAGTGGTGAATGTTGTTCCACTGGCATTCATGTCCACAACAAACATGATATTGTAAGGACCAGATGATATTCCGCAAGCTTCGCAGCTTCCCCAACACACAACAGGCAAAGAATCAGCTACAGAGACGTTAAGAACACGATTGGTATATATGCCGGTAGTCATTGTGCATGAACTTCCAGGAACTAAAGTCTCTTGACCCGTCCAGTTATCGAATGAATATTTGTATTCATAAGTTCCTGGCGCTAGAGAAATAGTTAAATCCCAAACACCATCACCGTCGGCATCGCTCATCGGCGCGCAGTTTCCGCACCATGCGTTGAAGATGCCATTGACCTCCGGAGTAGTGAATTCGGTTACGTCGTTCATGTCAACTTGAAAGGTAACATCTACTTGAGCAGCCGCACTCAAAGAAAAAATTGAAAGAATTGCAAATAGAATTTTTTTCATGATCTAGTTTTTTGCTAATTTAGAGAAATTGTACTTTATACAAAAAGGTTTTAATACATTTGTTTTCAATGTGTGAATGTTTTGTCAAATGTTGTGTACTTTGCCGCAAATTCCTTCATCTTAAATGAATTTATGATAAAAAACATTAATCTATTCTGCTTGTTTATATACTTAGCCCTTTTCTTCAGTGCTGCGGCGGTAAGTGCTCAGGCGATTCCGGTTTCATTGGTGCAAGATGAAGCTGGGGTTTGGCATATGTCGAGAAACGGAAAGGCCTATGAGGTTCGCGGAGCAGGAGGAAATGTTCAACTCGATAAATTGGTTGAAATAGGCGGAAATTCTATTCGTACTTGGAGCACAGACAATGCGCAAGAAATTTTAGACGAGGCTCATTCCAAAGGACTTACAGTAATGTTAGGACTTTGGGTTCAGCATGAGCGTCACGGGTTCGATTACAACGACGAAAAGAAAGTGGCAGCGCAGTTGGAAGGATTCAAAAAAGTTATTCTTCAATACAAAGATCACCCGGCCTTGTTAATGTGGGGAATAGGAAACGAGGTGGATCTGTTTTACTCGAACACCCGCGTTTGGGCTGCTATCAATGACATCGCGAAATTCATACATGAAGTGGATCCCAACCACCCAGCTTCTACTGTAACGGCTGGATTGGATGATAAGGAAGTCAAGTTGATTCTTCGCGACGCTCCAGAAATCGATATCTATTGCGTGAATACCTACGGCGATATTGCCGGTGTGAGAAAGAACATCAGAAGCTTCGGATGGGAGGGTCCTTATATGATTACCGAGTGGGGACCTAACGGACATTGGGAAGTAGCTAAAACAAAATGGGGCGCTCCGGTGGAACAAAGCAGTTCAGAAAAAGCGAAATCATACAGAGAGCGTTTGTCGAACGAGATTGAAGCTGATAAAAATTATTGCATCGGTTCATATGTGTTCTTGTGGGGACACAAACAAGAGACCACATCAACGTGGTACGGATTATTTTCTGCTGAAGGAAATGCGTCGGAAGCTGTTGAAGTTCTTCAAGACATTTGGAAACCTGGAACTGTAAAAAACAGAACTCCTGTTTTGGATTCTGTTCTAGTGAATGGAAAAAAGAAAGGAGAGTACATTGCCATAACAGCGGATGAAATCTACGAAGTCAGTGCTTTCGTGAAAGATGCCGATGGCGATTTATTGAAATCTTCTTGGGTGATTGTTCCCGAGAGCCGCGACATAAAATCGGGTGGAGATGCGGAAAGCGCGCCAACACCTATTGCAGGACTATTCAAAAAGAAAACATCAACAAGCGCTAGGTTTTTCGCTCCTTCCACTGAGGGTGCGTATCGATTATTTTTTGAGACAGTAGATGGAAACGGTCATTACGCTTATACGAATGTGCCGTTTTATGTGATGCCACGAAAAGAAGGACAAGCACCGAAGCGCGCAGTCTCTTTCAAACGAATCGATTTTCAACCTTAATGCGAATGAAGTCTAATTTTAAATATCTGTTTTCTCTGTTAGCACTTCTAATTCTGGTTGAAGGAAATGGTGCGTGGGGACAGGTTGACAACCTCACTTCTTCATACGGACTTTATCCGAAGAAGGATTCTCTAACCCCAGGAAAGATAAGTGTTTCAGGGTTCTATCGTTTTTTCGGAACCTACACCAAACAGAACAACCCATATCAACGAACGATTCCAACAGATACAGTTCTTCCACGTAGTTTTTTCATTGGTGACGATGAGCAGCTGCCGAATTTATTGGTGAATGTCGCAGGACAATTTTCAGACAAATCAAGTTGGGGATTCGATTTAAGAATGTTCCAATTTTTAAACGGAGTCATTAACCCTTCCTACGGCGCGCAAGTGGCCGACTCACTTCGTCCGAGTATTCAGAAACCTTTAGGAACGGTTGCGCTAGGTGGAAATTTGGGAACAATGTTGGGAATGAATTTGTACGGTAATTTCAAAACGAAATACGGACAATGGGGCGTACGCGTGGGTGGTATTCAATGGTTGAGTATTTCTGATTTGACCTTCGGTTCTTTCCGCGGATACAATCGTTTTATGTTGTTTGAAAGAAACCCGTGGGATCCTATGGGAAACAGCGCGGCTTCAAGATATCAGCAATACTTCGATCAAGGAAGTATAGATCAAGATTCGCGTTGGGGTAACCGTGCCTTCCAAGGCGCAGTGATAGAAGGAAAAGAATTACCCAAGAATTTTTATCTCTTAGGTATGGTTGGAAAGAGTGAAATCAACGGTGGTTTTTCTGTCGTTCCAAATTATTCATACGGAGGAAAACTACTTCACAAAGGAAAGAAAAATGGCTTTATGGCGTTGAATACGTTCAACAGTGTTAACTATACAGATAGCCTTGCGCGTGAGGCTTTTGGGCTTAACGTAATTACTTTCGAAGGTGTGACCAATATCAAAGGTCATACGCTTAAAGCGGAAATGGGTGTAGGTAAATATTTCAGTCCTAGACATCAGGGAAAATGGGGCGAGGCACTTCAATTGCGCTGGTCTACCCCGGTTATTGGCAGAAGACCAATCTTGGAAGTTCACGCCTTTCGTTTAAGTCCGAGAGTCGTTAACAACACTGCAATTTTTTGGAATACAGCAACACAAGAGTATGCTGCAAATGAGATTCCTGCTGGAGGTGTTGGTAGCTCTTCTTTGCTACAACCCTTTGGAAGTTCTATGATTCGCTTAGGTCAAATGACTAACAACCGTCAAGGATTGAACTTGAATGTTCAGTGGGGAACTAAGAAATTTAAGTTCAGTGGAGGTATGGGTGCTTCTTCGGAATTAGAAGCTGCAGCGGCAATCATCACATACGGTCACCCTGTAAACAGCGTTACGCGCTCTCGCTTCTGGCGTTGGCAGTATCCGGCTAATGTTGGACCATATGGAAGATATTCAGATATCTACAGAGACACTTACGAATCTGTTCAGCTTTCAGACGATAGCTCCGGTGTGGTTATAAATAAGAAGCACTTCAATGTAGCCGAAGCGCAAATGAAGTATCAGGGAAAAATTGGAGCGCATAAAGTGTTTTTGTTTTCGTTGTTACAAATGCAAAGTGCCGGAAGAAAATTCTCGCCCATTGTTGTAACCAACGAGAAGGCTTATGTTCGTCAATACTCTTCCGAATTAGAAGTGTACTATGAACTTACACCTTTGGTTATGCTGAACGGTTACATTGGATATGAGAGAACCATTGCGAATTACTTAACCAATATTGACGAAGTTTCAAGAAGGCCTAGAAACCAATACGGAAAGGGTTATGGCTTAGGTGTAGATGTTGAATTGGGAAGAAATACAAGACTTTATTTACGTCATCGTTGGTTCTCTTTCGAAGATAAAAGTTTCTCGTTAGATCATTTCAATGGAAGAGAGTTAGTGGTTGAATTAAAAGCGTTTTTTTAATGAAAAATAAATTACACATTGTTTTTGGAATTGCTGCACTTGTAGTGACTCAGTTCGTTTCAGCACAGGAAAAGGATTTACGTAAAGTAGTTTTCACGGGTGCTGCACGTGGACTTTATTACGGAGATAGAATTGGTCAGGAAGTGGAAGATAGCATTACCATTCCACGCATGAACAGCGGTCATACTTTGGTTGACTTGGGAATGAATATTCGTCCGAATAGAAACACCGAAATTCAAGGTATGGTGCGTGTGCGCAACGACTACGGCGGATTCTGGGGATCTGGAGTTAGCTTCGACATTCGTCAATTGTATATCAAAGGTGTTGCCGGTGGAGTGGTGCGTTACCAATTGGGTGACATCAACTACAAGCTTTCACCATACACGCTTTCCAACACTCAACAAGAAATTATTACGCAAGGGCCTGTTGTGTTTCAACAACAAACGCGCTTGATGAATTACGATAATTTCTATGCAGCAGATAGCTCATGGAGACAGCAAGGAGCAGCGGCAGAATTCGGATTGCAGTTTTCAAAGTTTGTGAAAGAGTTGCAGTTTCATACGGTGGCGACACGTGTTAGAACGACAGATTTTGGCAGCATCAACGATCGCTTATTTGCTGGATACAACGTGAATTTGGTTCAAAGTAATTTCCTTGAAATTGGAGTGAATCACGTGACTCTTTTCGATATTGAAGGAACGTCTAGAAACTTAAGCACCTTCCACAACCCAGTAACGACAGGTACTTTATTGTTGAAGAGAGATATTTCCAATTGGAAAATGAAAGTGAATGTGGAAGCAGGAACTTCAAAAACATACTACGAGAAATTTGAAGGTTCACCCGAGACTAAAGGGAAGATATTCGATGCGAAATGGATGGGTGTTAACTCGTCGAAAGGTTTAAGTGTTGAAGCGGGATGGAAATATGTAAGTTCAGATTTCCGCAGTCCAGGTGCGCAAACCAAGCGTGTGAATTACAACTATCAGCCTACTTCTTTCGGGAGAATTACGAATGATCAGGTGGTAAGAAATCTTACTGCCTTCGATTTAATGCGCGAGTCTAACGCATACAACCGTCAGCTTTCTTCCAACCTAATGTTAACGCAACCGAAGTACGATAACATTACGCCTTACGGAACTGCTACTCCGAACAGACAAGGATTAACGGTTAATGCGAGATATGTTAATCCAACACAATTGTTCGAGATTTCTGCAACGCAGTTGATGTTGCAAGAAACACGTGGCGAAGGAACGTTCTTACCTCGTAAGTTCATGCGTTCTGAGGTGAAGGCTGTTGCGCATTTAAGCAAGCGTTTCGGAAGTAAGGATAAATTGTTCGATGTATCTGTGAGATTCAGAAACGACAACACATCGCGCGAGGCAGAAGAGAACGTTCGTGCGGTTGACCTTTCAACAAAAATATTTTCAATTGGCGCTGAATACGAATTTTGGGAAAATTGGGACCTTATGTTAGGTCTTCAACAAGTTGCGTTCAATGGATTTGATTACACGGCTGTGAGAAACAACTTCTCTGAGATTTATAACTTCAAAGAATATCAGACAGACGGAAAGGAATTCATGCAAGCAGCTGGAGTTCGCTACCGTTTTTCAGACAAGTCTAGTTTGTCTATGAACCTCTCGAACTTCAAGAATACCGATGCTTTCGATGCAACACAGAATTACAATGTTCGTCAGTTTATGTTACTTTATCAAATGAATTTTTAATATGAAAAAGTCTATTTACATCCTATTATTTGCTTCATTGGTTTACACTTCTTGTAAGGTAGACGATGAATTCGAAGGACCTTCATTGATTGATTTATACGGTGAGTTCACCTTGGTGAATGATCTTGATATTACCAATCGCGATGTAGATTTTTCGAATGGAGAAACAACAACGTTTACTGCTTCTTTTTCGAAGAATGTAAACTGGACCTTAGAGGTTAAGGGTCTGCAGTCGGGCGCTATCAAGCGTTTCGAAGGGTTCTCAAATGTTATTGATGCATCGAACGCAACATGGACAGGAACTACGACAGATCTTCCAATGTTTCGTGCTGAAGATTGCGCCGTTCAACTTTCAATAGAGAATGTTGCGGATACTTTGCATGATACGCTAACGGTAGTTGGATCGAAACTTTATCAAGGTTTTGTTGCGGCGGATTTTGAAAACGGCTGGAACAGCGGCTGGAACACTTACGTTCAAAGCGGCGCGAACATGAGCTTTGCGGTTCAAACGAATAACAACGCAGCGCAAGGTGGACGTTATTACGAAATGGCAGGAGCTGTTTCTTGGGATTGGTTGATTGGTTTGGTAAACATGCCAGGAAGCGCGTATGGATCTACGTACTATCCATTGACAAGCAATCCGTCTAATTTGTATTTCAACACCATGTTGTACAAGCCAGCGGGCATAGATAACGGTTTGGTGCTTTTTCAAATTAAAGAAGACGACAACGAAGACGGAATGTACTCTACCGGATCAGAGGATATGTATTCCATTCAAGTGAGTTTGACAGCTACGGGCTGGGCGAAAATTTCTCAGCGTTACGACAACATTCCAACCTTGGTGAATGGTGCTGCTTCGGGTCCAATTGGAAATGGATTGCACGAGCCGAATAAAATTATTGAAGTGTCTGTGTTGTTCTTAGCGAATCCAACTTCAGGATACTCGAAAACGTGGTTAGATTACATGATATTCACTGAAGGATCTGCACTAGAGCCTTAATTCTTCCATATGAAATACGCATTTTGGTCTGTACTTCTTTTATTCTCGAGTTGCGTTACCGTTAAGGAGCTTGCGCTTTATGAACATGAAGTCATAGTGGAAGAAACGAAGGATGTTAACGGATTTCAGTTGACTGAAATCTTCAACGACGACATCACTTCGGAGATTTGGTTCACGCCAAGTCCGGCTTGTCTTACTGTTACTTCAGAGCGTAAAGAAGTATACTCTGGAACAGGTGCCATGAAATTTACATGGAACAAACAAGCAGGCGGATGTCCTTGGTTGGGTCTTGGAATTGGCTGGGCGAATTGGAGTGGAAAGGATTTAGCTTCTGTTGAAAACAGTGCAGCCATTTCATTCAAAGTAAAAACGCAAGAGGGATCTATGAAAGGATTGCCTTGGGCCATGGCGTTGGAAGACTACGCTGGAACACAAGCGTGGATAGGCGTTACAAGCGGTTATGTTGAAGGTGGAATAGTGGATACTTCTTGGAGAACAGTTACAATACCCTTAGTAGATTTTCAATTTGAAGGTTGGAATTTAGATGGCGGAACGGTGAAGCAAATGCTAATTCAATTCGAATCGAATGGAACGGTGTTCGTTGACGAGTTCAAGATTATTCCTTTCAAACCGAAGGAACCGAACACACTTGTTGTCACGAAGTCTTACGGATGGGTGAACGACGGATTCATTGAAGGTGGCCAGTATGTAGCGCAAGCGAACCTAGACGGCTCAGTGATCTACTTAAATTGGAACGAAAAAGAATTGTACATCGGTGGTGAAATTGAAGATGTTTCTCCATGCAGAAACATGCAAAACGGAAGAGACATTTGGAACGGCGATGCGATTGAAATTGCCTTCTCTTCGGAAACCGGAATTAGCGACAAGCGCATGATGTTCTACGAAGGCGACCGTCACATTGGAATTAAGATGGGTGGAAATTTCGACGTCTACGATTGGTCACGCGAGAAGAATATCAAAGCACAAATTTCTGTGAAGCCGCTTCAAAATAAATATGTTTTCGAATGTGTTATTCCTTGGAGCGAATTGGGTGTTGCACCTTGGAAAAACAATTCAACCTACAACATTGATTTTGCAATTGACCAGTCTACAAGTCAGGATACAAGAGACTTTCAGAAACGTTGGAATTCAGTGAACAATGAAAATTTCAACTTGAATCCTTCGTTGTGGGGTAAGCTTAAAGTAGAACTTCCAATCATCACGTTAGAATAATGATGAATTCAAAAAATATTTTTCAATCGTTTTTCATTCTTGCTTTTTTAGCAGTGAATGTTTCTTGTGCTTCACAGAAGTCTGCGACAAAAGACAAAAAGCTTATTGGAATGTACGAGTACTACATTTCCAAAATGACCATTGAGGAAAAGGTAGGACAAATGACACAATTGAATTTAGATGTCGTTTGTGAAGGGGAAGTGTACAAGCTGGTGGAACCGCATCATTTGGATGCAGCAAAGCTTCACACGGCTTTGGTTGATTACCACGTGGGTTCAATTTTGAATTGTGGTGGACATGCCTATCCGCGCGAGCAGTGGCATGAAATCATTGGTGGCATTCAGAAAGTAGCAACCACAGAAACAAATTTGAAGATTCCAATTCTTTATGGAATAGATGCCATTCACGGAGCGAACTACGTAACAGGATCGACGTTGTTTCCACAGCAGTTGGCGCAAGCTGCAACCTTCAATCCGAGTTTAACACAAGAGGGTGGAAGAATTACTGCCTATGAGACGCGCGCTGCGGGCATTCCTTGGAATTTCTCTCCGGTATTGGATGTAGGAAGAAATAAGAATTGGTCGCGTTTTTTCGAAACGTTTGGTGAAGATCCTTATGTGTGCAGTGTATTCGGAAGCGCGCTTGTTCGTGGTTATCAAGGTGACAGCCCTTGGGTAGACGAGTTTCACGTTGCGGCATGCATGAAGCATTTCTTGGGTTACAGTGGAACACGCACCGGATTCGATCGCACACCGGCAATTCTTTCAGACATTGAATTGCGCGAAATTTATCGTCCATCTTTTCAAGCGGCGATAGATGCGGGAGCATTAACTGTAATGATTAACAGCGGCGAGATTAACGGAATTCCTGTTCATGCAAATCCGAAAATCTTAATCGATTTGTTGCGCACTGAAATGGGTTTCAAAGGACTTGCTGTTACAGACTGGGAAGACATAATTAAGTTGGTGAAAAACCACCGCGTTGCTGTTGATTTGAAAGAAGCGACATACCTCGCTGTTATGGCTGGAATAGACATGTGCATGGTTCCGAACGACTACGACTTCACGAAGTATCTAATTGAATTGGTGAAAGAAGGAAGAATTTCTGAAGAGCGTTTGGATATGAGTGTTCGAAGAATTTTGGAAACGAAGAATAAGTTGGGATTGTTCGAGAACGCCATGCCACCAGGCATTGCAGCGTTTCCTGAATTTGCTTCAGAGAAACACAAAGCTGCGGCATTGCACACCGCAGAAGAAAGCATTACACTTCTTGAAAACAAGAACAACATTCTTCCTTTGAAGAAAGATTCGAAGATTTTTGTTACGGGTCCCGCTGCGAATTCAATGACCTTGTTGAATGGCGCTTGGACACGCACATGGCAAGGAACCGATGCGCAATTCGATGACGCTACGAAGAACACAATTTATGAGGCTCTTCTGAGCAAGAATAAGAATGTTACGTTCAATGAAGTTTGTGGTTTGGAGACCATGAACAAAATGAATGGTAATCCGTTGGAGATGGCGATGAACGCCGATGTTATTGTGGTTTGTGTTGGAGAATTGCCAAGTACTGAATTGCCCGGTAACATCTACGATCTCGAACTTCCGAAGGCGCAGCAAGAGTATGTGAAGATGCTTCAGTCTACAATGAAACCAGTTGTTTTGGTGTTGGTTGAAAATAGACCGCGGATTGTTCGAGATATTGTTGACGGATGTTCTGCTGTTGTGATGGCTTATCAGCCGGGCGATTTCGGGGGTGATGCGTTAGCGAATATTTTATATGGCGATGTTAATCCGAGTGGAAAGCTTCCATTCACGTATCCAAAATTCCAAGTTGGAACTTCAACTTACGATCACAAATTCACTGAGACTTTTGACAAAGATTTTGGTAACAAAGCCTTCCAACCGCAATGGGAATTTGGTTACGGATTGTCCTACTCAAATGTGCAATACGAGAATTTGCAGGTGAGTTATGAAAGCGAAGATATGGGTGGAGAAATATTCATTCGCGTAGAAGTTGTTAACCCGAGCGAACGTTCGGTTAAGGAAAGTGTGTTAGTTTTTGCAACAGATGAAGTAGCATCTGTTACCCCTTCCGTAAAAAAATTAAAAGCCTTTCAGAAAATAGAATTGGCGCCGAAGCAGAGGCGTATCGTTGAATTTTCTATTTCGAAAGAAGATTTGAAATTCATTGGAAAGGATGCGCAACCGATTTTCGAATCGGGAGCTTTTCAGTTTCATGTGGGTTCGTTAACACAGAGATTAATTATTCAATAAGATGAAAAGATATTTGTTGTTTTTAGTGCTTGCTTCAATTACACTGATTACGTGTAAGCAGTCTAATCCGGAAGATGTATTGGGTCGTCAGGGCGATGTTGTAGACTTCGCTGGACGCAAGTGGGACATTAAATACAGCAACACGCCTGTTGGTCCTGGTCCAAACAACTTCTCTCGTTTATACGACGATGTGTGGGTAGATGAAAACGGATACTTGCACTTGACCATTGCCAAGCACGGAGATACGTGGTATTCTTCCGAAGTGGTTGGACAAGACAACTTAGGATACGGAACCTATATTTTCACCATTCAAGCAGACCCGATGTCGTTTTCTGAAAACGTTGTTTTCGGATTGTTTACTTGGGACAACAACACTTTGCTTACAGATGGAAACAGCGAAGTAGATATCGAATTTTCGAAGTGGGGAGATGCAACTGCTGAAGAGCCAACAACGTTTTCTGTTCAGCCTGTAAGCTTCGGAGCATTTTATCCGGAGAGAACTCGCGAGCGCTTTATTGATCCAGACGTTTTGAAGGGTGTTACAACGCATATGTTTAATTGGACGGATACGTTGATCACTTGGTACAGTTATGCTGGTGAAGACTATGAGAACGCAACACCGATTGCATCGTGGTCTTTCAATTTGAACAATCCTCCACGTGTGAAACAAGACGGTAATCAAACGTCTCAACCCATTGTTATTCCTGCTCCAGGAGCAACCACCAATTGTCGCATGAATTTCTGGACATTACCGTTTTCGGCAATTGGTCCGAACAATGGATTGACGCACGAAGTGGTGATTCGCGATTTCAAATACATTCCTATGCAATGATTGCTGTAAATTCGCAGCATGATCGTTCAGAAACATTTTGAAGAAGCGCATCAGTTGCTTTCGCAATTGTTGGCTTCGCCTGACTTTTTAACTTCAGTAAACAACAGCGCACAATGCATGTCTTCCCAATTGAAATTGGGTAAGAAGATTATGTCTTGTGGTAACGGCGGTAGCATGTGCGATGCCATGCATTTTGCTGAAGAGCTTTCCGGTAGATACCGCGATAACCGTCCGGCTATTGCAGCCATGAGTATCTCTGATCCTTCACACATGTCTTGTGTGGGGAATGATTACGGATATGATTTTGTTTTTTCGCGTATGGTGGAAGCCATAGGGAATGAAGGCGATGTATTGTTGGCTATTTCAACCAGCGGTAACTCTGCGAATGTGTTGAAGGCCGCTGAAGCAGCGAAAGCGAAAGGGATGAAAGTTATTGCCCTAACGGGAAAGGACGGTGGTAAACTGGCTCCGTTGTGCGATTTCGAAGTGCGTGTTCCATGGATGGGATACGCCGATCGTATTCAAGAAATCCACATCAAGGTGATTCACAGTTTTATTGACTTCATTGAAAAAAATATTGACTAATTAAAGAAATGACTACAGAACAAAAGCTACATGCACGCAGCAACGGAAGTTGCGAATTGTGCGAATCGAAGGAAAGTTTATCGGTTTACGAAGTTCCTCCGCATTCAGACGGAAATGAAGACGAGACTATTTTAGTTTGTGAAGTGTGTAAAGCACAATTGGATAAACGCGCTGCGCTTGATGCAAATCATTGGGCGTGTTTGAATACAAGTATGTGGAGCGAAGTTCCTGCTGTGAAGGTAGTTTCTTGGAGAATGCTAAGTCGCTTGAAGTCGAATTCATGGGCGGCAGATGCCATTGATATGATGTATTTGGAAGAAGACCAATTGACGTGGGCGCGCGCTGCTGGAGACGAAGAAGATTCAGGAGAAGTGGAGTTTCATAAAGATTCGAACGGAGCCATTTTGCAAAACGGAGATACCGTAACGCTAATCAAAACATTGGAAGTAAAAGGATCTCAAGTGAAAGCGAACGTAGGTGTTGCCGTAAGAAACATTCGATTGGTTCACGACAACCTTGAGCAGATTGAGGGCAAAGTAGACGGACAACAAATCGTGATTTTAACGAAGTTCGTGAAGAAGTCTTAAGGTAGTTATTTCAACATATAATACGCTGAAACCCTTGATTAAAGAGCGTTTCGGAAAGAGAAGCAAGAAGGTTATGGCATATGACTTTCTTGCTTTTTCGTTTTATTGAAAAGTCATTTGCAAGAAAAAATTATGCTTGCAAAAACATTTGGCAGCGCTGTTTACGGCGTAAATGCTTATCTCATTACGATTGAAGTTCATGCCGACAAAGGAACGTTGGTGAACATGGTTGGACTTCCAGATACTTCCGTTAAAGAAGCGCAGCAGCGCATTCGTGCCGCGTTCACGAATTCAGGAATGAAGAATCCCATTCGGAATTACACCATTAACATGGCGCCTGCAGATATTCGAAAGGAAGGAACGGCGTATGACTTACCTCTTGCATTAGGTCTGCTAGCCGCAACGGAACAGATCCCAAGCGAAGCGCTCTCGAAATACATTATCATGGGTGAGTTGTCGTTAGACGGAAGCATTCGTCCGATTAAGGGTGTTTTGCCCATGGCCATTCAAGCCAAGCGCGATGGCTTTGAAGGGATTATTGTCCCTATTGAAAACGCACCGGAATGTGCGGTGGTAGATGGATTGAAAATCTATGGATCACAGTGCATTTTAGACGTCGTGAATTTTTTCAAGGGTGAAGGAAAGTTGGAAGAATTCCCCTTCGAAAAAGAAAAATTCCAGTCGTTGCAAACGCAACATTTTGCATTGGATTTCACCGATGTGAAAGGACAAGAAAACATTAAGCGTGCATTTGAAATTGCGGCATCAGGCGGACACAACCTTATTCTCATTGGTCCGCCTGGCGCGGGAAAGACGATGTTGGCGAAGCGACTTCCTTCCATACTTCCGCCGTTGTCTTTGGACGAAGCATTGGAGACCACGAAGATTCACAGTGTTGCAGGTAGATTGAAAAAACACGATGCGTTAATCGTAAATCGTCCGTTCAGAAGTCCACATCACACCATCTCTGACGTCGCGCTCGTCGGGGGCGGATCTTACCCTCAACCTGGAGAGATTTCGTTGGCTCACAACGGTGTTTTGTTCTTGGATGAATTGCCTGAATTCAAACGCACGGTGTTGGAGGTTATGCGACAGCCGTTGGAGGATCGCAACGTAACTATTTCGCGCAGTAAGTTCAGTGTTGAGTATCCGGCGAGCTTCATGTTGGTGGCCTCCATGAACCCCTGCCCGTGTGGAATTGTGTTCCACTTATAAGATTTTTCTTTATCTTTGTATATCAGTTAATTATAAATAATTGATTTTGAGATAATCAAATAATGTAGTCAGATTATCTGACTATTATTCAGACTAAAATATGAGTGTATATAAACTTTATGCTAAAGAAGTAAGGGGTCAAAAAGACCAGGTTTATTTGTATCTATATAAATTGAATACAGGAGATAAACAACCTCTTCTTACATCATTAAAAATCAGAATCCCGAAAAGGTATTGTCTACCATCTGTAAAAGAATTTAGGAAAGTATCCGTTTTATTAGATAAATCTCCTCATCTAAAAAAAACAGGATTTGATACAACTGAATCACTAAATAATTTTCTTGATGAAAGGTTGGAGAACTTTCAACGAAATAATGGAAGAAAAGAAACACTACCATTTGATAAACGAACATTAAATAATTGGTTCTTACTAGTTATTAATAGACAGCTTAATCAAGGGACGAGATTGAGGTATCAGAATGTGTTAAATCTAATTATTCAGTTTCAGAAATGGTATAGTAAAAATGTGTTAGATGTAGAAACAACAGATATTATATTGATGAAAGATATTAATATAGATTACATACTTTCATTTCAGAAGTGGTTATTGTCTGAGCCAAATGAAAATGAAAGAAGAAAACGAAATACACTTAATTCATCAAACTACAAATTGAAATGTCTGAAATCTATTCTTAATAAATCACATTCAGAAGAATATTTCACTTTTCATATAAATCCGTTCGATCATATTTCGTTTTCTAATGAGGATAGTAAAATAGAAATCTTAAACATACAGGGTAAACTTCCCCTTAACTGTAACGTTTTAAATTAGAGTACCTGGGTTATTTGTTGTTGCTAAGTTAGTTATCTATTTGAAAGGTTGGAAAATCAGAATCAATTAAATGTGGTTTTGCATGTTTAAGAAGGAAGTTTCTTGGAGATAG
>CAMCVP010000011.1 GCA_945881835.1 Chryseobacterium gleum | reverse complement strand
CTTCCGTTGAATAGCGCCGATTCTGAGAGTCCGGTTATGGGAAAAGTTTCTTTGATGTGTTCCTTCAAGTTCGCTTGCGCGAAGGTTGATTTGTGAAAGAACGCTTTGAGTATTTCACCCTTATTTGAAATTTGATCTTCAATAAATTCAGGATCGTCTAGAAACTTTGAAGTCAGTTGAACGAGTTCATTGGAAAAATCGATGAGTTTCTTTTTCGCCTTCTCGTCGCTTTCTTCAGCAATCTGATTCAGCGCTCGATTCAAGATGTCTTGAAAATAGCGTGAGATAAATCCAGGTCCATCGGTCTTATTGAACGATTCAATGAGGAAGGTTTTATCTGCTTCGTTTTCTAAGGCTGTCGCAACAGCCTCTGTAATGATCTTCTCGTAAAAACCCTCTTTCATTTTGTTTGAATATAATTTAAGACAATCGGCACATCGGCTGCCGCCCAATCTAATTGTAGAAGTTCATCTCTCTTCACCCAGCGTAATTCTGAATGTTCCGTTGCACGTGGTCTTTCGTTACCCACAATAACACATCGGTAGGGGATAAGCTGAATTATTTTTTCAGGAACGTATGCGTGTTCGGCAGTCGGCAGTGGTTCAATGATTTTAATTTCGATATTTAATTCTTCATTAATCTCACGAATCAACGCCTCTTCTGGAAGTTCATTTACTTCAAGCTTCCCTCCAGGAAACTCCCATTTTCCCGGCAGCGACATGTGCTCGCTCCTCAACGCGCACAAGACCAGACCGTCTTGTTCAATAATGGCACACACCACGGAAATTATTTTCACATCCATTCCCGGAAATTAAATCGGGAATTTGAAAGTATTGGGATTGTTGAAAAATACTGTTGGCGTTGCGAGGGCGAATGCTTCGCGAGGGTCCTTCGGACGAGGGTTGCAAGCAACGAAGGTCTTTGACGTTACTAATTATTTAATAGCAATTACGAAGTAGGTATAAAATCTTCGATTTTCCAATTACGCAGTAGGAATAACGAAGTTCCAACAACGCAGTTCAAAAGTACCCCGGATAGCAGTGGAAAGCCTTTGTGCTTGCACAAAGCTTGGAACGGATAGCCGGAAAAGGTCCAAAATTGTCTTCGACGAATGCCTTTGGCGAATGCTTCGCGAATGTCTTCGACGGTAGATTAACAACTTAGTTCCAATTACGCAGTAGGCATTACGGAGTAGGAATTATGAAATAGGAATAACGAAGTTCTAATTACGTAGTTCCTTAAAGTGACTCCTAAAACTTGTAAAATTTTGCAACTTTTAGGATTTGTGGTTACCTTTGAATTATGAAGAAAATACTTAGGCATCAGTATTTAGAATCGCTTCGTGTTCTAAAGGATAAGAATTTGATCAAAGTAATTACGGGTGTAAGACGAAGCGGGAAGTCGACATTGCTGACGCAGTTTCAAGACGCACTGCGCAAAGAGGACAAAAAGGTGAACATACTGGCTATTAATTTTGATTCGCCTGAGTTCAGAGAATTGGCCGAGAAAGATTGGAATGCAGTCTATTCGTTTATTGAGAAAAAAATAAAGAAAAAGACTGTCAATTATATTTTTTTAGATGAGGTTCAGAATGTAATTGAATTTGAAAAACTATTGGAAGGTTTATTCGTGCATCCCGATGTAGATTTATACGTAACCGGATCCAACGCGTACTTATTGAGTAGTGAATTGGCTACATTACTCACGGGTAGAGCCTATGAAGTGCATGTGTTGCCATTTTCATTTAAAGAATATGCTGAATTTTCTAGTACGGGTAAAAGTGTTGAAAGAGTTTTTGCAGACTATCTGCAAACAGGCGGATTCCCGGAGGCAGTTAACCTTTCTGCAGAGGGGTCATCATTTGCCTATCAATATTTACAAACGGTTTATAGGAATATTTTTGAAAATGATATTTCGAAACGTTTTGTCATAGAAGGAACAGAGTCCTACATGGAAGTGGTCGATTTTTTAATTGACTCCGTGGGTTCACCTGTCTCCGCAGGGAATATTTCGAAGGTATTAACGGCAGAAAAAAGAAAGATTGATAACAAGACGGTTAGTAGATACATAGATACCCTTGTGCAATCTTATTTGTTTTACAAGGTGGGTAGATACGACGTGAAGGGAAAGCAGCATTTGCGGACACTTGAGAAATACTACTTAGTAGATTTAGGATTTCGTTTTGCATTGCTAGGAAAGGAACTAACAAGCGATGCAGGACACATGTTGGAGAATGTAATTTATTTGGAATTAAAGCGCCGGAATTATCAAGTTTGGATTGGGAAGGTAGATCGCTTGGAAGTCGATTTTGTAGTTCGCGATGACACTGGTCTCACCAGGTATATTCAAGTTGCTCAAACGGTTCAAAGTAAAGATACCCTCGAAAGAGAATTAGCTCCGTTTGATAGGATCCCTGATCACTATGAAAAAATATTAATCACGATGGATTATGATTCCGGAACCTACAACGGAGTGAAGAAAATAAATGCTATAGATTGGTTATTGAGCAACTGATGTCTTCGACGAAAGTTACATTGTAACGAATGCCTTTGGCGAATGCTTCGCGAATGTGCTTCGCACTGGGGTGATTCAATAGAGAAGGATACAAACTCATTCTCATTGTCCTACTCATTCTCATTCTTTAATTCAGAAAGAGTAGGAGAAACAGAAACAGAATGAAGAGTTGATTCAAGAAGGGCAACTTCGTTGCGAGGGCGAATTGCTTCGCGAGGGTTTTCAACGAGGGCAACTTAGTTGCGAGGGTCTTCGACGATAGATTAATGTGGATTCCGGGGTATTTTGGCCCACCCATTCCGTTTCAACTTGATCCAGGTGTTCCTGCGCAAGTTGACCAACCATTGAAGGCAATTTGCTTTGCATTAATTTCCGCACCACCTTTGGCTTTTTTTGTTTTTGTAAGAATTTTCTATTCAATGGTTTGACTTGTCATTTAATTCGTTTTCTGTCGCAAAAATCGCAACAATTTGCGACAGTTTAATGAAGTGTTCTTTGATTAGGTTCTACGGCTGCTGCCGATGGCTATACAAAAGCGAAGAGGAGGAAGTGATGGGGCTTAGAATTCAAAATTCGTCAAAAATTTAGACAAGATTTGTGACAAAAATCTGAGGTCGTTTGGCTTAAACTATGGTCTAAGAAAATGTGTTTCCGTAACAAATATTTGCTAAATTTGTTACAAATAAAAGTTTGATGAGTATAGAAAATAAAATCCAAGCACAAATAAAAGACTTACCTGAAGGTTCACTCTTGTTCCCATCAGACTTCAATGAACTAGGTTCCTCAGAAGCCGTGCGGTTATCCCTTTTTCGATTGGAAAAAGATGGGGTATTAATACGAGTAGCTCAAGGCATATATGTTCGTCCAAAGATAAGCGAGCTCATAGGATCATTGATTCCCAGTGCAGAGGAAGTAGCAGAAGCTATAGCGAAGAGAGATAAAATAAGAACAGTTCCTACAGGCAGCTATGCTTTGAATGCATTGGGGCTAAGTACGCAAGTGCCAATGAATATTGTTCTGCTAACAGATGGTTCACCAAGAGAAATAAAAGTAGGTAAGCGAAAAATAAAGTTTAAGAAAACCACTCCAAAGAACTTAATGGCCAAGGGAAAAATAAGTCGATTGGTTATACAAGCAATTAAAGAAATTGGAATCGGTAAACTAAATGAGGCCGAAGAGAAAAAAATATTGGATTTGCTTCTGAAAGAAAATGAAAAAGACTTGAGGCACGACATAGCATTAGCTCCGGTGTGGATTCAGAAAATAATGAAAAAGGCTTTGAGAGATGGCGAAAATTGATTTTTATAAAATAGACGAGGCCGAGAGAGTCGCCATTTTTAGCGCAATAGCAGCAGAAAAGGGCATGACGCCCTTCGCTGTTGAAAAAGATTGGTGGGTAAGTCGGACATTGGAAATTATTTTTCAAATGCCTATTGCTGCTCATTTAGTTTTTAAAGGAGGTACATCATTAAGTAAAGCTTGGAAATTAATAAATCGCTTTTCGGAAGATATTGACTTGGCAATTGACAGAGAGTTTTTTGAAGGCTACAAGGGCGAAATTTCAAAAACACAAATAGGTAAACTAAGAAAAGTCGCAGGTGTATACACAACAGGAGTTTTCTTTGAAGAATTGCAGCAGGAATTTATTGTAAAAGGCTTTGGTGAACTTGAATTTAAAATAATTGATACTGGAGAAAATGATCAAGACCCAAGAATTATTGAAATCTACTATCCAAATGTTATTACTCAACCTACCGAATATGTTTTACCAAGAGTGCAAATAGAGATCAGTTGCAGGTCTTTAAGAGAACCCTTCAGTATTCAAACTTTTGGTTCATTGGTAGATGAATTTTATAGCGATAGAGACTTCGCCGAATCCTTGTTTGAGGTCCAAACGGTTAATCCGGAACGTACCTTTTTAGAAAAGCTATTCTTATTGCACGAAGAGTTTCACAGACCAGCTGCAAAGATGAGAGTCGATAGGCTAAGTCGCCATCTTTACGATATATACTATTTAGCTAAAGCAGGAATTGCAGCAAAAGCAATAAACGATAAAGAATTGTACGAAACCATTGTTTCACACAGATACAAATTTTCAAGAGTTGGGGAGGTTGATTACAATCTCCATAATCCGCTTACCGTAAATCCAATACCTGTTGCAGCTAAATTGGATGATTGGAAATCAGATTATGCTAAAATGAAGGAAGATATGATTTACGAAGAGGAAAAACCAAGCTTTGAAGAATTGATAAGTAATCTTCATGATTTAAGAAACTTACTTCAAACATTAGATTGGAAGTTTGAGTTAAAATTCGAATAAGAGGCGTTGTGTTTTCAACCCAATTCCTAAAAATGTGGGCTAATGGTGGGCTAACTGCAAATGAAAAACCCGTAAGAAGTTCAAAATGAATAACTTACGGGAATTTTAGGTGGAGATAATCGGATTCGAACCGATGACCTCTTGCATGCCATGCAAGCGCTCTAGCCAACTGAGCTATACCCCCTTTTTTTAGAAGAGGCAGCAAATATAGGCACAATTGCTTCGCGAGGGCGAATTGCTTCGCGAGGGTTTCTTTGAAACGAGGGCAACTATCGTTGCTAGGGTCTTCGACGAAATAATAACAACCTAGTTCGCACAACGCAGTTCTCACAACGCAGTTCTCACAACATAGTTCTCACAACATCGTTCCAACAGCGTAGTTCCAACAACATAGTTCTCACAACGTAGTTCCAACAACGAAGTTCCAACAACATAGTTCGCAAAACGCAGTTCAAACAACGTAGTTCCCACAACGCAGTTCAAATACCACTTTTAAGGTATAGCCCTTCCTAAGCGATAAAGTAAATTTGTAAGGTGAAGAAGACACTGGCGCAATACCTACCCGGACAATACGCACAAATTGTGAGTGTGGCCGAACATGCCATGGGTGCGAAACTCATTGAGATGGGTTTTTACCCTGGTAAGCGCGTGCAAGTGCTCTTCAGAGCCCCTTTCAGCGGGCCATTTGCAATTGATGCCGGTGGTGCCGTACTTTCGCTGCGCGAAGACGAGGCCTCGCTCATAGAGACCATCGATTGCTAAGAAAACATGTGTACCAAAATTGCCCTAGTCGGCAGCCCGAATACAGCCAAGACCTCGTTGTTCAACCTGCTTACAGGCTTGAATCAACAGGTGGGAAACTTCCCCGGTGTTACAGTGGAAAAACATTGGGGGAAATTCAATCTGCCCGATGGAAGAGTGGCTGAACTGCTCGACCTTCCCGGTGCATACAGCCTAAACGCTTATTCCGAAGAAGAGAAAATTGTTTCGGAAATTCTTCACAACAAACAACACGCTGACTTTCCTGAACTGGTTATCGTGACAGTAGACGTCACCAACCTTGAAAGAAACCTGGTCATCCTAACTCAAATAAGCGACCTCGATATTCCCGTTATTGGCGTGCTTACCATGAACGACATGCTCATTGGTAAGTCGGTAAATCCAGAAGAACTTACCAACGCCTTCAATCAAATTCCGTTTTTGAAAATCAACGGAAGAACAGGTGAGGGGAAAAAAGAACTGATCGATTTCATTTCAGCATGCAACATTCAGCCGGTTGAGAAATTTATTTCCTTCCCTCTGAAAGAAAATCTGAACATCGCGGAAGCCAGACGAGATGCGGAAAGTAGAAAGACGTCAATTGTAAACCGATTGAAAGAGGTTCCTTCGTTTGTTGGAGTAACTCGACATTCCTTCACCACGAAAGTGGACAAGCTATTGGTGCATCCAATTTTCGGATACGGAATTTTTGCCGTTGTTCTCTTCCTTATTTTTCAATTTATGTTTAGCATCTCTGCTATACCTATGGATTGGATCGATAGCATCTTTTTAAACTTTAGTCAATACCTCCAAGGAATACTTCCTGAAGGTATTTTTACCGACCTGCTTACACAAGGCATTGTGCCTGGCATTGGCGGTGTTCTGGTCTTCGTTCCGCAAATTGCCATTCTCTTTTTCTTTATCGGAGTGCTAGAAGAAACCGGATACATGACTCGCGTGGTATTTATTATGGATCGCTTGGTTCGTCCATTCGGATTGAACGGCAGAAGCGTAGTGCCTTTAGTTTCTAGCGCAGCATGCGCCATTCCGGCTATTCTTTCGACACGTGTAATTGGAAATCCGAAAGAGCGATTAATCACGATTCTTGTTTCTCCGCTCATCAGCTGCTCTGCACGGATTCCTGTTTTCGTATTACTCATTTACTTGGTGATTCCAAATACATACATGTACGGATTTATTGGTCTTCAAGGAACTGTTCTCTTTGCAATGTACGCCTTGGGTGTTATAGGCGCTTTGTTCGTAGCCATGGTCATGAACAAATTCATTCGCTCGAAAGAGAAGAGTTTTTTATTGCTTGAATTACCCGAATACCGCTGGCCACGATGGAAGAATATTTTGCTTCACCTGAAGGAAAAAGTTCAAGCGTTTGTCTTCGATGCAGGGAAAATTATTTTGGCCATATCCATTGTCCTATGGGCTTTTGCAGCCTTCCCGAAGATTAATGAGGAGCAAGTTGCTCAAGGAAAAACGCAAATTGAAGAATCGTATTTGGGTCAAGCTGGAAAATCAATCGCTCCGGTTTTCGCACCGTTAGGTTACGACTGGAAGATGACCGTTTCATTGCTTACTTCATTCGCCGCGCGCGAAGTATTCGTTGGAACCATGGCAACGTTGTACAGCGCCGGAGAAAATTTCGAAGAGGATGAATCGCTGCTTCAACGCATGCGCGAAGACGTTAATCTTCAAACAGGAAAACCCGCGTATTCGCTTGCATCAGGACTTTCTCTCATGGTCTTCTACGTTTTCGCAATGCAATGCATGGCCACCTTCGCTGCGGTAAAACGCGAAACGAAATCGTGGAAATGGCCACTCATTCAAGTTGCATACATGGGCTTCATGGCGTATACACTTGCACTCTTAACCTTTAACATGTTTAGTTAATGCAGGTCGCGCTTACGATAGCTGTTCTTGTTTTGGCTTTTGCCTATGTTGTGAAGCGTTTCTTTTTGCGTAAGAAAAGTTCTACTTGCGATAAATGCAGTAACAGTTAAGAGAAGGGAAGAGAAGGGAAGAGAGGGGAAGAGAGGGGAAGAATGTTGCGATTCGACGAATTCTTTCGGCGAATGTCTTCGACTGGTTAATCACAACACAGTTCCAATTACACAGTAGGAATTATGGAATAGGAATAAAACCGAAGGTTTTCCAATTATGCAGTTCTACAACAGTTTCTTCAACTCCCTTTTCAACTCGGGTAGGTTTTTACGAACGATTGCATACACTTCTTCATTCGAAATATCGTCGTAACCGTGAATGAGTTTGTTGCGAGTGCCAATGATTTTATCAATGTCGGTTATTGCGATATCTGGAGAAACGTTTTTTAATCTTTTGGCTGCTTCACCGAGAATGGTTAGATTCCATTCAACACCGGCTTGAATTAAAAAGTCTTTTTTGTAGGCGTGAAATGATTTGCAAGGACGCATGAATGTTTGAATTTTCACAATGCAATTCATCATGTGTCTCAAATAAAGTCTTGGATTTTCTTCTCCGTAAATGCGTGTGCTGTTCTCGCTTACTTGAGAGAAGAATGCAGGGTTTTTAATATGACTGTAGCTAACTAAATCGACCTCTCGCTCAAATAGTTTTTGAAGTGAAAAGTTCAGATCATTCATGTTCATTCCAAGTCGAAGCGGAGTCAGTTTCTCTTTGAACTGAACCATAATGTCGACATCACTACGCTGACTGAATTTTTCCGACTGTGCAGAACCAAACACCCAAGCATCGCTTACCTCGAATTTTTCGAGTAAGTCATATACTTGAGGCATTTTTTGCGCTATTTCAGATGCGATTGGCATGGTGTAAAATTACGAAGTCCAAAGAGAAATTTCAAAATATGTTATGCCAAATGCCCTAAGGGCGAATGTTGCGGAGCAACGAATGCCTTGCAGGCGAATGTGCAAGCACGAATGCCTTTCAGGCGAATGTCTTCGACGGATTTACTTTCTCGCAAAGCGATTGATTGCAGCGCAATTGATCACGAAGTGATTGATCGAAATGAAATTTCGATTGTGAATGTACATTCTTGTTAAATTCGCTTAAACTCAAGAAAATGGACAGAAAGAAATTCATCGTCAGCACAGCGCTAGCAGCAGTAGGTGCTTTTTTTGTTTCGAAGATTAGTGGGAACGATAGTGAGAAGAGTGAGAATGGGAAACAGAATGAGAATGAGGGTTTGGGAATGAGAGGTGTCGAAGGAGTTTTCTCTCCGACAAACCGACATATGGTTGGAAATGGATTTAAGGTTATGAATTTTTATCCGAATGGAAAGGGATTCGAAGAACGCATGTCTCCATTCTTTTTGTTAGACTTCAACGCGGAAGTTGATTTTCCTCCATCTGAAATATCACAAGGAGTAGGTGTTCATCCGCATAGAGGAATTGAGACGGTGACTTTTGCATACAAAGGATCGGTTGAACATCACGACAGCAAAGGCAATCACGGTATTATTGGTCCAGGCGATATTCAATGGATGACAGCAGGAGGAGGGGTACTTCACAAAGAATATCACGAACAAACCTTCAATCGTTCTGGTGGTGCGTTTGAAATGATTCAGTTGTGGATTAACCTTCCGAAGAAACACAAGTTTGCTCCAGCGAAATACCAGAGCATTGTTCATTCCGATAAACCGAAATTTTCGTTGGCTAACAACGGAGGTGAAGTGCATGTCGTTTCAGGAGAGTACAAAGGCGTGAATGGAATTGCTTCTACCTTTTCACCCATTCACATGTACGACGTGCATTTGAACGAAGGTGGATTTGTAGATTTCGAATTGCCTGCGAATTACAATTCAGGGTTGTTGTTGGTAGATGGAGAGTTGGAAGTGAATGGAACTTCTGTGACTGAGAACCATTATTTGCAATTCAAAAACGAATCCGGTGCCATTCACATTTCAGCAAAGAAAAAATCAATCATCCTCGTTCTCAGCGGTGAACCGTTGAACGAACCTTACGTAGCCTATGGCCCTTTCGTCATGAACACCGAACAAGAAATTCGTGAGGCCATTGAGGACTACAATGCGGGTAAGTTTGGGTTTTTGAAGGATTGATTGAAAAGTTAAGAGAGGTAAGAAAAGGGAAGAGAGGGGAAGAATGACTTCGACGTTTCTGGCAACGCAGTTCCAATTACGTAGTAGGAATTATGAAATAGGAATATAACCGAAGGTTTTCCCACTTCTTCATCAGATCAATGACTCAGATTAGAGATTTTAGTTGAGGTATATTCTTTTCTAAAATCGATCTGATGAGTTCTTTTGAAATAGGTTTAGCAATATAGTCGTTCATTCCAGCTTCTATGCATCGGTCTCGTTCACCTACTGTAACACTGGCAGTGCAAGCAATAATCGGAAGGTCGTAATTCAACGCTCTAATTTTCTTAGTTGTTTCTCGTCCGTCCATTTCAGGCATCTGAATATCCATAATTATAAAATCAGGATTTACGCTTTTCGTTAACTCCAGTGCAGCGAATCCGTCTGCAGCCTCATGGATATATAAATCAGGATAAACTTGTTGAAGCATAACTTTCAAGAGCAGCAGATTAAGAACATTGTCATCTACGATTAGCGTGCACAACTTTTCATTTGTTCTTGACTCAACTTTTGGGATCGTTATCTCTTCAATTTTCAACTCCTTTGTGTCGTACTCACAAGTGTCCAACTCCATGTCAAAATAAAATAGACTTCCATTCTCTGGACTCGAATCACAGATGATTTTACTGTCCATAAGTTCAAGAATACCACTTGATATAACGAGACCAAGTCCAGATCCGCCATATTTTTTAGAGGTGGAATTGTCACCTTGACTAAACACTGAGAATAGATTCTTTTGCTGTTCAGCTGAAATACCTATTCCCGAGTCTTGCACAGAAAAACGTATGTTAACTTTATTTTCAAACTCACCAAGTTTTTCCATTGAGAGTCTAACGAATCCACTTTCAGTAAATTTTATGCCGTTGGACACTAAGTTCACGAGCACTTGACGAATGCGTGTCTCGTCAATTAACACGAAGTCTGACTCCCCAATGTCTACTCTTAATTCTAAGTTTATGTTCTTTGCCTTTGCAAGGGGCATGAGAGCCTTGTGCACGTTATTCGAGAGTTCAAGCAGATTTGTTCTTTCGCGAAGAAGTTCAACTTTGCCAGCTTCAATTTTGGTGAAGTCGAGAATTTGGTTCACAAGCTCAAAAAGAAAATTGGCAGAATCGTTAAGACCATTGACAAAAACTTTTTGGTCTTCATCGAGTGAAGTACTTTTAAGTAATTCACTGAATCCAATGACACTGTTTATAGGTGTTCTAATTTCATGGGAAATATTGGCGAGAAATTGAGATTTAGCTTGACTAGCTGCGTTGGCGGCTTCTGTTTTTTCAATGAGTTCAACATTTTGATTGTTTCGTCGAATAACAGAGGCGATGTTGTTGGATAAAATTTGAAGAAGGTTTCGAGCATTGTCGTTCCATTCAATTTTTTCTTCAACAGCATCGAATCCCATAAAACCAAAAAGAAAGTTTTCTTCAATAACAGGTAGAACAAGTAATGATTGAATTCCCTGTGGCTCCAATATTTCTTTCTCGGGTGCCCAAGATTCGTCCAAATCGTTTAGGTCTCGGATATAAATCTCTTCCCCCTTTAGCATTTTGTCCATCCAATTCGGGAGGATTTCGATAGGAATATCTTGCAGTTCTGTAATTTGAGGTACAACACCTGGTTTGCACCATTCATTTGTATTCGAACAGGTGGAAGCTTGGTAATCAAATGAAAAATAGTAAACGCGATCAACTTCAGAGAAAACACCCATTTTTTGAAGAACTTGATCCAATGTTTGAGAAAGGTTCTGCGAATTAGACTTTATGATTTCTGAGGTACATGCAGTTAGCAGGCTGCTGAATTCATTGAAGTACGAAACGTCGTTGTGATTTCTTTTCATGGTTGGTTCTATCGAGGCTTTATAAATGTATAATTTTTTCTTTTAAAATAGGTGTTTAGAAACAACTTATTTTCTGACTTTCAGTTTGAACACTTGGAATTTCTGTTAGCTGCGGTGGAAGATGTGTTCAATATGTTAGTTGTTCATTCTGAGAAACATACAGTTGAACATTTGGATTGGTTTTTTGTTTGAAATTGATGGGTAACAAATTTTCGCAGATACTTTATCAAAAGTTTCTCTCTAATGAAACTAGAAAAAAGAGTGAGCGAATCATTCTAATTATTGCTATTGCAAGTTTCTTCGTTCACTTGACACTTATTTTTTTAGTTGATTTAGGTGTAATTCAAATTGACAGTGGGACAGCTCTTTTTGAAAATCCAATTGCAGCTATTTACACACCTTTTTCTTTCATTCTAGTTTACGAGGTGTATTTACTAATCTATTATTTGCCACGCTCAATAACAACCTATATCGGCAAGCAGTATGAGATTATAACGCTAATTATTATTAGAAGAATATTTAAGGATCTTTCTGCCTTATCACTCTCGCCAGACTGGTTTTCTCAGAAGTATGATTTACAATTCACGTATGATATTCTTGCTTCAGTAATTATGTTTTTCTTGATTTATTTGTTTTACAAACAAAGCAAGAAGAGGGTTTTGTTAGATGAATCTGATTTAAATAAACAAGATGGAACTGTGCGCTTCATTAAGATTAAGAAGCTTATGGCTTTAGCACTTGTGCCGATTCTATTAGCGCTTTCTATCTATTCATTTTCCACGTGGTTGTTCGGAGTATTATCTCCTGCTGCCCATGCCGATGTTGACTTTCAGAACTTGAACAATGTGTTCTTCGAACAGTTCTTTACGGTCTTAATTATTGTTGATGTTTTTCTCTTGTTATTCTCCTTTTTCCATACCGATGAGTTTCACAAGGTCATTCGTAATTCTGGATTTATTATCTCTACAATTCTTATTCGGTTGTCATTTTCGGTTACGGGACTTATGAATACAGTGCTTATTGTTGCGGCGGTAGTATTTGGGTTGGTTATGTTCTACGTATACAATAAATTCGAAAAGCAGATTGACGCAGATAAATCTTAAGTCTAAGTTTGTTTAAGGCTAACGCTACGTTGCTTTTGTATTGAATATCGAATAAGAAATTCACGAAGCCACTGATGATTAAAATTCCTGTGTTACCGGATCAGTTTTTGTAATCGTTTAACTTTTTGCCAATTACCTTTTGGATCTTTCTGAAACAAAAAAGTTTCACTACCACCTGACAACCCGACTCCATAGGCCTTTTGATATATCACTTCGTTTTCAGAAATCCAATCAAATCCGTGGGTTGATTTACCCTTTTCTCCTTCCACAATATTTTCTAACAAAGTCCCTTGCCAACGTTTGTTTCCTTTCGTTGTAGTTTTCCAATCTGAAGCAATTTTGTTTATTGATTCTCCGGGGGTGTATCGAGAGACCTCTTCCAAAAAGTTAATTGACTTTACACAAAATTCCTTGTCGGTAGGTCGAATTATATCCAACTCTACGCCGAGATAATGAAATAGACCGTGGTCAATAGTAAAGAAATTATCGTTAAAATACCACCCATCAATAATACTGGCGCTTGGCTTTTCTTTAGACAATATACCTTTTAATTGAGGATAGTTTTTAAAGAGGTGATTGTCTATTTTTTTATTCTGTAACAAATGAAAAACGGCTAGTGCTTGTTTTACAGCAGAGGAAAGATGTGAATGCGCCACTTGATCTACTAAAAAAACGCACTCCTGATGCAACATATAGACATTAATAAGTTGACTTGATTCTCTTTCAACCTGATCAACTAAGTTTTGAGTAATATGGATTGATAATGACTCTACTTTTTCAAAGATATGTGCCAGTTCTAAATTCTTTTCGAGATCATTAAATGTGAAAGATGCATTGAGTTGCTCAAAGTCGCTTTGACTGAATCGCATACTAAAAAGTTTACCATGCAGTCCTTCTAAATAGCTCAAAGATTTCACAAAGAGGTTGTCAAGGACATCATCCATGTCTGCAGAAATTTCGGGCTTATTCATTGGAGGTTAAATGACTTGAGCAATAATTTCCTCTGAAATTTTAATGTAATCTACTCCTGCATCCATCGAGACTCCAAAATAATTTCCACTTAATGTGATTTCGTTATTGTAATCATCAGATGAACTATCAATTCCATATAAAACACCAATTAATTCATCACATAATTCAAGAACCCAATCACTACCATATTCATATCCAGAATCATCAACAAAACGCGAAAAGCCTAATGATTGTGAAGCTATAAATTCTGCTAACATTTCGCCGTCTTCCAATTCAGCAAGTTTGTTTACTACTGATATTAAATAGGCTGGATAGAATAGTTTAAACTCTAATGATTCAATATTTTCAATTGCCTCATATTCGAGAATAATATCAATTAAATTTTGTTCCTGAAGTTTTTCCTTTAGTTCCGACACGTCTTCTGATAATGAAAACGCAACATCGTAATCTTCCTTCGAATATGTATATGGCGAAACAAAATCTTCATTACGATCGGCGTGTCCTCGAGATGATAAAGCTTCGAAAATTTTTCCTGCTCCGTAATTTAAATGTGAAACTGCTAAGCCACGTTCTATAAATGTGTCAATAGCGTCTAAATTACCTTCATTTTTACGATTTTCTTTTAGTAACTTAATGAAGCTGCGTGGGAAATTGTTGTCAAATTCTATGTTGAAATCAACGTCCTCATTTATCAAAGAAATGGCATTGTCATTTTCTTCAGTTGAGATATCATCATCTGTTTCGATGTTTGAATTTTGTTCTTTAACATATTCTAGAACGTCGCAACAGAGCTCATAGAATTCGCTGTCATTATTAAAAGAAACGTTTTCAATCGAATTTTCAATATTATTAACTTCTATATAACCACTTAAAACACGTTTCATTTCATGCCATGATTCGGGTAATTCCAGATAAGGAATAACATCGTCATGGTATACGTTCCATTCTAAAAGTTCTCCTTTTTCATTTACAGTAAATTTCAAAAAGGCAGCTTCTGGTTGAAAATCTTCTTCAGCAAGTATCCAATGGTCTGTATTAAAGTAAACACAAAATTCTTTTGATTCTGGAAAAGCCTCTTTCAAACAATCGACATCAAATAAATTTACATCTGTTGTAATGTCTTTATCTGTGACCGCATTCGCATTATTTTCAGGCTTAATCTTATAACCTAGAGATAAAGCTAATTCAATAAAATCTTTGCAGTTTTCACCCCACTGATTAGAAACTACAACATGGATGTCATTCATAATTTTAAGAGGTTCACGCATGTTGAAGTGTTTCACTGTTTTTACATCAGCTTCTATGCGAATAAATCCTTTGCTTCCTTGAACTTCATCGGGAAAGGTTTTTTGTAACTCTTCAAAACTAGGATTGTTTTTTTCTATCCAATCTTTTACTACAGTAAATATTAATTTTCGTTTATTCAGGTTTTCACCTAAACCTTCTACATTGTACTTTGTGAAATCTTTCGGCATAATTTGGTGTTTTGATTCAAGTGATCTTTGATGTCTTTATTAAGCTGTTTTATTGATTATTCTTTTTGTATTCCAAATCAAGATATCTCTGTAAATTGTTGAAGTTGCTCCGCCAGAAAGCTGGTTAGCCAAAATTACAGGTATGTTTTTTTTGAAATAACATCCCAATTCATCATCTAAATTGTTGGATGACAGAAAACTATTTTCTTTCAACAACTTGGAAACAGTAGCGTTGAAAACAAAAATTATTTTAGGCTGTAATTGGTCAATCACGAGTTCCAGATGGTTTATCAATTCCGGAAGCAGGTGTTTTTCCTCAGAAAATTCGTTTATCACATCCTTAGAATTGGTGATTCTTTTTTGATAGAGATCATAATGATAAACGGATTCTTCAAAATTGGGATATCCAACCTCCTCAAAAAATGTTTCAAGATATTTGAAGTAGGGAATCTTCTTTTCACTGGATTTAAGTGCTTTTTGTAGACGCACTACTTCTTGGATTTTTAAATTTTTAGTAGAGTCATCTGATTTGATAAAATGTTCTAGCCAAAGTTCTTTATCGTCCAATTTAAGACTGGCAGCATTCGTCAAGGACGGATTGAGTCCGATAGATAAAACAGTGTGATTCTCTGATGGGGAATCATAAAACATAGGTAGGTACTTATCACCTTTTAAATGACTGTTATTGATATAAAATTCAACTATTTTCTCATTTATTCTGTTCATTATGAATTTTAAAGTAAGTAGAAGTATGCCTTTTAATGAGATGCGCTATGTACAAATCTACTTTCGTAACGAGTGTAAAATTGATACACAAATGGTACATTTGTAAAATGGTGGAAGAATTGAAGGGTCAAATTGAAAAGTCATTTGGAAGGAAGATCATCTCTCGAGGTGATTGTGAATTGCTTTCGGATGATTTATACCGCAAAACAGGAGTGGTCATTTCCTATAACACCATCAGAAGAATGTTCGGATTGGCAGAATACCGACAACCTAGACTGACAACCTTGAATCTTTTATCGAATTATATAGGCTTTCAGTCTTATCACGATTTTACTCAACGTTTTGCGGAAGTAGATGCTTGGCCCACTTGGGAGACATTGTATGTTACTCTTTCAACAGGGAGCATGCATGAAATAATTGAAATGCTTCGGTATAGACAGTTGAATAATCTTCAGTTTGCTATTTCATTCACAGTAGTAACTAGAGAATTATTATTGCGAGATGATCGTGTGTTGCTTGTGGAGTTATTCAGATGCCCATACTTCCAGTTTTCGAAAATGCCTTACGATGAGGTTGCGCAAATAGGTGTATTAACGGGATTGCTATTTAGAACGTATTCCAATGATGAATTAGAAAAGAAATTATTGAAAGAACCGAATTTTCGAGATTTAATTCTGAAAATTTTTGTCGACTATGGTAGACTAAATAGAAAGTACGGGAAATGGATCGATTGGCTTTTGAAATCCAAAGGACTCGATTTTGAGACCGTTACATTTATTCGTTGCCTTTCAATTTGGAAGAGGTATCTGCATTCGCAGATATTTCTCTTAAAGGAAATTGCAATTTTACCAGAACTAATCAATGAACAGCATCCTATTCTATTTGGGAGATTATTTGGTTTGAAGTTTCTCTCTGCGGAAAGTGCAAATAGCCGGAATTCAATTATTCGTCGAATGAAAGCAAGACTAAAAAAAAATCCAGATTCAAAAACAGAGCTGTTACATGAACCGGCAATTCAGGCTTTGGTTACTAGAAATAAGTTCTTAGTGCGATTTGTTAATGATGAGTTGCTTAACAGTACAGATATTTCTCAATGGTACCACCTCTCTCAAATTTCTATTTTGAACGTTTTTCAAGTTTCGGTTCTCATCTCGAAAAGGGAATACGCAAAGGCTCAGTCAATACTAGAAAATATTGCAATAGGTCACATCCGCTATGGATACAGAGAGTTTATTGATTTGTATATTTCGTTTTTTAGATTGAAAATTTCAGAAGGACTAGGCAGAGGCACGAGTGAACTTGAGATAGACTTTGGTGTGAAAAGACAAAAGTTAAGTTACGAGATTTTCACGGATGAATATTTTCAAAATTATTTTTAGAAGAAACGAGTGCATCTTTGCCACAATTGAAAAAGATTATGAAGAAGTTATTAGTTTTGTTTTTCTGTGTTGTTACAATTGTCTCATGTCGCAAAGAACATGATCACGAAGAAGTTCAAGAAATTAAAGTTGCAGCGTTGCTCTCTCAAACAGGCGATTGGTCGAATTTGGGAATTACCTCCAAGGCTGCATTAGAAATTGCAGTCGATAAAATAAATGCTGATTTTAAATGCCGACATATTCCTTTTCGATTTGCGTTAACTGTTTTTGAAACGCAGTTAGATCCTGTTATTGCTGCACAAACAGTTGAGAATATTTCTTCAAGCGGATACAAGTTTATCATAGGTCCACAGTCAAGTGCTGAACTAGCTATGGTCAAACCAATTGCAGATAGTTTAGGAATCTTAGTGGTAAGCCAAGGAAGCACTGCAAGTAGTCTTGCTATTGCGAACGATATGATTTTCCGCTTTGTTCCTGGAGATCAGATAGAAGGAGCAGCACTTGCGAACTCAATCAAGAACGCAGGCAAACAAGCACTTGTGACTTTAGCTAGAAATGATGCCGGAAACTTGGGGCTGCAAAGTTCAGTTGGAAATAATTTCACCAACTTAGGAGGTAACGTTATTTCTGTTGGAAATTATGAAACCACGACAACAGATTTCACAACGGTTTTGGCTGACGTGAAGAGTCAGATTATTGGTTTTAATTCAACATACACCAACGACCAAATTGCAGTTTATTTGGCATCTTTCGATGAAGCGGTAGCGTTATTCAATCAAGCAAGTTCAGACCCAATCTTATCTGGAGTGAATTGGTACGGTGGAGATGGGTTTGTCAAAAACTCAGCTCTCTTACAAGACCCTGCCGCAGCTCAATTCGCAATAGCTACAAACTTCTTTTGTCCAGATTTTGGTTTGCCCCTGTCTACTGAATACTTGTGGTCTTCGATCATTAGCACCATTGATGGGATGACCGGGATTCAATCAGATGCCAACACGTTAGCGGCTTACGATGCCATGTATGTTATCTCTAAGTTGATTGAAAATGAAGAAGGAATTCCAGCAAGTGCGACAGCTTTACAGTCTACTTTTCTTAGCGCATCGAATGGTTTTTCAGGAGCAACCGGTGTTATTTCATTGAACGAAAACGGAGATCGCTCAAGCGGATCTTTTAACTATTGGGGTCTTGAAAATGTAAACGGAACCTACCAATGGGTATTCGTTGGACAGTCGGAATAATTATTTAAGAATGTCAATGACGAATGCTGCGCGAATGTTTTCAACGAATGCCTGCGGCGAATGTCTGCGACGATTTTATATCAGAGTTTGTCTAAAGCAATTTGCACAGAGAATAGCACAAGGCTTAGGAGCATTCCGCCGATGAAGATGGCAGAACTGATTTTCAGGAAGGGGTATTTGCGCGTTGAAAGTACTTTTCCTATTTGGTAGATGTCGCGAATCATGGCTTCTTGAACTTCTTCTTTGGTCTCCATAATCTGTTTCATGCGACTGTCATAATCTTCTAGAGAATAGGCGCAGAAGTGCATAAAGAACAACGGATTGAAATTTTTCGAATCGAAGGAAGGGCGTTGTTTTGGTAACGACAACGGCGCTACTACCATTACTGCTGTAATAATGCACAATACCGAAGTTGCTAGTAACGACCAAACACCCCAATATCCCATTGCAGTTTCAATACGAGCGAGAGTTATTGAGAAAATAATGCAATTACTAGCGATAATGATGTTCGCTTTTTGATCTGCAAATGAACTTAACTGAACATGGTGCTGCTGCGTCGTTCGCAACATGTACATCCAGTTCGTGTTATCGTGTTTCTCAGTACTCATATCGGCGAATGTAACTTTTCAAAGTGAACTTAATGTTAACAAGGAAGTTCAAATAACGCTGAAGGCATTTCAAAAGGTCAGAATGCCCTTCGGGCGAATGTTTTCAACGAATGCCTGCGGCGAATGTCTTCGACTGTTAATCAACAACATTAGTTCCAATTACAAAGTAGGAATAAAACCTCCGGTTTTCCAATTACATAGTAGGAATAAAATCTTCGATTTTCCCCACTTCTTTCAATCGAACGCCTTTCTCCGTATGCTGCAACGTACAACATTCATTCACGCTGTCGTGTTCGAAGAAGAGCACATAACCGTTGTCGGCAGCGGTGTTCAGGAAGAGTTCTTTTTCAGTCATGGTTAAAAGCGGACGGGTGTCGTAGCCCATAACGTAAGGAAGTGGAATGTGTCCGACAGACGGCAAAAGATCGGCCATGAAGACCACCGTTTTTCCCATGTAAGAAATATGCGGAATCATCATGCTGTCGGTATGTCCGTCTACAAATAAGACGTCGAAGCCAAGCGGAGTGGGCGAGACGTTGTTCACGCGTTCAATGAAATTTAATTGTCCGCTTTCTTGAAGAGGCAAGATGTTTTCTGAAAGGAAACTGGCTTTCTCACGTGGATTAGGCTCTGTTGCCCACTTCCAGTGGTTTTCGTTGCTCCAGAATTTCGCATTTGGGAAGGCAGGCTGAAAATGTTCGCGAGTAGCATTGTACTCAATGCTTCCGCCGCAATGATCGAAGTGCAAATGCGTAAGCAGCACATCGGTAATATCGTTTCTATGAAATCCTTTCAGGGCAAGCGATTGGTCAATGGTAAGGGTGTCTTGCAAATGATAGTGCGAAAAGAATTTTTCACTTTGCTTGCCGCCAATGCCCGTGTCTATGAGGGTAAGACGATCGCCGTCTTCCACCAACAAACAACGCATGGCCCAAGTGCAAAGGTTTAGCTCGTCGGCCGGATTGGTCTTCTGCCACAACTGTTTCGGAACTACGCCGAACATGGCACCGCCGTCTAATTTGAAAAATCCAGTGTCTATAACATGTAGTTTCATGGTGCAAATGTAATAGCGATTGTCTCGCTTTCCGTTTGTACCTTTGCGCCTTAGAAATTAAACATGGACCATTCGTCGTTATTCAGTATTTCCCCTATCGATGGCAGATACCGCCGTCAGACCGAAGACCTGCAACAATACTTTTCAGAATTCGCCCTCATCAAATACAGAGTTTGGGTGGAAGTGGAATACTTCATTGCACTTTGCGAACTTCCTCTTCCGCAATTGACCAGCGTTACACCTGATACTTTCGTGCACCTGCGCGATATCTGCGCGAACTTCTCGCAAGAAGATGCGCAATGGATTAAGGACAAAGAGAAGATTACGAATCACGACGTAAAGGCCGTTGAGTATTTCATTAAACATAAAATGGATGAAATGCAGTTGGGCGCAGTGAAAGAATTCGTTCACTTCGGCTTGACTTCTCAAGACATCAACAACACAGCTATTCCGGCTTCGTTCCGCGACTCGTTAGAGAATGTATACATTCCGAAAATTGACGAGGTAATGCATCACTTGGCTGAGAGAAGCAAGGAGTGGAAAGACGTTCCAATGTTGGCTAGAACCCACGGTCAACCTGCTTCTCCAACCCGCTTAGGAAAAGAGTTTTTTGTTTTTGTGGAAAGATTGGAAGAGCAGTTGCAGCAATTGGAAAATATTCCAGTGGCCGCGAAATTCGGTGGCGCAACAGGAAACTTCAACGCGCATCACGTAGCTTATCCGGATATTGATTGGGTTGAATTTGCGAATGAATTTTTGGGTGAAAAGCTTCGCTTGTCGCGCTCGCAATACACCACACAAATTGAACACTACGACCACATGGCCGCGTCGTTCGATGGATTGAAAAGATTGAATACAATATTGATCGACTTAAGTCGCGATATCTGGGCATACATCAGCATGGATTACTTCCGTCAGATTGTGAAGGAAGGAGAAGTTGGTTCTTCAGCAATGCCGCACAAGGTGAATCCGATTGACTTTGAAAATGCCGAAGGAAATTTAGGAATCGCGAATGCCTTGTTTGAACACTTGGCTGCGAAGCTTCCTGTTAGCCGACTTCAGCGCGATCTAACCGACAGCACTGTTCTCCGCAACGTGGGTGTGCCTATGGCGCACACAGTTATTGCGTTGAATTCTATATTGAAGGGATTGGGTAAGTTGAAGTTGAACGAATCGAAGATAGCAGCTGATTTGGAAAACAACTGGGCGGTTGTTGCGGAAGGAATTCAAACTGTTCTTCGCAGAGAAGGATACGAAGCGCCGTACGAAGCGTTGAAGAATTTAACGCGCGGAAAAGATCGTGTTGAAGAGCAAGACATTCATGCATTCATTGATATTCTTGAGGTTTCCGATGCCATTAAATCAGAATTGAAAAACATTCGTCCTGAAAATTATACTGGAATAGACTTAATGTCTGATCACGAATGAAGTCGTTTCGTGCCATATTCGGATTGTTAGGCGACTACAAAGGGTCGTTGGTGTGGAATTTTTTATTCAACATACTCAACGCTATTTTTTCGTTGTTCACTTTCCTGAGTGTTGTGCCGTTTCTGTATGTTTTGTTCGATGTGAATCAGGGTGGAAGTGCACCGATCTCTCAAGCCAAAGGTTTGTGGGATCAGTTCAAAGACCAATTGAACGGTGCTATCCTTGAGCAAGGAAAACCTCAAGTTCTCTTGCTTATGTGTTTATTCATTGTTGTTTTGGCTTTAATGAAGAACGCTGTGAACTACGTTTCGCTTTTGAGCATTGCGAAAATCAGAACGGGCGTCTCAAGAGACATTCGGAAGAAGATGTATCAAAAGGTTCTTCGACTTCAATTGGCGTTTTTCTCGAATGAAAGAAAAGGCGATTTGATTTCACGCATGACCAACGACTTGAATGAAATTGAATTCTCTGTAATTGGTGCGTTAGAAGCCTTATTGAAATCGCCAGTCATGATCTTCTTCTCATTGGTGACTTTGGTTTTAATGAGTTGGAAGCTCACGTTGTTCGCGTTCATATTTCTTCCGGTAAGTGGTTATTTAATCTCTCGCATTGCGAAAAGTCTGAAGAACGCAGCGAAGCGCAGCAAATCAAATCTTGGAGATTTGATTGCTTTACTCGACGAGAGTTTGACGGGGATTCGTGTCATTAAAGTCTTCAATGCGGAAGATCATTTCGAGAAGAAATTCGACGAGACCAACGAAGGGTATTCTCGCCTCATGCACAAGTTGTATAAGCGTGAGTATTTGGCTTCGCCCATGTCGGAATTTATTTCGCTCATGGTAATCAGCGTCCTTCTTTACGTTGGAGGAATTATCGTTTTCAATGGTGAAATAAGCGGAGAGTTACTCATCGGTTACTTGGTGGTGTTCTCGCAAATCATTCAACCTGCAAAACAATTCAGCGATGCCATTTTCAAGGTGAACAAAGGAATGGCCAGTCTTGAGCGCATTCGTGAGATTTTAAATGCGGAAGAAACCGTTTTAGATAAATCAGATGCGGTTGAATTGAAGTCGTTCGAAAATGAAATTGCTTTCAAAAACGTTAGTTTCAAATACGGAGAGGAAGAAGTGTTGAAGAACATTTCCTTCAATATTGAAAAAGGACAAACAGTTGCATTGGTTGGTTCTTCAGGAAGTGGAAAGACCACACTGGCAATGCTTCTTGCGCGTTTCTATGATCCCACTTCAGGAAGCATCGATATAGACGGTGTTGCAATCACGCATTTGAAAACGAAGTCGGTGCGTGCGCACATGGGCATGGTTACGCAAGACGCTTTGTTGTTCAACGATACCGTTGCGAACAACATTGTTCTTTCTGAATCGCATACCAACGAGAAGTTGATTGAAGCAGCGCGTGTATCGAATGCGTTGGAGTTCATTGAAGAGTTGGAAAATAAATTCGAGACGAATATTGGCGATGGAGGAATGCGTTTGTCGGGTGGACAGCGTCAGCGTTTGTCTATTGCTCGTGCGATTTATAAGAATCCATCTATTTTAATTTTAGATGAAGCCACTTCGGCGTTAGATACACAAAGCGAGAAGTATGTTCAGGATGCCATTTCCAACATGATGGAAAATAGAACGGCGCTGGTAATTGCGCACCGCTTAAGCACCATTCAGCAAGCCGATTTAATTTTGGTGATGCAGGCTGGAGAAATTGTGCAGCGCGGAACACACAAAGAACTAATTTCGCAAGAAGGGTTGTACAAGACCCTTGTTGAAATGCAAGAATTATAAGACTATGATCGCATTATTAAAAAAAGAGATTCGCTCATTCTTAACCTCGTTAATCGGTTACATTGTTATTGCAGTGTTCTTGATTGTGACCTCGTTATTCATGTGGGTGTTTCCAGGAAGTTTGAATGTCATGGAAGCGGAATACGCAACACTTGACACCTTGTTCTACATAGCACCTTGGGTGTTTCTATTTTTAATTCCTGCCATTACTATGCGCTCGCTTGCTGAAGAACAGAAAGAAGGCACATTGGAATTGCTCATGACCAAACCCATTACAGACCTACAAATTATTTTAGCGAAGTACTTAGCGGGATTGTTAGTTGTGGTCATCGCAATTTTTCCAACGTTGGTTTATTTCCTTTCAGTTTATTTTTTGGGAAATCCAGTTGGAAACATTGACGCAGGCGCAACGTGGGGATCGTACTTAGGATTGATTTTCTTGGCAAGTGTTTATGTGAGCATTGGAATCTTTGCTTCAAGCTTGACGAAAAATCAGATTGTCGCTTTCTTGATTGCAGCGCTAATTAGCTTCGTGATGTATTCAGGATTTCAGTCTTTGGGAACATTCAACTTGTTTGGATCATTAGACCGATTCATTATTCGCTTGGGAATGGAAGACCATTATTCGGGCATGAGCATTGGATTGATTGACTCGCGCGATGTTCTCTACTTTGTAGGGGTAAGCGCATTTTTTATTTTATTAACCCGTTTGCGCCTTCAATCTAGAAATTGGTGAGTTAGTGTAAAAAGTACACTAATATTTTTGTAAACCACATTTATAGTTAAATTCGCAATCGTAACAAAACGAACCATGAGAGAAATTCAATTCCGTGAGGCCATTTGTGAGGCCATGTCAGAAGAAATGCGCAGAGATGAATCTGTGCTTTTGTTGGGGGAAGAAGTAGCAGAGTACAACGGGGCTTACAAGGCTTCCAAAGGTATGCTTGATGAGTTCGGTGCAAAACGTGTAATAGATACACCTATTGCTGAATTAGGATTCTCGGGTATTGCAGTTGGTGCTGCAATGAATGGACTTCGTCCGATTGTTGAATTCATGACTTGGAACTTCGCTATTCTTGCGGCTGACCAAATCATTAACTCGGCAGCGAAGATGTTACAAATGAGTGGTGGTCAGTACAATGTTCCAATCGTTTTCCGTGGTCCAAACGGACAAGCCGGACAGTTAGCTGCAACACACAGCCAAAGCTTTGAGTCTTTTTACGCACACGTTCCAGGTTTGAAAGTAATCACACCTTCGAATCCATACGACGCGAAAGGTTTGTTGAAGGCTGCTATTCGCGATAACGACCCTGTTGTTTTCATGGAGTCTGAGAAGATGTATGGCGACAAAGGAATGGTTCCAGACGGAGAATACATTATTCCTATTGGAGTAGCAGATATCAAGCGCGAAGGAACAGATGTTACGTTGGTTTCTTTCGGAAAGATCATGAAGACCGCATTGTTAGCGGCTGAAGAATTGGCGAAGGAAGGGATCTCTGTTGAAGTGATTGACTTGCGCACGATTCGTCCGCTTGACATTGATAGCATTGTAAACAGCGTAAAGAAAACGAACCGTTTAATTATTCTTGAAGAGAGCTGGCCAGTGGCGAGTATCTCAACCGAGATTACTTACCGCGTTCAACGTCATGCATTCGATTATTTAGATGCGCCTATTCGCAGAATTACACAAACAGATACTCCTTTTGCATTTGCAACAACACTTATCGATGCCGCTCTTCCTGGAGTGAATGATGTTGTTCGCGTTGCGAAAGAAGTTTGTTACAAGGCTTAATCTATAGGAAGGCTAGTTCCTTCCGCACAATTCTCTAAACTCGCAATACTTGCATTTGCTCTCGCTGTCTGTTTGAGTGAATTCGTCTTTGCCCACAGGTGTATTGTTTTCGATATCGCGATTTAATTGCTGCATTGCGCGAGTTTCAGCGTACATTTCATCTTTGAAATTCTCAATATCGTCGTTCGAAATTTCTGGTAAGACTTCGCGGTAGCCGTCCTTTAAATAGGCAAGTATAGGAATGATTCGGTCGAATTTGTTTTCGAAATGGTAGGAAGCGAAAAGCGAATAACCGATCAATTGTTTGCGGTGTTTGTACTCGTCGGCCTTGCCGGTCTTCCAATCGAGGATGTAAATGTCCTTCCCATCAGGAAGCATAAAGTCTACTTTGCAATAAGCCTTTAATTCACCACGGTCGGTTTGAATACGCGTTTCCCCGAATCCGCCAGGCTCAATGATCCATTGTTGTTTGGAGCTTTCGGGAAGATTCTTCACCCATTCAAATCGCTCAGAATTCACGAATATCATAACGGCATTGAAAACGCTTTCAATGATATAATTTTCATTAATGGATTCTTTTTCCCTGTAATAGACTTCAGAAAACACTTTGTCGAGCATGTATTTCTGAACCTGTTGTTTCACGAAAATTTTCATTCGATCAGCGTCTATGAGATCTGTCGATTTTTGAAGTCGCTTGAGAATGGCTTCAATCACGTCGTGCGCAAGGCTTCCAATGGTAAGGGCTTCAGAGGTGAGCGCTTTTAATTCACTGATTTTAGCAAACGGAAATTCACGATCAGATTTCCCATAATAGAAGTAGAAATATTTTCTTTTGCAATAAGAAAACGTATCGAATCGGCTAACTGACCAACCTAGAATTGAAGTAAAGGGAAATTGTTTTAGCATGAATCAAATATAATTGTCTTCTATTCATTTTGTTTGAAACTCTAGTTTTACTTTCTGAATTAAAAAATTAACTTTACCAAAACGTAGAAGTAACTTAAGTAACCTTTATTCGGGTATGAAAAAATTGGTTCCAAAAGAGGCATTGGCAAAGGCAGTTGGTTTGAACAAGAACAATCCTTTGCTGACCTTGCTTAGTTCTGTGACGAAGCTGAACAAAATAAATGATTTGTACGATCGTATACGCGCAAATAAGGGAACCGCTTTTATCGAATCGTTTTTCAATGAGTTGCAAATAACGGTGCAGTTGAATGAGCAGGAGTTAGAAAATATTCCGGTAGAGGGGGGGTGTGTAATTGTTTGTAACCATCCTTTCGGTGCCATAGACGGATTGGCTTTGATTCAACAAATAGAAAAACGTCGTCCAGATTTAAAGGTCATGGCGAATTTTCTGTTGGAAGAAATTCCTGAAATAGCTCCATACTTTTTCAGTGTGAATCCATTTGACAGTAACGTTGTGCAATTGAAAAGTGAACGTGGATTGAAGCGTTGCATAGAACATATTTCAGCAGGCGGATGCCTAGCAATTTTCCCAGCAGGCGAAGTAAGTACGTTTCAGAATAAATGGAGTAACGTTTCTGATAAAAAATGGCAGCGTTCAGTAATGAAACTCATTCAGCGTGCGGAATGTCCTGTTGTTCCTGTCTTTTTTGATGGAAGGAATTCGCGTATGTTTCATTTGTTAGGAAAAGTCAATGCTCAACTGCGCACAATGGCTTTGCCTTCGGAGTTATTCAAGAAGGAAGGCGATGAAATTAAAATGCGTATTGGAAAAGCTATTTCTTCTGAAGACATTCATTTGATTTCAGATGCGGAATTGCTGGGCCGATTCTTACGTGCTAAGGTATATGCGCTAGGATCAGACCTTCAAGTGAAGAAAAAATTGTTTCAAAATCTTCGAGAGAAATTCAAAGATGTAAAAGACATAGCCATTCCAATTGATTCAAAAATTCTTCAGAGTGAAATAGATGCTAATGAAGATTCGAAGTTGTTCGACAATAGTAACTTTTCGTGCTATGCTTTGAAAGCCTCTTCTATACCAAATTTATTGTTGGAAATTGGGCGTGAGCGTGAAATCGCGTTTCGCGATGTTGGTGAAGGAAGTAACAACTCACGCGACATAGACGAATTCGATTATTATTACTACCACCTTGTTTTGTGGGATCATGCGAACAGCAAATTGGCGGGTGCATACCGTGTAGGTAGAGGCGCTGAGATTATGGAATTCTATGGTAAGCATGGTTTTTATACCCATACGCTCTTCAAGTTCAAAGATGATTTCAACCCATATTTAACCTTAAGCATGGAATTGGGTCGTTCTTTCGTATCGGTGGAATACCAGCGCCAACGCTTGCCGTTGTTCCTTTTGTGGGAAGGAATAATTCAACTGTTAAGCAACTTCAAGGAAACTAAATACATTATTGGTCCGGTTTCCATGAGCAACGATTATCAAACGCTTTCGAAAGAATTGGTTATTGAATTTGTTCAATCAAATTTCGGAGACCCCGTATTGTCGAAATTGGTTCGTCCAAGAACGAAAATTAAAAATACGGTAAGTCAAGAAGATCGTGAAGCGCTCATCATAACAGCGAAAGGCGAGATTCGAAGGTTCGATAAATTGCTTGCCGAAATTGAGCCTATGGGAAAGACAATGCCCATTTTGTACAAAAAGTATCTCGCTCAAAACGCTAAGATCTTGGCCTTTAATCGCGATCGGAAGTTCAATGATGCAATTGATGCGTTTATGATTTTGGATATCCAGAATTTACCAAATGAAAAGGCGGATAAAATAGCCAGAGGATAGAATGCCCAAAGGGCGAATGTGCTTTGCACGAATGTCTTTCAGACGAATGTCTTCGACGATTTCTATCACGCAGTATCATCCAGCTTCGCTGGTCATCGGCTTCGCCGTCATCCTTCGAAGAAGGTTACTTCTTCTTCATCAAATTATACCGATGACGTATCGCTAACACAGTTCCGGCAACCATAACAATACATCCCAACCAAAGCAGGTTTATCATTGGGAAGACTTCTGCCGAAAGAATAAGCATTTCGCGTTTGTTGCTGCCGCCTTCTTTCACAGAAAGATCAACTCCTTCTTTTGTTTCTTGAATGGCAAAGCGCATATTGAACACAGTGCTTTCCACATCGGGAACAGGGAAGGCAAGACTGTCTTTCACCAAAACACTCATGACTTCGATTGAGTCGCGCTTGCTTCCTTCCGACAAATACAGCATTCCTTTTTTCGCTTTGGTCCCTGCTGGTAGGCTCGCAGGTAAGTCTTTTACTTCAACAAGTGTGTCTAGAATCAAAGAGATGGATTCTGTAAGAAGAACTTCTTCTCCGACTTGAATGGTTCCTGTTTTCGCTTCGCCGAACTCGCCTTCATCTTTCTTCTCTTCCATGTCAATGTACTTGATGTAGGAATACAAATCCTGACCAATGCCATGACGCACGTCTGGTTCACGACTGTTTCCTTTCGGACTCATTAACACACTTGGCTGTTGCGTGAAGATCAGCTTTCCAGCTTTTCCTGAATTCCAGTTGCTTGTAGAAAGTAATTCATCTGGAGTAGGAGCAGGCACCAATGTCCATAAGGAATCTTCAGACCAGTCTTTCAAGAAGTTGTCGGTCGCAGTGTGTGATTTTTTACAACGGAAAATATCTCCGTTCATTTTCACTTTGGCGCCTTCGGTGTAGTTAGCCGGAGTGACTTCGAAATAATCTACAATTGCATAAATGTGAGAACCTTCCTTGTATTTATTTCGAAATGAAACGAAATACTCACCCATGCGCAACGTGTCGCCTTGAAGGATTAAAAGGTCTTCGTTGTTTTTGAATTCCTTGTTCACTTGGGTAATATCGCCGTTCACATTTCGAGAAATGAAATAACTGTTCCCTGTGCTAATCAATGCACCTAACAAGAGCATTGCAAATCCAATGTGAGCGACGCTTGCGCCAATGTGATTCAATTTCCCTTTGATAATTCGAACAGCGTAATCTGCGTTGGCGAATAAGGCCCAAAGCGCAGAGAAGAAAAGAATGCCCAGTGGCAAAGGATATTTTTCTTGGAAGATTACGAATGCAATGGTTAAGATTAAAGCAGCCGCGAAAGAAAGAATCAACGAACGCATGAATTTCTTAGTCTCGGTATTCTTGTACTTCAACCACTGTCCAACTGCAATAATCAAAAGCAATACAATCGTCAATGGAATTTGAACCTGATGAAATTGCGTGAAGCGATCATCGCCAGAAGCTGCAGAGAAGTTATGCTCTGCCAATGATTTCGCGAATTCCCAATTGAATGTCGTGTGCATCCAGTTGAACATGCCTTCCATAGGAACAAGGAAGATATTCCAGACGTTAATGGAAGTCACGAAGGTGATGTGAATAGCAGAAAGCGAAAGCACCAATGTTCCCAAGAACATCCAGAACTCGCGGCTCCACAATTCTTCTTCGTCTTCTTTTTTCGTTTTGTACTTTTTGTTGTAGGCTACCAAAAGGTATATAGCAGATAGTAAAATGAAAAGTAATGTTAAAGCCGGAATCCAAGTTCCTTCGCCCGGTAATATTTTTTCGCCTTCAGCAGGCTCAGGGAAAGTACCTGTTGCTAAATGTCCAATGGCAACAAGTAATAGAACACCACTAGCGGCCGCATAAATGTTCTTCCACACCTTCGTGTTTTCAATCATGTATGTTGAAAGGGCTACGAATACGAGCAAGTAAACCAAAAGCTGCGCAAGAATTCCGCTGTCTACGAAACTGTGAACACTGCTGTCTCCTAAAACTCCGCTTCGTGTTAAGAAAGTAGAATAGACAACGAGAACAAAGCTGCTTAAAGTTAAAATTAATGTGCTGAATAGAGAGGTCTCTCTGCGCGTGTTAATCACCAACAAGTGAGCTGCTGCAACCAAGGTTAACCATGGAACAAGCGACGCGTTTTCAACCGGATCCCATGCCCAGAATCCGCCAAAGCCAAGCGCTTCATAAGCCCAAGCGCCACCCATTAGAATTCCAGTTCCCAAAATCATAACACCGAAAAACGCCCAAGGCACAGCCGGTTTCATCCATGAAGAACGCTCACCTTTCCACAATCCAGCAAGCGCATACGCAAATGGAATAAGGGTTGAAGCGAAGCCTAAGAATAGGGTAGGCGGATGAATAGTCATCCAATAATTTTGAAGCAATGGATTTAATCCTTTTCCATTTTGAAACAAGGGCAGGCTTAAGTAATCTGCTTTTTGTGTCCAAGGAAGTCCAATGTTAACCGTTGCTTCGCGCAACAGTCCGAACGGAGAAGAACCAAATTGGAAGTCGCCGAAATAAACCCCCAACAACATAGAAGCCAAGAACACTTGAACGAGTGCAATGATGGCCATAACGCTGGCTTCCCATTTCTTCGCGGTGAACAGAACGATAAGTCCTAATACCATTTGCCAAAATATCCAAAGTAGAAAGCTACCTTCTTGACCTTCCCACATGCACGAGAAGATGTACTTCATAGGCATTTCCGTGTTCAGGTGATCGAATGCGTACTTGTATTCGAAATAATGACTGAAGAGAATATAAAATAGCGTTGACACAACGGTCATTACTGCAGCCGAATGGATGAAGAAACCAATTCGTCCGAATTTCTTCCATTCAGGGTCTTCGTTCTTTCGAACAGATAGGAAATAAGTTAATGCTGAAAAGGCAGCAGCAACAAAGGCTAAGATTACAGCAAAATGCCCGATTTGACCGGGCAATAGATGTTCGTTCAGGTATTCAATATTCTTCATTCACCAATTACATTTCGTGCTTCTCTTCGTTGTATTTACTTGGACATTTCATTTGAAGGTGATCGCTGTGGAAAATTCCATCGGCCGACATCTTTCCTTCCAGAGTTACATTTTCAGAACGTTCCAATCCCAAAGGTTTTCCTGAATCTTGGTGCAGATGAACGACTTGAGATTTTCCTTCAGAATCAATGACATTGAAAATGGTTAAGTTCGCGTCTACCATGGGATCGTTTTGAATAGCAATGTTCTTGTCCAACGTTCCAACAATCTTGTATTTCTCTCCCACGTGTTCAGCAGCCTCACCAAAGGTTGCCGAGTTGGTGCTCTGCGCATAAGTGGCTATGATAATTCCAAATACCACCGCTACTAAAATCAATAAAACAATCTGAAGTTTGCTCATCTTACTTTTGATTTTGTTCTTTCATTTTCTTCTCAAGTCGTGATACTTTAATATCTAGTCGAGCTAAGTAGACAATAATTCCCGCAAGGATTAATGTAACAACACCAATCACAACAGGCATCTTTCCGAAATGTTGAAAATAGTCCATATTAATCTTCTGTAATTTTTAGTTCTTCTTTAATTCGTTTCGCTCGAATGCGAACATTGTATAACCAATAGCCTAAACAAATCCATCCGAACACTGCTGGATAGAATACTGTTCTCAGGGTACTATCGAGATCGTATTGCGAGAATGCAGGATTACCGCTTTTTCCAGGGTGCAGCCCTGCTGCAAAGCGAGGCATGATCATCAATAAAATGAACATCAAGACAAATGCGAAGATGTTGAAGACGGCAGATATTCTTGCACGCTTGTCTTCATCGTCAATGGATGCACGTAAAATGAAATAACCAGCATAAACCAAGAATACCACCAGCGCTCCGTTCAGTTGAGGGTCTTTGGTCCACCAATCTCCCCAGGTATAGCGCGCCCAAAGCGAACCGGTTAATAATCCGAGTACGCAGAAAAGAATTCCGACTTCATTCAACAAGGTCGAACGCATATCGAATTTTAACATCTTCTCTAATCGGTTTGGAGATTCCTTCAAGTTCAATAGTCGTAGGCTATTCGCGAAAGAGAGAATCATGATGAAGAACATCGTGAACCACATAGGCACGTGCCACATGAGGTTGCGAATGGTTTCATTCAACACAGGAAGATTTGGAAAACCAAAGCCCGTGTATTTCTCTTGCTTAACATTCTTCACCCAAGACGAATCTGTTGCAGCAGTATCAAGTGCAATGTTTCCAAGCGAACACGCTTGATTCAAAATAAGCTCACCGTCGGTGCTGTTGTAGGCTTTGAAAAGTATAGCGTTAGAGGGAAGGGTGTCAGGAAGGTCAAGCGTTATGGCAATCTTACCATTGTCAATGGGCTGAACATCTCCTTGGAAAAAGTATTCTCCGATGCGAATTCCTGCAACGGTCTGAGCGTCTTGAAAATGTGTGTAATGTCCTGCAAGTTCAATTCGATTGTATCCCGCTCGCAGCTGTGTTGTATCGGCTACAACCAAAGCTGGGTCAAGGGCATGGTACAACGAAAAGGTACATGCATACATCAGAAAAAGACTTCCTAAAATTTTATACCAATGCTTCATTCAAGAATGGAATTGTTCACGGGCGAAATTACGCACGAAAGCTTCGAAACAAATGAAAAAAAAGGTGCGAATTATCAAGACTTCCAAAAGAATGGAACCAAGAATAACGACATGATTGTAGTGGTTAGAAACAACCCTGCTAAGAGCATAATTCCGAAGGAAGCCACTTGCCAGGAGGCTCCGTCTAGAATGTTCAGGGTAACGGAAGTCAAAGAGAAAAGAAAAGGCATCAATACGGGAAATCCGAGCACAACAGTAAGCGAGGCAGAACCATTGGCTTTAAACGATAGGGCAGATAGGAAAGTAAGTGCAGTTCCCAATCCAATACTTCCTAAGAACACGGATAGAAGGAGCAAGTCCATTGAAGTTCGAGACCAGATGTTGGCACCGAAGAAAAGGGAGAAGAGTAAAATTGAAAGAAGGTTTAAAACTAAAATGAGAAGCGAGTAATACGTGGCTTTGGCTATCCAGACTTGTCTTGGTGAAGCCAAGGTGTATAGTAACTTATCTGTTCCGCTTTGTTCTTGTTGAAATGATTTCTGCATGGCGTTGAAGGCCGCAAAGAGTCCAACAATCCAGAACAACGCCGCAAGGACTTTCGAGTCCTCAATTTTTTCAAGCGAAAGGTAACAAGTGAAAACGGTAGAAAGCACGAAGAGTAAGATGCCAAAAAGCAATTGCTTTTTACGCATGTCAAGTTGAAACTCTTTTTTGAATAGGATATAAACGGCTTTCACTTCGCGAAGATAAGAGCAACGCGTTAAAAGCAGATTACATGGTTCGAAAAGAACTGCGCGGCACAATGTATTCTCCATTGGGTTTGCGAATCATTTGATAAAATTCTTTGCACAAGAAGTTTAAGTTTCTACGAACCGGTCTGTTCTTTAAATGACATTCCCATACTTCCATCGCTGTTTGCTTGGTGTTCTCCCAAGCGTAAGTGTTCAATCCTTGTGGTTGAAGAAAGGATTCGATGTACATTTTAACGTCTTGAATTTGTGTTAGGTTTTGCATGTCTTTGAATTTTCTTCAAAGCACACCCTTCACATTGTAATGGATTTACGAGGTGAAAAATTCTTTTAGGAATCTTTATGCGAGCTGTATTTGATTAATGATAATCGGTACAGCGGATTTATTCTATTTTCTGGCATAAGAGAAAAAATACTAAATGAAAATTTGATTTTACTTTCGAGAAAATATTAAATTTGTAATGTCATGGCAAAGCCAATTAAAATAACAGAACCGATTGAAGGAAAAGCTTCTTGGCTTTTTAATCAAGCTATTTCAAATGTTGAAAAGCATAAGGTTTCAGATGCTGAAAGGCAAAGGATTTTCTCTTTAGTCGAAAGGGTGTTGTCAAAGTCTAAGTAACGATTATGCTTGTTGAAGATTTTACATTCGAGGCCTTGAATGAAAATCATTGTTTGTTAGACTTCGATTGTGACGAACATGAAATAAATGATTTTCTAATCAATGATGCACTCAATTTTCAAAGGGAGCAATTCGCGGTAACTTATGTTTTTACCAAAGACAATCAGGTCGTTGCATTCTTTAGTCTATTAAACGACAGTTTGAATGATAAAGGATATGAGAACACGATTTGGAATCGTTTTCACAGACACAATAAAATTCCAAATGAAAAGAGAATTAGACATTATCCAGCAATTAAGATTGGTCGTTTAGGGATTACCAAAAAGTATCAAGGTACTGGATTAGCCTATTCAATGATGGACTTTATTAAAGGTTTCACTCGTTTGAATCAGAAGTCTGCATCGAGACTTTTATTGATTGACGCCTACAATAAAACAAAGCAGTTGAATTTCTATAAACGGAATGACTTTGTTCTTCTGAATGCAATTCAATCAAATACAGAAACTATTGCAATGTATTTTGATTTGAAACGACTGGGATAATTCAACTGTAATTTTTCATCGCGAGATCGAGGCGACGTAAAATTTCTTTTCGAAGGGAAGAAGGTTTCATCACTTCTACTTCATTTCCATAACTGAGAATGAAATTGTAAAGTTCTTGGCACGGATGCAATTCAAATTGAAAAACAGTTCCTTCTTTCGATTCTTTTAATTTCTTTTGTGAAGAATGAAGAGGTTGGGTCTCTACCAACTTTGCTGCTACAGCAGAAAACCGTAGTTCTATCTTCTCTGGTTTACCGGTGCTTTCAGAGATTCCCATGCTGTATTGAAAAAACGTTTCCGGAGAAAATTCTTTTGGAACAGTAAACTTCGATTTACTTGTTTCAATGGAAATCATTCGCTCCAATCCGAACGTTAGAATTTTATCGCGCTCAGGAACGAACGCTACGAGATACCAACGGTTTAAATATTCCTTCAACAACAAAGGATGAATAGAATATTGTTTCACTTCATTCTCTTTGAAGCTCTGATAAAACAAGGTGCAAGCAATCTTCGATTTCGCGGCTTCAAGCAATGGTCCAAGGAATTCGTTTCCTTGACTAACCGTACTTGTTTCAAATTGAATTAACGCTTTGTGTTTTTCCTCTTCAATGGATGAATTCAAATTAACGCGTTGAATAATCTTGTCAACGGCGCTTTCGTATTGAGAAAGTAGAGGCACATGTCTAAACTGATTCAAGATAGCCGCAGCGAAGCGAATGGCCTCCACGTCTTCTTCAACCAAGTTTAATTCGTTGATGGAATAGTCTTCTTCGGTATAATGATACCCCTTGTGAGTTCTGTGATATTCGATAGGAGCGTAATAGCCCAACTCACTTTCGTTCTTCATGGCCCATATGTCTTTGTCTATGGTGCTCAATGAAATCTGATCGGCTCCAGAGCCGTATAATGCATCTGCACAGGCCTCACGCAAATCTTCTCTACTGGGGAATGGTTTCCCTTTGTTCGTTAAACAACGATCAATGATTCGGTAGCGAAGAAGTGCGTATTTATTGGCCGGCATTTTTTAATTAGAATGGCAAGTCGTCTCCGTCAGCGCCGTTGTCTGCAGGATTGTTGTTCATTACAGGTGCAGAAACTGGAGCAGATGAACCGCCCATGGTTGAAGGATTGCTTGCAGAAGTATTTCCGGCAGCAGCAATATCCATTGTCCACATATCTAAAGAAACGAAGTGTCTTCCGTTGTACTCTCTTCCACGAAGATTGAATTTCACTTTCACCACATCGTTTTCCTTGAAATTCTTCAACACATCAATTTTTTCTTTTGCTGCTTGAACAAGGATTTCCTGTGGGTAACGCTCGTCTGTGCGAACCACAAATTCTTGAATACTGAATCCGCTAGGGAATGATTTTGTTTCGTAGAACTTAACTAAAGTTCCTGTTAATTCTAATGACATAATACAATTGTTTAGGAACTACGAATATCGGAAGTCTTGTTAGGATTCGAAAGCAATTGTTATGAACAATTCGCCAGAGGCGATGACCGCTTTGCGGATGACAAAACACGTTGTGATGACAATCTACGATTGATGACCGCTTTGCGGATGACACAACACGTTGTGATGACAATCTACGATTGATGACCGCTTTGCGGATGACACCTTTGGTGAATTGACTGTTATGCGGATTGCACCTGCTTTTGATCGCGGAAGAGAAGGACAAACAAGACAAGCACAACCAACGAATAGCCTGCGAAGCAAAGCCAAGTGCTGTGCCAATCGATTTGTGCGATTTGTTTTCCGTTTTCACCAGGGATGTAGGTCGTGAAATATTTTTCCATTACCCATCCGCTTGCGCGGCTTCCGAGAACAGCGCCAACGCCATTCACCATCATGGTGAATAGTCCTTGCGCACTAGAGCGTATGCCCGGTTCAACACTTTTCTCAATGAATAACGATCCTGAAATGTTGAAGAAATCGAACGCCATTCCGTAAATGATGCAAGACAACACAATCATCCACAATCCGCCTGCAGGATCACCGAACGCGAACAATCCGAAACGAAGAACCCACGCGACCATGCTTATGATCATGATTTGCTTAATACCAAATCTCTTCATGAAGAATGGAATGGCAAGAATGAAAAGGGTTTCAGAGATTTGTGCTATGCTTGAAATGATTGCCGGATATTGAACCGCCAAAGGTTTCGGATCGGAATAAAGACTGTCGAAACTGTGCAAGAAAACATCTCCGTATGCATTGGTCAATTGTAACGCTGCTCCTAACAGCATCGCAAACAAAAAGAAAATCGCGTAGCGATAATTTTTGAACATAGAAAATGCATGTAGACCAAACGCTTGAATAAATCCTTTGCGCTCTATATTTTTCCCCAAAGGCGGACAAGCGGGTAATGTGAATGAATAAACACCCAATATCAATGAGGCAATTCCACCTAAATAAAATTGAAAGGCATGCGTCTCATTTCCGGTTAAACTTACAGTCCATAGCGCGACAATGAATCCAACGGTTCCCCAAACACGAATAGGAGGGAAGGCCTTAACGACATCAATGCCTTCTTCTCTAGATAATATAGCATAAGCCACTGTGTTCGACAATGAAATAGTAGGCATGTAGAAAATCATGGTCAACAAAATTCTCCAGAACATTTCATCAGGTGTTGCCGAAGCTGGAACGAAGAACAAGCAAACGCCACCAAGTATGTGAAGAATACCATAAAGCTTTTCAGCATTGATGAATCGGTCTGAAAGAATACCCGCAATCGCAGGCATGAACAAAGCCGAGATTCCCATGGTTGAGAAAATAACTCCGAACTGATCGGGTCCCCATTGCTTGGTTTCAAACCAAAAGGCACCTATTGTAATGAGCCAACATCCCCAAATAAAGAATTGAAGAAAACTTAATGCGGTTAGACGTTGCTTGATCATGCGGAATGCATTTAGTTGTTAAATGCAAGAAGCGTACATGCCGCTTCAATAACATTTTTGTTTTTTAATAATTCAGCTGCACGGGTATGAAGCGCTTGTTCCAACGCCTCTGCTTTTCCTTCATGTTCTAAAAATAAGTCAGAAAGCTCTAGCAACTTGTACTCATTTACATCTGTTTCATTTGGAAGGGCTTGCAAATTGCCCAACATGCCTAAATCGTTTCCCGTTAAGATATTCGAATGACGAATGTCTTCAGGCAATGCATCGATTCCAATTCCAATTTTTTCATTGGGCTTTGGTACCTCGAACAATCCGTCAATTGCCCGCACGTAGAGGTCTCCACCGGCGCGCGCAACAAGATCGGCTTTGTACATGTCTACTCTTCCGTTTTCATCTAGAATGGAATCGTTGATGTGAACACGAACAATTTCACAGACTACAAGATTTCCTGCTCCTCCTTCAGTTCCGAGTTCAATAACTTCCTTCACCTTACATTCCAATTGAATGGGCGATTCAGCAACGCGTGGAACGCGAATGGCTTCTGAAGCTAATTCAGTGACACCTGACTTTATGAATTCATTTACTCCAGCTGCATATTCAACGCTACTTAATGAGCATTGCTGAACTAAGTTGTAATTCACAATGTTAATCACGCATTCGGGAACAAGCTTCACATTTTCATACGTGTGCTTGGTCGTGTTGTCACGTCCTCTGCGTGCAGGAGAGAAAATAGCAATAGGTGGATTGGCAGAAAAGACGTTGAAAAAACTGAACGGAGAGAGGTTAGGAGTTCCGTTTTCGTCAATGGTGCTAACCCAAGCAATGGGTCTTGGAGCAACACTGCCTAAAAGCAATTGGTGTAATTTCCCAACGGGAATTTCACCAGGAATAAAAGTAGCCATATTATTTTTTTGAAAGGGCTTCCACTTCGGAAACCGAGTCCATTACTTTTTTCTTCAATTCATCTTTGAATTGTGCGATGCGTTGCATCAATTGCGCGTCGGCAACGGCAACGATTTGCGCGGCCAAGATTCCAGCATTTCGCGCACCATCGAGAGCAACGGTTGCAACAGGAACTCCGGCTGGCATTTGAAGAATACTGAGAACACTGTCCCATCCGTCGATACTATTCGAAGATTTAATTGGAACACCAATAACAGGAAGGGGAGTCAAAGATGCTGTCATTCCTGGTAGATGCGCCGCCCCACCGGCGCCGGCTATAATAACCTGAACACCTCTACTGGCGGCGCCCTTAGCATACTCGAACATGCGGTCCGGTGTGCGATGCGCGCTGACAACACTAATCTCAAAAGGGACGTTCAATAACGAAAGGACGTCTGCAGCTTCTTGCATAATACGCAAGTCGCTCTTGCTTCCCATTATAATTCCAACCATAGTCTTTATTGTTTCGGTATCACTCAAATCCTATGGATCGGAGCATTATTTTTTATTTCGTTTTTCTAACTCGTCGCGAAGCTTCGAAGCCAACTCATAATCTTCATTCAGCAGGGCTTCGTCTAATTTCTTCGAGATTTCTTCCGGAGATAATTCTTCTTCTAGATCCTCTTCGGTAATGTCCAAATCGAAGTTTAACTCATCTCCCTCCGTTAACGCACGCATGTCTCTTCCAACTTCATCCATCACTTCCTTCGCACAAAAGATTGGTGCGCCAAAGCGAATGGCTATAGCTACTGCATCGCTCGTGCGTGAATCAACCTCAATAGTCTTTCCATTGCCACGAACAATGATGCGTGCGTAGAATATTCCGTCAATCATCTGATAGATGAATACTTCTTCCACATGAATATCAAAATTTTCCGCAAGGGAAACGAATAGGTCGTGTGTAAGCGGACGGGTGATGGGCATTTTTTCCATCACGATAACAATGCTGTGTGCTTCTGCCGGACCTATAACGATAGCCAAACTTCGAGCACCCGCTATTTCGGTAAGAGCCATGACATATGCCCCGTTCGAGCTGCTGCTCGGGGTAATATCTACAAGGTCTAGCTGAATCTTATCGGCCATTATTTCGTAGCGTTGAAGGCTTTCGCCGCTGCTATTAATTGTGGAACCACTTCGAACGCATCTCCAACAATTCCGTAATCAGCTGCTTTGAAGAACGGTGCTTCAGGGTCTTTGTTAATGACAACAATAACCTTCGATCCGTTTACTCCAGCCAAGTGCTGAATAGCTCCGCTGATTCCAACTGCAATGTATAAGTTCGGACGAATAGCTATTCCTGTTTGTCCCACGTGCTCGTGGTGAGGGCGCCACCCGATATCGGAAACTGGACGTGAACACGCCGTAGCAGCATTCAATTCCTTCGCTAATTCTTCAATCATTCCCCAATTCTCAGGGCCTTTCATTCCTCTACCTGCTGAAACAACTTTATCTGCTTCTGGCAATGGAATAGATTCACTTTCTTCAACACGAACTTCTTTCACACGAACGCGTGCAGTTCCAACTTCGGCGCTGAATGCATTTACAGCACACGCCGTTCCTGAAGTATTTACTCCGTATGAATTTGGAAGGACAGTAACAATGCTCAATTCAGAGTTCACGGTTACATGTGCAATGGCTTTTCCAGAGAATACATTTTTCTTCACGGTATTTCCAGCTGGAATTGCTGTAGCACCTGAAACCAATCCAGCGTTCAAACGAACAGATAGGCGAGGGGCAACTGATTTCCCAACTAAATCGTGAGACAATATGATAGCGTTTGCACCAGACTCTCTCTGAGCAGCCAACATTAACTTGGTTACTTGATCTCCGTCTGCTGCATTCAATGCATCCATTTTCCAAACTTCAGAAGCACCAGCAGTGCCTAAAACTGAAGCGTCAATGTTTCCGTAAGTAACGGCAATACAAGTTCCACCTGCGCTAGCCGACCATGCAGAAGCATAAGAAACTGCTTCTAATGAAGACTTCGTGAATTTACCGTTGTGGTGTTCTGCGAATACAATAGTTTTCATGTTCAATGCGGTATTAAATGACTTTCGCCTCTTGATGTAACAATGTGATTAATTCTGCAGCGTTTGCTGGATCTACGAATTTGCATGCGCTCTTTGCAGGAGGCATTTCGTAATTGTTTACTGAAGTGCTCGAAGCACCGTTTTCAACGGCTACAACTTCCAAAGCTTTGGTACGTGCAGCCATAATTCCTCGCATGTTTGGAATGCGTTGCTCAGCCATTCCTTTTGCAGCGCTGATTACTGCAGGAAGGTTAACTTCCAACACTTCCATTCCGCCAGTTACTTCACGCTCGCAAGTAGCAACGCCATTGGTAACGTCAAGTTTAGCAGCAAGTGCCACTAAAGGCATATCTAAAAGTTCAGCAACCATTCCAGGTACAACAGAACCGTTGTAGTTGATGGTTTCCTTTCCACATAAAATTAAATCGAATCCTTTGTCTTTCGCGTAGTTCGCAATGTGCGTAGAAACACTCAATGCGTCAGACTCTGGAGCGTCTATGCGAACAGCATCGTCAGCACCAATTGCCAAAGCCTTGCGAATAATTTGTTCGTAATCTGCACCGCCAACGCTCAATACAGTAACGTTCCCGCCTTGTGCTTCTTTCAATTCCAACGCACGAACAAGTGCGTACCATTCATCATACGGATTAACAATGAAGTTTACTCCAGCTTCATCGAACGAAGTGTTGTTGTTGGTGAAGGCAATCTTCGACGTAGTGTCGGGCGCCTTACTCACACAGACTAAAATTTTCATGTTGCAGTTTTAAGGCTGCGAAGTTACGAAAGCATAGGTGAAACTTTCGAATTTCAATCGATGATTTATTGAATCATTTCCAACTGACGCGCGACTTTTTGAAGAATCTCGAAAACAGTCTCCGCCATGACGTTTTCACTGTCGAGGGTTGGATTAATTTCAGTGAATTCTAAACAGCAGATGCGCTCGTTTTGAAGTAACTCTAAGATTAAATCAGCAGCCTCACGTTCGTTGATTCCGCCTTTCACCGGAGTTCCAGTTCCTCTTGAAACAATAGGGTCCATAGAGTCTACGTCGAAACTGATGTAGATCTTGTCACAAGCACTTAAGTAGCGAAGAATTTCGCGGCTCAATTTGGTGATACCCGTTTTACGAAGCTCGTTGGTCGAAACCACTTTCACTTTGTTCTGCTTGATTAACGCTGCCTCTTGTTCTTCAAAATCGCGAAGGGTGATGTACACCAAGTCGCGGTATTCAATCTTCGGACAGATATCGCCGACATTCTTCAACATTTCCCACAAGTCAATGGTTTCGTAGTCGAGGTCATTCACTTTCTCTTCAATGTTGTCCTCATTCAAAGCGGTTGCCAATGGCATACCGTGTAGGTTTCCGCTTGGACTTGTATAAGGGCTGTGCAGATCGGCATGTGCATCGATCCAGATAACACCCACGCGCGATTCAGGATAGGCCATGCGAATACCGGCAAGGGTTCCTCCAGCGTTGCTGTGGTCTCCGCTCAAAAGAAGAGGGAATCGGTTGTCACGAATGGTGTCGCGCACAGCAGCACCAATGCGCTCGTACATTTTTAAAACGCTACGAACATGCTTCGCGTAGCGACTTCCAGGGTTGTTATGCAAAGCGGCATTGTCATTCGGAATGACAATGCTTCTGTATTTCTTGAAAAAGCCTGAACGGAAGTCAAGGGCTGCAATTTTTAATGCATCAACGCCTAAACTAGATCCGCGTGTTCCGGCTCCAACTTCACTCGGAACTTCGATAATTCGAATGTTTTTTGCTTTTTTGTTAATCATAATGCAAAGATAGTTATTGAAGTGCTGTTCTAATCCAATGTTCGGCTTTCGATTCTAAGATGTGATACATCTTTTCGAATCCGTCTTCCTCGCCGTAATACGGATCTTCCACATCCTCTTCAATGAGGTATAATTTTATTTTCTTAAGATCCTCTGAGTTTCGAGCCAAAGAGGAAACATCGTTGTAGTTCATTTGATCCATAACCAAAATGATATCGAACTCATCGAAATGCTCGGCCTTAAATTTCTGAGCCTTATGATTGGAAATGTCTACGTTGTATCGTTTCCCAACTTTCTCTGAACGCTTGTCTGCTCGACTGCCAATGTGATATCCAGCAGTTCCTGCACTAGCAATGCCAACAGAAACTTGAAGCTCTTGCGCCTTTGCCTTTAAAATTCCTTCGGCTAAGGGAGAGCGACAAATATTACCTAGACAAACGCAAAGAACTCGTTTCATTTCTTTTCAATTCCAATAGCAAAAATGACATTTCGTTTGTTGAAGTCCCAATTCATGTCGCGCCATTGCGCAATGGTTTTCGTAATCACATAGCCATTCTGACTGTGCACATCGCATCCAATACAAAGGAGAGTGGTTGGTTGAAGATGCTCGCGCAAATCATCGTAAACATGATGACTGCGATAAGGCGCATCCATAAATAATTGCGTCACCTTAAACTCTGAAGATTGTCTTTCCAGCATTTTAATTTTCTTCATACGCTCACCACGCTCGCGTGGAAGGTATCCGTGAAAAGTGAAAGATTGTCCGTTTAGTCCAGAAGCCGCTAGTGTGAGCATAATCGATGACGGTCCAGTTAATGGCACCACTGGAATGCCCATGCGATGAGCTTCTGCAACAATCACTGCTCCAGGATCTGCAATGCACGGCATACCGGCCTCGCTCATGAGTCCGCCGTCTTTTCCTTCCAGAATTGGCTTTAACCAATCCTCGTATCCAAGCTCTTTACTGTGCTCGTTTATTACGTTCAACGTAATTTCTTCGAAGTCTTTGGTGTAGCCATTTTTTCTTAAATAGCGTCGAGCTGTTTTCAATTCTTCCACAAAAAAGATGTCCAGTTCCAACAATAATTCATTGTTGAATGGAAGGTGTTCCATCTGATGAAGATCTCCAATAGGTGTGGGGAAAAGGTAAAGTGTTCCCGGATTTTTTTTAGACATAAGCGGTATATCGAAGTGATATTTTTTTGCGAGTGTGAAGGTACTGCAACATTGTGTGTCCCTTCAAACAAAAAAAGACAGCCGTAGCTGTCTTTTCAATTCGAAAAAAAATTATAAATCGTCGAATGAAATATCGCTTGAAGAAGAGATAGGCTCCTCAGAACTCGATTCGGCTGCTGGAGCAATTGGCTCACGAACTGACTCTGAGTTTTCGTTTTCCGATGTTTCAAACTCAGATGAGCGAAAATCTCCGGTGTCTTGCAGTTGACGAATGTGATTAATGGTGTCTTCCAATCCTTCAATGAACTTATCGAAGTCTTCTTTGTATAAAAAGATTTTGTGTTTCTCGTAGCTCGCTTGGCCACTGTCTGAGAAGCCCGAGCGTTTGCTCTCGGTAATGGTCATGAATAAATCATTGCCTCTCGTCGTTTTCACATCGAAGAAATACTTGCGTTTTCCCGCGCGTACCTCTCTTGAAAATACATCGTCACGGTAGTTACTTCCTTCTGCCATAGCTGTTAAAGTTTTCGTTCAATTTGGTTAAGTGTACCAAAAATAAAAAAAATACTCACATATCAAAGTATTCCGGCATTTTTTTACAACGAATCATTCAGAGCGGGAGAGAGTCTGTATCTGTCTTCTCCGTATTTGCTCGATAATTTCATCATTTCCCAAGCCACTTGGTCCAAGCCAAGCTCCTTTCCCCAAGCAATTAGTCCCATTGGATAGTTCACCCCTTTGGTCATGGCTAGATCAAGGTCTTCAGCACTGGCGAGACCAGTGCGTAACGCCTCGTAGGCTTCATTAATGAGCATGCACAGAATACGTTTTCCAATTTCCTCTTGACTTAAAATATTGAGAGAAGCATGTTGGTTTACGGAATTTTCAGCATATGAATAAAAACCGCGCTTGCTCTTTCTTCCTAACCAACCGGCTTCCACATGACGCTTCTGAGTGGTGCTTGGAGTGTATCTCGGGTTGAAATAATTTGCGGCAAAGACACTTTCAGTCACGGCATAGTTAACGTCGTTCCCAATCAAATCCATTAACTCGAAAGGTCCCATCTTGAAGTGCAAGGCTCGCATGGCCTCATCTATTTCTGAAAATGTCGCCATTCCCTCATCATAAATGCGAAGGGCTTCCGAATAAAACGGACGAGCCAAGCGGTTTACAATGAACCCAGGTAAGTCCTTTGTCACAACCGTTGTTTTCCCCCAAGCGTTAATTGTCGATTGAATTTCTGAAAGTCTTTCTTTTTCGGTTTGAAGGGCAGGAATAATTTCAACCAAAGGCATTAGAAATGCGGGGTTGAAAAAGTGAATCCCCCAAACGCGCTCCGGGTGCTTGCATGCCGAAGCAATAGCCGTAACGGATAGACTGGAAGTATTGGTTGCCAGAATACTGGTCTTCGGCAACAACGCATCGAGTTCGGCAAATACAGCTTTCTTCACAGCAAGGTCTTCCACAATTGCTTCTATAACCCAATCGCAATCGGCTAAGTCATTCATGTAACGCACAAAACTCACTTGCGAAGCAAGTTCAGCTTTCCTTTCTTCTGTAAGTTTTCCTTTCTCTACCAACTTGGAGAACTGTGCGTCCAAATTATTCTTCGCACGATTCAAAGCTTCTTCATTAGTGTCGAACAATGCAACGCGCTCGCCACCAAATAGAGCCACTTGCGCAATACCAGTGCCCATAGCACCCGATCCAATAATTCCTATTTTCATGTTGCAAATTTCGTTAGTTTTGGTGAAGTGACTACACGTTATTTCAAAATACATTTTCTTTTCTTTTTCGCTTTCATATGCTCGGCATATTCAAAGGCGCAATCTCCTGTTAAACTGAAGGAGTTGGCAAAGCAAGAAATCGATGACAGAAATTGGCCTGCTGCGTACGATTGGGCGAAGCAAGCTTATCTAATTGATTCAACGAATTTCGAATCGCAAGTCCTTCTCGCTTTGTGTGCCAATGAAATGAAGGAGTATGAAGAGAGTAAGCGCATTTTCGAAAGCATTTCAGAAAAGGATATTGGAAAACTTCAGCCCGATGCAAATTATTATTTAGCAAGAGCGCTGAAGGAATTGGGGTTTTATGAAGACGCTGAAATTTTCTTTAGAAAGTATGTCAAGAAGAGCAGAACGAAAAACGTGATGCTTAAAAAGAAAGCCGAGCAAGAGATAAAGAACTGTGTGTGGGCACAGAAGAACATCTTAACCGACGATTCGCTTCATATCTATCGGCTGCCCGCTATTATTCAACACGAAAGCGCAGATGTATTTCCACGCATGGATGATTCCTTGTTGAATTATTATTTTTATGAGGAAGAGAAGAAGATGTGGAATCAAGTCACTCGTTCACTTGATAATGCTGCAGTAACGGTGAAAACGCCTATGGCATTTGGATACATGACATTTCTTGGAGATACCGCTGTGTGTGTTGAAACGAAGGAAGGAATAAGCGCCATGCTTATGCTTGTTCGTCAAGATTCAGCGTGGGTTGTAACAAGTAAATTGGAAAAGTTAAACGAAGGGAATTCTTCCATGCCGCATTTGGTGCGCATTAATGGCGTCTTGCATTTGTTCTTTGTTTCAGATAGAGAAGGTGGTGAAGGTGGAAAGGACATCTGGATTGCCAGAGAAACGAAAGGCGCTTGGGCAAAGCCCTTCAATGCGGGCAGCCGAGTGAATACCATTGACGACGAACTCTCGCCATTCTATTTCAACAATAAACTTTATTTTACTTCAACGTGGTACGAAGGCTTTGGCGGATGGGACATCTATTATTCAAATGGAAAGCCAGGCAGTTTCCAACGTCCGGAAAATGCAGGTCGTGGTTTGAATTCGAACTACAATGATTGGGGATTGAGCTTCAATCCGAAAAGAGGTATCGCGTTCTTCAGTTCCGATCGTCCGCTTGACGACGGCTCGAAATTCCCACCGTGTTGCACCGACTTATACGCCGCTACTTGGCAATTGAAAGAAGAGGAAATCACGAAGACTAAAACTGATTCGCTTTATACTTCGTTGTATGAATTGAATAAGGTTCTTCCGGTAAAATTGTATTTCCACAACGACGAACCGAATCCGGATTCGAACGATACCACAACCGTTTTCACTTACACCGAGACGTTCGAGAACTACATGAAAATGCAAGAGCTCTATGCTCGGAAATTAGTAAGTGAGAAGGGATCTACTGATTACACCGATGAAGAAGTAGATGCGTTTTTTGAAAATCAAGTTCAGCAAGGCATGAACGACTTAACCTTGTTTGAAGACTTGTTGAAGAAAGAATTGGTGGCTGGAAATATCGTTAAAGTCACGGTGCGTGGCTTCGCAAGTCCACGCGCAGCAAGCGATTACAACAGAAGGCTATCTTTGCGACGCATTGCATCTTTGAAGAATAGATGGAGTAAAGAAGAAGTTTTTCGAAATGCCTTCGAATCGAAATCGCTTGAAATTATTCCACTGCCTTTCGGCGAGATTCAATCGAAGTCAGGCGTGAGCGATGACATTAAAAATGAAAAGAAAAGTATTTATAGTAAGGGTGCTCGCCTTGAAAGAAGAATAGAAATTGAAAGTGTTTCCATAAATAAAAAAGAAGAAGCCACTGCGAAACTCGATGTAGGAAGTGGAATACTTTATCTCGGAAGAGTGAAGCAAGGAAGTTTTACTTCGAAGGAAATTACAATTACGAATTCAGGGAACACGATTCTTCAGATAGATAATGTTGAAGCATCATGCGGATGCACCGTTCCTGTTTTGACGAAAGATACGTTGGCGCCGGGTGAGAAGACCACCTTGAAAATTACGTTTTCAGCACCGAATAGAATAGGGAAGGAAGTTAAGTTCGTAACACTATTCTCCAACGGTAACGCCATGAAGGTCATTACCGTTGAAGCGATAGTGGAATAATTATTCTGCAGCCGGTGGAGTTCCTTTCTCCACGTGCATTTTCACCTCTTGAGCCTCTGTGTCGTAATCGACGTGAAGGGTGTCGCCAGGTTTAATTTGACTGTTAATGATTTCTTCAGCCAATGGATCTTCCAAGTATTTTTGAATGGCTCTGCGCAATGGACGAGCGCCATATTTCTCATCGAATCCTTTATCTGCAATGTAGTCTTTCGCTGTTTCGGTAAGAGCAATGGTGTATCCAAGGTCTGTAATACGAGAGAATAATTTCTTCAACTCGATATCGATGATCTGATGGATGTCTTCTTTCTTCAATGCGTTGAAGACAATGATATCATCAACACGATTTAAGAATTCCGGAGAGAATGCTTTTTTCAATGCTGCTTCAATCACACCTTTCTTGCTGTCGTCTTCTTGTGTAACACGAGAAGTAGTTCCAAATCCAACGCCCGTTCCGAAGTCTTGAAGCTGACGAGCTCCAATGTTCGAAGTCATAATGATAACGGTATTCTTGAAGTCGATCTTACGTCCCATGCTATCCGTCATTTGTCCGTCGTCTAACGCTTGAAGCAATAGATTGAAAACATCTGGATGGGCTTTTTCAATTTCGTCTAATAAGATAATGCTGTATGGCTTGCGACGTACCTTTTCAGTTAACTGTCCACCTTCTTCATAACCAACATATCCCGGAGGCGCTCCAATCAAGCGTGATACAGCGAATTTCTCCATGTATTCACTCATGTCAATACGTATGAGCGCATCATCAGAGTCGAACATGTAACGCGCCAATTCTTTCGCAAGTTGTGTTTTACCAACTCCTGTTGGGCCTAAGAAAATAAATGAACCAATCGGACGGTTTGGATCTTTCAATCCAGCGCGATTGCGTTTGATTGCTTTTACGACTTTTACAATCGCATCTTCTTGACCAATAACTTTTCCTTCTAGTTCTTTGTCCATTTTCGCTAGACGACCGCTTTCAGTCTCTGCTACTTTTTGAACAGGAATACCCGTCATCATTGCAACAACTTCTTCAACATTTGCTGCTGTTACCGTTGTGCGTTGCGTGCGCGTTTGCTCTTCCCATTTCTTCTTCGCTTCATCGAGACTTGTTTCTAAAGCCTTCTGTCTGTCGCGCAATTGAGCCGCTTCTTCGTATTTCGCACTGCGAACCACTCGAAGTTTTTCTTCTTGAATTCCTTCAATTTCTTTTTCAATATCAATAATCTCTTGCGGAACAGAAATGTTCTGCAAGTGAACACGAGATCCCACTTCATCCAACGCATCAATGGCCTTGTCTGGAAGGTGACGGTCTGTAATGTAACGTGCCGTTAATTTCACGCAAGCCTCCAAAGCCTCGTCGGTGTAGGTAACACTGTGGTGAGACTCGTATTTGTCTTTGATGTTATTTAAAATTTGAATGGTCTCTTCAACAGTAGTTGGATCAACCACCACCTTTTGGAAGCGACGTTCTAAAGCACCGTCTTTCTCAATGTACTGACGGTATTCGTCAAGTGTCGTAGCACCAATGCATTGGATTTCTCCACGTGCTAACGCAGGCTTGAACATGTTACTTGCATCAAGGCTTCCGCTTGCGCCACCTGCACCAACAATGGTATGAATTTCATCGATGAATAGAATGACATCTGGAGATTTTTCCAATTCATTCATCACCGCTTTCATGCGCTCTTCGAATTGTCCGCGATACTTTGTACCTGCAACCAAAGAGGCAATGTCTAACGTTACTACGCGCTTATCGAAAAGAACGCGAGAAACTTTTTTCTGAATAATTCGAAGGGCAAGTCCTTCAGCAATAGCTGATTTACCAACACCTGGCTCACCAATAAGAATTGGATTGTTTTTCTTTCTTCTGGAAAGGATTTGAGAAACGCGCTCAATCTCTTTCTCACGTCCAACAATTGGATCTAATTTCCCTTCTGTTGCATACTTGGTTAAGTCGCGACCGAAGTTGTCTAGAACAGGAGTTTTACTTTTTGAATCGCCTGGCTTCTTAGTTGTTCCGCCGCTTCCACCTGTGAACGGACGATCTTCTTCATCGTCGTCATCTGCATTTGGAAATTCTGCACGTGGCAAGTCAGACTTGCGAACGTTCTCATCTTCTCCGTCACCTAATTCGCGGTTCACCGCGTTGTAATCTACGCCCATCGGCTCCAGCGTTCTTGTAACGACGTTGTCAGAGTCTTTCAAAATAGTTAGAAGTAGGTGCTCTGTGTTCACCATGGTCTTCTTGTGCGATTTCGCTTCTATATACGAAAGCTTTAATACGCGTTCAGCTTGTTTCACCAAGGAAATGCCTGAACTTGTAACGGTTGAAGATCCGTATGAACCTGCGTTGCGCACAGAGGCCTCAACGCTTTTGCGTAAAAACGAAAGGTCAACGCCTAAGCTTTTTAATACTTTCGTAGCTGTGCAATCTTCTTCGCGAAGAATTCCCAATAAAAAATGTTCTATTCCGATGTAGTTGTGACCTAATCGCAATGCCTCCTCTCTGCTGTATCGCAGGACTTCTTGTACTTGTTCTGAAAACTTAGCGTCCATATCTTTCCTTACCTTATTTAGTCAACCTCAAATGTATTCCTTACTTCCCTTCCTATAAACTTAATACCATTGAATTTTCCACAGCCTTTTTGTCATTTGTGAATAACTATAACCGCCACAATGGGTCAATTTTCGCATCAATCGGGAGTATTTTCGCGTACCCGTGACAGTTCAATTTTTCAAGCGGGAACAACCACTATGGAATCAGGAGAAAGAATTCTTAAGATAAACATTGAAGATGAAATGAAATCAGCCTACATCGATTATTCGATGTCGGTGATTGTGAGTAGAGCTTTACCAGATGTTCGCGATGGACTGAAGCCAGTTCACCGTCGTGTGTTGTACGGTATGCTCGATTTGGGAATGTTGTCGAATAGACCATACAAGAAATCAGCGCGTATTGTCGGAGAGGTTTTGGGTAAGTATCACCCACACGGTGACTCGGCTGTGTACGAAACCATGGTGCGTATGGCGCAGCCTTGGTCTTTGCGCTACCCGTTAGTAGACGGACAAGGTAACTTCGGTTCGATGGATGGTGATAACGCAGCAGCAATGCGTTACACGGAAGCACGTTTGAGAAAATTGGCTGAAGAGCTTCTTGAAGATTTAGATAAAGACACCGTTGACTGGCAAGCGAACTTCGACGATTCGTTGGAAGAGCCTCGCGTTATGCCAGCGAAAGTTCCAAACTTATTGTTGAACGGTGTAAGTGGAATTGCGGTGGGTATGGCCACGAACATGGCTCCTCACAATTTGACAGAAGTATGTGACGGTATTGCAGCCTACATCGACAATCGTGACATCACGACTGAAGAGTTAATGCAACACATCAAAGCACCGGATTTCCCAACAGGTGGTGTTATTCACGGATTGGAAGGCGTAAAGTCTGCTTATGAAACGGGAAGAGGTCGCGTAGTTATTCGTGCGAAGGCTCGTATTGAGGAAGTGGCTAACCACGAATGCATCATTGTTGAACAGGTTCCTTACCAGATCAACAAAGCAGATATGGTGAAGCGCACGTGGGAATTGGTTCTAGAAGGAAAGATTGAAGGAATCGCTGAGATACGCGACGAGTCAGATAGAAATGGTGTTCGAGTTGTTTATGAATTAAAGCGCGATGCGATTTCAAACGTTGTATTGAACAATCTTTACAAATACACAGGTCTTCAAACCTCATTTTCAGTAAATAACATTGCGTTGGTTAACGGACGTCCTGAAGTTTTAAACCTGAAGGATATCATTCGTCACTACGTTGAACACCGCCACGAAGTTGTTACACGTAGAACGAAATTCGAATTGCGCAAAGCTGAAGAGCGTGCGCACATCTTAGAAGGATATTTAATAGCCTTAGATAACATTGATGCAGTAATTGCATTGATTAGAAAATCTCAAACGCCAGATGAGGCGAAGGACGGATTGATTCAACAATTCGGATTGTCGGAGATTCAAGCAAAAGCAATTCTTGAAATGCGTTTACAACGTCTTACAGGATTGGAGCGTGATAAGATCCGTGCCGAGCATGCTGAATTAATGGCGTTGATTACACGTCTTCGTGCAATCTTGGACAGCGAAGAGTTGCGTATGCAAATCATCAAAGATGAGTTAACGCATTTGAAAGAGAAGTTCGGAGACGAGCGTCGCTCGATCATTGAATTCTCTTCAGCAGACTTGAGCATAGAAGACATGATTCCTGATGAAGCAATGGTTGTAACCATTACCCATGCAGGATACATTAAGCGTACGAACTTAAACGAGTACCGCACGCAAAGCCGCGGCGGAGTAGGAGCGAAGGGAACATCTGCACGTCAGGAAGATTTCGTGGAACACATCTTCACCGCAACGAACCACGATTACTTGCTCATTTTCACGATGAAGGGAAGATGTTTCTGGATGCGTGTATTTGAAATTCCGGAAGGAGGAAAAACAGCGAAAGGACGTGCAATTCAAAACATGATTCAAATTGAGCAGGACGACAAAGTCTTGGCTTACATCCCGGTGAAGGATTTGAATAACGCGGAGAATTTGAAATCGAACTTCGTTATTCTTTGTACAAGACAAGGATTAATCAAGAAGACATCATTAGAAGCATATAGCAGACCTCGTTCTTCAGGTATCAATGCAATTACAATTGTAGACGGAGACGAATTGTTGCAAGCACGTTTGACCACTGGAGCGAGCGAGATCATTATGGGTACGAAAGAAGGAAAAGCCATTCGTTTCCCAGAAGTGAAAGTTCGTGCGGTTGGAAGAACAGCACAAGGGGTGAAAGCCGTATCTCTTGGAAGCGCTACAGACGAAGTAATTGGAATGGTATGCGTAGATGACCCGAACAGCGACATCTTAGTTGTTTCTGACAAAGGATTCGGTAAGCGTTCTTCATTGGAAGACTACCGTGTAACGAATCGCGGAGGAAAAGGAGTGAAGACCATTAACATTACAGACAAGACTGGACCGTTGTGTGCGATCTTGGCTGTAGACAATGAATACGATTTCATGATTATTAATAAATCTGGAATTGCAATTCGTTTGAGTGTTGATGAACTTCGTGTGATGGGAAGAAATACCCAAGGGGTGAAGTTGATTAACCTTCGTGGAAACGATGAGATTGCCGCTGTTTGTGCTGTGATTCGCGACGAAAATGAAGGCGAGGCTACCGAAGGCGAGGAAAACGCAGCCGAAGGTGAAACTACAGCACCAACTGAAGGAGGTGAAGAATAAATTGCAATAAAATCCTTTTGGCACTAACGTTGTCAAGAGGGAAAATGTAAAACCTATATCATGAAAAAAACGTTTGTCCTATTCGCGACTGTACTGTCATCGTTTGCAGCCTTCGCACAACCTGAAGTAACAAGTGCCTTCAACGCCAACAAAGACGGGAAGTTTGAAGAGGCATTGGGTTACATCAACGAAGCTTCAGCAAATCCAAAGGCTACAGGAAAAGAAAAGTACTGGAGATTCAGAGGTGATATCTACATGAACATTGCAATGGACAGTGTTCTAAGCATGAAATACGCGAACTCGTTCAACGAAGCAGTGGCATCCTATAGCAAAGCTCTTGATATGAGCAAGGATTATGTAATGGAAATTGGTGCTGTTGTAGACAACGCACGTCGCATTGAAGAAGGAAAGGCAATCGCTGCATACAAAGCAAGCAACACATGTGGAGCTTCGGTGCATTATGAAAATCTGATTTCGACCAGCACGCTTTTCGGAGTAACCGATACGATCTATTTGTACTACGCAGGTATTTGTCATGAAGCTTGTGGTAATGTAGATCAAGCTGTTGCGAAGTTCACCACGTGTGCGAACTTGAACTATCAAGCGGCAGATTGCTATTCACGTATTGGTAACATGCTTGTGAAAGCAGGAAGAAAGGAAGAAGCGATTAAGATTTTGGCAGAGGCTCGCGCTAAATACCCAAAGAATTCTTCCATTCTAACAGCAGAGGTGAATATTTATATTGAAGACAAAGATTACCAAAAAGCGCACGATGTGCTCATCGCTCTTGTCGAGGCTGATCCGAAGAATGAAAGTGTGTTATTCGTATTAGGAGTTACCTATGAGAAGAACAACAATCCTGTTGAAGCTGAAAAGGTTTACAACAGAGCATTGGAATTAAATCCAACATACTTCGATGCGCATTATAACTTGGCTGTAATGAGTTACAACCAAGGCGTAGAGAAATTCAAAGTTTGTGACGCCATTCCTCCAAGAGAAACTGCTCGTTTCGATGCGTGTAAAGCGGAATCGAAGGTTGTTTTTGCAAAGGCTGCAGAACATTTTAAGGTTTGTTATGAGCAAGATCCAACCCAAGCATCTTTGAAGAAAGTACTTCAAGAGTGTTACAGAAAATCTGGTCAACCTGAAAAGGCGACTGAATTGAAGTAAGATTTTTATTTGGAATGAAAAAGGGAGCGCAAGCTCCCTTTTTTTAGTTTTCAACATTTATATTTCGAAGCCATTTTGACCTTCAATTTGCGAAAAAGAATTGCATGTTGAATTGGTCGAAATTAATGACGCACTCGTTGCGGAAAATTGAGCAAAACGAAATCAATGATGTCGTTTCATTTCCAACAGGAATAGACTTGTGGGATAAGAACGGAGGCATTCGTTCCCAAGAAATTTCATTGCTCGTAGCCAACAAACATTCCGGCAGTACAAGTATGGCTTTGCAAATTGCTTTGTTGAATGTCGATGCCGGAACCCCCGTGCTTTATATAAGTTCAGACATTTCGCCAGAGCTGTTCATGTATAAGATTATGCTTCAACGAGCCAAGGAAGAAATGCCTTCCTTTTACGAAGTAACCAACGACGTTTTGTATTGGGATTCGCTATGCTTGAAGCATTTGGAAGATCTGCACGAAAAGCCTTTGTATTTTCAAGAATTTAAAGAGCCCGAGTTGCATTTCGCGATGGAGGGAATTGTGAAGTTTCGCGATAAGCATCCAAAAGGACTAATTATCATCGATAAGATCAAATACAATTTCAATGAGGGAAAGCTTTCGCCGGAGTTGATTAAGATGTTTTTAAGTGGACTAAAAGACGATATGCTAGGGAAGGAAAGAGGAGTGCTTATAGTAGCTTCTACAATTTGTGATATGATCGATTATTCATACGGGAAATTCCCTTCCTTACTCAGTATGTACAACTGGAATTTAATGGAGCATTATACTCAACGCGTATTTATGTTGCGAAAGGATATTAATGCCTGGATGAACAACGATTATTTCCGTCCAGACTTTTTGTTTGCTTCAGGAGTAGCCATTACCGCGGACGCTAGAGTGAGAGATGAGGAAGATTTGGTGTACTACCATTCAACGCACAGCCAGTTTTACAACAAGTCTAATCCTGTTGTAAAACCACTTGACGAAGACGACAGTCCTTTTTAATCTAAAGCGCGTATTCGAAAAGCTCTTTGGTAGAGTAGCTGCTGTAGTAATTCAAGAAACGATTCTTCCATCCAACATTATTGGCAGGTAAGTGATGAAATAAATCGCGGAATCCTTTGCACTGTTCCTTCATATATGAACGAAAAGCGAATTGGTCGTTTTCATTCAGGCTAGCGAACGCTAACAAACATCTTAAGGTGGCAATATTCAAATTGTCGAATAAATGCCAGCGCGAAAGCGGACCGTTCATGACATGCACTCTTCCATCTTTCAAAAAGACAATCATGCAATCACCATTTTTGCGCAGGTGAATCATTTTTCCGGGTTCGAATCCCATTCGAGAAGCATGACTAGTGCTGAATCCAGCTTGCTGCGTGAAGCCGTTATTATTAAAAATTTTCCAAAGCTTCGGTCCTGCATTAAATAAAGGCAAGAAATCCGATGTGGTTTCGCTGAAGTAAGGGTTTTGTGTTTTCATGAGACAAATATTTTGCCTCACGTTGTAATGTATTTACGAGATGATTTTTGAAAGAAAATTACTTTTTTTTGGACTTAGTGTAAAATTTACACTAAGTTAGCATTCAAGATTAGAAACATGAATAGTTCTGGATTAAAAAGAATAGGTGTTCTAACCAGTGGAGGAGATGCTCCGGGTATGAATGCCGCTATACGCGCGGTTGTCCGCGCATGTGCATTTCACAATGTAGAAGTCGAGGGTGTGTTTCAAGGTTATGCCGGATTAATAGAAGGCGATTTCAAACGATTGAACGAACGCTCGGTAGCACGTATCTTAGGTCGTGGAGGCACCATCCTTAAGTCTTCGCGTTGCAAAGAATTTCACACTGTGGAGGGAAGGGCTAAGGCCATTGAGCAAATGAAGAAGCACCACATAGATGCACTCATTACCATAGGTGGAAACGGAACTTTTACTGGAGCTCATATTCTTTCACAAGAATCTGGTATTCCAGTAATGGGAATTCCTGGAAGTATAGATAACGACTTATACGGAACGGATCACTGCATAGGATTCGATACAGCAACCAATACAGTTGTCGACGCGGTAGACAAAATTCGTGATACAGCCACGTCGCACAATCGTATTTTCTTTGTTGAAGTGATGGGGCGAAACAGTGGTTTTATCGCTTTGAAAGCGGGTATTGCTGCAGGTGCCATTGCCATTGTTCTTCCAGAAGACGAAATGACTTCGGAAGAGTTAATGCAGATTCTTCGCGCAAGTGAAGAAAGTGGAAAATCAAGCTCAATAGTTATTGTAGCTGAAGGAGCGAAAAGCGGCACCGCTTATGAACTTGCAAATAAAGTTGCTGCAGAGAATCCGGATTACGATACACGTGTTTCGGTTCTTGGTCACCTGCAGCGCGGCGGAGCGCCAAGTTGTTACGACCGTGTAATTTCTTCACGTATGGGTGTGGCTGCCGTAGAAGGATTGCTTCAAGGTAGAAAAGATGTCATGATTGGAATTGTGAACGATAGAGAAACCTATACTACATTGGAAGAGGCCATCACACGCAGCAACCTTCCAAACAGAGATGAATTGCGAATTGCGAGAATTCTAGCGATATAATAATTAGAAAAAAGAATACAATGAAAAAAGTAGCAATCAATGGTTTTGGACGTATCGGGCGTATGTGCTTTCGTCACACATTAACCGATAACAATATTGAAGTAGTGGCAGTAAACGATTTAACAGATGTTAAGACACTTGCCCACTTGTTGAAGTACGACAGTATTCACGGTAGAGTGAATGCAGAAGTTTCTGCTGATGGAGAGTTCCTGATTGTAAACGGAAAGAAAATTCGTGTGTATGCTGAAAAGGATCCTTCAAATTTACCTTGGGGTGAATTGAATGTCGATGTGGTTATTGAAAGCACCGGATTCTTCACAGACGACGTAAGTGCTGGAAAGCACATCACTGCAGGAGCGAAGAAGGTTGTAATTTCTGCTCCAGCAACCGGAAACGTAAAGACGATCGTTCTTGGCGTTAACGACGATACGCTTACGCCAGAAGATTTAATTGTTTCGAATGCCTCGTGCACCACAAACTGCTTAGCTCCAATTGCGAAAGTCTTGAACGATTCTTTCGGAATTGAAAAAGGATATATCACAACGGTTCACGCATACACTGCCGACCAACGTTTGCAAGATGCTCCGCACAAAGATTTGCGTAGAGCTCGTGCTGCAGCGTTAAGCATGGTGCCTACAAGCACAGGTGCCGCAAAGGCAGTTGGTTTGGTTCTTCCAGAATTGAAAGGGAAATTAGATGGGGTAGCAGTACGCGTCCCAACACCAGACGGGTCATTAACCGACTTAGTGGCTATCTTGAAAAGAGAAGTTACCAAAGAGGAAGTGAATGCAGCCATGAAAGCAGCGGCAGAAGGTCCAATGAAAGGAATTCTAGAGTATTGCGTTGACCCAATTGTGAGTATCGATGTTGTTGGAAATCCTGCAAGTAGTGTATTAGATGCTGACTTGACTTCAGCAAATGGAAACTTGGTGAAAATTATGTCGTGGTACGATAACGAAGCTGGCTATAGCAAGCGCGTGATTGACCTTCTTCATAAAATGTAATTGAAGTAGTTAATAGATTGAAATAATAGAAAACAAAACAAATGATACTTATAGCTGATAGCGGGTCCACTAAATGTGATTGGGCTCTAATTGACGAGAAAGGATCTCGATTGGGAAATTTTGAAACCATGGGTTTGAATCCATATTTTCACGATGAAAAAGTAGTTGAAGGCGCAATAAGAGGCAATGCCCCTCTTGCTTTGCAAGCAGATGCTATTTCGCATATTTATTTTTACGGTGCTGGAAGCAGCACACCAACGATGTGTGCAATCATTGAGCGTGGTCTTCGTGCTGTTTTTCCGAAAGCGGAATTATTGATCGAACACGATTTATTAGGTAGCGCTTATTCAACGTATGATGGTGAGCCTTGTATTTCTTGCATTCTTGGAACTGGAAGTAATTCTTGTTTCTTCGATGGAAAAGACATTCATGAATCTGTTCCTTCATTGGCTTATATCTTAGGAGATGAAGCAAGTGGATCTTACTTCGGTAAGATTTTGTTGCGTGAGTACTTCTACAAAAAACTTCCTGCTGAAATTGCTGAAGCATTTGAGAATAGTTTCCCACTTAGCAAAGACGAATTCATTTCGAAAATATACAGAGAGCCGAACGCAAACGTTTATCTCGCAAGCTTTACCCGTTTTATCGGGAATTTCGCTCATCATCCGCATGTCATGAACTGGGTAGTAAACGGAATGCGTGAGTTTATTGATATCCACGTGAAGTCATTTGAAAATTGGGATAAAGTACCTGTACATTTCGTTGGCTCGATCTCTCACTATTTCAAACATTGTTTGGAAGAAGCTTGTCGTTTGGAAGGCGTTCGCCTGGGTAACATCATTAAGAAGCCTATCGACGGACTCGTGAACTTTCATGTGAAATACGTATTTCATCACGCAGAATGAAAGGATTCATTTTCGATTTAGACGGTGTTCTTGTTGACACCGCCAAATATCATTTTCAAGCATGGAAGCGATTAGCGAGTTCTGTTGGCGTTGAATTTTCATTGGACGACAACGAACAACTAAAAGGTGTGAGTCGCGCTGAATCTTTGGAAATCATTTTGAAAAAAGGAAACATCGAGAAATCAGCAGAGGAGAAGCAAGCACTCATGGACGTTAAGAATGAGTGGTATTTGGAATTGGCTGCTGAAATGAATCCAGATGAGGCTTTGCCCGGAGCCATTCCTTTCCTAGAATCTTGTAAGTCGAAAGGAATTAAGATTGCATTAGGTTCTTCTTCGAAGAATGCTCCGATGATTTTAGAGCGCTTAGGAATAACACATTTGTTCGATGCCATTGTAGACGGAAATGTCGTTTCTAAATCGAAACCTGATCCAACGGTCTTTTTAACTGCTGCAGAGAAACTCGGATTAGCTCCAAGTGAATGCATTGTTTTCGAAGATGCTATTTCAGGTGTTCAAGCCGCTAAAACCGGAGGATTCTATTGTGTGGGTATAGGAACGAAAGAAGTTCTTCCGCTTGCCGATGAGATTGCTACTACGCTTGGCGAGTACAGTGTGAGGTAACTCAATCCCACCACATGTGCTGGTAATTCATCATGTCAGGCTGACTCCAATCGCCGCGACCGTTGTAGAACTCAATGTCTCCATCGTCGTAGAGTGTAAAGAGTTTAGACGCGCCGTAGTTGTTGAGCGTGACAATATATGCCTTCTCATTCTCTCTTCGTTCGAATAAAAAACTGCTGAAATTGCGGTATCCTTTCAATCCATAATCAACTTCAGGTTGAAGACTGTTCGCATAGAAATATCCGCTGTTAAATGGAAAAAACTTAACAAGCATTTCATTGAACGATGCTATGCCGTGGTAGTCTTCGGTTGTAAGTTGGAAAGTGCAGTATCCCCCTTGCTTCGATTTTTTTGAAATGATGAATCCTCTTGAAACTAAGATGGAGTCTATCTGTTGTTCATGCGGGTCATAAGCGCTCACTGGAGCATTAAACGTGTACGAAATTTCTCCATCAACTTTAACATATGCATTTGGTAGGAAAGTGTATCCATTTTGATTGCAATACTCTACTACCTTCCAAATGATTTCGGCTTCTTTATCTATTTTTTCTTTTTCAACGAAACTCGGAGAAGGGTCTTGAATACTGTTGTTGTAGAACTGTCTCATATAGGTTGAAATAACAGCAGCACGCCACACCTTGAGCTCGTCTTTAGGTGCAGAATTGATTTTTAAAGGCTCTAAGGTTTCGCATTTTCCGAGTTTGAATCCGAAAGAATAAAAGCAATTGCGTAACGTGTTTCCCAAGGAATCTTTTTGAATCCAATTTCCATTCAGTAAATCGTTGACATAATGTTTCTCGGTTTTTAATTTTCCATTACGATAGAAATCTCTTTCGGTTTGTTCTTTTTCATGAAGAACCAATTCGTATTTGAAGTTTCCGTTTTCGTAGAATTGCTCAATGTGCTGATCTGTAATGCCGTCTTTGTAGGTGTAGTAAGACTGAGATTGCATTTTGCCAGGAGAGTAATACGTGGCCATATACTGCTTTGTATTCCCGCTTCCAATATTTGGAGTTAGGTTCAAGTGTTTCATGCTACCGTCCTCGAAATACTCTGCGCTTAATGTGTCGTTTTTGGCTCGGTAATAGGTTTTTCTTTTGAGTTGTCCAGTTTCGAAGTATGCATAGTATTCCGAGATTTCCGTCGGGCCGTGGTAGTAAATAGTAATGTCATTCGGAAGTCCATTGTCGAAATACGATTTAACGTATCCTTTTCCATCGAGTAATATTTCTTTTTCGTAAACTACTTGTCCCTTTTCGTTGTATCGAGTGGTTTTAGGCACAGGCCAAAAGTACTTGTCGTTGTCATACACTTCGGTGTAGGCAACTTTTCCTGTTGAGTAGTGATAACCGATCCAAGTGCCAATTCCGAAATCATCTTTGAAAGTCTTTACTTCAGAAAGTTTTCCATCGAAAAAATAATAGCGCCATTCACCATTCGCTCGCCCGTTGGCATATTGTCCTTTTGACATTAATACTCCCTCTTCGTTGTAGGATTCATAAGGTCCATGTAATCCAATGTCATAAGCCGCCAATGCGTTTTTTGTGAAGCCGTATGTGCTAATCGTATTCAATTTTCCATTTTGAAAATAGGTTTTGCTCACGCCAATCGGAACAGTTTGCCAGCCGTATCCTTCTGAATCAATCGTATGCTCTGGAATAACATCAGAGGAAAATCCTTTGAGTTCTTCAGCACGAAGTGCGGCGTAAGATTCAACAGATTGCACTTTCCCATTCGGATAATAATGTGAATCTTGCCAGCAGCGTCTGCCGGTTTGGTCGTGATAGTACTTTGTTGTGCGTTCTAATTTTCCGTCTTCTCGGTATTGTTTGTATTCCGCTATTGTGCTATCGCGTTTCACACGTTCGAAGGATGTTCGAATTCGCGTTGGGTTTATGTGGTTGGTTAATTCCAATTGAATGATCCCGTTTTTGAAGACGCGCTTTTCGTAAATGTCTTTCGTGTTCGCCATGTACTGAATGCATGTCCCATCCATTAGGTTGCTTGGAGAAACGTCCCAGTAGGTAGAAAAGAAGTAGTTGCTTCCTTTTTTGTTATACGGATTGAAGAGGCATTGTACCTCTTGTGCCGAACTGTAAACAGGTAGTCCAAGAATGAAGAGACTAAGAATTAGAACAAGTTTATTCATCGTTATAAAGGTATAGAAGTCTTGCTGTACAAGCCAAACCATTAATAGTTCATTCTTGAATTGACATAACCAGCATATAAGGATTCGGGAACTTTCAGTGTAAAATTTCAAAACTCAATTTGGAGTAATGATACTTATAAGTTACATTTGTTATGCAGAAAATTCGGGAGCTATATTTTTATGATAAGGATTTTGTAATTTTTCTTGATTCTCAATCCGAGGAGATTCAAGACAAATTCGGTAAAATATTTCGATATATTGAGGAGATTGAACGTATACCGATAAACTATTTTAAGAAAATACAAAACGCCAAAGGACTTTATGAGGTGAGAGTTTCTTTGGGGTCTAACACATGGAGGGTGTTTTGTTTTTTTGAAGTTAACAGGTTAGTTGTGGTTCTAAATGGATATGTAAAGAAGGAGGATAAAACATCCGCTAGAGAAATAAAGAAAGCAATTCAATTAATGAAAAAATACTATGAAGAAAAAAGGTGAAGGTCCAAAATTAAAAAGTTGGAGTGAAGTAAAAGATGAGATCTTTGGTGTGACGGGAACTCCGCGAAGAGATGAAATTGAAAGGGAATCTACTGCATTTGTAATCGGAATGCATTTGAGACAACTTCGTGAACAAGCCAACCTCACTCAAGAACAGTTCGCGCAAAAAGTAAATAAGAAGCGCAGCTACATTTCTCGAATTGAAAACGATGGGGGTAATATGACGTTGAAAACGCTCTTGGAATTATTCGAAGTTGGATTCGGAAAAAAGGTTACGATTGAAATTAAATAATCATGGGTGTACTTCCTTTGTTTTTGGTCGGATTGGTTTTCTCGTTAGCGGCGTTTATTTCTATGAGGTTTCCGCCAAAGAAAATTAATGGCATCTACGGATACCGAACTTCAAGAAGCATGAAATCTCAGGAGAATTGGGACAGAGCTCAGCGCTATTCTTCGCGGCTTATGCTGAAGCAAGGTTTGGTTATGCTTGCAATTGGAGGAATGCTGCTCGCACTGCCTATAACTGATGAAGTGTCTGCGGTTATTTCAATTGCATTATTGATTGTTAGCGTCATTGTTCTTTTCGTTCAAACTGAAAAGAAATTGAAATAAAAAAGGCCGACAATCGCCGACCTTTTTTCCTCAACACGTTCAACTTCACGAATTACTTCACATCAAAGCGGTCTAGGTTCATCACCTTGTTCCATGCTTTAGCAAAATCTTTTACGAATTTTTCTTTCGCATCGTTACTAGCATACACTTCTGCAACAGCGCGCAATTCAGAGTTTGAACCGAAGATCAAATCGGCGCGTGTAGCCATGTATTTAACATCACCTGTCTTGCGGTCTCTTCCTTCAAACAATTCATCATCGGCATTCACAGCGGTCCAGATCACATTCATGTCCAACAATTGAACGAAGAAGTCATTCGAGAGTTGATCTTTCTTTGAAACGAAAATCCCATTTTTTGAATTGTCGAAATTAGCGTTCAATGAACGCATACCACCCACTAGAACAGTCATCTCTGGTGCTGAAAGCGTGAGTAATTGCGCTTTGTCAACCATCAACGCTTCAGTCGGAACAGTGTACTTCGTTTTCAAATAATTTCTAAATCCATCAGCCATTGGCTCAAGCACGGCAAAAGATGCAGCATCTGTTTGCTCTTGAGTCGCATCCATTCTTCCAGCTGTGAAAGGAATAGTGATAGTCACACCCGCGTTTTTCGCAGACTCTTCAATTGCAATGTTACCTGCAAGTACAATTAAGTCGGCCATAGAAACCTTCTTACCATCCTTGGTTTTGTTGTTGAATTCTTTTTGAATCTTCTCGTAAGCAGCAAGAACTTTTGCAAGTTGCTTAGGATTGTTTACCTCCCAATCTTTCTGAGGAGCAAGACGAATGCGCGCTCCATTAGCTCCGCCGCGACGGTCAGAATTTCTGTAGGTCGAGGCAGATGCCCATGCGGTGGTTACCATTTCACTGATTGAAATTCCAGATGATAGCAATTGTGTTTTTAAAATCGCGATATCAGAATTATCAATAGTTGCATGATTCAATGCAGGTATAGGATCTTGCCAAACCAAATTCTCCTTTGGGATTTCAGGACCGAGATATGTGCTTTTTGGTCCCATGTCGCGATGCGTAAGCTTGAACCATGCGCGAGCAAAGGCGTCTGCGAATTCTTCAGGATGTTCTAGGAATCTTCTAGATATTTTCTCATAAGCAGGATCAACGCGCAACGCGATGTCGGTGGTGAGCATACCTGCCATGTGTTTTTTATTTGGATCGAAAGCATCAGGAACGTTAGCGACGCCGTTTTTCGGAGTCCATTGTTTTGCACCAGCAGGACTGGTTGTCAATTCCCATTCGTTGTTGAATAGAGTTGTGAAGTATCTGTTACTCCATTTTGTTGGGGTTGAATTCCAAATTACTTCAAGTCCAGATGTAATCGCATCTTTTCCTTTTCCTGAATTGAAATCACTTTTCCAACCCAAACCTTGCTCTTCAATTCCAGCGCCTTCAGGTGCCTCACCTACGTGAGAGGCACTTCCAGCTCCGTGAGTTTTGCCGAAGGTATGTCCACCTGCAATAAGCGCAACAGTCTCTTCATCGTTCATTCCCATGCGACCAAATGTTTCGCGAATGTCTTTCGCAGAAGCCAATGGATCAGGATTTCCGTTAGGTCCTTCAGGATTCACATAGATTAATCCCATTTGAACAGCAGCTAGCGGCTTTTCAAGTTGTCTTCCTTCGGTATATCGTTTGTCGTCTAACCATTTTGTTTCAGGTCCCCAGTAGACGTATTGCTCAGGTTCCCAAACGTCAACACGTCCGCCACCGAAACCAAAGGTCTTGAAGCCCATGTTTTCAAGAGCAACGTTTCCGGTTAGAATCATTAAGTCAGCCCAAGAAATTTGATTGCCATATTTCTGTTTGATAGGCCAAAGGAGTCTGCGTGCTTTGTCCAAGTTCGCATTATCGGGCCAGCTGTTTTGTGGAGCGAAACGTTCCATTCCAGAGCGTGTGCCTCCGCGTCCGTCACCGGTTCTGTATGTTCCTGCACTGTGCCAAGCCATACGGACAAAGAACGGTCCGTAGTTACCGAAATCTGCAGGCCACCAATCTTGACTGTTTGTAAGTAGCGCGTTGATGTCTTTTTTCAACGCGAAATAATCCAACGTGGTGAATGCTTTTTCATAAGTGAATTGAGCATCCATAGGATTAGAAAGAGTAGAGTTTTGGCGAAGAACTTCTAAGTTTAAAGCATTTGGCCACCAATCTCTATTGTTTTGTCCGCTGCCAATCACTTCTGTTTTTTGAGGTGATGTTGAAGGGTGAAATGGACATTGCCCTTGCATGGCTTCATGCGGTTGCGCAGAAGCATTTACTGCCGCAACGAGCCCTGTAATTACTAGGATTTTTTTCATTGAAAACTGTTTAAGTTATTTCTAGTTTGATGTCTCAAATGTAGATGCTAACCTATGATACAGATTATCAATAGTTTTTATGAAATTATAGATTTTATTTATGAAAGAAAAGCGGTGTTAATTTCCGCCGTGCTGGTAACATCTTCCGTTTTCGCTTAATGTCATACGCTTGCAACGAGCCCCTGCTTTTGTTATTCCAGAGCATTGAACTGAAGTTCCTGATTTTTGATTTGATCCAGAACCATTATTCGTTTTAGAAGCTTGCCAATGCCAACAGGTTTGACAAACTGCTTTTTCAAGTTTCGTCTCTTGGTCATCTGGAAGGGCAGGGAAGAAGTCGATGCCTGTTCTGCTCTCTACTTCGTCAATGCTCACAGCGAACGTGTTAAGCGAAGCGCTCGATGAAGCGTTTGGAAGAATGAACCCTATTGCATGGATTTCCGGTTGTGTGTAATCTAAAATGACTTTGTAATACTCGAGCGGAATAGAAACGCGATTGCCCCCGATGGTTGGTAATCCTGATTTTAAGACTGGTCCAGTAACTATGTATATCGAACTGTAATCTGAAGCCCACGAGCGCATGAGTTCTTCCAATCTTTTCCAAACACCACGATTAAATCCCGGGAGTTGCGGACTCATATTGCTGAGGTAAAAACTTTCCTTCATTGAAACGGCCGACCATCCCATATCGGCAGCAGGAGCCAAGTGTCCTTTGTCGTATCCGGAATTCGCATAGTCAGAATTCTCTGCCGTGCCCGTTGAAACCAGGGGGTCGACGAGAAACTTGTCTGTCCGTTCGAAAAGACTGTTGGTCTCTTCCTTCGTCAATTCATAAGCAATCCATTTCGCTTGCTCGTGTTCTTCCGAATAGACAAAGGAATAACCTGAATGAGAAATTATTTTCTCATTGGGAAGAACAGCAGGATACTCAAGATGTGTAATGTTTTCTGTTGGAATAACTTCTTCCTTTTGTTCTTCTTTTTTCGATTCCGAATTTGAAACAACTGAAGCACTGCTCGACTGAAAAGCATAAACAATCACAACGACCAAGCAGAGTAGGGCGATGAGTATGAGAATTCTTCTAGATCGATTAGGACTGCTCATTTCAATTTGATTTATTCGTTCATGCCTTTGCCGTTGAAAATTGCTTCCATGCACTTTTCTATGCGAGAGAGGCGAGTGGCAGATTGCTTGGCTTGAGAGAAATGTAGTAAGTATCCGCGTTGTCTTCCAGGAGTGAGGTTCTCGAATGCCACTTTCAATTCAGGGAGCTCTTTGAATTTGTTTTTCAACTCATCGGGCATGGGATACTCAGAGGTCTTCTTGGCTTCAACCTTCGCTCCTGACTTCTCAAGTTCTGTGGCTTCGTAGATGTATGCGAGTATTGATTTCTTTGCTTTTAGAATGTCTTTCGCATTGGTAAATCGAAGCTGTCTTCCTGAATTCGAATTCTCTGTGGGTTGAACTAAAATGTTTTCAGGATCGCTGAGCAACGCTCCCTTGAAAAACATGATGCTTGAATATTCTTTGAAACTTCCCAACATGAAGATATTTTTCTTCTTGAAGGTATATGCGGGAAATCCCCATTTAACTTCTTCTTCTAAACCGGACTCCAATGCGATTTCTCGGAGCGCGTTCATTTCAAGATTGCGTATGATGATTCGGCATTGCGGTGTGCCGACTAGTTTGCATCGGCCGCATCCTTCTTCGAGTATGATGTCTACTTGAGGGTTCATGTATCAAAGATACGAATGTCCTTCGGACGAATGCCGATGGCGAATGTCTTTCAGACTAATGTGCTTTGCACGAATGCCGATGGCGAGGGCTTTGAATAAGGGAAGAGAGGGGATGAAGAGGTAAGAGAAGGTAAGAAAAGGTTAAACGCTAAGATATTCTCATTTGACTAGCCCCATTCTCCTGAGTTTTCGACGTTGTTTTTTAGTGATGATGGATAAAATGAGATAAATAATAGCGAAAGGAATTACTAATATTACGGCGGCTGCAAAGATTAACAATGAGACTGTAAGGACCATATCAGGCATTGAGCTAAAGAGGTAAATAAGTAAAATTATCCAAGTCATGAAAAATCCGTACGTTGCAACAGCCAAAGGATAAGATCCAATTTTTTTAATTTTCTTTTTTGTCTTATGGTTTTTTTCATAGTTAGCTAAAAGCACTTTTCCATCGTCTGGAATGGAGTCGGAATAAGTTTTGGTCAGAATTTTATTTGTCAGAATTTTATTTGTTTGAATAATATTTGAAAGATTGTAGTCTTTTATTATTGAATCAGAATAATTTGACGTCAAAGTTGAATATTGCTCAGTTGCGACAATAACTGCTTCAGATACTTTTTCTAAGGTCTTAGGCTCTTCAAAAGCAATAGGCTTTATTCCCTGGGGAACATCTAAATCATCATGGGAAGAGTTTCTACCGGAAATGTAATACCCAGATTGATAAACTCTTTTTTTCAATGCTACATGAACTTAAGATTGTAGCAAATAATAGTATGATTAAAATATGCTTATTCATGAAGAAAAAATATAAAATAAAATAGATTTTTTGATACTTCTCGTAGGTTGAATGGATTTGAACTTCTTGCCTATTTGCATTTCCCTTAATTATCATCGAACTTGCGTGAAAATTCATTTTATGGAAAACTTAACGAGTATTCAAACCGAAGTTGACGCTTCTTTTCTTTATGCCTTGCTTGCCGAGCACGAGGAAGATTCGAATGTGGCTCATGTTTTTCGTGAGATGAGTGAAATTGAAATGGGACACGCCAAGGCTTTTTTGAAGAGTAAAGGTCTTCCTGAATCCGATATGCCAGGTCCTTCGGGAAGAGCGAAGACGTTGAGAAGAATTGGTAAGATATTCGGATATGATTATGTCTTGGGTGTTTTGTTAGATACAGAGAAGGGTTTGTCTGCTGGAGTTTTGAACGCACGCAAAAAGCAAAACATGCAGAATTCGATTTCAGATACTGCACACGTATCTATTCTTCGAAATATTCTTCACACCAATAAAAACATTTCAGGTTCTTCCTTGGCGCGTTTTGAAAAACGTCACAGAAATGTTGGCGGAAATGCTATACGCGCAGCGGTTTTGGGCGGTAATGATGGATTGGTTTCAAACTTCAGTTTGGTCATGGGCGTGGCAGGTGCTAGTTCTGGTAATGGCCCCGTGCTCATGACAGGATTGGCGGGAATGCTGGCAGGAGCGTTGTCCATGGCATTGGGCGAATGGATCAGTGTAAAGTCTTCGCAAGAGCTTTCCGAAAATCAAATGGAATTGGAAGCCGAAGAGTTAGAGATTAACCCGGAAGGAGAACAACAAGAGATAGCCTTAATCTACATGGCCAAGGGAATTCCAGAAACACAGGCGAAAGAAATGGCCGCTTCAATTATGCAGAACAAAGAACAAGCCTTGGATATTTTAGTGAGGGAAGAATTGGGGATTAACGCAGAAGAGATGAAAGGTTCTGCGATGGAAGCGGCTTATTCTTCGTTTTTCTTATTCCTAACAGGAGCAATTATTCCGGTTGTACCGTTCTTCTTCACAACAGGATTCACAGCAATCATATTAAGTGCTGTATGCAGTGCTTTCGGATTGTTTGGAATTGGTGCCGCTATAACCTTGTTTACTGGAAGAAACGTTTGGTTTAGCGGATTTCGTCAGGTTTTATTCGGATTAATTGCAGCAGCAATAACTTTCGGAATAGGATCTTTGATTGGCGTTTCCTTGGGTTAAGGTTCAACCAATAATTTCTGAGTAATGATTTCTTCTCCTAATTTTAGTTGAAGAACATACGTGCCTGGATGCTCGAAGATTCTCCAGCGATTTTCTTCGCTGTGTTTTCCTGACGGGAAATTTCCAAGCTTATCAAAGGCCACTTTCTTACCATTCAAATCGAATGCTGTTAATTCCACATCGCAATTTTTAGAACATGAAAATTCAATGCGGAATTTTCCGTTAGTAGGGTTCGGGTAAATGGTAAAAACATTTTTTGGAAGCGCATGTGCTGAAGCAACATCGATTGAATTCGGTACCAGCCAAACTTCATACAATGTATCGTTTGGCGCGCTCTGTGAGCCGTTATTCGTCCAGAAAATATTTTGACCTGTACTACGAATTCCCCCGAGCATGTGTCCCAATAAAATTTCACTGCCGTCGTAAGCTGAATTCAAGTCTATAATATCTCCTTCAATGAATGGCAGGTTTTGATTGAGAATGATTTCGGAACTCGAGCCCAAGAATGCAGGCAAGACGGAAGGATTAAGTTCTTCCACCCACTGATTGTTCGCATTACGCGTAACACAGGCAATGTTTTTCGTGAAGGGCACATCGACATTCTGTGTGAGAACATCGCCTTCGTAATAGTACTCTGAAATTCCACCAAGAAACAAATAGTGTTGCTTTTGAAGTACCTCGTCATACAAGGAAACATGGGCGGTGTGGTACTGATTCAATAAATGTTGAAATTCAGGAATTTCAGTTGCTCCTTGCTCATTCACGGCAACACAGTTCATGAAAGGCAAGTCTGCCACTTGTTGAAACACGCCGCTAAACAGCGTAAAATTCATTTGTCCATTCGAATCAATTCCTTCCATCACATTTAAATCTCTTCGATGAAGCAAAGCTGGGTCACTGAATTCGGGGAGCCATTCCACTTGAATTCCATTTGCAGTGAGTGATGGAATAAATCGAGAAACTTTTTCAGTATAAGTCTGCGTGAATGTCGGATTATTCATGGGATTGTAGCGGCCATCGAATCGATGTCCCCCCGCTAAGTAATAAACGCCATTCAACTTTTTCAAAGCCCCCCCGGTCACAGCAAAGCGCTCGTCGGTAATGAAATCGAAACTTTCAAAAGCGAAGGTCCCGTTGTCTTGTGCTTCAAAGAAGGTCTTCAAGTTAATGGCTGTAAGCATGGGGTAGGTCACGTGGTCTTGCGAAGTCGGGCTGTATCCATATCCACCTACTAGCCAAAGAATGCTATCGGTCTGATAAAATTCAATGTTGGTGGAAGAGAACTGTTCTGCTAACGGAGTATCAAGAATATCGAACTCAACTGGAGTTGAAGTGTAGTTGTTCAAGTCGAGAATTGAAATATTGGCGGGCATTCCTTCCGCAGCGAAAGATGCGAATGGCTGACGCTGATGAAGGCCATCTTTTCTTCCTCCAATGAGTAATACTCTGTTTTCCCAAACGCCGTAGGCGTATGATTGCAAGGCAATATCTGGACTCGAATACACAGGATTTAAAACAACGGTATAGGGAAATTCCTGCGCTGCTGAATGAAGCGTTAAGAATGTTAGAATGAATACTGACATGATTCTCATATTGCGAAAGTAGTAGTGGATTCGAAATCATTGGGTGAGGTTAGTCACGATTTTTCGCAACGAGGAAACTATTTCGGTGAAATGTGAGTCTATCTGCTAATGGAGCAGCGGAAAGAACTAAATAAAACTTATTTGAGAATTGGCTTGATGTTTCTAGCATGGGGATTCATGATTGCGCTTCGTGCTATGATTGTTATTCCTGAAGAGCCTGCTTCCATTGTTTACGAGTATCACCGTCCTGAAAAGAAGATTGAAAAGAAAGTTGAGCAGCGCGATACGATATACACATTAACTGGAGATTGGTTTTTCTCTTGTAATTTCCAAATCTATAATTTCCCCTACTATGGATGTGGCGGAGTCATTTATATGGATCAATGGGGTTACCCCGGTTATGGTTTTCCTTCTTGGGGAGGCTATCCGTTAGGGGGAGTTGTTACATTGCCTGGCGCAGATTCAACAAGCACAGATTCATTGAAAACAAGGAGTCAAGATTCATTATTCAATGCGAGTAATGATTCCAATGCAGTTAATCAAATGGCTCAAGCGAGTATCAATTCTTCCAAGAAGAAGGGAGCAGTCAAAAGGCTCCTTGAAAAAATGAGTCAAATGAAGGTCAATAGAAAAAACCGCAAGGAGCGTCGTTCTGAGCGTCGCGAAAATTGAAGATGTCAAATTATTTCTTGAAGTCTTGTAACTTTTAGCATCTTGCTGCGTCTTGGATTTGTCGAATGAGCATAAGAGAATACAATGAAGCAGTTGACCTGTGGTCTGATCGAATCTTTGGATTTGTATTGAAGTTGGTGCGCGACAAAGAATTGGCAGAAGACCTTGTGCAAGATGTGTATGAAAAATTGTGGAAGAAGAAAGACGTTGTTGAAGCAGGTAAGTCGAAGGCTTATTTGTTCACCTCGGCATACAACGCTGTAGTGGATTGGTCGAGAAGAGATAAGTTGAAGAAAAACATTCCCGCTTCAATGGAAGTTGCCGAGCAAGATCACAGTGGTGAGTTGAAGGCATTGATAGACGAAGGATTGGAACGGTTGAGCCTTCAACAAAAACAATTGATATTACTGCGCGATTACGAAGACTATTCCTACGCAGAGATTGGAGAGATAACGAGTTTGTCAGAATCCATGGTGAAAGTGACACTCTTCCGAGCGAGAAAAGAATTGAAAGAATTTATAACCCTTCATTGGACAACATGAACGAATGGAATGAACATATAGAAGATGAGTTTCCGAAAGTTGAACGAACAGAAGTTTCGTTCGATAAGAAGGATTCTTTGAAGCAATATGCTGTTTCCGATGAGGAAGTACAGAGTCATTTTCAATATGAAATTTCCGGTGTTCAATTGAATGAAAGTCGGAAACAAAATTTAAAGAAGGAAGAAAACAGTCGAAGCGTTTATTTCTGGATAAGTGGCATGGCGGCCTCATGGATTGCAGCGTTGGTACTTCGAACATTCATTGTCATTCCCGATGAGCCCGCTCCGATGGAGTATGTTTATCACCGTCCAGAGAAGAAGATTGAACAGAAGATTGAACAGAAATTCGAACAACGTGATTCAATTATTTTCATTAGCTCTGAATGGCTCATCCCTTGGAACGATATTAATTTCCCGTTTTATTGTGGTGGAACGGTTTTTCCGAACATGTGGAATCCTGAATATGGATACGGTTTTCCAAACGGAACCATTCCTTGGTCGAACCTAGTTTACATTCCAGTGGTGGATTCCACAGTGAATCAAATCAATATAGAAGTCAATCAAGATTCTCTTCTGGTTGCGAAAATCGATTCAAGTCTTCAGCAATTCAAACAGAAAGAAAATACAAAAGAGTATTTAACCATTCGAGAATTGATTGCACAAGAAATCGATGAACGCATTGAGAAGTTTCGGAAGGTCAAGCGTGTCCTTCGCGCTGCACGAAATAGAGATAACGATAAAGACAGATTGGTTGTTGATTGGCGGGGAAAACGAATTGGCTTATAG
>CAMCVP010000010.1 GCA_945881835.1 Chryseobacterium gleum | reverse complement strand
CTCCAAGAAACTTCCTTCTTAAACATGCAAAACCACATTTAATTGATTCTGATTTTCCAACCTTTCAAATAGATAACTAACTTAGCAACAACAAATAACCCAGGTACTCTAATTTAAAACGTTACAGTTAAGGGGAAGTTTACCCTTGCTAAGCAACTTTGGAACAATGAAATCTTTGATTGCTTGCGTGTGAATGTGATAATTCACTTTAGCTAATTCTCTTTTTACCGACCAGCTGAACTGTTTCTTTTCATCTTGCTTTAATCGCTGATATTCAAGGATAAGATACAATTTGAATTTCACACTAACCGCAGTTCCAAACTCAAAGGCAATATCTGGATGGGCAAATGTTCCTCCATATTTTCCCTTTCGAACGATAAGTCCTATTGCATTTGTTTTGTTTACCCATTCCGAAACAGAGATTACGAAACTAGGCAGACCAGCTTGAGATTTAAAGTGGTCAAATTCGACCACTTTAAAATTAGGGTTATGAATCTGCTCCCAAACGCCCAGGAATTCCAAAGTATATCTGGTTCGAAGCCAATTTTTAATTACATCAGCAGACCTCGCTTGGTTTTCTTTTACTGAAGCCATGTCAGTTAATGAAATAAAATCAACTCCTGCTTCTTGAATGACCGTAATTTCTGAATTTTCAACTTTAATTTTTGCCATGTTCTTTTAGCCACAAAGTTGAATTGGCCTATTGGCATAAACACCAATTTTTATATGCAGTTTATATGCTGTTTATTCTTCAATCTGAAGGATTGATCACCGCAGGTGATTGATTGCTTGCAATTGATCTTCTAAGAAGATTGGTTCTACTGCGTAATTAAAATCGTCGAAGACATTCGCGTAGCATTCGCCAAAGGCATTCGTACGAAGTACATTCTTGTTTGTTCCCACTGAAGGTTCGGGGAAATACTCAAGAAACAGAAAAGCCGCTCGAAAGCGGCTTCCCTGTTGTTTAGGTAATTATTCCGGTGGAAAGATTCACTACGTGAAAGCTCCAAAGGAAAAGCGATTTAAGCAATGCTTAATTTTTTCTCTAAATCTTCAAGATATTTTCTGAAGTGTTTGTCGGTTTCTTGTAAGTTGTTCACGGTGCGACAAGCGTGAAGTACAGTTGCGTGGTCTTTTCCGCCGCAATGAGCTCCAATACTTGCCAAACTGCTCTTCGTCATCTTCTTCGCGAAATACATCGCAATCTGACGCGCCTGAACAATCTCGCGCTTACGCGTCTTGCTCTTCAACAACTCAATAGGTAAGTCGAAGTAATCGCAAACAACTTTCTGAATGTAATCAATGCTAACCTCACGCGCCGTGTTCTTAACGAACTTGTCAATCATCTGCTTCGCAAGATCTAGCGTAATCGCTTTCTTGTTCAATGAAGATTGAGCAATCAAAGAAATCAATGCGCCTTCAAGCTCACGAATGTTCGTAGTGATGCTGTAAGCCAAGTACTCAACAACTTCGTCTGGAAGATCAATTCCGTCTGCATACATCTTCTTGCGAAGAATAGCAATACGCGTTTCCAAAGATGGACATTGCAAATCTGCACTCAATCCCCACTTGAAGCGAGACAACAAACGTTGCTCCATGCCTTGCAACTCAACCGGTGGCTTGTCACTTGTTAAAATGATTTGCTTTCCAGTTTGGTGAAGGTGGTTGAAGATGTGGAAGAATACATCTTGCGTCTTCTCTTTTCCAGCGAAGAAATGAACGTCGTCTATGATTAACACATCCATCATCTGATAGAAGTGTGAAAAGTCGTTAATGGTTCCGTTCTTAACAGCGTCAATGAATTGGTGAGTAAACGTTTCACTGTTTACATACAACACTGTTTTCTCAGGATACTTGTTCTTAATCTCTAATCCAATTGCGTGGGCCAAGTGAGACTTACCGTATCCTGTGCTTCCATAAATTAACAACGGATTGAATGCTGTTCCGCCTGGCTTGTTAGCAACCGCATATCCAGCGCTGCGAGCCAAACGGTTGCAATCGCCTTCAACGAAATTTTCAAATGAATAGTTCGGATTCAAATTCGAATCGATATTCAATTTGCGAAGACCAGGAATGATAAACGGATTTTTAATTGGAACATCGCCAAGATCCAAAGGCATTGCAACAGGTGCGTTCTTAACGGCCTTGCGATTGCTTGTTGGAACTTTAATGGTGTAAGGAGCGTTCGAAGCCTGATTGTTTTCCATGATGATGGAATATTCCAATCTTCCTTCAGTACCCAATTCTTTGCGAATGATCTTTTTCAAAAGAGTCACATAGTGCTCTTCCAACCATTCGTAGAAAAACTGTGAAGGGACTTGAATCGTTAAAACTTTGTTTTCAAGTTTAACGGGTTTAATCGGTTCGAACCAAGTTTTGAATCCTTGCGGACTTACATTGTCTTTAATGATATTTAAACAATTCTGCCAAACTTGATTGAAATCGTTAGTCATAATACTGCTGAATATAAAAAGGGTTAATCGTCTGTTTAGGTGTCGGTAAACAACAAATATGCTTCTCGTTTCTCGGACTACAAAAGAAATGTAAAAAAAGTGAAAAAAAAACTCAATTGCCCCTTGACTTATGAAAATTTTTGACGTATCAGTTTAAGCCCTTTGTTCGAAAGATTGTTCAAAGAATTTGAGAATGAAAATCATAGCAAGACAATTCAATAATTTCTTTGTGGCTATGAAAATTCAAGATCGCGTCTTCCATTCCAAATTTACTGTAAGATATTCAGAAACCGACCGCATGGGCTATTTGTATTACGGTCATTATGCTGCATATTTCGAAGTGGCTAGGGTAGAGGCGTTGCGCGAATTAGGTGTCGTGTATAAACAACTTGAAGACGAAGGAATTCTTCTTCCGGTTAGAACCTTCAACATACATTACAAAGCTCCTGCGCATTACGACGATCTTGTAGAAATTCAAACGCGCATTACACAGTTCAGTGGCACACGAATTTTATTTCATTTTGAATCGTTCCGAAATGACACGTTGTTGAATACGGCTGAAGTAGAATTGGTGTTTGTTGACAAGAACACAGGCAGACCTTGCAAAGCCCCTGAACATATTGTTCGATTATTCGAAGATTAACTCGCCGCTTCCGTTACGAACGAAATCATACAAGGCTGGAGTTTGCTTCAACACAACATTCCCCGCATCTTCTATTCGAATAAATGCATATTCATTAGCTTTCGCATAAATGGGTTGCAACGAAGAGTTGTTAATGTACACTTGATTGGCATTGAGCTCTTCTGCATGAATAATTCCGTACGCGTCTGAATACAATTCTGCAACTTGAACAGTGCCTTTCAAATATGAATCGTTAGCACCCGCCGGATTGCCGCAATAGATGGTGTCGCAATTCAAGTTCAACTCTATCTTTCCATTCGCATGCTTGTTCTCTATCACAAGTTTACGTGCTTTCAATTCATTCAATGAAACAACACTTCCGGTGCTGAAATTTTGAATGTTCGTGATTGAATCGAAATACAACGTCACCGTTATTTCGTTTTCAAACGATCGAAGAAAATTACACGTATTCACGTTTTCAATTTTCAATACACCGTCTGAAAGTTGTGCGTCTATCTTAGGAAGTAAATTCTTCGGGCCGGTAATTTCAATTCCACAAAAATTCGTGTCAACCAATTCGTATTTCAAATTGCTGTTCAATTCAAGTTTGGTAAAGCTTCCTAAATCTCTTGTTTCGGTTTGAACTTCTCCTGCCGTTTTAAAGCAATCGGGAGCGTTCTCTTTGTTGCACGAACAAAAAGTCAGCACAAGGCCCAACAGGCCTAGCTTACAGACGGTAGCCAAATCCAATTTCACCATAATCTGCTTTTGCAAAATGAGTTTTTAATCCGAATTGAATGAACCAATGTTTGTCCTTCGGTGCATGACGAACCATTACACGCTGATATAACGGCGTTGTCTCCGCCCATTTGTCCCAAATGTAAAAGCCTTGAACAATGCGCAATTGCGTGTTTCCGAAATTCTGACAAAAGGTAGGTCCAACACCCAGTTGAAAAACCGAACGATTGTTCGGTCGAATGCCGTCTCTGTTTTCCATCAACGGAATTAATGAACTGTTGAACATGAGGTCGGCTGTTAATCCGAAAGAACGCTTTACGCGTGATGTTCTGCGATCCCACCCCGCACTAAGCAGATGAATGGGATATTTCTTTCCGTAAGGTTGCATGACTTCTTTCCATCCTTGCGTGTAGGAAATACTGCGGTTGTATTTGCTTAAAAAGCGAAGCAATAGAATTTCATGCGCTTCATCTTTTCTTGGAACCTTCGGTTTAGTTAATGGCTGAACACCAAGCGTAAGGGCCATGGTGTTCGTTCCGAGATTCGGTAATTGAAAAGCACCGTTTGAAAAATGGGTGACACGAATGCCTAATTTGTATTGAAGATTTTCGGTGTGAAAAATTTCCTGATCGAAGCCAATACTCAATGCTGCGTTGAAGTGCGAACCTAAAACAGGCGCTTGATAATTCGATTGTAGATTCCAAATCTTCGTGGTGTAACCCAAGCCAATACCGAGGTTGATGAACTTCTTGTTTGAAGGACGTTCACCAAAGATTCTGCGGTTAGTGGGAAATTGATTCCAGAAACTCAACGCGAATTGTTGTCCTAGCTGTTGAATGTTCCCGGTGTTGATGTAGGTGAAATCGACACCCTGATAAGGATTTCCGTAGGGCCTTGAATAAAGTCTTTTGGTCACACGCTTCACAACGCGAACACTTCCACCAATGCTGTGATTGGTGATAAGCGGTTCCATAAGCGAGTTATGCGGAACCACAAATCCGTATTGAACACCACCGTGCACTTGCCATTGCTCTTGTCCGAATGCCGCAAGGCCCGAACAAATAACGAACAACAGGACAAGTGCTTTTCTCATTACAGATTTTCTTTCAAGAAGTTGGTCATCTTGCTAAACAAGTGCAGGCGCGTGTTTCCGCCGTATATGCCGTGGTCTTTGTTCGGATAAACAAACAAGTCGAAAGGCTTATTCGCAGCAACCAATGCAGAAACCATATCCATGGTGTTTTGGAAATGCACATTGTCATCTGCGCTTCCGTGAACCAATAAGTAGTTTCCTTTCAATTGTTTTGCGAAATTGATAGGCGAGTTGTTTTCGTATCCACCTGAATTCTCTTGCGGTGTGCGCAAGTATCTTTCAGTATAAACGCTGTCGTAATACTTCCAGTTCGTAACAGGAGCAACAGCAATTCCGGTTTTGTAATAGTCAGCTCCTTTGGTCATGCACAACGAAGTCATGTACCCGCCGTAGCTCCAACCTTGCATTCCAATGCGTGCAGCATCTATGTATGTTTGTTGGCCTAAATATTTCGCGAAGTCTATAAAGTCTTGCGTTTCATTTCCACCTAAATTCATGTAGGTTGAATGTTTGAAATCTTTGCCTCTAAATTGTGTTCCTCGTGGATCGCAGCTCACAACAATGTATCCTTCCTGACAAAGCAATTGGTACCACATGTAGTTCTTTCCGCCGTAAGAGTCAAGAACAGTGTTGCTTCCAGGACCTCCATAGATTGCAACCAACACAGGATATTTTTTATTCGGATCGAAGCTGGCAGGCTTCATCATCCAGCAATTCAAATCAGTACCGATTGAATTCTTAAACGAGAAGAATTCTTTCTTCACGCAATTGTATTCATTCAATTTCGCAGAAAGGGCTTCGTTCTTAATCAGCACACGCTTCGTGTTTCCTTGGTTGTCGCGAATGCAGAAAGTAGGAGGGGTGTTGGCGTTGCTGTAGGTGTGAAGGAAATACTTCAGTCCGTTACTGAACGCCGCTTCGTTGGTTCCATCGTCAGAGGATAAACACTTCCACGTGTTCTTCTTCAAATTAACGCAGTACACATACTTCGAAGTCGCATCGAGCGAGCTGCTCATGCGCTTGTTATAGTTAACCTGTGCAGCACGCGTAGAACTGAAATAAATGTTTCCTGCTTTTTCATCGATTCCGTAAAAATCAAGAATTTCCCAATTTCCGCTGGTTAACGCTATCTCTACTTTCGTTCCCAAGTCGATCTGATACAAATGGGCATAACCACTTTTCTCGCTGGTGTAGATCATACAATTTCCACCCGATAAAAATTGAATGTTGTCGTTCACATCAATGTAGGTTTCAGATTTCTCTTCCATCAACACTGCTGTTGGCCAAGTGTCATTTCCTTCAACGCGAATGGGAGCCGTTAATTCATAGACCAAATGATTTTGGTGACGATTCATTTTCTGAACCAACAACTGCGTGCTTTGCTTTCCCCATTTGATACGTGGAATGTATTCGAACTCGGCAGAAGTCTTTTCAACTAAGAAACTTTTGTTGGAAGTCAATTCATAAATGTGAATGCTCACATCTGAATTTTTTTCTCCGGCTTTCGGATACTTTAACGTGTTTCTTTCCGGATATAAACTTCCGTAAATATCCATTCCATATTCAGGAACACTGCTTTCGTTGAATTTGTAGTAGGCGAGAAGCGAACCTGTTTCATTCCAATACAATCCGCGATCGAATCCGAATTCTTCTTCGTACACCCAATCGGTTGCTCCGTTAATGATTCTGTTTTTCTCTCCATCAAAGGTGATTTGCTTTTCCTCTTTCGTCTCAATATTGAAAATGAAAATGTTGTTGTTGCGAACAAAGGCTACGCGCTTTTTATCTGGAGAGATCGTTGCCAAGCGTTGTTTTCCTTGTTTGAAATCTGCAATAGGCGTGGTTTTTCCGCTTGCTAAATCGTGAACGAAATAATTCGCCATGCTGCTCCAACGATAGATTCCTTCGCTTTCAGTTTCAATCAACAACATGGTTTCATCTGCATTGAAACTGTAATTGTCGAATGCGCTCATTTCATTCCCGAAAATTCTTTTCGAAGAGGTAATCGTCTTCAACGTATCTCCTGTTGCGAAACTGCATTGAATAATGGTTTGTCCGTTTATATCTGAACCCATCACGTCTGAAAACGTTTCACCGTCTTTCATCGAGTTGAATCCGCCAAGGTATTCCGCGTTGAATTCGCGGCTGTTCCAAATGAGTTCGTTGGTAATTTTTTTCTGTGCGTTTATGCCGAAAGCAGCAGCCAAGAAAAACAAAGAGGCAAGGGTCTTTTTCATAATTAAAATCAGTTCCGAAAGATAAGCCGAATGCAGAAGATATGCAATTGTGCCGTTAATTTGCGCCATGAATTTGAAATTAGCTACACTCGCAATGGTGGCGGTTGCATTCAGCAGCTGCACACAACAATTGGTTTTGGAATCGCTTCCGGTTACAGCAGAGCCAGGCCCTGTTACTTATGAGAAGGAAACCCATTTCAAAAACATTCATCAAATCACCTACGGCGGTAACAATGCTGAGGCGTATTGGAGCCCCGACGGGAAGCAACTTATTTTTCAAAGCGACAACTCGAAGTGGGGAGTAGGCTGCGATCAGATTTTCCTTTTGAATGTGGAAGCGAAAGCAGACAGTTCGAAGCGTCAGTTGGTTTCAACCGGACTTGGAAGAACCACTTGTTCTTGGTTTATGCCCGATGGAAAATCGTTCCTTTATGCTTCAACGCACAAAGGCGGAGAGTCTTGTCCACCGCCACTTCCAAACACCGGAAGATATGTTTGGCCGTTATACACGTCTTATGATATTTACACTGCTGACCTTCAAGGAAAGGTAACGAAGCAATTAACCGATTCGCCGCGTTACGATGCAGAAGCAACGATTAGTCCGAAAGGAGATCGCATAATTTTCACTTCATTGCGCAACGGCGATTTGGATTTGTACACCATGAATTTAGACGGAAGCGATGTGAAGCAAATTACATTCGACTTGGGCTATGACGGTGGTGCATGTTTTTCTCCGGATGGAAAGAAAATCGTTTGGCGTGCGTCTCGTCCGAAGAACAAAGAGGAAATAGATGCTTATAAATCATTGTTGAAGGAAGACATGGTGGAGCCTTCAAACTTGGAAATCTTCGTTGCGAATGCCGATGGTTCAGATGCACATCAGGTCACTTCTTTGGGAAATGCAAACTGGTCGCCAACATTCACTCCGAAAGGAGACAAGGTTCTTTTCTGCAGCAATCACAATAGCACGCGCGGATTCCCTTTCAATTTATTCTTGGTGAATTTAGATGGAAGTGGATTGGAGCAAGTAACTTACGATACTGAATTCGATTCGTTCCCTATGTTTTCACCAAATGGAAAATATTTGGTGTTCTGCAGCAACCGTCACAACGGAAGAACGCGCGATACGAATATCTTTATCGCGGAGTGGATTGATTAATTTATCCTTCGAAGGAAATAGAAACAACAAACGCGCGTGAGCGCAATTTGTCAATAGGAAGAGAATACCTCGTGTCTTCTTCAATTAACAAATTGGGTAGACCAATACTTGTTTTGAATTCAATGGCGAATTTGAAGAATGGAAGGAAGAAATCGAATCCACCACCGGCTTCAATGCAATAGTCGTTGCTTTTTAGTTTAACTACAATTTCGTTCGATTGATTGTTGCTCACATCTTTTTGCGATTGCATATCACGTGCATACTTTCCACCCAACAATCCGTAGGCTGCGAAGTTTCCCGTTCTATTCGTTCTAAACTTCACCAAGACAGGAAATTCCAACCACACACTTGAGATGGGCTTGGTCTGTGTGTCGATCTTGTTGTTCGCCTTCAAAAATTGATATTGGAGTGAACGGTCTTGAAAAGATAATCCAGGTAAAAAGCGCACATTCACGTTGGGAAGCGGATTGTACGATGCAAGAATGTGCAAGTTGAATCCAGCTTGCGGAACATTCGTAATACTCAACAACGAATCTTGAAATGAAAAATCTGGTTTGTAGTTAATGAAGAACGAACTCTGATTGCCGCTTAACGCAAATCCAAAATGATATTTTCTGTAATCGAATTTGGCTAGGTTCATTGCAGCTCGATCGCGTTGCGCAAAACAGGCCAGTGCAATGAAGCTAAATAAAAATGCTGCGACTAATTTTTTCATTGTAGTTCTTTCAACATAACGGTTCTAAAAATCCAAGGCACAATAAGGGAAAAGATGAGTGAACTCAACATCATTCCTGATATACCTGCTGCTACTACTGTTTTCACCGATGTCATGGTGTTAACGCGTTCAATGTAGCTTTGTTGTATCTCTTCTTTTGTTAGATCTTTCAGTTGCTCATTGGTGGAAGTTATGGCATTCACTTCTTCAGGCGTGTCCAACGCTTCTTCAAGTAATTTGTAATCGGCAGCACGCTTAATGCTCATGTCGTTCGACGATGAATAATAGACACCAATGGCCAATCCAATGGCAACACCGTAAGCAACACCCGCGCGCAATGACAATTTGAAATCGTCGAAATAACTTCTTACTTGCGGTTCTGCGCTGTAAGTTTTATAAAGGGTTATCACAATCAAAGACAGCAAGAAAACAAGATTCAAGAGTACGCCTTTTGGTTGAGCTCCTGCATAATCGTATGCAAAGTAATGACCAAGCGCGAAGCGCAATCCCAACCACAATACTGCTAACGAAAGGGCATAGGCCCAGATACGCCAAGTGCTCATTACGAATTCATGGTTACTAAGAACTCTTCATTCGATTTCGTGCGCTCAATGCGATCTTTCACGAACTCCATGGCTTCAACCGGATTCATATCTGCAAGGTGTCTGCGAAGAATCCACATGCGTTGAAGGGTGTCTTTGTCTTGCAACAAATCTTCACGACGTGTTCCTGAAGAAAGAATATCAATGGCAGGGAAAATACGTCTGTTGCTGATCTTACGATCCAATTGCAATTCCATGTTACCCGTTCCTTTGAACTCTTCAAAGATTACTTCGTCCATTTTACTTCCAGTATCTACCAATGCTGTCGCAATGATGGAAAGAGATCCGCCATTTTCAATCTTACGCGCAGCTCCGAAGAAACGTTTTGGTTTTTCCAATGCATTCGCTTCAACACCACCCGACAATACTTTTCCGCTCGAAGGCGCAACGGTGTTGTATGCACGAGCTAAACGTGTGATTGAATCCAATAGAATACAAACGTCGTGTCCACACTCTACCAAACGTTTTGCTTTTTCCAAAACAATGTTGGCAATCTTTACGTGACGCTCTGCTGGCTCATCGAAGGTAGAAGCAACAACTTCACCTTTCACGCTGCGCTTCATGTCTGTAACTTCTTCCGGGCGCTCGTCTATAAGCAACACGATTAAGTACGTTTCAGGATGATTCATTGCAATCGCATTCGCAACGTCTTTCAACAACGTAGTCTTACCAGTCTTCGGTTGCGATACAATCATACCACGTTGGCCCTTTCCAATAGGAGCGAACAAATCCATGATTCGCATGCTCACATTGTTGTTGTTGTCTGCCAAATGGAAACGCTCTTGCGGGAACAATGGCGTTAAGAACTTAAATGGAATACGGTCACGAACCCAAGCCGGGTCACGTCCGTTAATGTTATCGATGCGAATTAACGGGAAGTATTTTTCTCCTTCACGCGGTGGACGAATAGCCCCGCGAATGGTATCTCCCGGCAATAATCCGTATGTTTTAATTTGTTGTTGAGACACGTATACGTCATCCGGAGAATTCAAATAATTGAAATCCGAAGAACGCATAAATCCGAATCCATCAGGCATGACTTCCAACACCCCTTCAGCCATAACTAAGCCGTCGAAATTGTATCCGTGCTCGTCGGGCATTCCTCTGCGCTGACGGTCTGGACGAACAATGTTCTGATCGCGTTCCGCTTGTCCTTCAGGACGCTCAGGTCTGTTCGGTCTTTCCGGACGTTCTTGTCCTTCTGGACGCTCAGGTCTGTTCGGTCTCTCAGGACGGTCTTTATGTTCGGGTCTTTGATTCTTTTGATTCGGATGTTGCGGACGCGGTTGTCCGTCTTTTTTCGCCAATACTAAAAATGGAATTTCAGGTTTGGTTTCTACTACAGGAGCAGATTCTTCTACTTGTTCATTTTTTTGTTCGGTTGGAATATCAATCGCAACTTCTTCCTTAGCAGGTATCTCTTCTTTTTCAGATGCCTTGTATGGTTTTCTTTCACGCGTTTTCTTCGGACGGTCAGAAGACTCATTTGAATCCGATGCTGAGTTTGGCTCATTTGCTTCAACAGCTGTTGGAGCAGGAGCCGCAGCAGGAGCGGAAGAAACAGTCTGACGATCCATGATGGTGAGAACCAAATCTTGCTTCTTTAATTTTTCTGCATTCGCAATGCCTAAATTTTCAGCAACAGATTTTAGTTCTGCCACTTTCATGGCGTTTAATGTTAAAATATCGTACATGTAAGGGAAATGAAATTCAAAATGTAATGTTGGGAATTCGAAAGCGAAATGCTTTCAGCAGTGCAAGGATACAACGCAATTGGTATATTTTCAAAAAAAAATTATCGCACAATCTCGGAAACATTTTTCTTAATGTTTTGAGAGATTTTCTCAATGGGAACGTCGTTTTCGTCGCCGCCGAACGGATCTTCAATTTCTTCCGCAATAAGCTCTAAACTGCCCAGTACGTAAAAGATGAAAATGGAAAACGGAATGACGTAATTTCCCAAGGTAGAACTGAACACCCAAGGCAGGGTTATGATGTAGAACAAAATGAATTTTCGAAGGAACGAACTGTAAGAATAGGGTATAGGTGTGTTCTTAATTCGCTCGCAAGCCCCAGCCACTTCTAAGAAGTTCGACAATTCGGAATTTACCGAAAGCAATTCACTGTCTGAAATTACTTTTTCTTGGTGAAGTTTATACGTGCGCTTGTGAATGAGCGAGGCCATGTAATTCGGCTTGTGCTGAACATCGGTTGGCATTTCAAATTCCTCTGAAAAGTCTTGATCCAATTCAGTTCGAGTCTTTTCTAACAGTAAATGTTGTGAAAGCGTCATGGCAAACAACGGAATGCTCTTTCTGTAAAAATTTCTATTCTCGGCATCGTTAAACGGAAGTATACCGTTCATCTTCGAAGCAAGGTTTCTGCTGCTGTTGGTTAAACTTCCCCAGAGTTTTCTTCCTTCCCACCAACGATCGTAAGCCGTGTTGGTGCGGAACACCAACAACAAACTCATAACGGTTCCAAGAATCGTGTGTAACACAGTGAGTTTAGAAATTTCACTGTTTGAATCAATGTGCCAATATTCCTTTTCCACATAACGAACGCCATAGGCATAAAGCCCCAGCGCAATCATAAGAACTCCAAGTTGTCTGAAGGTGTCTGATTTGTGAAAGCTGAATAAGAAATGCACCCAATCAGAGGGTTTGTAACTGATCATAGTTTGTTTAGTAAAAGTTCTTTCCACGCCGACACACTGGCCTTCATGGAATATTTGTTTTGAAATGTATGTTGAAGGTCAACCGCCCAATTCGCTCGAAGAGTATCATCTTGCAATACATTCAAGAGCGTTTCAGAAAGCTCTTTCGGATTCCTTGCTTGGAAAAGAAAAGTTTCATTCCCCAATATCTCCGCAGTACCTGCAGTGTTACTTCCAATTACAGGAACGCTGCTTGCCATGGCTTCAATGGTAACGGTTCCAAAGGTTTCTTCCCAACTTGGAACAATGATCAAATCAAACGCTCCGTATAATTTTTGAATGTCAGATTGATGAGGAAGGAAGGTTGTCTTCTCTTGAAGATAATTGATTTGAATGGCATCGTTTAACTTCTGAACATAGTCATCGGCTTCATTTTTTGTTTTGTCTCCAATGAAAACTACATGAATGTCTTTCTCATTTTCCTTCAACATAGAAAGTGCTTGAATGACTTCAAGTTGACCTTTCTTTTCGTCTAACCTTCCAACTACACCAACAAGAAATTTAGCCGAAGGTAAATTCAAAAGTTTGCGCGCTTCTTCTTTGGAATGAATGGAAGTGCTGTCAATGTTGGTTCCTAGCGGTATAACATGAAGTTTCTTTTCAGGAAACTTCGTGTGCGAAAGCACTTGCTTCTTCATGTAATCCAAAGTAGATACCCAAGCGTCAATGCGATTGAAACGAAACGTGTGCAAGATGTCTTTCTTCGAAACTCCCAATTGCATAGCCTGGTGATAAACCAACTTTATTTTTCCGGAAGAGAAAAATTTCACCCATCCTAAAAAATCAAGGTCGCGATTGTCACGAAAATGGACAATCTCAATTCCGTTATTTTGAAAAATCTTAGCAAGACTTCGCGCATGATTAAAGTCGAAATATTTCTTGTTTCGCGGAACCGCCTGAATGGGCAATCCCATTTCAGTAGCCGATTGGAAGAAAGAACTTCCAGCCACACCGTACACTTGAATTTCGAAATTTTCTTGTTGAAGGGCTTGTGCATAGCGAACGCTATTCATCTCCAATCCGCCCCAACTAATAGAGCTGCAGTAAAATCCAATTTTGGGTAGGCGAGGCGAGTGGCTCATTCGTCGAACACGTCTAAGAGCATCAACGCTTCAGAAAGTTCGCCTTCGGTCTTGAAGTCTTTCTGAATGCGAGCCAAGCGTTTTCCTTCTTTGTATAATTCTATGGAGCGCTCGGTATTCGCAACAACTTCGTGCAGTTGTCCGGTTTTGAAATAAGTCGGAAGATAATCAGGCTGCTCAATAACAAGCCTTTCTAGAATGGCAATTGCTTGCTCGAACTGTTCTAACTTTTCGTATTCAAGGGCAGAGGCGTAATGAAGAAACGGGTCGTTCGGATGGGTTTCTAACATCTTTAGAATCTGATCCAAGCGCGTGTTCGACATACTTATTTTTTTTCGATTTCCGCTGTGATGCTTCTGTCGTGAAGAGCTGTGCACATGCGTTCCATCTCTTTGTAAGGTCCTGATTTCACTACAGTTTTTCCTGTAGTATGAATAAGCAAAGCACATTGCTCTGCCTGAATCCATTCATGCTTACAAATAGTCATGAGTGCATGAATGACATGATCGAAGGTATTTACATCGTCGTTGAAAACAACAATTTGGTATTGCTCGTCGGTAACGACTTCTAACAATACTTCTTCTTCGGTTTCGGTTTGATTGAAAATATTCATACGGTGCAAAATTAAAGAAGATTTAGAAAATCGAATCGTCAGCTTTTCAACACTTAACAATGTATTATTGTTTGTTACGACGATTGTTTGTTATTTAGCAGAAGAATGGACAACTTGAATAATATGGGTGAATCGAACAATGTGATTGTTTCTGATACGGCAAAGATTCGTGTTTTGATTATTGAGGATGATGAGTTGGTGCGTGCGTTGCTTGATGTTATTATCACCGATCTTGGTCATCATATTGTTGCTTCTGTTGACAATGCGGTAGACGCATTGGTGGCCTATTCCGTTCATCAGCCTCATGTTGTAATCTCGGATATTGAAATCAAAGGAAACATCGACGGGATAGAATTAGCTAAGAAGCTTCTTCAAATTAGAAAATGTCAATTGTTGTTTTTAACTGGAAATTCAAATTCAGATACCTTTAACAAGGCGAAGAAACTAGCGCCTTTGGCGTTTATTTCGAAACCTATTGTTCGTCTTGAATTGGAGCGCAGCATAGACTTAGCGGTAGAACACTCGAGTGAAACTCTCGGATTTGTGACTCAAAGCATGCCGGTAGACGGATGCTTGTATACACGTGTTGGAAACAAACTCAAGAAAATTGCTATTGCAGACATCGAATACATTGAAGTTGACGGGAAGTACAGCAGCATCTCTGTTGCACAACGACTAGTAAACTGTAAGATTTCATTGAAAGAATTACAAGCAAAACTTCCTCAACAAGATTTCGTGCAAGTCAACCGCAGTTCTGTCATTAACCTCAATTGCATTGAAGACATTGACATGGCGCGTCAAATGATCAAAATGCCTTCCGCAGAAATTAGCATCGGTCGTAATTTCAAGGAAGCTCTTTTGAATCGCCTCAATCTTATTTAAGGGCGAAAAATATTTCGCCCTTGTCTTGGCGAAAAACCTTTCTTTATAAGTGGGCGAAAGATATTTCGCCCTTTTAACGTTTTTGTTTGAACAATTCGAATTGCGAAGGCACATTTCTCGTTGGCCAGAAATTGTTATTCAACTCAACATCTGCGGTTTCCAATAAAGGGTCCAAGGCTATGTTGGTTACTTTCTTTCCGAAACGAAACACCTTGCTAGCAGAGGCTTCAGACATTTTCCAGATTTCAGCTGGTATGCGTTCAATCTGCTTGGTACCATCTTCAAATGTGAATTCGAAAATCACAGGCATAAGTAATCCACCTACGTTTTCCACTGTTAACTCATAGAAGTAATTCGTTTCGTTCAAAAGCTTTTGCTCTTCTGGAGTCAAGTTCTTTTTGTACTCTTCGTATTTCTTTTCGTCTTCAGGGGTTACTGCATACGGATTGTCGTCGTTGTATTTATCGCGGGTAACAGGATTCTGATCTACGATCGGGATAATTCCTTCTTGTTTGTCGCGTGTTAATGAGATGTCTGCAGGTTGTGCATCTGCTTTCGCTTTCAACAAAGCCTTTTCAACTTTCGGGTCGTGACCGTTAATGGTGAACTCGCGAACGCTTTTCAAGTTCATGTCGCAATGCTCGGTGGTATAGAACCAACCTCTCCAGAACCAATCTAAATCAACGGCACTCGCATCTTCCATGCTGCGGAAGAAATCTTCTGGGGTTGGGTGTCTGAACGCCCATCTTCTGCAATACTCTTTGAACGCATAATCGAACAACTCTCTTCCCATGATGGTTTCGCGAAGAATGTTCAATCCGGTTGCAGGCTTTCCATAAGCGTTGTTTCCAAATTGATAAATGCTTTCAGAGTTGGTCATAATTGGAGACATCTTCGTTTTGTCGCCTTTCATATAATCTACAATGTTTCTTGCTGGACCGCGACGGATAGGGAATTCACGATCCCATTCTTTTTCTGCCAAGTATTCGCAGAAGGTGTTCAACCCTTCGTCCATCCATGTCCACTGACGCTCGTCGCTGTTGATAATCATAGGGAAGAAGTTGTGTCCCACTTCGTGAATGATAACCGACAACATACCTGTTTTAGTTCCTTCGCTGTAGGTTCCATCTGCTTCAGGTCTTCCGCCGTTGAAACAAATCATTGGGTATTCCATGCCGATCCATTTTGCGTGAACGCTAATGGCAACCGGATATGGGTAGTCAATTGTGTGAGCGCTGTAAGATTTCAAGGTATGTGCTACAACACGCGTGCTGTATTGCTCCCAAAGCGGATTGCCCTCTTTCGGATAGAAGCTCATAGCCATTGGTTTCTTTCCGTTGATGTCTACCGATTGCGCGTCCCAGATGAATTTTCTAGAAGAAGCAAAAGCGAAGTCGCGAACGTTTTCTGCTTTGAACACCCATGTCTTCATGGCTTTCTCATGTCCTTTCTCGCGCGCAATGGCTTCGTCTTGTGTACAAATAATAACAGGCTCTGTGCTTGTTTTCGCTTTGTTGTAACGTGAAAGTTGATCGGCAGTCAAAACGTCTTTCGGATTTTGCAATACCCCAGAAGCCGCTACAATGTGGTCTGAAGGAACGGTTAAAGCCACTTCGTAATTTCCGAAGTCAAGCGTAAATTCTCCAGATCCTAAAAATTGCTTGTGCTGCCATCCGCTGTAATCCATGTATGCAACCAAGCGCGGATAGTATTGCGCAATGGTGTACAAGTAGTTCTTATCTGTATCGAAATATTCGTAACCGCTTCTTCCGCCCAAACGCATGCGGTCGTTGATGTTGTAGTTCCAGTTAATTTGGAAAGAATACGATTGTCCAGGTTGAATAGGCTTCGGTAAGTCAATGCGCATCATCGTTTGATTCACAATGTATGGCAAGTCTTTTCCAGCTGCATCTGCTACTTTATCTAGTTTGAAACCACCATCGAACCAAGGATACAAATCAATAAGGTCGTTGGTTTGCATTTGATCGCTAATCTTCATCTGTTCAATCTTCGCGGTGTTGTTGTCTTTCGCGTAGATGTTCTGATCGAGCTGAATCCACAAGTAATACAACACATCCGGAGAGTTGTTGTGGTACGTGATGGTCTCTTCACCATGAATCTTTTGAATGTCGTCGTCTAAACGAATTTTCATTTTATAATCGACCTGCTGCTGCCAGTAGTCGGTTCCCGGAGCACCGCTCGCCGTGCGATAGGTATTCGGGGTGGCCATTTCATCCGGCCCCATTTGACGGAACTTATCGTTCCATGGATTCACCTGAGGCTGCGCAAAGGCGTTGAAGAAGGCAACAGATAAGACGGTTGCAGCAAAAATTTGACGAAGGTTTAATTTCATAGCGGTGCTAAAATACGAAAGGAGAGGGGTTTATTTGGAAAGAAAATCTTCCAAATCAAGCGCGGTTTGTTTGGCTATTTCATGCGAATACGAAATGCCCTGAAACTGCTCAACTGCTTGAATTCCTCGCGTGGCATTGAGAAGCCAAATCTCTTGCGCAGATTGAAGGTTGGAAACCTGACAAACTTTTTCATTCAAAATCTTTCCTTTTGAATGAAGCATTTCCTTCAATGCGTTCTTTAGGGTGCTGTCTACACATCCGCTGGAAAGCGGGGGAGTGTGACATTCATTTCCTTCCAACCAAACCAAAGAACTCCACGTTCCTTCGGCAATTTCATTTTTTATATTTGGAAGAAGACATTCGTTCCAATTGTTCACCTTCGCTTCCATGGCCGCGAAGACATAGGGAAGTGCGTTCAGCGTTTTCAAATGTGAAAAGGCATGGAAATGCAAAACGGTTTGGGTGGAAAGACCCACTTCCTTCAACAAAGAAAAATAAGAACCGAATGATTGTTCGGTGACTTCAATCAAAAAAGCACATTCGTTTTGAAGTGGTGTGTAGCGCCCTTCGCTCGTTCTGAAAAAACTCACGCGAGCAATTCCAGATTGAATGTTATTTAATCGGAAGGTTTCAGCAATGTGACTTTCAATTTCTGAAAATGAAAATGTTGAAGGCTCGAACTTAAAGAATTTGTTTGAGGCTTCTATGCGATTGAAATGATGTTTGAAAAGTGGAATGCGGTTGTTTTGGAAACGAATGGTTTCGAAAAATCCGTCGCCGTAGCGGAAGGCGCGATTGGTTCGAACATCTAAATGAAGTTCGCATTCTTCGACGTATGAACCGTTCCAGCAGACCAACATGAATTAAAGCGCTTTAACGTATTCCAATAGATCTCCGTTCTGCTTCATCTGAATTCCGCGAACGCCGGCTGCATTGGCGCAAAGCACATCGCGATCGCGATCTCCGATCATAACACTCGCATCTTTGTCGAATTTGTATTTCGCACAAGCGCGTTCCACCCACAAGCCTGCGGGCTTACGTGAGAGCGAGTTGCAGATATCAGGGTGGTGAACAGAGTAGAAGAATTCCAGAATTTCGACGTTGTTCTTTTTGCATTCCGATTGGAAGAAATCGTGAATGCGGTCGACCTCTTCTTTGGTATAAAGTCCGCGAGAGATGCCGGCTTGATTGGTTACCACAACCAACTCGAATCCTTTGGAAACCGCTAATTGCAAGGCTTCCATGACGGTTGGAAGAATCACGAATTCATCGAGTGAATAAGTATAATCTCCAGGATCGTGGTTAATGACTCCGTCTCTATCGAGGAACAACGCTTTTCTCATGTTATACTTTTTTCAAGGTTCGAAGGGTAAGCACGAGTGCTAGCAAAGTGAAGATTGCTCCGAGCATAAAAGCGGCTCCGGGAAAATTCACCACCGCGTGATCACTGGCGAAATAGGCGTATGTCTGTGTCATAATGAGCGGACCTAGGAACGCCGTAATGCTTACCATAGAAGAGAGTGCGCCTTGCATTTCGCCTTGCTCATTCAAGGGCACTTGATTGCTCATGTATCCTTGAAGCGAGGGCGTGGAGATGCCGCCAATGCAATAGGGAATGAGAATGATGTACATCATCCATCCGGCATTCGCGAACGAAAACAGAATTAAACCCACTGCCGCGAATGCCATTCCGATCACGATCGATTTCGTTGGTCCCCAAACCCGACTCGTATAACGAATCAGTCCGCCTTGGACCAACGAGATGAGCACGCCCACAGCACCGAGCGAATATCCAACATCTGCGTTATCCCAATGGAATTGCGCCTTTCCAAAAAACGACCACGTGCTCTGAATGGCAAAGCTGCCAAGATATAAAAAGAAGAAGGCCACTATTAGCCCCATAAATCCTTTGTACTGGCCTAATCGTTTCAGGCTGGTAAACGGATTGGTTCTTTTCCAATCGAAACTTCTCCGGTTTTCAACCGGATGAGATTCTGGAAGAATGAATACGCCGTAGACGAAATTCAACAAAGACAAAATAGCTGCGGCGTAGAAGGGAAAGCGCGCGCCCATGTTACCGAGCAGCCCGCCAATAACAGGACCTAAAATAAATCCCAACCCAAAGGCTGCGCCAAGCATTCCGAAATTCTGTGCGCGCTTTTCCGGAGTAGAAACATCGGCAATATATGCCGTTGCCACCGTGAAGCTCGCACCCATAATTCCACTTAAAATTCTTCCAACAAACAAAAGGGTAATGTTAGGAGCAATCGCCATGAGTAAGTAGTCGAGACCCAAGCCCAAAAGAGAGATTAATATAATCGGACGTCTTCCGTAAGAGTCGCTTAATGCGCCCATAAGCGGAGAAAAGAAAAACTGCATAAACGCGTACACTCCAATGAGCCATCCGCCCCAGGTCGCAGCTTCCGTAATGGTTGAATGCGTTAACGAAGCAATTAAATCGGGAAGCACCGGTATGATAATTCCCAAGCCAATCACATCAATTAAGATGGTAATAAAAATAAAAACCATTCCTGGTTGTCTCGCTTTCATCATTTCAATCGCGCGGTCTTCAGGTAGTTTCCAATAAATGCTTTTCCTGTAAATCCAAAGTCGGCCACGGCCAAGAACATCATCTCTTCATTGCTCGTGTTCTGCGATTGGTGCATAGACCATCTTGGAATGTACACAATGCTTCCGGGTTGAACAGGCACCACTTTGTTGTCAATAACCACTTGTCCAGTTCCTTTAAAAAACACAAACACCGTTTCGTGCGCGTGCTTGTGAAGTTCGTTGTTTTTATTCGGAGAAACACGAACAATGCGCGGATCAAGGACTTCCAAAGGAAAATCTAAACGCTCCACGAAGAAATCGATATTCAATTTCTCTACTGTGTTTCTGTATAATTCTTCTCCGCTTACATGATCAATGTGGTGTTCGAAAATCGCTTCGGGTTCATCTGGAGTCAACGAAGTCTTCAGCAAAACCGCGTCGGTTAAGGGTTTTAGACGAAGGAATAACACTTGCTCATACGTAAAGTCTAGCAATTCGTACAAGGTCACGTCAACTTCCACATCTTTCTTTCCTTCTTCAAACAACGAATTCACTTTCAATTCATCGTCAGTCATAAGCGCGTGAAGGGCCCATTGCTTCTCGGTTGAATTCAATTCAGCAATAAAATCTCTCCATTGATCGGTGTCGCTTCTTAACTTGAATGAACGTATATAAGCACCCAAGCAATCTTGAATGAAATACTGTTCTTCTTCATCAAAAAAATCGCTTTCGTAGGCCTGTATTAAGGGGTGCTTCATTGTAAAATGTGTGTGGTTTCGTTTTCTAAATTACTCCAAAATTCTGCGCGGAGATCAAGCGCTGTTTCCATTCCTTTGCGAACCAAACGGGCATGTTCTTCACTTTGCGAAGCTAGGTCATTTGCTATGGCTAACAAGACTTTTCCGTGCTCATCGTCAACCTCTGTGTGTAAAGGAAAGAAGACATAATCTTGAAGGGTTAGCGAAGTGTGAGTGGAAAGCGATTCAATAAGCGGACGGTAAATATGCTTCACCACGCTTTCGGTTCCGAGACCAATGGCGCCAACGGCTTCAGCTTCCGTACAATTGTCGAGGTAATTCAAAAACGATGTGCGCCAGTTCGTAACGGCTTCATTCATTTCGAACGAGTAATTCGCACATATGGCTTTCTTGAATTGTTGAAACAAAATCGGGTGAGGAATTCCAACCACCCAAGCGTCTTCGATGCCTAGAGCTCGAATGGCCTGAAGATCTTCCTCATGCAATTGTCCTTTTTCTTCTGCTAGATTTTCCAGCAAATGCGATTTGTGACTTGGGTTCGAGAGTTTGTCTATGACGGCCTGAAGGTATTTGGGAAACCAAACACTGTAGCCTTCATACTGCGAAGCGAAATAGGCAAGGGCCTTTTCCATGTTTGAAAAATCGCCTTGCGACAGTTTTTGTAAATAAGAATGATGAACAGCTTGGTGCTGTAGCGCTATGTCTTCCATACTTTTGTTTAAGCGTGCAAATTAATTGCACAATCTCTAAACAATCTCTATCTAATATTGTTAAATTACTATGAAAACAATTTACATCATCGGAATACTAGTCTTAGTCCTTTCTTCAGCAGCAGCATTGTCTATGCGCAGCAGATGGCAGAAACCTTCAAAACCAATAGGAACAAACAAAATGAGCTTTTACGATTTAACCATTAACAGCATCGACGGAAAAGAGATGCACATGTCAGACTTCAAAGGAAAATATGTTCTGTGTGTGAATGTCGCTTCAAAATGCGGATATACCCCACAATACGAAGACCTTGAAAAATTGTACGAGCAATACCAAGGCAAGCTTGTGATTGTGGGTTTCCCTTGTAACCAGTTCTTAGGACAAGAGCCAGGAACAAGTGAAGAGATTGTTTCATTCTGTCAGAAAAATTATGGAGTAACTTTCCCATTAACTGAGAAAATCGATGTTAAAGGAAAGAATCAACACGGCGTATACCAATGGTTGACACAGCAGTCTTTAAATGGTGTTGCAGACGGAACGGTGAAATGGAATTTCCACAAATTCTTAATCTCTCCAGAAGGCGAATGGTTGGCTGAATTCCCATCGGGAGTGAAGCCGTTAGATACTGAATTGACTTCGTTGATTAAATAATTCTACCATGAATTGGAATCAATTGAACTCCGTTGAGCAATGGAATGCGTTGCTTGAATCGGAAGAGAAGTTTATTGTATTTAAACACAGCACGCGCTGCAGCATAAGCACCACAGCTCTTTCGCGCTTTGAACGCGATTGGGATACCACCTCTACAGTAAAGCCATATTACCTTGATCTTTTAGAACACCGAAACATCTCGAATGCCATTGCACAAGACACCGGCGTTGAGCACGAATCTCCACAAGCCATTCTTATTGAAAACGGAAAGGTGTTGAAGGCTGCTACGCATTTGTCTATTTACGTTTCCGGTCTACTCGAAGCCTAGTCCATGTCTTACGTGCTAACCTACATTTCTGAAGGCGAGCATTTGAAGCAAGACTTTAAAATGCGTATTGACGATGCGCAGAAAATTGCGCGTTCGTTGGTGGCTTTTGCCAATACCTCCGGAGGAAGATTACTCATTGGCGTGAAAGACAACGGCAATGTATGCGGTGTTCGTCCAGAGGAAGAGCTTCACATGATCATTCGCAGCGCCGAAGAATTCTGTCAACCTCCCGTTCACTTCTCTCATTCTGTTTGGAAGGTGGAAGGAAAGGCGGTTCTTGAAATTGACATTGAAGAATCTTCAGCAAAACCTCATTTAGCAAAAATTGAAGAAGGGTGGAAGGCGTTCATTCGTGAGCACGACGTTACGCTTCCCGCTTCAAACGTCTGGATAGCCATGCAAGAGGTTTCTTCGCAGCAAGATTCAAATGAGCTCTTTCAAATGTCGGAAAGAGAAGAGCAGCTTTTTGCTTTGTTGAAACAACAGCCCTTTACTTTGAATCAACTCGCCCGAAAATCGGGAACACCACGACCTATCTTAATTCGAAAACTAGCGAAACTCATGAAATGGGGAATCGTGGTTGAAAACTTCGATCAAGGCAAAGCAGTTTATTTCCTGAAGTAAATAAAATATGCTGACTTTTGTCAGTACTTAATCTGACGCGAAAAAGTCAATTATTCTAATCGATAACTACATTGATGAAACCACACTGCTTCAGCTTTCAAAAAGAAACAAAAAAGTATACTGTACCATTTACACTGAAAAATTGACAGAACAATTGAAACTCGATGTAGAAAAACACAATGCACAATATCCATCGATCGAGATTCGAATTCTAAAAAACGCTCACGACCGATTCTTAATCCTCGATGAAAAAGAACTCTATCATCTTGGCGCGTCCTTAAAAGATCTTGGTAAACGATGGTTTGCGTTCTCTAAAATGGATGGTCTGGCAGATCAAATTCTGACTCAACTGAAAAAGTAAAATTCAAGATTGTGTTTGTTTGATTAAGTGGAATTATATTTTCATCTTCCCTTTTTCTTCCCCTCTCTTAACTTCTCTTAACTTCTCTTACCTTTATTAAAGACATTCGCGAAGCATTCCTCGCAGAGATTCGTTACTTCGTAACATTCGTTACTTCGTAACATTCGTTACTTCGTAACATTCGTTACTCCGTAACATCAGCAGTTCTCACCATCCCTTTCTCAAGAACATAGACTTCCCCGCTTTCCGGACAAACCGCTTCGCCGTTAGCATGAAAATGCAACTTATGCCCGAACTTGCTCATCCAACCCGTTTGGCGCGCAGGATTCCCCACAACCAATGCATACGCCGGAACCTCTTTAGTAACCACTGCGCCCGCGCCAATAAAGGCGTATGCACCAATCTCATAACCACACACAATCGTTGCATTAGCGCCTATACTCGCGCCCTGACGAACAATCGTCTTCCGATATTCATCCTTGCGCGCGACAGCGCTACGCGGATTAATCACATTCGTGAAGACACACGAGGGGCCCAAGAACACATCGTCCTCGCACTCAACGCCCGTGTAGATACTCACGTTGTTCTGAACCTTCACGTTGTTGCCCAACTTAACACCCGGACTAACAACCACATTCTGTCCCAAATTGCAGTTTTCACCCAAGACGCAATTCGACATCACATGCGTGAAATGCCAAATCTTGGTGCCTTTTCCAATGACACATCCTTCATCTATAAACGAAGATTCATGTGCGAAGTATTCCTTTTCCATTAATGAGAGTATTTCTCGAAATTCTTGTGTTCCACTTTATTCAACTCTTCCGTTGTCAACGACTTGAAATAATCATACGTAATCTTCAATCCTTCACTGCGATGAACCTTCGGCTCCCAGCCCAAAATACTTTGTGCCAAGGTAATGTCCGGTCTGCGCTGTTTCGGATCGTCAGTAGGCAAGGGGTTGTATACGATCTTCTGATCGGTTCCTGTTAACTTAATAATCTCTTTCGCGAAATCTAAAATTGTAATCTCATCCGGATTCCCAACGTTTACCGGCTGAGCGTAGTCGCTCATCAACAAACGATAAATTCCTTCCACCAAATCATCTACATAACAAAACGAACGCGTCTGTGACCCATCGCCGAACACCGTTAAATCTTCCCCGCGAATAGCCTGACCAATAAACGCCGGCAATACACGTCCGTCGTTCAGACGCATGCGCGGTCCATACGTGTTGAAGATGCGCACAATGCGCGTTTCAACGCCATGATAAGTATGATAAGCCATGGTAATGGCTTCCTGAAAACGCTTCGCTTCATCGTAAACTCCGCGAGGTCCAACCGGATTCACATGTCCCCAATAACTTTCCGTTTGCGGATGAACCAAAGGATCTCCGTACACTTCACTGGTAGATGCCACAATGATTCGTGCATTCTTTTCACGCGCCAATCCCAAACAGTTGTGCGTTCCCAACGATCCAACCTTCAAGGTTTGAATAGGAATTTTCAAATAGTCAATAGGAGAGGCCGGAGAAGCGAAATGCACAATGTAATCGAGCTTTCCAGGAATATGAATGAAATTCGAAACGTCGTGATTGTAAAACGTGAAGTGCTCGTTCGGAAACAAGTGCTCAATGTTCTTCAAGTCACCTGTAATCAAATTGTCCATGCCAATCACTTCGAACCCTTCCTTCAAGAAACGATCGCACAAATGACTTCCAAGAAATCCGGCAGCTCCGGTTATAAGTACGCGTTCCATAATTAGTCTTGATTAACAGTTGATCTTCCGATGCTCTTGTAGAAATAACCCAATTCTTTCATCTTCTCGAGTTCGTATAAATTCCTTCCATCGAAAATAACTTTCGACTTCAGTGCTTTTCCAATTTTATCGAAATCCGGATTTCTGAACATGCCCCATTCCGTGCAGATCAACAACGCGTCTGCGCCTTCCAATGCTTCGTAAGCATCGGTTGCGTAAGAGATGGCATAACCTTTTTGTTTTTGAACGTTCGGCATAGCCTCTGGGTCGTAAGCCACAATAGTTGCTCCGGCTTCCAACAAATGCTCAATCATATACAAGGCCGGTGCCTCGCGAATATCATCGGTGTCAGGCTTAAACGCCAATCCCCAAATAGCAATCTTCGTGTGCGTTAATGAATTGTTGAAGTGATCAAGAATCGGTTTCAACAACGTTGTCTTCTGACGCTCGTTCACCTTCATCACCGATTTCAATATCTTGAATTCATACCCACTGTCGTTACCCGACTTCGCCAATGCCTGAACGTCTTTCGGGAAGCAGCTTCCGCCGTATCCCATACCCGGAAACAAGAAACGTTTTCCAATGCGATCGTCTGTTCCAATTCCCAAACGAACCATGTCTACGTCGGCACCAACCTTTTCACAGAAGTTTGCAATTTCATTCATGAATGAAATCTTCGTTGCCAAGAAAGCATTCGCTGCATACTTCGTTAACTCGGCACTGCGCTCGTCCATGAAGATAATCGGATTGCCTTGACGCGTAAACGGCTTGTACAATTCGTTCATCAACTGCTTGGCGCGCTCGCTGCGGGTTCCAATAACAACGCGGTCTGGCTTCATGAAATCGTCTACCGCAAATCCTTCACGTAAAAATTCAGGATTGCTCACCACGTCGAACTGAACTTTTGCATTTTCAGCAATGGCGTTGTTCACCAATTCAGCCGTTCCAACAGGAACCGTGCTTTTATCTACAATAATTTTGTAGTCGGAAAGTAAATGTCCCAATTGCTTCGCAACGCCCAACACATAACTTAAGTCGGCACTTCCGTCTTCACCCGGAGGAGTAGGAAGGGCCAAGAAAATAATTTGCGCATCTGCAATAGAACTCGCCAGGTCGGTGCTGAATGTAAGACGTCCTTCGCGAATGTTACGCTCGAATAACACATCGAGGTGTGGCTCATAAATCGGAATAACGCCCGATTTCATTTGCGCAACTTTCTCTTCGTTAATGTCTATACACACTACGTTGTTGCCTGTTTCTGCGAAACATGTTCCAGTAACCAATCCAACGTACCCAGTTCCTACTACAGCTATCTTCATAAATTAAGTTTATTAGGGTGCAAAGATACGATTAAGCGACTTACTTTCGTAGTGCTATTTTGTCATTAAAAGGAACCTATGAAATACGCCATTCAAGCCGAAGGCATCAATAAAACGTACGGAAAATACCAGGCACTCACGAACGTGAGTATCGATATTCCGGAAGGAAAAATATTCGGACTCTTAGGACCGAACGGTGCTGGAAAAACCACCTTTATTCGCATACTCAATCAAATTATTGAATCCGACAACGGTTTAATTAAGTTTTACGGAAATCCGCTTCAGCGTTCGCATGTAGAAGACATCGGATACCTTCCGGAAGAACGTGGACTATACAAGAAAATGAAGGTGGGCGAACAATGCATCTACCTGGCTCAAATGAAAGGCATGAAGGAAAAAGATGCCTTGGCCGAATTGAAGATGTGGTTCGAGAAATTCGAAATACAAGAGTGGTGGGACAAAAAAGTAGAAGATTTGTCGAAGGGAATGGCGCAGAAAATTCAGTTCATCACAACTGTTGTTCACAAGCCGAAGTTGCTCATTCTCGATGAACCGTTTAGCGGATTCGATCCCATTAATGCAGAACTCATTCACAATGAAATGCTGCGACTGCGCGACGAAGGCACCACCATTGTGCTCTCTACGCACGACATGGGAAGTGTGGAATCGTTGTGCGACAACATTGCGCTCATCAATCGTTCGCAAGTTATTTTAAGTGGAAGTGTAGCCGAAGTGCGCAACAGTTTCCGTACGAAAACATATACCTTGAAGTTCGAAGGAACCTTATTGGAATTCACCATTGCCTTGGGCGCTCGATTCGAATTAATAAGCAACGAATTGAACAACGACATTCACACAGTTTCTGTCCGAATTAAGCCGGAGTTCAAGCTGAACGATTTGTTAATGCAGATTATTCCAGTGGTTGACATTCTTAGCGCCGAAGAAAATGTGCCAAGCATGCACGACATATTTGTTCAATCGGTTCTTTCATTTAACGAAGCACAAGCATGAGTAAGATAGGATTAATCATTAAGCGCGAATACACAACGCGCATCAGAAAGAAGTCGTTTATTGTCATGACCATCTTGGGTCCGCTTTTGTTTGCTGGACTGCTGTTCGGAACCATCTGGATTACACTGAACGACCAAGAGACTTACACTGTTTTAATTAGCGATCCATACGGATTGGTTACGGAATACCGTGGAGAGCAAGACTCTACCTTGGTTCCAAGATTTCCAGATCAGTTCAAAGACAATGAAAACATAATCTACGGATTCACTGAAAAGACACAGAAACCGGAAGAGTTGAAAGACGGGTTTTACAACATTATGATCGAGCTCGACGAGATTACGATTAACGATGGGAAGTGCAACATGTACTTCGATAATTTTCCTTCCGAAAACATTCAAAGTAAATTGAAGAACGATTTACAAGAATCCCTCGAACGTTTTCGTGTGGTCGATTCGTTGAAAATAGATTACGAAAAGTACAAGCGCGCAAAGCTCGATGTGAGCTTCGCAGAGATTAACATCAACAAACTTGGTGAAGAAGATCACACGCAAGAGCGCGCAGTCATTGGATTCGTATTCGCCATACTTATTTACATGTTCATATTCATGTACGGTGTGCAAGTGATGCGCGGCGTGCTCGAAGAGAAGACCAATCGCATTGTTGAAGTCATGGTAAGTTCGGTGAAACCGTTTCAACTCATGATGGGTAAGGTGGTTGGAATTGGACTCGTTGGACTTACGCAATTCCTCATTTGGGTTATTCTTTCGGCTGTTTTAGCAACCTTCGGTCTGAGTTATTTCGAATCGCATTTGGTGAACGGCGCTGCTGTCTTAGAAAACGGTGCTGTCGTTGGAAACGGCATGAATCAAGCAGCCATGGCGCAATCGCTCATGAATAACGAAGCCATCAATTGGATCTTCTTAATCAACTGGCCGCTCATGGTGGGTATGTTTATCTTCTTTTTCATTGGCGGATTCTTGCTGTATGCTTCGCTTTTCGCAGCCATTGGCGCTGCCGTAGACAGCGATTCAGACACGCAACAATTCATGCTTCCAGTGACTTTGCCATTGGTGTTTTCCTACATTGTTTCGGCCATGCTCATTACCAATCCGGAAAGTCCCATTGGAAATTTCTTCAGCATATTTCCACTCACTTCACCCATAACCATTATGGTGAAGACTGCCATTGGAAACATTAGTGTTTGGCATTTAATAAGCGCCATGGCCGCCTTGGTAGTAACGTTCTTATTCTTCATTTGGTTGGGTGGAAAGATTTATCGCGTGGGCATTTTGTCTTACGGAAAAAAAGTGAGTTACAAAGATTTATGGAAATGGATACGACAGTCGAACTAAACGAAAACAAACGCGTTGCCATCATCGACTGCGGAACCAATACATTCAATTTATTGGTGAAGGAAAAGGTGGAAGGGAAGTGGAAGACACTTTTCAAAACCAAGCTTCCCGTGAAGTTAGGTGCCGGCGGATTTTCAGAGAACGTGCTTCTGCCGAACCGCATGGCGCGCGGCATTGATGCATTGTATTCGTACAAGAACGTCATAGATTCATTGGGAGTGAAAGACGTTCGCGTCTTCGCCACCAGCGCAGTAAGAGAGGCTAATAATGGAAATGAATTTGTTGCTCGCGTGAAGAAGCATTTGAATTTCGATATGGAAGTTATTTCCGGAGATCGCGAAGCAGAACTCATATTCGAAGGAGTGGTTCAAACCACTGGAGAATTGAAAGAAGATTATTTAATCATGGACATCGGCGGCGGCAGCACCGAATTTATTTTCGTCCGCGATCAAAAGCCGTTGTGGAGAAAAAGTTATTTGTTGGGCGTTAGCCGCTTACACGGAATGCTAAAGCCCGCTTCAAGAATTAATCAAGACGACGTTAACCGATTAAGAACTCATTTGAACAAGGAACTTCAAGATTTAATTTCTTTTTTGAAGGAAAATCCGGTGAAGATTTTAGTGGGGTCGTCGGGTTCTTTCGATACGCTTTTTGATATGTACCAATTCGGCGTAGCCGAAGGTTCTTCGAAAGGTGTTGCACAAGGTTCTTCGAAAGGACCTTCGGCGAAGCCGACCTTGCATGCACCTTTCACAGAACCTACGGAACGTTCTAGGAATTTAAACGAGATACCGTTTTCCTCATACCCCTCCATACATCAATGGTTAGTCGGAAGCACATTGGAAGAACGTTTGAAGCATCCGAGCATTCCGCAGATGCGCGCCGAGTACATGCCGCTTTCAACCTACTTGGTGAAATTCGTTTTAGAGCAATCGTCCTTCAACAAAATGTATCAATCGGAATACGCCTTGAAGGAAGGCGTGTTGGCGCATTATTTAAGTTAAATTTGCAAAATGATAATTGTAACAGGAGCAGCAGGATTCGTAGGTTCCGCGTTAGTAGCGCGATTGAACGAAGACCGTTTTTTCGATTTGGTTTTGGTCGATGACTTTTCACGCCAAGATCGCAAACGCAATTGGGAAGGAAAGAAATACACTGTGCTCGTTCACAGAGATGAATTTCCAACGTGGTTGGAAGAAAATCAGAATCAAGTGGAATGTGTTTTCCACATTGGTGCTCGCACAGATACGACTGAATTCAATGTTGAAATTTTCGATCGCTTAAATCTTCATTACACACAATCGTTGTGGAAGACCTGCGCGAAACACGCCATACCTTTTATTTACGCATCTTCTGCAGCAACCTACGGTGGCGGAGAGCACGGATACAACGACGATCATGCGACCATTCCACAATTGCAACCGTTGAATCCTTACGGACAGTCGAAACAAGACTTCGATGTGTGGGCATTGCAACAAGAGGAAGCACCATACTTCTGGGCTGGATTGAAATTCTTCAACGTTTACGGTCCGAATGAATACCACAAAGGCCGCATGGCTAGCGTTATCTGGCACACCTTCAATCAGATTGGAAAGTCGGGCGAAATGAAATTGTTCCGCAGTCACAATCCGAATTTCACAGACGGTGGGCAAATGCGCGACTTCGTTTATGTGAAAGATTTGGTTGAAGTGCTCATGTTCTTAATGCACCACAGAAAAGATTCGGGCATTTATAATTTGGGTAGTGGAAAGGCTAGAACATTTTTAGATTTAGCCACCGCGACTTTTCATTCAATGGGAAAAGAACCGAACATCTCTTTTGTGGATACTCCGGAAGACATTCGCGACAAATATCAATACTTCACCGAAGCGAACATGAACAAGTTAATTTCAATTGGTTACAGCAAGCCGTTTCATTCATTGGAAGAGGGCGTAAAAGATTATGTAACGAATTATCTACAACAAGATCTTAAAATCTATTGATTCCTCCGAACAAAGAAGGCACTCAAGTGATTTACTTTTATAACAATTATTGAAACATGGAAAAATTAGTTTACGCCACACGCAGAGAAAGATTTAACGCAGCGCACAAGTTGTGGCACGACGAGTGGGATGAAGCAAAGAATTTCGAGACATTCGGAAAATGTTCGAATCCAAATTGGCACGGACACAACTATGAGTTATTCATTACGGTGAAAGGTGTTCCAGATGCAACTACAGGGTATTGCATGGATTTAAAGTATTTGAGCACTATCGTGAAGACGCAGGTCATAAACAAGTTGGATCACAAGAATCTGAACATGGACGTAGAGTTCATGAAAGGAATGAAGACTTCAACTGAGAATGTTGCCATTGCAATTTGGGAGCAATTGGAAGAATTGGTAAATGAGAAAGGTTGTCAATTGCATTGCATTAAAGTAACAGAAACGGAAAATCAATACGTAGAATACTACGGCGGTAAATAATGGAAAATCAGAAAACGATAGAGATGGCAGTTGAGCAAATCCTTGCCGCTGTAGGTGAAAATCCGCAACGTGAGGGCTTGTTGAAAACGCCAGAACGTGTTGCGAAAGCATACGGACATTTGTTGAAGGGATATGAGGAGAGTGCAGACGATGTTTTGAACGGTGCTATATTTCACGAGTCGTATTCTGAAATGGTCATTGTGAAAGACATCGAAGTTTACAGTTTGTGTGAACACCACATGTTGCCCTTCTTCGGAAAAGCGCACGTAGCGTATATCCCAGATGGAAAAATTGTAGGGTTAAGCAAGATTCCTCGTGTAGTTGATGTCTATTCTAGAAGACTCCAAGTGCAAGAACGTCTGACAATTGAGATACGTGACAGCATTCAAAAAGCATTGAGTCCTGTCGGAGTGGCAGTTGTTTTAGATTGTCATCATCTTTGTATGCAAATGCGCGGTGTTGCGAAACAAAACAGTACCACCATTACAAGTGCATTCAGTGGTGAGTTTTTAACGAACGAAACAACAAGAAAAGAATTTGTAAGTTTACTTCAATTGAAAAAATAATAAAAACCATGAACAACAATTTAGAGTTCAACGACGGGGTTTATGTGAATGACAACGCCGTTTCAAAATCATTCGTTTCAAACGTATTTGCCTACATGTCTTTGGCATTAGCCATTTCAGGAGCATTGGCATATTTGTTCGGAACAACAGACTTAATTTTCTCTTTGGTAACAAGATCAGGTATGACTCCGCTCGGATGGATCGTAATGCTTGCTCCGTTTGCGTTTATTCTAGCCATGAATTTCGGATTCAACAAAATGTCGTTCACGACATTGCTTGCTGTATTCTTAGGTTACGCTGCTGTAATGGGAATTAGCTTAAGCTTCATCTTCTTGGTTTATGACTTAGGAATCATTACCAAAGTATTCTTCATCACTGCGGGTCTTTTCGGAGCTATGGCATTCATTGGTTACACTACCAAAACGGACTTAACCAAATTTGGCGGAATCTTAATGATGGCTGTAATTGGAATTGTTATTGCTTCTGTGGTAAACATGTTCATGAAGAGTTCTCAAATGGATTACATCATTTCATGTGTAGGTGTTTTGGTATTCACCGGACTTACAGCATATGATGTACAAAAGATCAAGCGCATTGGAGCAGGAGTAGAGTTCGGAACAGCCGAAGCATCGAAGCTTGCTTTAATGGGTGCACTCTCATTGTACTTAGACTTCGTTAACTTATTTATGTTCTTGTTGCGCGTTTTCGCAAGAAGAGACTAATGCCATTAAAGCGTGAAAGATTACTACCTTATTTTAGGAGTCTCTCGGAACGCTACTAGTTCAGAAATTAAAACAGCTTACAGAAACGGGTGTAAGCAATATCATCCCGACAAAAATGCGCATCCCGATGCGCATTTGCGTTTTATAGAAATTCATGAAGCGTATGAATTTTTAGGAGATGAAAAACAACGCAAGGCCTACGACTTGGCTCAACGTACCCGAGTAACTCCAAGGTATGAAGAGTATTTTCAGCACAAAGAATACGCAGCACGAAACCGTGCGAAGCAGTACGCCCGTCAAGATTTCGAAGAATTTAAAAAATCGAAATATTACAAAGTAGCCGTAGGCGTTAACAACGGATTCAACTTTCTCTTTTTGTTCATTTGCTTGCTCGTTATTGTGGTGCCCATTTACATGTATATCCTTCAGCAAGAACTTCCAGAAAAAGATCAACGTCCGTTTATTGGTTTTCTCATTCCAATCATCATGGGATTTGCTATGGGCATTTGGGCTTCATATTATTGGTTCATTAAGAAGCAAGATATTTTTAGTATTTCGTAGATTCGCGCATCTTATTTATTCAGCATGAAAAAACACGCACTTAGTATTTTATTCCTTTTCTCGGCCGTATGCACTTTTGCATTTGAAGGCATGTGGATTCCTTCTGTCTTGAACGCTGCTTTCGATGACATGAAAGCCAACGGACTGAAGTTGTCACAGGAGGAAATTTATTCCATCAACCACACTTCATTAAAAGATGGAATCGTTTTGTTCGGTGGCGGATGTACCGGAGAAATGGTTTCCAACGAAGGTTTACTCTTCACCAATCACCATTGTGGATTCGATAACATTCAATACCATTCTTCGGTTGAACACGATTATTTGAAGAACGGATTCTGGGCTATGAATCGCGAGCAAGAGTTGGCTTGTCCGGGTTTGACTGCCACCTTCGTTTTGGAAATGCGCGATGTAACCGAAGAGGTTCTGAAGGGAATGGAAGGAATTGAAGAAAAAGATCGCGCTGCTAAAATGAAAGAGCTTTTCACAGCAATTGCAAAAAAGGCGAAGACTGAAAACAAGTGCGACGGGTTCGTTCGCGGATTCAATTACAACACACAATTCTTTTTGGTTTTGACGAAGACTTACAACGACGTTCGTTTAGTAGGCGCTCCGCCGTCATGCATTGGAAAGTTCGGTGGAGATACAGACAACTGGGTTTGGCCGCGTCATACAGGAGATTTTTCAGTTTTCCGCATTTATGCAAACGAACAGAATGAACCCGCTAATTATTCTTCAACCAATAAGCCTTTCAAGCCAGCACATCATTTTCCTATTTCATTGAAAGGAGTGAAAGAAGGAGATTTTACCATGGTGTATGGTTTTCCAGGAAGAACTGAGCACTTGTTAACCTCAGCGGGAGTAACATACAATCACGAGCAGCTAGCTCCTATGCGCATTGACTTTCGTGAAAAGAACTTGGCTGTTATCAATGCTGCTATGAAAAGTAGCGATGAGCTTCGCATCAAATATGCAGCGAAGCAAAGCAGCGTGGCGAATGCTTACAAGAAATGGCAAGGACAAGAATTGGGGTTGAATAAATTCAACGCCATTCAATTGAAGAAAGATGAAGAAGCGAAGTGGTTAGACATTGCGATTTTATCAAACAAAGAACAAGTATATAAAGAATACTTGGCTCGTATAGATAGACTTTATAGTGATTTTTACGGTGTGAACATTGCATCTGCGGCCTACGCCGAATTCGTGTTCAACGGGCCTGAGATTTTCCAGCTGTATCAAGACTTTCATGATATAGCCGTTGATGAAGCGAAATTGAAAAAGGGAAACCAGTGGCAAGCAAAAATGAAAGAGTTTTTAGAAACGGCGAAGGCTTTTTACAAAGATTATGACTTGGAAACCGATAAGAATAGATTCTTGGCGTTGGCTCCCATGTTCGAGCAGTTCACCAAGGGTGTCGTTCATTTTGAACATTCGAAGTTATCACAAGAAGCTGCAGCAGACTTATGGTTCAAGCAATCGATGGTTGCAGATAGCGCAGCGTTTTTAGGAATGATTCGTTCATTTTCAAAAGATACATTTGTTTCAATGAGCGGAAAGTCAAAGAAATATGCTAAGCGTTTGAGCGCTGAATACCTTTATATTCAAGCAAAAGCATTGAACGATTATTACAAGAATACCCTAGTGCCATCAAAGCGAGAGTTCAACACGAAACACGAACAGCTTATGGAGAAATATGTATTCTTATTGGAAGAAATGCGTGGTAAAAAAGAGAAGTGGTGCGATGCGAACTCCACCTTGCGCTTGACATACGGTAGAGTGGAAGGAAGCGCTCCTGTAGACGGAATGGCATATACACCTTTCACAACAGGACAAGGGATTCTCGACAAGAACAGTTCTGGAAATCCAGATTTTGAAATCAATGATCGTTTGAAGATGTTATTGGAAACGAAAGAGTTTGGATCCTATGGTGTGAATGGTTCTTTACCTGTCTGCTTTACCGGTAGCAATCATACAACAGGCGGAAATTCAGGATCTCCGGCGCTAAACGGAAGCGGAGAATGGATAGGAATAAATTTCGATAGAACATGGGAAAGCACCATGAGTGACCTCTATTTCAACTCAGAAATTTGCCGAAATGTAATGACAGACGCGAGGTACGTGCTTTGGGTAATAGATATCTACGCCGGAGCTGGCCATCTCTTGAAAGAGATGACCATTCGACGCTAATCATTTATGACCACTGAATAAGAAAGTAAACAATGGTAATTGCCAATGCAAAAAGCGTAACTGCGAAAAGTACTGGTCCGCCAATTTCGTTTTGCTCTGCCTCGTGTGGAATGTGTCCGTGATCGTCGTTTGAATGTCCCATGGTGTAATTTTTCACAAATATAATTTCATTGTTGAGACACCCAAATAAAAAAAGGTTAACACTTCAAGGTTAGCCTTTTCTTTTTATTCAATTCACTTTTGAAGCAACCAGAACTTTCGTATTATTGTCTATGTTAGGTAATTGTAAACAAGATTGAATTGAAGAGAATCAAATTTATCATTCTGGGATTATCCGTATTTGTTTCGTTCGGACTGAAAAGTCAGGTCGTAATAAATGAATTCTGCTTTGCAAACTATTCAGACTACGCCGTTGGTGGGGAGTTTGAAGATTGGGTAGAGTTTTACAACCCTTCTGCCGGTACAGTAAACATTGGCGGATTTTGGTTAAGCGATAATGTCTTGAATCCCATGAAGTATCAAATTCCACCAACGGTTACCGTTCCTGCGAATGGATACAAATTAATCTTGTTTAGCGGACAAGGGGGGTACAATCCAGGTTATTTGGGGCAAACCAATACAGATTTTAAGATCACACAATCGAATGGAGAAGATTTAGTTTTTTCTGATCCAATTGGGAACATTTTAGAAAGCTACGATTTCGCTACCATCAGTCCGAATCAAATGAACCAATCGTACGGAAGAGTTCCGAACGGTTCAGGTGTAATGCTTATCCAAACCAATCCTTCACAAGGTGCTGCAAATACTGGAGCTACTGCAACAGCCTACGCTATTGCACCGATAATAGATACACAAGCTGGGTATTATGCATCTCCAATTACAGTTGCAATCTCTACAACAGAGCCGAATGCAACTATCTATTATACTACAAATGGTTCACAACCTTCTAACACAAGTACGCCATACACAGGACCGTTAAACATTAGTACAACCACCGTCTTGCGTGCCATTGCTTATTCTCCAACTGCAGGAATTCTTCCTTCATTCACAGAAACAAATACATATTTCTTTGGAAACGACAATCACACCATTCCGGTAGTGTCCATTTCAGGAACAACGTTAGATGGAGGTTGGAATGGCGACGAACTAACACAACTCGAGTTTTTTCAAAACGGAACCTTCATTGTTGAATCGCACGGAGATAGCAACGAACATGGCAACGACTCCAATGCATACGGTCAGCGTGGTTTCGATTATATCACAAGGGACGCCCTCGGTTATGATCATGAATTGGAGCATCCAATGTTACATACAAGCGACAGACAAAAATATCAGCGCCTCATCTTTAAGGCGGCAGCGAATGATAATTATCCTTTCTCTGGAGGTGGGGCACATATTCGCGATGCCTACGTTTGCGAATTATCGCTCATTGGAGACCTTCATCTCGATGAGCGTAAGACGAGAAATTGTATTGTATACATTAACGGACAATATTGGGGCGTATATGAAATTCGTGAAAAGGTAGACGATACAGATTACACAAAACGCTATTTCGACCAACCGGCTGGAAATGTAGATTTTCTGAAAACATGGGGCGGGACATGGACCGAATACGCCGCGGCTCCCGGTTTTAATCCGCAAACTCAGTGGAATACTTTTGTGAATTTTGTGACGACAAACAATATGGCTACACAAGCCAATTACGACTATGTATTGTCGCAATTCAATACCATGAGTCTAATAGACTATTTCATATTGAACGGTTACACTGTTTGTACCGACTGGTTAAACTGGAATACGGCTTGGTGGAAAGGGACTAACCCTTTGGGAGATGGAAAAAGATGGAGATACGCCTTGTGGGACAACGACGCAACATTTGGTCATTATGTCAATTACACCGGTGTTCCGAGTACACAGCCTACTGCCGATCCTTGTCAAATTGAAGGTCAAGGCGATGTTGGCGGACAAGGACATATCCCTGTTTTAAATGCATTATTCGATAATCCAGATTTCTTCGCGGATTACATTCAACGTTATGCCGAATTATCGAACACTATTTTCTCATGCGAGCGAATGATTGAAGTTTTGGATAGCATGATATTGGTAATTGAACCAGAAATGCCAAGACAAATTCAGCGCTGGGGAGGAAATGTAGCAACTTGGAACAACAACGTTCAAGATGTTCGAGATTTCATTTTAGCTCGCTGTAACAATGAAATCATTGGCGGTATTACCGATTGCTACGACGTAGTTCCTTACAACATCACTTTTCAAATAGATGGAATTGGAAACATTGTGGTTGGGGAAACGGAATTAAGTCCATATGAAACTCCTTTCTCAGGAACCTATTTCGGTGATTTGGAAATAGATTTAGAAGCAATTGTCGATTCCGTGGTCGGACCATGTAGTTCCTTCCAAGGTTGGGAAATCATAAGTGGAACAGGAGTCATTGCAGATCCAACAGCTCCAATCACAACCTTAATTGTGCAGTCAGATGTTACTATTCAAGCCATATTCGGTATTCCTGCTTCAGGACCTGTTCCAATTGTAAGCGATGTGTTTCCAGCAGGTGCAGGTAACATTGTGTTCAACGGAACTGCTCAAGTCACTTACCCAGAGACCTTCAGCGTGAATGCCGGAGATTCAACCTCAGTAAGCGTTACAGCAAATCCTTGGTTCACATTCAATCATTGGGAGTCTACCAATGCAACACTTCTTCCAAATACAACAACAACTTCAATCTATTTGAATCCATGCGCTACAGACACTGTAGTGGCTATTTTCGATGAGACTCCGCATGCGATTCTTCAAGTAGATGTAATGCCAGTAGGTGCAGGAACAGTAACCATGGACGGAACAGTTTTGGCGGCTTATCCATGGAACAACGAGATTTTAGCAGATGTTGACTACACCTTCAACGCAAACGAGATTCCTGGAGTAACACTATTCGATCATTGGGAAATCAATAACCATCCGCTTAATCCGAATACACTCACACCAGATGTTATTCTTCATTTAATGGTTAGCGATACCCTTGTGGCGGTATTCACTATTATCGATGAATTCCCTTTGACCGTAAACGTTCAACCGGCAGGTGCGGGAACTGTGACTCTGAATGGTAATGCATGGACGCCTCTTCCTTCAACTCAAGTTTTCTCTGAAAACACCTTTATGAATTTCGTAGCTTCACCGATCGATTCATGGACAGCATTCAACCACTGGGAAGTCAATAACCACGTGCTGTTGCCTTCGCTTGCAAGTGCGAATGTGAATTTTAACTTTACTGAGGAAGATACATTGGTTGCATTCTTCGACGTTACCCCTCATCATCCGCTAACGGTTATGGTGAATCCTCCGACAGCAGGAACAGTGTTGTTCGACACGGGAAATGCAACTACAACTTCTTTGACCATTGAAAACGAAGACAATCTTGCTGTAAATTTTACAGAAATCCCTGAGCCGTATTGGATTTTTACCGGATGGGAATCTCTGGCTGGAACTCCAATTACTCCAAACCTAACTGCAGAACAAGTTTCGGCGATATTCACGGAAACAGATACGATAATCGCGAACTTCGAGAAGGAGCCGTTCTTGTATTATGTGCCGAACACGTTCTCTCCGAACGACGATAATTTGAATGAAGTATTTATTCCAGTGTTGAACGGTTACGATCCTACTGATTACCACTTCGCGATTTACGATCGTTGGGGTATATTGATCTTCGAAACCAACGATCCAAACAAAGGTTGGAACGGTACATTTAAAGGAGCAGGAACGACCTATTCAGAAAACGATGCCTACGTTTGGAAGTTGAATCTTCGTCCAATGAGTAGCCGAGAAAGATTGGAATTAATGGGCACATTCACGCTGTTCAGATAAGCATTTTCGAATTAACTTCGTTGCATGAATATTCGTAGCGAAGCTTTTTCAAATCAATCTCTTCAAGACTGGCAGACGCTAGCCGAAAAAGAATTAAAAGGAAAATCCCTCGACTCTTTGGTTCGCCAAAAAGAAGAAGGGATTTTTTTATTTCCCTATGCTACCGAAGGTAGCTCGACGAACGAAGTTACTTTTCGTGCAACGCCTTCGTGGCAGTTGCACCAGTCTTTTCAAACGACAGATCCAACGGCTTGGAACGCGCTGGCTTTGGAAGCCTTGAATGGTGGAGCGAACAGCTTAACCATTCCCGCTTCTTTCAACGCTAGTGATATGAAGGTTGCGTTGAAAGATATCTTCGTCGGCTTCATCAATTGGGAATTGGAAGCACATGCCGAGCAAGCCGACGATCAGATAGACGCCATTAAACAAGCCTACGAGCAACAAGACCGCGCTGGAGTGTTGCCGCTGTTTCATTCCAAACACATTCATGCAAATCACGCGTTTGCAGCGCATGCAACAGCAGCAGAACAAATCGCTTTCGCGGCTTTATCTGGAATTGAATTCATTGAGAATACGCATCTATCTATAGACGAGGCTTCCGCACAAATCCTTTTTCATTTTTCGGTTGGAAGTGAACTGTATGTTGAAATCGCGAAGTTGCGCGCTTTCCGCGCAGTGTGGTCGCACATATTGAAATCAGGTTCTCCTGAACACGCGTGTTCGAATCACGCATTCTTGAAAGTGCAAACAGACGGATACTTCCAAGCGAAGAAAGACACCGACAACAACCTCATTCGTTCTACCATTCAAGCATTGGCAGCGAGCGTTGGCGGAGCGAATCGCATAGAAGTTCTTCCTATGGAATTCGCGAAGGGAACAGATGTCAGCGACCATCTTCGCTGGGCACGAAACATTCAGCATTTATTAATCGAAGAGTCATACTTCGATCAATATTCAGATTTAGCGAAAGGAAGTTTTTCGTTAGAAAAACTTACGGAAGACTTGTCAAAAAAGGCTTTCGAAATCATGAAGAATTTCGAAACATCAGAGAGATTGTTCAACTTCATTCAGAACAACAAAGAAGAAAGAAGCCTTCAACATGCACAACGTGTTGTTGTTGGTGAAAACAAATATGTGCAGTCATGAGTAAATTGAATTGGAAAGAAGTTCCCTTCAACTTCAACGAAGAAGTGAAGGCTGCCACGTGGGGAGCAGGCGCAGCGCCATTTTTACGCGGTCCGTATGCAAGCATGTACACCGTGCGTCCGTGGACCATTCGTCAATATGCCGGATTCAGCACCGCTGAAGAATCGAACGCGTTTTACAAACGCAACTTGGCCATGGGACAAAAAGGATTGTCTGTTGCCTTCGACTTGGCTACCCATCGCGGTTACGACAGTGACCACGATCGCGTGAAGGGAGACGTCGGAAAAGCAGGCGTAGCCATAGATTCAGTAGAAGACATGAAAGTTTTGTTTCATGAAATTCCCTTGAACGAAATGTCGGTGAGCATGACCATGAACGGAGCCGTTCTACCGATTCTTTCGTTTTACATCGTCGCTGCTGAAGAGCAGGGCGTTCGTCCAGAACAACTCACTGGAACCATTCAGAACGACATTCTGAAAGAGTTCATGGTTCGAAATACATACATCTATCCGCCTACGCCAAGCATGCGTATCGTTTCAGACATCTTTGAATTCTGTTCGAAGGAAATGCCGAAGTTCAATCCGATTTCCATTTCTGGATATCACATGCAAGAGGCGGGTGCGACGCAAGAAATTGAGTTGGCTTATACGTTGGCAGACGGTCTGGAATATGTTCGCGCTGGCTTGAAAGCAGGAATGAGTATCGATGATTTCGCTCCGCGCTTGTCGTTCTTCTGGGCGGTTGGCATGGACACCGTAACTGAAATTGCGAAGATGCGCGCAGCCCGTTTGTTGTGGGCGCAACTCATCAAGTCCTTCAACCCGAAAAATGAAAAATCAATGGCGTTGAGAACCCACTGTCAAACCAGTGGTTGGAGTCTAACGCGTCAAGATCCATACAACAATGTAGCTCGCACTTGCATTGAAGCACTCGGTGCCGCATGGGGCGGAACACAGAGTTTGCACACCAATGCGCTAGATGAGGCCATTGCATTGCCAACCGACAACAGCGCGCGCATTGCACGAAACACACAGTTGATTATTCAAGAAGAAACAGGATTGTGCGAGGTGGTAGACGTTTGGGGAGGAAGCGAGATCATTGAAAAGCGAACGCAAGAAATTACGGATGCCGCTTGGAAATTAATTGAAGAGGTGGAAGAGATGGGCGGAATGACGAAGGCCATTGAAGCCGGTATTCCAAAGTTGCGCATTGAAGAAGCAGCAGCGCGGAAACAAGCGCGTATAGACAGCGGAAGGGACAAGATTATTGGAGTGAATATTTTTCAGTTGGAAGAAGAAAGCGCCATGGATATTTTGCAAGTAGACAACGACGCTGTGCGAATTTCACAAATCGAAAGATTAGTAAAAACGAAAGCAGAGCGCAACGAAGAGGCTTGTCAAGATGCTCTGAAAGCCTTAACAGAAGCGGCACAGAGCGGAAGCGGAAATCTCTTGGCCTTATCCGTGGAAGCCGCTCGTTTGCGCGCAACCTTAGGTGAAATTTCAAGCGCATTGGAAGTGGTATACGGAAGATATTCCGCACAGATCAGAAGTATTTCAGGTGTTTACTCTAATGAATCAGCAATGGACAAAGACTTTATTGAAGCACGCAGACGTTCCGATGAATTCGCTGAATTGGCCGGAAGAAGACCGCGCATCTTGGTTGCGAAAATGGGACAAGACGGACACGATCGCGGAGCGAAAGTGATTGCCACATCGTTTGCAGATATCGGATTCGATGTAGACATGGGACCGTTGTTCCAGACGCCTGCAGAAGTTGCGAAGCAAGCCGCAGAGAACGACGTGCACATGGTCGGAGTTTCATCTTTAGCAGCGGGACATAAGACGTTAATTCCCGAATTAATTTCCGAATTGAAAAAATTAGGACGTGAAGATATTGGGGTCATTGCAGGCGGAGTAATACCCGAGCAAGACTTCGAGTTTTTATATAACGCAGGGTGCGTAGGTATCTTTGGTCCAGGGACTAAGATTGCCACAGCGGCACAAGAAATTTTAACATTAATGATCGAAGCACTTCAAGGCGAATGAACACAGTAGAGCAGAAGAAGGAAGCGTTCGAGCGCTTGTTAACCATCATGGACGAGCTTCGCGAGAAGTGTCCGTGGGATATGAAGCAGACGCTGGAAAGTCTTCGTCATTTATCCATTGAAGAAGTCTATGAATTGGGAGATGCCATTTTAGATGGAAACATGGAAGAGGTGAAGAAAGAATTGGGCGACTTGTTTTTGCACTTGGTTTTTTATTCGCGCATTGCTAGTGAAACGGAAGCATTCGACGTTGCCGATGTGTTGAATTCCATTTGCGAAAAATTAATTTCACGACATCCGCATATCTACGGAGATACAGTTGTGAAAGACGAAGCAGAAGTGCTTTCCAATTGGGAAAAATTAAAATTGAAGGAAGGGAAGAAGAGTGTGTTGGAAGGCGTACCGCGCTCATTGCCTGCTATGGTGAAGGCGCAGCGTATTCAAGATAAAGCGAAAGGAGTGGGGTTCGATTGGGAAAACTCCGATCAGGTTTGGGAAAAGGTTTTGGAAGAATTGAATGAATTCAAAGAAGCGAAAACGAAAGAGGAACAAGAAGAAGAATTCGGCGACTTACTATTTTCACTCATCAACTACGCGCGTTTTAAGGGAATACATCCGGAAGATGCATTAGAGAAGACCAACAAGAAATTCATTTATCGTTTTCAGTATTTGGAAACGGAAAGCGCGAAAGACGGCAAGCAAATGGGAGAGATGACCTTGAATGAAATGGACGAATATTGGAACCGTGCGAAGGAATTAAAAAAGAAATCTTAGAATGAAAAAGTACGTTTGGATCTTCGGATTGTTCGTATCTCTGAGCAGTTGCGTTGCTCCCAGAGCCATCACGAATTCAGGGAAAGTCACCCCGAAAGGCAATTGGGTTGTCGCAACCAATCAGACGTACAACATTGCCACTGCTCCAGCTGAAAAAGTAGCGAGTGCTCTAGATGTCAATTTAGATAATTTGTTAACTGGAGCTATCGATACATTTTCGATAGCCGAATCAAATGTCGTTTCAACCGATTGGCAGAAAGTAGGTGAGGCGCTAATGGCGAATAACTTCGATCCGATTGGTGGTGGATTTGAATTAGGGGTTCGTTACGGAATTGCTGAACGATTCGATGTTGGATTTAAGAAAACGGGAAGAGCCAAAGCAATCGATGTTCAATATCAGTTTTTAGGATCATTAGGAAATGTAGACGACTTCTCAGAATCGGCTACAGACAAGTGGTACGGGAGCATTGGGCTTCAGTATTCAAGTCAGGATGTCTCTCTTCCATTTTGGGCACGTCCAATTAACTCTCGTTTGCAATATGATTTCAGTCGGAAGGATATTTTGGTTCCTTTGATTTTCAGTTACGGATTAGGCAATGAAGAGTCTATTGGAGCCATCTCGTTTGGATTGGCATACAACTTCACGCGCATGCATTATTCAACCACTCCGTTTACGTATGCCTACATTCAAGACGCGAATGGTGTTGTTACGGCATTGAATTCCAAAGCCATAACAGAAACCAAGAACATCAACAGTTTCGGCGCCTTCGCCAACGTGAAAATCGGATTCCGTTATTTCTATTTCGTCCCAGCCTTAGCGGTTTACTATCAGAATTACGGCACGCTTCAAAACTTCATTGGCGAGTCTTTCCAGATGAAAGGGCTAACGGTCGTTCCTTCGTTGGGGCTGCGCTTGCGCCTTGGGAAATCTAAAAGTTAAATGCTCACCGAAGGTTTGATCGCTTGCGATTGATTCGAAGAATTGATCACGGAGTGATTTGTGTGATCGTTTGCGATTGATTGAAGAACAATAAAAAAAGCCTCTTGAATCTCAAGAGGCTTTTTCTTTGTTAGCGGTCGGGACGGGACTCGAACCCGCGACCCCGTGCGTGACAGGCACGTATTCTAACCAACTGAACTACCCGACCTTTGTAAAGCCATGCAAAAGTAATGTCATTTTTTGATTTCACAAATTTTTTGAATGAATAATTTTTTTATTCCGTTTGTTCAAGAAAAACTATACATTCGTCAAAACCTTAACTAAAAACAAATCCTATGGAAATTAATTTTATCCTAGGTGTGCTGGGGCTATATGCCATCAGTCGCCTGTATTCCAGTGTTACTGGAAAAACGCCAAGTAGCCGATTTAATCTTTCGGAACTCAAAGAGGCCTTTCAAAAAAACAGCGGAGTGTGGTGGTTTATGGTTCCCATATCAGGAGCACTAATACTTTTCTTCGAAGCTGTGGTTTCTGTATTGTGGTTCCTTGGAGAAATTCTACATTTAGGAACAGCAATAGTAAAACTTCTAATAACCATTGTGAAGTGGATATACAATGAAGTTATACTAGGCGGTTTCTATTTTTTATGGAAATTAATTTGGCATTACCTTATTTGTATTCCGTGGAAGTGGTTCCTCGAAGCTTTCAGACTAATTGGACCTGCTTCGAAATGGTCGAGTTATAAAATTGCCACAATTGGAATCTTCGCGAGTCTTATCGTTGCTTTCATAGGTAGATACATCAATTCCTTTATGGGAACAGAGCACATGGCCATTCAATCATTCATTCAACATGGTACTACTTTGCTATCTATCATCCCCATTGGAATGGCTGCAAGTATGATTGCTTTCAATCGCAAGAATAGTGGCGCTTCTTGGAAAACGCAAGGATTGAATTATGCTAAAATCGCTGCCGTAATCCTAGTGCCTATGATTGCACTTATTGGAGTAGAGTACCTACTCATCAATGTAGGTTCGCGTACTTCATTCCAATTTTCACTGTCGACCTTATTGGCAGGTGGAAGCTTGTTTGCTTCGTTCCTTATCCTGATCAATTCAATATTAATCATTTTTGTTATTAGCGCATTACCATCCTTTGCAAACGCCTATTCAGGTGATTTGAAAGGAGTATATCGCGCATTCTTAAATCATCTTTATTTCGGTTGGGTGTCTTATCTTCTTGCAATCCCAGCGATTATTATTCCTGCTTTTATTCTTTCTATTATCCCTGGTTTGGTAACTCAAGGAATGACTTACTTCACGCAAGAAGCAACGAACTATGTATACGAACAGCGTATTGCAAGCATTACCGAAGAGGCGAAAGAAAGCATGGTGCCTTATGCCGATTGGTGTAACGTGGATTCAATATCCAATGATTCGTTGAATAAGCTTATGGAGGCAGACATGCGCTTGCTTTCAGTTCGCGTAGCATTGAATGGAGTAGGACGTGGACAAGCATACTTGGACTCTTCTTATTCTTCATTCGCCAACAGAAACGGTGCTGTTACAGTTGGATTGTTAGCATACATGTACAACAGTTATTCCGACATGATTCGTGAAAACTTGAAAGCGCAGCCCATGAATACAGAAGCCGATAGCGACTCTTCATTCACACTTCTCGCAAAAGAATACAAAGGTGAAGTTGCTGAAATGGATTCTTCAATTGTAAGAAATAACAAGAGCATGGTTTCATGGCAAGCACAAAAAGCTGCCGTTTGCTCAGGAACGGCACCTATAGTTGAAATTCCAGAACCACCCGTTGTTAACGATCCGCAACCATCAATTCCGCAAGAGCCCGTTGTTGAAATTCCTTCTGATGCGTGCGATACTGAGCGTCAACGTATCGACGGAATTCTAGCAGATATTCAAACCGAAAATGACAAGATTAACCAAATGAAAGTGCGCAAAGAAGCAGTTATTGCACACTTGAATAAAATGCAAGAAGATGCAAATGCTATGGTGGGCAGTGAAAAAGTAGCGAAACATTTAGGATACTTCTTCATGAGCATCTGGATGTGCGCGCTTGCAGCTATTGCAATGGGATTTGTATTAAGCATTTATTCTCACCTGAACAATGTAGTTTACGATTCAGTAGACAATTCAGAATGGTTAATTACAAATCAAATTCGTGACGCACACAGCGCAAACAATAACCAACCGATTCTTGGCTTGTTGTTAACTTTCTTGGCTTCGCTTATGACTTTCGGATTGGTTTCTAACATGGACTTAACTGCTCCGAAAGCTATATGGGAAAAAGCAAAATCAACTTCAATGGAAATGATTTATCAACTTCCCGGAATGACTACCGCGGCTCCTGCGCCTCGTGCTGAAGCGAATGAAGTGGCTGAAGAAATTCAGGAAGAACAAGACCAAATTGAGCAAACTGCTCCTGACAATAGCACTATACAAGAAGGAGATGGTCTGGCTGACGCGGTAACTGAAATGTACCGCATTAACAGTCCACAAGGTTACGCCAACCTACGAGAAATTCCAGACGGAATGATTATTCGTGTGGTTTATCCCTATGAATTATTTACCATACTTGGCGAATTAGAAGGGTTTTATGGCGTTGAATTGCAAGACGGAACAAGAGGCTTTATTCAAAGCTCACTTGTAACTTCAGCAAACCAATAACCATTATTCAATCTTAGAAAAGAGCCGCATACGCGGCTCTTTTTCGTTTCTTTGCAATCGTGTCGAAACCCCTACTCATAATCCCACCATTAACCCAGCTGAATACTCCGTATCCGGCTACCGCTTATTTAACCGGATTCCTGAAACAGCAAGGTTTTCACTCAAGACAAAAAGACTTGGGATTAGACATGGTGTTGGAAGTGTTTTCCAGAAAGGGATTCGAACAATTATTCAATGCCATTGAATCTTCCGACTTCAACCTAACCCATCAACTCGATGCACTGGTGAAGAATCGCATGGCCTACGAGAACACCGTAGATGCCGTGATTTCCTTCCTTCAAAATAAAAATTACACGCTCGGATACCGCATAGCAGCGGGTGCCTATTTGCCCGAAGGGTCTCGATTTCAACAAATAAAAGACCTCGAATGGTTCTTCGGAAACATTGGTGTGCAAGACAAAGCGCGATACAAGTGCACCATGTACTTGGAAGACATCTCAGATCTCATTCAAGCAACCGTGGGTCCGCATTTCGGTTTTTCGAAATACGCAGAACGCATCTCACGAACCGCCGTTTCCTTTACTCCGATTCTTGAAGAATTGAACAAGCCCAACAATTATCTCGACGATATTTTGGTGGAAAGGGTAAAGACCTACTTCCAAGAAGAAGTTCCTTCCATGGTGGGGTTCACTGTACCTTTTGGTGGAAATTTATACGGCGCTTTCAAAGCAGGACAATGGATTAAGACCCATTATCCGGAAGTGAAAATCGCAATGGGTGGGGGATATCCGAATACAGAACTCCGCGAACTCTCCGATCCGCGCGTTTTCGACTTCGTCGATTACATTACCCTCGACGATGGGGAAGGGCCGTTCCTAGCGCTGTTGAAGCATCTTGAAGATGCAGAGGTTCATTCGGAACTGAAAAGAACGTTCCGTAGAAATTCAAACAACGAAGTTGAATTCATAGACAACAAAGTGGGAGGAGATTTTCTTCACGCTCAAAAACCGGCTCCGAGTTACACCGGTCTTCGTTTCAATGAATACCTTTCGGTAATTGATATGCCGAACCCCATGCACCGCTTGTGGAACGACGGTCGTTGGAACAAAATGACAGTGGCTCACGGATGTTATTGGAAGAAATGCAGCTTTTGCGACATTACCCTCGATTACATTGGAAGATACGACCAAGCCAGCGCAACGCATTTGGTAGATCAAATGGAAGCGCTCATTGCAGAAACCGGTGAAACCGGATTTCACTTCGTAGATGAAGCCGCGCCTCCAGCAGCACTGCGCGATCTAGCCATTGAAATTCTTCGTAGAGGCTTGCAAGTCTCTTGGTGGACCAACATCCGTTTTGAAAAAACATTCTCTCCCGACCTCTGTAAAATTCTAGCAGCCTCCGGATGCATTGCCGTAACAGGCGGATTAGAAGTGGCGAGTCCAAGAATTTTAGAGTTGATCGACAAAGGAATTTCCATAGATCAAGTAGCCAAGGTATGCAAAGGTTTCCGCGACGCGGGAATTTTAGTCCATGCCTACTTAATGTTCGGTTTCCCTACGCAAACCGAACAAGAAACCATCGATTCGCTGGAAGTGGTGCGACAATTATTCGAAAACCAATTGCTGCATTCAGGACATTGGCACCAGTTCGCCATGACCGTTCACAGCCCCGTTGGAAAAGACCCCGAGAAATACGGAGTGGTTCGAACAGGACCTGTTTTCGAAGGCTTCGCGAACAACGACTTGTTCCATGAAGATCCGAAAGGAGCCAATCACGAGCAATATTCAGACGGATTGAAAAAGGCTTTGTACAACTACATGCACGGCATTGGCTTCGAATTCCCGTTGAAGAAATTCTTCAAATTTCCGATCGTCAATCCATTGGTTCCAAGAACCATGATTGAAAAAGCCGTGAAGAAACTTCCGGAAGATGAAGTAGAATTGAAAGGCATGGTGCTCTTCCTTCATCAAACTTCATTAAAGCCTCTGAAGAAAAACGGTCCGAACAAAGAAGTGCTATTCGTGCATAAATCGGGATACCAGAAAATAGATATACCTTCAGCAGTAGTCGATTTCCTCATAGAAAATGAATCGAAGTTGAATCTGTTTCAATCAGAAACAATCGGATACCAAGATGCATTGGCAACCATTTCCAACCAACTCAAATGCACGCCTTCAGAGGTAGTGAAATTCAGTTGGTGGAAACAAATGCGCGAATACGTTTGGATGGTTCGTGTTTAAGACGGTCTTCTTTTCGAATCAGCGTTTCCAGAAAAACGTGGTTTAAATCCACCGCCGCTTTTCGGTCTGTTTCCGCCACCACCGTTTCCACTTCCGCTACCAGAGCCACTTCCACGATGTGTCTTTCCGCCACCTGATCTTGAAAATGGTTTCTTGCCTTGTGGCTTTTGTGCAACACCCGGAGCAGGTTTGTTCTCTGCAGGGAACGGATGTTCGCTTACAACAGGAATTTCCAATCCGATTAACTTTTGAATGTCGCGCAAATAAGCACGCTCTTCAATATCACAGAATGAAATGGCTTGTCCAGATGCACCGGCGCGACCAGTTCTTCCAATACGGTGAACATAGGTTTCAGGGATGTTCGGAATTTCGAAGTTCACAACAAAGGCCAACTCATCAATGTCAATACCGCGTGCAGCAATGTCTGTAGCCACAAGCACACGTGTGCTTCCGCCTTTGAAATTGCTCAATGCACGCTGACGGTGATTCTGAGATTTGTTACCATGAATGGCTTCAGCCTTAATGTTTAGCTTTTGTAAAAGCTTAACCACCTTGTCTGCGCCGTGCTTGGTGCGTGTGAACACCAAAGCAGATTTGATAGTTTTGTCTTGAAGGACATGCACCAACAAATCGTTTTTCTTCGCTTGATCTACAAAATAAATGCCTTGAGATATTTTTTCAGCAGTGGAAGAAACCGGAGTCACCTCAACTTTTTTCGGAGTAGTTAATATTGAATTCGCCAATTCAAGAATGGTCTTCGGCATGGTAGCCGAGAAGAACAGAGACTGTCTTCTTTCAGGAATTAATTTAATAATGCGCTTCACATCGTTAACGAATCCCATGTCCAACATGCGATCGGCCTCATCCAACACAAACATTTGGATGTGTCCAAGATTAACATGACGCTGTTGTACCAAGTCTAACAAACGTCCTGGCGTACAGATAAGAATATCGATTCCAGCTTTCAACGCATTGACTTGCGAGAATTGATTCACACCACCGAAAATAACGGTGTGACGAAGATTCAGATTTCTACCGTAGCTCGCGAAGCTTTCACCAATTTGAATGGCAAGCTCACGGGTTGGAGTAACAATTAACGAACGAATAGCACGCTTGTTTCCAGTGTGTCCTTGATTCTGAGTAAGTAATTGTAAAATTGGAATGGCGAAAGCCGCTGTTTTTCCTGTTCCTGTTTGCGCGCATCCGAGCAAATCATTTCCTTCCAACAAAATTGGAATGGCTTGTTCTTGAATAGGAGTTGGGGTAGTGTAACCTTCTTTTTTTAGAGCGCTAAGGATAGGCTCAATTAAGTTTAATTTTTCAAATGACATAAAATACGTGGTCGCCAAATTCCCAATCGTATTTCAAAGTTGAACTGCCAACGGAACTTGTTGCGGGCGCAAAGGTAGTCTACTTCTTCACGCGAACCATCATTAATCCGTCGCGAAGCGGCAAAAGAACCTTCTCGCAGCGTAAATCTTTCGCCACTAAATCATTCAATTCTTGAAGTACCTGCGTGTCGAAATCCTTTTCTGCAGCGGGTTCTAGAACCTTTCCGCTCCAAAGAACATTGTCAATTAGAATAACAGATCCAGCATGAACATGCGCTAGGGTCCAATTCCAATAATGTATGTAGTTGCGCTTATCTGCATCTATAAAGACCAAATCGAAGGTTCCTTCGATTTCCTTGAATGCTTCCAACGCCGCTTTATAAATAGGAGTAATTCCCTTTCCATTTTTATGTTGAAGGAAATACTTCTCGTGTAACCAGCTCAGCTCGTCGTTCTCATCAATGGTAATAATTTCGCCTCCTTCGGAAAGTCCATCTGCCAAGCAAAGTGCGCTATACCCTGTGAATGTGCCAATCTCTAAAACGCGCTTGGGTTGAATCAATTGGGAAAGTAAACTTAAAAACCGTCCTTGCAGATGTCCACTTAGCATACGCGGATTAATCACCTTCTGCCAGGTTTCAGCCGAAAGCGCTTTCAACAAATCAGATTCATCATCTGAATGCTTTTCGCAATAGTCTAGTAAAGTAGATGAGATAAAATCCATTGCGCGAAGTTACAAAGCTTACCTTTGCATTTATGAGAGCGAGTCGGGAATTGTTTATGCGCATGGGTTTACTCACGCTACTCGTTCCTTTAGTCATTGTGGCAATCTTGTATTACTTCAATGCAACAACCTTCATGATCCCTGTTGTAATTGGAAAAGCGAATGTCTGGATTCAAGTTGTTGCAGGGGTTGCAGGAGGTTTTCTCTTAAGCGGAATAACATGGCTCATGGGGAAATGGAAATACCTCGACGATGTAAATTTCGATTTCACCTTACGTCTGGGAATATTCAATTTCAGTTTACAAGAAATTTTATTCCTTAGTTTTTGCGCGGGTGTTGGAGAAGAGATTGTCTTTCGCGGAATGATTCAACCTTGGTTGGGAATTTTAACTACGTCGTTCATGTTCATTGCACTTCACGGATACATGAGCTACAGTTCTTGGCCGAAGGTGATCTTCGGATTAATTTTATTCGCCGTAGGAACCATACTCGGAATATTAGGAGAATACTTAGGTTTGTTGGCAGCCATTGTGGCGCATATCATTTATGACGTCATAGCCTTTCAACGTATTCAAGCGGAATACGAAGAACTGAAAAAGAAAACAGTAATTCCAATTGCACATGAGCAAGAAGAACAACAAGAGTGAGGGCGGATTCGTATTCAGCACGAATCCTAACTTCAACATAGAGAATGAAAATGAAGCTGCTGAGACCCTTCCACCCAACGAACAGAAATTGAAAGTTTGGTTGGAAAAGAATCACCGCGGCGGTAAGACTGCATCTGTCATTAAAGACTTTGTTGGCAACGACGAAGACTTGGAACAGTTAGCCAAGGTGCTGAAAAACAAATGCGGAACAGGGGGAAGCGCGAAAGATGGCGAGATCATCATTCAAGGCGACCACAGAGAAAAGATTATTAAACTGCTGCAGGACATGGGTTATGCAGCTAAAAAAGCAGGAGGATAAATGGAGAAAATATTTCCAATCGTAGTGAAGACCATGCAAAGTTTAGAGCCTTTGTTGGCGAAAGAAATGATTGCATTAGGCGCAACAGAAGTTGAAGAGGGAAGAAGAGTGGTTCGCGCGAATTGCGACCTTGAAACACTTTATAAAATCAACTATCGCGCGCGCTTGGCGTTGCGCGTGCTTTGTCCGTTGAACTCGTTTCAAATTCGCAAGGCAGACGATTTATACACCAAGGCTTATGAAATGCCTTGGGAAGAATACTTGAATGCAGATACCACTTTCGCAATAGATCCGCAAGTGTTCTCCTCACTTTTCACACACTCGCATTTTCCTTCGCTTCGCGTGAAAGACGCCATAGCAGACCGCTTGAAGAAAGTCTACGGCTCGCGTCCAGATGTGAATCCGGAAAGTCCTGATGTGCAAATACACTTGCTAATCGATCAAGAAAAGGTTCAGATTTCATTAGACAGCTCTGGCCGTTCTTTGAATCAACGCGGTTACCGCGTAAATGGAGGTGAAGCTCCAATGAACGAAGTATTGGCAGCAGGAATCATTGCCATTACCGGATGGAAAGGAGAAACACCTTTGTACAATCCGTTTTGCGGTTCAGGCACCATTGCCTTCGAAGCAGCATATGCGGCTTTGAATGTCCCAGCCCAAAAGGCTTATCCAAAATTCAATTTTCAAACGTGGTTGAATTTCGACGATGCGCTTTGGATGACTGTTCATGCCGATGCGAATGCGTTGATTGAGAACAAAGAGTTAACCATTGTGGCTTCGGACATCGATTACGACCAATTGAATGTGGCGCGTAAGAATGGAAAGAACCTTCCGTTCAAAGATGCTATTCGATTTGAAAAATCAGATTTCTTCAGCGAAGACAGCGTTCCGGAAGTTCCTGGAATTGTGGTTTTAAATCCGCCTTACGGCGAGCGCATGGAGATTGAAGAATTGGAAAAAATCTATGCTGAAATCGGTTCCGTTTTCAAACACCGTTATTCAGGTTCTACTGCATGGATCATCTCTTCAGATCTTCAAGCACTTCATGCGATTGGACTTCGTCAAAAGCGTAAAGTACGGTTAATGAACGGAAAACTTGAGTGCGAACTTCGCGGAATAGATTTATTCAGAGGAAAACGTAACGAGCGATTTGAAGTTAAGCCGACAGATTCCGAAAATTCGTCACCGGATTCGCATACATCTGAAGCATAATCTCGCGTGCAGTCTGCGTGAAATTTTCCTTCGGAAGTGGTGTGTGCTTTCTGTGAAGACTTAACTTGAAGGTATTTCCACGGATATAATTGCTAAAAGCAATTTTTTGAATTTGCGTGTAATGATCTTTGTATTCCTTCGTACCGTTTAACAAGTCGTAGGCAATATAATTGGTTGGCCACAGATGGAAAATACGGTGCATTTCATTGTCAATGGCGTGCGTTAAATAACGGTACTTTTCATTTTTATTTTGAATGGTTCGCATGTGCTCAATGTGTTCATTCAATGAATTTCCCATAGCAATATTCACGCGACCTTTATGTCCGGTTATTCCTTTCAACATGGAAAGAAAATCTTCTCCCGATTTCTTTTCATATGCTCCAAGAATCTTCAAATGCATAAGTTCATTGGTCTTCATCATATCACAAGGGTCATACTCATAGCTAACAGCCATGGGAATCATGCTCAAGGCTTGCAAACCGTCTTCAATGTTGTCTGCACTCATGGCAAACATCTTCAATAATCCAGTTGCAGTTCTGTCATCGCCGTCTTTGCTTCTTCCTTCGCGTTGAGCAATCCAAATTGAAGTGTGGTCTTGCGTAAGCGTATGACGAATATAGTTGGAAAGGCGAAGGCTGTAATAGAACATTTCCTTCGCGTTTACATTACGATTCACAATGAAATTTTTGTTGGAACGAACAATGTCTTCAACCACCTTCTGACGAATTAAATTGTCACCAATGGCAATCTGCGTGGTCTTGTGACCTTGTTCAAGCAGACTAACGTTTAAAATGGCACTGTCAAGAATAATGTCGCGGTGATTGCTTAAAAATAGATAAGGCTTTGTTTTATCTAACGATTCGAAGTTGGTGAAAGACAAACCACTTGTAGTCGTTTGAATAGCCATCTTGAAAGCCGGGCCTGAAATTTCCGATTGAAATTCATCGACCGTTGTAACTTGACGAAGCATTTTCTGAATGGCAGAGCGACTTAATCCAGGAAAAACCCACTTCAACATTTTGTAGAACTCAGGAACTTCGAGAATGCGTTCTATGGCGGCCTTTAATTCTTCGTTGTTATACGGACGAATTGGATCGAAATTAAATACATCAAATTGTGCCTCTTCCATAGTTGCAAAAGTAAGAAATACATAAGTTTTGCTTGGAGAAAGACTTGGCGTAAATATGAACAATGTCTACTTTTGGAATATGAATAAAATGAAAGGATTGCTCGCAGCCAGTATTTGTGTTTTGGCTCTTGCGTCATGTGAAGAGAAGAAAGTTCCTGTACCTTCAAGAAGTGTCGAGTTAATAGGCGATTTCGACGATACACTTTGGAATCAGAATTCGGGTACTGTTTATTCCTTGGCTTTGTATGCAGACAGTAGCTTCTATTTAAGAACCCGCGTTCTAGGTGGAGAAGCAAAGACCTTCCTTGGGAATTACAAGCCCAACGAAAAATGGGACGTTTTGAATTTGAAATGTGCTGACAGCACAAACACATTTTCTATTCAGATTAAATCCACTGATCTGTTGGAAATGAATGTAGAAGGAGGAATGACTTACATGAATCGTTCAACGAAAGTTGTAGGGACATCTGGTTCAGCGACTTTGAAGAACAGGGTGAAATTGTGGTCGCCCAACAAGTCAATTGTTTACCAATTGGTGAATTCCAATGAACTCATCATAGACCAGCTTTTTATTAATACACTTACTCCTGAATACAAAGCACTGCTAAGTTATTATTCAGGGAAATACGAATCTCCGCAATTGGTGAAGTCGTTAAACTTCAGTCAGGAAGAGATCGTAAAATTGCAAGAACTCTATTTCCCGAATCCTCCAGCACTAGCGAAGGATGGAAAAGAGACTCCTCCAATTGATGATAAGATGCCTATGAAGTCTCTATTCTTTGTGAATAATGGTGGAAAGGTAGAAGTGCAATTGGTTGCGCTTAGTTCTAAAGGAAATGACTACGCCAAAAAGGATTCGTGGGAATTGAATGCGGAAGGGTGGAAGTTGGTGAGTTCTGAATTCGCAGGTGTGAACGCGCAAGTGGTTTACGACAATCCGAACGAGGTGAAACTGCCGAAGGGAGATATTATCATAAATACGAAGTAATAAAAAAGGGTCTCGAAATGAGACCCTTAATTTTTTAAAGAAGAGGGAAAATTAGTTTCCGCCCATTGCAGCTTTCATTGCTTCTTCCATACATGGCTTAACAAGAGCTTCCAATTCTTTTTCTTCTTCGCTACCCTTTGGATATTTCTTTTGTAACTCGTCCATTTTAGGTTCGTACTCTTTTTGAAGAGCTTCGATTTTAGCAGTATCGTTAGCTTTTTGTGCTTCAACCATTTTGTTCATCATGTCACAGATAGTTTCTGCGTCAGACTTTACACCACCGCAAGATGCCATGAACATTGCAAGAGCAACTGCTGGGATCATTAATTTTTTCATAAGAATAATTTTAGTTTTGACGAATATAAATAGATTTAGTTCCTAGAAAAATATTTTCTCTTCAATAATTCATGCAATGTTAAAAAGTGAATTACTTTGTTGAAAGACCATAGTAAAAAATCGTTGTGAAGGCGCTGTTATCGTTGAGATTTGTTGAATATTCTACTTCAATCATGAATAAATCAGACTTCGACTTTTTTGAATTGACCATTGGTCAAGAATTCGTTTTTACCGATGATGAAACACGTATCAAATATGGAAAAGACGAAACAGAGAATTTGAGTTTTCCTGCGGATGTCGTTTTAAAACCTGGTAATACCAAGGAAGTTGCAAGTCTATTGAAGTATTGCAACGAACAAAAGATACCCGTTACAGCTATTGGTGCTCAAACCGGATTAAGCGGAGGAGCATTGTGCGTAAGAAAGGGAGTGGCACTATCAATGGAGCGATTCAATAAAATTATAAAGATTGATGTTGAAAATGGACAAGTACATACAGAGCCCGCTGTGATTACGCAAGTTGTTCAAGAAGAATGTGCGAAGCTCGGATTGTATTACGCACCAGATCCGGCGAGCAGAGGAAGTTGTTGGATAGGTGGAAATTTGGCTGAGAATAGCGGCGGACCTCACGCCGTGAAATACGGAGTCACGAAAGATTTTGTTTTGAATTTGGAAGTGGTTTTGGCGAATGGTGAAATTATATGGACTGGAGCTAACACGTTGAAGAACTCGACTGGATACAACCTGACGCAATTGATGGTTGGAAGTGAAGGAACGCTTGGGATAATAACTAAGGCTGTTCTGAAATTACTTCCGCTTCCAAAACACAATTTGTTATTACTAGCACCTTTCGCATCAGCCGAAAAAGCATGCGAAGCCGTGAGCGCTGTCTTCCGCGCAGGTATAACGCCCAGCGCCATGGAATTCATGGAGCGCGAAGCCATTGAATATACGCTGCAGTTTGTTCCAGATGCGCAAGTGAATTTAGATGGAGTGGAAGCACACCTGCTCATTGAAGTAGACGGTTCAAATGTTGAATCGCTTATGCTCGATTGTGAAACCATTTCAAACGTGCTCATGGATCACGAATGTGGTGAAATATTATTTGCTGAAGATCACAATCAGAAAGAAGCGCTTTGGAAAGTTAGACGAAAAGTAGGCGAAGCTGTGAAGTCTCATTCCATTTACAAAGAGGAAGATACTGTTGTTCCAAGATTTGAACTTCCGAAATTACTTCGTGAAGTGAAGGCCATTGGAAAGCGTTATGGCTTTCGTTCCGTTTGCTACGGACATGCGGGAGATGGAAATCTTCATATCAATATTCTGAAAGATGAAATGTCCGATGAACAATGGGACAATACACTTCCAATAGCCATTCGTGAGATTTTCGAATTAACAGTTTCTCTTGGAGGCACGCTCAGCGGCGAACATGGAATAGGTTGGGTGCAAAAAAATTACATGGACATTGCCTTCAACGAAGTTCAGCTGAACCTCATGAAGAAAATAAAAGAAGCGTTTGATCCGAATGGAATACTCAATCCAGGAAAAATTTTCCCGGATTGATTTTCATTATTTAATCGATAAACGCTTGGTAATTCTTCCAACCTGAATCGTATAGATTCCTGTTGAAAGGTTCTCAACTTCAAGAGTGTGAACACCAGGATGATTGAAGTTTGTAGCATAAACCACTTGCCCTGTAGAATTGTAAATGGTTACATTCGATTTACCCGATTGGAAGTTTTGAATGAAGACTTCATTCTCTGCCGGATTTGGGTAAACTATAAACTCGCGCTCTACGATTTCATTTACACTAGCTGGAATCCACTGAAAATCCTCAGATACTGAGGCTGCAGATGAACCACAAAGGTTATTGGCGGTTACTCTCCAAGAATACGTTTTCCCTTCACCGAAAGCAAAATCAAATGGCAACGTCGCGAAGTTTCCTAATTCGGTTGAACTGTATACAATGTTTCCAAATGTTGCGTCATTCTCAGAAATTTCAAATAAATAAGATGTCGCACCCGGCATTGCTGTCCAATTGAATTGATAATCCATTGCATTGTATTGAATAGTTGAAGGAACCGACAACAAAACTGGAGCGGGTGGAGGAGTGCCAATGGCTATAGAAAAAAACAAATCATAAGACTCTCCAAACGTGGTTAACAATTGCAATGTACAATTGTAGTTTCCTGTTGGAACCGTTCCTAAATCAGAAATAACAATGTTATAATTCCCTGTGGATCCTATGTTAACCCCACTGAATACCGGAAATCCAGGTATTCCTGTAATGTTTGCCGTTAAGGGAAATTGCAGGTCTGCATTTATTTTAAGTTGAAGGGTATCTGCCGACTGTCCGCAAGCATTCAAGTTTCGACTTTGTAGATAGAGGAGAGTAGGACGAAGAATGAAGAACCCGTCGTACATGCTTGTAGCTAAATTTACGCCACTCGGTAAATACGGATAATTACTCCATGTTCCGCTGAATTGTGGAAGGTCGTTGGTTGGAAATAAATCGAAATATCCAACTTCGTTCAAGATCCCTATGCTCACGCGTGAAGCATCTAAAATGCGAACACCACTGCGATAATTGCTTTCATAAACGAATTGATCTTTCACGTAAAGATTGTGATCAATGGAAGTATTGGTGCTCAAATAATAATTCATGTAACCAATATTGTCTAAGTCTGTAAAATCGAAAATGTGAGTCCTCGTGTTCGACCCTAAGTCTTGTTCATCCAATTCGTCGTCTACTAAATAGTGCGCCATATCTTTAGTAAACCAACCTTGGTGGGTGTATCCTGTTTCCGGATAGTTATAATTATCTAAATATAAAATATCCGTCGGATCTGTTACATTCAAGGTAACCACTCCCCATCCGCTACCTCCATTGCAGGCAACAACAATAACATCGCCCTGATGATTGGCATCTGGACCAGAATAAGTCAAGATTGTTCCGTCATGCGTGTATCCAGCGTCTTGGTATCCTCCAACAAGAATGGGTTCAAGCGGATTTGAAATATCAACTAAGTGAGGACCACCGTTGAACGTGTTTGAGCCCATAGCCATTAAAATTTTGCTCTCTGGATCAATTGCAATGGTGTGTGAATTTCCAAATCCACCGTAATAGGCAGTTTCAATAAATGAATTTGGAGTAGTTACATTGTCTAATTGCAACAAATCAAAAACCTGAAGACCATGACCGCTAGCTTCACTTCCAACAAAACAATAGTGATCCATGGTCTCAACATCTCGCCATAAACTATTGCCCGTATGTGAAGGAAGGGTGCCTAAATAAATTGGGACTTCTGGTGAAGAAATATCAACGAAAGCCAAGCCATTGGAAACACCTACCAATGCATATTCCTTACCAGTCACCGGACTTACCCATCCCCAAATATCGCTTGTATTGTCATTGTTCGGATTGGCACCAATATCCGCAAGTGACATGTAAGCCAAGAGATCCACGTGGTCACAAGGATAAATTCCGGCCATTCCGTCAACGCAAGGCTGAGCCAAAACAGCAATGGATGAAAAGAGAAAAAGAGAAAGGAAAAGGTTTTTCATAGTTGAGTTTGTTGCTTGCAAGATAAAAACAAAAAACTCGGCATTTGCCGAGCTTTTCAATAAAATTACATCTGAAAGGGAATTATTTAATTCGTTCTCGCGTGCTTAACACTGTAGTACGTCACGTAAAAATATCCGATGGTTAACATCAAATGGAATGGCATCAAACCGAAATCGGTGAACTCCCAATTAATCTTATTTGAAATTGGATCTCTTTCCGACCAAGTTAGAATAAATGGCCAAACAAGACCGCTAGCGAAATAGATTAGCATGAAAAATTCTAAAATTGTCAAAGGAGAAATTTTTGGAGCGCGATATTTCTTATCAGTCCAAGTTCCTTTCTTTCCCGTGCTAATGGCAAACTTCGGTGTGCGAACGAATGCCGATTTCTTTCCAGTTAATCCTTCAATTACCGCAACTGCATTGTGTAATGACAAGCCCATAGACACGGCAAGGAACAAAGGGAAATCAACAACGAAACGTCCAAACTTTTGGAAGAAAGGCATTGGCGGACGCGATACCCAATAGAAGAATCCTAAAATGAAGAAACTAACTAGGAACGCCGACGCTATTGCGAAGTAGATACTATAATCATTAAACTGATATTGGCCATAATGTAATTTTCCATCAAAGTAATGTTTGATGAATAACATTGGCATACTTAAAATAGATGTGCCTAGGATACTCAAGAAAACAACGGAGTTCATTAAATGGAAACTTGCGTGAACCTTGTGCGCAAATCCCATGTCTTTCGCTTTTAATACTTTTCCTAAGTTCTTACGTGTACATTCTGCAGCACCTTTTGTCCAACGGAATTGTTGTGCTTTCAGTGCATTCATTTCAGCGGGAAGTTCTGATGGTGATCCGATAGCAGGAAGATAAATGAAATTCCAACCGCACAATTGTGCTCTGTAACTTAAATCCAAATCCTCAGTAATGGTATCGCTTTCCCATCCACCCGCATCATAAATAGCCGCTTTTCTCCAAACCCCTGCAGTTCCATTAAAGTTAATGAAATGGCTTGAATAGTTACGTCCAATTTGTTCAACCGTAAAGTGGGCGTCCAATCCGAATGCTTGAAGACGTGTAAGGACGGAATAGTCTTCATTCAAATGCTCCCAACGAGTTTGAACTACTGCGATTTTCTCTCCAGCGTAGAAGAAGGGGATAGTCTGACGTAAAAAGTCTTTTCTAGGAACGAAGTCAGCATCAAAAATGGCGGTGAACTCTCCTTTTGAAATATCCAATCCGTAAGACAATGCGCCTGCTTTGAAACCTTGGCGGTCAACTCTTCTGATATGCTGAATGTCTATGCCTTGCTTTTGCTTTTCAGCAATGAGTTTAGCAGCAATCTCAACAGACTCATCATTTCCATCATCAAGTACCTGAATCTCTAATCTGTCCTTTGGATAATCGAATTCACATACAGCGTTTATTAAACGCTCAATAACGTACATTTCGTTAAAAACGGGAAGCTGTACAGTTACATAAGGTAAGTCTTCCTCGGCAATGACAGGCATTTGACGCTTTCTTTTATTCTTTTTAACGAATTGAATAGCGAGATTCAACTGTACCAAAGAGTAGAAGAAGATGAATATTAAAAAGAAACCGTAAAGACAAATTGCGGTAAATGCAAGTGTATTCAATGTAATGAGGGTTTAGTTAGACGGCGAAAATACGGCTAAAGCGATATTCCTTAAAAACTTTTCTGAATTAGATAAACATTTCAATGTTAATCTATTTGAAAATTCAGCTGCATAGTAATCGATGCCGTCTTTCTTCTTGAAGAAGTATTGAAAGCTCCACCCCAAGAATAATCTTCATCGCTGTTTTGTCCAACGATTTGAAAAATACCCATTTCAGCGCTTTGTAAATTACCTAAATCACCACCCGACGATTGGGCAATTTTCTCCGCGCGAAGACGTGCGTCAGCCGTTGCTTCAGAGACCATCTCAATCTTTAATTCCGCTAATTTGGTGTAATAGAACTCTGGACTTTCAGAATAGAATTCAACACCAGAGGCGATGAGTTCAGTGACCTCTCGCGAGATTTGTTCCACTTTTGAGACTTCTGAAGATTCAATGGTTACCATTTGAGATAAACTATATCCTGTTAGCACAGATCCAACGATGTCACCGTCTGAATTACGAATATCGTCGTAGTTTTTATTTATTTCCATTGCAGAAAAAACTATTTCAGTTTCCTGAATTCCTTTTCCTGTTAAATAGTTTTTAATGGTATTACGGTCAGCTTCCAAAGCAGCAGAAGCCGCGGCTAAATCAATACTCGTCTTCGAAAACGATCCACGCCACACGATTAAATCTGAATCGAAATTGCGACTTCCCATTCCCGTTACATGAATGACATTCTCATTTCCATTTCTATCGCGGTAACCTTTCATGAAGACATAAGCGGCGAGAATTACACAAATTCCTACAGCAAAAGATGCAAATACGCGAGCGTTAAAAATATTTTTCATAGTTCGAATGTAATCAAAAAAAAGAGGTGAAATCTCTTTCACCTCTTTTTCATTATATAAGATTTTGCTTATTCACAATTAAGTGGATAGTAATATTGGTAGGGTGGAGGGTTAGGGGTATAACCCGGCTTCACAATAACAAAACCAATTTTAGTAATGGTAGATCCAGCTGGAATAGGCAAGAAGTCCTCAGGGATAAATGTCTTTCTGAATTTTCCAGGAGCAACCTCTGTTAACTTCAAAGATGCTGTAGAGGCTGCACTCGCAAGTGGTGCAACATCGAAGAATGTGAAGTTTCCTGTGAATGCACGCAGGAAAATGTAACACTCGTCAGCTCCTAAATTCTGAAGATTAACATCTGTCTCTTGCGTGTTGTCATAAGTAATACTGAAGTAATCATCTTGCTTCGCGGCTTCTGGGAAAAAGCAAATGCGATCGGCACACAATGCAGGAACGATGTCTACATGCAAATCTTCCGTCTTTGCTTCTCCAACCCCTTCAGACCCAAAAGCATTTCCATCTTTCAATTTAGCTAGACAAGAAATTCCATTTTGATACAATGCAAGTGGAGTGCACGCATAGTAAGTCGTAGGAACCATAGTCATCTTGTACAACAATCCACTAACATGCGTCAATAACATACAACTGTTTGAATTGCCCCACTCACCATTTCCGCATGATGGGCCGGCCGGTTGCCATGTCCACATGTAAACAGAGTCAGCCACTTCAGGATGATTGCCCAACAACGTTTTCAAGCCACCGGTTGTTTGCGCCACATCTATGTACAAATCCATTGTCGCATTTGCATTGGTAGGCGAAGGAAATACAAATGCTGCTTGTGCGTATCCAGAAACAGCTACTGCCAATAAGGCTAAGGTATATAATATCTTTTTCATGATTAGATGCGTTGGAAGTTAAACTTATAGATCACATTCTTGAATCCGTCTGAACACTGTCTGTGATATTGCAATCCCATATTATTACTTGTTGGAAGTACCATGTTTCCTAAGAATAATTCAAGGGTATCGTTTGCATTCATTAACGTAATTGTTGACGGTGCAAGATTGTCGTCCAACGACCAAGTCCCATTTGTTCCAAAGAAATTCTTTCCTTCGGTGATGGTTACTGTATACGTCTGCGTTGGCACATCAAGTATAATGCGCATAGGTTCAACACCAGATACAATGTAGAACTCACTCATGTCGCGTTCTTCTAAAACTGGATTGTTTGGATCTTGCTGAATGAAATTGGTAAGCTCCCAAGTGCCTCCCATACCTTGCAGCTTATCCGTAGTCTCACCCAACTCTCCGGTGATTTCTGGCTTACAGCCAGAAAACAAACCAACAGCCAAGGCTATCATGAAAAATAGTTTTACTGATTTCATTTGATATAAATTTAATTCTAAGTTCAATTTAACATTTATTTCTATTCAATACGGGCGAAAAAATTTTCGCACCTTTAGTTACATCCTCCTTCCGGATTCCCAACAAACAGGGCCGACGTGAATTCACTGTTCGGGAATTGTAGTGCCATTCCTGGACAGTTCCACGGAGCGTTTCTAACATAAATAGATTCTCCTTTTCCGCCCATACGCTTCAATTGGTTAATCCATTTTCCTTCTCCCATGGTTTCAATGCGGTACTCTCTGCGTGCAGCTGCAATGACTTCAGAAGCCGTTGAAGATGCAGATAGATCATTCAATCCAATTCCGAAAGCACGGTCGCGAACATCATTGATGTCAGCAATCGCAACGGAAAGATCTCCTCCCATTTCACCCAAACACTCGGCACGAATCAATTTCAATTCAGTTAAGTAAATGATTGGAATATTGAAGAAAACCTTGTCCTCAAAACGGCGGTTCTTATATTTCCCACCACTTGATTGCATCCACATTAAACGATCGTCTGCGCCGTTCAAATTGGTAAATTGATACAATTCATTTGAGAACATCAAGTTTGGAGGAAGGGCTCCACCAGCATTGTAGTTCCCAATGAAGTTGTCTGTGCGTTGATCGATATTGGCGTCTCCAGGACTAGAACTTACAATACCAAAAATTGTTTCTGGATTCATAGCCGGAGTTGCAGGGAAGCGATCCAATGTATCGCTCATCATATAAGATCCAGAATTGATAACCAAAGATGCGTATTGTTCCGCTTGAACATAATTGTTCATTTGGAAGTAAACCATGGCCATTAATCCGGCAGCAGCATTCTTCGTAGCGTAATTTCCATTCGTTTCAGGTAGGTTAGCGTAAGCATACTCTAAATCTTCGAGAATAAACGCATAAGATTCAGCGACGGTGCTTCTTGAAAGAGGCTCGTTACTCGCTTCTCTTCTAAGAATGATTCCCAGATGAGAATTGTTTGCAGTGTAACCATAAGGCTGTGCCCAAATCTTAACAACATTGAAGTGACAAAACGCACGAATGAATTTCGCTTCAGCTTCCATACGGTTGCGATCAGAATCTGACAATCCATCAATCAAATCGAAATTCTTCATCAATGAATTACAACGGTAGATGGCATAATAAAAATCGCCATAAGTTCCATTTGTAGTAGGAGTGAAGAAGTTTGTCTCGCGATTATAAACCGCGTTGAAATCTAAACCGTTTGGTTCAGCCATGTTGTCGGACATTAACTCGCAAATGTTTTGATATTTTCCATCAAATAAATTTGCAATAACGTCGTAACAACTGTTCAACAGACGCTGAGCATCGTCTGGGGTTTTTAACGCATCTTCGGCTAGAATTGCACCTTCCGGTGGGTATTCTAACATTTTTTCACAAGAGGCAATTCCAAGAGCTAATCCAATAGCTAAAATGAAGTATGATATTTTTTTCATGTTCGTTCGAATTAGAAGTTAGCGTTTAAGCGAATGTTGAAACTACGCTCTTGCATTGGCGTCAAGTAAGTCACGTTTGGACTTAAGTTTCTGTCTTGCGCGTTTTCGAAGTCACGAACAACTTCAGGATCTAAACCTGGGAAATTCGTGATGGTGAACAAGTTGGTAACGCTTACACCAATGTTCAAACCAGTCATTTTTAATTTCTTTGTCACTTCGTTAGGGAAGGTATAGTCCAAAGACAAGTTTCTCAAACGCATGTAATTGGCTTTGTACATGAACAATGAAGTGTTCCACCAAGGGAATCCATCAGGCAATCCATAAGTGGTTTCATCCAATGTTAGTCTTCCGAAAGTTGACTCATCACCAGGTGCAGTCCAACGATCAAGAATCTCTTCACGCATATTCCAACTTGAAACAACTCCAAGCTGACGTTTAGCACTTGAATCAAAAATGCGAGCACCAAGGCTGTATGTGAACAAAGCAGATAGACTGAAGTTCTTCCAACCGAAAGTTTGCGTTAAACCACCCATCATTTTAGGCAATCCATTTCCAACATAGTTACGAATGCTGTTGTCGTAATCTGTGGTGTAATTTCCATCAGGGGTAATGTAAACAGGCAATCCGGTTTGTGCGTCAATATGGTCAAACGACACCAAGTAGAATGAGCCAATAGGCTTTCCAACTAAAACACGTGAGTCGTTTGTTCCACCAGAAACAGCATCGGGAGTGTAGTCACCAATGCTTACAAGCTCGTTGTAGTTGTATGAGAAGTTAGCACTTGTGCGTGCTGTGAATTTCGAACTCTTTGTCCAATTCACAACAGTTGTTAATTCAATTCCTTGATTCATAACCTCTGCTACGTTGTCCCAGAAGTTCGTGAATCCAGTGCTTGCAGGAAGACTAACATTCATCAATACATCGCGGCTGTATTTTCTGTATCCTTCCAAAATAACAGTCAAACGATCTTGCCAGAAACCTGTCTCCAATGCAACAGAGAAGTTGTTTGTTGTTTCCCATTTCAAGTTAGCATTTCCAGCTTGAGTTGGGTACAGAATTGGGTTCTGATTGTAGTATGTTCCGTTGTTTACTGCACTGTATAATGCGTATTGTGCGTTAGCTGGAATATCCGAGTTTCCTGTTAAACCATAACTCGCACGTAATTTCATGTAGTTAATGGTTTTGTTGTCTTTCAAAAATCCTTCTTCAGAGATAATCCATCCCAAAGATGCTGATGGGAAATTACCAAACTTGTTATTCACCCCGAAGCGTGAACTTCCATCGCGACGTACACTTGCTTCAAAGAAGTACTTCGACTTGTAGTTCATGTTGTACTTTGCGAAGAAACCTAAGAAACTGAATTGATTTGGATTTCCAACATTACGAACGCGAGTCTCAGGAGTGTTTTCAACATCTGAAAATTCAGCAACTGTTTCATCCAAATTAGGAATGTAGTCGCTAATGAACTCTGTTCTTGAATGCTGTAACTCATGTCCAATAAGGATAGAGGCGTTCAACTCAGGTTTAATTTCTTTGCTGTATTCAGCAGTTACGTTATAACTGTAGTTGCGCACCAATCGTTGATCATTGCTGTAGCTTCCTTGTCCGTTTGACAAGTCAAAGCTTGAAGGCGTTAGTCGGTTTTCACCAATACGCATCCAGTCCATACCACCTGTAGCAACAATAAATAAATTCTTCTTCGGCATATAAATCAAACGACCTGTGTTAATCACACGGTCTTCAATTGTGGTCCAACGCAATTGCTCTCTGTAGGCAACAGGGTTTTTCACGTTTCCGAATTCATCTCTCCAGTAGAAATAGTCTCCTGGCTTATTTACAACTTCACCTGCTGCGTTGAATGTTGTGTCTGTATGATAAACAGGATAGTAAGGAAGAGCATTCGACATGGCGTCACCCAATCCACCAGACCAAGCAGCATCTACACGTTTGTTTAATCCGCGTGTTCCTGAAAGAGAAAGATTCAATTTCAATTTATCACCCAAACGAAATTCAGGATTTACACGCGCTGAAATACGCTTGTAGCTGTTTCCAATCAAGAAACTTTGATTGTCGTCGTAAGAAACTGAAAAATATACATTGTGTTTTTTTCCACCGTAACGAGCAGCGAAATTGGTTCCGTATTTATTTCCACGTCCAACAGTTTGATCAACCCAATCCGTATCAGTCTGTCCAGCTTTCAGATAAGCAGCCTTTCTTGTTGCAGCGTCATCTGTAGCAGAAGTTAAATTCGGCAACCAAACATACCCAGTTCCTCCGTCGTTTTCCCACGCTTCTTGACGAATGTTTAAGTACTCTTCCGTATTCAACATGTTTGGACGAGAAGCAGGGGTAGCGATACCCGCGTTCAATCCGTAGTCGAACTTCCAACCTTTTTCCTTCGCACGTTTGGTGGTAATAATGATTACACCGTTTGCAGCGCGAGAACCGTATTCTCCTGCAGCAGCAGCATCTTTACGAACCTCTACTTTTTCAATATCGTTCGGGTTTATGGTCGCAAGTGGATTGTTATTCAAGGCACCGCTGTTTCCACGCAAGAAGTAATCTTGAGTCATTGGAATACCATCGATGATATACAACGGATCACCACCGGCAGATACCGAAGCAGTTCCGCGAATACGAATCAATGAGCCAGCTCCCGCAATACCAGATCCTTGAGAAACCTGTAATCCGGCAGCCTGACCTTGAAGTGCGGCTTCGAAGCTCGGTGTGCGAATAGCAGTAATGTCCTTACCTGTAATTTTTGCAATTGAACCAGTGCTGGGACGATTACGTTCTACACCGTATCCCACAATTTCAATATTGTCTAAAGTTATAGTACCAGAACTTAATTTGAAATTCTGTTTAACACCTGTACCCGCAGGAACGATAATTTGCTTGATTTTGGTCTCAAAATTCAAGGCCTTCACTTCAATGTCAAATGTTCCAACACCTGTTGTTAAGGAATAATTTCCCACTTGGTCGCTAGCCGTTCCATTCGAAGTTCCTTTAACAAGAACAAAGGCCCCGGGAATGGGACGATTCTCCTCATCCGTAACTACACCGCTTATAGTCTGTCCCCATGAAACCATGGAGAGCATTGCTATAAAAGCAGTAAGCATACTCGTTTTGTAGAATTTTATCATAAAAAATAGAATTTGTTTTGGTTTAAGTCGCGCTAATATATATCGTTTTAACTTCGTGTCCAACATACACTTAGGTGTTGTTGGTAAATCATAAATTATGGATTCCAAATAAATGGTGCCGATTCTCTTCGGCCTTCGGTCTCAACAGAAATAATGTAAGAACCTGCAGCAATGTTTTCTTCAGATAAGTTCCATTCGGATTGATTTATTCCTGAAATACCTTGTGTGTTGTAGGAAGAAACCACTCTTCCAGTTAAGTCGCGCAATACAATTTGCACAGGAGCCCCTTGCACCATGCTGTATGCAACGTTCACTCGGTTATTAGCAGGATTCGGCCAAATCATAAAAGTAGATTTAGCGAAAGACATCACTTCTTCCAATGAAGTGTTCAAGTCTGGAACAGCCAATTGATAGTCAGTGTATACATGGTATTCACCAGGCTCGAAGAAGAATGCAGCATTCAAATCATTTACTTGGAACGCATTTCCTGTAAAGTAATCATACCAAGTACCCGTGTGTTGAAACCCTGGGATCATGTTCAACGATGCTGTTTGGAAATTTCCAACTACAACGGCATTGTTTGTTCCATTTAAATGAATTCGCTTCCCAAAACCTCCAAGGTCTATGTTGAAATTGGTCGTTGAAAAAATAGGCTCGTTCTTTTTTAGATTGTTCAAAGCAGCAGTCACCTTGTATAAGTGCTTTCTATTCTGATTGTCCCAATAATCCCAACGAACAGGCTTAGAAGAAGTTCTGCAGTCAGTGCTTATTGTAACGCCATCTGAACACGTATTAATACTATAATCATATCCCAATTCGCCAAACTGCCAAATCATCTTCGGACCTGGAATCGGAATCAATAAACAATGCGCCAACTCTTGTCTTTTCAGCGCTGTATTTAAATTGGTAATGTTGTATGACCCGCTGCTTGCTCCGTATAGTAGATTTTTGTACATCATACGTTCTTCATCGTGACTCTCTGCATAAGTAATCAAATGAGCATTGTTCCAACCTCTGTTCTGATAACTTCCCCAAGAAAAATTGGAAGAATATCCCATTGAACCTTCCATGTATTCATGATTCAGATTTCCCCAAAGCATCATACCATTATTGCTTAAAACAATTTCTTCGCTGTTATCGGCAAAGTGTTCAAGTATTCCATAACATCCCGGTTCAACAGTTTGCATGTGATTATAGTAATCAGTCAAAATGTTAATTCGGCTTTGATCGTATGCTCCCCAAGCGCCAATGTTTCCTAGAGTATAGTTCTGTGTGAATCCTTTTGAAAGGTCAAAGCGATAACCATCGATGTGGTAGTTCTCTAACCAATGCGTTAAAACGCGTTTAGTAAAATTCTTTGTTTGAAGACTTTCGTGGTTGAAGTCATATCCAACATTGAAATCGTGCTTTGGAGTAGGGTTAAACCATGGGTTTTCTAAAGTTGGCTGTCCATATTGACCAGCGCTTTGATCGAAATACATACGTACCATCGGGTTTTGACCGAAGCTGTGATTCAGTGCAATATCCATTATAACCGCAATTCCCCGATTGTGAGCTTCATTGACAAATGTCTTTAGAGCTTCTGCGCTGCCATAGGCTTTGTCTGGAGCAAAATAGAATGATGGATTATAACCCCAACTGTCGTTTCCTTCAAATTCGTTAATAGGCATCAACTGAATAGCAGTCACACCTAAATTTTCAAGATAGTCTAAAGAATCAGTCAATGAAGTATAAGTTCTGTCTTCAAGAAAATCGCGAACCAATAATTCGTAAACAACAAGTTTCGTTTTTGCTGGACGAACGAAACTCTGATCAGTCCAGTTAAAAACAGGAGGGTCTGTTCTAAACACCGAAACCGGCTCGGATGTTAATCCATTCGGATAATCAATCAAGTTAGGATAAGTTGTTTCTGGAATCCAATTGTCATTCCAACCGTCCAAAATCTTGTCTGCGTATACATCGGCCACACGCATTCCTTCCATATTAATATAGTATTGGAAGCGATACTCAGTGCCTGGAGATAAATTTGGTATGTCTAACCAATAAGTTGAACCATCCGGAGTTCGATTCATCAAATAATTTAAATCCAATTGCCAATTGTTGAAATCTCCAATGGCAAAAACAAAATCTTTGTTTGGTGCATACAGTTGAAGACGCACGCCCGAAGTTGAAGTAACATTAATTCCATTTACAGTTCCTGTTGGGGCAGTAGCTATATTTATTGAAGGAAGAATGATAATTACTTTTTCATCGGTGATTGTTGTTGCTCCATTAACCGCAATCATGGCAATGGTATATTCTCCTGGGACACTTTGACTGAAATCGTAGTTCAGTGAAGTAACTCCGGTACCCGAAGCCGCCTGACTTCCATTTACAGAAATGGTAATGTCAGATGCTAAAGAAGAGTTTGCTGTAACCGGAACGACTTGATTCGCATTCACTATTTGAGACTCAGCTGCCGGCAATGAGAATGAAGCGTTGAATCCAGCAGCATAAACATTTAAATAGATATCACTACCATCAGCATTTCTTCCCACAACAGTTCCCGCCGCGTTACGAAAAACAAACATCATTTTCGAAACCGTCTCTCCAACATTCAAATTATAAAATGTCGAAGGGGTAATTACAATCTTATGAATGTTATTTCCCATCGGTGTCATGAGAACAGAAGCATCCGGAGTTCCCCAATTTCCCACCGTGTGTTGCCAATCGTTTGGACCAATACTATTGCTGGTAATTACCCCTGTGTGCGCATAAATAGGCGTGTATCCCAAAAGATCTCCGTTGCCTGTTGTGGCATCATAATACACAGTGATTTGATCGGTTTGTGTTGGAAATGCTGGCGTAGATGTTAGGATCTGCGCATTTACACTAATTGCAAAACAAGTAAATAGAAAGGCGAAAAAGAATAGTCTTTTTTGTTTCATGAGATAGGTAGTTAGTTCTTCAAATATAGGAAAGTGTACTAAGTACACAACCTAGATTGAAATTTTTAGAAGAAATTGCTGTTTCTTTGTGGCTCAAATTATTTTTATGCAACTTCTTGACGGACTAGCACTTTCAAAAACCATTAAATCTGAGATAAAGCAAATTGTCTCTGATAGAGTAGCCAATGGATTCAAACGTCCGCATTTAGCTGCCGTGCTTATTGGTGAAAATGGTGCAAGTGTTACTTATGTTAATGCCAAAGTAAAGTCATGCGAGGAAGTAGGTTTCGAATCTACCCTTGTTCAATTGAATGAAAATTGCACAGAAGAAGAGGTAATGAATACCATTCATTCGTTGAATGGAAATGAGGCTATTGATGGATACATCATTCAACTTCCATTGCCCAAGCACATCAATGAAAAGAAAGTCTTAATGGCGGTTTCTCCAAGTAAAGATGTCGACGGATTTCATCCTGAATCGGTAGGAAAAATGATGTTGAATCTACCTACGTTTCTTCCAGCTACTCCAATGGGTATCATTACTTTGTTGGAAAGAAACAACATTCAAACTTCAGGAAAACATGCAGTTGTATTGGGAAGATCACACATTGTAGGCCTTCCAGTTTCCATTTTACTTCAACGGAATAATCCATATGGAAACTGCACAGTAACCCTCTGTCACAGTAAAACAAAAAACGTCGAAGAGATTTGTCAATCTGCCGATATCATCATTGCAGCAATAGGCCAACCTGAATTCCTCAAAGGAAACATGGTCAAGGAGGGAGCGGTAGTTATTGACGTGGGAATTACTCGTGTAGTGGATGCCTCTAAGAAAAGTGGATTCAGACTTTTAGGCGATGTCGCCTTTGATGAAGTCGCTCCGAAATGCAGTTTTATTACTCCAGTTCCCGGTGGAGTAGGTCCAATGACCATTGTGTCATTGATGCAAAACACCCTATTAGCCGCGGAGGGTAAGCGCGCCGTATAGTTCGACTGCTTGTTTGGCTTCAAGAACGTCGTGTACACGTAGAATAGAAGCGCCGCGATCCAAAGCGAATGCATGAAGCACCGTAGTTCCATTTAAACTTTCTTCAGCGGTGGTATTCAACGTTTGTTGAATCATCTTTTTTCTTGAAACTCCTGCCAATACAGGGTATCCGAATTTTGTAAATCGATCCAAATTCTGAAGCAAATCGAAATTGTGCTCCTTATTTTTCGCGAAACCGAAACCCATGTCAAGAATAATTTTCGAAATTCCAAGCTGATTCAATTTTTCAATTTCAATTTGGAAATAGGAATAAACCTCTTCAACAACGTCCTCATAATTGGCCAATGTTTTCATGTTGGAAGAATCACCGCGTGAGTGCATGAGCACATAGGTGCATTGCGTTTCCGCCGCGACAGTCCACAATTTCGAATCCATTCTTCCACCTGAAACATCGTTTATCCATTGAGCCCCTTCGTGAATGCAAGGAAGTGCGACTTCACTATAAAACGTATCTATACTTATCGTTAAGCTAGGAAATTCCTTTTTAATGGAACGAACCACTGGCAAGACGCGATTCAATTCTTCTTCGGAAGAAATATAAATCGCACCCGGACGAGTCGATTGTCCGCCCAAATCCAATATGTCCATTCCATCGGAAATCATTTTTTCCACACGAAATAAAATGTCCTTTTCAGAATTAGAGCGACTTCCAGCGTAGAAAGAATCGGGTGTGATATTTAAAATTCCCATTACCAATGGGAGTGAGGCGGAGGAATTCATTTCAAGATGTATCTTTGAGACGCAAAGATGAACAATTTCATCGCATTTGCATTTCGAATCATGAGCGCAATAAAAGACACTTCTGCACAATACGATCAGGCCATTCAAAAATGTGTCGATCTCTTCCAAAAGAAAACGCACGACTACGGAACCGCTTGGAGAATTTTACGTCCTTCCAGTTTAACAGATCAAATTTTCATCAAGGCGCAACGCATTCGCACCATAGAAGAGAAGGGAGAAAGCAAAGTTGGAGAAGGTATTGAAGATGAATTTGTAGGTATCATTAACTACAGCTTAATGGCTCTTATTCAGTTAGAATTGCCCTCAAATGCTCCACTAGAACTTCAAGCAGAAAACGCAATTTCCTTATATAAAGAGCAAGCCAAAATTACCAAGGAATTGATGATGAACAAGAATCACGATTACGGTGAGGCTTGGCGAGATATGCGTGTCTCTTCATTTACAGATTTAATTCTTATGAAGATCCTTCGAATCAAACAAATTGAAGACAACGCCGGCAAAACTCTTGTCTCCGAAGGAATCGACAGCGGTTTTCGCGATATGATCAATTACGCGGTTTTCGCATTGATTCAGATGTCTGAACAATAGTATTAACGGGAGTTTTCACTCATCTGTTGAAAACTACCAACCATTGTGAATTTCCAAAGTTATTCTGCGTATTACTTTCGAAGTCTGATTTAGAATAGACGAGATGGCTCAAGAAGTTAAATACACAGAAGACAATATTAAATCCCTCGAGTGGTACGAACACATTCGTCTGCGCCCTGGGATGTACATCGGTAAACTCGGAGACGGTACTACCGCCGACGATGGTATCTATGTTTTGTTGAAGGAAATTATGGACAACTCCATTGACGAATTTGTCATGGGGAATGGAAAGAATGTCGAGATTACGATCAAAGACGGAACAGTTACCGTTCGCGATTATGGAAGAGGTATTCCATTGGGAAAAGTAATTGATTGCGTTTCGAAAATTAATACCGGTGGTAAGTACGATTCGCGTGCTTTTAAAAAGTCAGTGGGTTTGAACGGGGTCGGAACCAAAGCCGTAAACGCTTTAAGTTCATTCTTCCGTGTTGAATCATTCCGCGAAGGCGAGGTAAAGGCAGCTGAATTTGGAAAAGGAGAAATCACCAAAGATTTTAAAGTTGTAAAGTCGGCTGAGAAGAACGGAACGCTCATGTCATTCGTTCCCGATGATAGCATCTTTGTGAACTACCAATACCGTTCACAACACATCGAACGCTTGCTTTGGAATTACTGTTATCTAAATGCTGGATTAACCATCATTTTCAACGGACAGAAATTCAAATCGGAAAATGGATTGCGCGATTTACTTGCGGCGAACATGACCGAAGATCCGCTTTACACCGCCATTCACTTAAAAAGTGATGACATTGAAGTGGCAATTACACACACCAATTCATACGGAGAAGAATATTACAGTTTCGTAAACGGACAATACACGACACAAGGTGGGACGCACCAAGCGGCATTCCGTGAAGCATATGTGAAAGTCATTCGTGATTTCTTCAAGAAAGACTACGAAGCAGTCGATGTCCGTTCGGGAATTGTTGCTGCCGTGGCTATCAAAGTCATTGAACCGGTTTTCGAATCGCAAACCAAAACGAAGTTGGGTTCAAACGAAATTGAGCCGAACGGAAAGAGTGTAAAAGCGTTCGTATTAGAATTCCTTCAGAAAGAACTCGACAATTTCTTGCACAGAAATCCAGAAATTGCGCAAAGTCTCTTGAAGAAGATTCTTCAATCGGAAAGAGAAAGAAAGGAACTTGCGGGTATTGCTAAATTGGCCAGAGAGCGTGCAAAGAAATCGAACTTGCACAACAAGAAATTGCGCGATTGCAAAGTGCATTACGCCGACAAAAGCGACCTAGCCAATGCAACAACGTTGTTCATTACCGAGGGAGATTCGGCTTCTGGATCCATTACCATTTCTCGAAATGTACAGACCCAAGCCGTTTTCAGTTTGAAGGGAAAACCTTTAAATACTTATGGTTTAACGAAGAAGGTCGTTTACGAAAATGAAGAATTTAACTTGCTTCAAGCTGCATTGGACATTGAAGACGGACTTGATTCGCTTCGATACAACAACGTGGTTATCGCAACCGATGCCGATGTCGATGGCATGCACATTCGTTTGCTCATGATCACATTCTTCCTTCAGTTTTTCCCTGACTTGGTGAAATCTGGACACTTGTATGTCCTTCAAACACCGTTGTTCCGTGTGAGAAACAAGAAGGAAACCATCTATTGTTATTCCGATCTCGAGCGTCAGCATGCCATTCAGAAGTTAGGAACCAAACCGGAAATCACACGATTCAAGGGATTGGGAGAGATTTCTCCAGACGAGTTCAAGTTCTTCATTGGTGAAAGCATACGTCTTGAACCCGTTGTAATTACGAAAGACATTCACATCAAAGACATTCTTGAATTCTATATGGGGAAGAACACTCCCGATAGACAAGACTTTATTATTAGAAACCTTCGCGTAGAGAAAGACGAAATTGTAGAGAAGAAGGAAGTTGAAACTGAACCAGAAACAGAATAGGAGTGGAGATGGAAGAGAATACAAATCCAGAAGAGAATAAATTAGGAAACGTAGTTGGCGTAACCGACCTCTATGAAGGTTGGTTTTTGGAATATGCCTCCTACGTAATCTTGGAACGTGCGGTTCCGCATTTGTACGACGGACTGAAGCCGGTTCAACGAAGAATTTTGCACAGCTTGTGGGAAATGGACGATGGTCGTTTCAACAAGGTGGCGAACGTAATCGGAAACACCATGAAGTACCATCCGCATGGTGATGCTTCTATTGGTGACGCATTGATTCAAATCGGACAAAAGAATTTGCTCATTGATACCCAAGGAAACTGGGGTAATATTTTTACCGGTGACAGCGCAGCAGCGCCTCGTTACATTGAATCGCGATTGAACAAACTCTCGCAAGAGATCATTTTCAATCCGAAAACAACAAATTGGTTAGCGAGTTACGATGGAAGAAACAAGGAACCGGAAACGCTTCCCGTTAAATTTCCTCTTTTGCTTTCTTTAGGTGTTGAAGGAATTGCTGTGGGATTGGCTTGTAAAATCCTTCCACACAACTTCGTTGAACTCATTGATGCGAGTATCGACGCTTTGCGCGGAAAGAAAACGCACATTGTTCCCGATTTCTTGACTGGTGGAATGGCCGATTTCTCGGATTACAACGGTGGACTTCGTGGAGGAAAAGTACGCGTACGTGCGAAAATCAAGAAAGACGACGCCGCGCGTTGCTTGATTATTACTGAAATTCCATTCGGGACAACGACATCTTCATTGATTGATTCCATATTGAAAGCCAACGACAAAGGCAAAATCAAGATCAAGAAAATTGAAGACAACACTGCCGAGTTTGTAGAAATCATAGTTCACTTGGCAACAGGTGTTTCTCCGGATAAGACCATTGACGCGCTATATGCCTTCACTGATTGTGAAGTAAGTATTTCACCAAACTCTTGCGTTATTCACGACGATCGTCCGAAATTCCTTCCTGTAGATGAATTATTGAAGATTTCGGCCGATAGAACGCGCGATTTAATTGGAAAAGAGCTTGAGATTCAGCTAAATGAACTTCAAGAAAGTTGGCATTTCGCTTCGTTGGAAAAGATTTTCATTGAAAAGAGAATCTACCGCGACATTGAAGAATGCGAAACTTGGGACGATATCATTGCGGCGATTCACAAAGGATTAAAGCCACATACGAAGAAATTCTTGCGTGCGGTGACCGATGAAGATGTGGCACGCTTGACTGAAATCAAGATTAAACGAATTTCGAAATTCGATAGTAAGAAAGCAGACGATTTCATTTCAAGATTGGAAGGTGAAATCGATGAGGTGAAGGAAAAGTTGAATCATTTGACAGACACTGCCATTGCTTATTTCAAAGATTTAAAGGCGAAATACGGCAAAGGTAGAGAGCGTAAAACAGAAATTAGAACCTTTGATACGGTTCAGGCAGCTGCAGTGGCTATCGCTAACGCCAAACTTTCTGTGAATCTGGCAGAAGGATTCGCAGGAATTGGATTGAAGCGCGACGAAGGTGAATTTGTTTGCGAATGTTCAGATATCGACGACATCATCGTTTTCCGTAGAGACGGAAAAATGATGGTTTCGAAGGTTCAGCAAAAGGCTTTCTTCGGGAAGGACATCATTCACATTGCCGTTTGGAAGAAAGACGACCGCCGCACCATTTACAATTTAATGTATCGCGACGGTAAGAATGGCGGAGCCAACATGAAGCGCTTCGCAGTTACTTCCATTACCCGAGACAAAGAATACGATCTTACCAAAGGAACTCCTGGAAGTGAGGTTCTCTATTTCAGCGCCAATCCAAACGGAGAAGCCGAAGTAGTTACAGTCAATTTAAGAGCTCTTGAGCGATTGAAGAAATTGAAGTTCGACGTTGATTTCTCTGAATTGGCCGTTAAAGGTCGAGATGCCCAGGGTAACGTTGCAACGAAGTATCCGGTTAAAAAGGTTGAATTGAAATCGGCAGGAGTTTCTACTTTGAGCGCTCGTAAGATTTGGATCGATGAAAGCGTTCAAAGACTCAACGACGAAGGTCGCGGAAGATTCCTAGGAGATTTCGGTCCTGAGGATAAGATTCTTGTCATACAATCTTCGGGAGACTATCAGTTAATTGCACCAGATTTAAGTGTTCATTTT
>CAMCVP010000009.1 GCA_945881835.1 Chryseobacterium gleum | reverse complement strand
ATTGCGTACAACATCTTTTCTCCGTGGCCTCGAATTTCGGCTTATTTTTGAAGACTATCACCTATTGTTATGAAAAAAAGTTTCTTGTTCATATCTCTCTGCTACTTAAGTCTTATGTTTTCCAGCGTGTTCGCTCAAGATAGCGACGAGCGCAAGGGGTTTCGCTTCGGGCTTAACATGGGCATGTACTTCCCTTCGAAGGTTTCTGCGAACTATTACAACGGAGACGGCTTCTACAACAACAACATAGACCCGAACGGAGTGCGTATGTATAGCATTGAAGAGCGTTTGAACCTGACTCCGCAAGAGACACAATACATTACCTCTTACTTCAACGCAACCGGATTCCAGTTTCCGTATGATGCTTATCCAACGGCTATGCGTTACAGCGGAGGCTTTAACATTGGCTTTCAGACGGCTTATGACTTCAACAACAAATCTTCTTTCATTTTCGATTTGAATGTATGTAAGGTGAAGGCTTATGACAGATTCACCATGCAAATGATTGGCACCTCTGCGCAGGTGAACGGGCAGAACGACATTCGGATTTTTAATATTGAAGGAAATGAACAGCGCTTGCAATTGGGCTTGGGGTACAGAACGGGATGGGCGTTAAGTGGAAATGGATTGTACTTCATGCAATTTGGTGGAAGTATGCTCGGAACGAAAGTGGTGAACAACATTGCACATGTAGCAGACCGCAATTACGATTTGATTATTGGCGCTGCGAATCCTGCCCAAATGATTAACTACCGTCCGCAAACCGGCATTGGCTTTGGCTATTACGTGAGCACCGGATTCTTCCTTCCATTGGGCACAAACAAAAACGCCGAGCTTTCGCTGGCGTTTTCTAAAGACAAGATTATTTTAAATGCAAATGAATTCAAAGGGTGGAACAAAATGCTCACCTTTTGTTTTTCTATCTAAGTTGAAACGAATCGGCATCGTTTAACGCAGGAAACTTCTCGCGGAAGGCATTCAATTCCTCCAAAGAAAGTTCTTGGGTTAGTTCTCCTCTGTAATTCACAATAGCGGAATCGCCGCTGTAGGCGTGTCCGTTTCCGTCTTCCCCAATGCGATTCACACCTATTACATATGCCACGTTTTCTATGGCGCGTGCTTTCAATAAAGTCTTCCAAACTTCAGCGCGAACGCTTGGCCAGTTGGCTACATAAATTATTAGATCGAATTTCGGTTGTCCGTTTATCATTTCATTTCTCGTCCATACCGGGAACCGCAAGTCGTAACAAATATTCAGCAGAATATTCCATCCACGCCATTCAACTAGGCATTGCTCCTGTCCTGCTTCGTAGTGTTTGTGTTCTCCGGCAAAAGAGAACAAATGACGTTTGTTGTACGTTGAAACTTCTCCGCTTGGACGAACGAAGAACAAACGGTTGTAAGCCATTCCCTCCTCACTTACAGAGAGGCTTCCAACGATAGCGGCGTTCAATCGAGCAGCTTCTTCCTTCAACAAAGTAACACTCGGAAACTCGTCATTGACAAGCACTTCAGAGACAGCGGTATTCATGGTAAAACCGGTAGAAAACATTTCAGGAAGGACGATGAGGTCCCATTGATTGGGTTGTTGTTCTTTCAGCAACGCTCTGAAGTGTGAGCGGTTTTCTTCTTGATTTTCCCAATGCAGGAAGGTTTCGAATAAAAGTGATTTCAGTTTCATTTGCATTCGAAGTTATGTGAAATAATAATAAATCAAGTATCTTGGCTTCATGAAAAAATGGATCTTTCTTTCTATTGCAGCTGTAGCTGTTGGATGTGCGGCTTCGAAGCAAGTAGCAATTACTGAAGCCGATTTAAGTTTAGCGAAAACAGAATTCTCTGGCGTAACCCTCGCTGAATTGCAAACCGGACAAGTATTGTACACAGAGCATTGTCAAAGTTGTCACGCGTTAAAAGATCCAGCATCTGAAGGCGCTCGCGGATGGAAGCATCATGTTCCAGAAATGGTAGAAATGGCGAACAAAGACAAAGGTGCTGACCTCGACAAAAAAGAAGAACAAGCGATTCTTCGTTATTTGATTACGATGGGACCCCTAAAAAAATCGTAGATTTTTTTGAACTTCGTTATTGGAAATCCTTCGGATTTATTCCTACGTTGTAATGGGAAAATCGGAGATTTTATTCCTATTTCATAATTGGAACCTTGTTATTAGAATTACGAAGTAGGAATTGCGCAGTAGGAACTACGCAGTAGGAATTACGCAGTAGGAATTACGCAGTAGGAATTACGCAGTAGGAATAAATCCGAAGGATTTCCAATAACGTAGTTCTAGAAGCTCGGACAAGCAATCGTTCTAAACTTCGCTTTAGAAACCTTCATTGACTTCGGAGTCTTAATGCTGTAACCGAGCGTGATTGTTTTGCTTTCGCCAGGTGCTAACATCATGTTCCAAGAGAGCTTACCAGTGTTCTTTTCCAATACTGCTCCGGAAATTTCCAACATAGCAACTTCAATCTGTCCGTCGGAAGAAATAGGAAGTTGATCTTCCAACAAAACATTGATTTCCTTGTCGCGGTTGTTACGCACGGTTGTTTCGAAATAGAAGGTTTCCTTCTCGTTGTTTCCGAGCAATTGACGCTTACTTAATTCAGATTGCTTCTTACGCACTAAGGCCACGCGCTTGTCTCTTCCCAACGAAAGCGAAAGCGTGTCGTCTACTGAGGCGGTGTTAATGAAACTCTGTCCCAAGTAGGCCCCTGCGAAATACACACTTGCCTTTCCACTTACTAAGTTCAAGGTGTTCCAACCTACAACCTTTGCCATCAAGAATGCATCGGCGTCCTGCTTCGGAACCGCATAATGCATGTATGTTGCTGGCAAAGTGAACGACGTAACGTCTACCACATAAGGCTTTCCATCAGATAAAATCGTATACGGCAATTCAATCTCGAACTCGGCACTCAACTCCTGAACGGCTACCTGCTGAAACGCCACTTCTCCATCCGCATTTCTGTCTTCTTTCTTCAAATAATCGCTGCGGTTGCTTTTCGCATCCATAACCATAACAGACTCTAAATTCATCTGAACGGATGCAACTCTTTTTGTAGACTCTGCAATATCCCACGTCTCTAACGTTGGCTTCTCTGCCCCTTGCAGCGGCTCGCTGGTGCTTAAGATCATGAGTACTTCCGTCCAATCCAATCCAGATTTGTTAAACACATTCGCGTGGTAATCCAACTTCACCGGATCAATGGCATTCTCTGCGCGAACGTCGTACTTCGGTGCCCAACCGGCGTTGCGAACCAAATATTTTAGGGTGAAGGTGGCGTTGCCACGAACCTTCGCATCCAATACAACAGTAACTTCCGACGTAGGCGGATTTTCCTTCGCATTCATCTCTAACAATTGCGCAGTATATCCAGCTGACTCTTTAATGAGCTTGCGCTCTTCTGCATCTGCCTTCAACAAGAAAACATTGATCTCGTTGTTTCGCTTTCGGAAGAAATCTGCAGCCTTCTCAATTTCTGCGATAGGCACATTGTTCGCTGTTCCGCCAATGGCTTCGTTGCGAAACAACATGTCGCGCTCTTTCGCATACACGCCTTTCTCTGCGCGAAGCGTAGCCAACTTCTCTTCAACAGAAGCTAACTTCTCTTGCAACTCGGCAATCTTCGCATTCGGCGTTTGCTCTTTCAAATAATTGTTTCGAATGGAAACGCTCTGAAACACGACGTTCTTGTTGCCACATTCCAACACCACACTCTCGGGCTGCATGTCGGCACTTAGTCCCGTGAATACTACTGTCTGCTTTCCTTGAGCCACCTGCGTTTCAGCCGTATGAACCAACTGCGCACCTTGCAAGTACACTGTCACTTGCGTAATCTTCGAATCTACATTCGTCTGCGCAAAAAGTGCTAAGCTTGAAACAACAGAAAGACAAAGAGCAACTACATTTTTCATAATTAAAATTTATATTGAAGAGAAATTTCGTGATTCCATTGTTGAATTGAACGGTTCTGGTCATTCGCTAAGCCCGTATAACCGATGACAAATTTTCGAAAAATATAATAGCCGCGAACGTATGCACCCGCATGCGCATTGTCCCATGCGCGAACGCCCACACCTAACATGTATTTATTTCTTGTGGTAAAATTCAGTCCGGTCTGAAACTGACGCACTTTAACCTCGCCCTCAAATCCACGTTTATAGATTCCGGAAAAACTCAAATTCGATCTGCGCGAAAGACGAGCTATTGCTATTCCAACTTGGGCGCTCATGACTTTCGAAAGTACAGTGACTTCATTTTCAAACGGAGTAACCTGCAAGTCTTCGTTCTTGTATGAGACTCCCGCTAAATATCTTCCAGCCGGATTGCTCATAATGTTCAATCCGAATGAATAATTGAAGTTGTGATTTTCGTAGTTGGTGAATTCAGCGCGTGCCCCTATTCCAACATGCAGGTTACTTCGTGAAGTATACGAGTGTGTTGCAAACTGAAGAGCCGCTGCATTGAACGCGTCTGTATTGTTGTACAAATCAATTCCAACCGCAGAATAAATTCCATCTAAATTCAACTGGCCTTGAAATCCGCCTGCACCGTTGGTTTGACGATACATTCCAGCCTTGTTGTAGTCTAACGGCGAAACCACGAAAGACGGATTCTCTGTACTCAAATAAGCCATGGGATTCAATTGCCTGAATTGACTCCATACTTGAGAAGCATTCAAAAAAAGTATGCAGAACAATATCCGTTTCACTTCAACGAATATACTGCGTTAAACGATGAGCGGCTTCAAGAATGTCGGCATCTTCTTTCGCGAAACAGAAACGCAAACGGTTTGCTTCATTTCCCTTTTCATAGAAAGGAGAAAGCGGAATGCTTGTCACTTTCGCTTCTTTGTTCAAGCGAACCGCAAAATCGAAATCTGATTCATCTGAAATAGCGCTGTAATCGAGCACCTGAAAATAAGTCCCTGCGCAAGGCAAAACTTTCCAAGCGCTTCCGCTTAACGCTTCCACAAAAAGATTTCTCTTCCGTTCATACATGCGCGAGATTTCAGAATAGTCAACTGTCTTCATGTATTCCGCAATGGCAATCTGAAACGGAGCGTTGCAGGTGAAGACGTTGAATTGATGTTGCTTGCGAAATTCTACCATCCACTTCGCATCGCACACGGCATATCCCAATTTCCATCCGGTTGCATGAAACGTCTTCCCGAAAGAATAGACCAACATCATACGTTCGCGCAGCTCGGGGAATTGCGCCAAACTCTCGTGCCTTCTTCCATCGAACACAATGTGCTCATACACTTCATCGGAAATGATAAAAATATTGGTGTCGCGAACCACATCTAAAAGTTTGTGCGCATCGTCTAACGAATTCACAGCACCGGTCGGATTGTGCGGCGTGTTAATGAGCATGAGTTTCGTGCGATCGTTAATGGCGGCTTTCACTTTTTCCCACGGAATGTGAAAGTCTTCACCTTCCAATTCAATCCAGATCACCTTCCCACCATTCAACTCAACCGCTGGCGCATAACAGTCATATGCTGGCGCGAAAAGAACAACTTCGTCTCCCGGAAAAATCAATGTTGAAATGGCAGTGAAGATTGCTTGCGAAGCGCCCGCTGTGATGTTCACTTCCGAATTCCAATCGTAATTGCATCCGTGCTTCGCGTTCAATTGCTCCGTAATAATCTGACGAAGAACAGGCATGCCTGGCATGGGGGCATACTGATTGAATCCGTCTTTCATGGCCTTGGTCACCAAATCAATCAAGCGTTCGTCAATTGGGAATCCCGGAAAGCCTTGTCCCAAATTCAAAGCGCCTTCTTGCACAGCAAGAGCCGACATGGTTGTAAATATGGTTGTCCCAACGTTGGGTAGTTTCGATTTCATGGAACGAAGATAAAGACGACAATCGGTTGCGCAAGATTCCTTAATTTCACAGGCATGAAGAATTACATTCTGTTTCCCATTCTGTTTCTCTTTCTCATTCTAAATTCAACCCTGCGCGCACAGGACATCCCCACTGCGCTTGGATACGCGAGTAAAATAGCTGGAGAAGAAATTAAATATTTCTCACCCTTGCATGAGTTTGCGAATACTGCGTTGCTAACGAGAGCCAATGGTACTTCACCCATTGTTTTAAAATTAGAATCAGAAAGAGAAACAGAAAGAGAAACAGTGACCTATGAACTCCTCATCGGACATTCAACAGGCACGAGCAGCGGTGATCGTGAATTCATTTTTTCGATTGATGGAAAAGAACTTTTTCATTTTGCCACTTCACCGAAAGAACCGCTCGGAACAGTGAAAGCAGGAAGAAGCGATGACGACATTGCGTTTGAATTCCGAACGTTGGAACAAGACATTAACAAAGACGCATTCGGATTTCTTCGAATAGAAATACCCGACAGACTGCTTAACAAAGGAGAACTTACTGTTGTTGGTGTGAACGCTGAAAGTCGTGATTGGTTGATGGTATTCGAGTACAAGCGGACATTGAAAATAATTACCAAGCCTACGCAACTGGTACTTCGCAAAAACAACAAGCTGCAACTGAACATTGCAGTAGACTATCCCTATTTACATTACAAAATACCAAGCATGACAGTGGTTTCGAAGTATTTCGAAAACACGTTTCCAGTAACAACCGGTTACAATTCCATTTCCTTGGAAAGTTATCCTGCAAGCTTTTCAGGCATAGATACCCTTCGATATTTCATGGGAAACAAATTGGTTCATACCGAACTAGTGGCCATTCAGCCGCGCAAGAATTTCGACTTCTACATTATACATCATTCGCACAACGACATTGGCTATTCGCACCTTCAAACCGAAGTGGAAAAAATTCAAACTGAAAATATTTATAAAGCTATTCGTTGGTCTATTGTTCCTGAAAAGGGCGACTGTCAACCTATCTGGCACATCGAGAGTTTGTGGGCAGTAGACAATTTCATGAAGCAAGCCTCGAAAGAAGAGATTGCGCTTTTCATTCAAAAAGTAAAAGAAGGACGCATTGTTTTGTCTGCGAACTATGCGAATGTGTTGAACGGATTGTGTCAGCCCGAAGAACTCAACTGGATTGTTGCTTACGCGAAACGCTTGGAAAAAGAATTCGGCATACGCATTCAAAACGCGATGATCACAGACATTCCCGGCATTACTTACGACGCGTTGAACATGTATGTCCAAAACAATATTCCATATTTATCCTTGGGACCGAACTACGTTGAAACACACGCCGATAGTGGTGACCGTGTGGGCAAGGTTATTCGCGAATGCGGCGATGACATGTTCTACTGGACGCCGAAAAACGAACCGAACAAAAAGCTCTTCGTGTGGACCGCAGGGAAAGGATATTCCTATTTCCACAACATTCAAGAGAATGAAAAGCAAACGAAATGGGAGAACAAAATTTCGGCGTATGTAAATGAACTCGTCGATAAAAAATATCCGTATGAATTGGTGCAACTGCGCTACACAAAGAACGCCGACAACGGTCCGGTTGATACATCGCTATGCACCTTCGTGAACAATTGGAACGAGCGATATTCTTCACCTAAGCTCACGCTTTCAAGCGTTGACCAGCTTTTCAGTGAATTTGAAAAACGCTATGGAGAATCGCTTCGCACGGTAACAGGTGAAATTTCTCCGTATTGGGAAGACGGCGCTTATTCAACAGCAGAAGAGGAAATGCTTAACAGACAACTTGCGCGTTTAACTGTTGCACTGGAAAAGCACATAGCACAACTTCCACCTTCGAAAGAAATTCAAGAGGAACTTTTCGAACTTCAAAAAAATATAATTCTCTTCCACGAGCATACGTGGGGTTCGTGGTGCAGCATTTCCGATCCGGAAATTTTCTTCACCACAGAGCAATGGCGCATTAAGAAATCGTTTCTAGATTCTGCAGTGAATCAATTCCATGATCTCGCAAACCAATTGAAATTCATGTATGCCGAGAATCAACCCATTCGCAAACCCAAGGCTATCTATGATTACACGGTGAACAAAAGAACAGGAGCGATTGATCGCATTTATTTCGACAACGATTCATTGGTTTTTTCGGAAAACAATCACCTCTTTGAATTTATTTATTCGAAGGGAATATCCCCGCAAGAATTTATGTATCCGCAAAAGGTTTCTGTGCAGACCTTAGCTAACACCCACGACAAAAAATACGTTCAAGTCAACTTTGAACTTCCTTGTTCTAAAAACATTTCGGTTTATTATTCTTTATGGAAGGAAGACGGCATTATTCGCATGAGCAGTTCGTTCGAAAAGCTATTGGAAAAAGAAAAAGAGTCGTTACACATCTCTGTTGGGACAGGGAAGAATGGCACGTTAACCTATGGAAAAGACGGAAGTGAATTAGACTTTCAGACCTCGCGCCTTCCCGGCTCGAACGCCGATTTCATCTGCACCACCAATGCATTTAAACTAAACAACGGAAAGCACACTGCCTGTGTGTATTCCCCGCAATTGAATTTGGTTGAAGTAGGAAGCATTGTGAACGAAGAACAGGTTAACGGCTCGAAGGTTTGGAAAGAAAACACAACAGATCTTTCGAAGATGTATCTCTACTTGTTCAACAACTATTGGCACACGAATTACAAAGCTTATCAGGAAGGGAATTTGCTTTACAGCATTGACTTTTGGATAGAATAATGCAACGCAAGATTCTTCGAAAGATGCTACACAAGATTCTTCGAAAGATGCTTCGCAATTTTGTTTCGCTGTAGTGCACACTATTGACAAAAATTTCTCGTTCCCATAAGCACTTCATTATAAATTTTTATTAGCATGAATAAACTTGCTACTGCTTTTAAATTCGGAACCATTGCGCTGCTGCTTGCGGCTATTGTTCAGTGCTCAAGTGTTACAACAGATGCCGAAGGCAAGATTCACGATGTGAAAGATGCTTCGCAAGATGCTACGCAAGGTCCTGCGGAAGGTGCTTCGCAAGAGAATACAGAAGGGAATACCGTGGCAACGCGGTTTAGTGTTCCGAACGGCTACACAAGAAAATCCTACGCGGCCGGGACGTTCGGAAATTATTTGCAGCAGTTGCCGCTGAAGCCTGCGGGAACGCTCACAAAGCGATACAACGGAGAAACGAAACCGAATAAAGTTGCAGCGGCTGTCATTGACATTTCAGTTGGAACTTCAGACCTGCAACAGTGCGCCGATGCCATTATGCGGCTGCGCGCCGAGTGGCTGTTCGCAGAGAAACGGTTCGATGATATCGCCTTCGATCTCACGAACGGATTCAACATGAAATATTCCGAATGGAAAAAAGGGAAGCGCTTGAATAGCGCTTGCAACGGCTGGACAGCCGGAGGCACCGCTTCCGAGACGCACGACGATTTCATGAATTACATGAAGAAAATCTTCACTTACGCTGGAACGCTTTCTCTTTCGAATGAACTTCAATCCAAGAACATTGCAAACTTGGAAGCCGGCGATGTCTTCATTAAAGGCGGGTCTCCCGGACATGCTGTTATTGTTGTTGATGTGGCCGAAGGAAGTGAAGGAAAGTTATTCATGCTAGCGCAGAGCTACATGCCAGCGCAAGACATTGAGATTTTAAAGAATCCAAGCAACGCGGGAATGTCGCCATGGTTCAAGGCTAACGAGATGGACATGCTTATAACACCTGAATGGAAATTCGATTGGAGCCAATTGAAGACCTGGCCTTGACTCTGATTATATTTGAAGATGAAAATTAAAATCTTCACACTGCTTGCATTCCTTCAAGCAGGACAAGCTTTTGCGCAGACTACAGACAATTGGTTTCAAGATGCGAAATTTGGGATCTTCATTCACTGGGGAATTTATTCGGTGAAAGGAATAGATGAGTCGTGGTCTTTTCACAACAAGAAAATTCAGCACAGTGATTACATGGCCCAAGCCAAGGGCTTCACCGCTAAAAATTACAATCCAACAGAATGGGCAAACCTCATAGAACAGTCGGGCGCGAAATACGCTGTGGTCACTTCCAAGCATCACGACGGGGTTGCATTGTGGGACACGAAGGTTCCATACCTGAACACTCCTTCCCATCAAAAAAGAAAAACACTTTTCATCAATAGCATTCCGAAAACCTCTCCAACTGCACGCGATGTCTATTCTCCTTTGATCGCTTCCCTTCAACATAAAAAAATAAAAATCGGAATCTATTATTCGCTCATCGACTGGAGCCATCCGTGCTATCCTGGCTTTTTGAAAGACAGCACACGCTATAAAATCGCAGACGACGCTCAGCGCTGGAACGTTTTCAAAACCTACAACGAAACACAAATCATGGAACTGCGCAATGCCTACAATCCAGATTTGTGGTGGTTCGACGGTGGATGGGAACATTCTGCACAAGAGTGGAACGCCTTCGCCATTCGCGACAGCCTTGTAGCGAAAAACAAAAACGTGCTCATTAACAATCGCCTTCCGGAATGCGGAAATTACGAGACTCCCGAGAACTCCTTCCCTATTCACAGAAACGAAAAGCCTTGGGAGCTGTGCCTTACACTCAACACCAACTGGGGATGGCAGCCGCAAGACACGGCGTTCAAAACGCCGGAGCAGATCATTCACATTCTAACCGATGTGGTTTCGTTGGGTGGAAATTTATTGCTCGACATTGGCCCAAAGGAAGACGGCACCTTCCCGGCGCAAGTGCATAAGGTTATAGAGGAAACCGGCAATTGGCTGAATCACTACGGCGCTGCGATCTACGGAACACGCGCCGGCTTGCCTCGCGAGTATTGCGAGTTTCCGACTACCGTGAGCGCAAACGGACATACGCTCTTCGTTTTCGTTCCGAATGGAATAGAGACTGTTTATTTGAAAGGCCTTCTTCCAAAAATAAAATCGGCGTTTTATCTCGATAACGATGCCCGCGTGAACTACGAAATCATTGGCAAAATTTCCTGGAGTTCACATCCCGGACTTGTTTCGTTGAAAACTTCTGGAAATGGTCCAACTCCCTACGCCCGCGTCATAGCGCTTGACCTAGAAGAGAGCCTTTGGAATGACGAGGGAAAAATGAAGTTAGACGAGTTGAAATAAGTTATCTTCGCGTCAGTTTTTTAAACGTACTACATGTCGAACGCATCTACGCAAATTGCAACGCTTGAACAAGCACAAGAAATGGGACTTCGTCCCGAAGAATTTGATCAAATAAAAACCATCTTAGGCCGCACGCCGAATTTTACGGAAATGTGTGTGTATAGTGTGATGTGGAGCGAACACTGCTCTTACAAAAACAGTATCAAGTGGTTGAAAACACTTCCGAAGGACGGACCACATATGTTGGTGAAGGCCGGAGAAGAGAACGCTGGTCTAGTAGACATTGGCGACGGCTTGGGCTGCGCCTTCAAAATAGAATCTCATAACCACCCGAGTGCACTTGAGCCTTATCAAGGCGCTGCTACCGGTGTTGGTGGAATTAATCGCGACATCTTCACCATGGGTGCGCGTCCGATTGCACAATTGAACTCATTGCGTTTCGGAAAACTTGACAATCCGAAAACCAAATGGTTGTTGGAAGGTGTGGTGAAGGGAATTGGTAATTATGGAAACGCCTTCGGTATTCCTACTGTTGGTGGCGAAGTATTTTTCGACGAGAGTTACCAAGTGAATCCGTTGGTAAACGCCATGTCTGTGGGCTTGGTTGAAAACGGAAAGATGATTAGTGCGAAAGCAAGAGGCGTTGGAAATCCGGTTTACATTGTTGGTTCTGCTACAGGAAAAGATGGAATTAAAGGAGCGTCGTTCGCTTCGAAAGATATTACCGCTGAATCTGCGAAGGATCTTCCTTCTGTTCAGGTGGGCGATCCATTTCAAGAAAAATTATTGTTGGAAGCGACCATGGAGTTGGCGGAAACCGATGCTATTGCAGGAATGCAAGACATGGGTGCTGCAGGTATCACCTGCTCTACGTCTGAAATGAGCGCGGGTGGCGGTGTTGGAATGGACATTCAGTTAGACAAGGTTCCAACCAGACAAGAAGGCATGCAGCCTTTTGAGATTTTACTTTCTGAATCGCAAGAGCGTATGCTTATCGTAATTAAGAAAGGACACGAAGCGGAAGTAGAAAAGATTTTCGAAAAGTGGGATTTACACGCTGCGGAAATTGGAGTGGTAACAGACGGACCAATGGTTCGTTATTACATGAAAGGTGAAGTTGTGGGGGAAATTCCTGCTGAAAGTCTTGTACTTGGCGGTGGCGCTCCGGTTTACGAGAGAGAATACAAAGAGCCTGCTTATTATGCAGAGAATAAGAAGTTCAACATGGATAACGTAGCTGAACCGAAAGATTATGTTGTTACTGCAAGACAGTTGATTGCTTTACCGAACATTGCGAGCAAGCGTTGGGTGTATGAGCAATACGACAGCATGGTAGGCACCGTGAACATGAGCACAAATCGCAAGAGCGACGCGGCTGTTGTGAACGTAAAAGGAACAAACAAAGCCGTTGTTTTAACTGTTGACTGTAACGCACGTTACGTGAACAACGATCCAGAAATTGGAACACAAATCGCGGTTGCTGAGGCAGCGCGTAACATTGTGTGTTCAGGCGGTGAGCCTTCTGCAATTACCAACTGCTTGAACTTTGGCAATCCGTACAACCCAGAAGTATACTGGCAGTTCGTAGGAGCAATCAAAGGAATGGGTGCAGCTTGCACGAAGTTCCAAACTCCTGTTACAGGCGGAAACGTAAGCTTCTACAATCAAACAGCAAAAGCAGACGGTTCTGCTGCGCCTGTCTTCCCTACTCCAACCATTGGAATGTTAGGTATTATGAAAGACAAGAGTTTGCAAATGACGTTGGACTTCAAATACAAAGGCGATTTAATTTTCCTTTTGGGAACAACGCAAAACGAAATTAATTCGAGCGAATACTTAGCGAACATTGTCGGAACCCTTGGTTCTCCGGCACCTTCGTTCAACTTGGAAGAAGAATACCAACTTCAACAATGCATTAAAGGACTTATCAAAAACAGTTTCATTAACGCAGCACACGATGTGAGCGACGGTGGACTGTTTACTACGTTGGTTGAAATGTGCTTGCCGAACGACCTTGGATTCGACATCGTAACAGACAGCGAAATTCGCAAAGACGCATTCTTATTCGGTGAATCACAAAGCCGTGTTGTTGTCTCTGTTGTGGAAGACGATGAAGACAAATTCCTCGATTTTGTAACCGAGCACAACATTCCTTGTTTGTTATTGGGACACGTTACGAAAGGAAGATGTACGGTTGACGAACAAAATTTTGGAATGATTGCAGATTATAAAGAACTTTATGACAATGCAATTGGAAAAGAAATGGCGAACTAATTCTTTGAATTGAAACTATGTCGTTTGTAAAATTTTTAAAATCGAAATACGGAAAGAAGCAAATGCTCATCATTTTGGGCGTGAACTTGTTCTTGTTCCTTGCCGTTGTTTTCTTCTTGAAATTTTACACGCGTCACGACGAGGCCATTCAGATTCCAGATCTAAAAGGAAAATCTGAAGCGGAGGCTCGTGCAATATTAGATGACCTCGATTTGGAGATGGTGGTAACAGACAGTTTGTTCGTTGCCACTGCTGCGCCAGGAACGGTAAGAGATCAAAGTCCGAAACCTGGAAGTATGGTGAAAGACGGGCGTGTTATCTTCATTAGCATTTTCAAAAGAACGCCACCGATGGTTCCTATTAATGTGAAGGAAGGCGACCACATTCAGATTGCTTCACTTCGCTTGACGAATAAGGGCATCAAGTTTCAAATTAAGTATGCTCCGAACAACAGTATGATTGGAGTTGTCATGAAAGTGGAATACAACGGACGTTCCCTGAAATATGGCGAATTGCTAGAACACGGCCAAAAAGTGGTGCTTACGGTAGGTGAAGGCGCGAAAACTACAGTTCCGGTTCCGAACCTTTTCGGATTGTCTTATCACGATGCGATTAGCTTATTGAATAGTTTGAATTTATCTGGACAAGGATTCTTCGAACCTGCTGCATACAGTTCTGCTGACTCTGCACAATATCACGTTTGCAGACAAGATCCAAAGTATTCTTCTCAAGCTATACCAATGGCTGCTGGACGATTTATGGATTTCTGGTTAAGCAAAGAGCCTTGCACAATAGATACGTTAATCAATCCGTTTGAGCAGCAACAAGACCTATTTGTACCTTAATGAAAAATATTCTTTCTATCGTTTTCTTGTTTGCATTTTTGTCGAGCTTCTCGCAAGAAACAGAGACTGTCATTCGTTTCGATGCGCAGCGCAATGCAAAATCTAAAAAAGAATTTATTTGGAAACAACAAGGCCAAACCCGCGGTGGGACGGCTAGTATAACGCTTCCATTCTTCGATGACTTTTCACGATATTCTTTGCCCACGAATGACCCTGCCGTTCCCAATGCATGGCAACGCTGGTCAGACACCTGTGCATTTATAAATTCAGGATTTCCAATTGCTCCTCCTTCGATAGGTGTGGCAACATTAGACGGGTTGCGCGCAGATGGTTACCCTTACAATTTCGCCGATGAGTTTTCTTACGGAAGTGCAGACACGTTAACTTCCCTTCCCATTGACCTTTCAACTTTAACGGCAGCCGATCAAGTTTTTCTTTCATTCTTCTACCAAGGTGGTGGAATGGGAAACAATCCTGATTTGGGAGACAGTTTAATTGTTGAATTTTATTCGCCTTTCGGTTCAGGGCAATGGGCGCAGGTGTGGACGAGTCCTGAAGTTTTTCCAACTGACACCTTCGAGCAAGTTTTTATTGCGGTCAACGCACCACAGTATTTGCTCGATGGATTTCAATTTAGATTCAGAAATTTCGGAACATTAAGCGGTGCTTTCGATCATTGGCACATTGACTATGTTCAGCTTGATGCTGGAGTAGATTCAAGCAACGTGATTTTCGACGAAGTCTGTATGCAATTTCCGCTTCGCACTTTATTGAATGAATACACTGCTATGCCGCTTACGCATTTTGCTGCGAATACCGCCAACAACATGGTTGCTAGCATTGGGGTTCAACAACGAAATTTAGGCAACGACGAGAACATTGTAACCAGTTACAGCATTACGAAGCAAGACGGCACTTCACAAGTGTTCAATGCAGCCGATTTCAATACCACGTTAAACGCTAATTCAGCCTTCACAAGAACCATTGGTTTGAATGGATTCGCTTATAACGTGACGCCTGACGACACGTGTTCTTATTTCGATGTGAAGACATATATTAATCCGACTGATGCGCGTTTACAGAACGACACGGCAACTTTGCGTCAATATTTTTATAACTATTACGCCTACGACGACGGTACTGCAGAACGCGGATATTCGAACGCAGCGGCGGGAGGAATGATTGCCATGAAGTTTCGAGCTGAAGTTACAGATTCTCTTCTAGGCTTATTTGTGTATTGGCTTCCCACAGGAGTGAATGTATCGGCTGAAACGTTTTTGTTGCGTGCGTGGAGCGATGGTGGCACACAACCGGGAACCGAATTGGGAGAGAATTTCAATTACCATCATCCCGCATTTTATCAGCACGGTGAAAACTACTTCTCTTATTACTCTTACGACAATCCCATTGCAGTAACTGGAAACTTTTACGTAGGGTGGGTGCAGAGCGGAACCGCTGGTCTTCCTGTTGGAAATGATAAAAGCGGAAACATTAATTCAACGAAAGTATTTTACAACAACGGCTTCGAACAACCTTGGCAACAGTCGAGCATTAACGGCGCGCTTATGATTCGTCCAGTTTTCAAATCTGGAAAATCTTCGGTTTGGAATTCTGTTACAGAACTTTCTACGGAAACTCCTTCCCTTTTCCCTAATCCGTTTAACAGCAACTTCACCATTCAAGGATTGAATGAAAACAATTCATACAACGTATCTATTCTCTCTTCAACCGGACAGCTTATTGAGTCATCTTTCCATTCACATGTGAATAGCATTGAAATGGAAAACAATTCTCTTCCCGTTGGAATGTATTTCATTCAAATCACAAACAATTCAACGCAAGAAATCATTCGCTTAAAAGCAATGAAACAATAAGATGGAAGAAAACGAAATTCTAGACGAACAGGAAGAAGGGTTTTTCGAGCATCATCGAATTGTTTCAGACAAAGGCCAAAAGTTAATGCGCTTAGACAAGTTCTTGGTTGATCGCCTCGAACGAACTTCGCGCAACCGCATTCAAAATGCAGCAGATGATGGGTATGTAAAAGTGAATGGTGTAGCTGTTAAAAGTAGCTACAAAGTTAAGCCCAACGATATTATAACCATTGAAATGCCTTATCCCGTGCGGGATATGGAACTTATTGCTGAAGATATTCCCATTGAAATAGTCTACGAAGACAATGAATTGGTTATTCTAATGAAACCCAAGAACATGGTTGTTCATCCAGGATTTGGAAATTTCTCGGGCACCTTGTTGAATGCCATGTTGTATCATTTTCAGAACCTCCCAATCAACAGCGACGCGCGTCCGGGATTGGTTCACAGACTCGACAAAAACACAACTGGACTTATGGTTATTGCTAAGACTGAAGAAGCGTTGACTCATTTGGGTAAACAGTTCTTCGATCGCAAGATAGACAGAAGGTATGTGGCTTTGGTATGGGGCGATGTGAAGGAAGACGGAACGGTGATTGGAAATACAGGACGCAGTTTGAAAGACAGAAAAGTGTTCACCGTATTTCCAGAAGGCGATCATGGCAAGCATGCGGTAACGCATTACAAAGTCCTGAAACGCTACGGATATGTGACTTTGGTGGAATGTAAACTGGAAACAGGAAGAACGCATCAGATTCGTGTTCACATGAAGCACATTGGGCACACACTCTTTGGCGACTTTGAATATGGCGGAGATAAAGTTTTAAAAGGAACTACGTTCAACAAATACAAGCAATTCGTACAAAACTGTCTAGACCTATTGCCTCGTCAGGCGTTGCACGCTCGAACCCTTTCCTTCACCCATCCGACTACTGGCGAATGGATGAGCTTTGAAAGCGACCTTCCTGCGGATATGCAAGCTGTACTTGACAAATGGGAGAACTACTCTGAAAATAGTATGAAGGGATAATAGCCGTTTTACAATTCTTCACTTACATTAGCGCTTTGAAGAATCTGGCAATAGTCTTTCTTCAAAAATTATGGCTGAATCCACAAGCTCTATTTACAAGACGTTAAGCGAATTGCTTCATCTTGAAAAGTATTTTATTCGAAAGGTTATTCTTCTCTCTTCACTTGCCGGTCTATTCTCATTGGCCATTCCTGTTGGTGTTCAATTGCTTTTAACGTTTGTTACAGCGCAAGAGGTTCGTCCGGGCATGTATGCCATACTCATTCTAATTTTGTTCTTTGTTTGGTTGAATGGCCGTTTGCAAATTCGATTAATGAAGGAAGGCGAAGATGTTGAACAACGATTGTTTGTGCAACTGGCATTTACTTATCTCGGCAGGATATTAAATCAGAATCCACAATCCAATGACCGTGGATTCGCGAAATATTTTATAGAGATCAGCTATTTGCAGAAAGGGTTTAGCAAATTATTCATCGACTTGCTCTTCGCTTCCCTACAGCTTACATTCGGGTTATTGCTTATCTCGTTCTATCACCCGATGTTTTTTCTGTTCGGGCTTTCCTTTGTTATCCTATTCATTGTGCTTCTTCGCTGGAAATTCAATATGGCTGTGCTTTCGAGCTATGAAGAGTCTCGTGCGAAATATGAGATGGTTAATTGGCTTTCGCTTGCGGAATTGTTCCGCAAAAAATTCAATCGTCCGAATTCAGATTTCGCTTTTGAAGAAGCGAATAAAATTTCCGAGGATTACCTTCTATCCAAGCGATTTCACTTCAAGCTTCTGCTTCAAAAACAGAATGCGTTCTTGATCTTCAAAATAATAACGGTTGGCGGAATGCTTCTCTTGGGAAGCCTGCTTGCTGTAGAACAAAAGATTAGTATTGGCCAGTTCCTTGGAGCTGAAATCGTTATTGTTTTGGTCATTTCGAGCATTGAGAAAATTCTATTTTCATTGAGCACCATTTTCGACACGCTAACCAGCATGCAGAAGGCATTGTCATTCCAAGAAAACAAACAATCGGATTACACCTCCAACGACGAAAATAAAATTCAACTTGAAAGCATTGATTATATCGAATCAACGAGTTCAATCAACCTTTTGCTGGAAAGGGGAAGAGTGTATAACCTCACCGGGAATCCTATTCATTGCAAGAAGCTTTTACAAGCCCTCGACTTGAGAACAGAGAATACGTTTGGTTTGAAATGTAACGGTCACGACATTAAGCACGTTTCCGTTCACAGCTTCAAAAGCAAAATGGCTTGGTGCGATCATTTGCCTGTTCTTTTGGACGACTCCTTTTTCGCCAATGTAAAGTGGAATACGAACGCCAGCAATGAAGAAATTGTTGAAGCAGCCGAAATGGTTGGATTAAATCAATTCTACAGCAACCTACCGAAAGGAATTTATTCAAAAACTCATCATCGTGATCCTATTTGGACGTTAGAAATTAGAGCAATGTTGGAATTGGCTCGAGCCGTAGTTAGTAAGCCAGATTTATTGGTGCTTCGCAACCAGTACATCTTACAAAACCCAAAAGGAATCGAGGTTATTCAAGCACAATTCAAGTCGTCCATTGTGCTTATCCACAACATAACAGAGATGCCCATTGCAGGATCTCAAAACATTCAAATCAATTAATGGATGGAAAATACTAACCGAAATCTTTTAGACGAAGTAGATTCTTCCAGACAATTTACTTCATGGAAAAAAATTGAACCTCGCTCGAAAAACGTCCGCACAGCTCGAATTCTGTTTATTGCTGCTGCAATAATTACCGGAATGCTCTTTATTCCTTGGACGCAGAACATTACAAGTTCAGGAAGTGTAATTTCCCTGAACCCTGATTCTCGTCCGCAATCCGTTGAAACCATTATTGGTGGACGCGTTGAAAAATGGTTTGTACAGGAAGGTGACAGTGTAAAAAAAGGAGATACCATTTTATTTCTTTCGGAAATCAAAGTGGATTACTTCGATCCGAATCTGGTTCAAAATACTGAGTCGCAATTGCAGTCCAAAGAAAGCGCTTTGGAAGGATATATGTCGAAAATTGCATCACTTGATTTACAGATCAATGCCTTGATCAGCGGCAAAGATGTAAAAAAAGATCAAGCTCGAGCGAAAATTGAACAGGCGCAATCCAAAATAAAAACAGACAGTACCGACTTGTTAAATGCTCAACGCAATGCCACAATCACCGAAGAACAATTCACCCGTTATGAACAGCTGTTCAAAGAAGACTTAATTTCAAGAACTGAGTTAGAGACGCGAAGAATGTCCTTTCAGAATGCGGCTACGAAAGTGCAGGAACATGTAAACAAACTGGCTATTTCCAAAAACGAATTGCTGAATGCACGTCGCGAATTACGCGCCATTGATGCGGAGTACAGCGATAAAATTTCAAAAGCTGAAAGCGAGAAATTCGCTTCTATGTCAACGCTTTACACGGCAGAAGGAGAACTGACCAAACTTCAAAATCAATACAACAACTACGACAGACGCAACGGCTTGTACTACATCTTAGCACCGCAAGACGGATTCATAAGCAAGACAACAAAATCTGGAATAGGTGAAACAGTGAAAGAAGGAGAAGAAATTGCACGAATTAGTCCATTCGGATTTGCACACGCAGTCGAGATTTTCATTCATCCGGTAGATATGCCTTTAGTTCATGCGGGAGAGCAAGTGCGTTTAATCTTCGATGGATTTCCGGCTTTCGTAATTAGCGGCTGGCAGAATATTTCAAAAGGTGTTTACAACGGTACTATCTTAATTGTAGACCCGGCCTTGCACGAATCAGGAAAATTCAGAGTGCTCGTTGCCCCCTCTCAAGGTGAACAATGGCCCAGCGTGCTGAAGCAGGGCGGGGGTGTTCAGGCCATTATGCTTCTGAACGATGTGCCGGTTGGATATGAACTGTGGCGACAATTCAATGGTTTCCCACCTGATTTCTATTCTCCCGAAAACGCGAAAAAGAAATCTGAAGAAAAGTCGAAATGAAAAAACTAATCTTTCCATTCCTCCTCTTCGCTCTTCTTTCATCGCGCGTTTCTTCGCAAGAGTTAACGCTTACCGAATATTTAAATTGGGTGTTGGAAGAACATCCGCTTGCTCAAAAAGCGAAACTTAATCCGCAAATGCGTAACGCGCAATACTTGCAAGTGAAAGGATTATTCGACCCTCTTTTGGAAAGCAAATTCAAAAACAAATTTTTTAAAGGAACCGAATATTACTCGATCTCTGAGACGTCGCTTTCTTACAACACACCTTATGCAATAGGATTGGTTGGACATTTCGATGTGAATTCAGGCAGTTACGTTAATCCAGCAGACTACACGTCTAACGCCGGATTACTTTCTCTCGGTGTATCATTGCCATTAATCAAAGGGTTAGTCATTGACGAACGTCGTATGGCAAAAAAGAGAGCTGAAGTGTTGTTGGAAGCGGGAAATCTAGAACAACAGTTGGCCTTGAACGAATTGCTTTCGCAAAGCGTACTCCTTTATTCCGATTGGTATTACGCCGTTCAGAAAAACAACATCATAGACTCGCTCGTTTCAACCAGTGAACGTCGTTTTTTTGCGGTGAGATCGCGCTACCTAGGCGGAGATCGTTCAGCCATGGACACATTGGAAGCCTACGTGCAAAATCAAAACCGCTTGCTTCAATTTCAAGAATCGAAATTAGAGGTGATAAAATCGCGCATTGCCTTGGTTTCTTTTCTCGAATCTCGCGACGAAAACAGAGTCGCAATTTTGAATGAAACCATTTCTCCCTCTTCCAATTTCAAAAATGAATTAGCACCTTTCAGATATGGAAGTTCACTTTTCCCTTTACTGGAAACACATCCAGAGTTAGCGCTCTATGCGAACAAAGGAGAATCGCTTCGCATTGAAGAGAAATGGAAGGTAGAGAAGTTGAAGCCGAAATTGAATGTGGAATATCATTTCTTGAACAAAGATTTAAGCGAAGGACTTCCCTCCTATTTTTCCACCAACAATTACAAATGGGGTGCGGAATTTTCTATGCCCTTGTTTCTTCGCGAAGCGCGCGGAGATTTAAAAGTTCAACGCATTAAGATTGAAGAGAACAATTTGAATATTGAATGGAAAAGAAATCAGCTTGAACAAAAAACGTTGGCGTTGGAAAATGCATACACCAACACGCTTTCACAACAAGAGCTTGCAGAGAGCAACGCCGGATTGTACAAGCGATTGCTTCAAGCTGAAAACAGCAAACTCTTCAACGGAGAAAGCACTTTGTTCATCGTGAATCAGCGCGAGAACACTTATTTCGAGAATGCCATCAAGGCGTTGGAACTCGACCGAAAAGTTCAACAAGTTAGGATAGATCAGAGTACCTTGTGGGTATTAAACTTCTTGAATTAATCCTCACTTGAACAATAAGACTCGCCGTTGGTTTTATATTGTTATGAAACGCAAAAAAATCATGGGCTACATCCTGCTTGCAATTGCAATAGTGTTCATACTGTTCCAATCTTTCGTCTATATGTCTACAAGCAAAACCAAAGAGCAACCGTATACCGTTCTTGAAAAAGATGGAGATATCGAAATACGCTTGTATCCTTCTGCTACGTTAGCAACAGTGCAGTCGAAGGCAAATTCATACGACGAAATGGCGAGTCCAGGATTTCGTGCATTGGCCGGATATATTTTTGGTGGAAATGAGAGCGAGACGCAGATTGCCATGACCGCACCCGTTCTAATGGATATTAACGACAGTCTATCTTCCATGAGTTTTGTAATGCCTGAAGGCTACGACATGAACAATCTTCCAAAGCCGAATAACAGTCAGGTTATCTTATCGAAGACGGAAGAACAAGTGATGGCAGCCATTCGCTTTGGCGGGTTTGCAGACGACACTGATCGTGAGAAACACAAACAAGAACTTCTGAATTACTTGAATTCAAAAGGAATAAAAACCAAGGGTAATTTTAAGTTCTTGGGATACAATCCTCCATACCAACTCGTGGGCAGACGCAATGAGGTGGTGATTGAAATTGTTCGCTAATATCTTTTGAATGAAATACCTTCGTGGTTCGAAACAATCATGAAGAAAAAGACGCATTCTCTTTCCTTTCAAAACAAATCGTTCAAAGTTGTTGAATGGTCTAAGTTGGAAGAACCTACTGAACTGGTTCTTTGCCTTCATGGATTCGGACGCAACCCGGAAGACTTCGAAACCTTTGCGCATGAATTGAAAGACAATGAGCGCATGGTTGCCATTGGATTTTGGTCTCACGAAGGAAGTGATTCCTTCACCCCGAAAGAATTAAAAGAAGGACTTTCTGCTGACGCTTGGGTGGCGCAATTTCATTCTATTCTAAATCATTACGGCGTTGAAAAATGCAGGCTTCTTTCATACAGTATGGGCGGTAGGCTGGGGCTTATGCTCATTCAGGAAAGCGGCCGTAATATTTCATCTGCAAAGTTTTTAGCCAGCGACGGACTAACGCGAAACAAGCTCTATGCCTTTACGGTTGGAACTTTATTGGGAAGAAGTATAGCAAATGGATTGAAGAAAAACGGAAGCATCGTTATTCACTTAGCGCGTCTCTTGAAAAATTTGAAATTACTTCCTGTTAAGTTGTTTCGTTTCGTTGAATTCTACATGCACGAGCGTGCAATGCGCGAGCAGGTTTTCGATGTTTGGATGGGCTACCGAAAATGCTATCCTAAAATGAAGTTAATTGCGCAATCGATTGAGCAGAATACTATTCCAACTGAATTTATTTTCGGGAAATATGATGTGGTGATTCCTTGGAAGCACGGAGATAAATTGCGAAGACTTACATCGAATCTAACCTTTGTGCGGTGGGAGATTGTAGAGAAGGGACATCGGTTGATGTGACGTTGTCAACAACTGTTAAAATCTCTACTTGCACCATAACGGTTTAAGGTTGTAATTTCGCTGACGTATTAGAAAAACGCGCCTTACTTCATCCTACGAAGTGAGATAAAAAAAAAATGCCTAAAGACAAAAGCATTAAGTCGGTCCTTATTATCGGTTCAGGACCTATCGTTATCGGACAAGCATGTGAATTTGATTACTCTGGAAGCCAAGCTGCGCGCTCGTTGCGTGAAGAAGGCATCGAAGTAACCCTCATCAATAGCAACCCCGCAACCATCATGACAGACAAGGTGGTTGCAGACAATGTTTACCTCCTTCCCCTCGAACCGGCAAGCATTGAGACCATACTCAAAAATCATAAGATCGACGTTGTTCTTCCAACCATGGGTGGACAAACTGCCTTGAACCTCGCCATTCAGTGCGAAGAAAGCGGCATGTGGGAACAATACGGCGTTCGCATGGTGGGTGTAGATACAAAAGCCATTGAGATCACTGAAAACCGCGAGGCGTTTCGCGATTTAATGATTGAAATAGGCGTGCCTATGGCGCCTCAGTTAACTGCGAAGTCTTTCCTTGAAGGAAAAGAAATAGCACAGCAATTCGGATTCCCTCTTTGCATTCGCCCTTCATACACACTCGGTGGTTCAGGCGCTAGCCTTGTATACAACCAAGCCGACTTCGACCGACTACTCACACGCGGACTGCACCTTTCCCCTATTCATGAAGTCATGATTGACAAAGCCTTGATGGGTTGGAAGGAATACGAACTCGAGTTGCTTCGCGATGCCAACGACAACGTGGTAATCATCTGTAGTATTGAAAACTTCGATCCAATTGGAATTCATACGGGAGACAGTATCACTGTTGCTCCGGCTATGACTTTAAGCGATACGACCTTCCAAAAGATGCGCGACATGGCCATTCGAATGATGCGCGCCATTGGAAATTTCGCAGGCGGATGTAACGTGCAATTCGCGGTTTCTCCAGATGCAAACGAAGACATTATTGCCATCGAAATTAATCCGCGTGTATCGCGCTCTTCAGCATTAGCATCGAAAGCAACGGGATATCCAATTGCCAAAATTGCTTCGAAACTAGCCATTGGTTATCACCTCGACGAACTTCAAAATCAAATTACCAAGAGCACCTCGGCGTTATTCGAACCAACCTTGGATTACGTAATTGTAAAAATCCCACGTTGGAACTTCGACAAGTTCCCTGGATGCAATCGCGAGTTAGGTTTGCAAATGAAGAGTGTTGGAGAAGTAATGGGTATTGGAAGAACATTCCAAGAAGCCCTTCAAAAGGCTTGTCAATCATTAGAAATCAACAGAAACGGATTAGGTGCCGACGGAAAAGAACTTCGCGATCAGCAAGAAATATTAGACTCGTTGGAGCACCCAAGTTGGAATCGTATTTTCCATATTTACGACGCCATTAAATTGGGAATACCCTTCAAAACCATTCAAGAAAAAACACGAATCGACTTGTGGTTCTTGAAACAAATTGAAGAGTTGCTTCAGTTGGAACGTGTTATTGAAAAGCACACCCTCGCTTCCATTCCGAAAGAATTGTTGTTCGAAGCGAAACAAAAAGGATATGCAGACAGACAGATTGCGCATCTCTTGAAATGCTTGGAAAGCGAAGTCTACACGAAGCGCGACGAGATGGGCATTCAGCGTGTGTACAAATTGGTAGATACCTGTGCAGCCGAGTTCGAAGCGAAGACTCCGTATTACTACAGCACCTTTGAATACGAGAACGAAAGTGTTCGTTCTGAAAATAAAAAAGTAATTGTATTGGGAAGCGGCCCGAACCGCATTGGTCAAGGTATCGAGTTCGACTACTCCTGCGTGCACGGTGTGCTTGCAGCGAAAGAATGCGGATACGAAACCATCATGATCAACTGCAATCCGGAAACCGTATCAACCGATTTCGACACTGCAGACAAGTTGTATTTTGAACCTGTTTTCTGGGAACACATCTACGACATCATTCGTCATGAAAACCCCGTGGGAGTAATTGTTCAGCTTGGCGGACAGACTGCTTTGAAGCTTGCGGAAAAATTACAACGTTACGGAATTAAAATATTAGGAACCTCTTTCGACGCCTTAGATTTGGCCGAAGACAGAGGTCGTTTTTCAAATTGTTTGAAGGAAAACAACATCCCGTATCCGAAATTCGGAGTCGTGGAAAACGCCGAGCAAGCCATTGAATTATCGAAAGACTTAGGCTTCCCGTTGTTGGTTCGTCCGAGCTATGTATTGGGTGGACAAAAGATGAAGATCGTGATTAACGAGCACGAATTGGAGCAGCACGTGGTGAACATTCTTCGCGACATGCCGGACAATCAGATTTTGTTAGACCACTTCTTGGAAGGCGCTATTGAAGCGGAAGCAGATGCAATCTGTGACGGAGAAGATGTTTACATCATTGGTATTATGCAACACATTGAGCCTGCTGGAATCCATAGCGGCGACTCGTACGGTGTGCTTCCTCCGTATAACTTGGGCGACCTTGTCATGACGCAGATTGAAGAGCACACGAAGAAGATTGCTGTTGCGCTTGGAACGGTAGGATTGATTAACATTCAGTTCGCCATTAAAGACGACGTTGTCTATATCATTGAAGCGAATCCGCGTGCATCGCGCACGGTGCCATTCATTGCGAAAGCCTACGACGAACCGTATGTGAACTACGCTACGAAAGTTATGTTAGGTGAAGTGAAAGTGAAGGACATCAACTTCCAACCGAAACGCAACGGATACGCAATTAAGATTCCTGTATTCAGTTACGAGAAATTCCCTGAAGTAAACAAAGAACTCGGTCCGGAAATGAAATCAACTGGCGAAGCCATTCGATTCATCAAAGACCTAAAGGATCCGTTTTTCAGACAGATTTTTTCGGAACGGAATCTTTACCTTTCGAAATAATACCGCGGTGCGGTCGTCAACGAAGTTGTCATCCTTCGAAGAAGGTCATCACACAAAGTGTGTCATCGCAACTACGTTGCGTCATCCTTCGAAGAAGGTTATAAACCTTTAATGTAGTTATTAAACGAATCATTAAACGCCGTCCCTCCCGCAGTGCGGTGTTTCGATAGTTGTTTGAATTCGACCAACGCCCACAACACGAATTCCATAAGGAAGGGAACGTCGATGGTTGCAACCTTCGGTTGATACTTGTTTAACAAAATCACGAGCGGTTCAACGGAAAGAAGTGCTTTTACATAGGTCTCTTCATTCGATTCGTCGGTGAGTTCAAAGGCATCGGCTTCGAAAAACCAGTTGATGATTTCATCGTACGGAGTTTCTTGATTCTGCTTTTTCAGTTTTTCAATCTTCGGGAAATATTGAACGAACAAGGTCTTGGTTGCTTCAGCTATCAAGTGATTCGCGACGAATGCCGTTCCTTCTTGTTCGCCTTCGTAAACCAATTCTACCTTTCCAGTTATGGAAGGAATCATACCCATAAGATCGCTGAAGCGAACAGATGTTTTCGTTTCACCGTTCATTAATGCACGACGTTCAGCAGTGCTGATTAAATTTTCAAATGCCGTAATACTCATACGCGCACTTACACCACTCTTGTGATCGATGTATTCACTTTGTCTTGCTTCGAAAGCAATTTGCTCGAGAATATCACGCGCCAATTCAGGAACGTGAACAGCGCACAAACGATCTTCCAGCTTTTCTGATTCTTGCTTCGTGATTTTCTTCGCAGTTTGAATATCGGCTGAATAATGCGTCAAAATCTGAGAGCCAATGCGGTCTTTCAGCGGAGTGACAATGCTTCCACGATTGGTGTAGTCTTCCGGATTCGCGGTAAAAACAAATTGCAAATCCAACGGAAGTCTCAACTTAAATCCACGAATCTGCACATCTCCTTCCTCTAAAATATTGAAGAGCGCTACTTGGATACGCGCTTGCAAATCGGGCAATTCGTTAATCACGAAAAGACAACGGTTCGCTCTAGGTATCATTCCGAAATGAATCACGCGCTCGTCGGCATAACTCAATTTCAAGTTCGCAGCTTTAATCGGATCAATGTCTCCAATTAAATCGGCAATGGTCACATCGGGTGTTGCCAACTTTTCGAAGAAACGATCCGAGCGATGAAGCCAGGTAATTGGCGTCTCATCTCCCTTCTCTTCCATGAGATCACGCGCATAGCGGCTGATCGGATGAAACGGATCGTCGTTCATTTCACTTCCAGCTACAACGGGAATATACTCGTCGAGCAAGTTAATCATCAAGCGCGCAATGCGCGTCTTCCCTTGTCCGCGAAGACCCAACAAGTTAATGTTGTGCTTCGACAAGATGGCGCGTTCCAATTGTGGAATAACCGTTTGCTCGTATCCGTGCATCCCTGGGAAGGTTTCCTTTCCAGCTTGAATAGATACAATGAGGTTGTCGCGCAACTCATTCTTAATGCTTTTTGAAATATATCCCGACGCTTTCAATGCGCCAAATGTGTTGATCGAAGTATTCATTCGTTTAGTTAATTCGTTTTTTTCTATTCGTTTCGTAATCGTGAAAGATCATTTCACCCAATCCTTTCAACCCTGTATAAAATGCTTTGCCTTTGTTCGAACGCGTGAACTCTTCTACGAACGATTGCAGATAAGGATCTTGCGCAATCATGAATGTGGTAATTGGAATGTGCATCTTGCGAGCCTGCGCCGCCATGGTATAGCAGCGTTCTACAATGTGTTCGTCGAGGCCATTGCTGTTCTTGTAATATTGTCCGTCTGGCAAGCGAAGGCAACTGGGCTTTCCATCCGTGATCATGAAGATCTGTTTGTTTGTATTCTTCTTTCTTCGAAGAATGTCCATGGCCAACTCGAGACCGGCAACGGTGTTCGTGTGATAAGGACCTACGTTTAAATAAGGCAAGTCTGCTATTTTTATAGGCCAGGCATCGTCGCCGAAGACAATTACATCGAGGGTGTCTTTCGGATAGGAAGTCGTGATGAGTTCTGCCAATGCCATAGCCACTTTCTTCGCGGGAGTGATACGGTCTTCTCCGTATAGAATCATGCTGTGACTAATGTCAATCATGAGCACGGTGCTCATCTGCGACTTGTGATGGGTGTCTTCCACCACCAAATCTTGTTCGGTTAGTTTGAAGTCGCCGACACCGTTGTTGATTTGCGCGTTCTTCAAACTTTCGGTCACTGAAATATTTTCGAATGAATCTCCGAATTGAAAACTTCGGAATTCTCCTGTTGCTTCATCGCCTTGTCCGCTTTTCTTGCTCTTGTGATTTCCCGCACCGCTTTTGCGAATTTTCCCGAAAATCTGATCCATGGCATTCTTCCGAAGCACGCGTTCAGTCTTGGCTGTAATGGCCATTTGACCTTTTCCATCTGGAAGAATCTCTTCCTTCAAATACCCCTTCTTCTTCAAGTCTTCCACGAAATCTTCCATGGTATACTCGTCGGTTGTAAGCGTATATTCCTTATCTATTTCTCGCAACCATTCCAGCGCCTCATCTACATCTCCGGAGGTATGCGTAATGAGTTCACTGAACACATCGAACAGTCTCTCGAACGGAGAAAGATTGGGTTCTTCAAACGGCTTAAAAACATAACCAGACTTTTGCATGCAAAAGGAATTTAAGGAATAACATCACGTTCATTGAAAAGTTCAATGCGCAACGAAGTTACGTGAACTACGTAATTGGAAAATCGAAGATTTTATTCCTACTACGTAATGGGAACTTCGTTATTGGAAAATCGAAGATTTTATTCCTACTTCGTAATACCTATTTCATAATTGGAACTACGTTGTTATAACTTCCCCTCTCTTACCTTTTCTTAACCTTTCTTACCTTTTAAAAAGACATTCGCGAAACCTCCTGCACTATTTACCAAAAGATCTCTTAATGGCTTCAAGTGTTGGAAGTTGGGCGCTAAATTCCTCTGGCAGTTCTTTTGAAGTGGAATAGCTTGAGACCCCAATGGGATAGTTACTCTTTTTTAATGAATACTCTACAACAGTTCTGTTCTTCGATTTACAAATAATAATTCCTACTGAATCATTTTCATGAGGTAATCGTACTTTATCGTTCAACAAAGCCAGATAAAATTCCATTTTCCCCTTGTATTCGGGAATAAACTCACCAACCTTAAGTTCAATTGCTACCAGACATTGAAGGGTTCTGTGAAAGAGAAGGAGATCAATGAAATACTCGTTTCCTTCCAATTGAATTTTAAATTGACTTCCAATAAATGAAAACTGATTTCCCATTTCAAGAAGGAATTTCTGAACATTATTGAGCAGTCCCTTTTCCAAATCCCTCTCAGAATGATTAATATCCAACTCTAGAAAATCAAATAGATATTTATCCTTTAACGTTATTGATTTCTCTTTTGAATGATCAAGAAAACTATTTTGTGAATTCAGAATCTTCAGATGTGTTTCATTCTCAATTTCCCTAATCAGTTGAGCTTTGGTCCAACGCTCATACAAACATTTAGTTATGTAGAATGATCTGTCAGCCAAACTTTTAACCCGTTTCAGAATTACAACGTTGTGTGTCCAAGGAATTTCTCGTACCAATGGTACGAGATTTTCATTTTGGTAATATTTGTTGTAGAATTGAGCCATAAGCCAAAGATTTGCTGCGGAAAATCCAGATGATTTTGGAAATTCAAGCAGAAGTTCATCTGATAGTTTTTGCACAACACTTTTGCCCCAACCCAATTTTTGCTTTTCCGATATTGACCGTCCAATTTCCCAATACAGTTGAATCAACTGAATATTCACTTCTCGCATTGCAGCATATTGTGCAGAGCGAATCTTGTTTTTTATCTCATCAAAAAACGGAGTGTAAATTTTTGCTTCCATGTGGCAAATCTCTAGCAGCAATTTGGCATAAACACTATTCTATATATGCAGGTTATATGCTGTTTATTCATCAATCTTTCAGATCAAGTACTTCGTGATCAACTCTTCGAATCAATCGCGCTGCGATCTACGCTCCGACAAATCCCTAGGATTGCTCACCAAAGGTGATTGATTGCAAAGCAATTGATCTGAAAGATTAATCATCAAAGATGATTTAAGATTATATTCGTAAACCGAAAAAAGACTAAAAAACAACTTATGAATTTCAATAACAAACCAATCATCACGTTGAAAACCATTTTTGCTTTATTCATCACAATTTCATGCATCAGTACCATTGGTAATTTGAATGCACAAACAGCTCCATCGATAAACTATCAAAACCCAACGGTTCTTTCGTTAAATATTTCCCTAGGAATTATTCAACCAACCAACAACGGTGGTGCTGTGCCACAAGTCCAATTAGGAACTGTTACGACAATTGCGGGAAGTTCGCAACAAATTGATAACGGAACTTATTCATTAGTTGGTTATCAAGATGGACCTTCAACATCCGCACAATTTTGGAATCCTCAAGGAATTTGTATTGATCAATTTGGAAATATTTTCGTAGCTGATAACGCGAATTCTAAAATTCGAAAAATAACTCCCGATGGACAAGTAACAACCCTTGCTGGCAGTTATTTCGGTGCCAACGGCTATTCAAATGGTGGAGGGTTGGATGCTCGATTTGCATTTCCTAGTGATGTGGTTACTGACAATTTAGGAAATGTCTATGTATGTGATCGGTGGAATTTCAAAATACGCAAAATCGACTCGAATAGCAATGTCACTGATTACGCAGGGAGTACCCAAGGATTTTTAGATGCGTCCGCTTTATCCGCCCAATTTTACGCTGCCAAAGGAATTGCAATGGATCAATCGGGGAACATTTATGTTGCTGACAAATACAACAATAGAATTAGAAAAATAGACACAAATGGAAATGTAACTACTATTGCGGGGGGAGAGCAAGGATTTGTGAACGGAACAACTGCCGAAAGTAAGTTTTATTCACCAAGTGCCATTGCACTGGATAGCCAAGGAAACATATTTGTTGTTGATCAATCAAATCAAGCTATTAGAAAAATATCTACAGAAGGAATTGTTTCAACTTTTGTTGGAGGTAGTTTAGGTAATTTAGATGGCTCTGGCACCAATGCTACGTTTTATAACCCAAATAGCCTTGTCATTGATCTTTTTGATAATATTTTTGTAACAGATCAATCTAATCATCGTATCCGCAAAATCACACCTCAAGGTTTTGTATCCACGATAGCAGGTAGCGAAATTGGAGATCTTGACGGGGTTGGCACTCTTGCGAGGTTCTATAATCCTTTCGATCTAGCGCTTGACTTGAATGGTGACCTTGTAGTTTCGGATGAATCTAATCAAAAAATCAAAAAAATCTCTCTAGGAAGTTGGAGAATCTATCCGGAATTGCCTGCGGGATTAATTTTCAATTCTTCGACTGGTGAAATTTCAGGAACTCCGACAGCTTTATCATCGCTTACAAATTACACGGTAATCGCAGTAAATGAATTTGGTTCTGACACAACTACTTTTTCTCTTGGTGTTTTTGATTGCTTAATTCCAGGTTGCACTGAAACGAATGCATGTAACTACAACAGTAATGCAATTTGTAACGATGGAACTTGTATTTATGCCGGATGTACCAACCCTCTTGCGTGTAATTTCAATTCAACGGCGGGGTGTGACGATGGGTCTTGTCATTTTACAAGTACCACATGTGATGATGGTAATTCAACAACAATTTTAGATGCTTATTTATCGGATTGCACGTGTGCAGGAATTCCATTTGACTATGGCTTCGTTGAGAACACAACCAATACCATCTGCCCAGAGGTAACAAGTTATGATATTTCAATCAGCACTGTCCCAACAGCAATTACCAACTACTCCCTCCAATGGCACTTCAAAACAGGCAACAATCCCGCTCCATCAGGATCCAACACTTCAGGTTGGAACATAATTCCAGGAGCAACTGCTTCATCTCTTACAGTTGACGCATTCACAGGAACAAGAACTTATGCTTGTTTTGTTATACCAGATGCGTCATACGGAATCTCCGGAAGTTGGATGTCTGGAGCAAAGGTTCTTACATATAGTTCTTTCGCAGCTCAAACCATCATTGGAAATCCGAACATTACACCATTCAACGCATACAACTACATTGTAAATCCAATTCCAGGAAACACATACAATTGGACTGTAACCAATGGAGCAATTGCATCTGGACAAGGCACAAACAACGTGTCTATTATGTGGGGACAAAACGGACCTTATCAATTGACACTTACGGAAAGCGATGGCACTTGCTCGGTCTCTTCTTACCTATTCGCTGTAAATAACAACTGTTCAATTTCAGTAAGCGCAGCAAGTTCAACCACCAATACGTTCTGCGCAGGAACAACACTTCAATTGCAAGCAGCTACTTCAGCTACTGGAATTGCCTACCAATGGTACTTGAATGGAACTTTAATTCCAAATGAAACAAATCAAAATATTTCAGTTTCATCAGGTGGAAATTATCAAGTGAGTATCAATCAAAACGGATGTACCGCAGTTTCAAATATTGTTTCAATAACAGAGTTGCCAAGTGCAATCATTCCAAGTATTCTTGTTGAGCAAGCTAACGCAGGTTGTGCAGGCGGAGAAGCAACATTGACTGTTTCAGGAGGAACATATACAAACCTTCTTTGGAATAACGGACTTACTGCTAGTTCTATCAATGTAAATGCTTCAGGAGATTTCAGTATAACAGCAATTGATGAAAACGGATGTGCAGTTTCAGCTGGACCTGTATCAGTGAACTTCTCAATTCTAGATCCAGTGCCAGTTTGTATTGTAACTGTCGATCAAGTAACGGGAAAGAACAATGTGGTTTGGGAACCGGTTACTTCAGATTTGATTAATTCATATGTAGTGTTAAAAGAAACCAATGTTGCGAATGAGTATGCACAAATTGGAACAGTTGCCTACGGATCTAATGGAATTTTTGAAGACTTAAATTCAGATCCTCAAATTCAAGCAAATCGATATAAACTCGCATTGATCGACACTTGCGGAATCTTATCATCTACGTCAAACTTCCACAAAACAATCCACTTAACTGCGAACCAAGGATTGGGTAGCAACGTGAATTTAATCTGGAGTGACTACGAAGGTTTTGATTTTGGAAGCTATTCAATCTACAGAGGTTCATCTGCAAGTTCACTTAATCTGCTTACCACAATTGCAAGCAACTTAAACTCATTCACAGATGTTAATCCATCAGTTGGAGAAACATATTATATGATTGAAGTGGCGGGAGTAAGTTGCGATCCGCAACGAACGTTAGTCTATTCGCATTCGAATATTCTCGATTCAACAGTGGGCATTGAGGAATTCACTTCAACAAGAATTTCACTTTATCCTAATCCAGCTTCAACTAGCATCACACTTCAAGTGAACACATCTCTTCTCGGTGAAGAATATGTTGTTTTCGATGCAATTGGAAAAGTGATTTACAAAAACAAAATTCAATCAACCAACGAACTCATTCAGCTTGAAAATTTCAATAATGGAAATTACTTCATTAAAGTAAATGAGGTGGTGAAGCGATTTGTTGTGCAGAAATAAAAGCTCGCTCTGCGAGCGGCATCCGAAATGCCCCCAGCAAAGCTGGGGGAGAAAAATCTAAAGAGAGCTCTTACACAGAAGTAGGAGCTCTCTTTTTTTATTAGCTCTTTTTGCTTGAAATTAACTCTCATCACAACCTTTATCCCCCAGCTTTGCTGGGGGCAGTTCGGATGACGCCCTGAGGGGCTCTGGAACTACGTTATTGGAAAACCTTCGGTTTAATTCCTATTTCATAATTCCTACTGCGTAACGGGAACTTCGTTGTTGCCTTTCATCCGGAACGGTCATCGAACTTGTTCGTCATCAATCGTAGATTGTCATCACAAAGTGTCATCCACGCAGTGGTCATCAATAGTAGATTGTCATCACAAAGTGTCATCTTTCGAAGAAGGTCATCACATGAAATGTGTCATCGGCTTCGCCGTCATCGCAACTCCGTTGCGTTAAGAAATCCCACTCCAATCACTCTTCTTCTTCTTCAAACGCAAAAGTTCCTCGCGAATAGGGGCGCTGCTTTCGCTAGATAAATTTGGATCTTCCGTAAGCCATTCATTGGCGATGTTGCGGGCGGCAGCCATCATCTGTTGGTCCTTCACCATGTCTGCGATACGCAACTGCAAAACACCACTCTGCGCTGTACCGGCCAAATCGCCGGGACCGCGTAAGCGTAAATCGACTTCAGCAATTTCAAATCCGTCTGTGGTGCGAACCATCGTCTCCATACGCAACTTCGTGTCGTCGCTGAGTTTGTGTCCGGTCATAAGGACACAATAACTCTGATCGGCTCCACGCCCTACCCTGCCGCGCAACTGGTGCAACTGCGACAAGCCAAAGCGCTCGGCACTCTCTATCACCATCACACTCGCATTCGGAACATTCACCCCGACTTCAATTACCGTGGTAGCCACCATAATCTGTGTCTTCTTCTCTATAAATTGCTTCATCTCGAAATCGCGATCTTCTGCCTTCATTCTTCCATGAACAATGGAAATGAAATACTGCGGAGATGGAAAGGCGCGCGACATGCTCTCGTAGCCGTCGAACAAATCCTTGTAGTCCATCTTCTCGCTCTCTTCAATCATCGGATAAACAACATAGACCTGACGACCCAATGCAATTTCCTGGCGAATAAATTCAAACAACATCAACCGATAAGCATCGGTGTGCCACTGCGTATTCACCGGCTTTCTTCCCGGAGGAAGCTCATCGATAATACTCACATCCAAATCGCCATACACCGTCATGGCCAACGTGCGCGGAATAGGCGTTGCTGTCATAACCAAGATATGCGGAGGCAAGGCCGCCTTCTTCCACAAGGCAGCGCGCTGCGCAACACCAAACCGATGTTGCTCATCGATCACCACCAATCCCAAATTCGCAAACTCAACAACAGGTTCTATCAAAGCGTGCGTTCCAATAATGAACTTCAATTCACCACTCTTTAAATCTTCCATTAACGGAACACGACTCTTCTTCTTCACTGAACCGGTTAACAATTCAACACGAACTCCCAACGGCTCGAGCAATTGCGAAATGCCTTCGTAATGCTGATTCGCTAAAATCTCTGTAGGTGCCATGAGACATGCTTGATAGCCGTTGTCAATAGCCAACAAAATAGCCATGAGCGCAACAATGGTTTTTCCACTTCCAACATCGCCCTGAACCAAACGGTTCATGTGAAAGCCCTTCACCACATCGGTGCGAATCTCTTTCACCACGCGCTTCTGCGCCCCCGTTAATTCAAACGGCAAATGCTTTTTATAAAACGAATTGAATAATTCTCCCACCTTCTCGAACACCACTCCGCGCTGCTCTACCGTGCCCGCCAACTTCGTTTGCAACACTTGCAACTGAAGGAAAAACAATTCTTCAAACTTTAATCTTCTGCGCGCCTGCTCCAACTTCTCTGCATTCGCAGGCGCGTGCAATTGCACCAACGCTTCCGCGCGAGAAATTAATTTGTATTGCTGAATCAATTCCTGCGGCAACACTTCCGGAATTTCATTTCGAACTTCTTCACACAACTGCAGCGTTAATTTTCCAATGACGTTGCTGTTCAAACCTCTGTTCGACATCTTCTCTGTAGTGCTGTACACAGGCTTCAAACCCACGCCAGCAGCGATGCGCGAAGATTCAATCTCTTCCACTTCCGGATGAGCAATATTGAATTTGCCTTTGAACTCGGTTGGTTTTCCATACACCAAACAAGGCTTGTTCAAAGGCAAACTGCTCTTCAGCCAACGCGCTCCTTTGAACCACACCAACTCCATGGTACCCGTCTCGTCTTGAAAGATTCCGACCAAACGCTTGGCGCGCGCTTCACCCAGTTCTGTTAAACGAACGATTGTTCCTTGCAACTGCACCGCAACGGCGTCTGACTTCACGTCGCGCACCTTCTGAACCTGACTCTTATCTACATAACGAAACGGATAATGCATGAGCAAATCTTCCCACGTGCGAATGCCCAATTCCATGCGGAATTGATCGGCGCGCGCAGGACCTACACCCTTCAAAAATGAAATATCGTTTTCCAGTTTAGACATTCCTCACGAAAATATAATAACTTGTGCAAGCATTTATCCTTTGTGGACATTTAACCATGAATCAACAGCAATACAACAGACTCTTTTTCGTGCTTTCAGCCTTCGTGCTCGTTGAAAAAATGCTGGTGTATTTCTTCTTTTCCATTCAATACACAGACAGCGATCAAACGCTTTTGTGGCAAGTGGCTACCGACCTTTCGAACGGTGTTTTTCACGGGCCGTGCTTTTACGGACAAAGTTACGGCCCTAACATAGAACCCTTGTTGGCCGTGCCTTTCATGAAAATTGGATTTCCCGTTTACGCAGCGCTTCCGCTTGCAACGCTCATCCTTTCCACCACACCATTTTTTCTTTTAGCATTCTATTTCAAACATAAACTTTCCGCGCAATCTGCCCTTATTCCATTGATCGCTTGCCTTTTGCTTCCGTTGGAATACAGTCTACTCACAGCCATTCCTCGAGGATTTGTTGGCGGAATCTTTTTTGTAAGTCTCGGATTATTTTGTTGGAAATATTTCCGAACCAACCTCTCCTTGGTGTTCGCTGGAGTTTTTATTGGATGGGGTCTTTACGGAAATTTGAACAGCGCATTGCTTCTTCCACTCATTATTCCAAGCATTCATTGGAACAAGAAATTTATTTTGCGTGCAGTGCTTTTCTTCGGTGTTGGTTTTGTAGTCGGACTGCTTCCCTTCTACTTCAACTTTCATTATTACCAAGCGCATCCGGAATTGCTCATTCACGTAGCACCCAGCGTGAAACTCAGTTGGGCAAGTTTCCTTGAAACCATTTACCGATTCAACAATTATTTCGATCAGGTTTCCCCGCTGTTTTGGCGCTTCGGATTTATTAGCGTGCTCTTACTTCCAGCTGCAATAATTTTATTGTGGAAGAAAAACAAACGCCTCGAAGCGTGGACAATTACTTTCGTCTTGTTGGCAATTCTCGGCTCGCTCTTCATGGAAAAAACAAAGGAAAGCGGCTACTCACTTTTCTTTTCGGGTGGAAGATTTTTCCTCGCGCTTCCGTTCGTGTTCATCTTCCTTTCACTGTACTTCTATGCCTTTCTTTCCACAAAAAATAAATTGAAATTCAATCGCATTGCGTTGTTGCTTGTTGTTGTTTCTTTTGGAATAAAAACAATCTTCTTTTCTCCGCTTCTCGAGAACGCCATTGACAAAGGGAAAGCCTGGTACGTTCATGTGGTGCGTATAGATGAATTGAAAAAGCAATGTCGTGAAATGAATGAATTTGGAAATCATCCAGCCCTACTTGTTGCAGTAACCGGAGACACCCCTGAACAGCCGATCACGTATGGCTGTCAGTGCTTGCAGTCCGATTTCCCTTCCACCTACATTCCACATTACGAAAGAAGAAGATGGCTTATTTCAGAATACAACAAGACAGTTTTCCCGACGATTCTTTTGCACGGAAAAGACACCACGCGTTGGGACAGAAGCAAGTTTCAGCACTTGAATATTTTGAAGCACGACAAAGAAAAAGGTTGGATGCTCGTTCAGAATTCTGAACCCACCGATGTTTTTCTTTTTGAAAGTGGGATATTAACTCCGAATAAATAAATCCATGAAAATCGTTCTTCAACGCGTGTCGAGTGCCTCTGTAAAAGTAGATTCCAAAATAGTTGGAAGAATAGAACACGGGCTCTTGCTGCTTATTGGATTTTCTTCCACAGACACCGAAGAAAATATTCTTCCAACGATAGAAAAAATTGTGAAGCTGCGCATTTTTTCAGACGAAGAAGGAAAGATGAACAAGAGCGTTTTAGATGTTGAAGGAAGCATGCTCTTGATTAGTCAGTTTACGCTGTACGCAGATACCAAGAAAGGCAACAGACCGAGTTTCATTGAAGCAGCCAGACCTGAACTAGCGATTCCGCTATATGAATTTTTTATTGCTGAAATGCGCAAGCGCATTACGAAAGTGGAAACCGGAATTTTCGGTGCCGATATGAAAGTTGAATTGGTCAACGACGGACCGGTTACAATTGTCTTCGACTAATTCAAATGCTGAACAGATTCGCCTTTCTTCATCTTGTTGTACTGAAGCGCCAACAGTACCATTACATCTGAAAAAGTCTTCATCGCATCTTTGGTTTCTTCAGAGATCTCTTGCTTGCGAAGACGCAAAATCATCAATCCGTAAAGTGCCGTTAGATAGGCCTCTACTTCACTCAATGCTTTTCCATTTGCACGTTCACGATAAGAGTCAAGGCTTTCCTTCGCGCGTTCGTTTGCTGCAATGTATTCATCGTCGCGAAGAAGAGTATTCAAAGTGGTGTGAAGCAAATTCAATTCGGAAATAACCTCTTGTACTTCTTCCACATTGCCTTTTTCTTCAGCGCCGCTGCGCTTCATACTCTTGGCCAATGCTTCGAACCACGTTTTTTCTTCCTGAATTTTTTCTTCAGATGGAAGGAACGAACGCAAGAAACCGTCGAGCGATTCAACATCCATGTTTACAGCACGAAGCAGGTCTTGCATCTGCCACATGTAGATAACATATTCAGCTATGTTCTCGGCGTATTTACGCTCAGCAATGGTCATTACTTTCCTTGTTTTTCAGTTTCGTATTCTGCGTTCAATCCCTTTACGATCTCACTTGTCAAATCGTAAATTGGATTAGCGAAAAGAATAAGTGGCGCGGTACTTTGGTAAGAGAAAATGTAATCCCATCCGTTCGCCTTTGCGTAGTTCGCAGTGTAAACTTCCAACTTCTTTCTTAAATCTTCTTGAAGGGCAGCTTCGCTTTGCATAAGCATCTCTTCTTCTCTTTGCTGAATCTGCGCCAATTCATTTTGCAATTGTCCCAATCTGTTTTGCACGGTAGCTTGCTCATCGGCAGGAAGATTTCCTTTCTGTGCATACGCAATTAATTCGTCTACCTCTCTCTGACGCAAGGCCGCTTCATTCTTCACTTTTGTTTCTGCAGCAGTTGCATTTTTCTCAAGCTCCGCTGACTTCTCAGTGATGAATAAATATTGTGCGTTCAATGAATCTAGATTCACATAAGCAACCTTCATTTGTCCCGGGCTAATGGTGTCTACCACCTTCGACTTCTCTGCCAACTCCATTGCGGTGTTCAGCTTGCTCCACATAACCAACAAGGCCACAAAAGTTCCTGCAAAAAGAATGACCAGAATTAAGTTAAACGCGAATGGTTTTTTCACGGGTTTGTTTTCTGAAAGTTGATGCTCCATGCTTTATGTAAATTTTGAAATTGATTTTCAATCTCTGTTAGAAATTCTTCGTTCAATAATGCTTTGACCGCTTCAATGGTTTTCACCGCTTCTTGATCAATCTTAATGGCTTGCTTGTATGAGGCCGCTTCGAATTCAACAATCCACTTGCCGTTCCAGGAATGGACAACAATTCGAATGCGCGGATGTGGAATGGTTTCAATGGCTCTCATGTTCTTGCGAATTTAATTGTTTTCTTGAACTTTTTTCGCCAAGTTTTTCAAACGAAGCATAATGAAGAAAGCCATAAGTGTGAAGCACATGGCCACGTAGCCAACAATGTGATAGTTCTCTAAAGGCGCATTGGCGTTGGCCTGCGTAATAATGCTTCCTGCTAAGGCCGCACTAATTCCCGAAGCAGTACTTTGTGCTGCTGAATTCAAACTCATGAAACCTGCGCGATGCTTGGGATTCACGACACCGCTTACAATGGTGTTCGCCGGAATCATTCTTCCGGTTACCATGACGAAGAAAAATCCGGCTATGGTTAAGACAATCCACAAATCGGTTTCAGGCAAATTCGTGTTAATGAAAATAGGAATGAGCGAAAGCAAAGCGAAGAATCCGAACACCTTAAACCTTCCAATTTTATCGACTGCCCTTCCAATTAAAATACTGCTAATCACCGTGCAGAATCCGCCAACCAAATAAATGTACTTCACTTCATGTTGTTCCAATTTCACATTGGAAATCATGTAGGGTGTTAAAAAGGAAATAATCGTGAACTGTCCGAGAACCAACAACACCGTAAAGAGCAACGCATTGCGCTGCGCCACATTCGAGAACGAAGCCTTGAATGTTTCCATGGGTTGAAACTTGTGCGTTCTGCGTTCCAAGTGATCCCGCAACGCGGGAAGTGTTTTCCAAGCCATGAACCAAAACGGAAGACTCAACGCACTTACCATGTAAAAAGGCACGTGCCAATTTCCATCAAAAAAATCGACCATGGTCAAGGCCATGGGCACGCCTAAAATAGAGGCCAATGAAAACGCGAGGGTCACTGCAGCAACTGCCTTTCCTCTTCTTTCCATAGGAAAAACATCGGCTACAATAGACATGACCAATCCGCCTAGAAGTCCTCCTGTGATGCCCGTTAAAATTCGCGTGCCAACAAAGAGGTAATAATTCAATTCGTTGTTATCTGTAGTTGGAACTAACGCGCTGCTTACTGTTCCCAACATGAATCCCAAGTATGCAAAGAGCAATGCTTTCTTACGCGGAAGATTATCGAGATAAAACACACCCAAGAAAGAAGTCACCCCGGCTGCCAATCCGTATGAACTCACCAACCATCCGAATCCCGCCGGGCCAATGCCCAAGTCGCGCTTCAAGATGTCGCCCATGGGCATCATGATCATGAAGTCCACAATATTTGTAAACTGAATGGCTGCTAATGCAACTAAGATCCAGCGTTCTTTGTTTGTTGAATTAGCCATTGTATTGGGAATTCCATTCCCTTTGTTTAGTCTCTAAAACCGATTGCCATTCTTGTTTGAATGGAAAACGTTGGGGCTCGCTTCCTGGATGAACTTTCGTGAAGAACAGTTTCAACAAAGCGTTACGCAATCTTCCAGGATGACGCAAGGCAATGCGCATTTCAACAGGCACCGCACCGAAAGTCGACTTTATTTCTCCCGCTGTTCTTCCGAATGCTATCTCTTCACACTGCCCGTCAATAGCGGATTTCACAAACGAAAGCAACATATTCGAATACAAGCCGTAAGTCGCATTTGCTTCGTAATCGATTCCAACTAAAAACGCTTCTAATTCTTTGTGGTTGATTAATGCGATCTGATATCCAATGATTTCATTCGCCGCATAATAAGCTTGAATGAGCATTTTCTCTTTGAGTGCATTTTTCAATTCAACCAAAAAATCTACCGTTAACGGCTCCATCGCGAATTCTGCGCGGTCATATACATTTCGATACAACGCCTGAACCAACGTTGCGTTCTCTAACAAATCAGCTACTTCCCAAATACGTGTTTCCACACCTTCGAATTTCTTCAATGCGGCTTTCGCTTTGGTTCTGAACTTCGTGTTCAAGGCATTCAGATAATTTTCGAAGTTCTTCCAATTGGCATCCAATGGCATCTTCAACAAATGATCGACTGCGAAGGTGTGAAACCCACATTCTTTCAATTCATTCAACGCATTGTAATCCTTCGGATAAAAATCCTTCACAATAACCGCTTGTGTATCGCGCTTGTCTTTCCGCAAAAAATGAATAACGTCTGTAAGGGCATAACACAAAGCCGTTGTGGCTTCTTCCACCTGAATTTCCTTCTGAAAAATGTATCCGTGCGGACCGGTGCAGAAAGGACTTCCACACACCACCAGCGGATATTGACGCGACTGTCTTCCGAAGACGCGCGCAACAAACCCTGCTCCGCCTTCCACATCTACGTGCGATTTCAATTCTCCTGAAACGAAATAGGTGTATTGCAAAACCGCAATACCAATGGGCATTTCATCTTTAAAAAACAAAATATAAAAGAGGTTTCCTTCCCAACATTTCGAAAGAGCCGATAAATAGTTCGAAGAGAGAAAAACGTTCTGTTCGTGATTCAAGGAATCCCATGTTTCTGTTGGAACATCGGCAAACTTATCGGTCACGGTATAACTAAGCTCGGAAGAGCCCAGTGACCATCGCACCTTCTTTCGTTCACCAAACACACAACAGTTTACCATAATTCGCTAGAGATTTGCAAAGGTAAAGACACTTCAAGGTTAACTTTGTTTAATTCCTCACGAATGTTAAGCCCCAAAAAGATACTTTTTTTCGACAGCGACTGCCTCTTTTGCAACCGTTGGGTGCAACGCATTCACAGCCATGCGCTTCACTCCGACTTGTATTTTTCTGGGTTGAAGGGAAAAGAGGCTGAGCACCATCTTTCTGATGAAGAACGCGCTTCACTTTCCGGAATTATATTGGTTGTAAACGGAAAGAAATACCACAAAGGGCTTGCGCTTCGTTGCTTGTTTTACGAAGTGAAGGCACCCCTCTCGCTTTTGTTAATGCTGACTTTCGTTTGTCCGCTTTTTTTATTGAATGCGATTTATAATTTTATCGCGCGAAACAGACACCGCATAAACGGAAAAACCGCTTGTGAATTTGACCCTACCTTGCAATCGAAAATACTTCTATAACCATGATTGAAAACCTTCCCTTTTCGCTAATTGTAGTGACTTGCATTATCACAGTGCTAGCGGGCATGATGATGACTTACGCCTTTGTTCGTGGACATCACCGTGCGCAGCAGCGCGCGCACCTATTCGCGCTCGCCTTATTGGGATGGTCAATCTTCCAGGCTACTTTGGCGTTGAACCGTTGGTTCATGGACAAGAAAACAGGAACGGGACATTTGTTATTTCCTATTGTTTTTTCTTCCGTGTTAATTCTTTTGTTGGCCTTCACACCGCGCGGAGCAAGGTTTCTAAGAGCACTTCGTCCTTCTTGGTTGTATAGTTTGCAGTATCTAAGAATTCCTATTGCATCTATGTTCTACATTTTAGCAACATGGAAACAAACGCCGTGGGAGATGACTTTTTACGGAATGAATTTCGACATTGCCTTCGGTGTTCTTGCCTTGGCATGCATGCCTATTTTCCCAAAGAAAAAAAGCAAGTATAAACTTGCTTTTTCAATCTTCAATGTTGTTGGAATTGCCTCAATTGTTTGGCAGTATATTTTGGTGTTAGGAAGCGTACCGAGCGATTCGCAATGGCTTGGACTAACTCAGCCGAACTATGCAGCGACTCACTTTCCTTACGGATGGTTTGTCACTGTCATCTTCCCGCTCATACTAGCTTCTAATGTTGCGCTATTGGTTCAGAACCTTACGCATCACGAGAAATCCATTTTGTAATTACGCCTTCTTCTCTTCGCGGTAAACCATAAATCCTGCGAATGCGAGCAGTGTGAAAAGCAATGCCGATCCTGCGTAAGATATAGTTGTTCCTTTCTCCCAAACCTTTGGTTCGAATGACCATTCAACAGTGTGTGTTCCAGCAGGAACCATGGCCCCACGAAGAACGTAGTTCACGCGTGCAGCGTCAACTTCATTGCCATCGATTCTGCAAATCCATCCTTGTGGGTAATAGATTTCACTGAACACAACAGGCTGTGCTTCTGCTGAAGTGTTGTTCACTTCGTAGCGCAAAACTTTGGTTTCGTAGGCCAACATGCGAACAGATGCAGTGCTATCCACGGCAGTTTGTGGCGCATGGAATTGCGTCGCGAAAGCCGCTTGGGTTGTGGCTTCCATCTTTGGGTTTATTTCTCCCAACGCAACCATTTCTTCATCGCTGTTGTTGGTAGTTTTCACTTGAGAAACGAACCAAGCATTGCCCATAGCGAATTTATTTGGAATTGCAGGTTGCTCTGGATTGCCAATGTAATACTTGGTGTTTAGCATGTTCAATACCGTTAAACTTCCACCCAATGAATCAAACGTTCCGGCTTGCAAATAAGCCAACGCACTGTCTAATTCTTCAGCCAAATGGAAATCGATAACTTCTTGAATGCGCTTCAACTTCGCGCCGTGATAACCGCCAATGCTCTTGTGGAAGAACGAAGTCTCGGCATCATTGAACGGGTTGCCCAAACGTGCCACACGGAAATCAGAGTTCAATTGAAGGGCACCGAAATTAGCAACTTCCTTCAAAGCACCTTTTGTCTTCACGTGATCGTAAATACCCGAGTTCGTTAATGCCTGTTCCAAAGCATTCGACTTGCTGTCGAAATCTGCAACTGCAGGTTTTTCCAAATCGAGAATCGAGAAGTCTGCAGCGCTAGGCTTAACAGGAATCTCCTTTTCTTCAAGCGTTACAAATTTCTTGTACGCACCTTTTTCCTTTTCTAAATTCAGATAACGTCTTGAAACGCTGAATCCATCGAACAAAACAATTACTCCTACAATCGGAAGAATAGCCATTTTCAAAGTCTTGTTGTTCACGTATACAAGCGCGAGCACTGCGCCAGAAACCAACAATACTAAGAACAACGAACGCTTCGCGTCGGCCTTGAAAATTTCAGCACGAACATCTTGCAATGCGCTGCTGTAATCGTCAACCATAGCCACTTGTTCTTTTGGAGCGTTCTTCGACAATTGATCGAATTGCTCTTGCTCTTGTGGGCTAATCATAGTTCCTGTTGAACTTGGACTAACATTTAAATACATGATCACAATTGCAAAAACAGCAACTGCTCCTGTAAGAATTTTCTTTCCGTTCTTTCCCCAAGCCACTTCGCCTTCAACCAATTTCTTCAAGAACATCATACCCATAGCAGCAGCCATGACTTGAATAAGAACCAGAATCATTTTTGAATCGCGGAACTTGTTGTACATCGGAATTTTTTCAATGAACATCGAATTCAATCCGGTCATTTCTTTCAAACATAATCCAAGTGCAAGAAGGGTAATAACCAAGAATGGCCATTTGATTCCGTCTTTCAATCCAACAAATGCCAAGACGAACAACGTCATAATCGCAGCACCGAAATAGAACGCACCACCGGTGAAGCGCTGTGCTCCCCAATAGCTGTTGGTTCCTTTTAAATCGTCTTTGAATTTGTTTACATTTTTATTTCCTTTCGCGGCATTTGGAATAGCCTCTTTGTTTTTATCTCCAATTGCAGCAGAAGCACCGCCCTTTGCATTTGGGATTAACAATGACCATTGTTCACCTGAAGCAAAGTTGTAGTCGAGAATGTAAGAACCGCTCAGACCTTCTTGTTCAATGTTTGAGCTTTCCTTTGGTTTAAGTGTAAGGTCTGAACTACCACGCGTGGTGTATTTGCTGTACTCGTAGGTAGTCATTAAGTTACTCGCACTTGGAAGTACAGCAACTACGCTTGCAACGGCTAACACAGCCAAAGACATTCCCAATGCTTTGAATTGTTTCGCAACAATTAATCGAACCGATTCACCAATGGCAACTGCAACAAGTAAGAACGCCAAATAGTAAGTCATTTGAAGGTGATTCGCAGCAATGTTCAATCCCAAGAAAAGCATGAAAATGGCGCCACCTAAATAGGCTCTTCCTCTGAAAGCCAGAATGAATCCGCCGAGCGCGGGAGCTAAAAATGCAATCGAAGTAACCTTACCTGTATGTCCAGCACCGAGGTACAAAATATTAATCGTTGCGAAACCGAAGGCCACTGCTCCAACCAAGCTGTACCACGGACCTAAGCGAAGACACAATCCGAGAATGTAATACCCCAAGAAGCACAAGAACAAGGTTCCAATTGCGCCGGGTAAACCGAGACGAAGGGTTAGTAAAATTGGACGAAGTAAGTTCGCGTTGTGTTCTGTAGAAACTTGGTATGCAGGCATTCCTCCGAACATAGAGTTCGACCAAAGGGCCTCTTCATTGTGAAGTTCACGGTAGTTAGAAAGCTCTTGCGACATCCCTCTCCACTGAACAATATCGGGTTGATTCAGATCGTAACCTTGCCACAACGGTGAAAAATACACACTCGCTAAAATCACAAGTGAAAGGATTGCCACTGCGTGTGGCCAAGACAATTTCAAAAACTTATTCATTTTATTCTTGATCTTTTATTTCTACAAAATCTACATATTCGCTGTCTGGCGTTTTGTGTCCAGTCGTCTGCTTATTTCCAAACTGAGGATCGCTTTCTCTTCTTTTATTCTTATTCACTTCTTCGTTTACTTTGCTCACGGCATAATTCGCAGTTAAACGAACTACAAATCGAATAATTCCAGAAATGATAAAAATCCAAAGAATGGTTTTTAAAACTCCACCTAAACTCGCAACCATCATTTCGTTGTCAACTCTTTAAATACTTGTTCCAATTTCTGATCTGAAGCCGTTAACTCATTAACAGGCGCATTCGCTACCACATTTCCTTTACTAATGATTACCACTCGAGAACACATAGCCTCTACTTCTTGCATGATATGGGTAGAAAGTAAAACGGTCTTTTCCTTCCCCATTTGAATAATAATCTCACGAATATCTGCAATCTGATTTGGATCCAAACCACTCGTTGGTTCATCGAGAATCAACACTTCCGGATCGTGAATAATGGCTTGAGCCAAACCTACACGCTGACGGTAACCTTTCGATAATTGTTGAATAGGCTTGTGCGCTTCAGGCGTTAGACCAACCAAGGCAATAACCTCTTCCACCCTATTCTTCAAATTCTTTACTCCGTGAAGACTTCCTGCAAAAGTCAGATACTCGCGAACATACATGTCTGTGTACAACGGATTGTGCTCCGGCAAATAACCCACGCGTCTCTTCACTTCTAAAGGTTTCTCGTTTACATCGAATCCGCAAACAGAAACCTTTCCCGACATAGACGGAATATAGCCTGTGATAATCTTCATCATTGTACTCTTTCCCGCACCATTCGGACCTAAGAAGCCAATGACCTCTCCTTTTTTCGCTTCGAAGGAAACACCATTCAAAGCGGTTTGTGTGCCGAACATCTTGACTACCTGACTTACTGAAATTGACATAAAGTATGCGTCTGTTGTTTACTAAAATTCGAGTGTAAAGATAGCAGAAATCACTTGTCAGTTCGGCCTCTGACCTTAGTCAATTCTGCACCTGCTCATTAATTCGTATATTCGAACTCCTTTTAGCCAAAGAACAATGAAAACAGAGCAAATACAATGGACAGTCACCAAGGACTGGGACACCAGTAATATTCAACTTAGCAATGCTCAATTGGTTCTGGTCTTTGCAGGGATTGACATTATTCCAAATAGCCATTATTACGAGACACTTCACACGGCTTACCCAAAAGCAGACATCGTTCTCATAAGCACATCAGGTGAAATTCATGGCAATGAAATGTTTGAAAACTCTGCCTCTGCAACGGCAATACTTTTTGAAAAAACACCGATAAAAATATCAACCCGAGAGAATATTGCTGGACAAGATGCGATAGAGATTGGAAAACAAATTACAAGTGAGCTTCTTGCTGATGATTTGAAACACATCCTGCTTTTTTCTGAGGGTGGCCATATGAATGGCGATCATTTGATTGCGGGTATTTCCGCAAATCTCCCGAAACACATTGCTGTGACAGGAGGATTGGCGGGAGATTCTGCTCGCTTTGCAAAAACAACTATGGGTTTGAACTCAACGATTTCAGAGAATATGGTTGTCGCTATTGGATTATATGGAGAAGCAATAGAAGTTGGTTACGGATCAAACGATGGATGGGATCTTTTTGGTCCATTGCGTTTGGTAACCAAGGCCGCAGAAAATGTTCTTTATGATTTAGATGACACCAATGCACTTGAGTTATATAAAAAATACCTAGGAGACCGAGCAAATGAACTTCCGGGCGCAGCTTTGCTTTTCCCCATTTGCATTTTGAAACCCGACGGAACGAAACTCGTTCGCACTATTCTTTCTATCAATGAAGAAAACCATACGATGGTTTTCGCAGGAAATATTCCTGTTGGTTCGAAAGTTCAATTCATGATGGCCAACTTTGACCGCGTAATTGAAAGCGCAAGTAACGCTGCAACAAAAAGTCAAATCAGTGAACATGAATATCCAGATTTAACATTAATGGTATCTTGCGTTGGAAGGAAACTTGTCATGCAAAACCGCACGGAAGAAGAAATTGAAGCGGTGGCTGACACCTACAATCAAGAATCAACTTTTTGTGGATTCTACAGCAATGGAGAAATATGTCCATCTACAGACGGCATCAACTCTTTGCATAATCAGACTATGACAATAACTACGTTTAAAGAGAGAATATGACCTTTGATTCATTGCATCCTCTCTTGAAACGTCAGGTAAAAAAATACCTGGGTTTGCAAGAGGAGATTCCAGAACATCTTTTTAATTTTTTAAAAAGCGTTAATCAAAGCTACTTGCTGTACGACAGCAATCGAGAGTTAGTTGAGCGTGCTATGCGTTTAAGTGGCGAAGAGTTATTTGAAAAAAACGCGAGGTTATTTGAAGAGGCTGCTGTTCAGCGCGCATTGATAAACAACATCAAAGACGCCATTCAAACAATCAGTCCAGAACAAGAAATTAAAGATGACGATATTCTGCGCATTGGAGAAGTATTAACCAATACCGTTAAAGAACGCAAAGAATTTGAGAAGCAATTGGAAGAAGCGAGAGAAAACGCTGAACAATCGCTAGAAACAAGAAAACTGTTTTTGGCAAATATCTCTCACGAGATTCGCACTCCTATAAACGCCATTTCTGGAATGTCGGGTATTCTTGCCGACACCGATATTTCCGACACGCAAAAGCAATATGTAAAAGCCATTCAATCTTCTTCAAAAAGTTTAATGGTTATTGTGAATGACATTCTTGACATGTCGAAATTGGAAAGCGGAAAGTTCTCTGCCGACTTCATTCCTTTTGACATTCGTTCCATTGTAGATCCGCTATACACCAGCTATCTTTTGCGTACAGATGAAAAAGGAATTTCCTTCAGCATAGATTATCCGAAAGATATGCCCAAGTGGGTTTTCGGAGATCCAACACGATTGGGGCAAATTTTAAACAACCTCATTTCTAACGCCATTAAGTTTACCGACAAAGGAAAAGTTTCTTTGAAAATCACTTTCGAAAAGAAAGGCAAACTAAATGAGTTTTGTTTTACTGTTACAGATACAGGAATAGGTATTGATCAAGAAAAACTCAAAACAATTTTTGAATTCTTCTCACAAGAAGACAACACCATTACACGTAGGTTCGGCGGAACAGGTCTTGGACTTGCCATTTCAAAATCTATTGCTGAATTGCTCGGCGGAGAAATAAAGGTTGAAAGTGAAAAGAACGTTGGCTCGACATTCAAGTTTTGTCTTTCGATGCCGGAGGCAGCAGAACAAGAAAAAAATGTAACTGTTGCTCAATCAGATTTGACTGGAAAGAATGTTCTGATAGTAGAAGACAATGAATTAAATCGTTTTCTTGCCGTTACCATTTTGAAAAAATGGAACGCCAACATACACATTGCAGAAAATGGTGAAGAAGCTGTCACAGCTGTAAAAAACAAGGACATCGATGTTGTTCTTATGGACATCCAAATGCCTGTAACGGATGGTGTAGCAGCAGCAATAGCCATTCGCAATGATCTAAATTCGAACGTTCCTATTATTGCATTAACCGCAAATGCACTCGAAAGCGAAAAAGAAAAATGTTGGCAGGCTGGAATGAATGAATACATAACCAAGCCTTACAACCCTGAATTCCTTCTTGAGAAAATTATTTTCCTCATTGAGAATTCATCTAGCAATGAAGAGCAAAACTCAGAGCACATTTCTCTCGAAAACCTGAGTGAGTTAATGAACGGTTCGAAAGAACAAATGATACGCATGACTACTGTTTTTCTCGATCAAATCGAACGTCATTTCAACGAGTTAAAATTCGCATTGAACGAAAACGATTTGGATCAGATTTCAGAAATAACGCACAAACTTAAATCTTCATTCAAGTTATTCGGGTTGAATAAAACTGGAGGATTACTTGAGAGAATAGAACAAAAAGCCAAAGCCCTTGAGCGCAAAGAATTGCACGCAGAGTTGCAAGTGATTCTGAGCATGCAACCACGATTAACTTATTTAGTTCAAAAAGAATTGAACCAACTTATTGCATCGAATACAAATTCATGAACATTGCCATTTTAGCGTCCGGAGCTGGTAGCAACGCCGCGAACATTATTCAACATTTCAAAAACACTTCCGTTCAAATTTCTCTTATTGCGTGCAATAATGGCCAAGCGGGAGTTTTTAAAATTGCTCAAGACAACAACATCGATTCGATGCTGTTGACCAAAGAGAATTTCAAAGCATCTGACCAATTCGTTCAAGAACTTCAGAATAGAAAAATAGATTTGGTTATTCTTGCTGGATTCTTATGGCTTGTTCCATCTAACCTTGTCAGGGCTTTCGAAAATAGAATCATCAATATTCATCCAGCGCTTCTTCCCAAATTCGGAGGAAAGGGTATGTACGGTCATTTCGTTCATGAGGCGGTGTGCGAAGCGAAAGAGAAGGAAAGTGGAATAACAGTTCACCTCGTGAATGAAGAATTCGACAAAGGTGAAATAATCTTCCAGGCGAAAGCTAACATAGAGAATTGTTCTGCGGCTGAAATAGAATCAAAAGTGCGCGCGCTTGAAATAGCGCACTTCCCAAAAGCTATTGAAAACTTTATTTCGAAAATGTAATTTGTTACACCCCCTTGGAGTGTAATTTCGCTGTACAATTTGCCATTCACCCCAACTTCAATATGAAAAAAATATATCATCTTGCCAATTGCGGCACTTGCCAAAACATCATCAACGAGCTAAGCCCACTTCCGAAAGGAACAGAACTTCAAGACATTAAGACCTCTTCAATTACTGAGGAGCAACTCACGGAAATGCACGCCCTAGCGGGAAGCTATGAAGCGCTTTTTAGCCGTCGCGCATTGAAGTATCGTGAACTAGGTTTGAATGAGAAGACACTTTCTGAAAAGGAATATAAAAAATACATTTTAAAAGAATACACCTTCTTGAAGCGTCCAGTTTTGATCTTCAACGATCAAATCTTCATTGGCAACGCGCCGAAAGTGGTAGCAGCCGCGAAGGCTTTTCTTCAAAAGAAATAATTTTGCCCCGTGGCAAATAACAAGAATGTTGGTGCTCATCTAGCCTTGCTCGCAGTTGCGCTCATTTATAGCGCGAACTACCTCATTGCTAAATGGGTCATGCCCAATCCCATTGGTCCTAATGCGTTCATTGTTCTTAGGGTTTCGGGAGCTTTAGTACTCTTCTTTTTGGTTTCTTTCAAGTTTTTGGAGATTCCTAAATTGCGCGACATTCCCCTTTTCCTTTTTTGCGGATTAACGGGCGTTGCTACCAACCAATTGTTTTTCTTCAATGGGCTGTCTCTGACTACACCGGTGAATGCTTCCATTATCATGTGCACCAATCCCATTTTGGTGGCCATTCTTTATTTTGTTGGAAAAAGAAAATGGCCTTCGCTTATGACTGCCTCTGGTATTTTGCTTGGCTCCATTGGAGCCTTGGGAATTATTCTTCTGCGCGCTCCATTCGAAGCGAGCGCCGACTACCTTCGGGGAGATCTTTATATTTTAATCAACTCCCTTTCATACGGACTGTATTTAACCACTGCGCCTAGGCTCATGAAAAAGTACAAACCCATTACGGCAGTAACTTGGGTCTTCGCTTGCGGACTAATTTTCATCTTGCCAATCGGATATTCAGATGCAAGCGCTATTGCGTGGAGTACACTCACACCGTTGCATTGGATGAGTCTCGCATTTATCATTGTCGCGGTAACCTTCCTCACCTATTTACTGAACATCTATGCGCTGAGCAAAGTATCTCCGACAGTTACTAGCGCATACATTTATCTTCAACCATTGTTGGCCGGAGTGTTTGCTTTTTTGTTTGCTGGAATAGGAAATCAAGATCACACCGCTAGTATCACGGTAGAGAAAATTCTCTTCGCCCTGCTCATTTTCGCAGGGGTTTATTTGGTTGGAAAACGAAACGACTAGAACGACATCTCAAGGCCAATAGACGGAAGCATTGGAAGTTGATCCACACGTTTAGAAGTTACACGGTCAATGTAAAATACGTTCGCTCTGTTGTAGGCATTTGTTAAACCAAGATTTAACTCTAAAGTAGATTTCTCCCACTTGTATGTCTTACGAATGTTCGCGTCCATTCTGTGGTACCACGGTAATCTTCCTTCATTCAAAGGAGCATATTGAATGCCTAGTGTATTCGAGTTCGTGTAAATGTAATCCGTTGAAATACCTCCGCTCAATGTCGGTGGCTCATAACCCCCTTGCGTCTGTGTGAAAGGAAGTCCACTACCTAAGTTCCAACGCGCACTTACTTCCCAACTGTCGTTCTTACCCCAAGAATGAGATGCAACAACGTTCACATTGTGTCTACGGTCGAATACAGGGTCATACCAGCGCAATCCATCCCAACGATCTACATTCATAATCGAATAAACCACATTGATGTTCGAATGCTTGGTCGCATACTTCAACACCACATCAATACCCTTGGCGAATCCACTTTCCAAAATGAAATCTTTACGAAGTAATTCTGGCTTATCTTGATTGTCTGCGTCGTCTGGAAAAATCTTGTTTCTGTTGGTGTTCGTTACTTGCTTGAAGTTTCTCAAATAACCTTCCACGTTTAAATTCAACTCATCGGTAATATCGAATTCGAAACCGGTAACCAAGTGCGATGCTTTCTGTAGTGAATTCGCAATGTCACGAACTTCACCATCAGGCATAGTCATTGTGTTTTGAATTTCATCTGGGCTAGCTAAAAACCCGTAGAACAAATTCACTATATCTCTATCGCTGTTGGTAGCCATAAGGTTTTGCGAATACAATCCTGCAGCGGTCTTCAGACGCAAGCGCTCCGTAGCCTTATACTTAATACCTATACGCGGTTCAGGCGACACGGCTGAAAGAGAACTGTAATATTGCATACGGAAACCTGGCTCAACAATTAACTTCTTACGATTGATTTTATAAGAGAAAAAACCATTCAGCTCGGTGGTGTTTTGCTCTAGATCTATACGAACACCAAGAGGATTGAACGTGTTGTAGTTGGTAGAAAAACCAACCACTTCCACTCCATACTTAATCGCATCTTTACCTACGCTGTAGTTGAAATCCAATCCGAAATTAAACGATGTAATTCCACTCTTACGGTCTGCTACTGTTTCTTCTTCCAACAAAATATTATACTTGCTCCATGCGAAATTTCCGTTGATTAAAACCGGAGAACTGGTTGGAACAACCACAAAGTTTCCGCCCGCGCCAACGTTCTTCCAATTCAAATTCGATAAAGCTTGATACTTCGTTACTTTATCGTCGAATGAAAATCCGAATAGGTTGAACTTACTACCGTTCGACCCGCCAAAAGATAATTTTCCGTATAAATCGGTGTAGCTAAATGGCAGACCGTTTCCGTCGTTCACGAACGGATAAACCTGCGGAGAAGTCTTGTCCAAGTAGCTGTTCTTTGCACTCAGAATGTAAGAAATGCCACTTCCACTTTTCGTTAACTTTTTCAATGGCCCTTCCAATTGAATTTTGCCGCCAAACGGACTGAAACCTATCTTCCCGTCATGGCCTTTCTTATTTCCATCGCGCGTTGTGATATCAATAACGGAAGAAATTCTTCCTCCGAATTGCGCGCCGAATCCGCCTGTGTAAACGTCGGCATTCGAAATAATATCTGTATCGAAAACAGAAAACAAACCAATACTGTGAAACGGATTGTAGACAATCATTCCGTCTAACACAACCTTATTCTGAACTGGACTTCCTCCACGAACGAAGACTTGTCCGCCTTGGTCACCCGTTGAAATAAATCCCGGCAATGTAGTTAGTACCTGAACAATATCCGTTTGTCCGCCAAAAGAAGGAACACGTTTGAAATCCTTTGGACGAAGTGTTTCCGAAGAAATATTTACGTTATTGATCTGCTCTGAACGTTGATCGTTAATTTCTAAAATGCCCATTATGTTAGACCCAGATTCCAAAAGAATATTGGTTGAAACCAATTGACCTTGCTTCACAACAATAGTATCGCGGTATTCAGAATAATTTATCACCTTCACGAACAAATAGTACGTTCCCGGCAGAAGCTTTGTTAAGCTGAAATAACCATTTTCGTCTGTATTCGTTCCCACAGTGGTTCCTTCAAGGGCAACCAAGGCTGCCATAACAGGCTCACCCTTTTCCTTGCTCTTCACAAATCCACGAATGGTGCAGTCTTGCGCCTGAGCAACAAACCCAGCAAACAGAGCCAATACAAAAAAGACATTCTTCAACTTCATGATTTTCAATTCAGATAGCCGCGAAGATAAGATACTTCAATGCTTTATTTCACAAGGTTTCCCCATAAATTTCATTCAAACAAACATTGAATTTCTCAATGAATTTGGCTTGAATACATTCTGTTCTTACCTTAGGCATTGTATTTGGCTATGTCCAAAAAATTACTCCTATGAAAAAATTATTGTTATTCGTCTTTCTAATCGGCTCACTGAAAGGCTTCGCTCAAACAGAATACCCCGATTTGCTTGCTATGTTCGTAGATGAGAAATACGAAAAGTGCTTGTACAAAGCAGAGAAATACACCCTAAACGAAAAGACAAAAAAAGACCCTCTTCCTTATTTATTCATGAGCCGCTGCTATTTTGAAATGTCGAAGCGCGATGAATTCAAAGAGAAGTTTCCTACTGCGGGAAAAGATTGTTACAAGTACGCATCTAAATATGCCTCTAAAGACAAGAACAAAACGTTTTACGCAGAGCACGAAGACTACTTCACTGAATTGCGCAACACGGCTATAAGCGAAGCTGAAGTTATGTTAGATGCAATGAAGTACACCAAAAGCAAAACGCTTTACGATAACCTAATTGACTGGGACGCGAACGACGCGGGTGCGTGGATTATGCTTGGGGTTTCATTCCAAGGAGCGAAGCAAAAGAAAGAAGCGGAAAACGCTTATAAGACTGCGAAGAAACTTTTAACCGACAAAACCTGCTCGGTTGAAGTTAAAGGTCAAAAAGATTTGTTGAAAAACGCAATCATCTATTATTCTGAAAAACTCTACATCGAAGGAAATTCTGCCGAAGCGAAAGCTTGGTTGGAGTTAGGAAAAGAGTGGTTCATGGAAGACAAAGAATATCAAGTGACTTACTCGCAATACGCGAATTAATATTTTTCACATTGAATAAAAAGCCATCTTCGGATGGCTTTTTTATTTGATTAATTTCCGAAGAAAATACGCTATTCCTCTTCCTCCCTCAATTGAAAAATAAGGAAGCAAGTCGCCGCCAAAAGATCTAAAAAACACTTCAATTTCCGGAATCATAGACCCTTCGAAATCGAAAGACAAACACCCTCTTCGGATACTTTCTTCAATACAAAACTTTACTCCACACGCTGAAAGAGCATTGTCGTTCTTGGCATTACTAGAAACCAAATAATAACAGACTTCGTCTACAATTGCACAGAATGCTTGATATTGCCCCGCTTCAGCAATAACAGTGAAGGCAGAAACTGAATTCAACGAATTAAACTTCGAAAGCAATTGTTCATGAGCCACTCCTTTCGCTGCACTTGAGGCCATAAACAATTTCATTTCATCTTCAGCGAAAGGCCTAACTTCAAATGTAAATTCTGAAAAGCGCTTCAACTTGTTTCGAAGTTTTGAATCGATCTTCTCTTCCCAACTATTCAAGTCTAAAATGCGATACGTGTATTTCGTTTTTGGAAAGGTTCCTTTCCAAATGGCTTCCTGAAAATCGGTAAACTCAACAGGAAAATCAAACTTCCAATAACCCCACTTTCCATTTCCAACAAAAGCAAGCAAAGCCTTTTGAACTTCTTTCTCCTTCGCACGCTTGGTTGCAGGCTTGTCGTAATCGGTCAAAAATGTGAGCCAACAATTCGGAGAGAAGGGCGGTGTAATGAGACTGTTCATCAACTTCTTTCCAGATTCCCACGCCCACATCACTGCAATCACCTCTGCATCTTCCACGAACTTCAATAGTAGCAATTCTGAGCCGTATGCCTCACACAAGAAAACAGGAAACCCCTTTTTCTGCCATTGGGCCAATGCTGCTGATGAAGACTCAACGACTACTTGCATCCGGAATTGATTTATATGCTGAAATTAAGACTTGTTCTTCAACTTCCCAATTCAAAATTTTCTTAGCCGATTTCAAATGAGGTTGGTACACGCTTAAATCTTCCTTCAACAGGTCATTTACAACTTCATTAATCGCGTCTGCATTCCAAACCGGGATTACCCTTCCAACCTTATATTCATTCACCAAGGCTGCGCAATCGGGCAGCGGATTCGTAAGAACAGGAATTTCAGATTGAATGTACTCGAACAATTTATTTGGAAGCGAATACTTGTAACTTAAACAGGTTGGCTCTACTGAATTTACGCCAACATCTGCGCTTCCAGTGTACAACGGTATCTCGGCGTAAGAAACGGCCGGGACAAAAAATATGTTTTTATTGCGTGCAGCAAAAGCTTCAATCTGTTCCTTCAATGCACCAAATCCCATGAATACGATTACGGCATCTGTTGTTTTTCTTGACTCAAAAGCGTTTAATAAAACTTCAATGCCCCTTCCCTTTCCTAACATGCCTTGATAAAGAAAAACTCTTTGACCGTCCTTCAAATTGAGTTTTTCACGCAAGGTATTCCAATGTGAGACTTGCATTTCGTTCGGAAGATTTCGAACCAATGCAACGAAGGATAAGTTGTATTTCTTTTTATAAAATTCTTGAATGGAAGGACTCACGGTAATTACCAATTCCGTCCATGGAATAAACAATTTTTCAATTGTTCGAATAGCGAAGCGCATAAACGCTCCTTTCCCGTTTCTATGCGATTCCAACTCATGACAGTCGTAAACCAACTTCAATTTTGGTCGAGAAATTTTTGCAAGAACACCAATTACAAACGCTTCGTAATCGTTGCAATGCCAAGCGTCTACTTTACGATAATGCTTCACCGCTAGAAATGCGAATTCAAAATATTGAACGGCGCCAACAAAAATATTCGAGCGTTTCCAACGGTCAGACTTCACTGTAATTCGCTTCACTTCCACTCCATTGAAATTCTCTTCAGCCAAAACATCTCCCTTCTTCCAAGCAACGACAGTCGTTGGAAATCCGTTCGTCGAAAGCGTTTTTGCCATCCGGCAAACCCGATTGTCGTTTTTAAAATTCGTAACGAGCAGCGAAATTATTTTCATGCTTTCACTTGGTTCTTTCGTGCATAGCGCTCCAAGAAAAACAGCACTACGAGAATATTAAATGAAAAATAAATCACTTTTGAAATCACCAAAAACTTCGTAGCCTCTATTTCATTCATTCCCCAACTGTGCGCTAAATACACGGCAAGAATCGCCAAAACAAAGTGCAGCGCATCTAAAAACAATCCCACACGTTGCATATTAATTCTGTAGGTAATGAAAGCCAATGAAGAAGTAACGAAGTTCAATGCGAACCAATAAATCAAGTACTTCAAATACATGAATGAATTTCCCCAAGCCTCACCGAAAATAAATCCCATTGTGTTTCCTGGAAGCATTTGCACAATGAAAATCATTCCGCCTGCTGCGATTAAAAAACGAAAGAGCACCTTGTAATACAGCGCGCGCAATTCCTTTGGATCTTCAATTTCGGAGATGCGTTGGAAGAAAACTTGCGAATAAGAGTTGCTTACCACATTCAAAGGCGCCATAAAAATTCTTCTGCACAAGGCCATGAAACCAACAGCAACCAAACCATAATACAACGTGAATATTCCGACGTGTGCCCATTGCGCCAAGCGATTCAAGACGCTGCCCCAAATACTAAACATGGGGTAATCTTTGTGCAATGCAGCCAAGGCTTTCATTCTTTCATTGGAAAGATTTTTCAAACCTTCCGGTTCAGACTTCAAGAATTTCCAAAAAGCATAAGCACCTGCTGCAATTGATCCTATTACGGTTGAGAAAATCAAACCTGAGGCATTCCATCCGCCAAAGCCCGTTGCAATCTTAATGGGCTCGGAGGAAACCGCTGACAAGACTTTTGAATTTGCTGCAACCTTGTATTGTTTCAATCGAGAGAACCAATAATTGAAAACGTTAAAGACAGCTGTGAAGAATAAAACAATGGGTATCGTCCAGAGATAAATAGCAATGGGTTCATTCATTAACCAATAAGACACATCGCGGGCAAAGAACAATATAAAGACAGAGAGCACAACGCACGAGTAGAAGGCTACCTTCAAGGCGAGCGCTGCTATGTGTCGCGCATCGTTCTGATCTTTCGGATGCATAATTGCAAACTCGTACTTTCCTGTTACCACAACAGAGAGCACGGTGATAATCATGGTGTATTGCTCAAGAAGCGTAAAATCTTCGGGAGTAAATAGACGAGTAATAAATGGAGCTAACACAAAAACCAAAGCCTGACCAATTACGGTTCCTGCCATAAGCGTGAATACATTCTTAATGTATTCCGCTCGCATGAACTTCGTGAATTGTTCGGATACGCTGTACTTCATGAAATGAATTAACCGTTGGTTTTCGCAGCGGAATAAATTCGCTCAATAATCTCAACTACCTTCAATCCTTCCAAGGCGTTGGTTGTAATGTTGGAAACACCGCTTATAGCGTCCACGACGTTTTGTATAATATACACATGATTCGCTGCACTGCCCTTGTAATGACCATAGTCGTTCGCCGGATTTCCTTCCGCCAAAACAGGCCTGGTGTAATTTTCAATTTGGCAATACGCAACTTCGTTCATGTATTGTCCGCCAATTTTCACCGTACCCTTTTCAGCAACAACCGTCAAACTACTTTCGTAGTTCACACCGCTTACAGCAGTAGAGAAATTAATTGAACCCATTCCACCTTCAACCAAATCGAACATTACAATTCCCGAGTCTTCAAACTCAGTTGAATGCGCGTGATTGAAATCGTGAAGTCTTGCTTGAATGTTGTCTATATCTCCGAACAACCAATACATAATATCAATGAAGTGAGAAAACTGCGTGAACAAAGTTCCTCCGTCTAAATCTTGCGTTCCTTTCCAACCGCCTTTCTTGTAATAGCGATCGTCTCTGTTCCAGAAAAGATCAATGTTCACCATGTATATTTTCCCTAAAATACCCGATTGAACAAGCTCTTTCATCCAAACACTTGGCGGACTGTATCGGTTTTGCATTACGCAGAACACCTGCTTATTTGCGCGAAGTGCTTCAAAAATAATTTTCTCTCCATCGGCCTTATTCAAAGCCATTGGCTTTTCCACAACGACGTGCTTTCCTGCTTTCAATGCAAGTAAGGCATGCTGGGCATGAAGACCGTTCGGTGTACAAATACAGACAACATCTACCTCTTCATTCTCCAACATATCTTCTGGAGAGTGATAAAAATGAATATCCTCTGCAACACCGCATTCCTCGCGTGAACGAACGTCGCACATGGCAGACAATTCTGTCTGTTCGTTGCGTTGAACCATTTCAGCATGACGCTTACCAATGTGCCCAGCGCCTATAACCGCAAATTTAATTTTACTCATAAAGCTTTATCAGATGCAAAAGTACGGAGAACCAATGGAATTAATCCCTTGGCGAAGTGTTCGATATGATAAAACCGAGGTTGAAAAGTACACTCCAAGGTTTTTCCTTTTGCTCGTAATAATTGGCAGATAAACTCACAGGACCAATTGGCGAGTGATAAACCAAGGTTCCACTTCCCAAGGTGTATGTTCGATAGATATCTGAAGACGGCACCGCTGTTGCTTGAAACGGTTGATATCCGTATACATCAGCCCTTAAATCCACATTCTTAGTCAGATGAAGTACAGGCGAAATTCCAACAGTAAAGAATGACGTACCTCGATACACAGGCAAATAAAATGTCCTGAATTCAGGAAAGAAACTTGGCGTTGGACTCATGATTGAAGTCGCTGTAGCGTTCTGAAAATCTTTTTGTCCAGACCACAACACCTCTGCCTTTATACCGAAAGAAAAGCGGGGCTGATTGATAACGTAGTTTTCGTAATACACTCGCATCTGCAGCCAAGAATGACTATTGGAGAGCGTATCTCGATTGATGCTCGTGCTACCAGGGATCGTATATTCAGTCCCGGTAACACCTTTTCCCACCACTTTTATTTGCGAACCAGATGTAGCGTATTGAATACGATTCAACGTACTTCGAACATAATTGAAACGAACCATCTTCGCATTAAACGCGGTTAAATCTGCTGTGTCGATACTCAAAAAATTCTTTGTCTGATAATAGTTATCGTATTGGTGCGTATAGATTGCATCAATCTTAAACTTCGCCTTTCTTCCAGCTGGAAGAATCCAACTGGCTTCGCCAAACTGTTCGTTCAACAAGACATACGAGGGCTTCACATCCTCGAAAAAAGTTGTCAAACTCTTATAATAATCCCAACGATTCTGCGTGAAGGAAACCTCGAAAGCGACGGGTAAATTGAATAACATTATTTTCGAACGCGCCTTCGCTTGAACCGAACCGTAATAGCGCCCAAAGTAACTATTGGCCTCTAGCACTGTGTTCACGCGTCCGAACAGATTATATCGAAGTCCAACATATCCCGTATTAATTGACCGCGAACTAAAGTTCCCACCGAACGAGACTATCAAATCTTTCTCGCGCTGCACGTGTAAGTCCAAAATGTACTTTCCACAATCCGGCTTGTAAATCATCTTTGGATACAACGACTTTATGCTTCCATCTGCAAGCACTCTGAAATATGTGCGCTGCAAATCTGATAAAGGGATTGCAGCCTCCTTTCTTCCCAACAATTCCCGAATGTATTGTGTCTGTCCTTTTGGCAAGCCTTCCAAGCGCACTTCGTCAACCACCAGTGGGGCGCATTTCTTCGCGAACGCTTTTCGCTTAAAGAGCAAGTCTTCCACCGAGACTTCACGTTCTACAATTTTTTTTATGGAAGGAATGGCGCGCATCGTGGCAACATATCCCGAATCTATTGCGATTTGAGAATTGGAAAACTGAAAAGTCGATGTCCCGCTGCTGTTTGGCTGAACAATAACGACCTCTTCACAAGGAATGAACACATCCTTTCTCGAAATAATCATAGCCTCCAACTGAGACATTAAATTATTCTCCTTTGGATCCGCAGGAGCGCTAGAAACATTGCAACCTAAAATTACATCCGGATGAAAATCGCGGTACATAACATCCATGGGGAAGTTGTTATAAATTCCCCCGTCATAAAGCAAAAGCCCATCAACTCTTCGTGGGGGCATGTAAAAAGGATAAGTGCAAGAAGCTCGGACGGCTTCATTCAACGAACCCTTTTTGAAAATTACTTCTTGCTTGTTTTTTACGTCGGCCGCAACACAACGAAACGGAACAAACAAACTATCGAAATTCTGACGTGCAGCCTCACTGGCCGCGCTCAACAATTTCATGTGCACCCAATCCATTAATGCCGGATTGATCAAATTGGTTGGAAGGGTGTTGGAAATATTGTCTCCGCCTGAATATTTCAAACTCACCATCGATGCAGTGGGCTCCGATTTTAAGTAATAAAATTGCATGTCAATAGGCAAATCCTGCCCCTCAGAAAGTAAAGCAAATTCAGGGGTTCTGCACAAAGAATCCATTTGACGTGTAGAATAACCTGCAGCATAAAAAGAGGCAATGACGGCACCCATGCTCGTTCCGCAGATGTAATCTACAGGAACGTTGTTTTCCTCCAATGCGCGAAGAAATCCAATGTGCGCCATTGCAGTTGCTCCGCCTCCGCTAAGAACTACACCCACGCGCTGAGCATCTGCTCTGTGAACCAACACAAAACCAAACAAAAGCGCTAACGCAAAACGTGAATGAAACATAACGCAAAATTGCATCTACTTTCTGAATGAATAACCAATTAAAATTTAAATTTCTAACATCATTTGTTTCTCAAACTAAATCGGAATAGCGCCGTACTTTTGCAGTATGAAATCGATTCGAAATAAACGCAGATTGCTCGGGGTGCTATACCTTATGGCCGCTTATCTGGTTTTTCAATTGGTTTGGTGGGGATGGCAGCTCTACCGGTTGCAGCTCGCGTATTTGCAACACTTGAAGACTGAAGGCGCTACACTTCCAGCGAATGCCCTTCGAAATAAAATTTTCATGATCATTGGTGAAGGTGGCGTATTCCTTTTGCTTCTGTTTGTAGGAATTTGGTGGATTACCAAAAACGTTTGGCACGACTTGAAAAGAGCTCAAAAGGAAAAAAACTTTTTACTCGCTGTTACACACGAATTGAAGACTCCGATTGCTGCCATTCGTCTCAATTCTCAGACATTAAAAAACCGCAAACTAAGCGAAGAACAATCGCAAGATCTATGCGCCGATATTATTTCCGAATCAAACCGATTGGAAACGTTGGTGAATAACATTCTTCTTGCAACACAATTCGAACAAAACACTTCACTGGGCAATTGGCACACCGTTGATTTTTCTTCTCTGATTGAAATTCAACTGAAACGGTTCCAGCAGTTATTCCCTGCGCGCGCCGTAAATAGCACCACTGAATCGAATGTTTATTTGGAAGGCGAAGAAACCATGCTTGTGAGTTTACTCTTCAATTTGCTGGAAAATGCTAACAAATATTCACCCGAGAACGAATCCATTGACATCACATTAAAGTCTAGTGAGCACTTGATCCTCCTCGAAATTTCAGACAACGGAATAGGCATTCCCAAGGAAGAAAGAAAAGCAGTCTTCGATAAATTTCACAGGGTTGGAAATGAACAAACCCGTTCACAAAAAGGAACAGGATTAGGACTTTATATTGTGAAAGAAATTTGCAAAGCCCACAAAGCAGAGATTAACATTAGCGACAACTCCCCACGCGGAAGTCGCTTTCAAATTACATTTTCAAAATGACAAAAAAAGTTGGACTTATTATTTTAGACGGATGGGGTATCGGCAAGAACGATCACTCTAACGCTATTCTTAGCGCGCAGACTCCGTTTACGCATCACTTGAACAATACAGCAGCTCACGCAACACTTCGCACAGACGGCGAGTTCGTTGGACTTCCAGAAGGACAAATGGGAAACAGTGAAGTTGGACACATGAACATAGGCGCCGGCAGAGTTGTGTATCAAGACTTGGTGAAAATTCACCTGAGTATTCGCAACCACGAATTACACAAAAATGCAGTGCTTCTTGCAGCCCTTCAACATGCAAAAAAAGAAAACAAGAATGTGCATTTCATTGGACTCGTTTCTGATGGTGGCGTGCATTCGCACATCAGTCATTTGAAAGCGCTCGTTGACATTTGTGAGGAGCAAGAACTTCCAAAAGTCTTCATTCATGCCATTACAGATGGAAGAGATTGCGACCCGAAAAGTGGTGAAGGATTCATTGAAGATTTAGAAAATCATTTGAAAGGAAAGCAAGCAAAAATTGCAAGTGTCGTTGGAAGATATTTCGCCATGGATCGCGACAAACGTTGGGAACGCGTGAAGAAAGCCTACGATTTATTTGTAACTGGCTCACACGAGAAAAGTCCTTCTGCTTCATTGGCCGTTGCGCAATCTTATGTGAATGGAACAACCGATGAGTTTATTGAGCCCATTCAAATCGAAGGAAATTATCAAGGCATAGAAGAAGGCGATGTTGTTATTTGCTTCAACTTCAGAACCGATCGTTGTCGTGAAATAACCATGGCTCTGCATCAACAAGATTTTCCAGATTTTGGAATGAAAAAAATCCCGTTGCATTATGTGACCATGACGCGTTATGACGATTCATTTCAAAACGTAAATATTCTTTTTGAAAAAGACAACCTCACAGACACCCTTGGAGAAACATTGTCTTCCGCAAATAAAACGCAATTGCGCATTGCCGAAACCGAAAAATATCCGCACGTCACCTTCTTTTTCAATGGCGGAAGAGAAGAGCCCTTCGACGGAGAGAGTCGACTTATGGTTCCTTCACCAAAGGTGGCAACATACGATCTTCAACCCGAAATGAGCGCGAATGAAATTGCTTCATCTTGCATTCAATTCCTTCATGAAAAAACACCTGATTTTTTCTGTTTGAATTTCGCTAATCCAGATATGGTCGGACACACTGGCGTGTACGAGGCAATCGTGAAAGCCATTGAAACAACAGATGCCTGCTTGAAGCAAGTTGCAGAGACGGCTATTGAATTGGGATATTCCTTAATCGTTATTGCCGATCACGGCAACGCAGACTGCGCCGTAAACGAAGACGGCTCTCCAAATACAGCACACACCACGAACCCCGTTCCCGTGTGGATTGTAGACAAAGAAATCACAAAAGTGAACGACGGAAAATTAGCCGATGTGGCACCAACTGTACTTACACTTTTGGGAATAGAAAAACCCCAAACAATGTCTGGGGTTTCACTGATCTGATTTTTAAGTCTTAAGGCTTCTTGTGCAGGACGTGAACATAGCCTTCGCGGCTAATTCCGTCTGAACGATTGAAGATCCAGAAGTAAACGCCGTCTTCAACGTCGGTGCCATTCCATGGATTGTCGTTGCTGTAATTCAAAGACTCATACATCAATCCGCCCCAACGATTGAAGATGCGCAATTGACTGTTCGGGAAACTTTCCAATCCTTTAATGATGAAACTTTCGTTGTCGTAATCATCTACGTTGATCAAAAGAATATTCGGCTCCTCCGTATCGCAAACGGTAAGAATGAAAGGCACTACGCCAACTTGATTACAAGCATCGGTTATCGTAACATCATACGATCCACCAGCGAATCCGATAAGCGAATTTGTAACGCCATTCACATAAAAAGCCGATGCTGTAGATGGAGCAATAACGTAAGGCTCCAATCCACCAGTTACCAAAACTTCAGACTCAATACCCGTGCACAAATCTTGAAGATCTTCAAACACAATTGCCGGTGGCTCTGTAATAATGAAGAGCGAAGAATCTGCATTCCCACAGTAGTCGGTTACAGTCAACTCATAGTTACCTCCGCTTCCCACAGCGAATGACTGAACCGCGTTGGTTCCAATGGTCGTCCCAGCGCCATCTTGCCAATTGAATGTGTAGTTTGGAACACCGTTAGAAATTAATGGAACGGCATTAACTGAGACAGTAGCACTCGGACATAAGTTCAAAATATCTGTTACAGGTGCCAATTCCGTTGGAACGTAATCTACAATATTCAAAAACGCCGTTGCTGTGTCCATGGCCTGAATAGACGGATTGAAAAAGATAAATCCTATCTCAATGGTTTCGTAACCAGCAGTGATGTTTCCAAAAGTTACCGTCTGAGTTCCTTCAACCACGTTGTCAATCATTCCGTTTACGAATAAAGTATCCGAAACTCCTGGAAACAAGATAATTTCCGTAACGCCATTGGTATTGTAATCTTCGCCAATCGTAGCCGTTCCCGAATAGATTAATTGAATGGTATCGTTCTCGAACAAACAAGGCGGCGGCGTAATCACGAATTGTCCGTTGTAACAACCGTCTCCTTCAAGGATAGAGTTCGCTGGAAATCCTGGGATTGGACTCACTCCAGGGTTAGTCACCGCAACCGATTCAATTAAGCTTCCACCTACATTGAAACTTCCTTCCTTCAAGAATACCGCAGAATCGAAAGCGGTATCAGACACGTCGGCAATAGCCAACTTAATGTGATACGTTTGCCCGCATTCCAAATTGTCATAGGTAGCGGTAAGGATCACTGTCATACCATCGTACTCAATATAATTCGCATCGGTATTATACGGCGCGTTAGTCCCTGTTCCGTTGTATACGTAATACTCACAATAATTGCAATTCGCTCCATCCGGAACGGCTAATCCATCGCAGCCCGCATTCAAATTATTGATGGAAACGAATTCTGTTGTTCCTGGTATGAGCGCAATGTTAACAGAAGCATTGCTGAATGTTCCTGCTATTCCTGGGCCCGACAAAAAGAAACCAAAGACGTCACTCACATCTCCACAAGAACCAGCTCCGGTATACTCAGGATATTCTTCTGAAGCGAAGACATAATCAAAAGAAATAGATGTCCCGGTTGCGATGAAATCAAACTCCAAGATTGCAGCATCATTGTGGGTTAAACCATCCAACGCATTTAAATCGTTATCTGTCGCACCAAAATTCCCGCCTGTTAAACTGCTGCTTCCCGAGTTGTTCGGGCCAATAGCATTAGAGATTCCACCTGTCCCCATAATCACACCCGTTGGAAATGGCAGGTTGCTTGTTGTTGAGTTGAACAACCCTATCTGATCTGCATCTCCAGAAAAAGTAACATTACTAAACTGAACATTAGGTCCCAACAAATTCTGAATGACAGTATTAATCGGTTGGGTAGCATCTACAGTCAATTGAGAATAAACGAAGTTTGAGAACAACGCATTCAATAATAACAACAAAACAAAGCTCTTTTTCATAATTGTCATTTTGGTTTAAGTACGACTTCCGTCGTTAACAAAAAGTTGTACAAAGAAACAGCTATAAAAAAGAAAACCTCAAATTTCTTTGAGGCTTTCCGTTTCTTTCTAATTCTTAAGGTTTCTTGTGCATCACATGGAAATAACCTTCTCTGCTAATTCCGTCAGAACGGTTGAATACCCAAAAATACACCCCGTCTTGAGCATCTGTTGCATCCCAAGCGCTGAGATTGCTGTAATTCAACGATTCGTAGATCAACGTTCCCCAACGGTTATAAATGCGAACCTGGCTGTTCGGGAAGCTCTCTAATCCTTGTATCTTGAAATGCTCATTGTCATAATCATCTGCATTCACTAACAATAGATTCGGCTCATGCGTATCACAAACAGTGATAATGAAAGGAATAATAGCCTGCTGGTTACAAAAGTCGGTTATTATAACGTCAGAGGCATTATCTGCAATTCCGGTAATGGTGTTTTCAAGCGGATTCAACAACATGGCCAAGGCATCATATTGATAAACGTATGGTTCCAATCCTCCATAAACCAATATCTCCGATTCAATTCCAGCACACAAATCTTGCTCAGTGGCGAAACCGAACACCGGTGGTTCAGTAATTACAAAATCATCTGTGAAGGTTGCTCCGCAATAATCTGAGAAGGTATACGAATATGGACCTGCTGATCCCTGTGAGAACGTTTGTGTCGCGCTGGTTTGTCCATTCGACCAAGAATAAATATACGGAGGCCATCCGCCTGAAGCGCCTGGATTCACTGTTTGCGAAGTACCCGGACAAACTAAGAAATCCTCTGTTGCCGAAACACCAAATCCTACATAGTCTAACAAATCTAGGGTTGCACTCACTGAAACCGAATCACAAGCCCCTTCGCACAAATAGCTACAACTGATGATTATCGTTTCTGTTCCTTCCGTAATGTTATCCAAGATTGGAATAATATCAATGACGAAAGCGGTATCTGCAACCACAAATTGAGTTACCCCATTCGTGTGGTAATCTTCCAAATAAGTTGCGGTTCCTCCAAAAATAAGATTCACGGTATCTCCCAAAGCCAAACAATCAGGGAAGTTGAACGTCACTTGTCCGTTTACACATCCTTCCAATACTGAGTTTGGTGGAATATTCGGAGCCGGGTTTACAACACTTGAGGAAATTCCTGCATTGTCAGTTCCTGTTGTGAATGAACCAGCTTCAATAATTACATCCGATTTCAACGCTTGGTCAGATCCGTTTGCAATTGCCAAACGAATGTGATAAGTCTCTCCACAAGTCAAATCATACTGAGCAGCCAATTTCACTGTAAATCCTCTTAAATTAATTGGAATAAGTCCACCACCATTATCTACGTAATAAGGCGCATTCAATACGTTATTCACCGAACTAATGGTAATTGGAAGCGGTGGAGTCGATTGCGGAACAATTGCGATGTTCACTGAACCACCCGGAAAAGCCGCAGGGCTCGCATACGGACCTGTAATGCCCGGGCCGCTCAAAAAGAAAGCGAACACGTCATTGTACTGACTGTTCACCCAAGTTAAGTATTCATCAGATCCAAAAATGTAATTGAAATTCAAACTATCACCTATTGCAACGAAATCAAATTCAAGTGAAGCAATGTTGTTAACAGAACCAACCGTAAATCCTTGACCAATCAAGGGCGGAACAGAGTTCGCAACCGACAGTAAATCTGGATCTCCAGAAATATTGGGAGTAATAACCGTTCCGAAAAAATTCGGAACAACCTCCTGCGCATCTGAACAACCAATCACAATACCCTCTGTAATCTGAAAATTAGTATTGGTATTACCCGTCATTTCACCCAACTGCTGCGCTATTCCGTTAAAAACTGGATTCGCATAAGTAACACCTGGACCTAACAATGTCTGAACGGCTTGATCGGCGGTAACGTAAGTAACAGCAATCTGTGCATTCACAGAATGGGCAGCGACAATCGCAAAAAAGAATAGTATTTTTTTCATTCGAAAAGGTTCTTCCAAAATGACAACATCGGGAACCCCAAAGTTGCCTGGGTAGGTTTATTCTTCAAATATAACAAATCCGAGTTAGTTTTGCCGCATGCACGAAGTCATTAGAATTGAAAACCTAACCAGGTTCTACACCATTGGTGAAGAGACCGTGCGCGCCTTGAATGGCATTAATCTAACCATTCAAAAAAATGAATACGTAGCATTAATGGGCCCTTCAGGTTCAGGAAAATCTACGCTCATGAATATCATAGGATGCCTAGACACACCAACATCCGGAGAATATTTTCTGAACGGACCAAATGTTGCTCAACTTTCAGATTCAGAATTGGCAGCCATTCGAAACAAAGAAATTGGTTTCGTCTTTCAAACTTTTAACCTCCTTCCGAGATTAACCGCTCTTCAGAATGTGGCTCTGCCTCTAGTATACGCGGGTATGCCTGAAGCCGAGCGCTTGAAAAAAGCCAAAGAAGTTTTGGAGCAAGTAGGTCTCGGAAATCGCATCACGCACAAGCCGAATGAACTTTCGGGCGGACAGCGCCAGCGCGTTGCTGTAGCAAGAGCGCTTGTGAATCACCCTTCCATTATCTTAGCCGATGAACCCACAGGGAACCTCGACACCAAGACCAGCGAAGAAATCATGCAGCTCTTCGACATTATTCATCAAGCCGGAAACACTATCGTTCTTGTAACACACGAAGAAGACATTGCGCTTCGCGCGAAACGCGTCGTTCGCATGCGCGACGGAATTGTTGAAAGCGATCTAGCCCAAGTATAACCCCTCGTGGCGTATATTTGCCACTCATTTTTTCACCATGAACATCAAAGAAATAATTTCGTCACTTCCAATAGGAACAACCATTCAACTCAACGGTTGGGTGCGCACTTTTCGTAACGAGCAATTCATTGCTTTAAACGACGGTTCTTGCATTTCAAATTTGCAAGTGGTTGTGAATGCCGATTCTCTTTCGGAAGAAGACAGCAAGCGCATTCACACAGGTGCTTGTATTTCCGTTCATGGAACGCTTACTGAGAGTTTAGGAAAAGGACAAGCGATAGAGCTTACCGCTTCTAAAGTTGAAGTTTTGGGCGAAAGCAATCCGATGGAATTTCCTATTCAAATGAAAAAACATTCGTTGGAATTCCTTCGTGAAAAAGCGCACTTGCGCTTCCGCACGTCTACGTTCAGCGCGGTGTTCAGACTTCGTCATCAATTGTCTTTCGCGATACACAATTATTTCAATCAAAACGGATTCGTAAACATTCACGCTCCAATCATTACCGGAAGCGATGCCGAAGGCGCTGGAGAAATGTTTACGGTTTCCAACTTCGACCTAGAAAACCCACCACGTAAAGAAGACGGAACAATAGATTTCGGAGAAGACTTCTTCGGAAAGCACACGCACCTTACGGTAAGCGGACAACTTGAAGCAGAATTGGCTGCGCTGGCACTTGGAAAAGTATACACCTTCGGACCAACGTTCCGTGCAGAAAACAGCAACACAAGCAGACACCTTGCAGAGTTCTGGATGATTGAACCTGAAGTTGCGTTCAACGACCTTGCGGCTAACGCCGATTTAGCTGAAGACTTTTTGAAGTATTGCATTCGCTATGTTTTGGAAAACGGAAAAGAAGATTTGCTTTTCCTTCAAGAACGCGAAGCAACAGAAGACAAACAGAAGCCAACAGAGGAGCGTCAAACCGCGCCACTTATCGAGCGCCTCGAGTTCGTTGCGAACAACACCTTCGAGCGCATCACCTACACGGAAGCAATAGACATTCTCTTGAATTCAAGTCACTACAAAAAGAAGAAATTCAAATACCCAATTGAATGGGGAATTGATCTTCAAAGTGAACATGAAAGATATTTGGTTGAAAAGCATTTCCAAAAGCCTGTTGTGCTAACCAACTACCCTGCTGCAATTAAGGCGTTTTACATGCGTTTGAATGAAGACCAAAAAACCGTAGCTGCTATGGATATTTTGGTTCCCGGTATTGGTGAAATTATAGGTGGAAGTCAGCGTGAAGAACGCTACGATGTGCTCCTTGAAAAATGTAAGCAGTTCAACATTCCAGAAGAAAGTATGTGGTGGTATTTGGAAACACGTAAGTTCGGAACATGTCAGCACGCCGGATTCGGATTGGGCTTTGAAAGATTGGTGATGTACGTAACGGGCATGACTAACATTCGCGATGTTATTCCATTCCCACGCACTCCGAAGAACGCTGAATTCTAAATTGAAATTTTACTTCTGAATCAACGCTATCCACACAGACGTGCCGAAGTTGTCGATGCGCGTCCATATCGGACGAACAACACCATTCACAGCAGAGATGTTGTTGTAATCTCCAAGAAATACACTTGCGTTCGACATGAAGGGCTTTTCGCTAATGCGTTCGTTGGTCCAAGTCTTTCCGCCATCATTGGAAGACGCCAAATAAACATCGGTGTTATAATCTGTGTAATTTCTTCTGTCGTAAAACACGGCATACAAATTTCCAGTAACTACATCAACCGTCATCCACGGAAAAAACTGATGCGCATGCGTATCGTCGTTGTTTACGCGAACAGCTTCAGTCCAGTGGTCTCCTCCATCCGATGACGATGAAACAAAAACATCCACGTCGCCGTTGCGTTCATCGCTCCAACACAAATAGAGAGTTCCTCTGTTCGGTCCATTGCTTAAATCACTCAGTAAGATTGGCATTCCATTGGCGCGATAAACACCTGGAATGTCTTGATTCCATCCACCCGGAATTGCCATGATCACTTTTGATTTCGGCATCCACGTTGTTCCGCCATCAATGGATTTATTGAAATAGATAAATTCGCGATGTGCCCAAGCCACATAGACTTCGTTGTTCAATCCCGCTGCGGGAACTGCACCTTCCGTAGTGTTGTCGTCATCGATGCATCCACCTTCAATATCGCTTATTGCAATGGGCTTCGAAAAACTAGACCCACCTTTTTTTCCTTTTGAAAAAAGAATTCTCGAATGATCATTCGGTTCCTTGCTATCGTATTTATCAAACTCGGTCCAAGTAACAAAAATTTCACTTCCGTCTTTCGAAGTGGTTGCCCATTGCTTGTCTTGATCTTTCGGCGCGTTCGTACCAATAGCAATACCGTCTGACCAACAATTTTTCTTGCAAGAAAATTTCTTTTCATTTAATTCCTGAATCACAATAGACTCGAGCCATCGCGAACTGCTGTAACCACCATCTCCGGGATCTCCGAGATGCAGATAGTAGAAGTCGCCAGTTGGTGATGCAACAATAGTTGGATCGCCATATACACCATGAGATGATTTCATCAAATCATGATCCCATGTAATTCCGCCGTCGCAACTTTTGTAAACATTATTCAAGATAGAGCCAGCAACCATTCTTTTCGGATTGGTTGGGTCAATTGCAATGCTTGGTTCACATGGATTGAAGGAAGAAAATCTTCCCTTAGAAGAAACGAGTTCTATGTTCTTGTAATCACTTTGTGCATTCGCACTGATTACTAGAAAACAACTAAAACTTAGAATGAAATTTTTGAGCATATTCTTTGGCGAAATAAGTTAGAATAACACTTGCGCCAGAACGTGCTATGCTTGTAAGCATTTCAGGCATGGCCTTGTTGTAATCAATCCAACCTCTTTCAGCAGCTGCCTTAAGCATAGCGTACTCGCCGCTTACGTTGTATGCGGCGATAGGTAAGGAAGAATAATTACTCAAATCGCGAATCACATCTAAATAGCACAAGGCCGGCTTCACCATTAAAAAATCTGCTCCTTCCTCTTCATCCAAGTCCGCCTCACGCAAGGCCTCATTTCTATTGGCGTAATCCATTTGATACGTCTTCTTATCACCGCTCTTTGGTGCGCTATCCAATGCCTCGCGGAACGGTCCGTAAAAAGCACTGGCATACTTCGCCGTGTAAGACATGATACCCACATTCACAAAACCGTGATCGTCTAACGTGTCACGTATCTCTCCTACTCTTCCGTCCATCATATCGCTCGGACCTATTATATCAAATCCCGCTTCAGCCTGAGCCAAAGCCATGGCAGATAAAATTGGAAGCGTCTCGTCGTTAACGATCTTTCCATCAATCACCAAACCGTCGTGCCCGTCTGAACTGTACGGATCCATTGCCACATCTGAAATAAATACCGCCTCTGGAAAGCGCTTCTTCAACTCACGAATAGCAGTCAGATAAAAGTTTGAAGCATCCAAAGAATACGTGGCGTATTTGTCTTTGTATTTCTCATCCACAGCAGGAAACAAAATGAAATTTGTTACGCCTGCATTCATGCACTCTTCTACTTCCACCATTAACTTTTCCAAACCAAATCTAGAAATTCCAGGCATGCTCAAAATCGGCTGCACCGCCTGTTTGTCTTCCAACAAAAAAAGCGGATATACCAATTGCTCGAGAGACAACCTCGTTTCGCGAACCATTCCGCGAACGGCAGCGTTTGCTCTATTTCTTCTTGGACGAATGCGCATTATAACAATTCAGATTCAACTTGAGACTTCAAGATATTGAACAACGAATCTTGTTCCTTCGCCAATTTCAACACTTGCTCGTCTTTCATTTCCTTGAAAAAAGCGTCGTCTTTAATAGCAGCGCCCTCTGGAATTTCTTTCAAGTTTAATTTGTAGTTTACCACTTCGTCTTTCAACGTGTTAATCATAGAAACGCGTTCAGACAATTCATTCACACGAATAACTCCTGCGCTGTCCAATGGGTTTTGAGTCAATGTAGAAATCTCTTTCTCTGCTGAAGCAATTTCTTTATCTAAATCTGCAACCAATGCATTTTGCTTCGACAAAACACCCTGTTGTGTAGTGCGCGCTTGCTTTAAAATTTCAGTTTCAGAATCGAAACATGCTACAATGCTCACTGCTAAAAACACTCCTAAAACCACTCCTAACTTTTTCATAATTCACTGTTTAATTTTCTTGTTCAATTCCGGATTTTTTGGCACCGGATCGTAGCCACTTTTTCCCCAAGGATGACAACTTAAAATTCGTTTTCCTCCCATGTAAATTCCCTTAAGAACGCCCCACTCTTGAATGGCCTCAACAGCATAAGCGCTGCAGGTCGGCTGGTATCTGCAATTCGATCCTAACCAAGGAGAAATGAACCCCTGATAAAATCGAATAGGCAAGATGAAAAGCCATTTCAAGAATCTAGACAAATTTACTCGTATTTAGTTCAAAGGAAAATTAATAACGGCTAAGAAAATTGCATAAATAATTGCAGGAACCAATAAGATTCGGGTAACCATATTTGCATGAATGCGCAAAAGACGATTCAAAGTAATTGAAATCAAGAGTATTCCTGAAATGCAAAGCAGCTGCCCCAACTCTACACCGATATTAAATCCGATTAACTTCCCGGCTAAATTATCTCCTTTCATTAAAGTCATCTTCAATTCTGTTGATATCGCAGAACCATGAATGAATCCGAACAAGGAAATAACAAGAATAGTCTTCCAAGGAAAGGTTGTTGTCTCGGTTGGAGAGATCAAGCGTTGAACCCCACGAGCAACAATGGTGAGCGGAATCGCAAACTCTACCCACTCCATTGACAGCATTGGCAACCTAAAAACGACAGCAAATGCGGCAAATGCATGTCCTAATGTGAATCCAGTAATCGACCACAAGAGCATGCGGCGATCGTTAAAGGTGAGTCCAATAGCGAGCACCCATAAAAACAAGATGTGATCAATGGCACCTTCGTCAATGATATGAAATATTCCGTGCTGTATGTCCTCGAGAAGCGTCATGAAAAATACACCACTTAATATTTCTTCTTGAATTTCTTCTTCTTACTGTTGTTGTTACGCTTCTTGTTGTTGCGGTAACTGTCTTCAACAAAGTCATTATACTTCGAACCTTGAATGGTCTTTACAGCGTGAATCTCTTGAATATTGTCAACGGATAATTTCGCAGAGCTCAAGTACTTCAAATCTTCCAAAATCACATCATCTGTGATCGTCGCACGATTCCAATTCAAAGCATTTTGTTTCATGAGCGTTGCAATAGAACGCGTGAAATTCATTTTCTCTTCACCGTCTTCCATGGCCACGCACTTGTCAATCATCTTCTCTACATATCTTCCGTAGTGACCAAACTTCACTGGACCTTGCGGATAAGAAATTCGCTCGGGTTTAACAGCAAATTGAGATGGCTCTGGCTTCGGATATGGAGAATCGACATCTAAGCGAAAATCACTCATGATATGCAAGTGATCCCAAAGTTTGTGATTGAAATCTTCCATATCACGTAAGTAAGGGAATAATTGTCCCATTACTGAAATGATAGCTTTGCAACAACGCGCGCGCTCATCGCGGTCTTCTAATGTTAGAGCATACTGAACCATTTTCTGAATATTTCTTCCGTACTCCGGTAAGGTAATTTCAGGACGCGCACTATTCATCTCTAACGGCACAACAACATCTGGCTTCTGAAAGCGGTGGGGATTCATAATAAATTTAAATGATGTCTAACAAATATACACTACAATTAAGCGCCTACAATCTTCAGTTTGGCGAATTTCAACAACAGCTGCTTTTGCCCTTCAGAAGGAAAGAAAACGGTAGCCTTTTCATTCGGGCTATCACCTTCCACTTTAATGACCTTTCCTTTACCGAATTTTTCATGTTGAACTTCAACTCCTACTTGAATTTCATGCGGTAAGGCCCAATCTCCTGCCGGATGCGGAACTGGCGCATTCATGTCTACTTTCTTCAACTTACTCGTATCAATTTGCGGAGGCATTGGCGGAGGTGTTGGCGAAGAAGGTGGGAAAGAAGACTTTGGTTTGTCTTGCAATGGAAGTCTGTTAATTCCTCCGCCGAACTTACCACGTTCTTCACCGAAATCGAATGACTTCGATTGGGGCGGTGTTTTCTTTCCTGAAGTGGTTTCTAAAAATTTCTCGTCGATTTCTTCGATGAAACGAGAAGGTTCGCAATACGTAAACTGCCCCCATTTGAATCGTGAATTTGCGTAGGAAAGAATGGCTCTTTTCTCGGCGCGTGTTAACGCAACGTAGAAAAGTCTTCGCTCTTCCTCGAGGTCTTCTCGTGCGTTCAAGGACATTTGTGAAGGGAAGAGATTTTCTTCCATTCCAACGATGAACACGTTTGGAAACTCGAGTCCCTTTGCAGAGTGAATGGTCATGAGTGAAACGCTTTTCGTTTCATCTACATCGGAACTTTCGGTATCAGTTAGCAATGCTACATCGATCAAGAAATCTGAGAGAGAAGGAACAGAACCATCTTCAGTTTCTCTCTCGGAAAACTCTTTCAAACCCGCTAGTAATTCTTGAATGTTTTCCACGCGGGCAACGCCTTCAGGGGTGCGGTCTGCATTAACTTCCACCAACAATCCAGATGCTGCCGCAATGTGCATACCCAAGTCGTAAGCCGGCTTGGTGGTTAGCTCGGTAGCAAAGCTTTGAATCATGGTTACGAATTCATTCAGCTTATTGGCAGTTCCTCCAGAAATACCTACTTCAAAGCAACGTGCAATCATTTCCCAAATGCTAATCTCACGCTCGGAAGCACCAACAATTAATTTCTCAAGTGTTGTTTTACCAATTCCACGCGCTGGGTAATTGATCACGCGCTTTAACGCTTCTTCGTCTTTGTGATTGGCGGTTAATCGAAAATAAGCCAACAAATCTTTAATCTCTTTGCGCTGGTAGAAACTTAATCCACCATAAATTTTATAAGGAATATTCAACTTCCTTAAGGCCTCCTCCATAGCACGAGACTGTGCATTGGTGCGATAAAGAATGGCAAAATCGTGATAGGTTCCTCCGTCTTCCTTTTGTAATTTGAAAATGGTGTTCGCTACGAACATACCCTCTTCATTGTCTGTTGGTGCTTGATGAAGACGGATCTTATTCCCTTCATCATTCGCTGTCCAGACATTCTTCTTAATCTGATTTTTATTGTTACCTATGATAGAATTCGCAGCTTCAACAATAACTTTTGTCGAACGGTAATTCTGCTCCAATTTGTACAACGAATAATCGGGATAGTCTTTTCTGAAGTTCAGAATATTTTGAATGTTCGCTCCTCGGAATGCGTAGATACTTTGAGCATCGTCGCCCACTACACACAAGTTCTCAGTAACAGCAGCAAGTTGCTTCACAATGAGATATTGCGAGAAGTTGGTATCCTGATACTCATCTACCATGATGAATTGAAACTTATGCTGGTAGCGGTGAAGCACGTCTGCGTGATCTCTGAACAAGACATTCGTTTTGAAAAGTAAATCATCGAAATCCATAGCACCTGATTGAAACAATCGTTGATCGTACTTTCTGTATACCTCGGCCATCAATGGACGCTTTGCAGCGTGATCGTCTGAGACCAATTCAACTTGTTCGGGGTAATCAGCTGCGCTAATCAGACTGTTTTTGCAGGAAGAGATTCGATTCTGGACCATTCCTGGCTTGTAGATCTTATCGTCGAGCGACATTTCCTTCAAAATATCTTTAATAAGACTCTTGCTATCTGCAGAATCGTAGATGCTGAAGTTTCTCGGATAACCAATGCGATCGGCTTCCGACCGAAGAATACGTGCGAAGACGCTGTGGAAAGTTCCCATCCAAATGTTGCGCGCATTGTCCTCTCCCATAAGATTCGCAATACGTTCTTTCATTTCTTTGGCTGCTTTGTTGGTAAAGGTTAGCGACAGTATGCTGAACGGATCAATTCCATTTTGAATCATGTGCGCTATGCGATACGTTAAGACACGCGTCTTACCTGAGCCCGCTCCTGCAATGACCATTAATGGACCCGAAATGTGTCGAGCTGCTGCACGCTGAGCGTCGTTCAACTCACTTAAAAAATCTCTTTGACTCACTTTGCAAAGATACTTTTCCAACCTTGAACAGGCGGCCCAATCTTCCCATTTCCGAAAGAAACTTATCAACGCTTTGCGCTACTTTTGCCAAAAGCCAAGACCATGTCTAGAATTTTAATTGTCGACGACGAAGCTGCCATTCGCAGTGCGTTAAAAGAAGTACTCGAATACGAGGGATTCATCATTGCCGAAGCAGCAGATGGTGAGGCCGCATTGAAAATGGTGTTGAAAGAATCGTTCGACCTCATCTTCTGCGACATTAAAATGCCAAAGCTCGACGGGTTAGATTTTTTATCTGAATTGAAAAAGGAAGAAATACAAGTTCCCGTTGTAATGATTACCGGACATGGGACAATAGATACCGCCGTGGAAGCCATAAAGCGCGGTGCATACGATTTCATTCAAAAACCATTAGACCTTAATCGTGTTTTAGTTTCAACTCGAAATGCAAACAAACATGACGCACTCATCAAAGAGACGAAAACACTCAAAAAGAAACTGAACAAAGTAAATGGTTCGCACATTATCGGACAGAGCAAATCTATTCTCGAAATTATTAAAATGATCGACACAGTAGCGCCAACCGACGCACGTGTTTTAATTACAGGTGGAAATGGATGCGGAAAAGAACTTGTCGCGCGCCAACTTCACGAAAAAAGTAACAGAGCAACGCAAGCTTTTATTGAAGTGAACTGCGCGGCAATCCCCTCTGAATTAATTGAAAGCGAATTATTCGGACACGAGAAAGGTGCCTTTACTTCGGCTGTAAAAACCAAGCCTGGAAAGTTTGAGTTAGCAGACAACGGCACCCTGTTTCTCGATGAAATCGGAGATATGTCGCTATCTGCGCAAGCCAAGGTTTTGCGGGCGCTTCAAGAAAATAAAATTACTCGCGTAGGTGGTGAAAAAGACATGAAGGTGAATGTGCGAATTTTAGCCGCGACGAATAAAGACTTGAAAAAAGAAATTGCTGCCGGAAATTTCAGAGAAGACTTATACCATAGACTTTCGGTAATTGTCATAAAAGTACCTTCATTAAATGAAAGAAAAGAAGATCTTCCATTATTGGCTGAACACTTCCTTCAACAAATAGCGGATGAATACGGACAACCCAAAAAGAACATTCAGCCAGCGGCTCTAAAAGCACTTCAGCAACACGATTGGACAGGAAACATTCGCGAATTCCGGAACGTAATTGAACGATTGATTATTCTTTCTGGCGATAGCATCGATGAAAAAGCGGTGAAGCAATATGCAACACCTTATTTCAACTAACTTTTTTCTTCGGAATTAAAAAGGGAACATAGGCCAAAAACACGGCAAGACTTCCAACAACCAAGAAAGAAATATTAGGTGTTTGGGCAGGCATTAGAAAAGTTGACCCTATCACAAACAGGGTATATGCATACAAGGCAAAAGATACTTGGTAATGCTTCAGACCTATCGCCAATAAGCGATGATGAATATGGTTTTTGTCTGCTAAAAACGGTGATTTCCCGCTCAAGATTCGGATTGTAAATACACGCAAAGTATCGATTAACGGATAAGCCAAAATAGCCATTGCAAAAATTGGCTTTGAAACTATTTGCATTGGAACAGACATTTTCGAAGGAGGAAACTCAATCAACTTCATGGCAAGCACATACATGCAAATGCCAATAATCAACGATCCTGAATCGCCCATAAAAATACGCGCCGGTTGAAAATTAAAAATCAAAAAACCTAAAAGAGATCCCGCCAATCCTACAGCCAATAAAGCCAAGGGCATGTCTCCAGTTTTATAAAACCACAGGGCGAAAGTAACGCTTCCGATCAAGCCAATTCCAACTGCTAAACCATCAACTCCATCTATTAAATTAATGGCATTCACAATTACGACATAGATAAAAATGGAAAGGACCACACTCAGCCAATAGGGCAATTTATCCACCTCAAAAAGTCCCCAAAATTCCGTTAATCGAATATCTGCAAGCACCACAAGCGTGAATCCGACCATTAGATGAATAATCATTTTTTTCAAGGGATCTACTCCAACAATATCGTCTTTCAGCCCAATGAAAAACAAAGCAAACATGGAGGCTAAAATATATTTGAATTCATTCAAGGCTTGTAGCGGATTGTAATTCGCTCCCAATTCCCAAGCGTCACGTGAGGGAAACCACAAGCAATAAGAAATGATCGTTGCTGCAAAGATTAAAATTCCTCCAAGGGTAGGAATACTTTTGTGATGAAGTTTTCTCTCTTGTCCCGGCTCATCAACCAAATGCTTCATTTTGGCAACTTTTATCAGCGGTGGGGTTGACACCACAACAATGATAAACGCACTTAGAAAGGAGAGGATTAGGTCTTTCAATTTTTAGCTTTGGTAAGGTTGACCCAAATGTATTCAAAAATCGCGATAAACAGCGTGAAGTCCAGTTCGAATTCCCAACATCAAAATTGTCGCGTGCTGTTTCACCAAGTCATTCGACTTATCGTCTATTCGGTCTGAATATGAAACAATGAATTCTGAATTCGTTTTGGGGTTAATCCAATAACCCACTTCCACATCCCATTGCTTCAAATTTCGATTGATAAGCATGGGCTCGTCGTTGCGTTCTTCCATTCTATTCTGAACAATGTAATTCCATTTAACTCGCGCAAAATATCTACCGTAGCGATAGCGAGATCGCACAACATACTCATACATGTCGTTTAACGGATGTCCCACCGTCTGGTTCATATGCGTAGCATCTGTATATAACGCGGAAAAAGAGTACACATCGCTTTGAACGCGATTGTATTCAAACCCTAAATCGAAATTCTTAACGCCTAAGTTGTACGATTGCACACCCAATTGCAGAGCGCCATTCTTTTTGTAATCGCCCAACGCATCAGCATACGCCTGACCATAAACTTCAATCCCTTTTGTGAGGCGAACACTTGCATCTATACCCACATTGAAATTATTTCGTGTTGAATTGGCCTGTGCAAAACCCGTTCCGATGAACGGTGAATAAAATGAAACGGGAAGTGACTGTGGCATTAAATTCGAGTCGTATCGATTCCAAATAACCGATTCAAACAGCGAAAGCTCAACATTAGAACTCGGCTTCCAACTTAAATAAGAGAAACTTCCTGTCTTCCTTCTAAAGGTAGACTCTGGAGTGTCTCCCAACGGCAATCGCTCAAGACTTTGCATGACATTCCAAACGTGCGAGTACTTAATTTTTCCCTTCGTAACATCGAATTGAGCGTAAGGGTAATTGTACATTCCATCTGACCAAAGCAACGATCGATACCCATTTCCAATTCTATGTTTTCCATATCCCATATGAAATCGAAGTATACCATTGGGCTGAAAAGTAATTCGCGAAAAAGACGAAGAGTAATCGACAACATCACGAATGGCTGTAAAATCTTTATCGCGTCCGAAACCAGGTATAACGCCTAAACTGTCTACGTAGTTCTTCAAGTATTTCGGCATGTACTCTTGACTCTCGTAAAAGCCTGTCTCTACGGAAACCTTTTCACCAAAATCTGCTTGAATCCATAGTCCACGTGTATTACTAATAATTCTATTTGCCCTTGGGTAATTCAAAGTATCCGTAAAATCTTTTCCTCCGCGTATGTCATACAAGAAGTTCATACGAACATGGACATCGCCTTCTTTGTACTCTAGGATATGCTTTCGCAAAACCTTCGCCGCAACGTCATGATAAATCTTCACGCTGTCTTTCAACTCTCCTTCCATTTTTGATAAAGGCAAATCGTTGCGCATATAGGGCTGCATAGAGAGAAAGACCGGCGAATCTGTTTTCAGCGCCGCTTCTCTCACTGATCGCGTAAATCCAAATCCAGAGGGGTAAGCAGAGGGTTGCGCGAGGCAAGTGAATGCCTGCACAAAAAACAAAAGAACTACTAACACTTTTAATTTCATCTCAAATCTATTTTTCAATTCTCACGAACATCTAAGGCATCGCGCAATCCATTTCCAACCATCATAAACGAAAGTACTAAAAGCATAATACAGATTCCCGGCAAGAAAGCTAAATATGCCATATCCGTTGTTAAATAAGAATAGCTTTCACGAATCATATTTCCCCAACTCGGAGTTGGAATTTGAGCACCCAATCCCAAAAAACTCAACCCCGCCTCCATTAAAATTGCAGACGCAAAATTCGCTGCCGACATTACAATAATCGGAGAAAGAACATTCGGTAAAACATGTTTGAAAATGATTCGAGTGGAAGAATTTCCGATTGCCTTCGCAGCTTCAATGTATTCCTTCTCTCGAACGCCTAAGACTTGCCCACGCGTAATTCGGGCTACCTCCACCCACATAGTTAATCCAACTGCAATAAACACTTTCCAAAACCCTGTACCAAAGGCGAAGCAAATGGCCATCACTAAAAGCAATGTTGGAATAGCCCAAACCACTTGAATAAAATAAGAAATTACCGCGTCGACCCATCCCTTGAAATAGCCAGCCCACAATCCCAACGTCACACCCAAAAGCAACGAGATAATTACCGCAATACTTCCAACCAACAAAGAAACGGAAGCTCCTGCCATTAGGCGCGAGAGGACATCGCGGCCGTATTTATCTGTACCTAAAAGAAATTTCTTCCGAAAAATAAATGAATTATTTTCGTCCAAATTCAAGTTGTTTCGCAACAATTTCACTTCTTCACCTTCGCCATTTTTCTCAAACAATTTCAAACTTACAGAATCTCCTTTCATTTCAAAAGAAGAAATGGGCATCCAACTCGAATCGCCTTTCAACGAAACGTAATTCACACCAAATCCAGGCTTACACAGCGCTAAACTTAGTTTTTGATCGTTCGCATTTATAGACTTATCCAAACGAATAAGAGGTCCTAAAATAGAGATGAGCACTACAATAGAAATGAAAATCAAGCCAGACATGGCGAGCTTGTTTAGAACAAATCTTTTTATTGACGAATTGGGACTCATGCTTACTTCAAACTTACTCTTCTCCCCTTCCATTTCGGTTTGAAAAATAAACTACTTATAAAGATGACCAGACTGAAAACAGGATAAAGCAACATTTGCGGAAAGGCAACGATCGTTTCCATACCGCTCATCCGAATGGAAAATATACTTCTCATGCACAACACTTCAACCAACACTTTGCTCATTAAAAAATAGGCACACAACAAATGCAACGACGGTTCAAAGAGTCCCATTAATGCGAGCAGATGTAGTGCACTTACAAGTGTAAACAGCGCATGAAAAAAAGTCGATTTCGTAATTGGAAGTTGTATCGTTTTCCCGGCCCAACGAACCCGTTGGGCAATCGCTTCAATCCAAGAAGATACAGGAGCAATTTCAACTACACCAAACGTTTCCCAACACATTTCAATTTTTCCCTTTGACTTCAAAACATGACTTAACAAAAACATATCGTCACCGCTTGAAATGGTTCGATGCGACTCAATGTTCTCTAAGAATAATTCTCGTTTAAAAACAAGATTGGCACCGTTGCACATCATCGGCATTTTCAACCTTGCAGAACTCCATGTTAAAAACTGCAAGTATCGCCATTCAAGAGATTGAAGAATATTTAACACACCAACTTTCGATTTCATTCTAACTGGAAGTATGACCAATTCCGCCTTCAAAGAAGATTGAAATCGTTGAAATTGTTCGACATGAAAACCACTCACTTCAACATCTGAATCGATGGTCCAAATGTATTCTGTCTTCGCAGCATTCACACCCAACTCCAACCCTGCTTTTTTTCCTGTGAAATCATCGTTAAGATTTAAAACAAGCAAATTTTGGATGCTGCATTTTGAAAGAAATTCCACTGAAGCATCGGTCGAATGATCATTCACGAAAATTATCTCTTCAACATTTAATGAAACGATTTCAAGGGAATGAACCAACGCACGAAACGAAGGGTCCACCGACTCAGTGTTTCCGAGAATATTTCGAAAAGGAACAACGATCGTTATTTTGGAAGAAGTGACTTTCATGAAACAGATTACCTTTGAACTTCAAAGTAAATTCATTTGAGCACAAAAGAACGAATCATTTTAGGAATTGACCCGGGAACCAGTATTTTAGGATACGGTGTTATTCGTGTTGAAGATAAAAAAATGACCTTGCTCTCCATGGATGTCGTTCGCATGGACAAAATCGCTGATCATGCACTGAAACTCGAAAAAATATTCACCCGTTGTGTGGAAATTATTGAAGAGTTCCATCCAGATGAGCTCGCCATTGAAGCACCCTTTTTCGGTAAGAACGTGCAGTCTATGTTGAAATTAGGAAGAGCCCAAGGCGTAGCCATTGCTGCTGCGCTCAGCCACAAACTCTCAGTTGTGGAATACGCTCCTCGAAAAATAAAACAAAGCATTACCGGTAACGGAAACGCCTCCAAGGAACAAGTTGCTGCTATGCTGCAGCAAGTATTGAAGATTAAGCAAGAGGACATGCCAAAAAAAATGGATGCAACAGATGGTTTAGCTGCTGCTGTGTGTCACTATTTTCAAACCAGTTCGCCACTTGCAGCAAAGGGGAATTACAAAAGTTGGGATTCATTTCTAAAAAACAATCCCGACCGAATTCGGTAATTTCTTCAACAAGTGAATCTTCAATAAAAGGAAAGTTTTGGTCTTGTTTGTTCGATAGCTATGCCCTATTTTTGAGCAAATGCTAAACCGCGCCGCACTCACCCTATGCTTTATTTGCTTTTCGCAAATTCAAATTTTCTCGCAAGTTTTGGGCGTTCCCTTGTACACTTGGGATTTCGCAGGAGGACTTCCAGCAACATGGACCAACGGAAGCACATCTAATATTGGGGTTTGGGAATATCGCGGACCAAGCACCGTTCCGAGTAATGCCATAACCTCAAGGGGTTCATGTGCAGGTGGAAGTTCCGCATTCAATTCACTTACCCAAAGCAACGGGTTCATGATTTTCGATTCGAATTATTGGGACGACAATGACAATCAGTGCGGTGGTTTTGGAACAGGACCAGATCCCGGTCCGCATACGGCTTGGCTAATTTCCAATTCTTTTTCGTTAACAGGTGTCACGGGTGCTGTGGTTACCTACCAGCAACAATTTCGTAACTACAGTTCGACCATTAAAGTCCAATATTCCATCAATGGAGGAACAACCTGGGTGGATATGATTACCCAATCAGATTTTCCAGGCGTAACCTCAGAATGGAAATCTGCAACATTTCCTGCGGGTGCAATTGGACAAACCGATGTAAAACTCCGTTTCTTGTATTCAGGAAGTTATTACCATTGGGCCATCGATGACATCACTGTTTTCAAACCAAGTATCAATAATCTTTCAATCAACAACACCCGCTACGTCACATTCGGAAACACTTCACCAGTTCCGCCAAACGATTTTCACGACCTGCCTTACGACCGTTACCCAAAAACAATGTTGGTGCCTTTCAAATTCAACGCAAAAGCAACAAATATTGGTAGCGCAACGCAGACAGCATCTAACCTCAATGTAAAAGTTCTCAATGCCGCGAATACGGCTTTGTATAACCAAACAACTGCAAATTCGAATGTTGTTGCTGGAGCTACTGCAAACTACACATTAACAACAGGATTCACACCAAGCGTTACCACAGGATACTACAGGATTGCTTATCAAATCAATCAAACTCAAACAGACGAAGCGCCAAACAACAACAAAGACACGCTTGATTATTTCATCACAGACTATCAATATGCCCGCGATGAAGGTCCAATGGAAGACGAGTTTACACCGAGCGCACTTTATTCCGGACAAACACATCAAGTTGGAAATATTTTTGAAGGAAGAACCAATAGCGTTAAATGTACTTCTATTGCTGTTGCCGTTGGACCAGGAACTGCCATAGGGACGACCATTCAGGCAAAGATTTACAAAAACGATTTCAATGATTTACAAGCTACATCGTCTACCTACACCGTAAACGCTTGGGATATAAATGCAATTGGCCAACAAAAACTAATTACATTGCAACTTCCGACCCCACTTCAACTCAATAGCGACAGTGTATACATTGTGATGGTTGGAAACACCGTTGGAACCCAAGCACTCAAAGTTTGTCGCAGTGGAACCGCTATTGATCAAACCAGTTTCGTTCGCTATCCTGAAAGCAATGGACTTTTCTTCATGGCGAAAATGCCAGTTGTTCGAATGAATTTATTTACGGCAGCACAAACTCCGGGCTGCACGAATCCGCTCGCGAATAACTACCTCGCAACAGCTAATATTGACGACGGTTCGTGCGATATTCCAGGATGTATTTATCCTGCCTCTTCCAATTACAATCCAAATGCAACTTGGTACGACGGTTCGTGTGTAGTTAGTGGATGCACCATTCCAACGGCCTGCAACTATTCCGCCATTGCAACGGTGAATGATGGGTCTTGTATTTTACCGCTCACGTACTATGCCGACAGTGACGGTGATTATTTTGGAAATCTAAACGTACCTCTCGCCTCTTGCTCCGTTCCTGCCGGATATCTGCTAAATACCGCTGATTGCAATGATGCTAACGCGAATGTCAATCCTAATGCTACAGAAATTTGCAACACATTCGACGATGACTGTGATGGTCTCACCAATGAAGGAATTACTTTCATTACATATTTCGCAGATGTTGACGGTGATGGTTTTGGAAATCCAAATAGCAGCCAAAGCGCTTGTTCGCCATTGACAGGGTACGTCACAAATAACAGTGATTGTAACGATGCAAATGCGCTTGTTAAGCCTGGAGCATCGGAATTATGTAACCTCCTAGATGACAACTGCAATGGCCAAGTAAACGAAGGACTTGTCTTTACAAACTACTACTTAGATTCGGACTTCGATGGATTTGGAGCCGGACCTGCTACGAATTCTTGCACACCTATTTTAGGTAATTACGTCACCAACAACTTCGACTGCAACAACAGCAACGCTAACATTCGTCCCAATGCTACTGAAATTTGTAATGGAATTGACGAAAACTGCAACAATTTAATCGATGACGGACTGACATTTGTGAACTACTACTTAGACACCGATGGAGATGGATTTGGCGCGGGAACGGCAACAAATTCTTGTTCGAATTTAGGGGCTGGATATTCTACCAACAACACAGATTGCAACAACACAAATTCAGCCATTCGCCCAACAGCAACTGAGTTATGTAATTCAATCGACGACAATTGCAACACTGCCGTAGATGAAGGAGTACTGTTTTCAAATTACTATCTAGATGCTGATGGTGACGGGTACTATTTGTCTATTGTAAACGCTTGTTCGTCTCCTGGAATTATTTACAGTATTGTACCCGGTATCTTGGGCGATTGTGACGACAACAATTCCAACATTAATTCGAATGCATCAGAAATCTGTGGCAATGCCATTGATGAAAATTGCGATGGAATTGACCCTGCGTGTATTGTGCCCGGTTGCACCAATCCAGTGGCTGCAAACTTCAACCCGTTAGCAAATACAGATAACGGAACATGTGTTATTCTGGGTTGCACAGATCCAACTGCAGACAATTACAATCCCGAAGCGAACACAAATAATTTCAATTGTATATTCTACGGATGCACCGATCAGTTTGCGAACAATTTCAATCCCTCAGCGAATACAGATGACTTTAGTTGTGAATACAATACAGCTTCCATTTTCATTGCAGAACCTCACATTTGTTTGTTCGATAGTATAATCGTTTACAATCAAACAGTATTCTCTCCTTTCGATTCTTGTGTTGTTGATTTTGGCGATGGCACTGTCTTAAATTACTGCGCTTCTACATACCACCACGTCTATAATATTCCAGGAGAATTCAGCATTCAACTCTCATACTACCAAGGCAACGAGCTGTCAACGGCGAACACAAATCCCCTACTTGTCTCTACTCTTCCAAGCCCTGGCACACTTGAACTAAACTTCCCAAACATTACACTCGTTTACAATACAACCGATTTCTTCGAATGGATTTTCAATCAAAACACAATTGCTAATTCCGAAACCACAATAGACGCCTCTGCTGGTTATAGCACAGACGGGTTCTATAAAGCTCGAATAATGAATGAATTCGGCTGTATCAGCTATTCAGACTCGATCTACTTCGTGCTTCCAAAATATGAGGGTTCGCAAACAATCACCTGCGGTCCAAATGAGGTTTTATTTGAAAATACCACTGTTGCGTCGCAAGTGCTTGACTGTCATTTTGAAAACTCAAATATCCCAGGAACTTATTTCGAGTCACCCTATACCTATTCCATGGGCGCACCGGAAAACTTTTTCGTTACAGAAATTTGCTCTGCTTTCGGAAACAACTATTATTCAATCGAAAATCACGTTTTTGAATCGTTCCCTCTTCCCCCTTCGCCTTCACTTAATTACAATGCAAATAACGTTTCCGTAACGAACAATAGCGGAAATGAGATTCAGTGGTTCCTTAATGGAACCGCATTGGATGTTAGTCCCAATGCGCAAAGCATAAGCACCTACTTCAACAATAATTTTCAAAACGGTAATTATGCTTCGGTTTACACGAATGAATTCGGTTGTATTTCCGATACAGGCTTTTACTTCGTTTTAGAAATAAATGCAACAGCAACTGTAACGGCCGGATGCTTTCCGCTAACAACGACCATTGAAAACAACACATCCCTTTCGGCTGGTATTCAATGCGAGATTCTTTTACCAGGCATAGACTACGCTCCCATTGGTTCAAGTTTCGAATTCACCTTCACCGAACCAGGGATTTTCCAACCAACACTTTATTGCTATGCGGGCGATATCTCAAATACATACGTCCTCGAACCAATTACAGTGTATAATCATCCTATCACCCCTCAAATCGCTTGGAATTTCGGTCAGGTTGGAGTGAATAACAACTCCCTTGGCTACGATGTTAGTTGGAGTCTAGACAATTTCAACCTTGGCTTGAACACGAATTCCATTTCGACCTTAATAAACGGAATTTATGAAAACGGCTATTACATGGCAACTTACACCGACTCGCAAGGCTGCACCACGACTAGCGAACCTACATTGGTCATTCAACCGCAATTCGAAACTACCAACAACAGCGGATGTGCTCCACTTAGCGTTCAGTTTCTAAACACTACTGATTTTGTAAATGGTCTAATCTGCACTCTTTCTGATAGTATCGGCGGAAGTGCTATTCCTTTCGTATCGCAGGCCTCCTTCAATTATGATTATTCCGGATCATTCAGTCCGGAAATAACTTGTTCGGTCGGAAATAGCACGGGATACTATACTGCCGAAGCTGTGACCGTTCACCCCAACCCAACGACTGTTCCGCTTGCTTATTCGAATGATTCAATTATTGCTTTAGGACTTCCAACTGAAAGTTCAATCAACTGGTACTTCAACGGAATGAATTTGAATAACTCAGCCAATCCATTGAGCATAGGCACAATTAGTCAGAGTGGTTATTATTTCGGTGTAATAACCAATGAATTCGGTTGCACATCTGCAACAGACAGTCTGCTCCATGTTATTCCTTCATTTACGCTAAGTGCATCAACAGGCTGCGGTCCTTTGACTATTCAAGCAACCAACACAACACCAATTTTCAACGGTATGACGTGTGTACTTCATACTAACGGATCAGAATTTCCTTTGGACAATTTCACAAGCTTGAATTACACGTTAGAAGGCGACTATACCACTTCTATTGCATGTACAGTTGGCACACAAATTTTCACAGAAAACGGACCTGTTGTTACTGTGTATCCGAATGCTTCTACTCCACAACTAACCTCAGCTTACGGTGCGGTGCTATGTTCCAATTGCACAGGAGTCTCAACGCAATACTTCTTAGACAACAACGCATTTTCTCAAGGAACCAATGCAATAAGCACCTTGCAAAACGGTATTTATCAAAACGGATATTACACCGCGCAATCCATCTCAAGTCAAGGTTGCGTCTCAGAATTTTCAGCACCAATGCTCGTCATTCAACCGATGCTAAACTTCTCCCCTGGAGAAGGATGCGCTCCGCTTTCAGTAACCTTTATAAATAGCACAGATAATATAGAAGGACTTTCTTGCGAACTCTTTTTAGGTAACGGTAACGGAAATATTCCGCTATCCTATTTGGAAGCATACAATTACAGTTATTCCAATACAAATACCTACTCGCCATATCTTTCTTGCACAGTTGGAAACACTGTGGTCAACAGTCCTTCTGCTTCCCTCTTCGTAAATGGAGGAACAATGCCTGAACTAATTTTTGACGCTGGATTTGTTACTTGTATGAACTGCGCTAATCAAGACAACATTACCTGGATTATCGACGGAACATTAACGATTGATTCTATCTCAAGTGTGCCCGATTCTCTGGGCTCCTTCTTCTCCTGTGACTACATAAATGAATTCGGATGTACCGCAAATTCCTTTATTGTATCAGTTATAGAAGAAAACGTTTCAACATTTAACCTATTCCCTAACCCAGTACGAGATCAACTGAGTATATCAGGACTTGCACAAACAAGCAATCTTGAGATTCGCGACGCCCAAGGCAGATTGGTGTTTAAGGAACTTGGAAGGGGAACCGCTAGAACAATAAACACTTCGGAATTCTCAAACGGATTCTATACAATTACAGAAACTTCATCTAAAATATTCCGAAGTGGCACGCTTTTAGTGAACCATTAGCGATTTTAAAAATTCTTACCGATATTTGAAAACTAACAATCAATAATATGAAAATCAATTTTACCCTTTTTGCTGCAGTGGCCTTCTTCTTAGGTCTTGCTGGATGTGCTGAAGCGCAGCCTGGAAAAATCACAACTTTCGGAGCACCTATGTTAACGCCAGATAAAATGGAAAACAACTACGGTCAAGTAAAGAAAGGTTCTGATGGTAATTGCACTTTTGAATTGTCAAATACAGGTGATCAAAATCTAATCATTAGTTCTTGCCAAGGTTCTTGCGGATGTACGACACCGAAATGTGACCCTAACACGACTATTGAGCCAGGGAAAAGTGTTACCATCACTGTTCACTACGACACAAACAGAATGGGCCCTTTTACAAAAACAGTTATGGTTAACTGGAATAATCCAGAAGCAAAACCTACCGTATTAACCATCAAAGGTGAAGTCATCGAATAAATTTAAATAACACTACAACATGAAAAAAGTAATTTTCTCTCTTGCAATTGCACTCGGATTCGGAATCACTGCAATGGCGCAAACACAATTAGTAACTGGACCAGCAATCACAGTTGACAAAGAAGTTCACGATTATGGAACGGTGGCCTTCGGTGGAAATGGTGCTTGTGAATTCAAAGTAACCAACTCTGGAACAGAGCCGTTGACTTTGAGTAAGTGCAAAGGATCTTGCGGATGTACAGTTCCAACTTGCGACACTACTCCAATCTTACCAGGTGGTTCTTCTATCATTCAAGTGAAGTATGACACTAAGCGTCCTGGCCCTATTAACAAATCAGTTACTATAAACTCTAACGCGGTGAATGAACCCGTGAAAGTTGTTCGTATCAAAGGAAACGTTGAGCCAGATCCAAACGCTCCTGCTCCTGGAACACCTGCTGGTGCACCAGTGAAAGAGCAAGGCGGTGCTCCAAACAACTAATTTAAAAGCTTTCATAAAAAAAGGTCTGAAATATCAGACCTTTTTTTGTTCCAATAATATTAATTACTTCCAACGAGCAATTACCGTTTCGTTCCCCTTCGTTACATCGTCAATATTTGCTACAATCTCCGTTCCTAATGGGAAATACAAATCAACGCGGCTTCCGAATTTGATAAAACCAAACTGATCGTTTGTATTCAATTTATCACCTTCACTCACATACCAAACAATACGCCTAGCAACTGCGCCTGCTACTTGACGAAGCAACACATCCCTTCCAGGAGCATGTTCAACTACAACAGTTGTGCGCTCATTCTCCGTGCTGCTCTTCGGATGCCAAGCCACTAAAAATAATCCGGGATGATATTTCATGTACTTGACTTCACCTGAACAAGGCGTCCAATTCGCATGAACATTCAAAGGCGACATAAAGATAGAAACTTGAATTCTCTTTCCTTGAAAATATTCAGGCTCTTCAACCTCTTCAATAACAACTACCTTTCCGTCACAAGGTGCAACCAGTTCATTTTCACTTGCACGATTTACCCGTTGTGGCAATCGGAAGAATTGCAAAAAAAGACTAAACACGATGCCGCAAGCTATGGCCGTCAACTTCCAAATTAAAGCTGTCTCGAATAACAGAAATGCTCCGCCAACCAGTACCGTAGAAAACAAAAGTGTTCCACCCAAAATCTTAAAACCTTCTTTGTGAATAGTCATATTATATCAATATCAAATAAATAATTACCAATGGAAGAGCGATTAGCAATCCATCGAAACGATCCAACACTCCTCCATGTCCCGGAAGTAATTTTCCAGAATCTTTAACGCCTTTTATTCTCTTGATTTGTGATTCAATTAAATCACCAATGTTAGCGAATACAGCAACTATCGTAGCTATAATCATCCATTCAATTCTTAAAAAAGTATTGGGCATTAACGTGAACAAGAAATATCCCGAAATAATAGCACTCGCCATTCCGCCAAATAATCCTTCCCATGTTTTCTTCGGCGAAACCGCTTCCAACAATTTGTTCCTTCCGAAAAACTTCCCTATTAAATAAGCACCTGTGTCGTTTGCCCATAAAATTAAAAAGAATCCGAAGGGCAATCGAGCATCAAACTCACCATTTACCTTACTTAAGAAAACCAATAGAGCGAAAGGCACAACAGTGTATACAAATCCAGTTAAAATTGTTGATGTGTCCAAAATAAAACTCGCACTTACACGCATCATTTCAACAGATAAAAACATCAACCACAAAACGGGAACAATTAACATCCAACGCCAATCCGTACCATACACCATCGTTGAAGCTGCCGTCAAATAAAGTACTACTGCAATAAACAATCCTGCTCTGCGCTGAAAACGCTTCATCTGAGGATTCACCAAACGAACAAATTCCTGAAATCCTTTGGCTGCGAAAAAACCAAAAAGTAGCGTAAATGGCAAAAGGCCTGCAAATGCAGACCCAACTACCACAAGGCTAAAAATTAATCCAACCAAGGTTCTTAACAGCAAATTACTCACGCCTAATTCTCCTCTGTTGTTGGGGTTTCATTCGAATCTGTTTCCTGACTTTCCGTCCTTTCTTCAGCTATATCGTTTGAATTTTCAGCATCGTTAGTTGCAACTTGCGCAGCAGCATCAATGCGATCCTTTTCAATTTGTGCGGTTGTTTCCGCTTCGTCAATTTGTGTTTGACGATCAACGTATTTGCGAACACCAAGAATTCTTTCCAAGTCTTCTTTGAAAATTACTTCCTTATCTAAAAGCAATTGAGCCAACTCCTCTAACTTCTCGCGATTTTCGGTTAGTATATGAAGGGCACGCTGATAGGCTGTTTCAACCAACTTGCTAACCTCCTCATCCATGGTACGCGCAGTTTCATCGCTGTATGGCTTGGTAAATTGATTCTCACCTGAAGAGTCGTAGTAACTCAAGTTTCCAATGCGATCATTCAAACCATAAATTCCAACCATGGCATAGGCTTGCTTTGTTACTTTTTCCAAATCGGAAAGAGCTCCCGTTGAAATCTTTCCAAAGATAACTTGCTCAGCAGCACGTCCACCCAGTGTTGCGCACATCTCATCAAGAATCTGATCAGTTGTTGTAATTTGTCTTTCTTCCGGCAAGTACCAAGCAGCTCCTAAAGATCTTCCTCTTGGAACAATCGTTACTTTCACCAATGGTGAAGCAAATTCCAACAACCATGAAGTTACCGCGTGACCTGCCTCGTGGAAAGCAATAGCTCGTTTCTCGTTGGGAGTAATAATCTTATTCTTCTTCTCGAGTCCGCCAACAATACGGTCTACAGCGGCTAAGAAATCCTTTTGTTCAACTGTTGCAGCGCCGTGACGAGCAGCGATAAGCGCAGCTTCGTTACAGATGTTCGCGATATCAGCTCCAGAAAATCCAGGTGTTTGTCGAGCCAAGAAGTCCACATCAACCGCTGGATCTGTCTTTACATTCTTCAAATGAACATTAAAGATTTGAACGCGCTCCTTAACATCTGGCATGTCAACATAAATCTGACGATCGAAACGACCGGCACGCATTAACGCCTTGTCTAAAATATCTGCACGGTTCGTAGCCGCTAGAATGATAATTCCTGAATTCGTTCCGAAACCATCCATTTCAGTTAACAACTGGTTCAGCGTGTTTTCACGCTCGTCATTGCCTCCGAAGTTTACACTCTTGCTTCTTGCACGTCCAATTGCATCAATCTCATCAATGAATATAATGGCAGGTGCTTTCTCCTTCGCCTGACGGAATAAATCACGCACTCGACTTGCACCTACTCCCACAAACATTTCCACAAAATCAGATCCCGACAACGAGAAGAATGGAACCTGGGCCTCACCAGCAACAGCTTTCGCCAAAAGTGTCTTTCCAGTACCTGGAGGTCCTACAAGCAATGCTCCTTTCGGAATCTTCGCTCCAAGCTCGGTATATTTCTTCGGATGTTTCAAGAAGTCAACAATCTCTTCCACTTCTTCTTTCGCACCTTCAAGACCGGCAACGTCTGCAAAAGTTACATTCGTTCCTTTCCCCTTGTCGAACAATTGCGCCTTGCTTTTTCCTATGTTGAAAATCTGGCCACCGCCTCCACCACCTCCGCCGCCCATGCGACGCATGATGAAGGTCCAAGCTGCAATCATGACTCCCAACGCAATCAACCACCACAATAAACTTTGTGCGGTTTCATTCGGAGGTTGAAATTTCACTTCAAAATTGTGAACGGGTCCCAACTCGTGAAGCTCGTCTACGAAGTGTTCACTTGGAGGAATATTAAACCAGAAATCGCTTCCCTGACGGGTGCCCATCATTCCACGTTGCTCTGGGTATTGCCCTTTCAAGTTGGCCTTTCCAAGAGAATCCAGGTATACTTTACCCACTGAACCATTGTACTCAACACGAGCAATGTAATTGCTCTCTGCCCAAGATTTCACTTGTGCGTAGTTAGTTTCCGAACCGTCTGAACTGCCATTGAATATCATTAATCCAATAAGCACAATAGCTATTACCGCGTATATCCAATAAAAACTGAATCCACCTTTCATTGGATTGTTCGGACCACTTGGCTTTTTATTATTCTGATCACTCATCGTTTGATTTTGCTATTTTCTTGGTTACCACTTTTGGTTTCGCAGCTGCTTTCGATTTAGCGGCTGCCTTAGGTTTTGGCTCCGCTTTCGGTTTCGCTGCAGCTTTTGCTTTCGGTTCTGCCTTTGCTTTTGGAGCTGCCTTTACTTTCGGCTCTGGCTTTGCCTTCTTAGGCAACGCCATTTCATTGGCATCGGCCCACAAACCTTCAATATCATAATGCTCGCGCATCGGTTCATAAAACACATGAACAATAATGGAAAAAT
>CAMCVP010000008.1 GCA_945881835.1 Chryseobacterium gleum | reverse complement strand
AACTCTATCAATATATCTCTTTTTTAGGTGATTATAGCAGTGAGGTCCACCTCTTCCCATTCCGAACAGAGAAGTTAAGCTCACTTGCGCAGATGGTACTACAGTAACATGTGGGAGAGTATGTCGTCGCCGATCTTCAAAAAGCCCCCAGAGAAATCAGGGGGCTTTTTCGTGTTTAGAAAATGGGAATTTTTTATTACGGATTTCCATTGTTTTTATTCCTGTCTGAACTAAATTCGCTCAAATAAAAAAAAAACACATGAAAAAAGTTATTTTCACACTTATGATTGCATGCGCCGCTTCAATGGCTTCTGCACAGTACAAAGTAATTACTCTTGTTGAGTCTATTTTACCAGGCGGTCTTGGAAGATCACGTATGATTGAGGCAACGACAGAACTTGATTACAACTCATACACAACCGAGCGCACAGATGGAAAAGATTCTAAGCAAGGAGATATCGATCGTGGAGACATCAAAATCGGTGGATTCCGTGAAACTAAAATGTTGAACTTCTTCAGTATGGTTGGTATTAACTTCCAAAACATTGCTTCAAACGACGCATTGATTATGTCAAAATTGAATGAAATGGATGCTCAAGGATATGAACTAGCATTCGTTGCTTCTGGTGTTGAAAGTGATGCTGGAAAAGAAGACGGACAAGGTATTTTCATTACCCGCCTATATTTCAAAAAGAAATAATATAAGTATTAAAGAATGAGAGTGGGGTCTAACGACCCCACTTTTTTTTTCTAATCTTGAATCATTATGAAAAAACTTGTTGCTGGTACCATGCGCTGGGGAAGCTGGGGAGCTAAGATGTCTACAGCACAGTATGTCGAAACAATTTCCAAGTGGTTAGATTACGGAGTGAATGAATTCGACCTAGCTAACCTCTACGGCGATTACTCCTGTGAACGCGAATTTGGAGCAGCTTTGAATCGTCTTCCTGTTCAGCGATCCGAATTAAAGCTGATATCTAAAATGGGCATTGAAAACCCATCAAGCGTTCGACAAAATATTGTGAAACATTATAATTATTCAAGCATTCATATCGTGGAATGTGTTGAACAGTCCTTGCGAGATCTGCAAACTGATTATCTTGATATACTGCTTCTTCACAGACCTTCTCCTTTGATGGAGGGTGAAGAAATTGCTGTAGCCATTACAAACCTCTTGAAGGAAGGGAAAATTAAATCCTTTGGAGTTTCTAACTTCCTTCCTAGCCAGGTCGAATGGTTGAGTAAATTTATTGAAGTAGAACACAATCAAATTTCGTTTTCTCTTTCAGATCTTGGAGCCATGGAAAATGGAAATTTAGAGTCATTTGCCGCAAAGAGTTTAGCGATATCGGCGTATTCTCCAATTTTAAATTTAGACTACGCTACAACCGATTTAAAAGACATGCTACAGACTCTTGCAAATAAATACGACTGCACACCTGCTTGCATAGCGGTAGTTTGGGTTCTAAAACATCCTGTGATTTCCTCAGCCGTTATCGGGACTTCGAAATTGGGGAGAATTGATGAAATTCAAAAAGCTTTACAAATAAAACTTTCTCTTCAGGATTATTTCTCGCTTTGGGAAGCAGCGCGAGGGCAACGAGTTCCCTAAGGATTTAACGTGCTCTTCGAAAAGTCAATTGCTTTCGATATATCTTCTGTCGAGATTCTTTCGTCATTCAATTTCGTTTCAGAAAATAAGAGAAGAAGCTCTGTCGGCATATTTCCAACCAAATCATCTTTGGCCATCGGGCAACCGCCGAACCCTCCAAAAGCGCCGTCAAATCTTCGACAACCACTGTCAAAGGCAGCTTGAATCTTCTCTAGGGCACTATCGAATCGCGAGTGCAAATGTGCTCCAACGAGACAATTCGGAAGTGTTATAGAAGCGTCGAAAAGGTTTTGAATACTTGAAGGCGTGGCGCTTCCAATGGTGTCAGACATCATGATTTCAGAAACACCAAAATCATTCACCAAGCGCTGCGCAAAAGAAGTTGCCAATTCTTCACTCCATATTTCATCGTAAGGATTTCCGAATGCCATGCTGAGATATACAACCAGTTTTTTATTCTTTGAATTCACCTTGTTTTGAATGGATTCGAGAACGCCAAGACTTTCTTCTATCGTTTTTCCTGTATTGCGAAGTTGAAAAGTGTTATTGATGGAAAATGGATAACCAATAAAATCAATTCTTTCAAAATTTAAAGCATCTTCTACACCGCGTTCATTGGCTACGATAGCTAAAAGTTTAGTTTGACTTTCGATAAGTTGTTCAAGGACTTCACGCGTGTCTTTCAATTGCGGAATAGCTTTTTCACTAACAAAAGAGCCAAAGTCTAACCTGTCGAACCCCAGCAATAATAGGTGATTCAAGTATTCAACTTTTTTTTCGGTAGGAATGAATTCGCGAATACCCTGCATGGCATCGCGAGGACATTCTGTGAGGTACAATTCATGACTCATGCAACAAAGGTATTAGTATTTTAAGATGAATGGTTCGCTTTGTATGTTTTGAAATGGGATGTTTTTAAGTTGAAAAATTGCGCTCAGTTCTTCTTTCTTTTTGTGAGATATTCCTTTTCCAAAAAGAACTTTTTTATTTAAAAACTCTTCTTGCTTCAGAGAATCTATTTTTTCCTTTTTCATTTCATCTTCAAGTAGGATAATGTTGTGATTTTTTCTTCCATGAAATAGAGATAACGAGAGTGTGTTTTCACAATCTTTCCAACTTGTAGATGTTGGAAAATCTACCTTACGAATAGTGTGACTTGCCCGATTTTGTTGACATTTCCAAGAGTTTAGTTTTTCAATGTATCTTGAAGATAGCGTGTCGTTATTGCAAGCTAGAACGAGTTCCTTCTCATTTCCGATAAGCAATAGATTGGATTGGTAGTAAGTGAATAGATATCCAGTGGGGCGTGCGGCGATGTATGAAAATCCGATTATTAATAGTGTTGCGACGGCTGATGCATGAAGGAAATTTGAGGACTTAAAATACACAAAGAGTCCCATGCAAACGAGCAAGACATAAGCAAAGGCTGCTTGTTCAAAATTGAAAGGGATTTTCGTAAGTTGTGCCTTGGGTAAATATTGAATAAGGTGTATCAAGATATTCATTCCTTCTGTGATAGTGTTTAAAACAAAGACAATGAGATTACCCAGAAGAGGTATTTCGGAAAGAAATAGGAACGCAATTCCTGTGTAAAGTATGATAGTTGACCAAGGAACAAGAATGAGATTGGCAATCAAGAAGTAGGTAGGGAATGAATGAAAAATATAGAGGGTTAACGGTAGGGTGGCGAGTTGAGCAGAGAGCGTAATACTGGCAGAAGTAGCTAGATAATATAAGATTTTGTTTTCAGTATAAAGTCGTTTTATAATCAACGGGTGAATGATTACAATGCCCAGGACGGCAGTTACGGAAAGAAGAAACCCTAAGTTGTAAATGAGAAAAGGTTGAAAGAATAGAATGAGAATAGTTGACCCCGCAATGGTATTCCCAGTATTACGGGGCAATAGGAAACAATCCGAGATCACAAAGAAGGAGAACATACAACAGGCACGAACAACACTTGCAGAGAATCCGGTTATTGCGCCATAGCTCCAAAGCAATACCATGGCTATAGCGAAGGTTAACCACTTCCTTTTTTTTCTAAAAAACAGTTTAAGGAGCAATAGTATAAGCTCGTAAATAAGTGCAACATGCATTCCAGATACAGCTAATATGTGAACAACACCAGCAACGGAATAGTCCGATGAAATTTCCTTTGTAAGTAATGTTGTTTCGCCTAAGAGTAATGCTGAGAGAATTGCTGATGTTGACGTGTCTGGAAAGGAATTGGTTATTTTTTGTTTTAGCTTATATTGAATGCGTTGCGGAAGAGAAGAGAGATCAAAACCTTTAGGAGCATGTGTTTTTTTTATTTCTTCGACTTTGAATTCATGTGTTATTCCGTTTGAGAGCATTTGTTTTTTTTGATTGAAATTCCAAGGGAGTTTTGGTGCCGCTATTTGTTGAAATTTTCCTGTAGCCTCTATTTTCAGACCGCACTGAATCGAGTCCCCTTTTTCCAAATGAACCAAAAAACTTTGTGATAGAGCGCCTGCAATAAATTGATTGTTTTTAAGTATTTTTTCAATTTGAAATTCCAAATGAATGATTTCGGTCGGAAAATTTTCCGATTTTTTCTGAAATGAATCTACTGTTGTCATTCCTCCTATAAGAGCCAGTAAAAGCAAGAAATAAACTTGCACGGATGGTAGCGCATTTCTATGATTGAAGAAGAGGAAGGCAGCAGCGCTGACAAGCAATATTTGCTTATGCCAAGATGTTTGCAAAGAGCATTCAAACTGCAATAGAATTCCAAGCACAAGGAATATACAGGGCACAACTAGCGGTGCTCTTCGAATAAATGAAAACATATTTTTCCGATTTTATTCGGAAAATAGTTTAGAATCTAATTGTTGAAAATTTTGCTTATGCTTCAGAAAGAAGGAAACCAAGATGCTGCCTCGGTATTGGCCGCATAAATTTGGTGTTTTCCAGAATTTTTTTTCACTCTTTCGTAGCTTCAAGTAGTAGTTAAACTTCGCATAAAAATGAAAATGAGCTTTTAGCACAGCGATGAAATAGGTGAAATTTCCTTCAAACAGAAATCTGATTCCAGCAATTCCATCTAAGATCATTCTTCTTAAGATGTGCGGAAGGAGTGAAGAGGCTCTGTGGTTTTTTAGAATGAGAAATAGATTGTTTCGAAAGTTTAAATATGTTTTGAAAGAGCTTTGTCTATCTAATGTTCCACCTCCGATATGGTAGATTTTTGATTCGCCACAGACTCCAATTTTGTAGCCGCGATTCTTTAACCTCCAGCACAAATCAATTTCTTCCATGTGAGCGAAGAAGGTTCCGTCGAATCCATTTACTTCTTTCCAAGCGCTTGCTTTAATGGTTAAAGCGGCGCCACTGGCCCAAAAGACTTCACGGCTGGAATTGTATTGTCCTTCATTTATTTCAAAGGCATAGAAAATTCGTCCGGCGCAAAATGCAAATCCATCTTTATCGAGGTAACCGCCTGCAGCGCCCGCGTATTCGAAGCAATTTGGTTCTGCATGACTTAAGATCAATGGAGCGCAGGCAACAAGTTCATTGTCGCTTTGAAGATACTTTATTTGAGGCGCAAGCCAATTCTCGGGAACTTCAACATCACTATTGAGCAAAACGAAAAATTCATAATTCAGGTTGGCAAGCCCTCGATTGTAGCCCTCTGCGAAGCCATAGTTTCTATCGAGTTGAATGACTTTTACATTTGGGAATTCTTGATTCAGCAAGAGAATTGAATGGTCAGAAGAGCAATTGTCAATTACAATAACATCTGCTTCTAATGAATTCGCAAGAACAGAAGGTAAAAATCGCTTCAAGTATTTTGCTCCGTTCCAATTCAAAATAGCAACGGCAATTTGTTTTTCGCCCATCATTTCATTAATGTGGATTGTACCAAAGATCTTCGAGCTCGTCTCCACTGTAAGGGTCAATGTTTTGATTGTTTCCAATTCTTCCTGTTGAAGACGGATCGTTCATTTGTCTTGAGCGCACAAGGTTTTTCCAATCGTAGTTCCGTACTTCATTGGGAATGTCTGAGTGCAGCAATTCCATATCGTAGTTCAAGCTGGTATTGTAGAAAAGAAACCTACGGTCGCGAAGGCCGGTGTTTGTGTTGTAGTAGTGCCAAATTTCAAATGGCCAATAATCAGGGTCGTTGTTTCTAACAATACGCGTGCTAGGCTTACCATATTGCAGATAAACACGTCCGCGATCGGTTTGCCATCCTGCTTTAATTCGTGTTCCAAATTCTTTCTGAACGGCAAGCACATCTTGGTAATAATCGTTCCAAGCCTTTTCTGGATTTGCTGAATTTCTTCGTGACCAAAAAGTATACATGAAACTTTTTCGAGTTTGAAAATCAGCGTTTTTCAGAATGTTATCAATGGTGTTTCTTTCAACGCTCTCAGCTATGGGTAGACACGATTGAATATGAGCGTAAAGCGAATCGCTCTTCGTATATCTGGCAACGAATGTGTTTGTGATGTCGAGACCTACTGGAGGAGTGTAGCTGTTTTCTTGAGTTTTATTTCGAGTGAAATTTCGAAATTTAGAACACACAACTTTTCCTTCACGGTCGAGCATTTCAATTTTCACCTTGTAATCTCCGGTAGTCAAATTACTCAGGTCTAGCGTGTAAATAATTGGATTGATGTCTTCGCCTTCGGCTCGAATAATTCTTTTGGAATTTGGAATTTCATTTTGAAGAGCATCTGTCAGGCAAATGCTGTAAGCAAAGCCGATTTTCTTTCCGATTAACTTGCGTGAGTTGTATAACTCACAATACAAGATTAAGCTATTCAATGAACTCGGGTAGTAATTCGAAACATAGGGTATTAAATCGTACCCGGCCTTGCTAAAAGCGTTTTCTTGTATGGTATTCGTAAACGCACTAACAAAGGCAATGTCTGAAAAGAAACAGCCTTCGCTAAGGTGTGAGATTTCTATTGTTTCGTTGTGAATGAGTGGAGACGCAAGTGAATCATTGGCGTCGTATATTTCTATTTCAAGGTCATATCTGCCGTCTGCAAGAGGAAATCTTTCTACCGACATGAAGTCGGAAGCTTTCGGTAAAATGCCGGGAGTACTTTTTGCATTGAACTTTGCGTATTGAACAACTTTGGTTCCTTGTGAAAGGAAAACGTTGCAATTGGCTTGAGCAGAATATTGGCCGTCTGCACCTTTGACCGTTTTCATTGATTTTCCTTCGAAGGAAAAAACAACCTCGATGTACGGGCCGGTTTCAGAATTGTAAAAAGTTTGATGGTCAATGAATACGCGAATAGCGTGTGTGTTCAAAGAGAACAGCAAACATGAAATAAAGAGAAGTAATTGTCTCATGGTTGCAAAGATGCGAACGAAACGAAGAAAAAAATAATAAGAAATTGAATTGATTATCTTCCTATGACACGGTGTAAGTCGTCAATGGCTAAATCCCAAAGCATACGAGCATCTTCTTCGTCGCCTTCGTCACAGAAATCTGTAATGATTAACGCGACTTCGTTGGTCATTTCGTCAATCTTAATGCGCATTTCAAAGTAGGTGTTTGCGTATTCAGATTCATCCCACTGCCAGCGAATGAATTGATTTTTTTTGGAAGATAAAAGCTTGGATTTTCGTTCTTCGTCATCCCATTTGAATTGAAAAGATTCACCTTTTTGATTAACAGAATCTGCGAACCATTCTTCAAGGCTACTAGGGTTGCTTATGCAATTGTATAAGATATGCGCAGAGCTGTGCACAAGGTATTCTATTTCGAATTGAACTTTGCTCATTTTTGAACTTGTATAGGTGTCCTAAAGATAGATAATTCAATGCAACTATTATGTTGTCTTTTGTGAAGTTTTTATTTTTCTTGCGTAAAGGATTTACTCCAAATGGTTTTCCCCATTTTATTTTTTAAATCGAGGCTTACAGCCCGTTCTCCGTTCTTACCCGAGAAACTGAGTTGAGCGAAATTTTGCTCGCCAAGATATGTCCCTTCAACACGATTTGAATTAATTTCTTTGCTGTTGCTGTATGGCTTGCTGGTTAAGGGGGAAGCGGTGATATCTAAAACACGAAGGTTGCCATTTAGCTTCACTTCGGAGAGTTCAGAGAAATGTCTATCGCCTGTCAAGAAAACAACATTTTTAATGTTATTCTTCGCAAGAAGATCAAGCAAGTAATTTCTTTCTTCTGTATAGTTCGCGTAATTCTCAAAGTCGGCAACAGAAGAAAGAACCTGGCTGCCAACTGCAATAAGTTTGAAAGAAGCTTTGCTTGATTTAAGATCTTCAATTAGCCATTGAATCTGTTCTTTGCCGAGCATTTGTGGGGTAACGCCTTCGGTCCCTGGTGGAATTCTGAAACTACGATTATCCAATAAGTATAGATCGACATCGTTTATAGTCACTTTTCCGGTAATGCAATTGTTTTCGTTTTTTGGAAATCCATAATTCGAATTGCCCCACATTTCTTTGAATGCGGCTAAACTCTCTTTTTTGTATTGAAAGGAAGAGTGACTGTCGTTCGGACCAAAGTCGTGATCGTCCCAAATGGCGTATTGTGGACAGGTTGAAAGTAATTTTTGAATGGAAGGAACCTCCCTTGCTTTTATATAGCGATTCACCATGTTGGTCTGCGTTTCAAAGTCGCCTTCACGCAAATAAATATTGTCTCCACCCCAAATCATGGCGTTTGGCTTCAACGCAGATATGACATTGAAAATAGAGTCAGATTGCCCATAAGCCTTTCCAGGTCTATCGAATTCAGTGTCGTTTACGTAAGCACAACTTCCAAATACAATTGAAAAATCGGGGGCGTCTTTTCGCCATTGCCAAAGTTCTTGTGTGGTGAATTCGTAGATCTTTGTTTGAAAACTTTTACTTTTTAGGAAGAAAGTGTATGTCGTGCTCGGTTGAAGCGAAGAAAGAATAATCTTATTGCTGAGGTGTTTTTCATTCGAAACAGAAAATGAGATTTCACCGCCATTCCAATTTGGATTTGAATATTGAAGTGAAACGTTCTCGCCTTCATTCGGCCAATGAACCCATATTTCAGCATTGCGTTGCCCCACATGTCCGAGCATGACGATTTCTGATTGTGCGAAAATTTGCAACGTGGCGAAGCAAATGAAGAAGGCGATTATTGATTTGAAATGCATTGCTCTAATTTTTGATTGCTGATTTTCCAACTGTATTTTTCTTCCACATAAATTCTGTTTTTCTTTCCATCGGAAACTTGCGCACCTTCATTCAACAAATAATATTGAATGGCTTTGGCGAATTCAAAACTTGAGTTTGCCTCGAGGACTTTGGAAAGATTTTTTTCTTTGAATGCTTCAGCAGCGAGGGTGGTGGTAATTACAGGAAGCTCACTGGACATGGCTTCTAGGATTTTGTTTTGCATGCCGGCACCAATGAACATAGGTGCAACGAATACGCGCGATTCGCAATATGCCTCTCGAATGTCGTTCATCCAACCGGAAACAGTAACACCATCGCTTGCTAAATTCTGCACTTCAGTGGAGGGGTTCGCACCCGCAATAAGCACAGTAACATTGGGGAATTGCGATTTTAATTTTGGAAGTATTTCTTCAACAAGAAAAATGGCAGCGGCTATGTTGGGTGGGTAATTCATATTTCCAGCAAATACGATGTCGTACTTTTTGGAAATGTGCGAGTTCTCAAAATGTCCGGTGTCTACTCCGTTCGGGACAATAGAAATTTTCTTGTTGGAAGGAATTGCTAAGAGATTTCGATCTTGCTCGGTAATGATTGAATGCTGATTGAAATAGTCGTAGATACTTCGCTCATACTTTTTTACACGTTCGTTTTCAATCTTCCAAAATAATTTCTGAAATCCTTTTTCTGTTTTTGCTCTTCGCATAGCTGCTGCGCTGAAGGCATCCATGTAGTCGAGTGTTTTGTCGAATTGAAAAAGATTTTTAACGTATTCCGAAGTTCGAATGAGCTGACAATAAATATGATTGGGATTGAAGTCTTGAATGATTGCTTCAATCTTTTTTTTGTTTTTCCTTTCAAGGAAATACTCCACTTGAAAGGGTAGATTATGAAAAATTGCGAAGAATAGGCGGAAGGGGATTTTCCATTTTGCTAATGGAATTATGTGCAATTCAGTAACCAATTCTTCAAGTACAGATGTGTCAATTTCATCGGAACTTTCGTTCAGGCAGATCAGACAAATCTCATGTGTTTTTGAAAGATGTTTTATCTGGTGGAAGATGCGGAGCTTGTCTCCCTTTTCCAATGGATACGGAATGCGCGAAGTGAGCACTACTATTTTCATCTTTTCGGAAGTGATTTAATGAATTGAACCAACGGCTGAACAATTTTTGAATTACTATAAGATTCTTCCATGAATTCTTGTGCATTCTTTCCGATACGTGAGCGCTCTTGCGGATCTTTCAAAGCGCGAAGAGCCTCGACCCATTCACCGGGAGTTTCTGCGCGGTAATATTCTTTTCGATCATCGACATCTAATCCGCTTATTCCTTGTTCTGTGGAAATTACAGCAATGCCCATGGCAAATGCCTCTAGAATTTTAATTCGAATACCCGAACCTGATTGCAATGGAACAATCATAATTTGGAAGTTGCGTGCAAATGCTTCCGCACTTTCAACTTCACCCCAAGAAACAACTCCAGGTATTTTTTTTTCGTGAAGGCTTGCGGGCATTTTCCTTCCAGCAATGTGAAATTCGAAATCAGGAAATTCCTTAAGAACTGTTGGAAGTGTATTGTCTATGAATCCATTTATAGCTTCCAAATTTGGCATCCAATCCATTGAACCAATGTGGTAAACTTTAAGTTCGTTCCCCTTCATTTCAACAGGCTCTTGAACGGGCATGGCTACAGGCAAGAGGTGAGAAGGCTTTTGCGAGAGTGCTCTAGTAAACTGCAGGTCGTCGTAGCTAATGCATGCGACGCCGTCTACGCTTCGCCAAGCTTCTATTTCAGCTTTGTATAATTTTTTGCTGAGGTATGACATGTACACGCGCTTGAAGAAATTCTTTTCTCCTATCGCTAGCTTATTCCAAATTTGGTGTTCAACATTGTGCGATCGAAGAATAACTTTCGTCTTCACATTTCTGCGAATGGTGGGCAGATAAGGCGTCGTGAAAATACTTTCAAGAATAATACAATCGTATTTTTCTTTTTGAAGTAAACGCGTCAATCGAATGTCGACATCGACTGAAAAAAAACGACTCAGGTTGTAAGGGTCACGTGTCATGAAGTTGCAGTAGACATCTACTAAATTCATATTTGTATCTACATAAACACCTTCAATGTCTGTTTTCTGCACATAGTCTTCGGGCATGGTTTCCGGAAGAAAATCGTGCTTGTCTGTGAAGAGTGTAAAAACTTTAACGTTATGTCCTGCCTGAAGTAATCCGGTTGTGAGCGCATGAAAAGCAATGCATCCACCATCGGTTAGTGGGAGCGGAGGTTTCTGACAAATCTGAAGAAATTTCATGGTGTTTCAGATTTGGTTTTCTTTTCTTTTTTCTTGAAAATGTTCCACTGCCATTTTCCTTCCATTCGTGCTCTGTAGGTGATGAATATTCCCATTGGCAACGTAACAAATGTTGCAAGCCACATACCAATTTGAGGTTCAAGAATATTGCTTTTGGTCATCTTTTCTCCTGCAATGGTAAGCATTTCAAAGAGAATGAAAATTCCTAATGCAAGAATGGTTGGCCAGCCTAAACCGCCCTTGCGAATGATTGCTCCAAGGGGAGCTCCAATGAAAAAGAGAATAATGCAAGAAAAAGCAAGAGTGAATTTTCTGTGCCATTCAATTTTATGTCGATTAATGAATTTGTTTCGATTCAGTAATTCTTCGTTCATGCCTTCGAGCGTTTTCGCTTGCTTAGCGTTGTTATCGAGCGCAACATTTTTAGCACTGGTAACGGAGGGTGCATTCGCGTCGGAAGTTTTGTTCTGATTGTTTGCTTGAAAATATTGAATGGCCTTTTCAAGACTGTCGCGCTGAAGTTCAAGACTATCAATGGTTTGATCGAGTTGCGCTACCGTCATCATCTCGAAAGAATTCTTGAAAATCTCTTCGTCGTTTTTCTGAAAGATGAAAGAACTTAAGTCAAGACGAAGGATCATGGTTTCGAAGTTCCCTGCTACCAAAGGCATATGCTTTTCGGGCTTTTGCGGTTGCATGGCGCCCTTTTTAGGTCTGTTGCTTTCTTCTTTCTCTTCGTAGGTAACTCCGTTTTTAAGCGTGAGAATGAGGAATCGCTTGTCTTCGGTTTCGCTCATGTTTCCCTCTTGCGCACGAATAACAGTGCGGTTTCCTAAATTTTGATTGCGGTGGTCATAGATAAGGACATCTCTGAGAACTCCGGTCTCTATGTTTTTGTCCATTACGCGTATGCTTATTCCTTCAATACCGTTATAGAAAACGCCACTTTCTAGGTTTAGGGTTGGACGTTGTTGAACAATGCTGTAGAGTAAGGTTCGGAATTTCAAGTTTGCAATAGGCCAAGCGTTGTTCGCGAAGACGAATGAGAAAATTGATAATGCGCACATGAATACGACAAGCGGACGAAGAATTCGACTCAATGACATGCCCGCGCTTTTCATTGCTGTGAGTTCATAGTTTTCTGCGAGTGTTCCGAAAGTCATGATACTAGACATGAGAATAGCCAGTGGCAGAGCCATGTTCACGATTCTGGCGCTTGCATAAACGAGCAGTTGTAAAATCGTAATTGGGTCAATTCCTTTTCCAACCAAATCGTCTAGGTACACCCAAATGAATTGCATTTCAAAAATGAACATCGCAATTAAGAAGGTGATGATGAAGGGACCAATGTAGGCCTTCAAGAGCAGTCGTGATATTTTAGGGAACAGAGTCAAGGAAGCAAAAATACTGACTATCTTGCCACCTCAAATCTGCAAAATGAAAAAACTATACTTTTTAGCAGCACTCATGGTGTCGCTGCAAGTGATGGCTCAAGAGCCAGCTGGATTCAGAGAATCTAATGATTCTTTCAATTCTCGAATTGAGCGAATTCAAGTTGCCAACTTGACCAGTGAAGAATTGTGGGCTATGGCCGACGAGTCAGACAAAAACGGAACACTTCCCATTTATGGAAAAATCATTGAGCACCCGATGGATGCGCTGACTGATGGAGAGTGGACTTATTTCCCGAATGGAGATAAGATGTGGCAGTTGCGCGTTTATAGTCCAGGCGCTTTGAGCATGGATGTGTTTTTCAAGCAGTTGTATTTGCCTGAGGGAACACAGTTGTTCGCATACACCGGCGACCGTGAATGGTTTGTAGGGCCGTATAATCATGAAGAAAATTCGACATCGGGAGTGTATCGCACACCTGAGGTTTTTGGTGAAGATTTAGTTTTGGAATATTACCAACCGTTTGAAGTGATGGAGCAACCAGTGTTGAACATTCGTGGATTTGGACATTATTTCAGATTTGTTCACGACGATCGTTTTGAGCGTGCGTCTGATCCTTGCGAGGTGGATGTGAAATGTCCAGAAGGAGACGAGTGGGCAAATGATATGCGTGCAATTGTAAAGTTGAGTATTCCAGCTGGAGGCGGTGTTGGATTGTGCACGGGTAGTTTGATGAACAATACTTCTTACGATTGCAGAAAATTTGTTCTTACTGCGATGCATTGCACTGAGACATCGACAACTTCGGATTTTACTGGAGTAGTCGTTCGTTTTAATTATCAGAAAAGCGCATGTGGTTCGGGCATTAGCGCTTCAGCGCAGCAGAAGACCGGTACTGTTCGTTTGGCAGATTCTAACGACGGTGGTGGTGCTTCAGGAAGTGATTTTTGTTTGTTGGAAATGACACAGGCTATACCTGCAACTTGGTCTGTTTATTATGCGGGGTGGAATGCCAATACATCGGCACCGACTGCTTCAACGTCAGGATGGAAGGCAATTTGTATTCACCATCCTGCTGGAGATGTAAAGAAAATTTCAACTGCAGGAACAGTTACCACAGGAACATGGCAGACCTCTGGGCATCACTGGAAAGTGAATTGGATTCAAACGGTAACGAATTGGGGAGTAACAGAGGGAGGGTCATCAGGATCTCCGCTGTTCAATAAAGATCATCAAGTGATTGGAACATTAACTGGTGGTGGATCTTTTTGTACGGCTCAAACGGCTCCCGATTATTACGGTAAAATGGACAAGCACTTTACGAGCAATCCGAATCCAGCGAATGAAGACTTAGTGGATTGGTTAGATGCCGCAGGAACTGGATTGTTGGCAATTGACGGGTCTTATCCAGGAACAGCAGCCGTTCAGCCTTGCCTCGGTGTGGTTGGAGTTGAAGAGAGCTTGTCTTTTCAAGAGTTAACTATTTTCCCCACACGCGTTGAGGATAGCTTTACCTTGACTTGTCCACGATTCGATTTATTGAAAGAAGTTCGAGTGTATACGCAAGATGGTAGAATGGTTGAAAGCCTGAATTTGAATGCATCTTCAACTATTATTTCTGCGAGTAACTTTGCAAGTGGAATGTATTTCATTCAAGTGGTGAAGAAAGATGGTTCTTCCTTCAACAAGAAATTTGTGAAATTGTAATGTTATTTGAATCCTTTCCGAAAGCATGGAGTGAATTGCTTCGAGAGGAGGCGCGAAAGGACTATTTATTTTCTTTAGAAAAAAAGATCGAGGAAGCCTATGCTTCCTCGATTTGTTTTCCACCCAAAGAAAAAATCTTTGAAGCTTTTTCCTTGTGTAGCCCAAAAGATGTCAAGGTTGTGATACTCGGACAAGATCCTTACCATGGAACAGGAGAGGCTCACGGATTGGCTTTTAGCGTTCGTCAAGGAATAAAGACACCGCCCTCTCTTCGGAATATCTTCAAGGAATTGGAAAGCGAATACGGAATTGATTTAACAAGGTCAACAGATTTAACTTCTTGGGCTGAACAAGGTGTTTTTTTGTTGAATAGTGTTTTAACGGTGGAAAAGGACAAAGCTGGAAGTCATTCGAAATGGGGATGGGAAGAATTTACCAATGCGGTAATTTCATTTATTTCGAAGGGAAACAAGCATGTTGTTTTTGTCTTGTGGGGAGATTATGCGCGAAAGAAGAAAATCTTAATTGATTTGTCGAAGCATACTATTATTGAAAGTGCTCATCCATCGCCGCTTTCGTCCTATCGTGGATTTTTTGGGTCGAAACCCTTTTCGAAAATTAATGCGCAGTTGAAGGAGTGGGGGAAGGTTGAAATAGATTGGTAGTTTGAAAATCATCGATCTTATTACTACTACGTTCTTCCTACTACGTAATTTCTATTGAGTAATTATTTTTCAGAAAATCCGAATTGGATTAATTTTGTTAGGGTATCAGAATTCAAGTCAGAGTGGCGTTTGTACTTCACGCAGTATCCTGTGATAGTTGCTTTTCCGATTGAAGGGGCGAATGTTTCTTTGAGAATGTTTTTGTCTTTGATTCCGATTAGATAAATTGAAATGCCCGTTGTTGTAGCGCAGATTCCTATTTGAAAGAATTCTTTCGTTTCACCTTTTGCGTAGTGAAGAGTTTGCAGACCGTATCCGATAGTTGGATTCGTCACCACCTTCCCTTCATCATTTATCCCGTTGTCGAACCACAATTTGCAAGTCGGATTTATTGTGACAATAAGGTTGTGAAGTTGTTGAAGTTCGAATGATTTAGCATTTTCGAGATTCTCGAAATGGGATTGTATTTGACTTTGAACATCAAGCATATCGCGAATATATTTCAAATTAACGAATTGAAATATATGCAGGCATTAACGCTTTAGGAAGTCTGCGTGTACAATTTATTCATGAAAATCACATGCGGAAAGCTCACGCAGGAAATGAAAATAAAGAAAATTCCCCATGCATTATAGGATGAACTTATTTCACATTGAATCATTGGCCAAAGTATGAAGAAGAGAATGAGTATTAGCCATGCACCCAAATGAAAGGGTAGTGCGTGTATCCAGATTTTCCGATTGTTATTTTGAATGTGTTGCTTAAGATGTCCCCAACTGGTTATGCTGTGTTGACCAATGAAGTAAGTTCCAAAAGCGAGTAGGAGAGGCAGTTGACTTGAAATGGCAAGCCAGCACATTGTGAAGATCATGGGGATGTTCCTTTTCCATATGGCAAAGAATAACCATGGAGCAATAGCAAAAGGTGAAATTGAAAAAGGGAAGTCAATTCCTGCTATATAACTTAATATTGATGAAGTTTCAATTTGGTGCGTTCCTAAAATGTAGAGAAGAATGGTTGCTCCCCAGGGCAATGTAAGAAAGTTAGCGATAGACCACTGTCGAATATCGGCTTGTCCAAAGTGCCAGGCGGAATAAACGAGAAAGGCTATCAACGCGAGAACTGGGGCTAAAAGCCAAACAATTCCCATGCATGCAATAAGCAAAAGGTATTGACCAATGAATCTCGGCGCTTTTTTATAATCCCACGTTTTCGATTCGATTAAATGATCTACTGCTCCGTGAGGCAAACCAACGCATATCATTCCAATGATGAGAACGGTATACCCAACTAAGTTTCGTATTTCAGGAAAGTTCGAAAGAGAATACAATGCGGAAACAAAACAAACGATAACAAATGGTCTGAATGCTTTGCTTTTAACGAAGTATAAGCTCAGTGATCTCAAGAATATTCCAATGGGTAGGCGGCTGAATATTAGAACGTCTTCCAAAATTGTCGTTTTCTCGTCGAGGAATTTTAGAATGAGTTTTGTTTCTACTTTGGAGAACAGTTGAGTGAAAATGACTCTGCCATAGTTCGGCCAGAGGTGGAGTATAATGAGAAGAAGCGCATCATAAAAAGCGAACCTTCCATTTGTGGCTACTTGGTGTGTTCGGTTTGTTGAGATTGTTGTTTGTCCTGCTTGAATCCGCTCCGCGATTTCAGTAGCTTGACTAAACATGTTTTTGAAGGCATAACCTGTGCTTGGTTTGAGGCAATAATTTCTCGCTCCAAGATTGATAATGTTTTTGCTTTCAACGCTGTCGAGAGACGCGTTACTCATAGGAATGCACCCTTGCTCAGTTCCAGTTTTCTTGTGCGACCCGAAATGATTTTTGATGTAGTCTTCGAGAATAGATTCCGCTTCAGTCGTTGTAATGATTTCCTTTCCGAATCGCGTTACTTCAATAAGTGCTGAATTGGCAGAGAAAGGCAATACATATACGAATTGAGTGAAGTTGTTTTGTTCAATGTTGAAGTCCATCATACGGAAGGATTCAACATCTAATTTTTCAGTTGGAAATTCGACGACCCATCCGAGAAAGCTTTGAAATAGTGTAGTTTGATTCCATTCAGTTTTTTGTAAAATAGGAGTTCTCGAATCAAAGATGTACTCTCCGTATGTTCTTTCGCCTCTTATTGTCGCGAAGTTTCCGATGCGATCCGTTCCGGTCTCGGTAATTGTTTCAATCAAGACTTGAGCTGAATGTTTTTCAATAATCGCATTGGCCTTTTCAATAACAATTGAATTGGGAATGTGGTTGTAAGATGTTGGATTTAGTAATTCGTCCTTACCATTGTTCAACTGAATTTTAGACCAGGTGTGTTCAATGAAAGGCTCAAGTTTTCTTTTGAGTTCACCGTTTTCTTCAGTCCAAAAGCAAAAGTTTTTATTGTTGGTTGAATCTTTATTCGGATCAACAATTAGAATTTTTTTTGAATCCAAAAGGTTTCTCCTTTCAAGTTCAATAAGCACGAGTGCCGCAGACGCTCCTTTGCCAGCAAATATGAAATCGTATTGCGGTTCAGTATTCATTTCTTGGAGTTGTTTGTCTACTTTTTTTGTTTGAAAAGGAGTAATAAAAAGGGCGTAAGTGTTTTTTCCTTACGCCCCTTTCAAAATTCTATTTTTCGTAGAATAGATTTATTTAGTCTTCTTTACGCGACAACGCATAAATAACTAAACCAAATCCGATTTTGTTGATAGCATCTGCGATGTTATAAACGATATCCATTGCGTGTAATGCAGAAGCTTTGTCTTGAACTAATTTCATTCCGAATAATCCACCATCTGTACCTAAGATGTATCCTAATGGATAGATAGCCCATCCTACCAATACGAACCAAGCAAGGATACGAGTTGCTTTTGCAACTTGTGGACCTGCAGTTTGAGAAAGTTTCGCAACTTCACCAAACCAGATTAAGTAAGCAATGTAGAAATATGCAGCTCCTGAGATTACACCCCAAAGAACGCTTTGTGCTGGATCTAAAACTTCTCCGATGTATCCAGTAACTAACATTACCAAAGAAGCGAAGATTAATTTCCACAACAAAGCAATTTTAGCACCTGCTTTCTTAGTGATTAAGTAAAACTCAACGCACATCAACGGAACAGTAAGTATCCAGTCAACATAACGGAAGAATGTTGGTGACTCACCTGTCTCCAAGTTGTACCCTCTCATGTAGTAGTAGTGCACTGCTGCAATGAAAGTGATAAGACCAGAAACTAGAACAGACGTTCTCCACTTCGGTGAAGTGTTGTTCAATTCAAAAAAGAAAAATACTGAAGCGGCCATCATAGCCATCGTTCCGATGAAGAACGTAAAAGCAACATAATTGTCACTCGCAATTGTACCCATGTGTTCCATAAAAAACGGTTTTAGTAAGGTTTTCCTACTCTTAAGGCTTTTCGGTTTCTCCGCGTTTTTTATTGTGGTTTCTGCCTCCACGATTAATATAACAATAATACACAAGTTTTGTTCAGTTTTGTTGAATTTTTTTCACGAATGATTAAACAAGGCTGGTTGTAAACCAAAATGGACTTGAGTTGTTGTGTAAATACGATGGAAATGAACTTGAATAGAACGGCTATACTAGAGAGAATTGAAAGCATTGATCCCATTGAATATGGTAAATCAAGAAATTTTATATCTGGGGCAGTCACCTATTTATCACCCTACATCTCTAGAGGTGTAATTAGTACCAAGCAGGTTTTCGATTCGGTGATGAAAAAGGGATACTCAATTGATGAAATCGAGAGCTTCGTTAAAGAGTTGGCCTGGAGAGACTACTGGCAGCAGGTCTGGATTGCGCGAGGCTCTGAGATAAATGCTGACATTCGAAATCCTCAACCTCGTGCCGATAGAGATGGAGTTCCAGTGAATATCATAAGCGGACAAACAGGAATTCAGGCCATAGATAAAGGCATTGAAGCGTTTTATAAAACTGGATACTTACACAATCACCTGCGCATGTACATTGCTTCATGTGCGACAAATCTAGGGAGATGCGCGTGGATTCAACCTGCCCAATGGATGTATTACCATTTGTTAGACGCCGATTGGGCGAGCAATGCGCTGAGTTGGCAATGGGTGTGCGGCGCGAAGAGCAACAAACTCTATTTCGCGAATCAGGAAAATATCAACAAGTATTGCAACACCAATCAGGAGAATACGTTCCTAGATGTTTCTTATGAAGAAATTGAAACGATCGGAATTCCAGATGAATTAAGAGAATTGGAAACGTTTCAATTGAAAACAAAACTTCCGAACTCGTCATTTCCAACAATCAGAGATGGAGAAACCTGTTTCATTTACAACTTCTATAATCTCGATCCCAAATGGCGTAAAGACGAAGCGGGCGCACGCATTCTTTTGCTAGAGCCTTCGGTGTTCGAAAAGTATCCTGTTTCAGAAAAGAGTATTCAGTTTTGTATTGACCTGGCGATAGAAAACATTCCGAATATTCAAATCTACGTTGGTGAGTTTTCAGATTTGCAACAAATTCCCGATGTTAAATTCATTTTCAAAGAGCATCCACTGAATGCTTATATAGGAATTCAAGACGAACGAGAATGGATTTCTTCGGTGAAAGGATATTTTCCTTCATTCTTTGCGTTTTGGAAAAAAGTAAAGAAAGAACTTCAATGAAAAAATCGAATCTGCCGACTAAAATCTGCACGGTATGCGGACTTCCATATTCCTGGAGAAAGAAGTGGGAGAAGAATTGGGAAGAAGTGAAGTATTGCAGTGAACGATGCAGAAGGTCGAAAAGCACGCTATAGCTTTCGAGTCAGGTGTTAATTAATAAATAAAGCATTTGAATTAAAACGGTCCGACAAGAATGGCTAGAAGAGCCTCAGGAATTAATCCGTCTGCGGTTAGCACGCAATCGAAATAGTTGGTTGAATTTCCACGATAGACTTTCGATTTGTTAATGGTAGTAAGGCAATCGAAATAACTTGTAGAATTTCCTTTGTAAACTTTACCACATTCAATCGTATAAAGGCAATCGAAATACGAAGTGGAATTTCCTGAATATATTTTACCATCTTGAATAATATAGAGACAGTCAAAGTAGCTCGTAGAATTCCCTTTGTAAATCTTATTTCCAGAAACGGTAAGAACACAATCGAAATAACTTGTTGAATTTCCCTTGTAGACTTTATCCTCTTTGTAAGTATACAAACAATCAAAAGAACTAGTTGAATCCCCTCTGTAGATTTTGGTTTGCGCGAACAGTCCAATCGTAAGTAAGAGCAGAATGGAAGTGAAAATTGTATTTTTCATATTGTTTCAATAACGCAGTTCCAACAACAAAGTTCCAATTACGGAGCAGGTATAACGAAGTTCCAATTATGAAATAGGAATAACGAAGTTCCAATTACAAAGTTCCAATTATGAAATAGGAATAACGAAGTTCCAACAACGAAGTTCCAAGTTCTTAGTTTTCCATCAAACGCTTCGCTGCAGCAACAATGTTCTTCGCCTTCAATCCGTATTTCTCCATCAACTGATCAGGAGTTCCGCTTTCGCCGAAGCTGTCGTTTACGCCAATGAATTCCATTACAGAAGGTGCTTCTTTTGCTAACACTTGAGCAACCATGCTGCCTAATCCACCCGTAATCATGTGCTCCTCACAAGTGATTACCTTTCCGGTTTTCATTGCGCTGCGCACGATGGCTTCTTCATCGAGAGGCTTAATGGTGTGAATGTTAATGAGATCAACTGAAATTCCTTCCGCTTCTAATTCGCGAGCTGCTTCAACCGCTTCCCAAACGAGGTGTCCGGTTGCAATAATGGTCACGTCGTTTCCTTCGTGAATATGCCAAGCTTTACCAATTTCGAAGTTCTGATCTACAGCAGTGAAGTTCGTTACTTTCGGTCTTCCGAAACGCAAGTAAACAGGACCGTGATGATCGGCTATAGCCATTGTCGCAGCTTTGGTTTGATTGTAATCGCAAGGATTAATAACAGTCATTCCAGGAAGCATGCTCATCATTCCAACATCTTCTAAAATCTGATGTGTTGCACCGTCTTCTCCTAGGGTAAGTCCAGCGTGAGAAGCACAGATCTTAACGTTCTTATCACTATATGCAATGCTTTGTCTAATCTGATCGTAAACTCTTCCAGTAGAAAAGTTTGCGAATGTTCCTGTGAAAGGAATGTGCCCACCAATGGTCATTCCAGCAGCAACACCCATCATGTTTGCTTCTGCAATTCCAACTTGAAAAAAGCGCTCAGGAAAATCTTTCTTGAAAGCGTCCATTTTCAAAGAGCCAATTAAGTCGGCACACAAAGCAACAACTTTAGGGTTTTTCTGACCTAATTCATGAAGTCCGGCACCGAAGCCAGAGCGTGTATCGTTCGCGGGTGATAAATCGAATTCTAACATGTCTCTTAAATTAATAGTCGCCTAAAGTTTCTTCTAACTGTCCCAATGCAGCTGCCAGTTGCTCGTCGTTCGGAGCAACGCCATGCCACTTGTGTGTGCCTTCCATGAAGTCAACACCTTTACCCATGCTTGTCGTCATGAGAATCATGATCGGATAACCGTTTCCGGTTAGACTCTTCGCTTCATCAATTGTTGCGTTAAGTTGCTCTAGGTCGTGTCCGTTTGTTTCCAACACTTTCCAACCGAATGCTTCGAATTTCGCACGAAGATTTCCCAAAGACATAACAGCCTCTGTTGGACCATCGATTTGCTGTCCGTTTACATCTACAGTGCTAATGATATTGTCAATTTTGTGATGCGCGCAGTACATAGCGGCTTCCCAAATTTGACCTTCTTGCAATTCACCATCTCCGTGAAGTGTGAATACAAGTTTCGGATCGTTGTTTAATTTTTTTGCTTGAGCTGCTCCAGCGGCAACGCTCATGCCTTGACCAAGTGAACCGCTCGCAATACGCACGCCAGGAAGACTGTCGTGAGTGGTAGGGTGACCTTGAAGGCGTGTGTTAATTTTTCTGAACGTTGCCAATTCAGCAACATCGAAGTATCCTGAACGAGCCAAAACTGAATAGAATACAGGGGAGATGTGTCCGTTGCTCAAGAAGAAGAGGTCTTCCCCTTGGCCGTTCATGTTCCAGCTTGTTGGGTTAATTGTCATTTGACGGAAATAAAGACTCACCAAGAAATCGGTGCAGCCTAAACTTCCTCCTGGGTGTCCGCTGTTCACAGCGTGAACCATTCGCACGATATCACGTCTCACTTGAGAAGCTATTCGCGAAAGTTCTTGATTAGAAATCATTGAAGAATTTTTTTGCGAAAGTAGTTTTTATTTTATGTTGAAAAGGGAAGTGTTTGTTGATTGTGGAAAAGTGTGCACTTGCAATTATCTTTGCAGCCTAATTCAAAAATCATGGCGTTAAAGTGCGGTATTGTGGGTCTTCCTAATGTTGGAAAATCAACCCTGTTCAATTGTTTGTCAAACGCGAAAGCTCAAGCAGCTAACTTCCCGTTCTGTACCATTGAACCCAATGTAGGAACCATTACCGTTCCAGACGAGCGCATGACGCAAATCGCTGAGTTAATTATTCCAGAACGCATTGTTCCTACCACTATTGAGATTGTTGACATTGCCGGATTAGTGAAAGGCGCTTCGAAAGGAGAAGGATTAGGGAATAAATTCTTGGCAAACATTCGTGAGACCGATGCAATCATTCACGTATTACGTTGTTTCGATGACCCGAATGTGGTGCACGTAGACGGATCTGTGAATCCACTTCGCGACAAAGAAATCATTGATATTGAATTGCAGTTGAAAGATCTTGAAGCGGTTGAGGCGCGCATTGCGAAAGTTCAACGTGCGGCGAAAGCAGGAGATTCAACTGCTAAGAAACAGTTCGATTATTTAGAGCGCTTGAAAGCTGCTCTAGAACAAGGAAAGAGCGCACGTACTGAGCAGCCAGAAAACGACGAGCAAATAATTCTTCTTCGCGAATTACAATTGTTAACGGCTAAGCCAGTATTGTATTTGTGCAATGTAGAAGAAGGTTCTGTTGTTAACGGTAACGCATACGTTGAGCAAGTAAGAGAAGGTGTGAAGGACGAGAATGCAGAGGTGTTGGTAATCGGCGCTGCTATTGAAGCAGACATTGCATCGTTAGACACTTACGAAGAACGCCAAATGTTCTTGCAAGACTTAGGACTTGAAGAACCTGGTGTTTCTAAATTAATCAAAGCAGCCTATCGCTTGTTGAATCTGAAGACATACTTCACAGCAGGTGTGAAGGAAGTTCGCGCGTGGACCATCTATGAAGGATATACCGCTCCACAAGCTGCAGGTGTGATTCACACAGACTTCGAGAAAGGCTTCATTCGTGCCGAAGTCATTAAGTTGGTAGACTTCTTAAGCTTTAAATCTGAAGCCGCTGTTAAAGAGGCCGGTAAAATGTCGGTGGAAGGGAAGGAATATGTGGTGCAAGACGGAGACATCATGCACTTCCGTTTCAATGTATAAAATTCAAATCACAATAATTGCAGTGTCCGTGCTTCTTTTGGAAGCATGCGCCTCTGTATCTTCTATTCAACAAGAAATAACCAATACCATGCATTCGCAACAGAAGGCTTGGAACATGGGCGATCTGGTTGGATTCATGAACGGCTATTGGGAAAGTGATTCACTTCGTTTTTTGGGAAAGGATGGTGTTACCTTGGGTTGGAAATCTTCGTTGGAAAGATACCAGCGGGTTTATCCTTCAAAAGAAAAGATGGGGACATTGAAATTCGATGAACTTCGAATTGAAGTCTTGAATGGAAAGAACGTATACGTTGATGGTCGTTGGAATTTATTTCGAAGTGCAGATACATTAAGCGGACATTTTACGTTGCTTTGGAAAAGAATCAACGGAAGATGGGTTATTGTAAGTGACCATTCCAGTTAAAATTAATTATGCAAATCTCACTCACGGTTTTATTATGTCTTGCAACAGGCATAGTCTCTTGGCAAGCGCTTTCGAATTCGGAACTCTTGTCGAAATTGTCTCTTTCACCTTATCGCGTTAAGCATAATAAGGAAATTTATCGCATTTGGTCGCATACGCTTGTCCACGCAGATACAGGACATCTGTTCTTCAATCTATTTGCCCTTTTTAGTTTTGGAAGAGCCGTTGAGCATTATATGCCAACATCGTTGTTTGCCCTGCTATACTTCGGCGCTGCTGCTTTTGCTACCCTTCCAGCTTTGAAGAAGCACGGAGATAATATTTATTACACCAGTGTTGGCGCATCGGGAGCAGTGAGCGCAGTTATGATGCTCTACATGTTCATGTTCCCCACTTCGGAATTGTTGTTTTTCTTCATTTTACCACTTCCAGGATGGGCGGCAATTATTCTCTTTTTCGGATTGGAATATTACATGAATAAGAAGATGAATACTGCTATTGCGCACGACGCGCACTTAGCGGGAGCAGCCTTTGGTATTGCGTTTTTATTGGTATGGAAGCCGCAAGAATTCCTCGATTTCTTTGTCGTAGTTTATAATTCAATCGTTCATTAAGCCATGATACCTGGAGCAAATTTCAAAATGAAAAGCGGCATCAGTTGGTGGATCTTCGGACCGGTATTAATCATGTTCATGGTAACCGGATTTTTGAACGTTCGCGAATCGCTAATCATGTTGGCGCTGTATGTGCCGCTCACGGCTTTTATTCTCTCGATCATTTTCAACACCCATTACACCATTACTTCAGATGGAAAACTAAAAGTCTTTTGCGGCATATTTACCTTTCCAACTTTAGACATTTCAGACATCACACATTTCAAGTACACGAGCAATCCAATAAGCTCACCAGCCGCGTCTTTGAAGCGTTTAGCGCTGTATCATAACGGTCGATTATTGGTGATTATTAGTCCTGAAAATAGAGACGTTTTTGTTGAAGTCTTGAAACAGCACAATACTTCTTTGCAACAGAAGTAATATTTGTTCGGAAATCCGTTCTACAAGGGTTATTTTTGTGCTATTGGAAACGCCCGAGGAAATAGTTGTTCTACCTAAGAAAAAGCGAAAGAGAAGATTTCTCTGGCTTTTAACTATTCCAGCTTTTTTAGTCATCCTCATTCTTTCACTACAAATTCATGCTGTTCAGACTTGGGGCGGACATCGTTTAGCGTCCTATCTTTCTTCGGAGTGGAATCGGAAAGTAGAGATAGATCGCATTCGCATTGACTTGTGGGCGCGCGTTGTTTTAGACGGTTTATATATTGAAGATCACAAGGGCGATACCTTGCTTTACGCGAAGGAATTGCACATGGCAACTTATTCCTTTTCTTCAAGCCAATCGCGGTTCGAATCGCAAAGTATTTCACTGCTCGAACCCAACATAGAATTCAAGCGCTATGCCGGTGAGTCAGATTGGAATTATCAATTCCTCTCTGATTATTTCGCAAGCGAAGAGCCCCAAGACACCACAAGTAATTTCAGCATGTGGGTAGGGAAGTTGAATATTGAAAATGGAAAGTTTACCTATTTCGATTACACACTTCCGCTGGTAGAAGAAGGCGCATTCTACGAAGAGCAATTGGCAGTCTCTCTTTTTTCAACCCAGATTGAAAATTTCGAAATGAAAGGAGACGTGATTCAAGCCAACATTGAATCGTTGAAGTTGAAGGAAAGATCAGGATTGAATGTCGAAGATTTGCACGCGCATTTCCGAATGCAAGGCAATGCTATTCAAGTTAAAGAATTGGATGCCGATTTAGGAGAAACACACCTCGTTGGTGATGTTGGAATGTATGCGCCCAATGACGATGCATGGAGCGACTTCAACAACAAAGTGAATTGGGACATTCACTTTAAACCAACTGAATTGGTGTTGAATGATCTTTCGGTGTTTAGTAGCGACTTGAAAGGTTTCGATAATGTGTTGAAATTGGAAGGAGACATTTCTGGTCCCTTGAACAATTTGAGTTTATGGAATATGGATCTTCAATTTGGAAGGCATTCGCACTTCAAAGGGAATATTCATTTAATGAATGCCATGAACTTGGATAGTTTGAAATATGAGTTGGCGGCTGAATCCATAACAAGCAATTACAACGATCTGTCATCTTTAAAAGCTTACCCTTTTTCAGAGGGCAAGCTCATGCAACTTCCAGCAAACATTTCCACATTGGGTAAAATTCATTTTGAAGGAAATGCACGCGGCGACTTATCTGAAGTTGAGCTTTATGGAAAGACCACCACGGATATTGGATCGCTTACCACTGCGGTTAAGATGAGCGATTTCGATTCGTTGGTGAGCTACAACGGTCAACTTCAATTGGAAAAATTCAATTTGGGAATTTATTATTCAGACGATCAGTTGGGCGTTGTTTCCACGAATATTCATGTGGAAGGAACCGGGCTCGAAGTGAGTAACATGGATTTGAATTTCGAGGGAGACATTAGTGAGTTAGGATTGGGCGAATACGTCTACACCAAGATGACCTCAAGCGGAAGGTTCAAGAATAATTTCTTCAGCGGAAAGTTTGAAATTGCCGATGCGAATGCTCAAGCGAAATTCGATGGTGAGATTGATTTCACCCAGAAACAACCGTTATTGAATTTCGAATTGAATGTGAATCGCTTCGACCTTACTGCGGTTGGATTGTTGGAAGACGAAACTCCTGCGGTTATTGCGGGGGAATTCAACGCACACTTGAAAGGATTAACCTTGAGTGAAATTGAAGGAGAGTTTGTGGGGGCGAATATCGTTTACCTCATCGATGAGAAAATTCGAAAACTAGACTACTTCACATTAGATACAGAGCAGGAGGGGACGCGCAGCATTACGTTGAATTCCGATGTTGTTTATGCGAAGTTGGAAGGGAACTTCAATTACAATCAATTGTGGCCAAGTCTTCAAGACATTATTGCAGATGCACTTCCGAACATGACGTACTCTTCGCGTCCGCACAAAGAACAAGATTTCAATTTAACGGTTCGTATCAACGATTTCGAATTCATTTCAGCCGCCTTCATTCCTGAATTGAAAATTGCGAGAGGAACATCTTTGAATTTATTCGTAGACGAAAAGAACAACGAGCTTTCTGGAACATTCGGATCTCCGAATATTCAATACGAAGATTACCAAGCGGAAGATTTGGTTGTGGATATTTCACGCGAGTTGGGCTCTATTTTCCTCACGGTTCAAGTGAACGAAGTCTTAGACCAAGAATCGAAATTGATCAGCAATCTTTCTTGGGATGTTCAATCTCTTGGAGATACGGTCTATAGCGCGCTCATGTGGGGAAACCCGGGCGAGTTTTTAACGGGTGATTTGAACGGAGTGTTTTTCCTGAATAGTTTCGATGATTTTGAATACATCGTGGGTAGAAGTTCTTTGGTCGTGAACAACGAACCTTGGATTTGGGCACCGAATGCGTCCTTCACACTTTGTCACAAAGATCTTGGCGTAAACGGATTCCGTATGTACAACCAATCGGAGTATTTGGGAATTAATGGAATGATTACCGAACATCCGTCTTCGCCCTTGCGCGTTGAGTTGGGAAATGTGGATCTCTCCATGTTGAATGGGCTTCTTGGTGAAGACCTTCAATTGAAAGGGGAAGCGAACGGAATTGTTGAATTGAGCAATGTCTACGACAAGACGATTGTCACCTCTGAATTGAGCTTGTTCGATTTGGGGTTGAATGAATATGAAATAGGAAACTTATGTGTGAATAGTACTTGGGACAGTAAGAAAGAGCGCCTTCGCGCAGATGGAGAAATTGAACGCGACAGCATTCAGCCGCTGCGCTTTGCGGGCAATTATTCTCCAAACGACGAAGAGAGTCCGTTGGATTTCTTGTTGACCATGAACGGATTCGATTTAAGTATTTTAAATGCGTTTATAGGAGAGGATGTGTTGGGAATTACCGGGCATGCTTCTTCTTTGATAAGTCTTACAGGCACAACAGATGCCCCGCAGTTAAAGGGCGATTTAATTCTTCGCGATGCGAATCTCTTTGTTCCTTTCCTTCAAACAAGTTATTCATTCAGCGATAAGGTTCATATAGATCCAGATATGTTCGCGTTCAATAATATTGAAATTTTCGATGATGAAGGAAAGCCAGGGCGATTGACCGGACAGGTGCTGCACACCAATTTTGAAGAGTGGCAATATGATGTGTCGGTTGAAATGGATACGCCAATGTTAATGATGAATACGAAGGAAGGCGATAACAGTGACTTCTACGGAAAGGCATACACGACAGGGTTTTTAGACATTTCAGGATATGGCGATCAGACATTTTTCGATATGACATTGAAGAGTGAAAAGGGAACTACGTTTATATTACCCATGAGTTCTTCCGGCGAATTGCAATTCGATTCATACATTCAATTTGTTAATCCGCTAGATACCACAACCAAGAAAGAATTGAAAGCTGATTTGAGTGGTATTACGATGAACATGCAACTTGACGTGACGGAAGATGCCGAGTTTCAAATTATTTTCGACGAGGCCGTAGGCGATGTTATGAAAGGTAGAGGGAAGGGGCATTTGTCAATGATTATCAATAACCTGAGCACATTCAATATGTACGGCATGTTGGAAATTACGCAGGGAAATTATTTGTTCACCTTGAAGAATTTGTTGAACAAGCCTTTCGAAGTGACGCCTGGTGGTACCATTGCTTGGTACGGAGATCCAATGGCTGCAGAGCTTGATTTGGAAGCGATCTATAAGGTTTCAGCTAGTTTGAGCGACATTATTCCAGACCCTACGCAAACGTCGGGAAAGAGAGTCCCAGTGAACTTGATTATGGGCCTTCAAGGAAAGATGATGAATCCGACCATTGGATTTGATTTGGAATTGCCGCAGTCTGATCAATTAACGAAATCACGATTGGCAAGTGTCATAAGCACAGAGCAAGAACGAAACAGGCAAGCATTTGCACTGCTGGTTATGGGAAGATTTATTAGTCCTCCGAATATTACTCAGACGAGTGGGACAGGAGTTGGATTAGCGAGCAATGGAAGTGAATTAATTTCAAGTCAAATTTCAAATTGGTTAAGTCAGATTAGCGATGATTTCGATTTAGGATTTAACTATCGTCCAGGAGATAAGATCAGCAATGAAGAAATTGAATTGGCTTTGAGCACGCAATTATTTAATGATCGTGTAAGTGTTACAGGGAACTTTGGTGTTGCCAGAGGAGGCGCGAACACCAGTCAAACGACAAACTACATTGGAGATGTTCGTGTGGAATACAACATTACGCAAGACGGGAAAATTAAATTAATGGTCTACAACGAAAGTAACGACCGTCGAATGACTACAACTACTCAGAGTCCTTATACACAAGGTATCGGCGTTATCTACCAAGAAGAGTTCGACGATTGGAAACAATTGGTAGATGGTATTCAGGAGTTGTTTAAACGCAAAATTGAAAAATCCCAAAAGGATTAATCCACGTCGTGGATACATCCGCTTTGCGGACCAATCCCTGTGGGACTAATCCACTGTGTGGACACATCCGCTTTGCGGACCAATCCCGAAGGGACCAATCCACTTCGTGGAATATTACTTCGCTTTGAATTTCGCGATAGCAGCACGAGTGAAATCACTCAATACAAGTCGTCCAGAAATTCCTGCTCTTTCGAAAAGTAAGGTGTCCCAGTTATCAGTGTTTCTCCAGAAGATTTTCTTAAGTTCTTGCATGGCTTCCGGATTGCTGTTATTCAATTTGTCTGCGAGCATTTGAATGGCAGCATCCATAGTTTCAACGGTATCGAATACTTCTGCATACAATCCTTTCTCACGCGCCCATTCTGCGCTTTGCCATTCGCTGGCGTTGATAGCCAATTGAGACATAGCAGACAATCCTACTTTGCGCTCAACGGCTGGTCCAACCACGAATGGTCCAATTCCAACCACCAATTCACTTAACTTAACGGAAGCGGCTGATGTGGCAAAACAGTAATCGACTGAAGCGGCAATTCCAACTCCACCACCCACGGCTTTGTTCTGCACGCGACCAATAACAAGTTGAGGAATTTTGCGAAGCGCATTAATTACCAAGGCAAATCCAGAGAAGAAAACATTTCCTTCTTCCGTAGTTTGAATGGCAACTAATTCATCGAAACTAGCTCCAGCGCAAAAGGCTTTTTCACCTTCACTTTTCAATACAACCACCCGAACATCTTCGCGTGTACCGATTTGTTCAATCGTGCTAGCTAGCTCGCGCAATAGCGCTCCTGGGAGCGAATTGCTTTGTGGGTGAAAAAATGTGATGGTAGCAATTCCGTTATTTGCTTCGACAGTAACTTTTCCGTTTTCCATGTTGAAATTTATTGAAACTATATTGAATGAAAAGGGCTGCCGAAGCAGCCCGTAATATTATCCTCTTTTTGCAATGGGCACATAATCGCGAAGATCATGTCCAGTGTATATTTGACGTGGACGGCCAATTGGCTCTCCTTGTTCAATCATTTCTTTCCATTGTGCAATCCAACCTGGTAGACGTCCCAATGCAAACATTACTGTAAACATTTCAGTTGGAATTCCAATTGCGCGGTAGATGATTCCAGAGTAGAAGTCTACGTTTGGATACAACTTACGCTCTACGAAGTATTCGTCTTTCAACGCCACTTCTTCCAATTGTTTTGCAATGTCTAATACAGGATCGTGAATACCTAATTTGTTCAACACATCGTCGCAAGCTTTCTTAATGATACGTGCACGTGGATCGAAGTTTTTGTATACGCGGTGACCGAATCCCATAAGGCGGAAAGGGTCGTTTTTATCTTTCGCCTTCGCAACCCACTTAGACACATCGCCACCGTCGTTCTTAATCTTCTCAAGCATTTCAATAACCGCTTGGTTAGCACCACCGTGAAGAGGTCCCCAAAGTGCAGCAATACCAGCAGAGATAGACGAGTACAAGTTACTTTGTGAAGAACCAACCATACGAACAGTAGAAGTAGAGCAGTTTTGTTCGTGGTCTGCGTGAAGGATTAACAACTTGTTTAATGCGTCGTCAATCACAGGGTCAATTTCATATTCGTATGTCGGCAAAGCGAACATCATATGCAAAAAGTTTTGCGTGTATGAGTAAGCGTTGCGTGGGTATACAATCGGATGTCCAATACTTACTTTAAAAGCTTGTGCTGCCAAAGTTGGCATTTTAGCCATTAGACGGTGAATGGTTAATTCAATGTCTTTGAAGTTATTTGGATTTTGAGATTCAGGGTAGAACGTAGACATGCTCGCGATCATGGAAGACAATACTCCCATTGGATGCGCGTGTGTTGGATACGCTTCATAGAAACGCTTCATGTCTTCGTGCACCAACGTGTGGTGACTAATGCTATCTGTGAAGTAGCGTAGTTCTTTTTCAGTTGGAAGGTCTCCGTAGATAAGCAAATAAGCAACCTCTAGGAATGTTCCGTATTCTGCAATTTGTTCAATTGGGTAACCGCGGTACCATAATTTCCCTTCTTCACCATCTAAAAATGTGATAGCGCTCTTGGTAGCACCTGTGTTTTTATAACCGCTATCTAAAGTCACGTAACCTGTTAAGTCACGAAGCTTCGTAATATCAATAGCCTTCTCGTTCGCAGAACCAGTAAATACGGGTACTTCGTATTCTTTTCCGTCTAAAATAATTTTTGCTGTCTCTCCCATTGCAATTGCAGTTTTAAGTGTGCGCAAGATAATCTAGGAATTCTCAAACACAAAGTAAATCCGAAGGATTTATTGGAACGGATTTATTGGAACTACGTAATGGGAAATCCTTCGGATTTATTCCTACGATGTAATGGGAAAATCGGAGATTTTATTCTTACTACGTAATTCCTACTGCGTAATTGGAAAACCGGAGGTTTTATTCCTACTGCGTAATTCCTACTGCGTAATTGGAAAACCAGAGGTTTTATTCCTACTTTGTAATTGGAACTACGTTATGCGTACTACGTAATTGGAAAACCGTTGGTTTTATTGGGCTGCATGATATACGACTTGCAAAATGACGAATAAATAGCACATAGGACATTCTTGAGAATGCGCTGAATTTTGAATTCTAAATTATTAAAAATGAAAATTCAAGATTTATCGAAAGAGTTGTCTTATGACGTTTTTGATCTCTGCAATGAACTGAAAAATGTGCGCCGAGAATTTGAAGTGAGTAACCAATTGAAACGCTGCAGCACAAGTGTAGCTGCGAACATTCAAGAATCTCAAAGTGCCGAATCGAAGAAGGACTTCATTCATAAACTTCGAATTGCAAGGAAGGAATGCAAGGAAACTATTTATTGGCTCGAATTGGTTCGAGATAAAATAGAGGTTTCACTATCCATTCAGCCTTTCATATCAAAATACCAACAACTCAGTTATCTCATTTGGCGAATCACGGTTAACTCCAAATAACACATTTCCAATTATGAAATAGGAATTACTTCGTAGGAATAAAATCTTCGATTTTCCCATTACGCAGTAGGAATAAATCCGAAGGATTTCCAATTACTTCGTAGGAATAAAACCTCCGGTTTTCTATTAATTTTTCGGTAAAAATTCAGAAACCTTTGCAATCCAAACATCAGGACCACCTGCCATGTAACCGTTTTGACCAAGAGGGGCAAGGTTAATGCGCCCGTCGTCGGTTGGAGTAGGCATTACGAAATGACAAGTTGGATAGCCTTGAACAGCGAACATTTGTTGCAATTGTCTATTTTGATCTTTAATGGTTTGAGGCTGTTCCTTTTTTCTTGGGAAGTCGAGTTCAACCAAGATGACATTTTCTTTCGCCCATTTGGTGAAGGTTTCCGTTCTGAAAACCTCGTTTTGTAAACGAATGCACCATCCGCACCAATCACTTCCAGTAAAGAATAACATGATTGGCTTTTTTGTTTCGTAAGAAAGTCCAATCGCCTTATTCAGATCTGTTTCCCATGCTTCTCCTTCAAATTGAGCCGTTGCGGCACCTTGTGGTTTCGCCACAGTAGAGGGAACATTTTGCGCGCAAGCATTCAAGGTGAATGAAAGAACAATTGTGGAAACAATTAATCGGAATGACATAGAATTAGTTGATGCGTTCATAAAGCGAATATAAGAATGAGAGATTTTATTTTACCCCGCCCATTAATTTTTTAATCAACGGAGAAAGCGCAATTACAACAATGCCCGCTATCAAAGCATATATAGCAAGTTGATAGTAGCCGTTAGTATACGAAATTAGTTTTTCTGTGTTGCTCGCTTTTTCATCAGGATTGGCCATTCCTGCCCCTAGAATTCCAGCAGCGTATTGGCCATATGCAGAAGCTAAGAACCACATTCCCATCATAACACCCCACAAATGTTTCGGAGCGAGCTTAGTCATGATTGAAAGTCCAATAGGCGAGAGGCAAAGCTCTCCGAGGGTAATAACAAGGTAGGCTACCGTGAAGATGTCAAGCGAGGTAACTCCGTTTTCATCTGCGAAGAAGCGAGTTGCGTAAAAAATGTAAAAAGCCAATGCCAAGAATAAGAAACCGAATCCAAACTTAATCATCGTGTTGGGTTCCGATTTTCTTTTGGCAAGCCAAATCCAAAGAAGTCCAACAAGAGCAGAAAAGGCAATTACAAAAACTGAATTTGCAGTGTTGTTTAGAACGTTAGGGTCAATAGGAATGTGCAGTACAGTTCCATGTAAATTGTTCAAGGCAAATAGACTTAGTGATCCTCCGCTTTGCTCGAAAAACGCCCAAAAAACAATGGAAAAGAAAATGAAAAACAGGGCAGCTAGCAGTCTGTATACTTCGATTTTCGTAAGTTTTGTCATTTCATAAACCAGGTAAATGATAGTTGCCGGTCCAATGATATACATGAACAAATCTGTATATGCTGTATTTTTTATCATGATTAGAATAAGCGGAATGCAGATTAATGATCCCGCAAAAACTAACAATTCACGGGTCTTTCTTTTTTTGCTGGAAAGATCTTTCAAAGGAGAATCTCCGATTGGGCCAAGATGTTTTTTTGTGAAATAAAATGTAATGAGTCCAATTATCATAACGAATCCGGCTAATGAAAATGCCAAGTTCCAAGAGTAGCTTTTTCCAACCCAAACACACAGGAATCCACCTAAAAGCGCTCCTACGTTGATGCCCGTGTAAAACAACCCGAAACCAGCGTCGCGACGATCGTCACCGTCTTTGTACAACGCTCCAACCATGGTAGAAATATTTGGTTTGAAGAATCCTGTGCCAATGACGGTTACACTAATTCCAATGAAGAAGAAGTCATGTGGTGAAGCTGCCAAAATAAAACTTCCTACAATCATCAGCGCACCTCCCCAAAAGAGCGATTTTTTAAATCCTAAGATTTTGTCAGCAAACAAACCTCCTACAAAAGTGAAGGCATAAACAAAAGCCTGAATTGCACCATACTTAAGGTTGGCTTCTTGGTCGTTGAAGAAAAGTTCTTTCACCATGAATACCGTGAGCATTCCACGCATGCCATAGAATGAAAAACGCTCCCACATTTCCGTTAAAAACAGGTGCCAGACTTGTTTCGGATATTTCCCTTCGAAATTTTGAATTTGCTCTAATTGCATGGATATAAATTTTATGATTGGAAAGATAAAAAAAAACCTCTGACTAGCAGAGGTTTTAAAGTGGATAAGGAAAGTTTTTACTGAACGTTGTTTTCTTTCATTACTGAATTCAACCATTTCAACATAACAATAAGTACAAATGCTGCAAGAAGCACAAGCCCACAGTTCATGTAGAAGAAATCTTCTTTATGCGCGGTAGACTCCCACATGCTCGATAGCATACCCGACAATTTATTTCCTACAGAAATTGCAAGGAAGAAACCACCCATCATAAGTGCAGTAATACGTGGAGGTGATAGTTTCGAAACAAGAGACAATCCCATTGGAGAAAGACACAATTCACCGATTGTTATAACTCCGTATGATGCAATTAACCAAAGAGACCCTGCTTTCATTGTAAGATCATTCGTAGCGAAAACGGCACCAACCATCACCAATGCAGAAAGTGCTGTGATAATAAGTCCAATTGCAATCTTTGTTGGTGTGCTCGGCTCTTTCTTTTTACTTCGCATGAATCCGAAAATTCCGACAACAATTGGAGTAAGTAACACAACCCAAAATGGATTAATCGATTGGTAAAGTTCTGTGCTGTACAATTTCATGTCAGAACCAATTGGAGGAACTTCGTTTTTCGGCAAAGTTTCGAAGTACTTGCGCGATTTTTCCAATTGAGTAATTTCATCAGATTTCGCAACTTTTGCTTTGTGTTCTTCAGCCGAAACATCTGGCATAGCTCCTTCAATTCCACGTAATACTTTGATGGTAGAGTCGAATTTAGCCTGAGGAAGCGCGACAATGTCGTTATTAATTACAACTTGAGCAATGTTCATCTCTTGAGCTACACTAGCCACACTCTCTGACATTTTACGATCGGTATGGTCTTCAGCCCAAATGGTTAGGGCGTCTCCATTTTGATGGAAAATGGCAAAGAATAAGATCACACATGTGAACACAGCGAGAAGAGCTTTGATTGCACGGCTCTCTTTTGCTTCTGATTTGAATGCCAAATAAATGAAAAATGCAATTACAGGAAGACATCCAATGATGAATGCGTCGTTCGTATCTGAACCTAAGAAATTGCCAGGAATCATGTATCCGATAATTCCAAAAATGAACATTGGAACAACTGTAAGAGAAAGGATTTTACCTGTAGACATATCGCCTTCTTGAACTGGCTTAACAACATCTACATGTTTGATGTGTTTCGTTCCTAAAATAAATACAGTTACACCAATTAACATACCTACACCTGCTGCCGCAAAGGCGTGACCCCAGCCGTAGTTGATACGCATGTATGCCGCAACGAAATTGCAAATGAATGCGCCAATGTTAATTCCCATGTAAAAGATGTTGTATCCAGCATCTTTCTTATCCTTTAATTCATCAGAACTGTATAGATTTCCAACAAGCGTAGAAATGTTCGGCTTGAAAAAACCGTTTCCGAGGATAATCAAAAACAGAGCAATGTAAAAACTTAATTCTGAATGGATAGAAAGGCAGAAGTATCCGGCTGACATCATAAGTCCACCAAGAATGATTGATCTGCGATATCCTAAAAGTCTATCGGCAAGCAAGCCTCCAATAAAAGGTGTTAAATATACAAGTCCGAGATAGGTTCCGTAGATATCAGATTTTTTTGCTGAAGAAAATCCCATACCACCGCTATTCCAATTTTCAATCATGTAAAGAGAGAAAATCCCGAGCATCAGGTAGTACCCAAATCTTTCCCACATTTCTGTTCCGAAGAGGTACCAAAGTCCTTTTGGATGTTTGTTTTGTTTAGACATTTCCATATTAGTTAATATATTCTGTAAGGTTAGGTTTCAAAAATAAGAGAAAGGAGCCAAGTTTCATTACTTCACTAAGAAAGTTCCAGAAACTTGATAATTTTCAATACCTCCGCAAAGGGAAGACATGACCAAGGTGTAGAAATATGTCCCTTGTGTTAGCTCATCTTTAATTGGACAGAACGTTTCAGGAGTTGAAGTTTCAAATATTAATTCTCCCCAACGATTGTATATGTGCAAATCATATGTGTTTAACAATGAATAGAGTTCGCTTTGAGCCATTCCAGGAAGAAAGGGCTTCCAGCAAGCATTCAATAAATCGCCATCGTTGACTGTTGCAATGGTTGGATATTGGATCAATTCAATTTCAAATTGACTGGAAGTGCTTTCCGAGATTGAGATTGTTTGTGAGTCTGTACAGCCAGAGCTATTGTCTGTGGAGATTAGAGTGTAATCCGCTGCTACAGAGACATTCGGATTAATACCATTCATTCCATCCACTAAAAAACCATCTACAGTGCTCCATGCGAGGCTGTAGTCGTTTGAATTATTTACGGCAACATTCAAAATGGGAATAACAGGATGAAGACAACTGATAGTGTCTTGAATTCCAATAGTTATAGAAGGTGTAGTGAAGTTTTCATCCACAGCGATATTCGCACTCGACTCACAACCATTCACATCATCCGTAACCGTTAACGAGTAAGTTCCAGCGGCGTCTATGGTAATTGTTGAAGTGTTTTGTCCTGATTGAATTCCTGGTCCAGTCCACGTATATGATGGAGTAGACGCATTGGTTGCGGAACTGATAGATACGGCTGGAGTAATACAATTCAATCCTGAGAAGCAAGATAGGTTAACCGATGGAATATCGAAATCTGCATTCACTACAATTGTTTCCGTGTCGAAGCAATTGCTGTTTAAGGTGGCATTCACAACATAAGTTCCCGCATCGGCAACATTAATGCTCGAAGTGGTAGAACCTCCGTTAATCGTCCCGTTCGAAGTAGTCCAGTTAAAGGTCGCATTTGGGAAATTATTCACCAGGGCAGATAAACTTCCATTTGGATTGTTACAATTGAGCATTTGCGATCCACCTGTGATGATTTGAAAGTCGGAGTAATCCGCAACGATGGTTATGGTGTCCATGGCTTGACAAATTCCTTGATAGTCGGTGAGCACAGAATACAAGCCTGGAGTGTCAACGCCTACAGAAAAAGCATTCGTGTTGGTTGTGAAATTCCCACCTGAGGTAATCCACATAAACGTAACGCCATTAATGTTACTTATAGAATTTATTGTGGCTAAAGGATTGGCACAATTAATATCTGAAAGAGCATTGGCGTCAACGGTTAAAGGCTCTACTGAAACCACAAAATCTTGTTCTGAAACTACGCCGCAAAGGTCGGTGTATTCTACGTGGTAGGTCGTTGTGGTATCAGGAGTGGCAACAGGACTTGCTCCAGTTGAGGTGCTTAAGGCAATCGATGGTGTCCATGCGAAAGTTCCGTTAACATCTGCTCCGCTCACCGTTAGTACTGCTGCAGCCCCCGGACATATGGTAATTTCGTTCGTAGAATTTAATATATCAGGGGTTAAACAAACAGCTTGAACATTCGATGATCCGCCGGTTCCAGCTGTGAATCCCCAATTGACCATCGTCTGACCGCCAAAGATTGTTGCTGCAATATCAATACCTGTTTGAAGTCTAAGATTACAATCGAAGTAAACTGAAAAAATAAAATTGATCGGATCCCAAACAATTCGAACTTGATGCGTTTGCCCGTCTTCTGTATTCGCGTTGAAGGCATTCATTTGAACAGGTCCAGCGATGTTGTCGGCAGTATTGTGATTCACGTTTCCATTGCGTTGAATAGCAATGTGGTCGTAGTTGGGATCTGAATAAGGATTTTGATTTTGATAAGTATCGAACTCAACGGCAAGGCTGGTCCCAAAGTTTAAATACCCCATTCCTCCGCCGTTAGCGCCAATGGCTGCGGTTCCTTGCGTATGCAAAACAAAGCAAATCCCATCAGCACCATTAGCGTCGGTATAGCCCAAAAGCATTTCAAAAGATAAATCGAATGGTTCATTCAAATCAATTTGATCTGCATACCAAACGGTTCCGTTTTGAGTAGGTATAGCAGGAGTTAACTGATAACAGTCGTTACCAGTTGCAGTTGCAGAGCCGTTTAAGAAATAGGCTTGTCCGAAAATATTGCCAAAACCTAAGAATACAATGGTAAAAAGGAGTAAATTTTTCATAGTGGAAATGAGTGAAGTAAAGATACACAATTACTTCATTCCACGCTCTTTTCTTAGTTGATCATAGGATTCTTGAACCTTAATGAATTTTTCTTGCGCAGCTTTCTGATACTCTTCACCCAAATCTTTAACCTTATCCGGGTGGTATTTCATAGCCATTTTTCGGAAAGCCTTTTTCACTTCTTCATCCGTTGCCGTTGCTTCAATTTCAAGGATTTTATAAGCTGAAGCTGCGTCTTTGTAGAACATCGCTTGAATACTTTCGTAATCTTTCTGACTAATGTTCAAGTCATTTGCAATTTGCTTAATCAATTCTGCTTCTGCCTTTGCAACCTGCCCATCTGACTTCGCAATACCAAACAAATAATGTAGCAATTGCAAGCGCATCGGGTGCTCCATGAAGTCGCGAATCTGATGACACACCTCACGAACAGGAATGTCCTTATTCAATAGTTCCTTCAAGATGCCTATTTGTTCGGCTGCAGCAGCTGGTCCGAATTGTCTGTCGAAAAACTCTTTGATGTATTGAAGTTCACTCTTCATGAGCTTTCCGTCAGCTTTCATAACCGCAGCAGACAACACCAATAGAGCAGACGAGAAGTCACCTCGCTGGGTATGTCTCGCATATGTTCGAGGACGCGCGCCGGCTTGCTGCTCTTGTGTGCTGAGCGTTTTGTCTTCAGCCATGTAGCCAACGGCAAATCCAATTAATCCACCAATTGGTCCGCCTAATGCCCAGCCAATTGCGCCACCTACCCATTTTCCAAATGCCATAATTTATTCTATAATAATTCCAACCGGACAATGATCCGACCCCATAATTTCATTCATAATAAACGCGTCTTTCACGTGTGGAAGGAAATTCTCACTTACCATGAAGTAGTCAATTCTCCAACCCACATTTTTCGCACGCGAGTTGAATCGCGCGCTCCACCAACTGTACTTCACCACTTCCGGATAAAAATGTCTGAATGAATCTTTGTATCCAGATGAAATGAACGTTGAAAGCCCGTCGATTTCACGTTGCGTATATCCCGCACTTTTGTTGTAGTTGCTCTTTGGATTGGCAAGGTCAATGGCTTGGTGAGCCACGTTCAAGTCTCCGCACAATACAACAGGTTTTGTTTTTTCTAAATTCTGAAGGTGCTTCAGCAAATCGGCATCCCAAGTCTCTCTATAATCCAAGCGCGCCAATTCAGACCCACTGTTCGGAACGTAAGTATTCACCAAGAAAAATTTGTCATATTCAGCCGTAATGATTCTTCCTTCCTGATCGTGCTCTTCAATGCCCAATCCGAAAGTTACGCTCAAGGGCTTTTGCTTCGAGATTAACGCAGTGCCGCTGTAACCGGGACGCACAGCAGAACTCGAGTAAATGTGATAACCCGAAATTCCTTGAAGTGCTTCTTGAACCTGCGCGTCGTTCGCTTTCGTTTCCTGCAAGCAAAGGACATCTGGATTCATGATTTGAAAATCTTCGAAGAAGGTTTTCTTCGTTATGGCGCGAACACCGTTTACATTGAATGAAATGAGTTTCATATTCGATTACATGTTTCTTCTGTACTGACCACCAACATTAAATAGCGTAGAAGTAATTTGTCCAAGCGAACAATACTTCACCGATTCCATTAATCGCTCGAACAAGTTTCCTTGTGTGATGGCAATTTTTTGAAGTTCTATTAATTCTTCAGCTGCTTGCGCTTCAAATCCTTTTTGAAGGTTTGAAACGGTTTGAATTTGCATTTCCTTTTCTTCTTCAGTAGCGCGAATAATTTCTTTCGGAAGAATAGTAGGTGAACCTTTTGAAGACAAGAACGTGTTCACTCCAATAATCGGAAACTCGCCTGTGTGCTTCAATGTTTCGTAGTATAAACTTTCCTCTTGAATCTTTCCACGTTGATACATAGTCTCCATGGCTCCAAGAACTCCGCCACGCTCGGTGATTCTGTCAAACTCTGTCAATACGGCTTCTTCAACCAGTTCAGTAAGTTCTTCAATAATGAATGAACCTTGCATTGGGTTTTCGTTTTTCGCTAATCCCAATTCGCGGTTAATGATCAACTGAATGGCCATTGCTCTGCGAACACTTTCCTCCGTTGGAGTGGTTATAGCCTCATCGTATGCGTTGGTATGTAAACTGTTGCAATTATCGTAGATAGCATACAATGCTTGAAGGGTTGTCCGAATATCGTTGAAGTCAATTTCTTGCGCGTGCAAACTTCTTCCGGAAGTTTGAATGTGGTATTTCAACATCTGCGCGCGAGCATTAGCTCCGTACTTTTTCGCAAGTGCCTTCGCCCAAATACGACGAGCGACTCTTCCAATTACGGCATACTCTGGATCAATTCCGTTGCTGAAGAAGAAAGAAAGGTTCGGACCAAATTCGTTAATGTCCATTCCTCTGCTGAGGTAGTATTCAACATAGGTGAATCCGTTCGCCAAAGTGAAGGCCAACTGAGTAATCGGATTGGCTCCGGCTTCAGCAATGTGATAACCTGAAATGGATACGCTGTAGAAATTTCTTACTTTGTGTTGAATGAAGTACGACTGCACGTCGCCCATTAAGCGCAACGCAAACTCGGTAGAGAAGATGCACGTGTTCTGCGCTTGATCTTCTTTCAAGATATCTGCTTGAACCGTTCCGCGCACTACGCTCAACGTTTCAACTTTTATTTTTTCGTAAACGGAAGCTTCTAAAACTTCGTCTCCTGTGCAACCAAGAAGCATCAAGCCAAGTCCGTTGTTTCCTTCTGGAAGAGGACCTTGATAAGTAGGACGCGTCAATCCTTTTGCCTCCCATTTCGATTTCAATACCGCTTCAACTTTCGCTTCTAATTTGTTTTCACGAATGTATTTTTCGCAAGCTTGATCAATGGCCGCATTCATGAAGAAGGCGAGGAGCATAGGCGCCGGACCGTTGATGGTCATAGACACCGAAGTCTTCGGATCAGACAAATCGAATCCGCTGTATAATTTTTTAGCATCGTCTAAGCAACAAATGCTTACACCCGAGTTTCCTACTTTTCCGAAAATATCTGGACGGTATCCAGGGTCGTTTCCATAAAGAGTAACGCTGTCAAACGCAGTAGACAAACGCTTTGCAGGCATGCCCAAACTCACGTAGTGGAAGCGACGGTTTGTTCTTTCCGGTCCGCCTTCACCTGCGAACATACGCGTTGGATCTTCGCCTTCGCGCTTGAATGGGAAGAGACCTGCGGTGTATGGGAATTCACCCGGAACATTTTCTTGAAGCGACCACTTCACAATGTCACCCCACGATTTGTATTTTGGAAGAGCCACTTTCGGAATACGCGAATGTGAAAGCGATTTCGTAGACGCTTCCATTTGAATTTCTTTGTCGCGCACCTTGAAGGTGAAAATCTCACCGCTGTATGAGGCTTTCTTCGCGTCCCAATTTTGAAGAAGGTTCCACAAGTGTGGATCGAAATCCATTTTAATACGGTCGAATGAAGCTTCCAAATGTTTGACGGAAATTTCATTGTTCTCGTTACTCTCTCCTTCGCGAAGCGCATTCAGCGCGATGCTTAGTCCGTATAATTTTTCTGCGATCTCTGACTGCTTGTTCACCCAGGCGTCGTATGCACGATTGGTTTCAGCAATTTCAGAGAGGTAGCGTGTTCTGTTTGGTGGAATGATATAGACCTTCTCGCTTTTCTCGGCGGTTAATTCAAACGTTGTTTGAAATTTAGCTTGTGTCCTTTCATTCAGCTTGTCAATGATCATACGGAACAAGCTATTCGTTCCCGGATCGTTGAATTGCGAAGCAATGGTTCCAACCACAGGAAGGCTGTCTTCAGGCGCATCCCACATTTGGTGGTTGCGAATGTATTGCTTGCGCACATCGCGCAGCGCGTCTAGCGCTCCGCGCTTATCGAATTTATTAATCGCAACCACATCTGCGAAGTCGAGCATGTCGATTTTCTCGAGTTGGCTGGCTGCACCGAATTCCGGAGTCATGATGTACAATGCCACATCGCTGTGATCCATGATCTCCGTATCGCTTTGCCCAATACCGCTAGTCTCTAAAATGATGAGATCGAATTGGGCAACTTTCAACACGTTAACGGCTTCGGCTACGTGCTTAGAAAGGGCCAAGTTACTTTGACGTGTTGCAAGCGATCGCATGTAGACGCGGTCGTTTTTAATGGCGTTCATTCGAATGCGATCGCCAAGTAATGCACCGCCGGTCTTTCTTTTCGAAGGATCGACAGAGATAATGCCGATGTGATGATCAGGAAAATCTAAAAGGAAGCGACGAACGAGTTCGTCGACCATACTTGATTTTCCTGCTCCACCTGTTCCGGTAATACCGAGAACGGGCGTTGATGAAGCTTTCGCTTTTTCCTGCAGCTGGGCAATAAACGCCGCGTGGTCTTCAGGGAAGTTTTCAGCTGCAGATATAACCTGCGCTAAGCATGCATCTTTTTTCGAAGCAATGTCTTCAATTGAATAATTCAAAGTTTTTCCAGTTGGAAAATCACACTTCTCAACCAAGTCGTTGATCATGCCTTGAAGTCCCATGGCGCGTCCGTCATCTGGATGATAGATACGCGTAATGCCGTAATCTTGAAGTTCAGCAATTTCTTCAGGAAGAATAGTTCCGCCACCACCACCGAAAATTTTAATGTGTCCGCAGCCTTTTTCCTTCAATAAATCAAACATGTATTTGAAGTATTCTGTGTGACCGCCTTGATAGCTAGTCATGGCAATGGCTTGCGCATCTTCTTGAATGGCAGTGTTTACAACCTCTTCAACGCTTCGGTCGTGTCCCAAGTGAATGACTTCACATCCGGTAGACTGAATAATTCTGCGCATGATGTTAATGGCAGCATCGTGTCCGTCGAAAAGGGATGCTGCTGTTACAATGCGAATTTTGTTTTTTGGAGTATATGGAATGGCTTCTTGCATAGTTCTAAAATAGTGTCGCGAATTTACGAAGGCAGCGATGAAATTGAAGATTTTCTCATAGACACTTTTCATTAAATACGAAATGATAAGTTAAAGTAGGATTTACTTTTATTTAACGCTGCGGAAACCTAACAAACCCTCATGGTTACTTTCTTTGTGAATATGCAGGAAGATGTTGTTGTAACATATGTTTCACAGGGTCTTGAAAATGACTTTGCTCATTTTTCAAGAGCTTTTGCGCATCCAGCTCGAGTTTCAATAGTTTTACAAATGCTAAAAACTAATGGAGTCGTAGAAGGAAGGGTGGTAGATGTCGATGGCATGTCACCATCAACTGTGATACAACATTTGCGTGAAATGAAAAAAAGCGGAATCATTGATGGAAGAATTTTCGGCTTGCGCTCCAAGTATTGGATAGTTGGCGATTGGTTGCTTTCTTTTGAAAAAGTATCGCAAGTATTCTTCGACAGCTTCAGGGAATTGTCTAATCCTGCGAAGGGCTAACGTGTTTTTTTCTTGTGTGTTAAATTCTCTGCCTTTTTTGTTTTCTTTGCTTTGTAAATTTATTAGAGTCGAAATGAAAGGAATCTTAAATCGGATGTTGTTGTTGGTGCTTTCTTTTTTTTCAATGATAGCAGTGAATGCGCAACGAAAGAAAGGAGGTGAGTTCGTGTCAGATATTCAACGAAATAAATATCCAATAGTTCTTATTGGCGATAGTTATTGGCTTGGAAAGAATCTAACGGTCTCGGCGTTTTCGAATGGAGATGATATTCTTGAAGTGTCTACGCCAGAAAAATGGATAGAGGCTTGCGCGAAAGGAATTCCCGCTTATTGTTATTATGATTTTAACTCAGCGAATGCCGAAGTGTACGGTGCTATTTATAATTTCAGCGCCATCTCTGACGCTCGGAATATTTGTCCAAAAGGGTATCACCTTCCAACCGAAAATGAGTGGTATGCCTTAATTATGAACTTAGGTGGAAGAGATGTTGCTGGTACCAAGCTCAAGATTGATAATAATTGGGGAAGAGAAGAGGAGTACGAATTAGCGAACGCAAGCAAAATGAACACTCCCGGTTCAGCCGGTATAAATGAATTTGGCGAGTTCTATGAAAACGATTTGTCAGCGTATTTTTGGTCGGCTTCCGTCTCTCTTTCAGGAGATCCAATTGTTTTCGTGCTGAACGATCATTCGGGCAGTATTGACTCTATGGTGCTATCAAAATACGGCGGGTATTCCGTTAGAGCTGTTAAATTGAAAAGCCCTAATTAAAGAATCATTCCGCCACCAATCGTGTTTAGCGATTGTGGATCTACCAGAATAAACGAACCCGTTGCTTGTTGCGAAAGGTAGGAATCGAAAGGAATCTCTTCGGATGTCATGAATTCAACATCGCCAATTTCATTCAATTGAAGAGAGTTCGTGGTTTCGTTTTCCAGCGTTTCAACATTTATTTTTGAATGAATTCCAGCAACCATTACCATGGCTTTCAGAGTTCCAATTCGCAAAATAAGTTTTTGTTGAACAGCTAAAGGCTTCTCATGAAACCAACAAATTTTTGCAGCGAATTGATTTGATTTAGAGCAGGGCTGTGAACTAAGGGTTAATACATCGCCCCGTGAGATATCAATGTCGTCACTCAACGTTAATGTTACCGACTCACCGTGCACAGCGACATCCTTGGGCTTATCTCCAATATAAATGTTTGTAATGGTCGATTTTTTTTCGGAAAGCGCTACGGTAATTTCATCTCCAATTTTGAATCCGTTTCCTGCAATACGACCTGCATATCCTCTGAAATCTTGAAATTCGAATTTTTGTGGACGAATAACATATTGCACCGCCAATCGAGATGGAGACTGCAAATGATCTTGAGCGAGGTCAATGTTTTCCAATGTTTCAATTAATGTCCCTCCGGTGTACCAAGGCATTTGTTCACTGGGGTTAATGACGTTATCTCCGCCGAGCGCACTAATTGGAATGAAATCGCAAGTTGATACGTGAACGGTATTTAACAGCGCTTGAAAATCTTCAACAATGGCATTGAATTTTATTTCAGAGAATTCAATAAGATCCATTTTGTTAATGCAGACTACCAAATGTTTAATTCCAAGGAGGGAAGAAAGTATGGTATGTCTGCGTGTTTGTTCAAGAATCCCTTTTCGTGCATCAATAAGAATTACAGCAGCATTGGCAGTAGATGCTCCCGTTACCATATTTCGTGTGTACTGAATATGCCCTGGAGTATCTGCAATAATGAATTTTCTTTTTGGCGTAGCGAAATAGCGATAAGCCACATCAATGGTAATTCCCTGTTCACGTTCCGCTTTAAGTCCGTCTGTGTAGAGCGATAAGTCAATATAATCAAACCCTTTGCTTTTGCTTTTAAGCTCTATCGCGGAAAGTTGATCTTTGAATATTTGTTTGCTGTCATAAAACAATCGTCCGATTAACGTACTTTTTCCATCGTCAACACTTCCAGCTGTTGTAAATCGCAATATGTTTTTCATTTTACTTCTTCTTATACGTTTTCTATATTCTCTTTAAGAGCGTGTTCTTGAGTTTGCAGTTTCGCAACCATTTGATGCGCTACTTCTTTGGCTTGAACCTTCAGTTCCGGAACAGCAACGGATTCCCAAAGTTCACCTTTGAGATTAACACCTAAGGTGAAAAAGCAAGGAACTACTTTGTTTGTTGAATTGATAATTTCATAAGTCGATAGGTCAATTCGGGTACCTAAGTTCAATTCATCTTGACTAAGGAATCCTTCCATAAATAATTTGTGGAGCAATTGATTTTCAGATTCTTTTAGATTGGTCTGAGGCCCTGTGCAGTTGATGATTCGTGAAACTTTAATGGTTTTAATCTTCTTTGTTTTTTTATTGAAAAGAGTCACTTCGAGATATGTGCCTTGGTCTGAAATTTTGTAGATTTCCCCAGCAATGACTGCGAGTTTTTTATTGATGCGAAGGTTCTGAATTTTGCGATAAACATGCGGTGCAATTCGATGTCTAGAGACACCCCAGATATGTCGCAAATGACGCATGAATGAGCGTTTCTCATTGACTGTTAGTTTCTTCCAGATTTCTTGCGTTTTGCTACGAAGTGCATCTACAACGGGTTCTGAAGTTATTCCTAGCTGACTGAGTTTCTTCACTTCGGCATTTACTTTTCGAAGTAAATGAGTAAGTGAGAATTCAGGATCTTCTAAATTTAAGTCGAAGGAGTAGGCAATGTTGTTGTGAAGGTGAGGAATAACATTGAATCCGTTTGGAGAAACGGCATAAATTTTATTTTGGAAATTGTTTTCGACTAGTCCTAAAGTGGTGTCTACCATGGTTAAACCATTTCCGACAATGAGAATATTTAATTCAGGTTCGAAATTATGAATGGCCTCATATTTCCATGGGTTTTGGAAATAGCGAGGATGTGTTACTTCCAACTTGTTTTTAAGAATCCGATTGCTTGGAGTTTGATTTCCTGTTGCAAGAACCAATTGTTTTGTATGAATGGTTTCGCCATTTTCAGTTTCAATCAAATAAATCTCATCGGCGGTGAAAATGTTTTTTGCGAAGGAATAAATGCATTCAACTTGAATGTTCTTTGATTTCGCAAGGGAAAGGGTTTCACTCCAAATAGAAGATAAATACTTGCGATAAATATCTCTGGGAAGAAAAGAATGCGCAAGTGCTTCTCTGCTGAATAACTCGAACGAATTTTGATTGCACACCCAATTTAAAAAATGATCAGGATCTTCAGGAAAGGCGCTCATTCTCTTGGTTGCCACATTCAACAAGAACATAGACGAACTGGGGTTATAAGCAATTCCCTTATTGAATGATTCTAAATGGTCAATAATTGCAATGGAGCAATTCCCCTGAGTTTCTTTAACGAGGTTCGCGAGCACAAGTGTTCCAGAGAATCCAGCGCCAATAATTGAAATATCTACGTTCAAATTTTTCATAACAAAGCGATTAAAAGTATCCTTGCTTTTTTCTGTCTTCCATTGCCGTTTCCGAGCGTGCATCATCGCTTCTTGTTCCTCTTTCGGTAACATCAGATGTTGCTATTTCTGAAATAATGTCATCAATGCTATTGGCAATGCTCTCCACAGCACCCGTGCAGGTAATATCTCCGATTGTTCTGAATCGAACTTGTTTGGTTGTAACCACTTCATTCGGTTGTAGCGGAAGAAATTCTGACGATGCCAACAAACTACCTCTTCTTTCAAATACTTCTCTGTCATGACTGAAGTACAATGAAGGCAATTCAATGTTTCGTTCTTTGATGTAATTCCAGATGTCGAGCTCGGTCCAATTGCTTAATGGGAAAACGCGGAAGTGCTCACCGAATTTTTTTTCAGCATTGAAAATATTCCATAATTCTGGACGCTGATTTTTTGGGTCCCATTGTCCGAATGCATTTCTATGTGAAAAAAAGCGTTCTTTCGCTCGTGCTTTTTCCTCGTCTCTTCGAGCGCCACCAAGGGCCGCATCGAATTGAAATTCAGCAAGTGAATCGAGGAGTGTTATGGTTTGCAAAGCATTGCGGCTTGCAAACGGGCCCGTTTCTTCGGCGGCCTTTCCTTCATCTATTGAGGTTTGAACGTAACGCACGATTAATTCGGCATTGAGTTCTTTCGCCAAATTATCCCTAAAGCTTAACGTCTCTTCAAAATTATGCCCCGTGTCAATATGCATAAGAGGGAAAGGAATTGCTGCCGGCCAAAAAGCTTTTTGAGCCAAATGCGTCATTACAATGCTGTCTTTTCCTCCTGAAAATAACAACACGGGCTTGTCAAATTGTGCCGCTGTTTCTCTGAGTATATAAATCGACTCTGCCTCTAATTCTTCTAGGTGTGTCATGGTTTTTTCTCCTCTAATGGTATGTTTTTCAAAATGAAATCTACTGAGTCATGAACCGATTGATTCGTGTTATCAATGGATAAATTAATAAAATCTGGGATATCAAAGGCGCTGTCTATTCCAGTAAACCCTTTTATTTCTCCTACTCTTGCCTTTGCGTATAGTCCTTTTACGTCTCGCTTTTCACATTCTTCTATGGATGTGGAAAGATATATCGCGAATAACTTTCCTTCCGGAATTAGTTGAACGACTGTTTCTTGTGCCTGTTTATTCGGCGTAATGAAACAACAGATGGTGCAAACTCCGGCGTTCACAAAAAGTTTCGCAACTTCAGCTGCTCGACGAATATTTTCAATTCGATCGTCATCTGAAAATCCTAAATTGTTATTTAATCCAAACCGTAAATTATCGCCGTCTAACAGCGCGGTGACAATTCCTTTAGCTTCTAATATACGTTTGAGTTCTTTCGCTATTGTTGATTTACCTGAGCCTGAAAGTCCCATGAGCCAAATAACTTTGGGAAAGAGTTTAGTAGGCACAGTAGCGCTAATGTTGGTTTCCACTTCAAAAGGATAAATGTTCTCGGTACTCATGTTAGTATGCGTTTTTATCTCCTTTAAATAATAGTAATACGGTTCTGAAAATTATTTTCAGATCGGTGTACATCGAGTAATTTTCTATATACCAGGCATCGAACTCAACGCGCTTTTTCATTTGCTCAATGTTAGCGGTGTTTCCGCGAAGTCCATTTATTTGAGCCCATCCTGTTATTCCTGGACGAACAGAATGACGGAACATGAAATGCTCAAGTTGATTCCGATAAGATTCTGTGTGCTCGATCATGTGCGGACGAGGCCCCACAACACTCATTTGCCCCAACAATACATTTATAAATTGTGGTAATTCGTCCAGGCTCGTTTTTCTAAGAAATTGTCCAACCTTTGTTATTCGGGCATCAGAGCTTGTTGCTTGAATTTCAGGATGAGCATTGAAGAATTCCATTGTTCTAAACTTCAAGCATATGAAGTTCTTTTCATTCATTCCTGTTCGAAGTTGTTTGAAGAAAATTGGACCTTTGGTATTTATTTTTATAGCAATAGCAATAATTGGAAAAAAAAGAGGAACCAAAACAGCCAATGCGAGCGAAGAAAAAATCAAATCAAACAATCGCTTTGTAAATCGCGCCCCAATATTTTCCATGGGCTCTTGTCGGAGCTTAATAACAAGGACATTGTTGAAATACTCAAAATCTAATTTTCGTTCGAGTACACCCGAGAACTCTGGGACAATGCGCAATTTTATAAATCGATCAGAGCAAATTTGTTGCAAAGCTGAAAGCTCATGAATATCAGATAAATTCAAAGCACAGTATAACTCATCAATTTGCAAGGCTTGCTCATCGGATTTGGTTAGTTTCATGAAATCACCGAGATCTTGAATTCCTTGGTTGGAATGTTCAGCGTTAAAAACGCCTAGAACGCGAAAACCAAATTGAGGGTTTTGCACCATAAACTTATTCAGCTTCTCAATTGCTTCGTTCCCTTTGTAAAAAGCAACACGCACAAAGTTTTTGCCGGAGGAGCGATAGCTCTTTAATAATAAAAACTCAACCATTCTGAGCGCACTCAAAACCAAAAAGATTAGTCCAAGTATTTCCAGTGAATGAAAGGAATGGTCTTGCCATGAGTTATTGAATGACTGAATGAAAAAATAGATAGAGATAGAAGTAACACTTTGATAAAAATGAAGTTGGCCAATTTTATTTAAAGAAATTATTCTATTCGAAAATGCCGATTGAAACAGATAAAAGGACAATCCCCACGAGAGCAAAAAATCGGATGTGTAGAGATTTGAAAAATCAAAATAGAGTATACTTGGGAACTTTTGAATACACTTCGTAACGGTAAAAATGGTTACCAAATCAATCAATACTATGGATGCATTAATGTATTTAAAGTAACCTTTTGAATGCATAGCAGAGTTTAAGCGTACAATTGTGAAAAAAGTGAAGCCAAAGCTACTCGATTTCACGTTGCTAAAAGGTTAACACAATCGAAACGAATTGTAAAGTAAACAAAAAAGAGCAAATAGTAAAAGATTTGAATACGCTGCATTTTTCGCTTTTCATTCCTGTGTTAACCTAATGATAATATTGGGAAATGCGATTTTAGGTAATGTCGATTTATTTTTGTCCAACAACTCAATAATATGAAAAAGTCGATTTTTTTTGTAGGAATTTTAGCTCTAGCATTTGCTTCTTGTGAAAAAGAAAGTAATTCCGCATCATTTCCATACACACCAGAACTTGCTGAAAATCTAGTTTTGAAGGTTGAAGAGGATGCAAATCAAATTGTGACTTTTTTCACGAATACTCCTAGTTTAATTTGTGGAGATTCCGACTCTACCTATGATGCAGTAACTCAAACGTATCAATTAACTTTCAATGGAACGAATTGCGATGGCGATATTTCTCGTTCAGGAATAATTTCAGCCCAATTGATTACGGGTGCTGCTTGGAACGAAGTGGGTGCACAAATCAAGGTTACTCATACGGATTACCAAGTTCAATTTCTGAACTCGGGTCAATCTATCATTGTGAACGGGGAGAAAACATTTACAAATCTTTCGGGTACTCAAAACATTAACGATCTGCAAATTGGAAGCGGGGAGATTAAAACATCTTGTGCAGGAACTTTAAATATTCAGTCTAACGGTGAGTTGTATATGAATTGGAATGAGGCATATTCAAGAACAATAAGAAAAATTGATGTTAGTGATTTTCGTTCTTCAATAAAGCCTGAAGGAAACGGATTACCATACTCAAACGTTATTCGTTGGGGAACAGATAACAAAGGTGGAGAATACTACAACACCATTGAAGATTCAATTCAGTCGCAATTGTGTTTCGGAAATTGGAAAAGATTCGATGGGAAGTATACCATCTATTCAACAGAGAATGCTGGGGCAACCGAAATTTATTTGGGTTACAACAATGCAAATGCGCCAATAGCTTCGAATTGTGAGTCTGCGAAAATGAAAGTTTTGTGGGTGAATGATTTAGGCCAAACTGTTGAATCGTTTCGTTTGATTTACTAAGTTTGCACATGCTTAGATTTCTTTCAGGAACGTCGCATCGGGCGAAATTCTTTTTATTAGTTTCATTTTGCTTGTTTCTAAATGGTTGTGTAAAACATGAAAATTTAGTTCGTTTGCAAAATGCGAATTCGCAAGTATTAACTGCAGTCTGCGCGCCATATGTCATTCATTCAAATGATTACGTTGTGATAGACGTTAAGTCGCTTGATCCGAATACTTCGTACTTCTACAATATCAAAGCAGAGCAAGAAAGTGATCCGTATAACGAATCTTCACTTGCATTAAACAGTTATTGTGTGAATGCCGCTGGTCAAATCAATCTTCCTAAAATTGGGCTCATTGATGCGAAAGGGTTAACGGTCGTAGAGTTGGAAAAAGTAGTAACCGATAGCCTTCAGAAGTATTTTACGCTTGTGTTTGTTAAAGCAAAAGTTGTAAATATGAAATTCACCGTTGGAGGTGAAGTGAAGCAACCGGGATCAAAGGTCATGGTTCGTGATTTTTATACACTCTCTGAAGCACTTGCCATGTCGGGCGATGTTTCTGATGTTGCTGATTTATCTCAAGTGCGAGTTACACGCGAAGACAACGGAGTTTACACGAGCCGAACGCTTGACTTGAGAAAGTCAGAGTGCGTTACAGATCCATTTTATATTATTCGAGCCAATGACGAAATTTATGTGCAGCCCACGCGAATGAAGGCTTTGGAAGCGAATTTATCTCCCGTGCGCACAGCTTTATTGTTTTTGACAACTACGTTTGCAATTATTAGATTATTTTAGGAATGAAAAACAATGACAATCCGTTTCAGGAAGAAAGGGCAGATGTTCTAGGTTTTTTCAGAAAGCTAATTTCCATTTGGCCCTTATTTCTGTTGTCAATATTTGTTTTTGTCACAGCCGCTTTTATTGCTAATAGATACATGCGTCCTAAATTCAAGATTGGCGCTACAATAATCTTACGCGATGAAAATAACAGTTCGTTGGGAGCTGAAAATATTATTGAAGGATTAGAACTTTTCGCAGGAAAGAATAATCTGGAGAATGAAATAGGTGTTTTAAAGTCTTACTCGCTCACTCGTCAAGCCGTTTTAAATTCACATCTAGAAATTTCGTATTTCTCAAAGTCGTTTTTTAAGGTAACCGAGCGTTTCACAGAGTTTCCGTTTTTAGTTGAACTGAATAGAGAGAAAAATCAAGCGACTGGGGTGCGTTTTTTTGTGAAGAGTACTTCTGATAGCACTTTCACGATTGATTTCGACAGTGAAGAATTCGACTATTACAATTTTAAGACTGAAAAATCGGTAAAGAATTTTAACAACAGTCGAATTCAAGGCAAGGTTGATGGTATTTTCGGTAAACCTGTAGAGATTGACGGGTTAGCAGTCACACTTCATAAAAAGGATTACAATGCCTCCGTTATTCAACAGGATGAGTCTGTATTTTTTGTGATTAATAATTTAGAAGACGTTATTGAAAACTATCGGAAGGAAATCATTATTCAACCAATAAATCAAGAAGCGTCTATTTTGAATTTGCAGTTGGAGCGCCCGTGTATTGACAAAGAGATTTTATTTCTAAACAATTTATGTAAATGCTTCATAGAGAGAGGTCTTTCTGAAAAGAATGAAGTAGCCGTAGGGACCATTAAGTTTATTGAAGAGCAATTGAGTTTGGTGAATGATTCATTAGGGCAGTCAGAGAATGAATTACAGAATTATCGCGAGAACAATGAAGTTTCAGACTTATCACTTGAATTTCAACGATCGAAGGAAACCGAGAATGTACTCATTAATGAGTTGGCCAAGGAAGAGCTTCGAAGCAATTATATTTCATTCATTAAGCGTAATATTTCCAACAATAACGTCGATTGGTCCAATTTAGAGAATCTTGGAATCGACGATCAGTCTTTGAATTTGATGTTAATTGAATTGAGGAAGTTGCAACAACAAGTAACTGCCCTTCAAGGATCAGTTAGTCCAATGCATCCCGGATTGCAAACAGCCGTTCAACAAGTGAGTCAATTGAAAAGTGCTATACTTAGTCATGTCAATGGTTTAGAGAAGTCGGCAGCAATGAATAAAACGGCTCTTGAAAATCGAATTGCAGAAGTAACTAGCTCATATGGGTCAATGCCTCAGAAGCAGCGTATGCTCATAGATTTTGAGCGAAAGTTCAACTTGAACAATGTTATGTTCACGTATTTGATGCAGAAGAAATCGGAAGCACAAATAGCGAAATCTTCGAACAACGCGGACACTAAATTTTTAGATTCAGCAAGATTGTTGGACAAAACACCAACTTTCCCAAAGCCCGTGTTGTTCTATCTTGTTGCTGTATTTATTGGAATACTTCTTCCCGTCTTGATTGTTGTAATCGTTGATTTGGTTGATACGCGCATAAAAGACAAGAAAGACCTTCAGAATTTGTCTGTTCCATTGCTAGGATTAATTGGACACAATTTCACAACGTCTCAAACACCTGCTGTTGATTTTCCACGTTCAAGTATTGCTGAATCCTTGCGTTTGATGAAAATTAACTTGCAATACCTTTTCCCAGGGAAGGACAAGCGTGTAATTGGTTTAACATCTACTGTAAGTGGAGAAGGTAAGACTTTCGTGTCTATAAATCTTGCGGTTTCACTAGCTGTTACAGGCTCTAAGACACTGTTGATGGCAACGGATATGCGCAGACCGCGTATTCACAAGGCGTTTAACATTCCGAACAATATAGGTCTTTCGAATTACTTGGTTTCTGACGTTGATTTGCACAGTGTAATTCAGCCTTCGAATATGGAGAATTTGGATATTATGTTATCGGGACCGGTTCCCCCCAATCCGTTTGAGTTACTTTCATTGGATAAAATGGGGACGATGATAGATGAATTGAAAAAGACTTACGATCACATTATTATTGACTCGGCTCCTATTGGACTAGTAGCAGATTATTTTGCAATTAACGACAAAGTAGATGCAACGTTATTCATTCTGCGTCACAGCTATTCACAGCGGAAATTTGTAGCTGAAGTACTTCAAATGCAAAAGTCAAACCGTTTGAAGAATCCTTACTTCCTTCTGAATGACTATAAAGAATTCAGCTCGAAATACGGGTACTACGGGGCCTCTCGCTATAAATATGGATATTCTTATTCCTATACTTATTCGAATAATTACTATAGTGATGGAGAAGGTGAGGCGAAGAAAACGGGATTCTTCAAATCGCTATTGAAGCGATTCAAGTAGGAAAAAAAACACAATAATGTTTATGGAAAAATTAAAAAAGGTTGAACTCATTCGAGTTTGTCCTGCTTGTCACGCCCAGTTATTGGAGCAAAGCAACAATTTGCAATGCACTGCTTGCAAGTCTGAATATATGCAGATAAGCAACAGTGACGTGTTGTTAAGGGAATCGCATGCTTTACGTGATTATTATGAAAATGGTGAATACAAACCGCAACAATTCAACAAACGTAAATTACCCACGCCGGAAGAACGTTTGTGGTCGAATTCCAGTAAACGTTGTATTCGGAAGTTACTTCAAGATGTAAATCCAGATGATTCGAATAAGATTGTTCTGAATTTGGGTGCTGGCATAGAAAAGATTTTCATTTCAGCATTTTCGAGTTACAAGACTATTTTGAAGTTAGGATTACCCACAAGGGGGAAGGTAGAAATTATTGGAGATGCAGAAGAGTTGCCGATTGCCTCTGAATCAGTAGACGCCTATTTGTCTTCTTCGGTATTAGAGCACGTTAAGAACCCAGATAAGGCTGTAGCTGAGATGTTTCGTGTATTGAAGAAGGGTGGCGTCGTCTATGCTGAGATTCCGTTCATGCGCGCTTATCACATGGCCCCTTGGGACTATCAGCGCTACACCATTAGTGGTATAGAAGCGTTGTTTGAACGTCACGGATTTACATTGGTTGAAAAGGGAATCTGTTCCGGTCCGTTTACAGCTTGGGCGCTTTTTACGCGTGACTTTTTTGTTGTGATAATGCCTATTGGAATTTTGAAGAAAATGGCGAGAATCTTTTTCTCATGGACGTTGCATCCTGTTAAGTTTCTAGACCGATTCGTTGAAAAGAAGAAGTGGGCAAATTTTCTAGCTTGTAATTTTTATTATTACGGAAGGAAGAATTAGTTTTTTTTGTTTTTGAGCACAAAAAAAAAGGTGTCCTTTCGGACACCTTTTCTCTTTCTTAGAAAAGAAATATTAGTTGTGATCAACCATTAAGTTGTTCGACTTAACCTCTGCACCGTTAGCGATAGAAACGATGTAAAGACCGTTCTCTAAAGATGAAGTGTTGAAGAAGAATTCGTTTAATCCACCAGCAACTGTTTGACGAGTTTGGCTAACCAATTGACCAGCTACGTTGTAGATAGAAATTGTAGCAGTTCCTTCGTTGTTAAACTCAACTGAGAACATTGTTTGCTCGTTAGCTGGGTTAGGGAAGATAGCTACGTTTTCGAAATCGAATTGTGTAGCCTCGATAGAACGCTCAGTAGCAGCAGCTTGTGGAGCCATGTATGAAGCGTAGTTACCTAAATCGTAGTTGTTAGTAAGTGGTGTGAAGCTCATCCAAGGAGATAAAGCAGAAGCACCCCAGTTACCACCTAAACCACGGTAAGCAACTGAATTGCTTAAACCAGCAGCACCTAAACCTGTAGGAAGAGTAGTTAAACGCGCAGCAGCGAAGCTAGCACCTGAAGCTTGTGGGTTACCTGTCTTAGCAGCGAAGTTACGTGCGAAAGCAACACCAGCAGTGTTCAATGCAGTTGCGTATGGGTTTTGATACTTAAGATCAGTCCAAGAGATTTCAACGTTGTTGTTAGCAGCAGCCCAATCAGCAATTACGAAACCAGCAGGAGCAGTTCCAGCAGTAGAATACAATGCACCACCTGTAACAGAACCACCAACTGGATTAATGTTAGAGAAGATATTGTTAGCGAAAGTAACTGAAGTAGCAGCACCTGTAGTGTTAGCAACAACATCAGATAATGTAGTTGTACCATCTAATAACAATCCTTTAGGCCATCCAACAAATACGCTGTTGTGAACACCAATTTGAGTGCTACGACGTAAGTGAGCAGCAGAAGCGAAGTTAGAAGAGATAGAAGTTACAGCAGCACCGGCGTTGTTTGGGTTGTAAGGACCGAAAAGTGCATAGTTTGAGAAAATACACTTTGTGCGAGGAGTAGCAGTAGTACCACCAGCGTTGTTATCACACTCGAAACCGTTAGACTTAGAAACGTCAGCGATGTTAGGGTCAGAAAGACCAATACCCCACTGGTTGAAACCAGAGAAACCGTTGTCAGCATCGAACATATCATCTACAGTGTTGTAAGCGATTAAGTAACGAGTATTAACAGTTCCACCGAACCACTCATAAGAGTCGTCACCGTTGTAAGAAACTTGAATGTGGTGAAGAACAGTACCAGAACCAACTGAACCCATAGTTAGACCGTTGATCTCTTGGTTTGGGTTCAAAGCGATACCAGAAAATTCGATACGAACGAATTTGATAGTTCCGCTGTTGTCAGTTGGGTTAGTTCCACCGTGGAATGCACCGTAGTTACCTTCTAATTGAACGTTGCTACTGATGTTGTTTGGTGCAGAACCACAAATAACAATTCCACCCCAGTCACCTGCAGCACGAGTCACAGGAGGAACAGCAGTAGGGTTAGGAACAACCGCAGAAGTGAAAATGATAGGATCAGTGTTTGTTCCGATTGCCTTCAATTTAGCACCACGCTTGATGATTAAGGTACCCTTAGTTGTTTTGTCACCCTTGATAACAGTACCTGCTGGGATGTTCAAAGTAACCAAAGAATCTACGTATACATAACCAGACAACAAATACTGGTTGTGCTTACGGAAATAGAAGTTCTTGTCTTGAGCGTTCGTGTAAGCGAAGTGCCCAGAAACAGAATAAAGAGTGTCACCAGCACCGTTGTCAGAAACGTAGGTGAATGGGTGTTGAGCGAACGAAGCAGGGCTAGTGATAGCCAAGTTGTCCACTTGAAGCTGTGCGCTTGCAGCAAATCCTAAGCTGCAAAGGGCAATAGATAAAAGTTTTTTCATAATAAATATAATTTAGTTTGGTGCAAAGCTATTTCGACACTGTTTGATTTGTAACAGAACTAGCGTTAAGAAATAAAAAAAAAAGCGCCACTTTCATGACGCTTCTGTAACCGAAATGTTAAGAGAATGTTTCTTATAGTTTGACCGTAAATCCGATGGTAACGTAACTTCCTCGTTTGTAATTGTTGAAGACAACATCTTCCGAACTGTTGTTATCTAAAACGCCATCTTGATTGTAATCTTGAAGGAAGTAGTTGTTTTGATTTAAGATATCCGCAACCGCAATACGAAGTTCGTAGTTCTCTTTAATGTTCTTGGTGAACGTAAGATCCAATTGGTGACGTGGCATTTGGTATACATCTGGACGTTCGATAGAGCCAGAAATGTCACGGCTTCCCACAATGTAAATACGTGGGCCAATGATGTTGTACAATACAGCAATGTTGTAATCTGCGCTATCATTGGTGTAGTAATAACCGAAGTTCACACTGTATGGAGACTGACCAAACATAGGTCTGCTAGCACCTTGAGAGGCAATAGATGGGTCGAATTGCACCTCGCTTTTGATATAGGCAGCATTCAACAAGACATTACTCTTATTTAAAATCTTATTTTCAGGGAACCAGTCTACCAAATTTTTTCTGATTTCAACTTCTGCACCTGCGCTATAGGCAGAAAGTGCATTGGTAAAAGAGAAAGAAGGGTTTGCTTGGAGCAACAAGTAATTTTCAATTGGGTTCGTAAAGTCTTTGTAGAACAATCCTACCGACACAATTTCGTCGTAGCTCGGATAGTACTCGTAACGCACGTCGTAATTTTTTACACTTGGTGTTTTCAAATTCGGGTTACCGTCGATGGTAGCGAATGAATTGAAGTCGAAATAAGATAACGGTGCAATCTCACGGAATTCAGGACGATTTAAGGTTTTTGAATATGCCGCACGAAGTAAGTTGTTATCGTCTAATTTGTATGTGAAGTTAACAGATGGTAAAACACTTACAATCGGACTATTTACTGTAATATACCCTTCTGGATTTTCCGGTGTCATTAACTCCAAAGATTGTGAATTCAAAGACTGTGTGTTGTTTTCAATACGCACACCACCAATGATTTCAATGTGTTTTTTAACAGGAATGCTTGCCATTGCGAAATACGAAAGGTTCTTATTACCTGCAGTGTAGCTAAAGTCTGGCTTGGTGTCCTCGTTTAAGACAAATCCGTTGGTACCTGAATTGAAATTGGCATCGGCAAATAACTCTTCCAATGATTGTTGTTCCAAAGCAATTGGATTGGGAGCATAGAAGCCTAGGTTTCTTACATTGTAAGTTCTGTCTTTCAAATCATAAAACACGCCGGCTTTGAATGTTGGCTTAAATTCAGGAATGAAATTGATCTCTGGTGTATATGCGATATTTGCAGTAGCGGTAAGAATACTTTCGCGTAAGTTTGAATAAATTCTACCGAAAGAGAAGGGCGTAATACCTGCAGAAGGAATGATGTTCGTATAGGCGAATTCAGAATTTGGTTCTCTACCTTGTCTGTATCTTCTCGTGTCCGGATCATCTTTATCTGTTACCGAATAACCAACGCTCCAATCGGCTTTTAAGCTTTTTGAAAGGGTGTGGTTTCCGTTTAATTGCGAAGAGTAAAGTGACTTGTACGAATTCGATAAAGTATAATCTTTCACGTCAGACGCAATTTCATCCAAGTAACCTTCACGGTAGTTGAATCCAATATTCCCTTGGTGATTGTATAAATTACGGAAGAAGATGTTGTGCTTACTTCCAATACGAATGGCGTAGTTCGCCATTAATCCTAGGCGCGTACTGTGTAAATAATTGCTTTCATTGAAATTAAACGAAGGCAATTCTTCTAAACTTGGCTTAGCAACATAACGTGTTCCCTCGGAAAGTTGACGCGTATCTGAATACATTAATGCATATAACGAACCGAAGGTTACACTGTCACCGAGTTCCTTTCTTCTTCCGATTGAAAAATTCAGACGCTTGTCCATCGGTGCAATACCTTCTTTAGCAAGCCAAGTGTTGTTGAATTTACTTCCTAATGAGAGGCGATCACCTTCTGACAATGTTTGAATATCTGATTCAGCACCGGTTGGAAGTGAGTATGTTCCGTCGTCATATCCAAAAGCGCCAAACCTTCCATTGTCTTGCTCATAAAAAGGGTTGAACGTAGTTTGTGATCTTACAGAGTTTGAATAATTTACATGAATGAAATTCTTATCTGGAATGGTCTTCGAGAATATTTTGAAGACACCACCCGCAAATTCACCAGGTAAATCCGGAGAAGCTGTTTTTGAAACAATAATGCGGTCAATAACAGAGCTGGGAAAGATATCGAAGGCAAACGCTTTCATGTCTGCCTCAGAGCTTGGCATAGACGACTCATTGAAAAGAACATAATTGTAACGCTCAGATAAACCACGCACAACAGCAAATCGTCCTTCGCTAATATTTACACCGGGTAATCTTTTTACAGATTCCGCAGCATTTACGTCTGGACTTTTCTTAATTTGCTCTGAAGAAATACCAACGGCAATTACATCTAATCCTTTCATTTCAGAAAGCACGGCCGCTTCGTTTCCGGTTACACGTTCAGCAATAATTTCAAATCCGCCAAGCTTGAAAGCATCTGACTTCATGTTAATTACTCCTAAATCTGTCTTTCCTCCAGTTCTAACTTGAACGCTATTGAATTTTTTGGTCGTAAAACCAAAAATGGTAATGGTTACCGAGTGAATTCCCGGAGGTATACCTTGAATGTAGAATTTTCCGTCGAAATCGGTTTGTGCGCCAAATCCAGCCGAGCCATCATCAATAACAACTAAGGCTCCGTAAATAGGTTTGTTTTCGGTAGAGTCCATAACTGTTCCGAAAATTGCATCTTGTGCAAATATTGCTTGTCCAAAAAAGATGGAAATGGTCAATAAAAGGAGATGTTTAATGCGCATAAAAAGGAATATTATTTGGCGTGTAAAATTATAGTAGGGTTCCTTTTTAGCCACATCTTGCGCATTAAGGATATGTTATAATTTTAGGTCACGTTCTCTTAACATTTAATTCATATTGGCGTCATAATGTGAAGATGAGAATGCAAATTTTATTAAATTCTTATCATCAGACTTTGGTGCTTAGGTCTGATTGAACTGTTCTAACTTTGTTCAAAATAATTTCCATGAAAAACATTCTAGCCTCTCTTTTTGTTTTGGTCTCCATTTCTGTCTCTCATGCCCAAGAGATCTTGCAATTCACCAAGTACACTATTTCAAACTCTTCATTATTATCGAATAACGTTACTTCAATTGAAGTAATGCAGAATGGATCTGTATGGGCCAGTCACGATGTTGGAGTGAATACGTTAAATGCTGGGACGTGGGGGTCTTACAATACTTTCAATTCATTAATTCCTAATGACGTTGTGAATGACATGGATCGTGTTACTGATTCGAATATTTGGGCAGCTACCGATGATGGTATTGCCAATTTCAATGGAATTGCTTGGATTCCTTACACTTCAGTAAACACAAATAACTTTCCTTCAGGACGCGTTTTGAAGATTGTTGAAATTAACTCCGAGATCTATTTTACTGTTGAGGGTTCTGGTCTGTTTAGATTTTCAAACGGCGAAGTTTTTAATCTAAATAGCGGGAATTCGACCATTACAGGATTGGATGTTATTGACTTGGAAGAAGGACTTCAGAATGAACTGTATGTTTTGGAGCCAAGCGCAATGAGTATTTTGTCAAATGCTTCATGGAGTTTATTTGATGCTTCGGATAGTGATGGATTTAGTTCAAGTCTGCAAGGATTGTCTGTAAATTCAGGTAATGGAGATGTATATATTTCAGCAGCGAACGGCAAGTTCATTCAATACAGTTTGGGAGGCTTCACTACAATTTCAATTCAAGGTTTGGGAAGTAGTGCGACCATTCAAGATGTACATTACTCTTCGAGTAACTCGACTTATTTTTTGGCTTCAAATCAAGGTTTATTGGTAGGAACGGTATCGGGAAGTGTGTTTTCAACGGTTCAACAATTTTTACCTTCGAACTCATCCATTCCTTCGCAATTCATTTCTGAAATCGCTGCGAGTGGAGCAAATTCTTTTTGGTTGGCTTCTTCAGGTGGAATTGCTTCTTTTTGTTACGCGATTACCCCTGTAATTTCAAGTGCAAGCTCACTTTTATGCGGAAACGGGGCAAGCACGCTGTTTACAGCCAATTCAATTGAAGGATATACCTATGTTTGGAAAAAGAACGGAGCAATTATTTCAGGAGCCACGGGTGTTACTTATTCTGCAACAACGAGCGGAACTTATTCTCTGAATGTTACAAGTCCATCAGGCTGCACAGCCTCTTCAAATTTTGTTGTCATTCAATCGAATGCTCCGGTAAGTTTTGTAACTCAGCCTCCGGCAAATCAAGTGGTTTGCGTGGGAACGAATGCGTCTATCACCTGCAGTGCTGTAGGCTGCGGACTAACATACAAATGGCAAGAGTTGGTGAATGGCGTGTGGACTTTGTTATCTAATACTACGGTTTTTCAAGGAACAGCAACGAACACACTCATTGTTCAGAATATCGTTCAGAATATGAATGGACGATCGTTCCGCTGCAGAATAACAGGTACTTATGCTCCAACATTGGTTTATTCTTCAGCTTGTCAACTTGTGGTGAACACCACACCAAGTATCTCCTTGTCGAATGTACCCGCGGCTGTTTGTTTTCCAAATACAGTAGACCTAACCTCGGCAACTGTTCTTGATGCAAATTCATCCATTGGAACAATTTCATTTTTGAATGCTGAAGGCGCAGTTGTTAATAATCCAACGGCTATTTCAACATCGGGAATTTACACCATTCGTAAAACAACGACCTGTGGTTTGATTTCGAGTACGAATTTAACGGTTCAGATTAATACCACTCCTGAATTATCTGCCACGGAGCCGCAGCATATTTGTAAGCCAGGTTCTTTCGACCTAGCAAATTTGGTTTTCTCAGATGCTATGAACACAGCAGGCGTGACAACAGTTTATTCCAATTCGGCATGCACCGTGCCTGTTATTCCGAACACTGTCTTAACATCAAGTGCTCAGTTATACGGTGTTAAAGTTTCCAATGATGGTTGCACAGACACCTTGGGTGTTTATATTGGAATCGGAACCAAGGTTGTTCAACAAGCGAAGAATCAGACTGTGTGTGGAAATGATGTTGCACATTTTAACATTGAAGCGCGTGGTATTGAGCTTTCTTACCAATGGCAAATGTCAGACGCTTCAAATGGGGTTTACTCCAATTTGAGTGAATCCACAACATTCATAGGAGTGAACAACGACAGCTTAGATGTAAACGTTCAGAATAATCTTACTTTGGAAGGAAAGTATTTCCGTTGTAAGGTTACCACGACATGTATTGGTGATTTGCCCGTTTATTCATTTCCAAAAAACATTCATATTAAATTACTTCCGCAGTTCACTGTTCAGCCAAGCGATTTAGTTGTATGCGCAGGCGGATGGGAAGATTTTTCAGTTGCTACAGTCTGCGAAGATTTTGTGCACTACCAATGGCAAATGCAAACAAATTTTTCGGCGACTTCGAACCTGTATAACACAGGATCTATTGCGTCTAATTCCGGAAATTACATTGGTGTTCGTAACGACACTCTTACTGTAAAAGCAAAGTCTGCATTTAACGGAAATCAATTCAGAGTAGTAGCCTCTTCGGCTTGCGGAATTACGAATTCAAACTACGCAACGCTTTATGTAAACACCAGTATTAGCGGTCAGTCGAACAATGCAATCGCTTGTACTTCAGATACAGCGCACTTTACAGTGAATGCTCATGGAGTAGGTATAACGTATCAATGGCAAGTGTTGGAAGGATCTGTTTATGTAAATATTGCTAACAGTAGTCTTTACAATGGGGTAAGCACGAATGATTTGAGTATTATTCAGCCTTCAACTTCGTTAAACAACAAGTATTACCGCTGCAAGGTTTTAGGAACTTGTAATGTTTTATCGAGTTACTCTTCTCCGAAGAAACTTATTGTTTGGAGCAACAATGGTCCACTGAATGTTGTTTCGCATCCGACTAATCAGCAGGCATGCGAGAACTCTACCGCGCTTTTCTCATGTGCGGGCACAGCGAATACAACCTTCAGATATCAATGGCAATACTTTAATGTCCCTCAGCAGAAATGGTTGAATTTGACTAACGATTCCAACTATTCAGGTGTGAAAACAGCGAATATGCAAGTGATCACGAATGCGTTCACTGCAGGAAAAGATTATCGTTGCGTGCTTCTTGCGAATTGTCCGCCATACGCTGTTTCGCAGGTAGCGAACCTGAATATGATTCAATGTATGACCTTGGAACATGACGTTGCAGGTGGAGTGAAAAGCATTTACCAATCGTCAGAGAAGTCAGTGTTTGTGCAATCTATGGATGGGCTTACACTTTCGACGGTGGAGATGTATGATTTAACGGGAAAGTGTATTCTTTCTGAAAACAAACTTAGCACTTCTCACAAGCTCGATGTTTCAAATTTCAGTGAAGGAATCTATTTGGTGAAGTCGAAGAGTTCTAACGGAGAAACGAAAACAGAGCGCGTGCTTATTTCGAATTAAGCATCTTTTTAAATAAATCTAAGTAACAGCTGGAAATGAAATTCCAGCTGTACTTGTTTTCAATCAGATTTCTGTTCCCTTCAATCCAAGTTGTATAGTCTTCCTTCTGAATTGATTTATTCATTAAATCAGCAACTTCTTGTGCGTTTATAAAATGAAAACCATTCCCTTGGATAACACTGTTGTTGAAAATGTTGTTGTGAACGCACAGGAGGGCATCGGATGCCATAGCCTCTAACAAACTCGGGTTTGTTCCTCCAGCAGAGTGACCGTGGAAATACAGGCGCGAAAAATAACGAAGCACATTCAGTTCGTGAATATTGAAATTCGGATCTTCGAAAATTATTGAAGGGTGATTGTATTTTTCTCGCAAGAACAATCCGTATTCGTTTTTTGAATTTCCCAACATGATCAAAGGAAACTCTTGTTTCGATTGAATAAATCCATCGAGTATCATTTCCAAATTATTGTCAGCAACGAATCGGGTAATGACCAGGTCGTATTTGAAAGGACTTAGTGAAGAATATTTTTGAGGAAGTTGAGTGGCCAATTCCGTATTGAACAGTTCAGCCCCATAGGCTATGAAGGTTGAATCCTTTTTGTAGGTTTCTTTCAAATAGTCTTGTATGCCAATGGAATCGGAAACCATGGCATGGCTTTGATTAACCGCCCATCTTTCGGCTGTTTTAAGGAAAGTTTTGACAGCATTGCCGTACTTTGCTCTTTTCCACTCAAGCCCATCCATATTTGTAATCACGCAGGTTTTTTTCGGAAATAAAAATCCCCACACTGAACTGCTTGTATATCCAAGCTGAAGAAATATATCGAAATTTCTTTTACGCGCATCGCTTATGCAATTGAGGTCGTAAAAGAATTGTCCAACGGTTCCCATTTTCTCTTCCGGATCTTTCACAACAATGCGATGAACGCCATTGAATTCAGTTGCGGTGTATGGGTGATTGTGCGGACAGTAAACAAAAACTTCATGACCTTCTTTCACCCACAATTGTGATACAACGTCTGCAAATTGCTCGAATCCGCCATAATTATTTGGGATTCCTCTTGTTCCAATAATTGCAATTTTCATAACATTTTCGATTTGAACAGAAGTGCAATTGCATTCCAATCGTGTTTCGTATTCATGGTTTGAAGTGATTGGTGTTCAATGGATGAACAAAGGTTTTCAACTTCAAAAAGCGCGTTTATTTTTTCCGCAAGATCAGAAGAACTCTCTGAATGGAAAAGTATTCCATTTTCACCAGTTGTAATAATCTCTTTGAATGCAGGTAGGTCTGAAGTTACACAGGGTAGACCGTAGGACATGCTCATAAGCAGCACACCGCTTTGATAAATCTTTGTGTAGGGAAGAATTGCAGCATCGGCGGCTGAAAAGTATACGTTTCTCTCTGCGTTCGTAATGTATCTGAATTCACGTGTGATGCGACTTTCGATATTCAGCTCCTTGATTCGATGTTCAATTTCTGAAGTGGAATATTGAGGCTTTCCAGCGATCACAAGATGAAATTTCTCGGGAAGTAATGCCATTGCTTCAATGAGAATCGAAAGACCCTTCACAGCTTTTATTTGTCCGAAAAACAGCAAATAAATTTTGTTAGAATCCAGCTGAAGCAAGTTCTTCGCTTCAGATTTTTCAATTTGTTGTTTATTCAATGCTAGGAAATGGCCATGAGGTATAACAACGGTCTTATTGCTTATTTCTGAGATATTCAGCTTTTCTATTTCCTGTTTTGAATACGCATTGTGCACCATAATTCGTGTGCAGTTTTTTAGGATGAATTTTTTAATCCAGAATTTATCTCCTGGAGAAAGACTATCCACATCGTGAGCAATAGTGAATAATTTTCGTTGTCCAGCAAGCAATAAAATCACTAACCAAAAGTCTTTTGGGGTGTAGGAAAAAGAATGGAAGAGTACGTTTCGTTCTCCTCTAATCATGCATAGCAATAATGACAGAGAATATCCGAATGTAAATCCAATTACTTTTAAAATCGGATTCGAATGACTTTGGAAAAAAAACGTTTTGTTAGATTGAAAAGAGAATGCAGTATTCTTTTGATCACTGTAGTAAGACGCAAGTACATTGTTGTTGACAAGTCCCTGCAGCAGTGATAAACTGTAAAAGTCTATTCCGGCCTTAGTTCCGACGTGGTCAATAATACTTATTTGCTTTTCCATTGATCAAGCGGTCTATCAAGTAACTGAGCCAACTCGTTTATAGAATGAGAATAATACGAATTTAGATCTTTCAAAAAGTGTTCTGAGAATTGAGGTTTCTCTTTGGTGAAGAGCGATTCCTTTATTTTTCCGACAATTGAATTTGGTAATATTTTTTTACTCAGTTGACGAATGCGTTCACTTTTGTACAAGGAAGCCATTGCTTTTCCTTTTGGAGCTTCGAAGGCATTTTTATTGGAAGAAGAAATTTCAAACGCAATATTAGAGATGTCAAGTTTGCTGCAGATGTCTTGAAAAAAAGAGGTAGTGTCTTTTTTTATTTCATCATAGAAAAACACATGAACTTGTTCTTTGGGAAAGCACTCGAAATAACGTTTGATTTGTTCATTGTAAAGTCCAAGTTCGAAGACTTGCTGAAACCAAAGAGGGGCATTCTTATGAGTCGATTTTTTGTAAAAAATATTTTCAATGGAATCGTTTATAAATCCCAATCTGCTGTCCATTAGAAAATGTGAAATGGCACGTTCAGCAGGGTTTCTCAGTAGAATAACAATATTTGATTGCGGGTTGTATTGCTGCAGTTCTTGCGCAACATTGGGGTAGAATAAATAAGATACGCTTCCTTCACCAATAATTTTTTCTTTTTGTGCGCTTTCAAAGAGGCGCTCGTATTGATCAAGCGAGTGTATTTTCTCAGCGTCGTAATATAGGTTTTGCTTCTTAATATGAGGATAGGTGAAGAAATTGGTTTCCTTCGGTTCGCTCATGAAAGCTTCAGGATGGTTGTTCAAGAAATGATAGAGTAGGGTTGTACCAGATTTAGGCGCACCTACAATGAATAAATTGGGTTTTTTGTCGCTACTACTCATACTCACACTCCGAATCGTTTTTTTATCGTTTTTCTTAAATTTTTAAATCGGTTGAGATTGAGCACAAGACTTAATCCGGATTTAAAGAACAGAAGAAAAAAGTTAATTGCGAGTCCAAAATAGGGTACGGGTTTGCTTTGAATGTTAACATAATGGAAACGTAGTATTAAGCCCGAGTTTATTCGTTCACAAATGAATTTTTCGGCAAGGGTTATTCCCTGAAAACTATTTTGAGTTGACTCTTTGGCAATTACACCTTTTGCATTTTTGTCTGTACCCGTTGACGATCCTTTTACTTCCACATGAAGCATATTTTCTTCAAATGGGATAGCTAGTTTTTCACACAATTTAGAAATGATCAAGCGAGGGTTTTGCGTAAATTCTTCAAACATGACAACCGTCACGTTGGGGTGGTTTTCGTATTGAAGAGCAATTTTAGCAATGCTATTCCACATTTTACTAATGAGGTAGGGGTGAAAATTCGCCCAAGATCGAATAGATTCTTTTAACGGGATGTTTTTTGCTCCGAGGTAGCGTCGCTTCCATTTTAATTTTTGAGAGAGCAATACAGCACGAGGATCACGAACCATAAAAACGATATGCGCATGCGGGAACGAGGTTAATATGTCTTCAACGTAAAATGCATTTCGCGGAGTTTGCTCGCAAAAGATTTTCTTTCCAGCAGAACTTGTTCGTACCTCAAGCATCTGTTTCAAGACATCTATGGCTGTATTATTATTTACAGGAAATTCGTGATCGAGATGACTCAACAACTGCGGTTTCGATTTATACTCGAGATACCCATAAATGTCGCGTGCCATAAGTGTATTGAACAGATGGTGTTGTTCAGTTTCCGAAAGAGTAGGGACAATAGCTTGGGGTTCATACAACTCTTCGTAGAAGTGAAGTTCATTCAATTGATAAACCTCTGAGTGTTGACCCAAAACACGACTCATAAGTGTTGTTCCTGACCGACTATTTCCAACTACAAATATACCTTTCATTGAATGGATAATTATTGAGTAATGAAATAGAATGAGTTAGCGGGTAGCTTTACGGCTTTTGAACGAATGGCTTGAACTTCTTTGGACTTGTCTGTATACAATTGAAGTTTATATTTAGCCGATTCATTCAACATAAAAGGGGGTATTTCCATTTGTATTTCTTCTTTGGTTGTTCCTGCAATTGAAACTTTTCCTCCATGGAAATAAGCGAACGAATGGTCACAAATTTCGGAATATGTTGCTTGATTGTTGCAGTTGAAAAAGGTTGAAAAAGGTTGAAAGGAATAGTTCTGCTTCGTTTCGTTTTTGTCTTTGCTGAGCAACGAAAAAGCTTTGTCGCTACCGAGTAAATTGTGGTAAATGAGGATGTCCAATGCATTGCAATTCATCAAAGCGTGTGAAATTAATCGGCAGTTTTGGAGTGCTTGATAGTGTGAATTGCCGAATTCTTTTCCAGGATGAAGAAGGTTGAACTCGCTTAACCAAAAATGTTTATTCGGAAAAAGTTCAAGCAATAGTTTATACCTCGCTTCATAATCTTCAACGTAATCTTTTTTAGCTGGATCTGAATAAAAATGTATCGATAGATAATCAGATTTGCCTTTGTCATGAATTTCAGAATTCCAATCAGTCGCTCTCTTCACTCCGGAATGGCCAAAGGAAACAGGAATTGAAAAAGGAATGGAAGGGTGGTTTGCTTTCAGGAAATCAATGAACGGAGTTATTCGATTTAGGTATTCATTCGCGGTTGGGAAGTAATTCACGTAGGCCGGAAGGAATAATTCGTTTCCCAATTCAACACCTTCAATTTTCAAGTTGCTTTGTAAAATTGTTGAAATAAGATACTCCAATTCTTGCGGTGTTCCCGATATAACATTGGCCACAAGCAAAACTGAGGCATTGGTTTTTTTAGCTAAATCAATAAAGGGCAAAAGGTAGTTAGAAGAATCTTCCGTTGATTTGGTTAGCTGATTCCCCAGTGTTTCAATTGCTTTTCCTTCGAGACTTTGGAATTCCGAAGGGATAAGTCCGTAACCATTTCCTCTCGGATGATAGAAATTGCCAATGGTTCCACCAGGGAAGCGCAGAACCTCGGCATGAAGAGAGGAAATCAACTCAATATCTTTTTCATTAAGTGGAAGATGAAAGGTATTGCTTGTGTTGAATCCTAATTTTTTGTGCGAAGCACTTCCCCGAGTCATTGTATTCAAAGATTCGGGAATGGAACAAACCTGTTTCGAAGATTGCTTGCAACTGTTTTGTGTTCCTAAAACTAAAATTAGAATGGCAAGCTTAAGCAAATTTCTCATCGGAAGTTATTGTAGTTTCTGAATTGGGCGAATTGCTATTTAGCTTGTAGTACGAATAGAGTAAAGAGATCACAATCATACTGTTTCCAGCATAGAAGATTGTTTGTCCTGCAGTCAATGAATCAAGAAATGTATAGAGTAAAAAATAACAGAGTACAATGAAAAAGTGATTGTTCTTTTTATCATTCGTTTTTCTAACGTAGTAGGCCCCGAATAAAAATTGGACATGCAGTAACAAGGTTCCTACAATTCCAAAAACGTAAAGTTCTCCTATGAAACCAATGTCAGAAGGGAAGAAGTAACCGAAAAGTTTTTGGTAACCGCCATTCCATTGATTACTTAATTCACCGTTTCCGAAAATGGGGTTTTTGGCTATATAAGGTAATGCAATTGCAACTTCTTTTGTTCGAACATTCGTGGCGGCCTCGTTGGTTTCTTCTCCTGAAAAAGCTGTAATAATGTTCGAAAACTTTTCGAAATAATTCGTTTCCACAAACGAAAGAAATAGTCCGGTAGAGAAAGCAAACAACACGATAACCAAACCGTACTTTATTTTATTCAGAGGAAAAATTCTCTTCAGGAAGAAAATGATAAATGTGAGGCCGAAAAGTAAGATTATGGATCTATCCTGACGAACAAAGAACAAATAATACAGGAAAGGAGTGGAACACAGGCCATCTACAATACGTTTGTTTCTGAAAAACAATATTCCATAATAAAGAAATCCGAACACCATAAAGGTCATTACGAATTTGTAGATATAACCTCCTTTTAACGGATTGAATCCTACAAAGTCTGTCGATAAATATTTCTCAGGTTCAAGAAAAAGCGGAGTTATTATAAATATGAAGAGACTTAACCAACAGATGAGCACAAAAGACCTTTCAATGTACTTGAGTTCAACCAAAGATTTAATTTGAAAAGAGATTACGATTCCAATAAGGAACAAATAGAAATCTCGTTGATGAATAAGACCGTGATAAACGGGTTGTCCAAATTCCCTGAAAGCACTAAGGCTGCCAATCAATGGAAACAAGCACATGAAAATATTCAACAAAAGGAAGTTGTCTAACTTTTGTTTTGAATAGAGTTCGAGGATAACGTGGTATAAGAAAACAATAAAAAACGTCAAAATGCATATCGCTTCAACAGAATAAACAATTGAATTCAAAGGCGTATGCAGCGCCAATCGGAATCCAATGATAAATAGCATGGATAACCCAAAAGTGAATAAGCTATTTTTTATTAGTTGATTCAAGGATGAAAATAGTTAACGTTCTGAGAATTCATTTCTTTCAAAATAATTTGCCACATGTCATTCAATTTGAATTTGTTCACTACGTTTTGAAAGTCGAAGTATTCTTTTTCGCTAAAAACACTTTCGCGTGTTTTTTTTGCGTTTCGAATTTCAAAGGGCATTTGAATGAATGAAGATAGTCTTCCAGATTCGTGATGGGGATTGGAAATAATGTTCTCATAAAAGAGAATCAAGATAGAGTTATTGTTCACAAGAACGGCGTAATTCGCTAGAATCCAGTTGATATACACTTTCTCTTTAAACGATATTCTATTGAAATATCGAAATTTCCAATTGTCGTAGAACACATGTGGAAGTCCTAACTTTTCAATGTTCTGCCTGAGTTCAGATTCTTGTCCGAAATAATTTTTTGAAGTAAATGGAAATATGGCAGAACGAATTGTTTTTTTTATTCCGGAAGTGCGCTGGGAATAAGATTTAACGAGTGAATGGTATACAGCGATTGGATTTCGTATAATATGAACCACAGGAATATTGTATTCCGATTGAATTGCATGTAAATAGCGGTGATATCGGTTTGATTGCAATATGCAAGGGAAGTCAAACTTATGATATTGATTCAAATAAGAATAAAGGGCATCATCGTTTGCTATGCCTTTATTGTCTGTATTCGGGTGGTTTCTTAACAAGTCTTCAAATTCAGAAGAAGTCAATTGTGCATATTCATTCCACAACGAAGACTGATGTAATTGATCGGGCCCTTGTTTTGTTTTGAAATTCTGAACAACCAGTCCTAGCTTAGGGTAGCAAGGTTCGTAAAAGCACTTACGATCGGGAAATTGCTCTCTTATTTCATCAAAAAGAAAAGTCGTTCCACTTCTGAAAAAACCGTTGACTAAAAATGTTAATGCCATTCTTTCCAGTGATTAAGTGGGCGTTGTATAAGTTGCGCTAATTTATCGATTTCCTCGGAGTACTGCGCTATTAACATTTGTTTTGTTTCCGGTTTCATTTGTATGCGCGTCATGGTTTTGGCCATCCACTGATCTCGCATGCGCTTGAGTTTGAATGATAGTGATTTCGGGGTGAACCACTTCAATACGCGCTTAATCTTCCGATTACGCAAAAGACTTAATGTGCGTTTGTGCTTGGGAATGCCACTCGGATTGAAGGATTCTATTTTGTTTGCTGTGAAAGGGGTTTGAAGTTCTAAAAACGACTGTAAATCGTTAAGCAGTTTCTCTGGAGCTTTCAGATCTTCAAAAAGAAAAACCTTTGTCTTTGGAAAAGCACTCAAAAAGTGGGAAAGTTGTGTGCCGTAATTCCCATATTCGATGTAGTCGAATCCCCAAATCTCATTTTTTCTTCTTGAAATATTTTCAGGAAGGATGGCTTCTTCAAACGATAAGTTTTCCAAACCGTTTCGAACCAAATGCGTGTAATGAGAAAATGCTCGGTCGACAGGGTTTCTGAGTATGACAATTATTTTCAAATCTCGGGCTTGTTCACCATATAGCTCTTGAATGTTAGCAATGGTTTCTGAACTCGTGTAAAGATATGAGGTAGAACACTCCCCACTAATTTTCCCTTTTGTATGCTGAAACTCGTTAATGTAATCTGTCCTTTTCCACGTTAACATAGAAAGGAAATTCGTATTTGTGTATTTGGGTTGTTTGTTCCCGAACGAAAAATAGAACAATTCTTTTTTTGCGGGAACGAATACTTCCGCGTGTTGATTCAAATATTCGAATAGGGAAGTGGTGCCGCTTTTCGCAGCACCAATAAGCAAGAAATCGGGTAGGGTAACCGATTTGTTTTCGAATTGAACAATCATAGTTTTTTATAGATGAGTCCGATACCAAGTTTTTTCTTGGCATATATAAACGAGGAAACATTCCAAATGGCTGTGGCTATGGCGTTTGCAATGGCCCCGCCAAGAATACCAAATTTCGGCACGAGCAATATTCCAATTAAAATATTAAAGGCAGTGGCAATGAAAACGATCCGTTGAAATTGTTTCCTCGAACCAGTTGCTTGCATTAAAAGACCTATTGAACCGCACGAAGCGTTAATGATTTCTCCGATTACTAGAATGAATAGGCTGTATATTATTGTTGAACTGGGCGAGTATATTCCGAAAATACCCAAAATTGTTTTCGGGAATAAGAAGACAACAATTCCCACGAGGATCGATATCCCAGCCGTAATTTTATTCGAATGTTGAATGTACTTCTCTAGCTTTTTCGATTCGTTTTTCTGAAATAGCTCGGCGATTTTTGGTCCGTTAGCCGTATTCACAGCAAGCAACGCAAATGCACTTAGGCTAGCAACTCTTGAGCAAACATTAAATAATCCTACGGCACTGTCGTCTTGGTAAGCACCAATAATAAAGAGGTCTGCCCAATTCATAATCATGAATCCTGCTCCTGAAAGCATAAGCGGATAGCCTAATTTCAAGGGTGAGTCGAGAAATTTCTCTGTACCTCGAATGTCGTTCGGAAATTTGTTAAGTGTTTTCTTTGCAACAAAAATGGCGACACAACATAGAATAACGATCGCAATAACCAATTGATTTAGATTGAAAGAACTTTGTTTCGCTATGTAAAAGGTAACGAGCGCAATGATTGCTGTTACAGTAAAGATTCCTCCTTTTTCAAAAAAGCTGAACCATCCGATTTTTTTGAGTCCCCTTAAGACTTCTGAATGAAGTAAGAGAATACTCAAGGCAGAAGCGCCGAGCCAAATGGAAAAAATGTTCCAGCCTTGGAGCAATAGGTTTCCAAATAGAAAATAATACATCACAACCACACCAAGTATTATAAGCGAGTGAAGGCCTATTTGACGGAATGACTTGTCATAATAACTCTTCGCATTCGGACTTTGGCTGCTGAACTTGAGCATGGTCTCTTTGTCCATACCAGATCGAAGAAAAAGCGCTGCTACCTGTATAATAGAGAACAGAAGCGTTATCTCTCCCCACGAGGCAATGCTATATTCACGAATAATGAGAATAGAGAGAAGATACGTTGAGCCAATTCCTATCGCTCGAATAAAAAATGAGCTCGCTGCTGTAGCTAGTAATTCGTAGAGAAGGCCCTTACGTTTGGCTTTACTATCATTCATGAACTAAAGATGCACTAAAAAAGGCGTGTTCTTAGTTCAATTTGAATGAAGCACCGATGTTGAATTGATAAGAGCGATCTTTTCTGCTGTTTTCACTAACAAAACCATCCAATGCATCTGACAAATAATGGTTGTTGCTGAATGAAGCAGAAAGCTTCAATTTGTTTCCTACAGGCAATCCCAATGAAACTCCTGCTGGGATAACGATTTTTTGCGTGAACGATTTCGAAGCAAAAGCAAAAGAAGAGAATTCTTCGTTCTCGGTATAGCTGTAATTATCGATTAATGTATTGTCGTTTGTGAAGTATGATTTGCTTCTAAATCCGGTTACTCCAATTCCGAAGAACGGTGTAACAATCAATTTCGCTGATTCGTTTTTAGAGAGCTTCAAGTCGTAACCATATCTCACGCTTAAAGAAGCAGCATCTAAGTTGAATTGTTGACTTAATGTGTCGGCAAATGCAAGTGTTCTTGAACCAGAAGCTTTAGCTAGATTGTAGTTAAACGTTAAAGAAGATTTTTCACCTAGGTATTTTTGAATGTTCATTCCGCAAGAAGTTCCGTTTTTACCGTTCAAAAGTTTGAGCGATGAAATGGTTGACGGACCGTTGAAGTTTTGCATAATATCGCCAACAACAGCGAAAGTTCCACCCTCTATTCCGATGTAAAGGGGCAAACTTTTAAGTTTCCCGAATGAAAACTTGTTTGAGGAAGGGGTTGATTTGAAACGCTGAGTAAGACCAACTCCTAAATATAAAACGCGGTCATTGTTGAATCCTACAACAGAACCAGCATCGATATCATCTGAAAAGAATGATGTTCTGTTTACAGTGAACTGTATGCTTGATAAATCAGATAAGTTGTAATTCAATTGGAATTGAATTGGAATGACAAGGGTTGCTTTTTTGGCAGCGGTATGCAGCTCAGTGCTTTCAAAACCATTCGCATTCGTAGAAGTGTGTGATTCGTATCCGTAAAAAGATTGAAACTCACGAACAGCATTTGGTTGAGCGTAGCTAAATGAGCGATATGTCGATAAACCAATACCTACACTTCCATTTAAGGTAAGTTTCGGATTCTTTTTCAAATTCAACAGAGTGTTTGAATTTGCAGTAAGATTATACGTCAAGGTTGTATAGCTTCCTTGAAAATTTATGGTGTCAGAGCCTTCAGCAACATGGAATCCCTTTAATCCTCCCGATTGGAAATTAATTGAATAACCTAATTTGCCGTATGCATTGGCTACGTTGTAGCCAAGCATTTGCCCAGTGCGGGATGCCGATCCGAACTCGCTAATTTTTGGAAAGAAATAATAATTTGAAAGATCACCCAATGAAATGGATGTGCCCGTACCGATAGAAAATGAGCGGTCTTTTTTTACAGCATTACTTTTATTATTCTCTTGAGAAAATATAGAATTGGTTGCTGCGAACAAACAAATGAGTATAAAGGCTTTTTTCATGATTCAAATTTGGAGCTAAAATAACACGACTATGGGTTTTCCTTTGTTAAAGATTTATAACTAATTGAAAAATGTCGAAAATTCATTGTCTAACAGTTACCCCTATGTTGAATTGCTGAGTGGCTAGTTCTTTTGCAATGAGTTCACCGATATGCTTTTTGAAATGAATAGGGTCTCCAAAATTAGTAGTATCAATAGTTACAGCATTTTCATAATCATAATCGACTGTCTTTGCAATTGAGGAAATCGTTCGTTTGAATTTCAATTCTTCTTCGCTTAAATTGTAAAAAAGTACTTTTTTTCGCATGGAAACAACGTGCGGGACAATTACGAATGTTAATTCAATATTATGTTCTTTGCAGAAAACGGAAACATCTTTCAGTTGTTCAACAGCCTCCTCAGGAAATTCATACTTCGAATAAAAATCGTTGGCTTTTGTTTCCAGATTGAACTTCCAAAATTCAACTTGATTTGGTTTCTTATCTGAGGGTAAGGAAAGAATATTTAATAGAATACCAGTTGCCTCTCCAACTGCTCTGTTTGTAATGTATTTGAAAGGAGACGAACAAAGCTCACTGTTCGACTTTGAGCGTGATCCGAAAGCGTATGTATTAAATAGATTGAAATTGATACCGAAGTATACTTTTTTAATTTTTTTAAATCCCTCAGCGAACCAAAAAAGATCAATCATTTCATTCAATTTCGCTTTGTTTGAATAAAGGTTGAAGGTTGGCTCGTGTGTAATTTCGGAATACAAGGAGTCTGAAATAACACGGGTTCGCGAGTCTCCGATAAAAACAACTTCGGTAGGATTGTTTTTATATTTAATCATGTTGAACAACATGCTGTTTAATGGACGAATTTTCGTTTCTCTTATCGCGAGTTCTTTTTCAGATTTTTTTTGAAAAAAATTGAAAGGATCAACATAGGCAACAAGGCTAAACCAGGCAACAAATGGCAATGAAAAAACAATGAGTCTAACGATGAATTTTTTCATTTTAAAACTGGAAATAAATGAAGTTTTTTGTTCCGTCGTTAACCGAGTAGAATACTACAATAATCACAAGTAGGTAGTAAATAGACCATCGCAATGCAGTGTTTCTTTTTTGAATCCAATCGTATACATTCATCTTGTTCACCAGAATATCATGGGTTATCATGAGTCCAGCGAAAACTCCAGCCAAGACGAGGTCAGTTGCATTCAGTCCTAAACCACGGAATTGAATGCCTAAACTGGCTTTTGGAAAATGAATAGCATTCTCTAAAATCTCAAAGGCTTGTGAAATATTTTCGGCGCGGAAAAACACCCAAAGGATTGAAACTAAAATAAAAGTGTAAGCCATTCCAAAATAGTTTGAAAATCGAGTCTTCGAAAAGTTGGTCAATCGCTCAAGGATAACCACCACGCCGTGCGCAGCTCCCCAGATAATAAAAGTCCAATTCGCGCCATGCCAAAGACCGGATAAGAGAAAAACGATTAATACATTTCGCATTAACTTCCAACGGTCGACTTTATTTCCACCCAAGGGAATGTATACGTAGTCTTTGAACCAACTTGAAAGCGAGATGTGCCACCTCGACCAAAACTCTCCGATAGACTTCGAGAAATAAGGTAGACGGAAGTTCTCCATAAGCTCGAATCCCATGACACGAGCAGCGCCTCGCGCAATGTCTGTGTAGCCGCTGAAATCGCAATAAATTTGAATCGTGAAGAATAGAATCGCAAGCATTGTAGGCACTCCCGCAAATCCAATCGGATTGCTATAAACAGAATCTACAAGTATGGACAAGCGATCGGCAACAACAATCTTTTTAAAGAATCCAATGAGCATTAGCCAGAGTCCCGATTTCACTCGGTCGTAATCGAATGTTTTCTTTTCATTGAATTGATGCAGCAAATTCTGAGGACGTTCAATTGGACCAGCAACAAGCTGTGGGTAGAACATGACGAACAACATGAAGCGGGAGTAGTTTTTTTCTGGAATGCAATGCCCTCTGTAGATTTCTATGGTGTATGACATCGATTGAAATGTGTGAAAAGACAAGCCAATTGGAAGCACTACTTGAAAAAGAAAATCGTCTGTGTTTTGAGTTCCGAAAAGTTGAGCAAATTCGCCTGCGAAGAAATTGTAGTACTTGAAAAAAAACAGAATTCCAATGTTAATGATCAGGCTTATGGTTAGAAGTTGTTTTTTTCGACGCGGATTATTTTCCTTGTAAATAAATTTTCCAGCAATGAAGTCTGTACTAATTGTTCCAAGCAGAATAATAATGTAGTACGGAATAAGGAACATGTAAAAAAAGCAACTCGATAAAAGAAGCCATGTATTCTTAAATCTTTCAGGCAGCAGGAAGAATGCCAGCGTTACTGCTGGAAAGAAAATTAGAAAATCAAAAGAGCTGAATAGCATAGCGCGAATTTAAGAGGAATATTAGAGTCGTAATGTTTCGTGTAGTTCAATTTCCTTGATTTCAAAAAAAACATTCCCGTAACATTCAACGCTAACTTGTTTACGAAAGCGTAATGTATTAGAAATATGACAGTTAGCTGTTCGAGTCGAATTTTGCGTTCACTAAAACCTAAATTAAATGAAAAAAATCTCCTTGTTTTTGGGAGCGCTACTTTTGTTATCAAGCGCTTCTTTTGCCCAGTTGAGAGTCACCGAGGCAATGTCTTCAGGTGGTACAGCCGATTGGATTGAAATAACAAATCTTGGCTCAACCGCTGTTGATTTAACAGGTTACAAAATTGACGACAGTTCATTTGCTTATGGGAATTCTGTTGCATTAAATGGCATTTCTTCTATTTCATCTGGAGAAAGTGTAATTTTCGGAGAGTCGGGTTCGGCAACATTTGCTGCAGACTTTAGAACTTTCTGGGGTCTTGCACAAACAGTTCAAGTTGGTAATTATTCAGGTTCTGGAATTGGATTATCTTCAAACGGAGATGGCGTAATTATTTTTGACGCTACTGGAGCTGAAGTTACTCGCGTCTCTTTTGGCGCTGCTACAGCTAATTACAGCTTCTTCTGGGGATACACCGCAGATGGTTCTTTCGACACAAACAATGTTGGAACAAACAATGCGGGTTTATTAAGCTCTTTAGGAAACAACGCTGGACAATTGACCTTCACTAGCGCAAACGTTGCGGCAAACGTTGGTTCTCCCGGCGATGCAATTTTGGCTGGATTCCCTGTTACAGGTTGTTTAGATGCATTGGCATGTAACTACGACGCAAACGCGACTGTTTCTTCAAATGCATGTACTTATGCTGTTACGTATTACTTAGATGCAGACGGAGACGGTTACGGTGTTGCAGGTACAACAACTTCAGCTTGTTCTCTTCCTGTAGGCTATGCACTTTTATCTGCAGATTGTAACGATGCTGCTTCTACTGTTAATCCAGGAGTTAGCGAGCAGTGCTACAATGACGTTGACGAAAACTGCGATGGATCAACTACTTTGAACTGCGCGTTGGGAGCAGTGTCTATTGCTTCAGCTTCGAACTTCACTTTCGTGAATGAAAACGCGGGAACTGTAACTATCCCTGTTACAATGGCGAGCGCTACTACAATGAGCACAACTGTTCAATTCTCTTTATCGGTATACAGCGATGCTACAGAAGGTTCAGACTATACTTGGACCAACTCTTTCGTTATTCCTGCTAACTCGAATGGTGTATTTAACAACACGATTACAATCACCGACGATAATTTAGCTGAAAAAGCTGAGCGTATTGTTGTGAAAATAGCAAGTGCAGATTACGCTAACGTAGACGCTACCAACAATTATAGAATCATCTTTATCAAAGACAACGATTATGTTGCTCCAGTAGCATCTAATCAGTTAAACATGAACTTGCTTTCAAGTTTCTCTAACGGAGCTGCCGGCACAAATTCAGCAGAGATTGTTTCTCACGATGCATCAACACAACGCTTGTACATTGCGAACAGCATCGCTGGTAAACTAGATATCGTAAACTTCTCAAATCCATCAGCGCCAACGTTGATCAGTTCAATTAGCATGGCACCATACGGAAACATTAACTCAGTTGTTGCTCACAACGGTATCGTTGCTTGCGCTATTGAAAATGTGAATCCACAATCAAACGGCTTCATCGTTTTCTTCGATTCAAACGGTACATATGTTAATCAAGTTCCTGCTGGTGCAATGCCAGATATGATTTGCTTCTCGAAGGACTATACAAAAGTTCTTACCGCTAACGAAGGCGAGCCTAACTCTTCTTATTCTTCAGATCCAGAAGGTTCTGTTACAATCGTAGATATCACTGGTGGTGTTGCAAACCTTACGGAAGCTAACGCTACTCAAATCTCTTTAACAGCTTACAACGGACAAGAAGCTACACTTCGCGCTGCGGGTATACGTATCTTCAGCACAAGCGCTTCAGTTGCTCAAGACTTAGAGCCAGAGTATATCGCAGTTTCTGACGATAACACACGTGCATATGTTGATCTTCAAGAGAACAACGCCATGCTTGTCATTAATTTAACAACGAACACAATCGAAGACCTTCGTCCATTAGGATACATCAGCTACGCTGATGGTTCAGGAAATGGAATGGATGCTTCTGATCAAAGCGGTTCTGTTTTAATCACGGGTAACCTTCCTATCAAAGGCGTTTACATGCCAGATGCAATCTCTTATGCAACTGTTGGTGGAACAGGTCTTATTTTCACAGCTAACGAAGGAGATTCAAGAGAATTCGGAAGCGTTGTCGATGCTAACAGAATTAGCTCATCAACATTCAACAACTTAGATGCAACAGCTTTCCCAGATGCAAACATTCTTCGTAACAACAAATTCTTAGGAAGATTAAGTGGATTGAAATATTCAGGTGATACAGACGGAGATGGTGACTACGATGAAATTCATGTAATGGGCGGACGTTCATTCAGTATTTTCAACGCAGCAACAGGTTCTTTGGTTTTCGATTCGAAAGATTTGATTGAGCAAATCACTTCAAACTCTTCTTTAACTTCTGCATTCTTCAACGCTTCGAACACCACTGGTTCTGCTTCATTGAAAAACAGAAGTGACGATAAAGGTCCTGAGCCAGAAGGAGTAACAACTGCTGTTATTGCAGGAAGACCATACGCTTTCGTTTCTTTAGAGAGAGTAGGTGGTGTAATGATTTTCAACATTGAAAATCCATCGGCTCCAATTTTCGTAGGTTACGCAAACAACAGAACATTGAACGGTAGCGGTCCGGATCTAGGTGCTGAAGGAATTATTTTCATCAAGGCAGCTGATTCTCCAACCGGACAAGACATTGTTATTCTTGCGAATGAAGTAAGTAGCACCCTTTCTGTTTTCTCAGTTTCTCCTTGCACAGCGCCAGGAACAACTCAAACAGAAGTGGCATGTGGTTCTTTCGAATGGAACGGACAAACATATACTTCAACAGGTACTTACACACATGAATCCACTAACAACGATGGTTGTATCGTTACAGACGTTTTAAACTTAACCATTCAAACAACAATTGCTGCTATTCCAACAATTGTAACCGGTGAAGTATACGCCTGTGCCTTCTTAGCAGGTGGCACAACTACCTACTCAACTCCTGCAGTTGCAGGTACAACATACGAGTGGGTTGCTCCAGCGGGAATGACTATCGTAAGCGGACAAGGAACAAACACAATCACAGTTTCTTTCAGCAACACATTTGTTACTTCAAACTTGAAGGTTCGTGCAACAAATGATTGCGGAACAAGCGCATACAAATTCTTCCAAGTGAAGCGTTTGGCTCCTGCAACTCCAGCTACATTAACATCTGCTACTGGTAAGGCTTGTCCTGGCGATGCGATTGTATTCACTTCTGCTACTATGCCAGGTGCTACTTCGTACAACTGGACTGCTCCAGCAGGCGCTTCAGTTACGGCTGGACAAGGAACAAACATTGCTACAATTACATTCAACAGTGGTTTCACTGCTGCAGGTGTTGTCTCGGTTACAGCTTCAAACGGTTGTGGAGTTAGCGTTGCTAAGACCAAAACAATTGGTTTGAACATGCCACTTACTCCAAGCGTAATCACTGGTACTCGCACTGTTTCTCAAAACCAAACAGCAGTTCCTTACTCTGTAGTGAACGTTGCAGGTATGACTTACAACTGGACCGTTGCTGCAAACTTCGGTAGCATTGCAACTGGACAAGGTAACAACGCCATCACCGTTAATGCAACAAACATCATTGGTACAGGTTACACCATGTCTGTTACTGCTACTAACGCTTGCGGAACATCTCCAGTACGCGCTATCGCCAACTTGAAGATTGTTGCAGGATCAAGTGCTTTGGAATTAGCGAACACGCCTGAAGTTCAATCTGAAAAAGTTGCTTTCGTGGAAGAAGAGATGTCTCTTTTCCCAAATCCAGCTACTGAAATGGTAACACTTCAAATCGCAAACATGGAAGAAGGTACAGTGGCTCAAATCACAATCTTCGACATCACAGGTAAGCAAATCGCAAACTTCCAAACGGCAACGAACACGCAGAAAATCGACGTTAGCTCGTTCGCAAAAGGTATGTATGTAATCAACGTTAACACTTCAAATTCGAACTTCGTTCAGAAATTACAAGTGAAATAATAAAGAACGCTTCGAAAGGGTTTCATCGAAGCACGTTTAAGTTTAGGTTAAAGAAAGGAGCAGACAGCGGTTTGCTCCTTTTTTTTTCAAATTCTTTTTTCGAACCTTTTCCGGCTATTCGTTCCAAGCTTCTCGCTTCGCTCAAAGGCTTTCCACTGCTATCCGGGGTAGTTTGAACTACGTTATTGGAAAATCGAAGATTTTATTCCTACTTCGTAATTCCTACGACGTAATTCGAAACGTCGAAGACATTCGTTGCTCTGCAACATTCGCCTCCGGCATTCGTTGCTTTGCAACATTCGTCCTTCGGACTTTATTATCTTTGAAAAAAAAACATGCGCTCAAAACTCATCGCCGGTAACTGGAAAATGAACACCTCTTGGGAAGAGGCGAAATCGTTATTCAACAGTGTAAACGAATTTCCTTCCAACAACAAATCAATGGCGGTTTGTGTACCCGCGTGTTACCTGGCAGGATTGTGCCCAACACATCCGCAATTGTCGGTGTTCGCGCAAGATTGCAGCGCACACGAGAAAGGAGCATTCACCGGAGAAATTTCTGCAGCCATGTTGGCTTCGTTAGGCGTGAAGGGAAGTTTGGTTGGACACAGCGAGCGCAGACAATACCACAACGAAACTTCAGAATTGTTGAAGAGCAAAGTAGATCAGTTGTTGGCCAATAATTTGACTGCGATTTATTGTATTGGCGAAACCCTCGAAGAGCGCAACAACGAATTGCATTTCGCTACGGTGACGAAGCAGATTGAAGAAGTAATTGGACATCTGTCTTCAACACAAATGAAAAATATAGTTATTGCTTACGAACCCGTTTGGGCCATTGGAACTGGCGTTACGGCTAGCAATGAACAAGCACAAGAGATGCATGCGTACATTCGTTCGTTCTTGAAAACAACATTCGGAGAAGTAGCAAACGACATTCAGATTTTATACGGAGGAAGCATGAACGCCGCGAATGCACAGGCTTTGTTGGCATGTGAAGATGTTGATGGAGGGCTTATCGGCGGCGCTTCTTTGAAGGTTGCTGACTTTGAATTTATCTACAACGCCTAATGCAATACACGGTATACACCTTTGAAGTTTCTCCGCTTATTCCGGGAAACGATTTAGTTATTGCTTCATTAAGCGAATTGGCTTTCGATAGTTTTCAAGAAACGGAAAGTGGAGTAGAGGCTTATGTGCCAACACAATTCGATACAGAAGAATTGCAAAACGCTTTGTTGGAATTAACCATTGAAGACGTGACCATTCATTTCTCGAAAAAAGAAATGGAGGACATCAACTGGAACGCCGAGTGGGAATCGCAATTCGATCCAATCGACGTAGATAATCTTTGTCGCGTTAGAGCCCCTTTTCACGAAGCGAAGGAAGGTGTTCTTGATTTAATCATTGAGCCGAAGATGAGCTTTGGTACGGGACATCATGCTACAACGTATTTGGTTCTTCAGAAAATGTTCGAGCTCGACTTGAAAGACAAGGAAGTCATTGACATGGGCAGTGGAACGGCTGTGTTGGCCATTGCTGCTGAGAAACTCGGCGCGAAGAAAGTTTGGGCCATTGACATAGACGAGTGGGCGTATGAGAACGCCATTGAAAACTTGGAGCGTAACAGCTGCTCGAAGATTGAAGCGCTTTTAGGCGTTGAAGATTTACTAGAAGGAAAGATGGCAGATGTTTTTATTGCCAACATCAATCGGAATATTCTCTTGGCTCAAGCCAAGCATTACGAAAACGCCACGAAGTCTGGAGCACCTTTGTTGCTCAGCGGATTCTATGAAAACGACGTCCCTGCGTTACTTGAAGCATTCTCCGCATTCGAATGGAAAGAGACGCGCGTTCGCGATGAGTGGACGATGCTTTACTTAGTTCGAAAATAGGGAACTACGTTATTGGAAAACCTTCGGTTTTATGCCTACTTCGTAATTGGAAAATCGAAGATTTTATTCCTATTTCATAATTGGAACTTTGTTTTTAGAAAGTCGAAGACATTCGCGGAGCATTCGCCAAAGGCATTCGTTGAAAACATTCTTTACGATGCTAGTAATAAAGGTCAAGAATATGCGCCACTTCCTTCCGCAAATAAGGAAGCTCCTTCCAGATAAAATTCCAGATTTTCTCGTTGGCTAAATCGTCGTAAGAATGAACGACGTCGTTTCTTAATTCTATTACGCGTCGAGAATTTTTTATGCGCATAACACGCGTGTGATCGACTTTCACAATGTCGTGCATGGCCTCGCCAATAATAATGAGGTCGCGCTCTATGGCTCGACGCATCATTTTATTCGATAAGTATTGTTTGAAGTCTTCAATGGTAAGTCCGGCCGAGAACTCATTTATTTCATCAATCGACCGAACAATGTCCGAGAGCAAATCGCGAACATAACTATCCATTTTCGAAACCGAGTTTCTTTGCAAGCTCGTCGCTGATAGCAGGGAATTTTCTTCGCTCAACCAAGAATGAAGTCAATTCAGCGAACTCTTGAAACACATAATGCTTCATAGCCGCTTCTCTTAAATATCCTTTTCCAGTGCTTCCGCCTGTACCCGCTCTTCCGCCAATCATGCGGTGAACCATGTTCATGTGGCGCCATCTCCAAGTAGCCAACAATTCGTCAATGTCTAAGAGTGAGTTGATAATTCTATACGGATTCTGAAGAATCGGATAGTCGCGATACAACATAATGAAGAGCCCAGCTCTTCTGGCTTTCGCGCTTAACTTTCGGTTTTCAACGGGTTCATTCGAAATGAACAATTCATCGAACGCTTTCAAGTTTTGCATTTCCATTTCACTGAGTGAAGAGGCATAAGCCGCGCGGTACTGCGAACAGAATTTTTCTTCGCCCCAATATTTCTCTTCGAAGAATGGCATGCGCTCTAACCAGTTGTTCACCAATTCCAACAACGTAGTTTCTTTCGCTAAGGTGTATATCTGCTTTGCGTCTTCACTGCGTAATTGACTAGTGAAATACTCTTGTCCATGACGCTCTTCAACTTTCAATCCCAACAACGTTTCTAAAACTTTGAACTGCATGCTTTGAAATCCGCTTGCCGGACGAAGCATATCGCGAAAGTCTAAGAAGTCTTGCGCCGACATGGTTTCCAAGATGTTGATCTTGTCGACCAAAATGCGAAGGATCTCTGTAACGCGGTGCATGCGGTTTACAGCGATTTGCAACTCTGGACTGTTATCGTTAATGTTCTCTTTCGCAAGAATGTCGTACACCGATTTCATTTCGAATAAAATCTGCTTGAACCACAATTCGTACGATTGATGAATAACGATAAACAACATCTCGTCGTGAGCGTGTTTACCTTGTTTGTCGCTTTCGAGTTCTTGTGCGTTAAGAACTTCTCCCAGTTTTAGATAGTCGCTGTAATACATGCCTGCAAGTTACAAAGGCAAGTGTAGATTACCCTAATTCGATTTAATAAATCGAAAAAGACTTTTGTCAGTGAGCAAAGTATAAACGCCTGAAGGCAAGTTTCGACAATCGATTGCTTGCGTATTGCTGAACAATAAAACGGTTTGTCCGCTTGAAGAAATCATTCTTCCAGAAATCTTTTCGGTGCTGTGAAGCAATTCAATAACCGGATTCGGATAAAGCGAAATTCCAGAAACAAGTTCATTCACACTTACAGGAAGATTGCTTGCATTCGGTGTAGAAACGGTCCAATCGATCCAATTCGGATTGGCATCGGTTGCTCTTCCAAAAGAATGATTGATTGGAATGTTGGAATAAGTAATGGTGTCGATTAACACGCGCGCATTGTTCTGAACCTCTGAGATATAAACAGTTTCAGAAAGGTCATCTAGTTTGAAATCCAAGTGATTCAAACCTTGCTCGGGTTGCTTATCGGCATATAACAACAGAAAATCTCCAGGGTCGAGCGTCACATTCGGCAAAGGCCATTTGTTCCAATTGCTGGCGTCGTCAGAGATAAACTTGTTTCCTAAATAAACAGCAGCTGGACCAGGATTGTACAATTCAATCCAGTCTTCATTCGCTCCGAAAAAGTCAATGCAGTTGTCGGTGCCCAGCGGTGCCAATTCATTTATCACTAAAGGGGAAGACGATTCCTTTCCATATAAATAAACGAAATTGCAATCGTGCGCATCAATGGCGTTCACCCAAATTAACGGAATGGCACCGACTAAAATATTTATGCTGTCGGTTGGAAGTGAGCCCGAGAAGGAGTAGAGCTGATCGGTGATTCCATAAGTCCCTTCGGAAGTAGGCACTTCAACATTCCAAGTTGTTGTTCCAATTTCTTTCCAAACCACAGCAAGTTCATTCGAATTTAAATTGCTTTGAAAGGTTACGAAGAGACTGTCGTTCTGAAATTTAGGAACAACGTTGAAGATGCTCGTGAAAGGCTGAAGGTCTTCAAGTTGCTGCAACGCCTGCGCAGCGCGGGTTTGCACATAGGGTGCAATACCATATTGGACATGTCCGCCCCATGCGGAATTAATACTTGTAATGAAATCGTTGAACGTATATCCAAAGTCAAGCGGACGTAGAGGGTCTTCAAAGGCAGCGGTTGAAATTAAATTCTGAATTTGTTGTGCCTGTATTTCAAACGCGTTTGCGTTAAATGTGGTAGCAACAAATTCATTCACGTAATTACTGAACTCATTGCGATATGCAGGAATTTGAAGCAGTCGCGTGAACAGCGGACGGTTGCTCGATGTCGTCCATGAGTACAAATTGCGTTGGGCCCAATCGACGCTTACCCAATCGATTCCCAAAGTATTGTCTAAATCGTATGGAATGTATTCGAGCTTTCCAGTTTTCTCGTTGTGATAGAGGTAGAAATTATTCTTGTTGAAAATGTAGTTGTCCCAATTTCCCAATAAAATATCGGCTGCCATAATTTTCAAGTAGTCGTGCACATTGAAAATCTTTTCCAATTCGCAGGGTAACAAAGATGTAGGAGTATTATTCAAAACATCTATGAATCTTGCTAATTCAGCGTAATTATTTTGGAATTCATTTTCAACCAAATCATAATTGTCGTCGGAGTACAAAGTTGGATTGGAACCTTGGTACGAAAGATCAGATCCCCACAGGCACTTCCATAAATTTCCTGTGCCGTCGTCGAATCGAACATCTGCAAAACGATTGTCGATTTGCTCAACGTTTAAATACACGCCCATATATGCTCCGTTCACATAAACGCGTATGTATGAAGTCCGACAAGCAGGAAGTCCAGCATTTCGGAAGAAGTCCCAACACAACTTTGCACGTAACAACGATGGGTCGTTCTGATTGGAAATTAAATTCAATTCTTCCAACCCGTAAAAACTCTGCTCAACGTATTTGTCAACGATAATCTTAAACGATTTTTTCTGCGCATTCAAAGAGGTGTTGCCGCGAAAGCGAACGCCAATGCCTGAAAAGGCAGAGAATCCGGTAGAAAACGTATAGACCATGGCTGCAGGATATTCATGTGAATTCCCCAAGTTGTTGTACATCGCTGAAAGCGAATCGGGATCAATTGTAATTGAAATGCTTGCCACCTCGTCTTGAAGAAATGCTAGGCCATAATCGGGCTGTTGGGCTTGTATGATGGAAATGAAAAATGCGAAGACAAAGGCTAGAAGTACGCTTCTCATTTCTTGGTAAATAATTGTGCAGGTTTATGCAACACGCCTTGTTGTTTTTCTTCCAAGGCTGTTACCGTTTCTGTGCGAAGAATATTCTTTCTGAAGTTGCGCTTGTCTAATTTTTTGTCGAGAATAATCTCATACAATTTCTGCAACTGCGACAATGTGAATTTTTCTGGAAGTAATTCGAAGCCAATGTGGTCGGCCATGAGTTCATGACGTAGCATAAGCAAGGCTTTGTGTACAATTTCGTTGTGGTCGAAAGCAAGAGAAGGAATGTTGTAAACGTCTACCCAGTAGGTGTTTCCCGCAAACGACGCTGCCTTCGGTTTGAACTCAGACAACTTCACCAAAGAATAATATCCGATGGTTAATACGCGTCTTTCCGGATTCACACGGAAGGTGCGAAGCCATTGCTGATCTTTCAATCCGCGAACACGATTCGGATCTCCGAAGGCGTGGAATTGCTTTAAGTAAATTCCTTTCAATGAAGTTAATTCCTGAAGAATACGCTTTGCTGCTTCGTCTAAACTTTCATTGTCGAGGACCAAATCACCAGGCACCGCTTTTTGCGTTTTCAACGCAGTATGATCGGGCTGTTTCTGTTCAATAAGTAAAACTTTCAGGGTGTCGTTATCAAATCCGAAAACCACACAGTCAACGGAAACATCCATTCCCAAGGTGTTCGTAGGGGCTTGTTCGCTTTTCTTCTTACTCATTTTACTTCGTGTGCTAAATACACTTTCAAATGTAAAGCAAAAATTTCATTTACATTCGTGGCTATGATTAACGCCGCTCTTCGTCCGCTTTCCATTGGAAAGAATGAAATAAAAAATAGATTCATTATGGGATCTATGCACACCGGATTGGAAGAACTTCCAAACGGATTCGAAGCCATGGCCGAGTATTTCGCAACACGTGCAAGAGGCGAGGTGGGACTTATGATTACCGGAGGTGTTTCTCCGAATGAAGAAGGACGCTTGTGGCCTGGAGCGATTTGCTTCAACCGTGAAAATGAAATTTCGAAACACAAAATAATTACCGAAGCCGTTCACGAAGCAGGAGGAAAGATTGCCATGCAGATTCTGCATGCAGGTCGATACGGAGTGCATGACAAATGCGTGAGTGCTTCGGCATTGCAAGCACCCATTAACATTTACACACCTCGCGCATTAAGCATTGAAGATATTCAGCAAACCGTTCGCGATTTTATTCGCTGCGCGGAATTGGCACAACAGGCCGGTTACGATGGTGTGGAAATCATGGGGAGCGAAGGTTATTTTTTGCATCAGTTTATTGCTCCACGAACCAACAAACGCGAAGACGAATACGGAGGTTCTTTTGAAAACAGAATGCGCTTGCCACTTGAAATTGTTCGCGGTATTCGCGAAGCGTTGAACGAAAAGTTCATGCTCATCTATCGCATTTCAGTTGCCGATTTGGTGGAAGAAGGAAGCAGCAAAGACGAGATCATTGCCTTTGCAAAGGCATTAGAAAAAGAAGGCATTCATTTGTTGAATACCGGCATTGGGTGGCACGAAGCGCGCATTCCCACCATTAGCATGCGCGTTCCAAGAGGTTCTTTTGTTTGGGCTGCGGAACTATTGAAGCAACACGTTTCCATTCCGGTTTCCGCAACGAACAGAATCAACACGCCCGCGTTGGCCGAAGAAATTATTTCATCTGGAAAGGCCGATGCCGTAAGCCTTGCGCGTCCGTTTTTAGCCGATCCGAATTTTGTATTGAAGGCGAAACAGAATCAATCGAATCTCATTAACACCTGCGTGGGCTGCAATCAAGCGTGTCTCGATCAGATCTTTTCGGGTGAAATAGCGTCGTGCTTGGTGAATCCGTTTGCCGCGCGAGAACTTCAATTGAAACTGTTTCTTTCCGAACACAAAAAGAAAATAGCCGTTGTTGGGGCAGGAGTATCTGGACTTACAGCAGCGCTGGTTTTGGCGCAGCGCGGCAATGAAGTGGAGATCTTTGAACAGCAAGATTCCATAGGCGGACAGCTGCGCTTGGCCGCGCAGGTTCCCGGGAAGGAAGAGTTTGCAGAGACCTTGCGTTATTATACCGAGCAGTTGAAAATGCACGATGTGAAGATTTATTTGAACACTTCCTTCCAACTGAAAAATTTCAAAGAGCATTATTTCGAAGAAGTGGTTTGGTCTACTGGCGTGGTTCCTAGCGGATATGCTTGGGAAGAAAACGACGGCTCTATTCCTGTGTTGAATTATGTTGAAGCCATTCAGCAATACAAAACGTTAGGAGAGGAAATTGTTATTCTCGGCGCAGGCGGCATTGCCATGGACGTCGCGTCGTTGCTTACGCAAGACAGCGAAACGAAGGAAGAGTACAATGCGTTTTGGGGAATCGATCAGCAGCTTGAACATCGCGGTGCGCTTCAACCCAAACAAGAACGCACTCCTCTTCGCAAGGTGGCTATTCTTCAGCGAAGCAATAAGAAGTTGGGGAATAAATTGGGCAAGACAACGGTGTGGTCGCACCGCACCGAATTGCAGCAGTTGGGAGTGGGCGTGTTCAACGGCACCACAGGAATTCGCATTGTAGATCGAGAGTTGATGTTCAATTCAAACGGAATAGATTATGTGTTGAAGCCGAACGCCGTGGTGTTGTGCTTGGGTCAGCAATCTACTCCCACGCAGATTTTATCTTTGGTGGAAGAGGGGGTTCCCGTTAACGTTCTCGGCGGTGCGAATGATACAGCATTGCTCGACGCGAAGAAAGTTATTCGCGAAGCAACCGAGTGGGCCTTGAAATTTTAGTTGTGAAAAAATAGAGTTGGTGTATTAAGTACACTTTCTTTTCTTTGTGTCTTCAATTCGAATAAAAAGAAATCATGATAAAGTATCTATCTACGCATCCGTGGTCAATTGTTGAGGAAGATTTTCATGCAGATCTGCAACGCAGTTCTGAAAGTATTTTCAGTATTGGTAACGGAAAATTCGGACAACGCGCCAATCACGAAGAAGCGTTTTCGGGGAAGACCTTGCAGGGAAGTTATGTAGCAGGCGTTTATTATCCAGATAAAACCCGCGTGGGATGGTGGAAGAACGGTTATCCCGAGTACTTCGCAAAGGTGTTGAACTCGGCATTTTGGATTGGAATAGACGTGACCATAAACGGAGAAGTATTCGATTTGAATACGTGGACCGTTTCGAATTTTAGAAGAGAATTGAATATGCGCGAAGGCTTGTTGCAACGCTCATGCATAGCCACTTCGCCGAAAGGAACGAAGGTGTCGTTAATCGCAGAGCGCTTTTGCAGCCTTGCCAACGACGATGTGGCTGCTATTCGTTACAGCATAACTCCGTTGAATGGAAAAGCGGAAATTAAATACGCGGCATTCATTGAGACAGAGGTTCGTAATCACGATAGCAATTACGATGAGTTATTTTGGAAGCCGGTTTCAACAGCAGTTTCAGCAAGTGGAGGAGTGGCAGTATCGGAAACCTTGAAGACTGGATTTCAAGTAGCATGGGCCCAAGAAGTGCGTTACAACGCTGAAGCAAAAATTGAATCTTCAACCACTTCAACCCGAATAGAAAATACAGCGGTGTTTCAGGTGGAAGAAAATGCGCCATTGATCATTGAAAAATACGTGGGCATTGTAAGTTCTTTGAATGAAAAGAATGAAAACTTGGCTATTGCTGCTGCGCAAACCGCGCAGTCTGCGGCAGGTGAAGGATACGAAGCGCTTCGCTTTGCACACGTGGCTGCATGGGCGAATGTGTGGGAATTGGGAGACATTGTGATTGAAGGAGACGACGAGGCACAGCAAGGTATTCGCTTCAACATTTTCCATTTGAATCAAACCTATACTGGACAAGACGCGCGATTGAACATTGGTCCGAAAGGATTCACGGGTGAGAAATACGGCGGAAGTACCTATTGGGACACCGAGGCGTATTGTTTGCCTTTTTATCAGAGTACGCGCGATTCGCACGTGGCGAAGCAGTTGTTGGTTTATAGATACAATCAGTTAGACAAAGCCATTGAGAATGCCGCGAAGTTGGGATTCAAGAACGGCGCTGCGTTGTATCCGATGGTGACCATGAACGGAGAAGAGTGTCACAACGAGTGGGAGATTACGTTTGAGGAAATTCACCGGAACGGAGCAATAGCGTATGCCATTTACAACTACGTGAAGTACACTGGCGACGAGGCGCATTTGGGTGAATACGGAATAGATGTGTTGGTGGGCATTGCGCGTTTCTGGGCGCAGCGTGTGAATTGGTCTGAAGCGAAACAAGCGTATGTCATGCTTGGCGTAACCGGTCCGAATGAATACGAGAACAACATTAACAACAACTGGTACACGAATTATTTCGCGGCGTGGTGCATGAAGTATGCGAAGGAAGTGGGAGAGAAGGTTCAGGCTGAAAACGCAGAATTGTTCGCATCGAAATGTGCGAAGATGAATTTGAACTTTGCTGAAGAGGCTGCTGATTGGCAGAAGAAAGCAGAGCAGATGTATTTCGGAAAGTTGGAAGGAACGGAAGTTTATCTTCAGCAAGACGGCTTTATGGACAAGGAGCAGTTGAGCATTCATGATCTTGATCCGTCTGAGCGTCCGATTAATCAGCATTGGAGTTGGGATCGTATTTTAAGAAGCATCTTCATTAAGCAAGCCGATGTTCTTCAAGGATTTTTCTTTTTCGAAGACGACTTTTCAGACGCACAATTGAAATCGAACTTCGATTTCTACGAACCGAAAACCGTTCACGAAAGCAGTCTCTCTCCGTGTGTCCACGCGATACTTGCTGCCAAACTTGGCTACAGTGAAAAAGCATACGAGATGTATTTACGCACTTCTCGTCTCGACATTGACGATTACAATCACGAAGCGCACGAAGGACTTCACATCACCTCCATGGCCGGTACTTGGATGGCGATCACCATGGGATTTGGGGGAATGCGTGTGAAGAACGGAGAGTTGGTGTTTAATGGAACACTGCCTTCGCAATGGAAAAGTTTTACGTTTAAGGTGTTATTTCGTGGGAAGCAGTTTACCGTGAAGGTTAGTGCGGCGGGAACGGAAGTTGGAACGGAGTAATTGGAACTTCGTTGTTTGAACTACGTTGTTGGAACTACGTTGTATTTTTCTGAATATTCATCATTTCTAATGTTCAAAAAATATTAACTTTATGAACATGAATCCAATCGAGTTGAATATTGAAAGAATTAAAGAGCTTTGTCTAAAGCACAAGGTTCTTCGACTATTTGCATTTGGTTCAGTTCTGAAAGATTCTTTTAACAAAGAGAGTGATGTAGATTTCGTTGTTGACTTTCAAGCTTTTGACTTAAATGATTACGCTGATAATTATTATGATTTGAAAGAACAGTTGGAATTAGTGTTTAATCGTCCCGTTGATTTGCTAGAAGAGAAAGGAATTCGAAATCCGTATCTCAGAAATCAAATTGATCTTGAGAAGAAGCTTATCTATGGATAATAAGATTAGAACTTGGCTCTATGATATCCTTCATTCTATTGAAGAGATTGAATCTTATTTTGAAAATAAACCGCTAAGATCACAAATTGTGACCTTAGAGTAGGAGTGTTTTTTTCAATTGTTTTAAACTTGCTCAGGAACTCCGACTCTTCGAAGTAATTCGTTTGCTTTTTCTAATTTTTCTGGAAAAAGAATACGAGTTGGTTGGTCAGTAGTTTTTTTCTTTTTTGAAGAAGTATTTTTCTTTTTCATAGCTGAGACAAATTTAACGAATTATTTCTTTTTTGAGGCTAAGAAGGCATCGAAATTCACACCTTTTTTTAATGGAATCCAATTGTCGTTGTATAACCCTAAAATTGATATTTCATCGGAAATCTCAGAAAGATTTTTCATAATTCCAATTTGGTATAATCTAGTTCTAGCTGGTGTAAGACCAACTGCCAGGACTGAATAATTTGGGTATTTATTGAGAAATTTCAATGTGGTGAAAGCAACTGTGGAAAGGACTTTTTCTCGATCACCATTATTTGTAATACTCCCCTTTTGTTGGACCAAAAGGTTGTGTTGCTAAGTTAAACATTTTATTCTTTTAGGCTGCTTTTTTAATCAAAGATTGTTCATAGCGTTCGAGAGGAGACATTTTAATTGACTGGTGTTTTTTCTGATGGTAATAGTCAATATGTTTACGCACTCCCTCGTAGAGTTCAAATCCATTGTCACAAGGGTTGAGGTAGATGTAATCATATTTAATTGTCTTCCAAAAGCGTTCTATCCAGGCGTTGTCCGTTGCTCTTCCTTTTCCATCCATTGAGACCTTTATCCCGTTCTTTTTTAAGTAATTCGTCCAATCAAAACTTGTGTACTGCGACCCTTGATCTGAGTTCACGATTTCAGGCTTACCATGGGTTCTAATCGCATCGTCTAGTACACCGATACACCATTTTTTAGTCATGCTATTACTTATTCCCCAACCCATTATTCTTCGGCTGTAAACATCAATAACGGCTGTCATGTACAAAAATCCTTTAGCCATTGGGATGTAAGTAATATCAGTGCACCAGACCTGATTCGCGTGGGTGATTTTTAAGCCCCGAAGTAAATACGGTCTAATAAATTCCTTCACAGCATTCTTCGTGAGATTTCTGCGTCTATAAATGGCCTCATAACCCATTACTTTAAACAACCTTCTTATCCGCTTTGGCCCCACTGGATAGCCGTCAGCTCTCAAAAGATTAACCATAGAAACAACCCCTTCCGTTGGATGATCAAGCAAGTGCTTATCCATGATACCCATCATTTTTATATTTTCTGGTTTCTCAGGAAGAGGTTCGTAGTACAAGGAACTTCGAGGTATATTCAACACCGCACATTGTTTACGAAGGGATAATTTCTTGTCCCGCGGATTAATCATTTCCATTCGCTTTCGGGTATCCCCAATCTGCGCGCACTTTTTTTTAAAAAGTCATTCTCAACTTTCAGTTGACCAATTTGTGCATAAAGCTTCTCCATTTCAGGGGAGTCTTCATCTTGTATTTTACCCTTTTCACCACCGAAGACCGATGACATGTTTTCTAGAAATTCAGTTTTCCATTTTGAAATGGTGACTGGATTTACTTCAAAATGCAGGCTCAATTCGGCAAGCGTTTTTTGATTTTTTACAGCTTCTAAAGCCACCTTGGCCTTGAATTCCGGGCTGAATTTTCTTCGCGTTCTTTTTGTCATGATTTAGTAAATTTAATTGTATTTCTTTAACTAAACTCATGGTCCAAGATTCCGGGAGTATTACAAAACTTACTTGACCAATGAATAATAAAGAGACAAAAGGCGGTGGAAGACTGACAAAGAAAAATTTAAAATCCTCACATACTGGAAATAGTGGGACACTCTCGGAAGTCGAAATTTCGCCTAAGTTGACACCTTATGACATTTTTCAAAGGTGTATTAAAAGAGCACAAAATTTGATTGATTTCCATAGTTCAGATAAAGAATCTGAAATAGCAGAACATTTTTGTGATGCTTATAGAGCGGCAATTGTTTTATCAATATCAGCATTAGATGCATTTATCCGCTCAATTGTGACCGAAAGAATTAATAACATATTGCTTGATAACACAAAAGAACTGCCTGAAAAATTGGCGTTATATCTAAAAAACTTATTGAATCAGGATAAACTGTTGTTAGCAGCAAGGAAGTACAACTTACACGAAGTAGTTGACAAACATATCAAAGAAGATTTTGGAACAAAATCCTTTCAAGGAGAGTGGAAAATTAAGACCTTCATGGAGTTGGTAGGATATAACAACATTTTTAAGCAAGTCTCGGACAAAGCCGACATTAGTGAAACTAACTTAATGAAGAAGTTGGAAATTTACACACAAAGACGACACATAATCGCTCATAGTGGTGACTATGATCTTAATAACACAGATCAAAAAGAAAACTCAATCAATAAGGAATTTGCGGAGGACTGTGTTGGCTTAGTTAACAAATTTGCAAAACACGTTAACGAAATCTACCTAAAGAAATGAATAAATTATATATTGTTACGTACGACTTAAACAATCCTGGAAGGAATTATGAAAACTTGCTGAAGAGAATTAAGTCCTATAATGGTTGGGCAAGACTTGGTGGCTCATCTTATTTGATTACAACAGCCCAAACGGCAACTCAAGTAAGAGATAATCTAGTTCAACAACTTGACAGCAATGATAAAATTTATGTTGGACTTATGGGTAATAGTGCAGCATGGAAAGGTCTTGGAGATGAAGTATCAAATTGGATCAAAAACAACCAAAAGTAGGCTTGACTTTTAGCTAAAGATTAGAAAAAAAAATATTTTGGGGGTTTTAGTTGATCTGAAATACATAAGTACACATTGCGGACTAGAATTGAAATGCGCTGCAAGGAATTTGGTTCTCTCTTTTCCATCTTTAGAATGAATAGGTCATTCGGCGTATTGAGATTGCTGGATTTTCACGTGAGATTTGATTAACAATTACATATAAAATGGGAATTAAATCAGGGCCAAAAAGAAAGGCAGATTCTACTGGGCAGCCAGACAAAAGACAACGTGATAATAAGAACACGCCAGGTAACACACCATCACTGAAACCCTCGAAAAGTACAAAGCCGAAAAAGTAGATTATTGTTCATTACTGTATTTTAGGACTGATTCAATTTGAATTTTGAGCAATTGAAATATTGAACCTACTAAAGTTTAAACTTCTGTGAGTCAATATTTTCGTTGGATGAGTATAATTTACCTAAATTTGCATTACTTCTATGAACAAAGACTCAAACGCAATGCAACATAATCTTCACATGCAGAAGATTGGAAACGCGCTGGTTTACCTTTCTTCTCACATTTCCGATTTGTCGAAAACCAAGCTTCTGAAGCTCGTGTATCTTTTGGACGAAGTTTCTATTCGGAAAAGTGGAGTGCCCATTTTTAATCTGACTTATAAGGTTTGGAAATTTGGGCCGGTTTCAGAAGACCTATACATAGATTTATCCGATGATTTGAGATTGGTGAAAGATTTTTTGAAGTTCGATGCATCCACACAATCGTTCAAACCGGCTTCAGAGTTTTGCGACGATGAGTTTTCGGACAACGAGATTAAACTCATGGATTTTGTGATTGAAAAATACGGAACCAAAAGCGCTGCCGACTTGGTTAGTGTGACGCATCATCCTTTTTCTCCTTGGTACAACACAGC
>CAMCVP010000007.1 GCA_945881835.1 Chryseobacterium gleum | reverse complement strand
ACCCAACGGCTTTCTTCAGCCAACCAAAAACGCTTGTACTGCAAGTTTGGATAGAATTTTCTACGTGTTTTAATATTTGAGTGGGAAACGCGGTTTCCAGTTATAGTCTTCTTTCCAGTAATTTGACAAATGCGTGGCATAAGAATGAGTTTTTGTGAATAAAGGGGTGCAAATATACGCACTTTTTTAATAAATCCAATTTTTACTTCTGAATTTCTTTGATTAAAAGCATAAAAGCCGCATCTGACGCCATTTCCCGATTGCGCATACGGTTCTTTCCAAACTTCAACTTCTTAACAATTGTCGCTTTTTCAGACGAAAGCGCGACGAAAATTGTCCCTACACCATGAACTTCATCACCACCATCTGGCCCTGCCCATCCGGTTGAAGACAATGCAAAATCGCTCCCCGATTTTAACCGTGCGCAATCTGCCATAGCGGTTGCAACTTCACCACTTATCTCGCCGTATTTCGAAATTATAGTTGAGTCAACACCCAGTTCTTTTGATTTCGATTCTGCATGATAAACGACCCAACCCGCCTGAAAAACTTCGCTTGCTCCAGATACATCGGTAATCTTCTGGGCCATCATGCCTCCCGTGCAACTTTCTGCAAAGCTCAACGACTTTCCAGCCGATTTCAGCCTGTTTACCAAAACGCTTTGAAGCGTTTCTTTTTCATATCCATAAATGAATTCTCCGATTATAGCATGCAATTCAGCCTCTTTCCTTTGAATGCGCTCATTAAGAACTGCTTCCTCAGCACCACCATATATGGACATGCGAAGCTTAACCATACCTGGGGAAGGAAGATAAGCCAGCCGAATATCTTCAGCAGCTAGCGAGTTCTCCCAATCGGTAAGAAGGTCAGCTATAAAACTCTCTCCAACACCTTGAGTGAGTACAGTGCGATGCACAATCTTCGGCAATTCAAATTTTTGCTGAATACGCGGAACCACTTCATTCTCCATTAAATATTGCATTTCGAATGGAACTCCAGGAAGTGAGACGCAAACATGTCCATTCCTTTCAAACCACATTCCATTGGCTGTCCCAACCATATTCTCTAACACCGTGCACGCTTGCGGAACAAGCGCCTGTTGTTCGTTCACTTTCAAAAAAGGCAATCCTCGCGATTCGAAAAATGCTTTTACACGCATGTAGCTAGGCTCGTGCATGACTAATTCCGTTTGAAACAACTGACACAACGTGTGTTTCGTAATATCATCTTTGGTCGGACCCAACCCACCCGTTACAATAACAACATCGGCCGTGTAAAGTGCAACGTCAATTTTGTCATAAATAACGAATCCATTATCCGAAATACAGTGCGAAGATTCAACTTCAATCCCAAAACTATTCAAGTATTGCCCCATCCAAGCAGCATTGGTATTAATGGTTTGTCCGATCAAAAGTTCGTCACCAATATTGATTATTATCGCCTTCATAATATTTTTTTCATTGTATTAACTATTGAAACCAATTTTTGCTAAATTAGTTCGCTAATCTAAACCACTACTATGAAAAGACTCTACTTTGCTTTGGCAATGGGTATTGCTTTCAGCGCAAGCGCTCAGCAAATTCCAACCAAATTGACTGCCTCACAGAACAAGGCAGCGAAATACAATCCGTACACCAACACAACAGTTGGTACACAGGTTTCTCAACAATCTAAAGCTCCATACGCAGTTTCCACTGCAAAAAGTATGGTTCAAGTGGAAGAGTATGTAGGAACTTCTATTTACGATTTACAAACCAATAACAGTATCCAAAATCGCATTATTGCCGATGATGCTGGTGTTGCAGCTTGTTTCACTTTCAGTGCAACAAATTCATCAGACACATACCCTGACCGCGGAACAGGTTACAACTACCGCACTGCAGGTGCATGGCAAGATGATATTACGCAACGTGTGGAAAGCATGCGTACCGGTTGGACTTCATTGATTCACCCTGCAAATGGTTCTGAAATATTGATGAACCACAGCGGTTCTGCGGGAATTAAAGTATGGACACGCGCTGCAGTAGGAACAGGTAACTGGGTGAACTCTATTGTACCTACTCCTTCTGGATTTGCAATGTTCTGGCCACGTGCTACCTCAGGTGGCGCAGACGGAAACAGCATTCACATGGTTTGTTTATCTGATCCAAACGCGGGTGTCTTCACCAACGGAATGACAGGTGCTCTTTTATACAACCGTTCTACCGACGGAGGAGCAACTTGGGATCTTACTGAAGTATTACTTCCTGGTGAAGAAAACACTTCTTTAGTTGATGGTTTCTCTGCTGACACGTACGCTATTTACGCACGTGGAAATAAAATCGCAATTGCGACTTTCGGAGATCTTCAAGATTCTTACATCTGGATTTCTAACGACAATGGAAGTACCTGGACACGCAGCACAATTTGGGATTTCCCTATCGATAACTACGTTATTGACCAAGGAACAGATGTTGAACTAGACGGTCTTCAAGACACTGTCCTTTCTTCAGACGGTGCAGGTGCAGTATTCATCGACGCTAGCGGAACAGCTCACGCTGCGTTCGGAACCATGTTCTACACAGATGATCTTGGTGTAATCGATTCAGTATACAGCTACTTCCCATTAGGCGGAAGCATCGCTTACTGGAACGAAAACATGGTTGATCCAGCTACAGAAGTTCTTGAAATTGGGGTTTCTCCAGACGTCGACACAACAATTCCTGCTGCAACAACTGAAGTTGGGCAATACGGCAACAGCGGTATCGCTTCGCATCCGCAATTGGCTGAAGCCGCTGATGGAACAATCTTCTGTTCATATCAAGCCGTGAATGAAAATTACTTCAACGGCGCTGAATACCTTCGACATATCTATGCTGTGAAATCAGATGACGGTGGTGCAACTTGGACCGCTCCTTCAGACATCACACCAGACCTTGCTGAAGACGGATACGAGTACGTTTATGCTTCAATGGCGCCATTCGCTTACGGAGATAAAATTCACTTGATTGTTCAACGCGATTTCGAACCAGGCATTCACGTTCAACCAGAAGACGCTGTTGATCCTGTAACAGACAACGATCAAATCTATGTTTGTGTATCTCTTGATTTAGTAGGTGTTGAAGAAGGTTCTTTAACTAAAACTTCTTTCAGCGTTTTCCCAAATCCAACAACTTCCGAATTGAACATTCAATTTCCAGCAAACGAAAATGGCGTGATTCGCATCTTCAATGCTAACGGACAATTGGTTCGTTCATTCAACAACTTCAACAACGGGACAACGAAAGTTGATGTTTCTGATCTTGCGAACGGTGTGTACGATGTACAATACCAAAACGCAAACGGAACAAGCAACCAACGTTTCGTGAAGCAATAAGATTTTAATTTCATATGTGGAAGAGGGCCGATTCGTCTGCCCTTTTCTTTTTGCGCAAACTATTCTGCCGTTACTTTGTTTTCCGTTTATGAAGAAGACAGAGAACCCCGCGTTGAAGTATATTCATCCCAACTTCGTTGAAATAAAAACCCCCTTAGACCATAACGGTCGCTTCCTCAACTTCCACACACAATTCGAACCGAATTTAAAAGATGTGATGAAGTGGAAACGTGCAACAAATCCCTTTCAAGCCGAAAAAAAAATGGGAATGAAGGGACCTGAAGTTGCAGAAAATTTCGACTGGTTAAATGGAAATGAAGACGGAATTGTTTGGCTAGGACATGCGTGTTTTTTCATGCGAATAAGCGGGGTGAATTTGATCACTGACCCTGTATTCGAAAAGCTCTCACCTTTCCACAAACGCTACACCACGCTTCCCTTCCATATAAATGAATTACCCGAAATTGATTACATACTTTTAAGTCACAACCACCGCGATCATCTCAGCGGAAAAACATTAAAAAGTATTCTTAAAAAATCGAAGGAAGCACAGGTCCTTACCGGATTGAAAATGGGTGCACTCATTCGAAGTTTAACTGGACATAAAGACATCGAAGAAGCGGGTTGGTATCAGGTTTTTTCAACCTTGAAAAACAACTTAACCATTTCATTCATGCCCGCGCAGCATTGGGCGAAGCGCGGTCTATTCGATTACAACGAACACCTTTGGGGAGCATTTGTGATTCAAACTGAAAACAAAACAATCTACTTCAGCGGAGATACGGGATACAACACACATCTGAAAGAAGTTGGTGATTATTTCAATATCGATTATTGCATTATCGGAATTGGCGCTTACCAGCCGGAATGGTTCATGAAGCAAAATCATATTTCTCCGAAAGATGCACTGCGTGCAGCGCAAGAAATGAGAGCCCCGAAAATGATTCCCATGCATTACGGGTGTTTCGACTTATCAGATGAGCCTGTTATGGAACCGTTGGAACGCTTGCTTGAGTTGAAACAGAGCGATGCGAATTCAACAGAAATAATTCTCCAGAAAATCGGAGAATTTATTTCCATATAAAGTCATTGCACTCTTCCCCGAAAAAATTAAGATCTAGCGTTTGTTAGCGAACAAGCACAACAGTACCCATTCGTTTGAATGGTTTTTCACCTGAACTAAACTGAATCTTTATTTCGTACACGTAGGCGCCATCTTCTGCAAAGTGACTTCCTCCGTTAATATCGCCAATCCAAACATCCTTCGGATCGTTCGTGTCGAATATCAAATCTCCCCATCTGTTGTAAACAGAGAAGCTGTATCGTGATGTGCTCGACAATCCTGTAACTACCGGAGCGAAAACATCGTTTTTTCCATCTCCATCCGGCGTAAATGAGTTCGGAACATAAACGTATGAACTCGTGCTCACGCTAATTGTATAACACTGAGCATCCATACATCCTCCAACACCCACAACATCCAAACATGCTTCGAACGTTTCGCCAATACTACCAGGAAGTGGGAACGTTACATTTTCACTTGTATACTCAATACCATCGATATTCCATATGTATGACACCCCACCCAACGAAGCGTTGTCAAAAAACAATGTGCTTCCTGATGTTGGCTCTGAAGGTGTCCAAGAGAATGAAGCAGATGGATTTGAAACAACACACACCACATCGTTCTGAGTAATCGTAGCGCTGCAACCTGCTGCATCTGTGATCATGATTCCGATATCTGAACAAGAGTTACCTTCAAATAAATTACTAAACGTGTTTCCACTTCCTGCCGAAACGCCATCTAAGTACCAAACGCAACTGCTTCCCAATGGGTTCGATGTGTTTGTAAAGCTTACAGCGAGAGGCGAACATCCAGTCGTTGAGCTCGTTGTGAAACTTGGAACAGGTAACGCATTTATGGTCACTTGAACATCGTCTGAACTTAAACACCCGCTGTTATTCAAATCATACGTGAACGTATACGTGCCAGCTCCAAGTGTGGTTGGAGAAATTTGTCCTCCCGCTGTAATAGCTCCTGTTCCTGTTGCTGTCCAAACACCTCCTGGATTTGCAGCTGTTAACGTCTGAGCAGCGGCGTTTTCGCAAAAAGGCCCAGCTGCTGTAATTGTAGCATTGAGGTTTCCAATTACTTGAATAGTTTCTGTGAATGATTGCGGACAAACACCTGAAGTAGTATAAGTCACCGTGTAATTGTTAGCGGCCAATGATGTGCTTCCAAAAGAACCATTCGCAGCATCGTTAATACCGGTTCCACTCCAAGTTCCACCGGCCGTAGCAGCAGTAAGCGTTTGCGGAAGTGCATCTTGACAGAAAGGTCCCGCAGGAGTGATTGTTCCATCTGGAACAGCCAATACCATCACCTCTTCAGTGTCTGAGTCTGGACAAGCGCCACCGATACTATAGGTCATTACATATGGCCCAGGAGCTAGTCCAACTGGATTAAAGGTTGCTCCAGAAACTCCCTGACCTGACCAAGTTCCACCAGCCTGCGCTGCTGTTAACGTTACCGCTGGAGCATCATTACAAATATCTGCAATTGCATTGATCGTCGCATCTGAGTTCGCATTTACAACAACGGTTGTTGTGAAATCATGCGGACAGTTACCACCTGTATTGTAGTTAATCAAATAAGAATTCGCAGTTGTTGTTGCACTTCCGAAACTTCCTGAAACAGCATTGTTAATTCCAGTTCCGCTCCATGTTCCGCCTGCACTCGCAGCGGTCAACGTAATTGGAAGTTCCGCAATACAAAACGGACCCGCAGGAGTAATCGTTCCATCTGGCACATCCCAAACAATAAAGTCTTCCGTATCTGTTGATGGGCAGAACCCGCCTATTGCATAAGTTACAGTGTAGGTTCCTGGTGTTGCCGTTGCCACAGCAGGATCAAATGTCCCGTTTGTTGAATCGGTTATTCCTGTTCCGCTCCAAGTTCCACCTGTTTCAAGAGATGTTAATTGCACAGAAGCAATGTCTCCACAATAAGGACCTGATGCATTTATAGTAGCATCGCTCTGAGGAACAACTGTTACTACAATATCATCGCTCGAAGCACAAATTCCGGAGTTCACCGTTAAGGTATACGTCTGAGTAGAGGTTGCTGTTAATGTCGGTGAAGAAACAGTTGCGCTACTCAAATTCGTAGCAGGAGACCAAGTAAATTGCTCGGTGCCTGTGGTTGAATTTGTAAAAGATCCAACCATAACAGAATCAACCCCTTCGCATATACTAAAATCCAAACCAGCAAAGGCTGCAGGAACATTCACTACTTCAATTTGGAGTCCATCTGTACCTCCACACTGACCAGGAATACTGTAATAGATGTCGTGCTGACCGGGACCAACAAGAGTTGGATCAAAAACTGAAGTATTACCAGATGTGCTTACAATTCCGTCTCCAGACCATGTTCCAGTTGGATCCGCAGCAATAATCGTTTGCGGACCAACATCTGAACACAAGGGTCCAATATCGGTAATGGTTGCGTCTCCATTACCAGCAACCGTAACAGTAAAGGTTACAGGAGTTCCAATACACGTTCCCACGGAAGGAGTGGCAGTGAAGGTTGAAAGAGCCTGGCCAAGTGTTGGATTATTGAGAAGAAAACTTCCAATATTTCCTTGTCCAGATCCAGGAAGTCCAGAATCAGTATTGTCATTTGTCCAGTCAACTACGGTGCTCGAAGGAGTTGCTCCCCAATCTACTCCGGCAAACGTCGCTCCATCGCAATAGAGGTAAGAAACAGGTTCTATAATTGTGGGACTTGGTCCTACTGTAATGTTTATCGTACTTGGTGTTCCAACACATGTTCCTAACGTCGGAGTAACAGTAATTACTGAAGTGATAGAAGCTGCGGTGTTGTTGGTTGCCGTGAACGACGGTATAGTACCAACACCAGAAGCAGCAATGCCTATACCTGGTTGGGTGTTGGTCCATCCCAAAACTGCATTTGCAGGAGCACCTGTGATTGTTTGCGTCGGAATAGTAGCTCCAGCACAAACGCTGTATGTTCCACCTGGACTAACAACAGCCGAAGGTGTTGGGCTTACAAGCACGGTAACGGTTTGTTGGGTTTGACATCCTGCCTGCAAAGCGGTACATGTGTATACGCCGCTATTGGTAACTTGTGGACACGCAATGGTAGGATTTGCAGTAAGTGACGCAAAACCAGGTCCCGTCCAAGCTACCAATAATCCTGGTGTTGGGGTTAACCCTGAGCTTAGTGATAGTGGATTACAAACACAAACAGGTCCGTTCGTAGTTGCATTCACTTGTGGTACAGGATTAACAACCACTGTAGTAGATCCGGAACATGTCGCTGCACCTGTTGCAGTTACTGTATACAAACCCGCATTGGCAACCTGTGCGCCCGGAATTGTTACCGATTGTCCTGTTGCTGTATAACCGTTTGGTCCTGTCCAAGTATAGTTCGTTGCTCCGAAAGCATTTGAAGCGGCCAATGTAACTGTTGCTCCAGCACAGTTATTTGCATTCGTAGAAGTTGCAGAGGCCGTTACAGCACAAATAGGAACGCCTGAAATATTTGTTGAAGGAGGAAGCACTGTAATTGGTGTAGCATAGTCACATCCGTTTCCACCCCAACTTCCCCAGTATCCATCCGATGCTGGAGAAACAGCTACTGAAAGATTTCCTGCCGCTGGAGAATTTGCCACGGTTAGATTCACACAAAAACTCCAGGTGCAGTTACCCGCATCTCCCCAGTCGTTAGAAGCATTTCCATCTACAGGTCCAGTTGGACCTTCATAAAAATAACCTGGACCTACTGGACCTACCGCTGTGTTATTTGTAACCATCCAAATCCAGCCTTGACCACCACCCGCAGCACCACCGCAATCAGCGGGAGCAGTAACAGGTGCTATGTTCGTCCAACCTGGTCCTAAATTCAAATCGAATCCTTCAAACCATTCTGCTGTTCCACAACCGCCAAAACCAGTCATAGTAAAGCACATGGTAACAACTGTACCTGTTGAATACTGGCCGTTAATGGGTTGAGGATTGAGCGTATACGTAGTAGGTCCCGGTTGCGCTTTCGCTGCAATGGAAAACAAGACTATTAAAACGGTAAATAAATGTTTTTTCACAACTATTGGTTTTGGTCTATTCGCTAGAGATTTCTCCCTTATGAACATTAGACTAACAAAAGTACAAAATAGTTGCGGGCTTCGAAAATCCTTTGTTCTTTTTTATCGTATTAAAACAATCGAGCCTACTTTTCTAAAGGGAACCTCTCCAGCCCTAAGCTGCAAAGTTATTTCGTAGACATATGCATCGGGCTGAGCATAATAATTTCCTCCGTGCACATTACCTGTCCACACTTCGTAAGGATCTCCAGTTTCAAAAATCACATCACCCCAACGATCGTATACTCTGAATGTGTAACGATAGTCGCTCGTTAATCCTGCGATTATCGGAGCGAACACATCGTTTGTACCATCCGCATCTGGGGTAAATGAATTCGGAACGAAAATATAAGACTCCGCACTCAATACAACAGTATAACACTGAGCATCCATGCACCCCCCAGGACCTACAACTTCAAGACAAGCCTGAAACTCACCCGATGCTATCGATGGTACAGTATAAGTCACACTCTCTCCATTTGCCCCCTGTCCATTAATGTCCCACGTGTACGTTGTGCCTCCAATTGAAGTGTTCTCAAAAGACACTGCACCTCCTAACATTGGCTGTATTGGCGACCATGAGAATGATGCAGATGGGTTCGGATTGACACAAACCACGTCCGTCATAGTCATGCTCTGACTGCATCCTGCCGCATCAGTAATCATAATCCCAATGTCCTCACAAGAACTTCCAGTAAAGATTTCGCTATAACTATTTCCCGTGCCTGCTGGCGCGCCATTCACATACCACACACAACTACTTCCCAGAGGGTTAGATGTATTGGTGAATGTAACTGAAAGCGGAGAGCAGCCATTTGTGGTACTCGTAGTAAAACTTGGTTGAGGCAACGCGTTTATTGTAATTTGAATATTATCACTACTCAAACATCCGCTGTTGTTAATGTTGTAATTGAACGTGAAAGTTCCCGCATCCAAAGCGCTTGGTGAAATCTGTCCACCAGCCGTAATTGCACCTGTTCCACTCCAAACCCCTCCTGCACTTGCAGCAGTAAGATTGTATGGTGAAGCGTCTTCACAAAACGGTCCAGCTGCTGCAATTGTAGCATCTAGATTTGCAATTACCTCAACAACTTGATTGAAGGTATTCGAACATGCGCCCGGAGTTGTATAGGTAATTGAATAATTACCTGCAGGGGTATTTGCAGCCCCGAAAGCTCCTGTTGCAGCATTGTTAATACCTGTTCCGCTCCATGTTCCGCCAACACTCGCAGCCACAAGAGTTTGAGGAAGGGCGTCTTGGCAAAATGGTCCAGCTGGTGTTATTGTTCCATCAGGAACTGGCAACACAACAACATCCTGAGTATCTGAATCTGGACAAGCTCCGCCAATAGAATAGGTAATTGTGTAAGTGTTAGGTGTAACTGAATTCGGTGTAAAAGTCCCCGTTGCGCTTACTCCTTGACCACTCCATGTTCCGCCTGCATCTGCAGAAGTCATGTTAAATGCTGGCGCATCATTACAAACATCAGCAACTGCAGAGATTGTCGCATCAACGTTCGCATTCACTAGAATTGTAGCGGTGTTCGCTTCTGAACAATTACCTTGAGTTGTGTAGGTAATGGTGTATGTGTTCGCTGCAAGCGTAGTTGATCCGAATGAACCCGAAGCAGGGTCATTTATTCCAGCTCCACTCCATGTTCCTCCTGCGCTAGCCGCAGCTAACGTAATAGGAAGATCTGCTTGACAAAATGGTCCAGCAGGGGTAATAGTTCCATCATAAACAGCATAAACTGTAATTTCTTGAGTGTCTGTGCTTGGGCAAGAGCCTGGAATAGTATAGGTAATCGTTTGAGGCCCTGTTACTGCTGCGCTCGGATCAAATGTTCCGTTAATTGGATCTGTAATACCTGTTCCGCTCCATGTTCCGCCAGGGTCCACAGAAGTTAAGTTAAACGGCGCAACGTCTGCGCAAAAAGGCGCCACATTCGAAATGGTCGCATCTACGTTCGCATTCACAACAACTGTTTCATTGAAAATACGTGGACAATTTCCTGCAGTGGTGTAAGTTATTACATATGAGTTTCCGGCTATCGAGGTCGATCCAAAACTTCCTGTTGAAGCATCGTTAATTCCAGTTCCTGTCCAAGTACCTCCTGGGCTTGCAGCCGTGAGAGTGTATGGTAATTCGGCTTGACAAAACGGCCCTGCTGGAGTAATTGTTCCATCAAAAACTTGATAAACCTCTATGGTTTGTGTATCAGAATCCGGACATGCACCTGAAATCGTATAGGTAATGGTTTGAACACTAGGAATTACAGACGCAGGATCGAAGGTTCCCAAGGTAGCGTCGGAAATTCCATTACCACTCCAAACCCCACCCAAATCAGCCGCAGCAAAAGTAATAGGAGCGGCGTCTGCGCATATATTGGGTTGAGGAGTTATTGTAGCGTCTACGTTCGCATTGACCACTATCGTTTCCGTGAAGTCGTGAGGACAGTTTCCACCTGTGTTGTAAGTTATGGTGTAGGCACTCGCTGCCAACGTTGCCGAGCCGAAGCTTCCCGTTGAAGTGCTGTTGATGCCTGTTCCGCTCCACGTTCCACCCGAAGAGGCTGCTACAAGAGTAACTGGCAAATCTGATTGGCAGTATGGTCCAGCAGGAGTAATGGTTCCGTCTGGAACATCGTAAATGATAATAGTCTGAGTATCGCTACTTGGACAAGGTCCGCCAATGGAGTAAGTAATTACATTGTTTCCAATAATCGCTGAAGCAGGATTAAATGCTCCTGTTGTTCCGCTTGTAATTCCAGTTCCTGACCAAGTTCCACCTGATTGAGCTGCTGTCAAGACAACAGGCGCAACATCTGCGCAATAAGGTCCAGCAGCGGCTATTGTTGCATTCGTATTGGCATTCACCACAATGTTTTCCGTGAAAACTTGTGGGCAGTTACCGCCTGTATTGTAAGTTACGGTATACGTGTTTGCGGCTAAAGTTGTAGAACCAAAGCTACCCGTAGAGGTATTATTAATTCCTGTTCCGCTCCATGTTCCTCCCGGACTAGCGGCGGTCAACGTGAACGGAAGAGAAGACTGGCAAAATGGCCCCGCGGGAGTAATTGTTCCGTCGGGCAAAGAATTCACAACGATAATCTGGGTATCTGTGCTCGGACAAGGTCCACCGATTGAATAAGTAATCGTGTTGCTAATATTCGCAATTCCCGGATTGAATGCGCCTGTTGAGGCATTGGTAATACCCGGACCACTCCATGTTCCTCCGGTTTGAGCTGCCGTTAAAATGACGGCCGGATCGTCCGAACAAAATGGGCCTGCAGCATTGATGGTCGCGTTTGTACTTGCGTTTACTACAATGTTTTGGTTGAATGTTCGCGGACAGTTTCCAGACGTTGTATAAGTTATTGCATAGGTGTTGGCAGCCAATGTCGTTGACCCGAAGCTTCCTGTTGCTGCATTATTAATTCCTGTTCCGCTCCATGTTCCTCCTGGAGTTGCTGCGGTTAGGGTTACGGGAAGAGCAGATTGACAATATGGTCCCGCTGGGGTAATTGCTCCACTTGGAACATCGTAAATGATTATCGTTTGCGTATCTGTACTTGGGCAAGGTCCGCCAATGGAATAAGTAATTACATTGTTTCCAATAATAGCCGAAGCTGGATTAAACGCTCCTGTTGATGCATTGGTGATTCCTGTTCCGCTCCATGTTCCTCCGGTTTGAGCAGCAGTCAATACCACTGGAGCAACATCCGCACAATAAGGACCTGCAGCATTGATGGTAGCATTACTCTGCGGAAGCATCGTAACTACCACGTTATCCGTGGAGCTACATATCCCTGACGTAACTGTTAATGTGTAAGTCTGGGTACTATTCGCAGTATAGGTAGGTGTGAGTGTGGTTGTGTTTGTAAGGTTCGCTGTTGGCGTCCAAGCAAATGTCTCAGCGCCCGTATTGGAGTTGGTGAATGACCCGTTCAAATTTACTGTTTGTCCCTGACAGACACTTTGATTCACACCAGCATTTGCAACTGGAACGCTAATGATTTGAATCTGGGTAATGTCTGATGCAGGACATTGATTGGGTAAATTCAGAGTATAAGTTATTGTCGGAGTTGTGCCTGCTCCTGCTGTCAGAGGATTAAACAATCCACTAGAAGTATTTATTATACCTGGCCCCGACCATGTTCCGCCTGGGGTTGCCGCAACAAGGGTTTGAAAACCAACGTTCGAACAAAGAGGTCCTATATCGGTAATCGTTGCTGAAGGGGCATTATTTACAGTTAAATTGAAAGTTACCGGAGTGCCCACACAAGCACCTTGCGAAGGAGTGGCGGTTATGGTTGAAATCGTTTGTGTCGTAACCTGGCTGGCAGTGAAGGTTGGAATAGTTCCTGATCCTGAAGCGCCCATACCCGTGGCAGTATTGTTGTTGGTCCAGGCTACAGTTCCTGTTGGACTGCTTGTTGTCCAAGTTATTGGCGGAACAGTTGCTCCTTCACAAAAAACTGAGGAAGCAGGCGTTGTAATTGTCGGAGCAGGGTTTACAATAATGTTGAAATTGCTGGCCGTACCATTACAAGTGCCTAGATGTGGTACAACGGAAATAGTGGCCGTTACTGCCGTAGCTCCGCTATTTGTAGCAACAAAAGATGGCAATCCGCCATTTCCAGAAGCCGCCAAACCTATGCTTGTTTGATTATTCGTCCATGTAAACGTTGCGGCAGCCGGAGTTCCTGCAAAGGCCTGTGCGGGCACCGTTGCACCAGAACAGAGTGTTATTGGTGATATTGGAGTTACCGTAGGGGCAGGGTTCACAACAACCGGAATTATTTGCTGCGTCTGGCAACCGTTCAGAAGAACTGTAACTGTATAGTTCCCAGAATTTGCAAGTGTAGGATTGGCTATAGTTGGGTTAGGATTTAAAGCTGCAAATGCAGGACCAGTCCATGCTACCAAGGCGCCAGCGGGGGCACCTGAGGTGAAGTTCAGAGGACTCCCTACACAAACAGGGCTGTTCGTGGTTGGATTCATTGTTGGCGTTGGATTTACAACCACTGTTGTTGATCCAGTGCAAGTCGCTGCACCCGTTGCAGTAACCGTGTAAACTCCAGCCATTGCTGCCGTACAGTTTGGAATAGTAACGTTCTGACCTGTAGCTGTGAAACCGTTTGGTCCCGTCCAAGTGTAGGCTGTTGCGCCGTTTGCGGCTGTTGCGTTAAGCGTGATTGTGGTTCCTGAACAATAGGGACCAAGGTTAGAGGCTGTAACTCCACACACCGGAACGCATGAAAGGCTTCCGCCACCAGCTGCCTCCGTGATGCTAACATTGCCCGCACAACCACCAAAATTTGTAAAGAGCATTATGAAAATCTGACCAGGAGTTCCTGTTAAAGTAAACGTATTCCCAGAGGCAGCTGAAAAGTTACAGCTGACAGGTGCTGACGTAAGACCCGAACAAGCTGCCGTCAATGTATTGAATGGTCCCCATACAGCGTAGTCCTGATCGCAAGGACCTGTTTGATTGATTGACACCGTTCCGCCTGTTCCAATGGTTAGTGTAAACCAAGAAGGGTTTGGTTGAGCGCCCAAACATCCGTAATTATTTCCTGCAGGAACAGTTCCTCCAATTACAGCTGGAAAATTAGTTGGCGCACCAGAACAAATTGGAGTTGCACCCAAACAATTCGTTCCCTGTCCATACAAATTCGTATTGACAACAACTGCAAGAAATAAGCTCAAAAAGAAAATATACTTTTTCACAATGAAAGGCTTTTTTTAAGGTGTAACCATAAGACGAAGCAAATCCTAAATGGGTTGCTCTCAGTCTTCTGCTCTATCGCAAATATAATTTACAAACAGTTAATGAACAATGCTTTCCTAGAGTAAAACTTTTTTCAAAGGCTAGAAGTTAAAAATGGAACGTCTGTTAATTTTGTTTTTTTCTAATTTATTGCTCATTCCTGCTAATTTTGACGAGTTATGCTAAAACAAGGGCTACAACTCAAATTACAACAAAGACTCTCTCCCCAGCAAATACAGCTGATGAAGATGTTGCAAATTCCTACTATGGAATTAGAACAGCGCATTAAAGAAGAGATGGAGAGCAATCCCGCTTTGGAAGAAGGAGAGGAAGAAAAAGAAGAAAGCGAGCGGGACGAAGACAGCAACGAAGAAGAAAACGACAATCAAGAAGTTGATTTCGATTTTTCTGAATATCTCTCAGACGACGACGTTCCCGACTACAAACTAAGCATTAACAACAACTCTGCAGATCAAGAAGACCGAGACGTTCCAATTGGAGCTGGCAAGACATTCCACGATTTACTGTATGCCCAAATTGGTCTTCGCGATCTTGACGAAGAACAATTGCAACTCGCCGAATACATCATTGGAAATTTAGACGATAATGGTTACTTGCGTCGAGAACTACAAGCGGTTGCGAACGACCTTTCTTTTTCCATGAACATCATGACTTCTGTTCCTGAATTAGAAGAAGTTCTCAAGGAAATTCAAGAACTTGATCCAGCGGGTGTTGGTGCAAGAGATTTACGAGAGTGCTTGTACATTCAACTTAAACGTCAAGAAAAAACTTCTTTGGTGGTTGAATTGGCTAAGACCGTCATTCAAAAATACTTCGACGAGTTTACGAAAAAACACTACGGGAAAATAGCTAAAAAACTAGGGATTACAGATGACGAACTGAAACCTTCTATTGAGCTTATCCTGCACCTGAATCCAAAGCCTGGAAACAGTATGCAAGAGTCTTCTCGTACAGTTCAGCATGTTACACCAGATTTCATGCTTGTTGTTGAAAACGACGAGTTGCGCCTTCAACTTAATTCGAGAAATGCGCCTGAATTAAAGATCAGTCGCGAATACAAGGGAATGCTCGATCACTACGCGAAACTCAAGACAAAAGATCAAAAAGCCAAGGAAGCCCTTCAATTCGTAAAACAAAAAATCGAAAGCGCGAAGTGGTTCATAGACGCTATTCAACAAAGAAATCAAACACTCATGATTTGCATGGAAGCCATACTTACCATGCAACGCGAGTTTTTTCTTTCCGGCGATGAAACGAAATTGAAACCCATGATCTTGAAAGACATTGCCGATCGCGTGAGCATGGACATTTCAACCATTAGCCGCATGGCGAATAGCAAATACATTCAAACGCCTTACGGAACTTATTTATTGAAATATTTCTTCGCAGAAAGCCTTTCAACCGACGAAGGCGAAGAAGTGAGCTCAAGAGAGGTGAAGCAAATCCTCAAAGATGCCATTGGTGCGGAAGAAAAAAAGAAACCCCTTACCGACGAGAAATTAGGTAAATTGCTTAACGCAAAAGGATACAATATCGCAAGAAGAACTGTTGCTAAATACCGCGAACAGCTTGGTATTCCAGTAGCCCGATTAAGAAAAGAAATGTAATGAGAGAAAAGTTTATTATTCAGTTTTCGAAATTCCTTTCTTTGATTTTCCATCCGCTAGGAATGCCAATGGTCATCTACCTTTTGGTGCGTTGGATAGACCCGTACTACATTGCTCCGGTAGAGGCAGATTATTTCGTTTTTCTTTTACTTGGAATTAATATCGTTGCTCCTGCATTGAGCATTCTCATCATGATCAAATTTAAAATGGTTTCGTCCATTGATTTACATGATCGAAAAGAACGTTGGGCCCCCTATTTATTGGTCATTCTCTACTACCTCTTATCCTACGCCCTTTTGCGATATTATGGCCCCACACTTCCAACAGAAGTATTCTCATTTATTCTTTCCGTAATAGTTTCATTACTGCTTTCTTTATCCATTAATTTCTTCTGGAAAATTAGCGTTCACATGCTCGGACAAGGTGGCGTTTTTGGATCACTAATCAGCTTAAGCATTCTGCACCGTGCAGATGTATCCATTATTATCATATGTTGCTTAGTCATGTCTGCGCTTACCGGGTTTTCGCGGTTGCGACTTAACGCACACACGCACCAACAAGTCTATGCTGGATTCGTGTTAGGCATGGTTTGTAACCTTGTCATTCTTTGCGGAAAGTGGTTCATTTAGCCTGACTCTTCGTCCAATTCCAGGCATGCGATAAGGCGTCGTCTATGGTTAATTGACACTTCCAACCCATCTTGGTCTCTGCATAATCGGGCACCGCCCAAATAGCAGGAACATCACCTGATCTTCTTCCTGTAATTTCGACATTCAATGTAACCCCATTTATTTTCTGGAAACGATGAACAACTTCCTTCACGCTGTATCCTTTTCCAACACCTAAATTAAAAATTTCCAACTTGGTCTCTCTTGAAAGATTGAGCGCTAAGACGTGTGCTTTCGCTAAATCTACCACATGAATGTAATCGCGAATGCAAGATCCGTCAGGGGTGTCGTAATCTTCGCCGAACACGAATAGTTTCGCGCGCTTGCCTGTTGCAACCTCACAAACCAAGGGAATTAAATTAGTCGGAGCGTCATTGGTAGACTCCCCAATTTTCGCAGAAGGGTGCGCACCAACCGGATTAAAATATCGCAATACCACCGATTGAAAAGGCGCGTGCTTCGATACTTCAAAAATCAAATCTTCACAATCTTGTTTTGTTTGTCCATATACTGAAGCCGCCGGTAGTCGGGGTGTTTGCTCGCTAACTGGATTTATTTCCGGCGTGCCATAAACTGTGCAAGAGCTAGAGAAAACAAAGCGTTCAACAGAAAATTCTTCCATCAATTGCAACAAAACCTTGGTCGAACCCACGTTATTGCGCATATACGCTTCAGGCATTTTCTGAGATTCTTCCACCGATTTAAACGCCGCAAAATGAATAACGGAATTTATTTTATGTGTTGAAAATACACGACGCATCTCAGACTCGTTCGTGCAGTCTACCTCTTCGAAAGCAATCTTAACTCCTGTTAAATCTTCCAAACTGGCCAAACGACCAATTGTTGAATTCGCTAAATTATCTACAATAACAGGGGTGAATCCCGCTGAAATCAACTCTACTACGGTGTGCGATCCAATGTATCCCAATCCGCCTGTTACCAAAACTGTGTTGTTTTCCATATCTCGCGTAAAGATAGAAATTTAATTGCGGCATTTATGAAACCTTAGCTCTAAACAAATCGTATTAACAGAAAAATAATAGAATAGATACTATGTTTCTCCCTTCAAATTCATTGAATAAAAATTATTTACGTAGACTATTAAATGGAAATACTGAAATGATGGACGCCGTCCTCACTGAGGTTTTTCAAAACATTCCTTATTGTATAACTGAAATTGAAATGTGCTTACGAGCAAATGATACACCTGGTGTTTTGTCATATGTGGCTCGAGCCAAAAGTGCTCTTAGCCTTATCCGTGAAGACCAATTGCTACTCGCGTTTGAGAAAATCGAACTAACTGCAAAAAAAGGAGAAATTGCAACTATTAATGAATTTGTAGATTCAACATTTAGTGAAACACTTTGTAAAATGAAGCTGTTGAAAGAAGCTGTTTAACATTCAATTCATATTTAATCCTCACTTTATATTTAAGTTTGCTTGATTATTCCTTTCGAGAATGAACAAGATAATTGAGCACGCATTAGATTTACTGCATTCGAATAAACCCGCACAACTTATCCGGCACTGTTCGGTTGGCGATGGTATTGTTCAGCTCGATGGCGCAGCTTTTATAGAATACATTCGAAATTTCGAGGAGAAAAATAACGAACTAATTATCGAGAAATTTGTTCCTGCATCAGGTGCCGCTACGCGTATGTTCGCCCCGCTAAGTGGCGTGGATCTTCTCAATCCAAACGGTGAAGCAGAATTCTTCTTTCTTCATCTTCGCGATTTTCCTTTTTTTCAATCCATTTCAAGTGAGTTTGAAAAAGATGGTTTGAGCTACGATACTGCTGTTGGAAATGATCGATACATGCGGGCAATAGATTTGTTGTTTCAGCCGGAAAGGCTCGGTTACTTTGGGCTTCCAAAAGGCGCTGTTCCCTTCCATAAATATGAGCACGAGGAGCGAACCGCCTTCGCAGAGCATTGCATAGAGGGTTCTCATTACATGAAAAACAACGGAACACACGAAATTCACTTCACCGTGCCCGCTGAACATCAGGAACGCATTGAAAAAATTCTTGAAGAATTCTTTCAACGTACACCAAACGCAATTCAAAAAATTTCATTCAGTGCACAAGATCCTGAAACGCATATCCCAGCACTGGATAAAAATAACACGCCAGCCCTCAATGAAAACGGCGATGTATTTCTTCGTCCTGCCGGACACGGCGCTCTGCTTAAGAATTTACAAGAGAGAAGCGGAGACTGTGTATTTATTCAAAACATCGATAACATAACTGAGGCGTCTCATCACGCCGATGTTTCCACATACAGGAAGCTTATGGGCGGATTGCTTATTGGGCTTACCCAAGAACGCAATGAGCTGCTTCATGCCCTTGAATCAAATGAAGAAAATGCCGAAGAGAGGGCACATACCTTCATTGAAAAATGGTTCCGAGGTGCGCAAAACGACCTTTCCTCTTTTGAATTTCTCAATAGGCCATTAAGAGTTTGTGGAATGGTAGAAAACACCGGAGAACCAGGCGGTGGTCCATTTTGGGTGAAAGACGAAAACCATAACGAGTCAAAACAGATCGTTGAAAAAGCACAAATCAACAAAGAGAATCACGAACAAGTTGCGCTATTCGAACATTCTACTCACTTTAACCCCGTTGATTTGGTCTGTCACTTCTTAGATCATAAGGGAGAAAAATACCAACTTGAAAATTACCGCAATCCAGCAGCGGCGCTCGTTAGCGAAAAGCTAATGATGGGCAAAAGAACCAATGTTATTGAGTTGCCTGGACTTTGGAACGGAAGTATGTGGGGTTGGAATTCTGTTTTCATTGAAATTCCTTCGCGCATTTTTCATCCGGTAAAAACAGTGAATGATTTATTAAAATCTGGACACAAACCGAAAGTTTAACTCAACGTCCAAACAGCTGAACAACCTGTCAATTCGGCCTCAGAAGCATTTGACGCGACAATAATAGTCTTTTGATTTTTGTTTGAAAGCACGAAATTTGAAAACCAAGTTTCAGCTTCTCGATCAAGATGCGCGCAAGGTTCATCTAAGAAAACACAGGATACATCTGACAGGAGCGCTGTTCCCAATTTTACACGCTGTTTCATTCCGCTTGAAAAATATTTCAAAGGCTTGTGTGCATGTTTCTCGAGTTGAAGAATTTCGGGAATATCTCGCAAGTTAATTGCTTGTACAAACGGCTTTAAACCATGAGTAAACTGAAGGTGTTCCTCTAACGTGTAATCTTCGTAAAGACCCATTGCAGGGGAACAAAGCGAGATGTGTTTCCAAAGGTCATCTGATGCAATTCCTTCATAGTGCACTAAGCCCTCGGACGCCGACAAATACCCTGAAATGATTTGAACCAATGTCGATTTTCCCGAGCCATTTTGTCCAACTATTCCAACATGCTCACCAGCTGTAAATGTTCTATGCAGATTCCGGAAGATATATTTTCCTCCGAATTTTTTTCCAATATTCTGAACCTCTATTTTCACGTTATGTTGTCTGAACGCCGCGAACTACGCCCTTATCAGATCGTTGAATAAACGCTAAAACAATGTCTCGCTCTTCTGAATCTGGCAGTGTTTCCATCACCTGCTTCACTCCTGCAACAATGCTGTTATTGTGCACGAATAGCGATCGGTATATGTCCTCTAGGCGAGCAACCTGTTCGTCTGAATAACCTCTTCTTCTTAGACCAATACTGTTCACGCCAATATAACTCAAGGGTTCACGAGCTACCTTAATAAACGGTGGAACATTTTTGCGAACCAGAGAACCACCCGCAATAAACGCATGATCACCGATTTCTATAAACTGTTGAACAGCCACTACACCCTCAACAACTACCCAATTTCCAATAGTAACGTGTCCTGCGATATTAGCAGAGTTGGCAATAACACAATTGTCACCAACAAATGCATCGTGCGCAAGATGAACATACGCCATAAGCAAACAATTGCTTCCAACCTTGGTGGTCATTCGGTCTTTTGTTCCGCGATTTAATGTACAACATTCACGAATAGTTGTATTATCTCCTATTTCTACAGTGGTTTGCTCACCTGCAAATTTCAAATCTTGTGGTATTGCCGAGATAACAGCTCCAGGGAAAATACGACAGTTCTTCCCTATTCGTGCACCATCCATGATAGTCACGTTCGGTCCGATCCATGTTCCATCACCGATTACCACATCGCCATAAATAGTTGTGAAGGGACCAATTTCCACCCCTGCACCAATCTTTGCGTCTGGATGTATTTGTGCTAAATTACTCATGCCTGCTCTGCTGTTTGTGCCTCTGCTTTATCTTTTACAACCTGCGCAAGCATGGTCGCCTCACACACTTCTTTGCCGTTAACATATGCAACGCCACGCATGTTTACCAATCCTCTGCGTATGGGAGATTCCAATTTCAATTGAAAAACAACTGTGTCGCCAGGAAGAACCTTTTGTTTGAATTTCACACCATCAATTTTCATGAAGTAAGTGCTGTACAGCTCAGGATCTTCAACCTGACTCAATGCGAAAATTCCACCGACTTGAGCCATTGCTTCTATCTGCAATACGCCCGGCATAACGGGATTATCGGGAAAATGTCCTTGAAAGAAGGGCTCGTTCATAGTGACATTCTTCACTCCAACAATACTCTGATTATCCATGGCAATAACACGGTCTACCAACAAAAATGGGTAGCGATGCGGGAGCATTTTACTAATTTGGTTAATATCAAAAACCGTCTTTGTTAAATCAAATGAAACGGCCGACTGGCGTTTCTTATCCCATGCCTTGAGCACTTTTGCGAAAGCAACGTTTCCATGATGGCCTGGGCGAGCGGCTAGAATGTGTCCGCGTAAAAATTTTCCAGTAAGTGCAAGGTCACCAACAATGTCAAGTAGTTTGTGACGTGCAGGTTCATTTTCATATTGAAGCTTGATTGTATTCAACACACCCACTCCTTCAACTTTCACATCTATTTCCTCGCGACCCAATTCCTTCAATATGTCCTTTATCTGCTGGTCGGTATATACTTTATCTACCATTACAATGGCATTGTCTAAACTTCCTCCTTTGATCAAGCCATTCTTAGCTAAAAGTTCCAATTCACGCAAGAAAACAAATGTTCTACACTTGGAAATATCCGATGAAAATTGATCCAAATTATACATTTGTGCGTGCTGAGTTCCTAAAATGGGTGAATTATAGTCAACCATTACTGTCACTCTATACTCGCCACCATTTGTAGGAACTGCAAGCATTTCAACACCCTTCTCAGTATCTTCAAATGTAATATTCTCGTCCAATACTAAATACTTCCTCTCCGCATTTTGCTCTTCAAAACCACACGCCTCAATACCCTCAATGAAAGGCCAAGCGCTACCGTCCATAATCGGAATTTCAGGCCCTGTAATTTGCAATAAGGCATTATCTACGCGGCTTCCGTAGAGGGCTGCTAGGACATGCTCTGTTGTATAAACACGTGCTCCGTTTTGCTCAAGTGTAGTTCCTCTTTCTGTGCCTATTACCCGATCACAATCGGCATCAATAATTGGCGAACCGTCTAAATCGACTCTCTGAAATTTATATCCGTGGTTCTCTGGAGCTGGGCAAATAGTAAGTGTTACAGGCTCTCCGGTGTGTAGGCCAACTCCGTTGAATACGATTGGCGATTTTACTGTTCTCTGGTTTGAAGACATGCTGCAAAATTAGTGTGAATTCAACTGAAATTCACTTGTTTGTCGAATAGATTAAGTCTAATTATTTTCGAATAGACTGAATAACGGCATCGGCCATTTCACGAACTTCCTTGTCTGTATTTTTTTTCTTTTCAATCACCTTTAACCGAACCACCGCGAAAACGCTTGAAACAACGTGTTCAAACTGAAAAGCGACATTCATTTTCTTGAATTTTCCAGTTTTTTGACCTTCTTTCAATAAAGCCGTTAACGCAGAAAATGCATCTTCCATTTCCTTGTTTTTGCTGTACAGCGGTGAATTTCGGTATTGAATAACTGCAAAATAACGAAGCGGCGCTGCGGAAAAATATCCGTATAGGGCCAGCCACGCTTGGGTCAAACGTTGAACTTCTTTACCCTTAACGGCAAGAGCCTCGTGAAGTGCGCGTGCAGATTCTGTGCAAGTTTCAACATAAAGACTTTCGAAAAGGTCTTCTTTGCTTGGAAAGTGGTGATAAATTGTACCCACTGCAACACCTGAAATCTTTGCTAATTCAGACATTGGAGAAGCATGAAAGCCCCCGTTTGAGATAAGTTTCAAGGCAGTATTTACAACCTTGTCTCTTCTTGAAATTTCTTTTGCCATAACCGAATGTTCGTTCGGTCAAAGATATTTCGTTTTCTAAAAGATGTGATTGAAACTTTTCACCATTAGCCTTTTAATAAAGAAGAAATTACTAAACTTGCAGAACTAAAATTTGAACACATGTCAATACAAGAAAGAATCAACGAAGACCTTAAAACAGCCATGAAAGCGGGAGAGAAAGATAAGCTTATGGCCCTTCGCGATATTAAAAGCAAACTCCTTCTTGAGATGACCAAAGACGGTGGAGATGGTGCTGTAGACGACACGAAGTCCATTGCCATTTTGAACAAACTCTTCAAGCAACGTCAAGAGTCTATTGAAATCTATAAAACTCAGAATCGTCCAGATTTATTGGAAGAAGAGCAATTGCAAGCAAATGTCATTGCCGCTTATTTACCTGAACAATTATCAGCAGAAGAGCTTGAGGCTGAAATCAAATCGTTCATTGCACAAGTCGGGGCTACTTCACCAAGCGATCTTGGAAAAGTTATGGGAGTGGCTTCGAAAGCCCTTACGGGAAAAGCAGATGGAAAAGCCATTTCGGAAACAGTAAAACGATTGCTGAGTTAATTATGGATGTTATTGGCCGAAAAACCATTGTTCAATTTCCTGAATTAGGTGGAACAAATGTTCGGGCTAAAATCGACACCGGTGCATTCCGAACAGCAGTTCATTGCGAATCTTGGAATTTAATTTCGCTTAACGGGAAGGAAATACTTGAGGTAACAATTGAGTGGGAGTCGGGAAAGCCACGCCTTCTTCACTTCGAAAAATTCATAAAAAGGACCATAAAGAATTCATTTGGACAAACAGAAGAACGCTATTGCGTTAGGACACTCATTCTTATTCGCAGGAAAAAAATTAATTGTGAAATATCTTTTTCAAATAGATCTGGAATGCGTTACCCTGTGCTGCTCGGAAGAAAAACGATTGGAAAAAAATTCTTAGTAGACGTTTCGTTGAAGAGCTAAATAAAAAAGAGGCCGCCTCTCCCAAAACGACCCCTTTTTAGAATCACTCTTTTCCATACAAGACAGAAGAAGAATGAAGAACTAAACTTACCTATTTGAAAAAATCTACTCTTTAGCTTTTTGTGGGAGAGTAAAACTTTTTGAATGTCCTCTACAGCATTCTTAGTCTTTTACCCAAAGCGTTCACGAAAGGTTACGTTTTTTATTAATTATTTTTGAAGGGCCCAATTTCATTGGGAAAAACATGACAGAAAGAGTAAATGCATACGTACTATCAAGCCGAAAGTTTAAAGACTCACTTCGCCTAGCACATGTCTTTACTTTGGAATATGGGGTTCAAACTTACTTATTTCGAACAGGGAAAAAAGGAGAAAACATTTCTTATTTCCAACCACTCAACTCAATTCAATTTTCAGGTAGGAAACCCGTAGGAAATCTAGAAATCGTTAAGGACATGACCCTTAATGAAATTTATTCTTCCATTCCATTCCAAGTTGAGAAATCAACTGTTGCACTTTTTATTTCAGAATTTCTTTACCGCTGTCTCCCCGAACATTATGTCAGCGAGGAAGTATTTCAACTTGTAAAAAAAACATCACATAGGTTAGACTCCTCTGAAAAAACAGGCTCGCTTCCTCTTCATTTCATTGCGCAATTCGCTCTCGAAATGGGATTTCTTAGTGAAGAATATGACCTAAATTTTGAAAACACGCAAAGTGAAGAGGCCTTATTGCACCGCTCACTTAACTTGTTTATCACAACTTCGATTGAATCAGAGGTATTAACAACCCTAAACCGAGATCAGCGGAAAGTCCTTTTATCGGAGCTGATTGCATTCTGTTCGAAGCATTTAGACACGTCCATTCAGTTGAATTCATTGGAAATGTTTCACGAAATTTTCGAATAAACTTCTGTTATCTTCGCAATGAAATGAGGTTTGAAGATATCGTTGGACAAAAAGATGTGATTGACCGTTTGCGGAAAGCAAAAGCGGAAGATCGCGTTGCGCACGCACAATTGTTTGTAGGTCCTGAAGGCTCTGGCAACCTTGCTGTCGCCCTTGCTTACGCTCAATTTTTAAATTGTCCAAACGCTACACCTGAAGACTCTTGCGGTAATTGCTCAACTTGCAAAAAATATAACTCCTTTCAATTTGCTGACCTTCATTTTAGCTTCCCCTATTTCACTAAGCCTGGATCTAAAGAAACCATATCGGACGACTTCGGGATTGAATGGAGAAATAGACTTCTAGCTTCGCCTTATTTCGGAATAGAAGATTGGGTGAGGGAGTTGTCGAAGGACAATAAAAGTCTTGTCTATACCGTCGCTGAGGCTTCGAATATTGTCAGAAAACTCTCTTTGAAGTCTTTCGAGGGTGGTTATAAAATCATGATTATTTGGATGGCGGAACTGGTTAACGAAACCATTTCAAATAAACTATTGAAAATTATTGAAGAACCGCCAGCAAATACACTTTTTTTCTTTGTGGCGAATTCTTCTGAAAATATATTGAACACGATTATGTCTCGCGTTCAAGTTATTCAAGTCCCAAAAATCGACGAAGAATCTATTTCTCTTGGTTTAACACGCTTAGGAGTAGACGCTCAGAAAATTCCGGATATTGCGCATTATGCCGACGGGAGTTGGGATGTTGCATTACGTTTGAGAGACAACAACGATCCGAATGAATTCCTGGCCATTCAGTTTCAAAACTGGATGCGTCACTGCTACTCGAAAAAAATCCCAGCACTCTATGCCTGGTCAGAAAAAATGGCCGAACTCACTCGTGAAGATTTAAAGCACTTCTTGCTTTATGCTTTGGACCAAATGCGACAAAATCTAATCCTCAATTATACCGATACAAATATTTCGCGTTTCACTTCGAGTGAAAGGGCTTTTGCGCAGAAGTTTTCTCCGTTCATTAATCATTTGAATATTGAAGACATTATGCTCGAGCTGGAATCTGCACATCGCAGCGTGGGTCAAAACGCAAACAACAAAATACTATTTTTCGAATTATCGATGCGTATTTTCCGTCTTCTTAATCGAAAAGAAAAAGCATAAAAAAACACCTCCGAAAAGGTGTTTTATTTTTGAGGTCCCGAGCGGATTCGAACCGCTGTACGAGCTTTTGCAGAGCTCTGCCTAGCCGCTCGGCCACAGGACCCTTGCGGACAGCAAATATACATTCTTTATTGAATAATCCGAATCTTTTCAACAGTCTTCGTTACAAATAATTGTATTTTCGCTGAAAACCTGTTTTATGAATAAGAAAGTTGCCATCATTGTTATTAGCGCTTTAGGCGTTATGTGTCTTAGTCTTGCTTTTTGGGTAAAGGTTAGTCGCGACCGAATTGTTGCTTTAGAAAACAGCATGGGCGCTTTAAACGTTCTTGCTATGGATGCTGCAAACGCTACACCAGAGCAAATTATTGAGTTGTATAAGTTGGCGGAAGATTCGTTAACCAACATGAAAATGATGTACGACACTTTAACAACAGACAACACTGAAATGATGGCGCAAATTCAAGCGCAACGTACTCAAATCGAAGGGTTGTTGAAGCGTGCAAAGAATAAAGATTACGACATTAAAAAACTCCTTGCTGAAACTCAAACCCTTCGAAACATCATGAAAGGGTATATCCATCAAATAGATTCTCTTCAACAAGACAACGACCGATTGTTTGCAGAAGGACAACAAGCCAAACAACAAGCCGCTGCCGCTGAAAACAGGAGCAAAACTTTAGAGACAGATCTTAACTCTGCAAAAGAAATAGTGAAGGCCGGATCTGTTTTGTCAACTGGCGGATTTTCCTCAACAGGCGTCTTCGCGCGTAACAGCGGTGCTGAGTCTACTACCGATCGCGCTTCTAAATCAACGATGATAAAAACATCATTCACCCTGCGTGAAAACAAAATCGTTAGCGCTGGAAGAAAAACCATTTACCTAAAAGTAGTCGGACCTTCAGGAAATACGGTTACGGGTAAAGGTGGTGGAAGCTTCACAGCTTCTGGACAACTCGATACCTATGGGGCTGCTCGTGAAATCGATTACCAAGGTCAAGATACCGATGTAAGCATTTACTTCACTCCAACAGGTGCGCTTGAAAAAGGGGCTTATCGCTTAGAAATATACGAGGGTGGAAACCTCATTGGAAAATCTGAGGTTGTTTTAAGATAACTCAATGAAAAAAGCCCTTCGAATTACACTTGTAGTTTTTGCTTTTCTCGGGCTATTAGTGGGTTTGCTATACCTCACCGGTAACGGCTATCTGCCACGAGGTGTTTACTCCACGTACCTTCACGGCAAGAGCAAGCCCGATATAGATGATCAGTCACTTTTCCACACGAGAAAAATAAACCGTGGTGAAGCGATAAATCTTCCATACAAATTAAATGTATTGTCAAATGAAAATATTGCGTTTTTAAACTCAACGGAGTCTGAAGCGTTTTTAGTTTTTAAGAATGATACGCTTGTATCTGAATGGTACGGAACTTACGGCGGCGATTCAACACATTGGAATTCATTTTCCATGGCGAAAAGTTTTGTTTCAATGCTCATTGGTTGTGCCATTCAAGATGGAAAAATACAATCGTTGAAAGACCCCATTTCAAAATACATTTCTTGGAACAGCAAGGAAGTTACCATTGAGCAATTGCAACACATGAGCAGCGGAATTCCATTCGGCGAAAGCTACAACAGTCCGTTCGGATATATGGCAAAAGCTTATTACGGTAACGATTTAAAGTCGATTACAGCACCCTTTCAAGTTGAACAAACGCCAGGGTCATATTGGTCTTACGAAGGCGGAAACACGGTGCTGTTGGGAATGGTTGTGGAAGCAGCTACACAAAAGAATCTTTCAAACTATTTCGAAGAAAAAATTTGGTCGAAAATTGGTGCAAGTTCAGCCGCCTATTGGAACTTAGATTCTGAAAACGGATTTGAAAAACCCTTCACCGGAGTGTATGCCACAGCGAAAGATTTTGGAATGCTCGGCCAATGCATTCTTCATCATGGAAAAGTAAATGAAAACGTTGTTGTTGACTCTGCTTATCTCGCGGAATCATTTGCACCGTGGGAAATTCAAGACGGAAATAATTCAGTTTGCAATTGGTACGGACTGCATTGGTGGATGGGCGAAGTAGACGGAGTAAAATTCAAATCGGCACGCGGAATGCGCGGACAATACATTGTCGTTATTCCAGAAAAAAACATGGTTATTGTTCGCATTGGACATCAACAATCGAAAGAGCGTGTTGATCACATGCCAATAGATCTATTTTCCTACATTCGAATGGGAATGGCGCTTTAGTATGCGCGCTCTGCTCTTCCTTCCATGTAATTAATGAACGCTTTATTCACAACCTTGTTTCCGCCAGGAGTAGGATAATTTCCAGAGAAATACCAATCGCCTTGATTATTTGGACACGCGTCGTGAAGACCTTCAATCGTTTGGAAAAGCACACTAACCTTAGCTTTCGTACCTTCAGGAGTAACCAGTTGAGCAACCATTTCAGAAATCTCCTCTTGGCTATATGCCTCGTAAACTTCCTTCACATAATTTCTCACTTGTTCCTTCGGAACGCCTTCTTGGTCTTTACATTTTTTGTAAACGATATCGAGAATAGCTTCTTTACCGTCGCGCTTCAATAAAGCAACAATGGCCTGAAAAGCAATGAAATCGCCCATTTTAGCCATGTCTATTCCGTAACAATCGGGATAACGAATTTGCGGAGCTGAAGAAACGATAATGATTCTTTTCGGCACTAGACGATCTAACATTTTAATGATAGACTTCTTCAGTGTTGTTCCGCGAACTATTGAATCGTCTATAACCACAAGCGTGTCAACACCAGGTTTTACAGTGCCATGCGTTACATCATACACATGTGAAACCATTTCATCACGTGCAGAATCCTGTGTAATAAAGGTGCGCATCTTCACATCCTTAATCGCTATTTTCTCAATGCGCGCGCGTTTTCTAACTATTCCTTCAATCTCTTTGTTCGACCAAGTTCCCGATGTTAATTTTTCAATCTTAACGTCATTCAAGTGATCTTCTAACGCTTTAATCATGCCGTAAAATGCCGTTTCTGCTGTGTTTGGAATGAAAGAAAAGACGGTGTTTTCCAAGTCGTAATTCACTTCTTGCAAAACACGTGGAACAATGTTCTTTCCTAAATCTTGACGTTCTTGGTATATAGACGCATCGTTTCCTCTCGAAAAATATATTCGCTCAAACGAGCAAGGTGTTAAGATTCCTGCCGGCTTAATTTCCTTCAATGTTGAAGTTCCATCTTTCTTCACCACATATGCGTTTCCTGCTGGAATTTCTTTAATCTGATCCAATGGAACATTGAACGCGCTTTGAATCGGCGGTCGCTCGCTTGCAACTACACAAACTTCGTCGTCTTCGTAATAAAACGCAGGACGAATTCCATTCGGATCGCGGTAAACAAAAGCATCTCCGTGTCCTAACATTCCTACCATTGCAAATCCTCCGTCCCAATCCTTACTCGCTCTTTGCAATACGCGCTGAATGTCTATGTTCTTCGATATTAAATCGGAAATTTGTTGGTTCGAATAACCTTGTTGATGGTATTGATTGAAAAGAACTTGGTTTTCTTCGTCGAGGAAGTGACCAATTTTTTCCATTACCGTAACTGTATCTGTTCGCTCCTTCGGATGTTGTCCTAATTCAACAAGCAGTCCGAATAATTCATCTACATTGGTTAAGTTGAAATTCCCTGCAAGCACGAGGTTGCGGGTCATCCAGTTGTTTTGACGTAAGAAGGGATGACAGTTTTCAATGCTATTTCCACCGTATGTTCCGTACCGCAAATGACCTAAAAAGACTTCACCTGTAAAGGCGTAATTATTCTTTAAATGTTGTGCATTCTTTAGTTTGTCTGGGTTCTTTTTTGCCAATTCGGCAAAGCGACTCATCACTTTTGCAAACACCTCTCGAACAGGCTGAGCATCGTTGCTGCGAATTCTAGAAATGTATTTTTTTCCAGGCTCTGGGTCTAACTTAATGTTCGCCAAACCAGCGCCATCTTGGCCTCGGTTGTGCTCCTTCTCCATGAGGAGATACATTTTATTCAGTCCGTAAAAAGCTGTTCCGTATTTATCGGTGTAATGCTGAAGAGGCTTCTTCAGTCTAAGAAATGCGATTCCGCACTCGTGTTTGATAGCGTCACTCATGGAGTGATAAATAATTTGCGGCGAAGATAGTCCATGGTTAGCCAATGTTGAAAGTAATTAAAATCATTTCTCTATTTTGAATGGTAATTTTTACGAATTGTTTGAAAAAATCCTTCAAACAAAAAAAGTAGCTTAGAGAAAAATAAGATTATGAAAACATTAACTCTACTCGCGGGCTTGCTTATCTCTCTTGGAATGGCGGCTCAATCACACGGTGAAATCTTTGGAAAAATCATCGATGAAAACAACAGTCCAATCGCAGGAGTAATTGTTCGTGCCGAAAACAACGGTATCGTTGTGGGTGCTGCTACAGATGAAAGAGGTATCTATCGAATAAACGGCGTTGAGCCAGGAACTTACAACTTATTCTACGACCTCATTGGCTACAACCAACTTCAGGTTTCAGATGTTGTGGTGAAATCGGATCAAATTCGCAAACTCTCAGATTACACGCTTGCAATAGCTTCATACGGATCAGGGGAACCTGTTATTATTCGCTGTGGAAAACCACTTATAGATATCAATGGAGGAACAGCCATTTCATTAGGGGCCAGCGAGCTTAAAAACAACGCTGCTGCCAATGGCGGTTCACTAAAAGCCATTCTAACATCTATGTCAAGCGACATTAAAACAGGCGATCGCGGAGAAGAGCTTTATTTTCGTGGAAGCCGCTCTGGTAGCGTTGTATATTACATTGATGGCGTGAAAATTTACGGAAGTCCGCTAAATATTCCTTCAAGTGGAATAGGCAATATAACCGTATACACGGGTGGTGTTCCCGCCAAATACGGCGATAGCACAGGTGGCTACGTAATAATTGACACAAAATCTTTCCGAGATGTAGCACGTGAAAAAAAGTAAAGACATTGATTATCAAATCATTGTTTTTTCTAAAAAATTTGGTATTCGGATATTTCGGATAGTAGTTTTATACACCGAACATCGTAATACCTTTTATTTTGCACAAAGCAGTATTTCATTGTACTAAGCATGCCGTTATTAACGCGCTAACCGATCTCTTACATAGAGAGAGATTTTACATACGCGACATTAACGATAGAAAAGGGTATATATATGCTCAACAAGGATTACGCGTTTTTGCGCTTGGAAGGACTTGTGTTATTCGCATTACTGATTCAGATGAAAACGTGGAGGTTGAAGTGAATTGCTCAAATAAATTGGGTATTGGGATACCTGGGGTTACAAGCTCAATTGAGAAAAAAATTCTTCACCGACTCCAAGAAGAATTGTAGTCTTAAACTCTATCTTCGGAAAAATTTTCTTTTATGAAAAAATTCGGAGGTCTTTCCAGTTGGATATTTATTGCTTTATTTATCGGTATTGCCGCGGGTTATGCGTTAAATACCTCATATCCTGCCCCAGCTCAGAAGTCCAAGAAGGAAGCGCTAGAACAGCTTTCTAAAGAATTATCGAATCAGTCCATATCCCCTTCAGCTGAGCTTTCTGCCATTGTATCGAATGACTCAACTTCAGAAAATGAAAAATATGAAGCAGCACTTGCGTGCATCAATAAAACTAAAAACGCTTCTACCGAACTTTCGAAATATCAAAAGTGCATTGATGTCTCTGAAGCGCAAAATGCTACGCTAAAAAAAATATTAGAGATCCTGTCCATCTTCACTGATATTTTTCTTCGATTAATTAAAATGATTATTGCTCCATTGGTGCTTGCCACGCTGGTTGCCGGTGTTGCGAAGTTGGGTGATATGAAAACAGTTGGCCGTATTGGTGGAAAAACAATGCTTTGGTTTATTTCTGCTTCATTCATTTCTCTTTTACTTGGTGCATTGTTAGTGAACCTCTACCAACCTGGAAAATCGCTTCAAGTGCCGCTTCCTCCCGAAGCTATGGAGTCGGGAATTGATAAAGCCGCATTAACACTCAAAGGATTTGTGGTGCACATAGTTCCTTCCAGTGTAATTGAATCCATGGCAACAAATGAAATTCTTCAGATTGTCATCTTCGCATTGTTCTTTGGAACAGCAACCGCAGCGCTTGGAAAGAAGGGAGAGATCATTGTGAAAGCCATGGACGCACTTGGACACGTCATGCTTCGAATAACATCTATGGTTATGTATGTGGCGCCATTCGCGGTGTTCGCAGCCATGACATCTGTTGTCGCGAAAAAAGGGATTGGAGTCCTTTCATCTTATGCGCTATTCATTGGAGAATTCTATAGCGGGCTCTTCTTGCTTTGGATCATTTTACTTTTCGTAGCCTTTCTTATTGTTGGAAAACGCGTGGTTCAGTTAACCGCTCGCATCAAGTCTCCCTTGCTTCTTGCTTTCTCAACAGCATCGAGTGAAGCTGCTTACCCTAAGTTATTGGAAGAATTGGAGCGTTTCGGATGTAGAAATCGCATCGTGAGTTTTGTATTACCTCTCGGCTACAGTTTCAATTTAGATGGCAGTATGATGTACATGACCTTCGCAAGTTTGTTCATTGCTCAGAGTTACGGCATTGACTTGAGTTGGGCCGATCAGGCAGCTATGCTTCTTACGCTTATGGTAACAAGCAAGGGAATTGCTGGTGTTCCGCGTGCATCACTTGTTGTTATTGCTGGAACGTTAGCCACGTTTGGAATTCCAGAGGCTGGTTTGTTGCTGCTTTTGGGAGTTGATCACGTCTTAGACATGGGACGTTCTGCAACCAATGTTGTTGGAAACGCAGTAGCTGCAGTGGCTGTTAATCGTTGGGAAGAAAAAAATTACAACGCCGAAGAAGAGCAAGAATAATTACAGCTCCAATTCATCGATTAGCCTTACGCCTCCAATAAAACCAGCTACCAACGCAACTTGACCATTCGCGTCGCTTATCTCTTGCAGCGCCTCCAAGGTGCTGGAATTCGCAATGGTGAAATATTGAAGTTCAATGCCCTCCTTCACAATAAAGCGTTCTGTTGCCTCGGCAATCAATGCATTCACTTGGTTCGTTTGTTTGTTTTGTTGAAGAAACAAAAGTGCTTTAGAAAATGCAGTTGCCATTGTTGCTTGCTCTGTTGAAAGGCGCTTATTTCTTGAACTAAGTGCCAAACCGCTTTCTGCGCGAATGGTGTCGCAGCCCACAATCTCCACGGGAATATTAAACCGTCTTACCCACTCACGAATGACAGAAAACTGTTGGAAGTCTTTCTTCCCAAAAAACGATTGATGTGGAAGTGTAATTTCAAACAAACGTTTCACAACTGTAATAACCCCATTAAAATGTCCCGGGCGAAAGCGTCCCTCCCATTCAGAGGTTAAGGTACCGAAATCATACGATTGTACTTCTTGTCCTAAAGGGTACATTTCAGAAACAGAAGGGATAAATACAACGTCGCATCCGGCCTCTTTCAGAAGGGCAATATCGGTTTCCTCTGTTCTCGGGTAAAGCAATAAATCTTGAGGATCGTTGAATTGAGTTGGATTAACGAATATTGAGCAAATTACAACGTCACACTTTTCCTTCGCAAAAGCAATCAACGAAAGATGACCCTCGTGCAAAGCCCCCATAGTCGGAACAAATCCTATCGTTCGGTTTTCTTTTCTGCACTTCGTGCTGAATGCCAACATTTCATCAACACGCTGTAAAACAGCTATTTCGTAAGAAGTTCCCTTCATTTCAGTATTTTAAGGCCAAAAAGTTGCAAAATTCAAAAAAGATTTATAATATCTTTGCAAACTGAATTCAGGCAAACCTAAACATCTCTATGCAAAAAACAAAAGTTCTTTTTGTAAGTCAAGAAATTTTTCCATTCACTCCGGAATCTACAATAGCGAATCAAGTTCGACAAATCCCACAAGCCATGCACGAAAGAGGCAAGGAAACGCGCATTTTCATGCCGCGCTTTGGAAAGATTAACGAACGAAGACATCAGCTTCACGAGGTTATTCGTTTGTCTGGAATGAATCTGATTGTAGACGATACCGATCATCCGTTGATTATTAAAGTAGCAAGTATTCCTCAGATTCGTTTGCAGGTTTACTTCATCGATAACGAAGAGTTTTTCCATCGCAAAGCATACTTGCACGATGAGGCGGGTAAGGCGTTTTCTGATAACGGAGAACGTATGATTTTCTTTTCAAAAGGTGTTTTAGAAACCGTTAAAAAATTAGGATGGGCTCCCGATATCGTGCATTGCCACGGTTGGTTCTCAGCGCTTATGCCACTTTATGTGAAACATGTGTATGCCGGAGACCCTCATTTTTCAGAAAGTAAAATTGTGGTTTCTTTATACAAGGATGACTTCCCGGGGTCAATAGATAAAGGATTGTCTAAAAAAGTACAGTTCGACCAGGTGGGACAACAATACCTTGGGGATCTCTCTACTTCCAATTACGTCAACCTCATGAAAGTGGCATTGGCCCATGCAGACGGGGTGGTTATTCACGATGCGGATATTAATCCGAAGCTGATGGAAGAGGTAAGCAACTTAAGCGTTCCTGTTCTCAAGGCCTACGAAAGTGAAGATTTTCACAGTGTAATTGATGAGTTTTTCGATACTGTTCACGCGGCAAAACCTATTTTGATAGACTAACAATGAGGAACATCCTCTTAGCGCTTGGCGTTTCCGTAATTCTAGCATTCAGTGCCTGTCAGAAACCGACAGATTTGGAGGCAGATGGACTTCTTCCGCAAGAAGATGTTCTCTACGCCAATCAATCAGACACTTCAACGATTATTAGCTATATCGTTCGCGAAGACACACTTTCTACAGATGAGCTTTCAGCCTGTTTGCTTGGGTCGTATACCGACGAAACTTTTGGCAGAACCCTAGCATCGTTCGCAACACAATTTGTTCTATCCGGAGCTAATCCAAGCTTTCCTTCTGCGTTTGAAGTTGATTCCGTTATTTTTTCTGTGGCGTACACTGGCTATTCATACGGATCTCTTGGCGAAGGGTATTTATCGGTGAAAGAATTAAGCGCCGACTTACCAAAAACTTCGGGATTCAACAGTTCTTACAACGCTCCTGTGTTGAGTGAAAATTTATTGGCAGACGCATCTCAGACCTTTCAATTCAAACCGAAAACATATCTTTTCGGGACAGAAGATTCGCTTGCCCCTCAATTACGCATTCCACTTAAAACAAGTCTTGGAACAAGACTTCTTCAACCAACGGACCCTGGGGCATTGGAATCAGACGAAAATTTTCAAGCCTATTTCAAAGGTTTAAAAGTTGAGGCGGGGTCTTACCCTATGGGTGTTGTTGCTTTGGATCTCACGAATATTAACAGCAAAATCACGGTTTACTATCGCTTTGATAACGGAGGCCTTGCCGATACTACCTTCTACGAATTCCCGGTTACATCGGATTGTGGCAGGTATTCACGCCTTCAACATTTTTATCAATATGCTACACAGTCCGATCTTCAGGCCTTAAGCGCAACAGACACTTTAGCGAATCAAGCTATGCTTTATCTTCAAGCAGGTGCTGGAACAAAAACGAAAATTGAATTACCTCATTTACTCGATCTTCAAATAAATGAAGGAAGAATCGTGAATAAAGCTGAATTGATAGTTCCGTACGAACCCGACTCGAAATACGCACCAACTACACAGATTTTTATTTTCTATCAAAATAACGAAGGAACACTTGTCGCGTTGCCCGATCAATTCTCTGGCAATATTGGCGGAGGTGTGGAAGAGGGAAATAAAAGATATCGCCTAAACATTACGCAATACATTCAAAAAGTGCTCAATGGAGAGATCGAAAACGCGCCGCTTTTCATTGTTTCTGGCGCCGCTGGTGTTTCTGTTAACAGAACCTTAATACACGGACCTGAATTTTCCGACAATAATGTCGAAAATTTGCGCCTTATTATTACTTATTCAAATTAAAAAAATTTATTATGTGTGGAATTGTTGGATACTTAGGCAATGAGCCTGTTTACGAAAAGATTATTAAAGGGCTTAGTCGTTTAGAGTATCGCGGATACGATAGTGCTGGTATGGCTTACATTGACAATGGAGAAATTGTTGTTAAAAAATGTAAAGGGAAAGTTGTTGACTTAGAAAACGTAGTTGGATCTACCAAGCCACTTTCGCACATTGGAATTGGTCATACGCGTTGGGCAACGCACGGTGTTCCTAACGATGTAAACGCACATCCTCATTGCAGTGGTGACGGTTCAATCGCACTCATTCACAACGGTATTATTGAGAACTACGCAACCATTAAACAAGAGTTAATGAGTCGCGGACATGTGTTTTTAAGCGACACAGATACAGAGGTTTTGGTTCACTTGATTGAAGATGTTCGTAGCGCTGAAGGTGTTAGTCTTTTCGAGGCAGTGAGACTTGCCCTCGCTGAAGTGCATGGTGCATATGCGATTGTTGTTTTAGACAAGTCAAACGCCGACCAACTTATCGTAGCGAAGAAATCCAGTCCATTGGTCATTGGTATTGGCGCAAACGACGATTTCTACATAGCTAGTGACGCTACACCAATTATCGAGTACACAAAGAACGTTGTTTACTTGAACGATGAAGAAGTTGCTCGCGTAGATCGCGCAACAGGTTTAACCATTGTTAATATTGAAAACCAAGGTCAGACCCCTTATATTCAAGCGTTAGAACTGAAGTTAGAAGCCATTGAAAAAGGCGGATATGATTCATTCATGTTGAAGGAAATTCACGAGCAGCCTCGCAGTATTGAGGATTCTATTCGCGGACGTGTAAATTTGAAAACCGGACTCATTAAAATGAGCGGAATAGATGAGCACGAAGAGCGTTGGAAAACAGCACAACGAATTTTAATTGTTGCATGTGGAACCTCTTGGCATGCGGGTCTTGTTGCAGAATATTTATTCGAAGACTTTGCGCGTATTCCTGTTGAAGTTGAATATGCGAGTGAATTCAGATATAGAAATCCGATTATCTACCCTACCGACATTGTTATTGCAATTTCTCAATCAGGAGAAACAGCAGATACCCTTGCGGCTATTGAATTAGCGAAAGAGCGTGGCGCATTAATTTTCGGGGTATGTAATGTCGTTGGAAGTTCTATTTCTCGCGCTACGCATTGCGGCGCCTATACGCACGCTGGTCCTGAAATCGGTGTGGCATCAACCAAAGCCTTCACGGCTCAAGTTGTTGTTCTATACCAAATAGCCTTGGCTGTAGCACAAAAGCGCGGCGTAATTTCTAACGAAAGAACCACTCGTTTAATGGCTGAATTGGGATCTCTTCCGTTGAAGGTTGAACAAGTGTTGAAGACAAATGCCATTACAGAGGCCATAGCCGAGATTTACCAGCATTGCTCAAACGCTTTGTATCTTGGAAGGGGTTATAGCTTTCCAGTGGCATTAGAGGGCGCTTTGAAGCTTAAGGAGATTTCATATATTCATGCTGAAGGATATCCGGCTGCTGAAATGAAGCATGGACCCATTGCGTTGATTGATGAGAACATGCCTGTGATTGTCATTGCAACCGAAGGTGCTTCGTATGAAAAAGTAGTTAGCAATATTCAAGAAGTGAAAGCGCGTAAGGGTCAGGTTATAGCGATCGTTACCGAAGGAGACAAGACCGTGAAAGGCATGGCCGATCAGGTGATTGAAATTCCACGTACCGACGATAGTCTTGTTCCGATTGTATCTGTTATTCCCTTGCAGTTGTTCTCGTACCACGTTGCCATCATGCGCGGCTGTAACGTAGACCAACCAAGGAATTTAGCGAAGAGCGTAACGGTGGAGTAAGCGCTGGCAATTGTTTAATAATACTCGATAAGCACAAGCAATGTATCTCGTTTGTTCTGGAAAACGTTGACTTCTGGATAAACGAAATTTCTTCTGAACTCATCTCTTTTTTCTATAGCGCTTATTTTATTCGCGTTATTACGTTAAAGTGAATTTCATTTTTTCAAAGGTTTTATTTTTTTGAGCAACAAAAAAGGGTCTCTTTCGAGACCCTTTTAATAATTCTTAAAACTTCACTTAGTAAACACCACCAGCGTCTGGACTACATCCTTGATTTTCAAATAGACTTTCAAATTCAACTCCAAATAATTTGAATCCTTCGCCATAATCGTAACAAGTTGATAATTCAAACTGAAGAGCACTGAGCATAGAATTATAAATGGATAACTCTCCACGTTCGTCATAAACCGCGTTTTCCCACTTTAGTTCGTCATCTCTTATTATATTTTTATCTGTTAAGGGGCCGGTGGCGGGTGAGAATGACATTGCACGTTCATGCAGAGATCCTGTAACTTGTAATTCTCTATTTAACTTTAACTCGGTATTGATAGTGGTTTTTCCCTCGGCTAATATTTCTTTCGTTCTTTCCTCATTTTCATTTGCAATTCTCATATTATTTGCATAAGAATCGTTATTGGTTATTCGGACAACATAATACTTGTAGTAAATATGATTTCGTTTAATATTTTTTACCTTGCCATCTTCCAAACGTGTGCCCGACTCATCAGGGAAGTCTTGTTTTTCGACACAAATTCTTTTTTCATCTTTAAAGACCCAGTTTGGAAAAGTGTAAGTGATGGTTGCTTGTTCACTACCGAATTTTGTTCTGCTTTTATAGTAAATCGGATTATCAGCATACTCTGGTTTAACCCATGTTTTATACCAATAGTCATATACCTCTTTACTTAGGCCACCGCTGACTTCCTTATATTCTTTTCCTGAAAGAGCATCAGAGTATCTGCAAAATGATCTAAATCCAATACATTGCTTGTAGACTGAATCTAATTTTTGAATCATTACGGACTCGGTATTCAAGTTTAATTTGAGGTCGTTCGAAATAAACCTTATCGTCTGTTTTATTTGATTGTATTTATCTTTGAAATCCGATCGTGTAGAGTTTTTATACTTTAAAAACTCTACATATGATCCTGAGATATAAAATTGCAGAAATTTACCACCCTGACTTATCACTTTTGCATCCGTGGTAATCATGCTAGATTTTTGTTTCAACTGATAAATACTATCTATGATATTAAGCTCGGTTGTATTAAATTGAGTGTTTTTTGGGTTGCTCAATATATCCAAAAGCCTTTGATTCTTAGCTTCTAAATCCTTTTCAATTTCAACTGAGCATTTTTTTTCAGCTTCTTTAAACAGCAAAAGAAAGGGAGACTCTATTTTATTCAACCATGATTTTATTTCTTCTTGATTTCTCTCTTCGATTAAAATATTTAGGTACAAAGGGACAATTTTGTTCATTGCCTCACTTGATTTTGAAAAATATGGTTCCTGCTTATATAACTTGTAATCAGAGTATATTCTTTCCAGAATTATTGCCTTATCGATCCTGGCGGTATTCTTGTCAATGAACTGAGTAATTAAAGAGTCTATTTTTTTTTCGAAATATTGCTGTTTTGGAGAAAGGGTCAAATCAATATTTTTGCTCTTACGCCTCACTTTCCAAATATTGCCATTAGTAAAGTCAATTATCGCTGACGGTAAGCCAACTACGAATGCCGAGCCAATTAAATCTAAACCGAAAACTAAAGGTCTCAAAGTTCTGTTGACTACTATCGTATCAGGATAATAATTTGGGTGTGACAAAATCAAAGTCCTCTTTTTCTTGGTAAAATCATTTGAAAAAAATTTATAGTCAAATTTGGAATTAGAAATCATAAATTTTCCTTCTTTGACATCCTCTGAAAAAGAATTACCTGTTAAGTCCGTTAATGAAACTTTTTGATTGGTTTCTTCAATGTTTGTATTAACATAAACAGTATTATACGGTTGCATAAATTTGAGAGATCCGCAAGCAGTTAGAATAAAAGCCAGAAGGAAAAACGAGGTAGTTTTCATGAGTTCAAAATTTAAATTATTGTGCATAAAGTAAAGTGCCCTTATTATCAGTCATCATGCGTTCCTTACAAGATACGTACATTTTAATACCACCTTCTCCACTTAATTCCGTCATTTCTATGGCCCCTTTATAACCAGATCCTATATAAGAGAATTTATCATACAAATAATTAAAAGTGCTATTTCCGGCTTTTAATGTTGCTTGAGAAGTGTTGAAAATTAATTTAATAGTACCGTCACTACTTTCAAAGGTTTTTCCGATAACATAGGTCATTACATCATCCTCACTTTGAAAACAAAATGTTTGAGCATTGGTAGAGTATGCACTAAAAACAAGTACTAAGACACTTAAAAATTTATACATAGATTATTTTTTGATAAAAGTATTGAATGATTAAATGACCAACAATGTCCCTAGATCATAAGATATGTGATAAAAACATAATGACTATATTTGTTAAAATTGAATATATGGAGGTGTTTGAAAAAGTTAGATTTTTTCGTGAAGCCAAGAAAATGTCTCAAGAAATTGTATCCAGCGTATTAGATATTGAACAATCTCAATATAGCAGAAGAGAATCTGGTCATATACCTTTTTCAATTGCTGAATTAGAGAAATTATCCGTTGTTTTCGACGTGGAAATCTCTGAGTTTCTTAAAGAAAAAACTATCATATTCACATCAAACAATCAATCCGGAGGTTCATTTGGCCAATATGTTAGTGTTCCTGACAAATTGATTGAGCAATATGAATTGAGATTGAAAGAAAAAGATGAGATGATTGAAATTCTTAAAGATCGAGTGAAAAACATTTCTTAAAAAACCATGGCGATATAAGATTAATTTGGATGATAATTGATGATATCCAAGCCAAGATCTATGATATCTGGTTTTAACGACCGAACCAAGGAATTTAGCGAAGAGCGTAACGGTGGAATAACATCTAAATACTCCCTTCGGAGTATTTTACAGGCTGTTTTTGTTGACGGAAAAAGAGAAATCTATATTCGTTCAAACTAATAAAAACACCATGAAAAAATTACTTTCAATTTGCTTAGTGGCTTCTGCCCTATTGTTTACTGCAAGCGCATTTAGCCAGTCGACTAATGTTAGTGGACGTAAATTCAACGCCAACGGCGTGGGCGCAAAACTTAACTTGCCAACAGCTGATGTTGTTGCTCCAAAACCAGATCCGAAAAGAGGTACTTGTTGCTTGAATTTCGACAACTGGACGGGTTACACCCTTTATGTTTGGGTAGATGATGAATACCGCGGAACTGTTTCTCCTTGGAGTGAAGGTGGGGTTTGTGTTTATTCGGGATGGACAAAATACTATGTGCGCACTGCAGGATCTACCTACGAATGGTCAGGGTCAGGAGAATGCACGGGAGATTTCAATCTTACAATCGACTAAACTCTTTTTGAAAAAACTACAAGGCTGATGAGACTTATGTCTTTATCAGCCTTTTTCATTTCTAACTATTCCACATGAAAAACGTTCTAACCTTTTGTTTTCTTTTCATCTCGCTTCTTTCCATAAACGGACAGCAACAGACGCATGCTTTGCTTATTGCGGCTCATGGTTATAGCGAAGAGAGCAAATGGAACGAACTTGGAGAGTCTACTCTTACCGACATGCAATTGGTTCGCAACGCCCTTCTTGAGCGAGGAGTGCCCAATGAGAATATTTACATTCTAGATTCTGGGGCAACCAGACAGGCCATAGTAAACGCCGTTGAGAACGTACTTATTCCGAGTCTTAAAAAAGGTGATGTGGTTATGTTCCATTTTTCCGGTCACGGGTATCAAATTCCAGATAACAACAAAGATGAATTAGATGGATTAGATGAAGCGCTTGTGCCCATTAATGCGAAAAACGACGGAGGTAGAAGAAAGGATTACACCTATTACGCGAATTACTTGAGAGATGATGAGCTGAATAAACTTCTAGAAAATATTAGATTGGCATTAGGCCCTAATGGAGACTTGTTTGTTACTATCGACGCATGTCACTCCGGAACATCTACTCGTGGAATAGGCCCTTCTCGAGGAGCTGTTAGACTTGATCTTGACACATACCAAAACGCCGACACCGAAGAAACTTGGGAACCACTTTCAGAAAGAAAAGATCTCTCTAACATGGTTGCCTTTTTTGCGTCTAGTCAAAGTCAATTAAACTCGGAATACCAAGAAGGCGACTTAAGTTGTGGTTCACTTTCGTTCGCTTTAAGCAAGGCCATTTCCTCATCGACTGCAAAAACCTCTTATCAAGCTCTCTTCGAAAAAGTTCGGAATACCATGATTGGAATTGTTCCTGCTCAAACACCAAGCGCAGAGGGGACATTGAACTCCACTATTTTCGGAGGAAATCTACTTCCCGTTGCTCAATTTCTGCGTGTAAAAGAGGTTTTAGAAAACAATACAATTGTAATTTCTGGCGGACTGTTAGCCTCTATAAACATCGGTTCGGTTGTTGGTTTTTTCGAACCAGACACACGCGAGTTTTCAATTGAAAATGCTCTTTTCACTGGCAAGGTAACAGCGAGTTCAACCACCGAATGTGAAGTAACAGCTGTGAACATTCCAACTTCTTTCGAGAAGACAAGCCTTTTGTGGGCGCAGGTTCTCGAAAGAAATTTTGGTAACGTTGCTGTGTCTATTCAATTGAAAAATTTCAGTAAAGGAGTTACCAAACAATTGGAAAATGAAATGAAGGACGTGCCTTTTATTTCATTGAATAAAGGGAAGAAAACAGATCTTTTCATAGAGCTTGACAAATCATCTGTGGGCGATCCCAACCCAATTAAATTAAGTGCACTCGGAGATGTTGAGTTCGCTCTTTCCTCTTTTGAAGTTTCAGAAGAAGAAGAGCTCACACAAGTTCAAATGGACTGGCTCATGCAAAAAATATCCGATTACGCGCAAGGGAAATTTCTTCGGAATTTATCCATTGACAACGCCGAATATTCAGCAACAATTTATTTAACTGAAGTTAATAAAATAGAGGGGACAAGCGGACGTTCAGCGAAAGACTACAGTGAGGTTGGAAGAATAACTTCAAACAAAATTAACGTTGGAAAATTTTTGAGAGTAGATATTCAGAATAACAGTAGCCGAGTGCTCTATTATTCCATCTTAGATATCGATGCCTCCGGAAAAATTTCAATCGTTTGCCCAAAATCTGGTCGTCTTCCAGAAGAATATAAAATAGTTGGAAACGCGCTTTCAACGAACAGTGGTCTTATTGTTAAGATGAGTCCTCCGTTGGGACAAGGAGTGTTGAAACTGGTTGTTACTAAACAACCTCTAAACCTCAGTGGATTGGTAACATCACGAGGGCAAGCAGCCAATGCGGGAAGTAGTTTCGACATGTTCTTTCAAAGTACAATTAAAGGGAAATCACGCGGAATGGATACACTTCCAATTGAATTAGAAGAAATCGGAATTTATGATTTTGTGTATGAAATTGTTAAGTAGACTCACTTTTATAGCTCTAGTCTTTTCTGTTTTATTGCCTCAAATTTCTAGCGCTCAATTCAAAACAAAAACTCCCATTTACATGGGGGCTATTAGCTCCGATAAATCAAAAATAGCACTTGCGGACAGTGAAAATATTTCTATTTTAAAAACTCAAAATCTAGAAATAATTACAACGATCCCTTGCAATCATTTAACTAGGGGACTTGTTGCTGAAATCTTCTTCGCTGAAAACAACGACAGCATACTTTGCTTCAGAGCGTGCAAATTCAATGGCGAGCTCGAGTGTAATTTGGATCTAACTTATTTATCAGACAGCCTTTATTTCTATAACTTCCTTAACAACACAACGAAAACTTATCCTGGTTATGCCCGAGTAGCATTTGGAAAATCACCAGACACTTTTTGTGCAATAGTTAATTCGGCACACCCGTTTACGTTCAACAACCAAGAACTGTGGTGGACAGACAGCGCGATTATGTTTACCAATGATCAGGAAAATGTTGTGTTAAACACGCCGGTTTTCAATTGTGCCATAAGCTCACGTGGGGAAAAGCTTGCTATTCTCACACGGTCCAATGACTCTGAAAAACCAAACGAACTTCAGGTATTAAATATAAAATCGCTTGAAGTTCTTTACAAAACAGTGTTGCCTGAGCAGTACTATTTCAACATGCAATTCTCTGAAGAGAACAGCGCTATTTATCTCGAGTCCTGTCGCCTATTCCGAAGTGATATTTATTCCAATTATATAAATGTCTTAGGAAACGTAAAAGACACCATAATATCTATCGACGAGGAGTACCGGCCTCAGAACGAGACAATACTATCGAAACAAGAGTTTGGCGTCCGTCTTTTACCCGCAGGAAATGAATTCAAGATTTTTGACTTAAAAACGGAAAAAGACATTCACATTTTCCACGCAAACACATGTAACCTTTTCAAGATTCGTAACGCATTTTTAATTAATGAAAATGAAATAATTGTTTTCGGAAGTTACTATGATTATTCAGGTTCTCCACTTTCTGGTGCTGCGAATAAAATGAAACTAACAGACGTTTCGGCGTTTACAAAAATTGACGAAAAAACCGGAAATTATCGCTTATTCAACCCAAATGAAATTAGAATACTTCCAAACACTTCTGCGATCAATAACAAATCGGAAAAGAAAATTGTCGTTGGAGAAAATAGAAAGTTTGTCTATGCTGTTCAAGGAAGATATGTGGAAATGTGGGGAATTGAAGACCCGTCACTTCTTCGAAGATTTTCTTTTGAAAATGATGTCGATGTATTGGCCGATAACTTGGATTCAACATTACTTATTCTTGAAAAACATAAAGATTTAAACGAAACAAACATTCGAATACACTTGGTGAATTTGAATTCCGGGGTTGTAAACTTCCAGATACTATCCCATGAAGAAACTGAAGAATTTGTTCGCGCAAACGCGTTTTCGAAAATCACCGACATTAACAGAACAACTCTTTTATCTTCCGTTCAAAAAACTTGGCCGTGGGATAACGATATTGAATACCCGCTCTTCGAAACATCTATTTCTACCGACAACGAAGAGTTTGTTCTTTTAGATAAACAATTGTTAAATCTCAAAACACTCGAGCGAATTCAAGTTCAAAATTTCAGTAATCACACGCTGTTAAATCACGACTACGTTGGAATGGCCGCGGAATTATACACCCAAAATTATTGGAGTTTAGAAGATGAAAGCAGTAAAACGAAAAACACTTTTTTTCTTATTAAGGAGATGCGTCCGGATGGAAAAACACTTGCTGTAAGTCCGAGATTTAAATTGCGGTTTGACGGACCCTATTACAAAAGTGAAATAAGTTCCTCTTCCACCAGCAGATTTATATGTGCCTATGTGAATGAGTTTTTTAAAGACACGCAGCGTGATATCTACCTTTTCGATATTCAAAAAAATACGGTTCATGAATTCCTGAATATGGGTTTGAGTTGGATAGAATTCAATGAAAGTGATTCTCTTTTTCAAATTGTAACTTTTGAAATAACCGACCAAGGGGAAAGAAAATACTTCTACGAATTATACGAGGCCAACACTTTCAAAAAAATCAAAAGTTCCAACAAATCTTTCATTGTTAAACAATTTGACAACACCGAAATTTCTAAGTTAAACGCGCCAGAATATTCACTAGACGCCAAATACATATACTCGGAATCGACAAAAAAATATTTTGGATTCTTTCCCTCGGGGAAAATGTTTGTTTGGAATGTTGGTGAATACTCTCCTTTTGAAACCGTTTCGTTAGGCGCTGGAAAAGCGGTCCATTGCTCTTTCGTGGGTGAAAATATTTTTGTAGTGTTGAATAGCAGAGAGGCTTTTTTCATTGATCCAATTACAAACAAAGTTGTTTGCACCATTCTCTTTCTTCCGAATGAAGAAACAACAGATGTTCTTTGGTTCTTACCAGACGGTTCGTTCTACGCATCAAAAAACACCATTCCAAAATTTCATATGGTGAAAGGGAAAAACGCCTTTCCCTTGCTAAATTATGAAGCGTTACTCAATCGACCCGATCGCGTTTTAGCCGCTATCGGACTCGCAGATGTTGAAACCGTTGAAGCCTTCGAAATGGCCTATGAAAAACGAAATAAGAAATTCAATATTCAAAGCCTCGACTTCAACACAAACATTCCCAAGCTTAGTTGGAAATCTAAAATGCCCTCTACACAAAATGACAGTCTTGTCTCGTTTTCAATCGAAATAGATTATTCTTTGCGGGAACCACTAACTGCGCATGTGTTAATCAACGGGGTTCCTGTTTATGGAATGAATGGTCTTCCAATCCAAGCAAACAAAAAAGAGTTCAGCTGCACAGCCACATTAGAAAATGGCAACAATGAAATTCTTGTTTATATCCAAACTCAAAACGGAATTAACAGTTTCCCTCTTTCAAAAGAAATTATTTCCACCTATAACTTCCAAAGACGCCTGTTTTGCGTAGGAATTGGAGTTTCGGAATACATTGACACTACAAAGAACTTAACGTTCGCTCACAGCGATGTTTCAAAGTTAAGAGACGAGTTTATTTCGGCTTACGACAGTAGGTGTAAGCATCTGCTTCTAACCAATCAAGAAGCAACAAGGGGAAACATATTAAACATTAAGCGGTTTCTTTCAGAAACGAATGTCAACGACATTGTTGTTCTAGCATTCGCTGGTCACGGAACAATTGGAAAAGACAGGGAATTCTATTTCTGTCCGAACGACGTCAACTTCAAATCGCCTGAAAATTCCGGAGTGTCCTATGCTGAAATTGAAGAATTGTTAGATTCCATTCCTGCGCGAAAAAAGTTATTGCTTCTCGATGCCTGTCACAGCGGCGAAATTGACTCTAGTTATACTCCCGTGTTTGTTTCAGATTTGGTTTCGGAAAAAGACAAGAGAGGTATTGATGTTATTGTCACGGACGAACCAACGAATCAAAAGCAAATTAATTTTCTCGTAGAATCGCTCTTTTCCAATTTAAACAGCGGCACAGGAGCGTTTGTAATTTCAGCATCTGCAGGATCTGAATATGCATTTGAAACGGAACAAACGGGCGGTGTCTTCACCTATTCCTTTTTGGAATCTTTCAAGTATCATTTTTATTCTTACAATTCAGACGCTTCGATTTCCATCTTACAGCAAGAAACTTATCGAAAGGTTACCGAATTAACCAAGGGAGCTCAACGCCCTACAACGCGGGCCGAGAACACTAGAAGTTCCTGGAAATTCGAACAATAAAAAAGGGTCCCTTACGAGACCCTTTTCATAATTCTTAAACTTCAATTAGAAAAATAAATTCAACTTCAGACTTGCCATTCCTGCACCAGCAACGTGAGAGAACGGTGTGTTTGAATCAATTTCCTGATCGAATCCCATTGAAAATCCGTAGCTACTTGATGTGCCATTCGTTTCGGTTTCTTCGGCGCCGTCAACAGCCGTCCATGTTTCGGTGTTCGACTTACCATTGCCTTGCCCGTATATGCTCAGACCATATCCAAACTCTGCACCTACAGACATTTTCGGAGCGAAGAAATACTCTGCCCCAAGAAATCCACGTGCACCTAAACCCAAAGTAAGACCGTCTTTTGACTTTAACAAACGACTTGCCTCTTCTGTACGTACAATTTCATTTCCGTAAGTGTTGGTTGTTGAACCACCCTTAAGAAATAACATTGCGTCTGCGCCATAGTAGCCTTGCAATCTGCCTGCGCCCTTTCTGAATTCTTTACCATATCCTAATCCAATTTGAGTAGATCTAACACGAGACTTATTGTCAACAAACTGATTGGCAATAGAATCTCCGGCTGCATCTAACTCCGCAACAGAACTAACACTTGTGTTACTTGTATGTCCAAAATTTACAATGAAGCGATCTGCTGTTGTGTTTGAAGTAAACTTCTTAAACACTAAAGTTTGATCCTCTTGATACTGTCCAAATGTCACAGACCCAGGATCTGAAACACCAGCAAAACCTGTTACCAGGTTTGTTGCAAATGAAATAAAAGGATCTGCTTTCACAGAAATAGCCCAGTCTCCTGATTCAGGGAGAATTTGAGCACCTTTTTTATTTGTTAACTGAGCATTCATTGTGCCAACTAGCGCTACAGAAGCGCAAAACAAAAAGATTTTTTTCATAATAAAAAAGTTTGATTTTGTCAAACTTATGAGTAAGAAGACCTGATGCATCTCACTTCCAATTAACATTTCAACAACATTCCGTTAATAAGCCCATGACTTATGCATAATCAATTACTCTAGCTTTATAAACAAAAAAGGGGCTTACGCCCCTTCATTTCTTCACTTAAATTCCTTACTTAATTATCTTGTAAAGCTCTTTCAAATTTGGTTCAAGAATGATTTCAATTCTTCTATTTCTCGCTTTGTCATTAATATCCAACGGATGATATTCGCTTCTTCCGGAAGCAGCCAATTGCGAAGGATCAATGCTACTGTTTTGAGTAATTAATTTTATTACCTCGGTAGAACGCAATACACTTAATTCCCAGTTGTCTCGGGGAATTGCTCCGCCCGAACTAATCTTGTCGCTATCTGTATGTCCTTCAACAATAATATTCAAATCATTTTCATCTTGAATAATTTTTGCAAGTTGAATGATTGCAGACTTTCCGTCTGGATTGATCTCTGTTTTTCCCGAAGGAAATAAAAGCTGCGCCTCCATGCTTACGTATACCTTTCCGTTTTCTTCACGCACGGTAATTCCTTTGTTTTTGTAATTCATTAAGGCGGCTTCTAGCTTTGCTCTCAACAATTCACTTGCACTGCGTTGCGCTTGCAATAATGAATCAAGCTCTTTAATCTTTACTTCTCTTTCAAACAAATCTTTCTGCGCCTTGGATAACGCCAATTGTTTTTCTTTAACTGATTTCTCAAGTTTGTAAAGCGAATCTTCTTTCACCTGAAGCGCTTCCTTTGCGCGCTCCAAATCACGAAGTAATTTTTTATTTTCTTCTAGAGAGTTGCTATACAACTTTTCGTTTTTCGCCAATAGCTCGTTATTCAACTCGTTTACTTTGTCGTACATCACACGAAGTCTACGGTATTCTTTCCCGTACAAAGTCGTGTCTTCATTGAGCTTGTTAATTGACTTCTTCAACGTTTCAATTGTAGCCCCTTGTTCTTTCGTTGTTGCGCTAACGTTGTCAATCTGCTTTTGCAGTTCTTTGTTTTCAACGTCAGACTCCTCTTTCGCTGTTTTCATTTCAGCAAATTTTCTTTGAGGCACGCAGCCCACAAATCCTATGGCCACAATTAGCGCTAGGGATAAAATCACTTGAATCTTTCTCATAGTTCGTTTAATGTCTTTCAAAATTGCAGCACAATTCAATCTTGAATAATTCTAAGTTTTTGAATTGTTAACCACCGTTTGTTCGTCAAGTTTGGTGTAACACTGTATTGTGATCAAAAAACAAGGGCATTTTCGTGGCCATGAATAACATTTCATTCCACAGCGAAGGTGTGAACAGTAAAACACCTTCAAAACGTCTTTTAAAGGCCTGGATTAAAGAATTCGTTTCGACTCACGGCAAAAAAGTCGGTGAATTAGCTTTCGTCTTTTGTTCCGATGAAAAAATATTGGAGGTAAATCAGAATTTCCTCCAGCACGATTATTACACCGATATCATCACGTTCGATTATTGCGAAGGTGAAATTGTGTCTGGTGATATCTTCATAAGTGTGGAACGCGTGGCAGAAAACGCTACTTCTCACAATGTAGAATACAATGCAGAACTTCTTCGTGTTCTTGCACACGGTGTTCTTCATCTCATTGGTTTTCAAGATAAAAGTCCAAAAAATAAAAAGGAAATGACTGAAAATGAAGACTTGTGCATGTCACTCTTTTTAACTAAATTCGCTCAATAATTCAATAAGCCAAATAGGTCATAAAATACGTTTCACGTGAAACATTTGATAAAATGAAAAAACATTACAACGTCGTGGTTGTTGGTGCTGGACATGCTGGCAACGAGGCTGCCGCTGCTGCTGCCAACCTCAAAAATAGCGTTTTACTCATCACAATGGATATGAATAAAATAGGACAAATGTCCTGTAATCCTGCCATGGGTGGAGTAGCTAAAGGTCAAATAATCAGAGAGATAGATGCTCTAGGTGGTTACAGTGGGATAGTCTCAGACCTATCTGCAATCCAGTACCGAATGCTTAATTTAAGTAAGGGTCCAGCCATGTGGAGCCCACGTACGCAGAACGACCGTATGCTTTTCGCTGAAGAATGGCGCAATGCCTTGGAGCAAACTCCTGGTGTAGATTTTTGGCAAGATTCAGTGAATGAGATTATCGTAGAAAACGACCGCGTGAAAGGTGTGAAAACCGCACTAGGTATGACATTCTCATGTGATGCAGTAGTGATTACCAGTGGAACTTTTCTAAACGGAGTCATTCACATTGGTGAAAAGCAATTCGGGGGTGGGCGAATAGGCGAGAAGGCTTCCCACGGAATTACAGAACAGCTCGTATCATTAGGGTTTCGCGCCGGTAGAATGAAGACAGGAACACCTCCGCGTATTGACGGAAGATCACTGGATTATTCTAAAATGGAGGTGCAAGACGGTGATGTAAATCCGCAAAGATTCTCGTTTATTCATCAACCGAAAATAACCAAACAACTTTGCTGTTGGATAACCAACACCAACAGCGCGGTGCATGAAGTGTTAGCAACCGGATTCGAACAGAGTCCAATGTTCACAGGTAGAATTACAGGAACAGGGCCACGCTACTGTCCGTCTATCGAAGATAAAATCACACGCTTCGCCGACAAAGATTCTCATCAACTTTTCGTTGAACCAGAAGGTTGGAAGACGGTAGAAATCTATCTCAACGGTTTCTCTACAAGCCTTCCAGAAGAAGTTCAACAAAAAGCATTAAACCTTATTCCTGGATTTGAAAATGCAAAAATGTTCCGTCCAGGATATGCCATCGAATACGATTATTTTCCACCTGATCAACTCAAACCAACTTTGGAAAGTAAGGATGTTGCTGGGTTGTTCTTCGCTGGGCAAATCAATGGAACAACGGGATACGAAGAAGCGGCAGGACAAGGAATTGTTGCCGGAATAAACGCGGGTCTATTCGTTCAAGAAAAAGACCCGTTCGTATTGCGGAGAGATGAAGCATATATAGGCGTGCTCATTGATGACCTAATAACCAAAAGCACGGACGAACCCTATCGGATGTTCACCAGCCGCGCTGAATACAGAACACTTCTGCGCCAAGACAATGCAGATGAAAGATTAACACCGCTTTCCCACGCCATCGGTCTTGCCTCTGACGAACGCATGGAATTACTCGAAAAGAAACGAGCAGATATAAAATCTGTCATGAAGTGCATTGAAAAAAACTCTACCTCTCCTGAAGAAATGAACGAACTTCTTCTTGCGAAAGGTAGCAGCCCTATTGATCAAAAACTGAAACTCATTACCTTGCTTACACGACCACAAATAGCTCTAGATGATATTATTTCTGTAAATACTGATTTACAAGCCCAAATTTCAACGTTAGCAGAGAACAAGGGTGAAGTTCTCGCCGCAGTGGAAATTAGTGTAAAATACGCAGGTTATTTGCAGCGAGAGAGGGATATGGCTGATAAACTCACGCGGTTAGATCACATACAACTATCACCTGAATTCGATTATCACAAACTAACTTCAATGAGTATTGAGGCAAGACAAAAGCTTTCGAAGATTAGACCAGCTACGGTCGGACAAGCCAGTAGAATAAGTGGGGTAAATCCTTCAGACGTTTCAATCTTATTGATTCATCTCGGAAGGTAATTTCATGTGAAACAACCTATTTTTTTTCCTTTAGTTTAATTCCATCTACTTTGTAAAGTTTACCTCCCTGGTAAGTTACGGTGTTGATGTAGTTTCCATCTTCGTCGAAATACATCCAGTCACCGTCCAATTCTCCTGCTCCGTATGTACCTTTCATTTCAGGTTTTCCATTTGAATAAAAGAACTCGTGCTTACCCACAGCAACGCCTAATTCAAACTTTCCCTCGAACATTTCGTTTCCGTTAGAATGAGTGAAAATCCAAATTCCGTTACGCTCGTCATCTACATACTCTCCTTCTTCCTTGTGATCATTTATGAAACGAAACCACTTTCCTTGTTTCAAACCATCGGCGTAATCTCCTTCTAAAACTACTTTTCCTAGGCTATCGTTTTCAATATAGTGTCCGTCTAATTTACCTTTTCGGTAATACTCTTCTCTTAGTAATGTTCCATTTGAATAATACCACAACCACTTTCCAGATATAAGATTGTTATCGTATTTACCAGATTGTTCCAACTTTCCGTTCTCAAAGAAATACTTCCAATCACCCGTTTTTTTTCCATTCGAATACGAACCACTTGACCTCAATGAACCACTTGGAAAGAAATATTTCCATTCTCCAATTTCTCTATTCAGCGTATCGAACTTTCCTTCCGCTTGTTTGATGTCGTTCAAATACAACCGTGAAAAAATTATGTTTCCCGTGGAATCCAACGTTTGAAAGGTTCCATGCTTCAAACCATTCTTAGTTCCTCCTCGTTCAATTACTCTTCCTTTTTCGTCGTAAAATTTTTCAATTTTTACAAATTCTGTTTCCTCACTATTCTCTTTGAGAATACCTAATTCATAGAATTCAAACTTCCAAAAATCTCCTTGTTTATTATATAACTTGAACGTTCCTTCCTTCAAACCATTGAGGTAATTTCCTTCTTCCTTTAATTTTCCATTTTCTCGTAAATCTACCCAAAGACCAACGCGCTGTCCATTCTTGTTGTAACGATTGATCTTCTCTTCAGAATAAATAAGACCATTCTTGTACGTGCGGCGAGTGATCACTCTTCCGTCTTCAGCATACTCGTAATACTTTCCTTCAATCAGATTATTTGTGTAATTGAAAGAAGTCTTTATTCCGCCCGACGGAAAGAATTCTGAGGCTGGACCTTCCTTAACATCTGACCTGTAAGAGATAGATCTTTCCTTCCTTCCCAATGAATCGTAAAAGCATTCCAATCCGAATTTCAAATTCTCTTTGTACTCGATAGACTGCTGCAATGAACCATCAACTCGAAAAAACTTCCACGTGGAATCCAGTTGAAAATCTTTGCGATTACCCTCTGATTTCAGAATACCCGTCTCGTAATAATTCTTCCAATAACCGTTCGGCTTACCTTGTTCCAAGAAACCTTCACTGCTCTTCTGGCCATTGCTGTAAAAGAATACCTTGAACTCTTTCTGCGACCAAACGGTTAGTTGTCCGGCCAAGAGAAAAGTGATTAATATTCCGATCGATTTCATTTTTCAAAGTTCGTTATGATTTCCATTTCAAAACGTATTTGGGACTAACTTTGTTTTCACCAACATTTATTATTTAATTATATTCTTTATAAAAGGAAATAGTAATAGTAATAGGGCTGTTAATTCCGTCAGTAAGTTTATCTGTCATTCTTAGGAATTGTCATTATTATCATTGAAGTAACATGTTCTTAACAATTTAAACTTGGTTAAATCTATGAAATTGAGTGTTTTTCTAAAGAATCAACAACAGTGTTGAAATGAATGTGTGTTGATATTAAGTAACGTATAAAAGCCATTACTATGTTGAAGAATTTCGTTCATAACAAAGTCAAAGTTGTAAGAACTAAATTTTGAATAGTCATGTATTTGCATAAGCGCACCATTTAACTGAAAGTAAAAATTATGTTTTGAACAATTATCCACACGTTAATCACACAAAAAAGTATGAGTTGTTAAAAGACTAACGTTTCCATTCACAGCATGATTCAAAAAAGAAGGAAAAAGAATAAGTTTGCATAAATCTAATAAATATGAAGCTCTATATAGGATCTGATCATGCAGGTTTCGAAATGAAAGAAACCTTAAAAACATGGATGAATACTGAATTTCCTGCTATTCAAATTGAAGATAAGGGATGTGAATCAGCAGACAGTTGTGATTATGCCGACTACGCGCATGCAGTGGCTAAAAATGTAAATAATGATTCACGTGGAATATTGCTTTGTGGTTCTGCAAATGGAGTAAGTATTGCGGCCAACAAACACGCTGGTGTAAGAGCAGCTTTATGCTGGACTGAAGAAATTGCAACATTGGCAAGGCAACATAACGATGCGAATGTTCTTTCTATACCGGCAAGATTTGTTTCATTGGATGTAGCGAAGGCTATGATAAGTACATTTTTTAATACGCCATTTGAAGGAGGAAGACATGCTAAACGTGTAGAAAAAATTGATTTGTAAGATGAGAAAACTGATAGGAATATTTTGTGTTTGTGTAAGTGTAGTAGGCAATGCACAGAGTTCTTTAGACGCTACTGACAAGCGTGATTTTTACATGAATAGCATTACGGTTAAAGAACTGAAAGAACAGTTATTCATTCTTGCAGCTGATGAATACGAAGGAAGAGAAACCAGTAAACCAGGCCAGAAAAAAGCAGCGGCTTATATTGAGAATTACTACGAGTCATTGGGATTAGAAAAAGGATCTATGACTGGTGTTCAGCAGCAGAGTTTTCCTTTACGTAAGCGTAAGTTAACTTCAACAATTCTTACTGTAAATGGAAAAAACTACGAAAGTTCGAAAGATATTTTTTCTTTAGACGCCGAAGGATTGGAAGGAACAAAAACATTTACAAAAATTGTTTTTGCTGGCTATGGTATCACAGAAGGACGTTACAATGACTATGAAAGCTTGGATGTAAAAGATGCTTTGGTGGTTGTTATGGATGGTGAGCCAAAGAATAAGAAAGGAAAGTCATTGATTTCCGGAGACAACGAACAGTTAAGCGATTGGTCTTATGATCCAGGTTTGAAGGTTGCTCTAGCCCAACAAAATGGTGCAAAGGCTATTGTTGTTATTCGTCGCGATTACGCCACTTTTTTACCCCGCATAAAATTCTGGTTAGAATCGGAAAAGATGGAATTGATAGAGGATATGGACGTTGCTGTTGCAACTGGAATTCCATTGATTTTCACCAATGAAAAATCTGCGAACGAGTGGTTTCGTATAGACCTCGCAAACAACATGGGTAAGTTTAGTAAGAAGGGAAAAAAAATACCTCATTCGAAACAACGCGTAAAATTAAATATCGTGTACACAGAAGCTTCGTTGAATGTGAATGTCACAGATGAAATGGTTTCCAGTGAAAATGTATTGGCATTTATAGAAGGAAGTGATGCTACGTTGAAGAATGAAATCGTTGTTGTATCAGCCCATTATGATCACATTGGTATTGTGAACGGCGAGATTAACAATGGGGCAGACGATGATGGTTCGGGAACTGTTTCTGCCATGGAAATTGGGGAAGCTTTTATGCAAGCGAAGAAAGATGGAAACGGACCGAAGCGAAGTGTTCTAATTCTTCACGTAAGCGGCGAAGAGAAAGGATTGTTCGGAAGTGATTACTACACGAGACATCCTGTTTATCCGCTCAATAACACGGTTTGTGATTTGAATATTGACATGATTGGTCGTGTAGACGAGGCGCACAAAGACAATGAGAAGTATGTTTATTTGATTGGAAGTGATCGTTTGAGTATGGATTTACACAACCTTTCAGAATCGGTGAATAAGCAAACGTCGAATTTGATTTTAGATTACACCTTCAACGCGGAAGATGATCCGAATCAATTTTATTACCGTTCAGACCACTACAATTTCGCGAAGAACAATATTCCTGTCATCTTCTATTTCAGTGGGGTTCATGAAGATTATCACAAGCCAGGCGACGACCCTGAAAAGATTCTTTACGACAAGATGTGCAGTATTGCGCAACTGGTGTTTTCAACCGCGTGGGAAATAGCCAATCAGCCAGAAAGATTAAAGGTGAAGAACTAGTTTTCTTTTTTCGGAAGGAAGAAAAAGAACGTACTGAAAAACGCGAAAAATGCCACGCCTGGCTGCGTTGTAAGGGTGTCTTCCGTAAGGCAAGACAGCAGTGCGAGTATTACAAATGCTAAAGCAACTTCATGTTTTCTGGCTTGTTTCCACATGAAATAGAAATACAGAAGGAAGCATAAAATTCCTGTTATACCAGCGGCTATCCAATACGATAGGAATTGGTTGTGTACAGCGTGTTGAACCTTTTCGTCGAGGTTAGGAGAAGTTTGCTTGTAAGCCTCTCTGTATGCCGATTTCACGTTGCCTTGTCCTACACCGAGCAGGAAATTTCTTTCAATAATAAATTTAGCACCCTTGTAGTATTCTAAACGCTGGAAGATCGAGTGTCCGCTTGAGTTTTCACCACTTTGAAAAGTTTGATATTCGAATACAATTTGGTGCCAACGCTTTTCTAAAGCGTTCCATTGCGGTTCGTTGCAGTTGGTATTTCCAGCTAGAATATTGGAAATATCGGTATCAGTTAATTCTTGAATTCCAGCAGCATCTTTTGTTAATCCTTTGCTCGCCAAATAGCGAATAAGTGTAGTTTGAACGAGTTGGCCTCTTGCGTCTTTCTGGAGCAAAGGCCTGTTGGTGCGGGCCACCCACGCGCTGTCTAGCTCAATTGGAGCAATGTTTACGAAAATACGATTTCCATTTTCAGTCTGAAAATTGGACGACTGATGGATGTATTTTTCTCCTAGAGCAGATTGAATTTTTTCGGGTTGGAAGTTTGTTGAGTCAATATTTTTTGAAAGGAAAAATAGAAGAATTGAAGCTAGGGTGAATACACTTCCAACAACAATGAATTTGTTACGCTTCGACTTTGAAGTAAAGAGAAGAATGATTAAAACAAGTAAGAATCCCCATCCGGTGAGTGTTCCAACAAAAAAGAAAAAAGAACACACCACAGTGGTAAGTGCAATTTTCAAGTACCAAGGAAGAATACCAGGCATTCTCCAAGCGCCAATAAGCGCCAATACAGCCATTAAACTGAATCGGATGTGTGATATGAAGAGTGAAGCGCTTCGAGGCTCAGGAAGCGGGTATTTGACAACTGCATATACAACGCAAACGAGTGCAGACAGCCCAACCGAAGCGAAGAATACTTTCCAAATAACAGATTCATCCTTTTTCGAAAAAGGAGAGAGGTTTTGCAGGAATAGCGGGGCAAGGATTAGCGGCAAAAGGGTTTTGATTTCCTTCAATACCAACGAATTTTCTCCGCCACGGAATAGTCCAAGCGCGATGAGCGCCCACACAAGAAGTAAACTCAGGTAAATAGGGTTTCGTAGGACAGGAAGTAGTACGAATTTCTTGTTTTGAATGGAAGTGACCACCGAAACGAACAGCAGAAAAAACATGGCAACAGACATACCTAAGTTCCAGAGCGGGAGCATAAAAGCCCACACCGCCAGCGCTGCAACTTGTGTTTTAGGATGACTGAAGAATTTCAGCACGGATTATTTTTTTTCAGTACCTGCTGGTCCAGCAAGAATGGTTGAATAGTTCTTTTGAAAAACTTCTTGCGAAGCACGAATCAAAGGATCATTGGTTAGCGATTGTTTAATAGCCGCAGAACGGAAGTAGTACATTTCTACAATTTTAGCTTCGAGCTTGGGTGAGATTTCGTTTTGTAATTGTACAAGCGAACTCTCGAAAGCTGCAGCGATTCCGTTTTGCAGGTTGTTGATTTGTTCTTTGAGGGCTGGATTAACAACAGCTTGACTGGCTAATTCTTTTTCTAATTTTTCAATGTGATCGAACCAAGAAGGAACAAAGTCTTTCGCGTTTTTCTTCGCGAATTGAACAAACTCGTTGTAGTCGTTTTGTGTAAGTTTAAAACTTCCAGCTGAGTCAATGGAAGCGTGTATCTTTTTGAATTCAACACCAAAGCGGAAATAAGCGAAGTTTTTCTGAAGCTGAGCAAGAATTTCTTTCGAAGCGCTAGCGGAAATTAGAACGTCGGGATAAATACCACTACCGTCTTTCACGGGTCTTCCGTGCGTAGTGTAGAATGTTCTGATTTGCGTAGTGTCTATTTGAGTCGCTTTCCCATCTTTCTTATTGCCATAATCAAGTTTCTGAATGCATCTTCCGCTAGGGGTGTAGTACTTCGCTACTGTAACTTTCATTTTAGCGTTGTAGGAGAGGTCGAGTGTTTGTTGCACCAATCCCTTCCCAAATGAAGGAACACCAACAACAACAGCACGGTCTAAATCTTGAAGACTTCCGCTTACAATTTCAGATGCTGACGCGGACATTTCATCTACAAGTACTACCAAAGGCATGGTTAAATCAAGGGGTTCGTATTGCCCAACGTAGATCTGTTTCCAAGATTCCGTCTTTCCCATGGTGCGGGTGATTTCTGTTCCTTTAGGAACGAAGAAGTTCACAATTTTCACCGCTTCGTTGAGCAAGCCGCCACCATTTCCACGCAGATCTAGAATAAGCTTATTCATGCCCTTCCCTTTCAAATCATTGAAGCTGTTTTTCACATCATCAGATGCTGTTTGGGTAAATTCGTCGAGCTTTATGTAGCCAACGTTGTTTTCCAAAAGTTGGAAGTGAGGTACATCTGGAGTCTTAATGCTTTCGCGGGTTACAGCAAGTTCTGTTGCGTTTGGTTTACTTAGCTGAAGAACAGTTAAATTAACAATACTTCCTGGCGTTCCTGTTAGTCCGTCTTCAAGATTATCGAGGTCAATGCCGTCAATGGATTTTCCGTTAATGTGTGTAATAATATCTCCAGCGCGAAGTCCGGATTTGTATGCAGGAAACGATTCGAAAACTTCAAGAACCGTGTTTCTTCCACTTACTAAATCCACACGTGCACCCACACCGCCATACCTTCCGGTTTGAAGGTACATGGCATCTTCAATTTTCGATTCAGGATAATAAACAGTGTATGGGTCTAGCGATGCCAACATACCTGAAAGGGCTGTGTTGACGAGGTTTCCAGGAGCCGCCTCTTCCACATACAATAGATCGAGTTGACGAAAAACATCGGTGAATATTTCCAAGTTTTTTACAACTTCGAAATAGTTTGTTGTGGCGTTAGGTTGAGCGAAGGAAGTAAAAGAAGAAAACGAAAGCAGAAGAAAAAACAGGGAAGGCTTAAGTATTTTCATGGTTGGTTTGCTCTTGGTTTGTAACGGAAATGAGTTGACGAATAAGGTACTTAATTTTCTGTTCTACATAATCAAAGTCGGGAAGTCTATTGCCTGTGAATATGAAGGCTAACGATAGTTTTTCTCCCTTGTTGTTCAAGTGGTCGTACAAGGGTTGTTTTTCTTTCCGATAAACCTCTTTCATTAAACGCTTAATTCTATTTCTATCGTGCGCACGAGCGAATCTGCGCTTCGGCGCAGTGAATAAAGCTTGAACGGGAAATTCAGAATCTTCAATTGCTGACTGGTATAAGCAAATGACAGCGGGAGTTTTAATGCTTTTTCCATGAGCATAAAGCGACTCAATGGATTTCTTTTTATAGAGCCGTTCCTGTTTGGAAAGCGTTTCCATTAGGGATGAAAGAAATAAGTATTGTAGTTTTTGGAAATTTCTACAGCTTTAATCAACTCAGGATCTTCAGCGTTAATAATGCGAATCATAGCGTTCTCATCGAACAACGCTCGGGCAATTTGTGCTTTATATCGAAGTGAAAATTGTGCCTTTAGTTTTGCAACTTCCGCCTTGGTATAAAGGATGTTATTTTCCTTCGCAGATTGAAGTGTTTTTTCCAAAAGTGCATCTTCTGTTTTATAATTTTTTTGATATAAATCGAAGGACTTCCAATTGGAGAGTTGTGATCTATTTTGATCGACATAGTCGAAGCACAAATGACGCAGAATTCCGAAATTAATAATGTCAATAAGTGCGAAAGAAGTAGAGGTAGAGTCGAAAGGAATGAACACATCGGGAGTAATTCCGCCTCCACCGTATACAACTCTTCCTGAAGGGGTGTAGAATTTCAGAGAATCGACATGCGTGATTTTATCTTGATTGAACAGCTCTCCGCTAGACCAACGCTGATGTGTTTCGTTGAAATATTTGGAAGAATCTCCATAAGGCTTTTGAATGCATCTTCCAGTTGGAGTGTAGTAGCGAGCGGTAGTTAAACGAAGGGCGCTTTTGTCTGGCAATTCTATTTCACTTTGAACCAATCCTTTTCCGAACGATCGTCTTCCAACAACAATAGCACGATCCCAATCTTGCAAGGCGCCAGCAACAATTTCACTTGCAGATGCGCTGTATTCGTCGATGAGCACTGTAACTTGAACGTCTGCGAAAGCTCCTCGTTTCTGAGTGTTGTAATCGTTTCTTCCAGAATGATTGCCCGCTGTGTAAACCATTAAACGGTCTTTTTCAAGAAACTCTTCTGCAATGCTAGTGGCTTGATCTAATAATCCACCGCCGTTTCCACGCAAGTCGAGAATAAATTTATTACACCCTTGATTTTTAAGCGCGTTACCGGCGGTTAAGAATTCGTTGTAGGTTGTTTTTGCGAAGCGGTCAATTTTTATATAACCCAATCCCTCTTCGACTTTGTAGAACGAAGTGACACTCGGGAGTGGCAACGAACCTCTTTCCACATTGAAATTGAAATATTGTTTTTTACGAAGAACGCTAATGTTAACGGTGCTTCCAGCTTCACCTTTCAGCATTTTCATAACACCGTCGTTGTTCAAAGATTTTCCTGAAATATCTTTTCCATCTACTTGAACAATGCGGTCTCCTGATTGAATTCCGGCTCGGAAACTTGGACCAAATGGAACAACACGGTTCACCATAAGGGAATCGCGAAGAATTAAAAATTCAACACCAACCCCTTCGTAGGATCCAGACATTTCTTCTTTTGCTTTCGCGTACTCTTCAGGATTTAGGTAATAGCTATGAGGATCTAGGTTCTTAAGAATGGATGCTATTGCGTCGTCAATGATTTTCTTTTTATCTACACTGTCAACGTAGTTGTCTTCAATAAAATCAATAAGACTAACAAGCTTATTGGGGTTGTCTTCTTTCCCTGTTTTGATGGAAAAAAGGTTCTTGTCAGCAAGTAGGGTTCCCAATAAAATACCTGCAATTAAGACAACGGCATAATACAACGGTTGCAAAGGAGACTTTCCTGATTTTTCGTTTTGTATTTCTTCAGACATGTGTGTGTTTCGAAGTGGAAAAGATAACGTTATTCTGGCAATTCTCGCTGAACGACCTCGATTCCAGAATTTCTTAAAAAATCAATCGCTGTTGTGTCTTTGTATGCGTCTAAATAAACCATACGCTGAATACCAGATTGCAAGATAAGTTTACAGCAGTCTTTGCAAGGGCTAAGTGTTATATACAGTGTGGAACCGTGTGCGTTATTGGTAGATTTCGCGACTTTTAAAATTGCATTTGCCTCTGCGTGCAAGACATACCAATGCGTTTCTCCAATTTCGTTTTCACATGTATTTGGAAATCCGCTCGGTGTTCCGTTGTAACCGTCTGAAATAATAACGCCATTTTTCACAAGAAGCGCACCCACTTGTTTGCGGGTGCAATGCGAAAGCTTAGCCCATTCTTTGGCCATGCGCAAGTACGCGAGGTCATACCTCAGTTGTTTAAGTTCCTCAGCTGTTGGCATGGAAAAAGACTACGACAGAGAAATTAATATTCGTCTTCGTTGAAGAAGAAATCTTCTTTCGTTGGGTAGTCTGGCCAAATGTCTTCGATACTCTCGAATACTTCTTCTTCGTCTTCTAATTGTTGAAGGTTTTCAACCACTTCCAATGGTGCACCGGCACGCATTGCGTAATCGATTAATTCTTCTTTTGTTGCAGGCCAAGGTGCGTCTTCGAGATATGAGGCCAATTCTAAAGTCCAGTACATAGTATTAACGCTTAAAGGTTTTTTACGTTACGCGAATATAACATTTTTGAGCACGCACGCAAGAAATGATTATTTCGTGAGCTTCGGCATACGCCCCTTCTTATACACATTGCGGACTACAGGCGTTTTTTTGCGAAGCTCTTTTTGCTCCTCTTCACTCAAGTGAGTGATGCTTTGACACTCCTCAGAGCAACAATTCTCGTATTTCTCTTTGCATTTATTACATTGGATGAACAAGATATGACAACCAAGATTCAAACAATTCGTGTGATGATCGAAGGGTTCTCCGCACTGATGACAGGTTGCAATAACCTCATCGGAGATACGCTCTGCAAGACGCTCATCGAAAACGAAATTCACGCCTTTGAATTTAATATCCAGGTTATTCGCTTTCGCGTCACGAGCGTATTTAATGATACCGCCTTCGAGGTGATAGACATTTTCGAATCCTTTGTGTTTCATGTATGCGGAAGCTTTTTCACAACGAATACCACCCGTGCAATACATGAGCACTTTTTTGTCTTTGTCGTTTTGAAGAATATCTTCCACCACTTGCAACTCTTCGCGGAAGGTGTCAACATCTGGACAAATAGCGCCTTCGAAATGGCCCACCTCACTTTCGTAGTGGTTGCGCATGTCAACCACCACGGTATTTGGATCCGAGAGTTGTTGATTCCACTCGTCTGCGGTCAAGTATTTTCCAGTGTTCGAAGGATCGAAATTAGGATCTTCAATTCCGTCTGCAACTATTTTATTTCGAAGTTTTACTTTCAAGGCGTAGAACGATTTACCCTCGTCTACTGCGGTGTTCAGACGAATTCCGTTTAGGAAATCGATTGTGAAAAGATCTTTTACAAAGGCATCGAAGTTTTCTGTTGGAACAGAAATCTGGGCGTTAATTCCTTCAGATGCAATGTAGGTTCTGCCGAGAACACCGAGGTCGTTCCAGCGTGCGAAAAGCGCGTCGCGAAAGCCTTGTGGATCTTCAATCTGATGGTATTTGTAAAACGAAACTGTTGTTCGTGGAGTGCTATCCGCGAGCATACGTTGGCGCAAGACGCGCTTATCTTCTGTGTTGTATAATTTCTTCACCTGAACAAGTATAGATTATTCTAGATGGTGCAAAGTTAAACCTGAAATTAGATTTCAAACTGAGCGATGTCATCTAATTTCCTTCGAATGAAGTCAATGTCCATAGAGGTAACTAAGTCCATTCGGAAAGGTTTGAAGTTCGGAATTCCTTTGAAGTAATTGGTGTAGTGACGTCTCATTTCGAGCACGCCTAATTTTTCTCCTTTCCAACGAAGTGAAAATTCGAAATGACTTTTACACGCGGCAACGCGTTCTTCTAAGGTTGGCGGAGGAAGTAATTCCTGTGTTTTGAAGTAGTGCTTAATTTCTCTGAATATCCACGGATAGCCAATGCTGGCGCGGCCAACCATGATTCCATCTACACCGTATTTGTTTTTGTATTCCCACGCTTTTTCAGGAGAATCGATATCGCCATTTCCGAAAATAGGAATGTGTATACGAGGGTTTTCTTTCACACGGGCAATGAGTTCCCAATTGGCTTCTCCTTTGTACATCTGCACTCGTGTTCTTCCGTGAACGGTGAGTGCTTGAATACCGATGTCTTGCAGGCGTTCAGCAACTTCTTCAATGTTCTTTGAACCTTCGTCCCATCCCAATCTTGTTTTCACGGTAACCGGAAGTTTCGTTGCTTTCACAACGGCTTCTGTCATGGCTACCATTTTCGGAATGTTCTGTAGAATGCCCGCCCCAGCGCCTTTGCAGGTGACTTTCGAAACCGGACAACCGTAGTTGATGTCTAGGAGATTTGGGTTCACCGACTCGATGATCTCGGCGCTTTTCACCATGGATTCAATTTCGCTTCCGAAAATTTGAACTCCAATGGGTCTTTCGTACTCGAAGATATCGAGCTTCATTCTGCTTTTAGCAGCATCGCGAATGAGGCCTTCACTGCTAATAAATTCAGTGTACATAAGGTCTACGCCTTGTTCTTTGCAGACCATGCGGAAGGGCGGATCGCTCACATCTTCCATGGGAGCGAGCAACAACGGAAATTCAGGAAGTTCAATATCACCAATCTTTACCACGTGTTTGGGTTTAGATGGTCATAATGTCTTTGTCTTTCGCGGCTAAGACTTCATCTACTTTTTTGTTGAACTTGTCTGTAAGTTCTTGAACCTTCGATTCTCCTGTTTTTGCTTCGTCTTCAGGAAGACCGTCTTTCTGCGCTTGCTTAATGAAGTCTAGCGCTTCTTTACGAGCCGTGCGAATTCCCACACGTGCATTCTCTCCTTCAGAGTGCGCACGTTTCGATAAATCGCGACGACGCTCTTCAGTCAACATTGGAACGGCAATCATGATTACATCGCCGTTGTTTTGCGGATTCAAACCGAGGTTTGCTTCCATGATACCCTTCGAGATAGCGTTCAACATACCTTTTTCCCACGGTTGAACATTGAGTGTTCTAGCATCAGGAGTGGTAACGTTTGCAACGTTTTTCAACGGAGTCATGGTGCCGTAATAGTCTACGCGAACACCGTCTAACATAACAGGGCTTGCCTTTCCAGCACGCACTTTGTTCAATTCGTTTTCTAAGTGAGCAATGGATTTGTTCATTGCTTCAGCTGCCTCGTCGAGGGCCATTTTAACTTCTTCAGACATACTATTGTTCTGCTTTAAAATTCTACTTTGGTTCCAATGTTTTCGCCAGAAACTAATTTCAGAAGGTTACCTTCTCTGTTCATGTCGAAAATGATAATCGGCAATTTGTTTTCGTTACACAAGGTGAACGCTGTCATGTCCATAACGTTCAATCCCTTCTCATACACCTCGTTGAAAGTAACGGTATCGTACTTCGTAGCGCTTGGGTCTTTCTCTGGATCTGCAGTGTAAATGCCGTCAACACGTGTGCCTTTCAATACCACATCTGCCTCTACCTCAATGGCACGAAGCGATGCAGCTGTATCGGTTGTGAAGAAAGGATTTCCCGTTCCTGCGCCGAAGATGACTACACGGTTTTTCTCTAAATGTCTTACTGCTCTTCTCTTGATGAAGGGCTCGCAGATTTGTTTCATTTCAATAGCGCTTTGCAAACGTGTTGGAACGTGTGCCGATTCCAATGCGCTTTGAAGTGCCATGCTGTTGATCATGGTGGCTAACATACCCATGTAATCGCCTTGCGTGCGTTCCATTCCGCCTTGTTCTGCTTGAACTCCACGGAAGATGTTTCCACCTCCGATAACAATAGCGACTTCAACTCCTTTTTCCCAAACAGCTTTGATTTCTTGTGCGTATTGCATAATGCGCACGTTGTCAATTCCGAACTGTTTGTCGCCCATTAAGGCTTCACCACTTAATTTTAGAAGAATGCGTTGGTATTTCATACTTCGCGAAGTTAGTGAATTAGGTCATTCTGCGCCCTATCTTCGCGAACGATTCTACACGATTTATGGAATACGATTTTAGAAATATTGAAGCAAACTGGCGCAAGAAATGGGCCCAAGACGAGTCTTACAAAGTTACCGAAGACCCGAATAAAAAGAAGTTTTATGTCCTAGACATGTTCCCTTATCCGAGTGGGGCCGGTCTTCACGTGGGTCATCCGCTGGGGTACATTGCGTCTGATATTTATGCGCGATACATGCGCCATAAAGGGTATAATGTTCTTCACCCGATGGGATACGATTCTTTCGGATTGCCTGCGGAACAGTATGCTATTTTAACCGGACAACACCCCGCTAAAACAACAGAGCAAAACATTGAACGCTACCGCGAACAACTTGATAAGATAGGGTTTTCATACGATTGGAGCAGAGAGGTTCGAACCAGTTCTCCCGAGTATTACAAGTGGACGCAATGGATTTTCGGATTGTTGTTCAACGCTTGGTACGATTTAGATTCGAATAAGACAAGACCTATTTCAGAGTTAATAGAGAAGTTTGAAGAGAACGGTTCATACGGTGTGAATGCTCACATGGACGAAGAGTGGTGGAAGACCTATTTGTTGGAAGCCGATCATATTTTCTCTCCTTATTTCGAAGGAGAATTTACCGATACCGACTGGAAAAGCTTGAGCGAAGCGCAGAAGGAAGCGTTGCTTATGAATTACCGCGTGTCTTATTTGGCAGACTCTGTGGTGAATTGGTGTCCGGCCTTAGGAACGGTTTTGGCGAACGACGAAATTAAGGATGGCGTTAGTGAGCGCGGCGGACATGCCGTAGAGCAAAAGAAAATGCGTCAGTGGAGTATGCGAATTTCTGCATTTTCTGAGCGTTTAATTTCTGATTTAGATACTATTGATTGGCCTGAAAACATTAAAGAAATTCAACGCAACTGGATCGGAAAATCTTCCGGTGCGCGCGTTCGTTTTCAAGCAGAGAAAGAAGTAACGATTGAAGTTTTCACAACGCGTCCAGATACTTTGTACGGCGTATCATTTTTAACATTGGCTCCTGAACACGAAAGTGTGGAAGTGTTGACAACAGCGGAACAGCGCGATGCTGTGATGGATTATGTTGCCAATGCGAAATTGAAAACAGAGCGTGATCGCATGGCCGAGAAAAAGATTTCGGGCGTGTTCACAGGAAGCTTTGCTTTGCATCCGTTAACGGGAGAACAAGTTCCCGTTTGGATTGGCGATTACGTGTTAGCAGGATATGGAACCGGCGCAGTAATGGCGGTACCTGCAGGCGATCAGCGCGACTATGATTTCGCGAAGCATTTCAACCTAGAAATAAAAAATATTTTTGCTGAATCTGATCTTTCAGAAAAGGCAGAAACCTCGAAAGAAGCGACCCTTGCGAATTCCGATTTTCTAAATGGAATGAACTACCACACTGCATTTGATGCGGTTTGTGAGCGTTTAGTGGAATTAGGTGCAGGAGAAAAACGCGTGAACTATCGCTTGCGCGATGCCGTGTTTAGCCGTCAACGTTATTGGGGAGAACCCTTCCCGATTTATTACGAAAACGGAATTCCACGTTTGATAGACACGGAAGAATTGCCCACGCAATTGCCAGATGTAGACGCCTATCTTCCGACAGAATCGGGCGAACCACCGTTGGCTCGCGCGAAGAATTGGGAGAGAAACGGTATGCCTATGGAGTGCAACACCATGCCAGGATGGGCGGGATCTTCTTGGTATTTCTTACGCTACATGGACCCGAACAATCATTCGGTTTTTGCTTCGGAAGAACGCATTAAATATTGGGGACAAGTAGACTTGTACATGGGCGGTGCAGAGCATGCAACCGGACACTTGTTGTATTCTCGTTTTTGGACGAAAGTGTTGTTCGACTTGGGCTACATACCGTTCAATGAGCCGTTCAAGAAGATGATTAACCAAGGAATGATCCTTGGGCGCAGCAGCTTTGTTTACCGCATAAAAGACAGCAATACCTTCATTACATTCGAGCGTAGAAAAGAGTTTGAAACACAACGCTTGTATGCCGATATTTCTTTGGTAGACAACGACAAATTGAACATTGAAGCATTCAAGAATTGGCTTCCTGAATACGCGAACGCAGAATTCATGTTGAATGAAAATGGCGAATACACCTGCGGTTGGGAAGTTGAGAAAATGTCGAAGTCGAAGTACAACGTTCAAACGCCAGACGAGTTGGTAGAGAAATTCGGAGCAGACACTTTGCGTTGCTACGAAATGTTCTTAGGCCCTGTTGAGCAAAGCAAGCCTTGGGATACCAAGGGAATAAGCGGCGTTCACAACTTCTTGCGTCGATTCCACCGCTTGTTTTTAGAGAACGAAACGTTCTCAGTTTCTTCTGAAGAAGCCACTGCAGCTGAAATGAAGGTGGTTCACAAGACCATTAAGAAGATCACTGAAGACTTGGAGCGCTTCTCTTGGAATACTGTTGTAAGTGCCTTCATGATTGCAACGAACGAATTGACGGATCTGAAGTGCAACAAGCGTTCAGCGTTGGAGCCGTTGGTAATTATGCTTTCTCCGTATGCACCGCATTTGGCAGAAGAACTTTGGCAGAACTTGGGTCACACGACTTCAGTTATGAACGAGTCTTGGCCAGTTGCCGAGAACAAGTTTTTGGAAGACGATAACTTCGAATATCCAGTTTCTTTCAACGGAAAAACCAGATTCTTCCTGTCGTTTCCGGTGGGTATGAGTGCCGCAGATGTTGAGGCACAAGTAATGGCTCACGAAAGCACAGCGAAATATTTGGAAGGAAAAACCCCGAAAAAGATTATTGTTGTTCCAAAACGTATTGTGAATGTAGTCATGTAACACTACCTTTGGTAGTCCCATGATTTCCCGTTCCACCATAGACAGAATTTTCCAGGCCATTCTTATTGAAGATGTGGTTGGAGAGTTTGTTCATTTGAAAAAAAGCGGGTCTTCTTATCGCGGCCTTTCTCCGTTTGTGAATGAAAAAACACCGAGTTTTTTCGTCGTTCCAGCGAAAGGTATTTACAAAGATTTCAGTTCTGGAAAAGGCGGAAACGCGATTGACTTTCTAATGCAGCACGAGAAGCTTTCCTATCCGGAAGCCTTGCGCTGGTTGGCCAACAGGTACAACATAGAGATTGAAGAAGAGAGTCAGACAGACGAGCAAAAAGCTGAAAAGAGCGAACGCGAACAACTTTCTGTTGTAACCGATTTCGCCAATAAGTATTTCCAAGATCAGATGTACAATTCGGAAATGGGAAGAGCCATTGGGCTTTCTTATTTCGAATCGCGCGGATTTCGAGAAGACACTTTGAAGAAATTTCAGTTGGGCTATTGTCCAGACGGATGGGACAAGATGTCTCAAGCGGCGCTGTCTGCGGGGCATTCATTGACCTATTTGTTGAAGACCGGTTTAACACGCGAGAAGGACGGTTCGCCATATGACTTCTTCCGCGGAAGGGTGATGTTCCCCATTCACAATGTGAGTGGAAAGGTGATTGCGTTTGGTGGAAGAACACTGAAAGCAGAAAAGGACATTGCGAAATATTTCAACAGTCCGGAAAGCGATCTTTATCACAAGTCGAACACCTTGTATGGCTTGCACCTCGCGAAGAACGCGATGGTGAAGGAAGACAACTGTTTTTTGGTTGAAGGATATACAGACGTAATTGCGCTTCATCAAGCGGGCGTAGAGAACGTTGTAGCAAGTAGCGGAACAAGTTTGACCGAAGGTCAGATTCGTTTGATTCGTCGATTCACGCAGAACATTACAATTTTATACGATGGTGACAAAGCGGGAATTAAAGCGAGTTTCCGCGGTATTGACATGATCTTGAAGGAAGGGTTGAACGTTCGCGTTGCAACATTTCCAGATGGCGATGACCCAGACAGTTATTCTAGAAAGCACAGCAGTGAAGAGATTCAGCTGTATGTGAAGGATAACGCGAAGGATTTCATTCGATATAAAACGGCTTTACTTCTTGAAGAAGTGGGCAATGACCCGATAAAAAAAGCGGGTCTTATTCGTGGTATAGTTGACAGCATTTCGCTAATTCCAGATGCCATTAAGCGTTCTGTTTTTGTGCAAGACTGCTCGCAAATCATGGGTATTGGAGAGTCTGTTCTATTCTTAGAATTGAACAAATCACTTCAAGAAAATTTAAAGAAAGGATCGGGTAAATCGGCTTCCTCTGAAGAAGGAGGGGTTCACGCAACTGCTGAAACTCCTGCACCAACGCCTTTCGACGAGACGGTTCCTGTTCCCGACACGCTGAATGCAGAAGCCCAAGAGCGCGATTTCATGCGCATTCTTTTGATGTTCGGGGAATATGAAATGCCCATTGAAATTGTTAACGAAGAGGGAAAACGTGAAGTCATTCATTTGTCGGTAGCCGATTATTTAATTGGAAATCTTGAGCATGATTTCATGACACTTCAGTCTGGCGTTTATTCAAAAATGTTAAAGGAGTATTTGGAGTTGGTGAAGGAAAATCAAATGCCGAGTCATCACAATTTTACTTCTCACGAGGAAGAAAGCGTTCGAAGCGAAGCCGTAAACGTACTCACCACACGTCATCAGATAAGCGAGAACTGGAAGACGAAGCACGGCATATTAACCGAATCAGAGGAGTATGTCATAGGAAAAGCAGCGAAGGATTGTTTATTTCGCATGAAAATGCGACACGTGCAAATCGCGGCCAAAGCAATTGAGACCCAACTTGAAGTTGAAACGAACGAAGACGAAGTCATGATTTTATTGGCTGAAAAGAAACGTTTAGACGATGTGAGAAAGCAATTAGCAGATAATTTTGGAACTGTAGTTTTATAAAACAATACAATGGAAAAAGCTTTGAGATACCCGATGCCGGGCGAACGTTGGAAACATTACAAAGGTGGGGTTTACGAAATTATTACCTTAGCCAATCACAGTGAAAATCAGGAAGCGCTGGTTGTGTATAAATCTGTTCCTTTCGGATCTGTATATGCCCGCCCGCTTGCCATGTGGGAAGACGAATGTGAGCTTGGACGCATCAAGTTCAAGCGTTTTGAAATTATTGAATAAGTTGAAAAGTCTACTGTTTGAAGTCACGGTTTCGAATTAAAAACCGCTGTATCTTCGACACAAATATTACTATATGTTCGAACGTAAAGAATTTAAAAAATATGCTACTGGCCATCTCGGTATCAATAGCACAGTGGTGAACGATGTGATTTCTCACATGTATGGTCCAGAGAACATGACGAGAACAGTTATTGAAGAGCGTCACATGCCTTTCCGTGAGGTAGATGTATTCTCTCGTTTGATGGCTGATAGAATTATTTTCTTGGGAACTGAAATCGATGACTACATCGCGAATATTATTCAAGCGCAGTTGTTGTTTTTGGAAAGCACAGACTCGAAGAAAGACATTCAGATCTACATTAACTCTCCAGGAGGAAGTGTATACGCGGGCCTAGGTATCTATGACACCATGCAATACATTAATCCAGACGTTGCAACCATTTGCACAGGTATGGCCGCTTCTATGGGAGCTGTTTTGTTGTGTGCTGGTCAATCAGGAAAACGCACAGGATTGAAGCATTCACGTGTAATGATTCACCAACCTTTGGGTGGTGCACGCGGACAAGCTTCTGACATTGAAATCACTGCACGTGAAATTCAAAAATTGAAGAAAGAATTGTACGACATCATTGCTACGCACAGCGGTAAATCATACGACCAAGTATGGGCAGACAGCGATCGCGATTACTGGATGATTGCATCTGAGGCGAAAGAATACGGTATGATTGACGAAGTTTTGGAAAGAAAACCATAATCATTTCAATTCACATTAGAGTAGAGACACGACCTTCGTGTCTCTATTTGTTTATAGACGATGAAAACATTTTTTGTTGATGTAGTTGTTCCGCTAGCACTTCCGCAAGTGCTTACCTACAGGGTTCCTGTGGCTTGGGAGAACTACGTTCAACAAGGTGTGCGCGTGGTAGTGCCATTGGGAAAATCAAAACGCTACACTGCCATTATTTGGCGCGTGCACGAAGAGGTTCCGAAGGACTACGCCGCAAAGTATTTTGAAGAGGTGCTTGACGATGTTCCTGTGGTTTCAGAAACACAGATGCAACTGTGGGAATGGATTGCGAAATACTACGCTTGCACGCTCGGAGAAGTCATGACTGCCGCACTTCCAAGTGGATTGAAACTATCGAGTGAAACGGTTTACACAACAAAGGATCTTGCTGTTGAATTAACACCGAATGAACGTTCGGTTGTAGATGTTATTTTGGAAAAAGATCGCGGTATGGGTGTTATGTCGAAAGACATACAACATGCACTGCCAAAGGTTTCCATTCATTCTACATTGAAAAATTTATTGAAGAAGAACGCCATTGCGTCGTTTGAAGAGGTAAAGGAAAAGTTCATTCCGAAGCGTGTTTCTTATGTTACCGTTGGAGAAAACGGGAATACCGACGAACAGTTGCAACATCATTTTTCTGCTTTGGAAAAACGCAATGCAGATAAGCAGATTCAAGTGCTCATGACCTTTTTGCAAATGAGCAAGTGGGACGGAACGAGCGGAGACTCTGTGAAGAAAAAGGAACTCGAGATACAATCGAAGACCGACGCTTCAGCCATTTCAGCGTTGGTGAAGAAGGGAATTCTTGCCATTGAAGAACGATCAGAATTGCGCATGGTTACAGGGGATCATGAATTGTTACCACTTCCGGTTTTAAGCGAATTGCAACAGAGTGCTTTTGAAAAAATCAAATCGCATGCTGGAGTAACGCTGCTGCACGGAGTAACCTCTTCCGGAAAAACCGAGGTGTATTTGCATCTCATGCAAGAGCAAATTCAACAAGGAAAACAAGTATTGTTATTGGTTCCTGAAATTGCATTGACTTCGCATTTAATTGACCGCATTCAGAAATATTTTGGAACACGCGTTGGCGTTTACCACAGTGGCTACAGCACCCATGAACGCACAGAAGTATGGCATCGGGTGCATTCAGATTTACATCGATTCGATGTGGTATTGGCTGCACGTTCGGGTGTGTTTCTTCCCTTTGAAAATTTAGGTTTAATCATAGTCGACGAAGAGCACGAAGGAACGTTCAAGCAACAAGACCCAGCCCCGCGTTATCACGCGAGAGACACTGCGATAAAGTTGAGTGTTTTATCAAACGCACAAGTGGTGTTAGGTAGCGCAACTCCTTCATTGGAATCGTACTTCAACGCGAAACAAAACAAGTATCAGCTGGTTGAAATGTTCGAGCGTTATGGCAATGCCGTTCAACCTAAAATAAATTTTGTAAACCTTCGCTCAGAGCTTCAAGCGAAGCGCATGCAAGGAGTCTTTTCTTCTGTTTTGCTAGAAGCAATAGACGCAACAGTGAAGGCTGGAAAGCAAGTGATTTTGTTTCAAAACCGAAGAGGCTATACGCCGCTTTGGGAATGCGAAATGTGTCATTACACGCCCGAGTGTAAGAACTGCGATGTGAGTTTGACTTATCACAAATTTCATCATGAACTGCGCTGTCATTACTGCGGTCATCATGAAATTCCGGTGCAGCAATGTCCTTCATGCGGAGCGAACGCTTTCAAAATGTTGGGCGCAGGAACCGAGCGCATTGAAGAAGAGTTGGGCGAATGCCTTCCGCATATTCGCATTTCGCGTATGGACTTGGATGTAGCGCGAGGCAAACATGCGCACCATAAAATCATCTCTGAATTTGAAAGCGGAAAGACCGATGTGCTTATTGGAACGCAGATGGTAACGAAGGGTCTTGACTTCAGCAATGTTCATTTGGTTGGAATTTTAAACGCCGACCGCATGTTGAAACATCCCGATTTTCGTTCCATCGAACGTGCCTTTCAAATGATGGTGCAGGTTTCTGGAAGAAGCGGAAGACGCGAAGAACGCGGACGTGTGCTTATTCAAACGTATGATCCTGAGCATTGGGTTTTCCCGCTGATTGAGAACAACAATTACGAGCAGTTTTATACCCTAGAAGTCGCAGAGCGTAAGCAGTTCAGGTATCCGCCGTTTAAGCGTATGATTAAACTTACGATTAAGCACAAAGAATTGGGTGTTGTCTTAGGTGCAGCCGCTGAATTAGCACGATGGTTTTTTTCTTCATTATTTGGAAATTACACAGGCCCAGAAACGCCCGCCATTGGCCGTGTGAACAACTATTACATTCAACAATTCTGGATTCGAATTCCACAAGAATTACCACCTCCTCAAGTGAAACGCTATCTCTTAGATTGTTCGCACGCTCTCACTTCCCAACAAAAATATAAAATGGTTCGCGTGTCTATTGACGTGGACCCTATGTAAACAGTCGAGATTCATTACCTTTGTTGGAAAGAATTAAAGATGTCTAAACAAGAGATTAGTTGCTCGTTTTGCGGTAGAAAAAAGAGTGAGGTGAATGTGCTAATAGCAGGTGTTTCCGGACACATTTGCGACGACTGCGCGAGACAAGCTAGCGAGATTGTAAAAGAAGAAGCGGTTGTTCCCCAAGAAGAATTTAACACGTCTGAATTATTGAAGCCGATTGAAATAAGAGATTTCTTAAACGAATACATCATTGGCCAAGACGAAGCAAAGAAGGTGTTGAGTGTTGCTGTTTACAACCACTACAAGCGTCTAGCACAGCACGCTGCTGGAAAGCAAGACGACGAAGTAGAAATTGAAAAATCGAACATTGTATTGGTTGGAGAAACCGGAACAGGAAAAACACTTTTGGCAAAGACCATTGCGAAAATGTTGAACGTTCCGTTCTGCATTGCCGATGCTACCGTGCTTACACAGGCCGGTTACGTGGGGGAAGATGTTGAAAGTATTCTTTCTCGACTTTTACAAAGTGCAGATTTCGATGTTCAAAAAGCAGAACGCGGAATTGTATTCATTGATGAAATAGACAAGATTGCGCGCAAGAGCGATAACCCAAGCATTACGCGTGACGTAAGTGGCGAAGGCGTTCAACAAGCGTTATTGAAATTGTTGGAAGGTGCAACGGTGAGTGTTCCGCCACAAGGAGGAAGAAAACACCCCGAGCAAAAAATGATTCAGATCGACACGAAGAATATTCTCTTCGTTTGTGGTGGTGCGTTTGATGGAATTGAAAAGCACATCGAACGTCGCATGAATACGGCTAGCATCGGATACCGCAATGCGAAAACCGTTGAAGAACAAGGCGGATGGTTGCAATACATTGCTCCAGCCGATTTGAAACAATTTGGTTTAATTCCCGAATTAATTGGACGTTTCCCGGTATTGACATTCTTGAATCCGCTTGATGAATCGGCATTGAGAAGAATTCTAACCGAGCCGAAAAACGCTTTGGTGAAGCAATATGTGAAGTTATTTGAAATGGACGGCGTGAAGTTGTCTTTCGAGAAACAAGTGTTGGATTACATTGTTGAAAAGGCCATGACGTACAAATTGGGAGCGCGCGGATTGCGTTCGATTTGCGAGGCCATCTTGTTGGATCTCATGTTTGAAATTCCTAATCAAACGGAACTAAAAGAATTCAAAGTAACGTTGGCTTACGCTCGAGATAAATTTGAAAGCTCTAAGCTGAGTCAACTGAATAAGGCATAAAATGACAGAAGAAAAATCGACAGTGGTGGAAACACCACTCATGAAACAATACAATGAAATTAAGGCGCAATATCCAGATGCGCTTTTGTTGTTTCGTGTCGGCGATTTTTATGAAACCTTCGGTTCAGACGCAATTGCGGCTGCGCGCATTTTAGGAATTACATTAACGAAGCGAAAAAACGGTGCAGCCGCATTCATTGAATTGGCGGGCTTTCCTCATCATTCGTTAGATACTTATTTGCCAAAATTGGTTCGCGCTGGAAATCGTGTTGCCATATGCGATCAGCTGGAAGATCCGAAGCTTACCAAGAAAATTGTGAAGCGCGGAGTAACGGAGTTGGTTACACCGGCGGTGAGTTATAACGAGAAAACGTTCGATAGTTCGAATAACCAATTTTTGGCTGCTGTTGTCATGCGTGACCAGCAAGCGGGGGTGAGTTTTTTAGACATTTCTACGGGCGAATTTTATTTGGCCGAAGGAAGCACCGCACACATTAATAAACTGCTTCAAAGCTTTCGGCCAAATGAAGTGCTTTTTCAAAAGCACGAAGACCACCAGTTTCGTGAAGCCTTCGGAGATACCAAATGGTTTACGTTTCGCGTCGATGAATGGGTGTTCTCGTTGGACTACGCCAAAGAAGTTTTACAAAAGCAATTCGGCACACAATCGCTCAAAGGTTTCGGTGTTGAAGAATTAAAACTCGGAGTTATTGCGGCTGGCGCCGTGTTGCATTATCTGAAAGATACGCAGCACGACAAGACCCAGCACATTCAGAAAATAGCGCGCATTGAAGAAGACACGTTCGTGTGGTTAGACCGCTTCACCATTCGGAATTTAGAATTGGTGCATTCGAACTACGACGAAACAGCAACGTTGTTCTACACGCTCAATCACACGAGTACACCCATGGGCGCGCGACTCTTGCGCAGATGGGTACTCATGCCGCTTAAAGACATTGCGCAAATTGAAAAGCGTCAGTTTGTAGTTGGAAGTTTTGTCAAAAACGCCGAGCTGCTAGCCGAGGCCCGTTTGCATTTGAACACCATTGGCGATATGGAGCGACTGGCTTCTAAGATTGCTACCGGACGCGTGAATCCGCGCGAATTGCTTCAGTTAGCGAAGGGCATGCAAACGGCAGAGCACATCAAAGATTTAGGCGCAAATTCAAAGAGCAAAGAAATACAAGCGCTGTTCAATGTGTTGAAACCATTGACAGATTGGTGCAATACCATTTTCGAAAAAATAAATCCAGAAGCACCTTTAGCACTGAACCGCGGTTCTGTTATTGCCGAAGGCGTGAATGCAGATTTAGATGAGCTTCGCAACTTGCAAAAATCTGGAAAAGATTATTTGCAAATGGTGCAAGAACGCGAAAGCGAGCGCACCGGAATTCCTTCCTTGAAAATTGCTTTCAACAATGTCTTCGGATATTATTTGGAGGTGCGAAACACACACAAGGATAAGGTTCCGCCGGAATGGATACGCAAGCAAACGGTTACACAAGCCGAGCGTTACATAACTCCTGAACTGAAAGAATACGAAGCGAAGATTACCGGTGCGGAAGACAAAATTTCGATTTTAGAAAATCAGATTTATCAAGCGTTGATTGAAGAGACGCTTCCGCATTTGGTGAACATGCAATTGAATGCTCGCGTGCTTGCAGAGATTGACACATTGGCGTCTTTCGCAACAGTTGCCGTGGCGAACAAGTATTGCGCACCGGAATTCACGGAAGAGAACTGCATAGAGATAGAACAAGGAAGACACGCCATTATTGAATTGCGCCTTCCGCCGAATGATCCGTACATAGCGAACGACATAAAATTAGATCGCGATGCTCAGCAAATCATGATGATCACCGGTCCGAACATGTCGGGTAAATCCGCTGTGCTTCGTCAAACCGCACTCATTGTGCTCATGGCTCAGATGGGTTCTTTCGTGCCAGCCAAGCGCGTGAGAATGGGCATTGTAGACAAGGTGTTCACGCGTGTGGGAGCGAACGACAACATGAGCGCTGGGGAATCTACGTTCATGGTTGAAATGAACGAGACCGCGAGCATCTTGAATAACTTAAGTGATCGCAGTTTGATTCTGCTCGATGAAATCGGAAGAGGAACTTCAACCTACGACGGCGTTTCCATTGCATGGGCCATTGCGGAATACCTGCACGAGCATCCGCAGTTCCGCGCGAAGACGCTTTTCGCAACGCATTACCACGAGTTGAATGATATGACGAATTTATTTCCACGTATCAAAAACTTCAACGTGTCGGTTTCTGAAGCGAAAGGAAAAATAGTTTTTAGAAGGAAGCTGCAAGAAGGTGGAAGCAATCACAGCTTCGGAATTCACGTTGCGCAGTTGGCAGGAATGCCGAAGACGGTTGTGAATCGTGCGAACGATATGCTTCATCAATTAGAGACGAAAAGAGGTGAAGCCCCTGCGGGGAAAGGAAAAGCGAACGTGGCTCAAGGAGAGGAAAAAATGCAATTGAGCTTTTTCCAACTCGATGACCCGACGTTGGTTCAGATAAAAAAAGAAGTAGAAAAAATTGATATCAATACGCTTACTCCGGTTGAAGCTTTGTTCAAGTTGAACGAGATCAAGAAGATAGTCGGAAGCTAATTTGTATATTTGAGAATATAAAAAAGAAAACATGGGATGTTCGAGTTGTGGAAGTAAAGATGGTGGCGTTCCTAACGGTTGTAAAAGCAATGGTAATTGTGGGACGTGTAGCTCCGGGAAAATGGAGGTTTTCGATTGGTTGTCAGGAGTTCCATTAGCAGATGGCCAAAAACCATTTGACGTTGTAGAAGCGCGATTTAAAAACGGCCGTAAGGCGTTTTTTAGAAAAGGAAGTTTAGAGCTTTTTCAGGGAGACGTTATCGCTGTTGAGGCCTCTACGGGATATGACGTTGGAATTGTTTCGTTGGCAGGTGAGTTGGTTCGTATTCAGATGAACCGTCGCGATATCAAAGACAATTACGAGTTGAAGCGTGTTCTTCGTAAAGCGGAGCAATCGGACTTCGATACATGGCAGGCGGCACGCCAATTGGAAACAAGCACTATGATTCGCTCACGTGAGATATCGCGCGAATTGGGTCTTCAAATGAAAATTAGCGATGTGGAATATCAAGGCGATAAAACCCGCGCGATATTCTACTACACGGCCGATGACCGTGTAGATTTCCGTGAACTCATTCGCAAGTATGCTGAAGAGTTCAAGGTGCGCATTGAAATGCGCCAAATAGGACTACGTCTTGAAGCAGGTCGTTTGGGAGGAATTGGCTCGTGCGGAAGAGAGCTGTGCTGCTCCACTTGGTTAACCGATTTCAGATCGGTGTCTACCGGCGCAGCACGCTATCAGCAGCTTTCGCTGAATCCAGGAAAACTTGCAGGTCAATGCGGAAAGTTAAAATGTTGCCTGAATTACGAGCTCGATCAATACGTTGAAGCCGTTCGTATGCTTCCTCCAACACACGTGAAATTGAAACTTCCAAAAGGAATTGCCACGCATTTCAAAACAGATATCTTCAAACAAGTTATTTATTACACCATTGAAGGTCAGCATGCCGACGGACCGTTTGCGCTTTCTGCAGATGTGGTGAAAGATATCATTGAAAAGAATAAACGCGGTGAAGTTATAGGTGAAGTTCAGACGTTTATTGAAGAGAAAGAAGTTGTTGAAAGTGTTGAATTTGCTGAGGTTGTAGGTCAAGATAGCTTAACGCGTTTCGACAATAAAAAGCGTAAGCCCAATAACAACAACCGCAATCGCAACAACAGGCCTGGCGGAAATGCAAACAGACCAGCACCCGCAGTTGGAAAAAATAACAATCCGCAAAGCCCTGCAGCACCTAAGCCGAAGGAGGGCAATCGACCTCCAGGAAATGGCAACAGACCGAATCGCTTCAAAGGCAAACCAAACAACCCAAACCCGAATCAAGGCAAGAAAGAATGAAGCGAATAGTTTTCTTTTTAGGTGTGGCCCTCCTGCTTACTTCATGTGCCGATGACTTCGTTTACGAAAGCAACATGCCCATCGAAGGCGGTGTGTGGGACAGCAAGCAAGTCGCCAATTTCGAATTTGATATTCAAGACACTGTTAGCCTACACGACTTTTTTATCGATGTCCGAAACGGTGAGCAATACGAATTCAGTAATCTTTTCGTTTTCATTGAAATGGAATTTCCGAATGGAAAACTTGCGGTAGATACCCTCGAGTGTCCCATGGCAGATGCGCAAGGAAAATGGTATGGTAAATCTGGATTAGGAGATCTTTACGACAATCGAATCATTTATAAATCACGCAAACAGTTCCCGCTTTCAGGACACTACAAAGTGTCTATTCATCAAGCCATGCGCGTGAATCCGGTTGAAGGAATTTATGATGTAGGATTTCGTCTTGCCAAATCGAAATAATTACTTCGTTGCGTTACGGCTCCAAATATTGTATTTCGCAATACACCAAAACGCCCGTACGCCGTCTTTCCAACCAATCTTTTTACCTTCTTCATAGGTTCTTCCGTAGTATGAAATTCCAACTTCATAAATACGAATGTTTGGAATTCTTGAAAGCTTCGCTGTGATTTCCGGCTCGAAACCGAAACGCTTTTCACACAACAAAAGATTCTGTGCAATGTCTGCACGAATGAGTTTATAGCATGTTTCCATATCTGTTAAGTTCAGATTGGTAAACATGTTGCTGGCAAAAGTGAGTAATTTATTTCCGATACTGTGCCAGAAGAAAAGAATGCGATGAGGATTTCCACCCATGAAACGTGAACCATAAACCACATCAGCGTGGTCTTTAAAAACAGGCTTCAACAAATCGTTGTATTCCTCAGGATCGTATTCTAAATCGGCATCTTGAACCAACACGTAATCGCCCGTTGCAATCTCAATTGCCTTGTGTAAAGCCGCTCCCTTTCCTTGATTGAAGGGTTGCGAGTAAAAATTGAAGGTACGCTCTGGATGAGCCGCAATATATGATTCAATGGCCTCCACAGTGTTGTCTGTAGAAGCATCGTTCACAATCACAATCTCCATTTCAATGTTGTTCATCAACTGAACTTCACCAATTCGATCAAGAATAAAATGAATGGTTCTTCCTTCATTATATGCAGGAATGAGTATAGAAAGTTTTTTAAACGAATGCATGAATTATTGTTTGATGACTTTAGGAACACGGAAGTAATACATGTCTTTTGAAGGAGCGTTTTTTAAGGCTTCCGCTTGCGTAATCGGAGCTTCAACAACATCTTCACGAAGAATGTTCGTCTCGTTGGTCATAAACACCAAAGGCTCGACATTCGCGGTGTCTAGCTCTTTCAGCTTGTCAACAAAGGCAATCATTTCGTTTAGTCCATCTACCATTTCATTCTCTTCATTTTCAGAAAACGATAGCTTACTTAATTCAGCTAGGCGACGAACGGTTGCAACATCAACTTTCATGTGTTTTATTCAATTCGCGTTGAATGGTTTCAAACGCTTGGGTGCGCAAAGGTAATAAATCCGAAGCAGTTAACCCGGCGGTAGCAATTGGAGCGTGCACGGTAACTTTTATTTTATGTGGAAGTGAATACTGAAAGAACTTCGCGGGATCGAGTAACACTTTGTAATTCGAATGCCACGTAACTGGAACAATGGGCGTTTGCTGCTCAAGCGCAACTTTGAACGCACCGTTTTTAAACGGAAGCAATTTGGGGGCGTCATCTGGAATGGTTCCTTCCGGATAAATAGCCACGCTCATTCCATTGCGTAAGCTTTTCGCAACACGATCCATCGCAACGAGCGCAGCTTTGGTTTGTCCGCGACGAATGGGTATGTCTTGTTTGCGAAAGAATAATGAAAACAGCGGCCAACTTAATAATTCACCTTTTCCAACAAATAGAAAATTCCGGTCAATGGCCTCATACATAAAAACCGTATCGAGGTAGCTGCTGTGGTTTGAAGCAATGATGAATGAGCCTTCGGGTAGAGGAGATTCAAAAGTGACTTCAATCGGACAAAAAATCAATTTGCGTATAAGCCTTCCCCAGAAGCGTTTAAGCGCGAAAGCCTTCAAATGACGCTCTCTCTTTTTGTACACCCAAACAAAGGGAATGTAAAGAAAAATAAGGGTAACCCAAAACACCAAACCAATCCATAGTTTATAAATGAAATAGATGGGTCCGAGGATGTAATGCAAGGTTTGGTTGGTTTAGAACCGAAAGATACGAAACGAATGCTATACCGAATAACCTAAATTTTTTCGAACGCGATCCAATGTGTTAGATGCGGTAACACGTGCTTTTTCTCCGCCTTGTTTTAGAATATTCTCAAGAGAAGAATAGTCTGAAATGTATTCGAAGTAACTTTTTCTTTCCACTTCGAAACGCGAGAGTATAGCACCAAGCAACTCTTTTTTTGCATGTCCCCATCCGAAATTTCCGGCTAGAAGTTTTTCACGAAGAACCGCCGCTTCGCTAGCTCCAGCAATAAGTTCGTACAATGCGCTAATGCTATTTGCATTCGGATCTTTCGGATCTTCAAGCTTCGTAGCGTCGGTAACAATGTTCTTGTTTATGACGTCTTTCAATTCTTTTTCCTGAAGGAAAATGTTAATGTAATTGCCGTAGCTCTTACTCATTTTTTGTCCGTCCGTTCCTGGAACATACATGGTTGCTTCATTCACTTTTGAATCGGGCAACACGAATGTTTCTCCCATCTGATGGTTGAAGGCAGAAGCAATATCACGCGTAATTTCTAAATGCTGAAGTTGATCTTTCCCTACGGGAACAACGTTTGCGTCGTACAACAAAATATCTGCAGCCATTAAAACCGGATAGGTAAATAAGCCAGCATTCACTTCTTTCAAACGATCTTGACGGTCTTTGAAACTGTGCGCATTCGCCAACATAGGGAACGGCGTGAAGCAGTTCAAATACCAAGCGAGCTCGGTAACTTCAGGAACATCGCTCTGACGATAGAACACATTTTTTTCTGTGTTGAAACCGCACGCTAACCAAGCAGCTGCTACGCTGTAAGTGTTGTTGCGAATTTCCTCCGCGTTTTTTATTTGAGTTAAGGTGTGGAAATTCGCAATGAACAAATACGCTTCGTTGGAAGGGTGATTGCTCATTTCAATTGCCGGAGCAATTGCGCCCAACACATTTCCTAAATGCGGTGTTCCTGTACTTTGAATGCCTGTTAATACGCGTGCCATAGTGGTAAAATTCGCTGCAAAGAAACGGCTTTATTTGCTTCTTTCTTTATCGTATTTGTTCTTGTACAACAAGTACATTTCGGTTTGCATGTTGCTAAGCGCAATGCTTCTTCCGTCGATGTAGGCCAAGCGCAATTGATTGGTAGTCATGTTCAACGCGTCTCCGTATGAAACGAAAAGCGTAGCGCTCTTACCCACTTCAAGGCTTCCGAATTTTTTATCGACACCTAAGATTTGCGCGGCATTTAACGTAAGTGCCTTCACGGCTTCTTCGTACGGAAGTCCGTGTGCAACTGCTGTTCCCGCCATGAACGGAAGGTTTCTTGTTCCCATACGTTCCATGTCTCCTTCGTTTTGGAAGGCGAAGAGAATTCCAGCATCGTATAATTTTTTCGCTAAAGCGAAAGATGCGTGTGGATCGTCTTCGTCTAGAGAGGCAAGATCATGCACACGACGAAGAAGAACTGCGATGTTTTCTTCTTTCAGAATAGTTGCTGCAAGCGGTGCATCGTAACCACCCACAAGCACCATTTTCACAATGCCCATGTCGCGTTTGAATTGAACCGCTTCGTGAATAGACTTCAGTTCATCTGCATGAACGTAGAGTGTTTTGCTGCCATCGAATAATCCTTTCATAGCTTCGAAACGAAGCTCAGTCAAATCTCCCTTTGGCGCTTTGGCATAGGCTTTCGCATCGCTGAAGAACAGTTCTATTTCGCGCTTTTGTTGATCGTAGCTTTTTACTTTAGAAACGAGGATTCTGCCTTTGTCGTAGTGTCTGTGAATGACTTGTGGCCAGTTGAGGTGAAGGCCATCGTCTGCGCGTACCACAGCGTCTTCCCAGTTCCAAGCATCGAATTGCATGATGGAAGAAGAGCCTGAAATTATTCCACCACGTGGTGTTACTTGTCCAAGTAACACACCGTTCGAACGAACGGTGGGAATAATTTCCGAATCAGCGTTGTACGCAATAACCGAACGAACGCTCGGTTTGAATGTGCCTACTTCATACAAATCATTCTGTGCACGAATCGCATCTATTTCAACCAACCCCAATGAAGAGTTCGGTGCAATAAATCCAGGATAAACATGCTGACCTTCGATGGGAATAACCTTGTCGAATTTGGTCACGTCTATCCGAGAAACAGTAGCATCCGCAACAAGTGTAAGCACGCCGTTTTCAAATGCGATGTAGGCGTTTTCAATGACTTTCCCATTTCCTAAATGCGCGTAGCAATTGGTCAATAGAATGGAATTGCTTTGCGCGGGCGCAGGTGTTGGACGGTGTTGCGCCTGAGCAGCAAGACCGGCAATAAGCGCAAGTGATAAAAATATTTTTTTCATGATTATGATCTTATTCTTTAATGAAAATGCCTTTAGATGTCTCGTCCATACTGTCGCAATGGAAGTGATGCGGAGTCTTGGGTTGTGGTTTTCTGGTTGAAGCTCCACCGTTTTTAGCGTCTTCCATTTTTTGAATGATGCGTTCACGTTCAGCAGCAAAGGCTTCCCTTGCTTTTTCATCTTCTTCCAAACTGAAGTAACAAGTACCGTCGATATAAGTCTTTTCTGCACGCGCGTAAATGCTCAACGGCTCGTTGTTCCAAATTACGAAGTCGGCGTCTTTTCCTATCTTCAACGATCCCATGCGGTCGTCTAAGTGAAGAAGTTTTGCTGGATTCAACGTTACCATCTTCAATGCTTCTTCCGCCGGAACACCACCGTATTTCACAATTTTTCCAGCTTCTTGATTCAAGCGCGCGCCCATTTCAGCATCGTCGGAATTAATGGCCACCACAATTCCTTGCTCAAACATAAGCGCAGCGTTGTAAGGAATGGCATCTTTCACTTCCGCCTTATACGCCCACCAGTCGCTGAATGTAGAAGCTCCTGCTCCGTGCGCTTTCATTTTGTCTGCGACTTTGTATCCTTCTAAAATGTGAGTGAATGTGTTAATCTTGAAATTGAAACTGTCTGCCACGTGCATGAGCATGTTGATTTCACTTTGCACATAACTGTGACAAGAAATGAATCGCTCTTTGCGAAGAATTTCCAAAATGGTTTCCAACTCTAAATCTCTTCTCGGAGCAAGTGGCATTGGAAGTCCCTTCTTCACTTTCTTGCAAGAGGCGTTGTAGTTGTCCCACGCTTTGCCATATTCCAATGCACGATAGAAATGATCGTAGTAAACCTGCTCTACTCCCATGCGGGTTTGAGGGAAGCGGGTCATTGCGCGATCACCCCAATTGCTTTGCTTCACATTTTCTCCCAATGCGAATTTGATAAACCCTGGAGCATTTTCAATCTTCATCCCTTCCGCATTTACACCCCAACGCAACTTCACCAATGCGCTCTGTCCGCCAATTGGATTGGCACTTCCGTGAAGCAATTGTGAAGCTGTTGTTCCACCTGAAAGCTGACGGTAGATGTCAATGTCTTCCGGATAAATAACGCTTCCTTCTTCAACCTCTGCGCTGCTCGCTTGTGTTCCTTCGTTCACACTTGAAAGTGCAATGTGGCTGTGCTCGTCAATGATACCAGGAGAAATATGTTTACCTTTCGCATCAATTTCCTGAACTACTTCACCTTTCGGAATGCTAATGTCTACGCCTATTCCAGCAATCTTTCCGTTCTTCACCCACAAATCACCTTCTTGAATGGTTCCGTTTTCACACGTCCATAAAGTGGCGTTTCGAAACACGACATTTTCTTTTTTCGGAAGCGCTGTTCTGCCGTAAGCGGTGAACGGATAAACGATTTCTCCTGGAAGCGTTTTTGTTTTTTCGCCTTTCTTTTCTTCTTCTTTTTTCGGAAGAGCGAGTACGTTAGCATTGATTGCAATCGGCGATTTTCCAAAGGTGGAAAGGTCTATTGCAATCTCTTTTTCTTTTGCATGAATGTTTCCTGAGACACGCACAAATGCTGCGCTGTCGAGCGTTAGCTCTCCAACAGGAAACCCATCTTTCAATTGTAATTTCAACTGAAATAAAGTTGAATCTTGTGCGGTTGATCCAAGCGCTTCGTGAAGTTTTTTCAGGGCATCTGTTGTTTTCAATTTTGAAGAAACAACCACTCCTTCTCCTTTGCCTTTCTTGCTTTCAGCTTGAACCGTAGTTCCTAAAACAGACACGGTGTATGTCCCTTCAAGTGAAAGAGACTCGGCGTTTGAAACGAAGTAAGGCTTTCCATTCACCCATGTTTCAAGCACCTTTGAATCGTTGGTGAAAAGCTCTTTGTTGGTAATCACCAAGTTTGCGTCGTATCCCGCAAGTATAGAACCTACGCGGCTTTGAACGTTTAGATATTGTGCTGGTCTTGTTGTTAAAGCAGCCAACGCAATGTTTGCAGGAAGCCCGTTTTCAACGGCTGTTTTTATGTTTTCAAGAAGCTGACCTTTGTCTTCAAGTCCGCTTGCTGTGATGCAAAATTCAATCCCAGCGTTGTGTAAATAAGCGAGGTTATAAGGCGCCAATTCCCAGTGTTTCAATTCTGCTGTTGAGATATATCTGTTGCTTGCAGGATCGCTCACGTCGAAGGCTTGAGGATAGTTCACAGGCACAATGAATTTTCCTTTGGTGCCTTTCATTTCTTCTAGGCGTTGGTATTCATTTCCTCCAGTTTTAAAGAGGTATTGCACACCGAACTCATCGCCTACTGCATCTGCACGAAGAATATTCCACTTGTCGTTCGCTTCGAAAATTTGAGGAAGATTGCTGGTTGCATTGAGAGCACGAAGCGTCAAATTTGTTTCTTCGCTTCCTTTCAAATTCGCATACCAATTGGCATCGCAGTAGGTTTGCTTAAGCAGCGCAATGCTACCCATAATGGAAGAAGGATATTGTTGCGGACTGCTTCCTTTGTTGAAAGAGAAATAAGCGGCTGCTTCAGCGCTAATAACGTCTGCATGAATTTCATTTCCCAAAGAAACAAGTGCTCCTGTTCCGCGTGAAATACCGTCGGCTTTGTGCGAGCACACTGCAGTTATTCCCGCATTTCGATAGCTTTCAGCATCTTCTTCGTTGTGTTGAAGTTGCATGGAAGCGTTGTATTCCGGATGAATGGCGGCATTCCAACCGAGAACATTTTTTCCAGAGTCTTCCGTTTCTTCTCCGTGATTGTCATTTTGCTTTTTTGGAATTCCATAGGTGGAAAACGCATCAACGAATCCTGCATAAATGAATTTACCCGTGGCATCAATGATTACACAGTTAGCGGGAATCGGAATGTTCTTTCCAACCGCTTTGATTTTTCCTTTTTCAATAATGACGGTTGCTCCTTCCAGTTTATTTTCTGGAGTAGAATAGATCGTTGCGTTGGTAAGCGCATACGCACTCACGTCTTTCGGACGAACGCCGTTGAACGGAAAGGTTTCTTGCGCGAGTGAAACGATGCCATTCGATACAAGTAAAATGAAGACCAAGAGTTTTCTCATGTTGTGTGTTGAAGTGAAAAATTCACGAACGATTCAAACAAAAATAGTGGGATTCAAATGAACATTGGTTGTAAATGTTTTCCTTGAATGGAATTACATTTGTGACATGAACGAAAGAAAAAAAATTCCGACCTCTGTTTATGCTGAAATGACTCCGAATCCTTCGTCAATGAAGTTCGTAGCGGATCGTTTGCTTTTAACCGGCGGACTTCAAGTTGAATATAAATCAAAGGCCGAAGCAGCGGGCTCATCGCCATTAGCAGAGGAGCTCTTCAATTTTCCATTTGTAACCAATGTTTTTATTGCACATAATTTCGTTACGGTAACGAAAGACGGTACCATCGATTGGGACATGATTGTTATGCAACTGCGCGAATATGTTCGCGAATGGCTCATGGACAATGAGATTGCTGTTTCTACGGTTCCTGCTGAACTCATGAGCAGAAGCGCTAGCATGATTGAAGAAGCAAAGGCAGGTGGATCAACACCTTCATCGGTAGACAGATCGAATTTCAAACCTTCAGAATACGACGACGCCATTATGGCTTTGTTGGAAGAGTTTGTAAGACCAGCGGTTGAAGCAGACGGTGGTGCTATTGATTTTGTAGGTTACGACGAGAAGAAAGTTTTTGTTGAAATGAAAGGATCATGCGCCGGATGTCCTTCATCAACAGCAACCCTTAAAGGTGGAATTGAAAACCTTCTGAAGGCGAAACTTCCAAGTGTTGTTGAAGAGGTAATTTCGGTTTAAGAAAATAATCTGCCAAGACTCTCGTTTCATCCACGCTCATGAAGAAAAGTTTCCTTTCAAAAATCGTCATTGCAATTGTACTCTTTTGCGCATCGCTCTCCGCGAATGCGCAAGTGGCGCGCGTCTATGTGAACGAATTCTTGCAAATTGGTGTTGGTGCGCGTGCTATGGGTATGTCGCAATCTCAAGTCGGTAGTGTGAACGATGTAACATCGGGTTACTGGAATCCAGCCGGATTAATGGGTCTTGGAAACAAACTAGACGCGGCGGTCATGCACAGTGAATCTTACGCTGGTATTGCGAAATACGATTATGCCGCCGTGGGTAAGAGACTTGATTCAACTTCTGCAGCATCGTTCTCGCTTATTCGTTTTGGAATAGATGATATTCCGAACACGTTAGACTTATACGATCCGAACGGAAACATAGACTATTCAAGGGTTACAACATTCAATGCTGCAGATTATGCGTTCTTGTTTTCTTATGCGAAAGAGGGTGTTCCATTCATTCATAAGCCTTGGGCAAGTCGCGTAAACATTGGCGGAACAGCGAAAATTATTTACAGGCAGATAGGCGACTTCGCGCGATCATTCGGCTTTGGATTCGACCTAGGAGCGCAATACCAAGGAAAGCATATTTGTTTAGGCGCGGTGGTTCGCGATGCGAGTTCCACCTTTAACGCGTGGTCTTTCAGCTTGGGTTCAACTGCTACTTCGGTTTTCGAGCAAACAGGAAATACATTGCCGCAAAACGGATTGGAGATTGCCTTGCCACGTGCCATTTTAGGCGCAGGATACAAATTCAACAAAGAGAAAATTTCATTTTTGGTGGAAGGAAATGCGACCTTCACCACAGACGGACAGCGTAACGCGTTGGTGTCTGGAAATGTCTTCAGTATTGATCCGAATGTAGGATTGGAAGTGGGATATTCGAACACGATATTTTTTCGCGCAGGTGTTGGAAACGCTCAGCGTGTAAAGGATTTCGAAGAAGAGTACATCACGTATCAACCAAATATTGGCATAGGTATTCGCCTTCGAAAAATGTTTATTGATTACGCATTGTCAGATGTTGGAAATTCTTCCGACGTTCTTTACAGCAACGTGTTTTCGCTAAAGTTTTCGCTTTAGTTAATCAACAATGAATCGCTCACTTTCGTGAGTGGTTGCTCCTTCAGCATGTAACACATAAATTCCTCTTGGAAGATTCAGTTCCAATGACTGTGTGTGCATACCCCCTGGAATATTCAATTTCGATTCATAAACGATTTTTCCGCTAATGTCTGTAACGGTTACAACTGCTTTATCGAAGCGTTGGTTGAACGTTTGTAGGTTGAATGTTCCATTGTTCGGATTCGGGAAAATATCGAATTGCTGTTGCACAACGTGCTGCTCTTCTGTGCTCACGATTGGTTGAACAACAATGTCTTCATCGCCCGGCAAATAGTAGGTATAAGCGAAGAACACAATCATCATTTCATCTCCTGTTTCCTCCCCTGCCATAACCAATTGCGGTGGGCTATTGGGGTTGAATGGATTCGCAGAAGTGTTGTCGTAGAAGGCTTCCGCGCGAAGGGTTGAATTTTGTGGAAGGTGAATCAACTGTGGATAATTGTAACTCAACTGCCAATTGAAATCCCAACTTGGAATGCTTATTAAAGGCTCTGTTCCTCCGCCAGGAAGCTCTGCCCAACTGCTAATGCTTCTTCCAATTAAATGCATGTGCGGAAAAGTTCCGATAAGCGTAATTTCTGCGGGAACATTGTAGGTTTCTGTGAATGTTGCGGTTTGATTGGCAGGAATAAATAGAAAATTTTGATCTAAAATTCCAGGGGCATGGTTGAGTATTGGGTTGTACCAGACCTCACGAGGTGTTGGATCGTCTGAATAATGTAGGTTTATGGTGGTTTGATCTGTTTGACCAAGTGTCCCCGCAGGATAGTGGAATTCAACCAAGAGATCTCCGCCGGCGTCAAGACGTTGCGCAAAACCGAACGGCACCCACAAAGGCCCTCCTCCTGGCGCCCAAGCCGCCAGGAATTTAGCACCGCTTACGAGACTTCCTCCACTCGATTGAAACCCATCACCAGGATCATTCGCATCTAATGTAGCGCCTGCCCCAGTGGGATCATAAGATATTACTACGTGGTGAACAATATCAGCATTTCCAGGAATAATTTCAATACCATCAATCCATCCATCTTGAGCCAATCCGCTTGGAATGACAAAGGTTCTGTAATAATCGCTGTTTGTTGCAGGACTTGTGTAATCTGGTGTTAGGTACGTTTGATCAACGGAAGGCAATTGTGAATTGCTGTTGTAAACGGGCGCTGCTGGTGCAAGTGCCAAGTCTCCCGTTAGAGCGCCTCCAAAAATCCAATCTTCAACGGCTTGTTTTTCGGCTTGTGTTAATACGTTTTCTCCAACGAAGTGGCGGTAGTTCGGATCGGCCGGCCAAGGCGGCATTTGTCCGGAAGTAATAGCCCCTAAAATACTCGCCTGACTGTTGTACGCGTCGTCGTAAGTCATGAAAGACGAAGGCCCAATGCCGCCTTCGTGGTGACATTTGGTGCAGTGTTCAAACAAGATAGGGGCTACGTTTTCGCTCCATGTTACTTGAGCGAAAGCTGCAGTTGAGTTAATTAAAACAGCAAAAAGAAATACAAGTTTTTTCACAAGGAATTGTTTTAAGGTGCAATAAAGTTAAGAATAGTTCATCTTAGAAGACCAAATGTCAAGAAGGTTTATTGCGCTTGCAATGTTTATTTCTTCATAAGAGCGGTGTCTTTCCAACTGAAATAATATTCATCTTGCAGGGATTGAAACCTTTGTTGGAAATACAAAATTTAAGTGTGGCCTTCAACAACAGAATTGTTGTGAATGCCTTGTCCTATGCGCTTTTTCCTGGAAAGATAACGGCAGTGGTTGGTGAATCTGGAAGCGGAAAATCGGTAACCGCCATGTCGTTGCTCGGTTTACTTCCAACAAAAAATCTATCGTTTCCTTCCGGAGAGATTTTTCTTTCGGGCGAATTGCTGGGTGCTGAAGATCGAACCGTGAAGCCCACAAACGAAGTCTTGGTTTCGCTGCGCGGAAAGAAGATTGCTGTGATTTTCCAAGAGCCCATGACGGCGCTCAATCCGGCTATGACTTGTCAGCAGCAAATGGAGGAATGCCTTCAACATGAAAAAAAAGAAACTCGAAAAAGCAAAGTCTTGTCTTTGTTAGAAGAGGTTGAAATGCCTGATCCTACGGGCGCTTTGAAAAAGTATCCGCATGAGTTTTCAGGCGGACAACGTCAGCGCATCATGATAGCCATGGCCTTGGCTTCCGAGCCCATGCTTCTTATAGCAGATGAACCAACGACTGCGTTGGACCCTTCGGTTCAAGCGTCGATTTTAGAGTTAATCAAAAAGCTTAAAGCGCAACGAAACATGTCGGTGCTGTTCATCTCGCACGACCTGCATGTGGTGAAGGAAATGGCCGACTCCATTGTGGTGATGAAGGCTGGAAATGCTGTAGAACAAGGCGATTCTGCTGCTGTGTTGAATGTCCCGCAACACGAATACACAAGGGGATTGCTCGCTTGCAGACCCACGAAAAATTCAAAGGGAAAGAGTTTAATTACGTTGGGAAATGACCATGCTGAAAAGCAGTATTCGTTTTCCACCAATGAAAATATTTTATTGCGGGTTGAAGGTTTGACGAAGATTTATCCGGGGCAAACAAACCCTGCTGTGAACAATGTTTCCTTCGAAATAAAACACGGCGAAACCCTAGGTTTAATAGGAGAAAGCGGATGTGGAAAGACTTCGCTAAGCCGCATGCTTATGGGCCTTCTTGCGCCTTCAAGCGGAAAGATTTGGTTCGAAGCAGAGCAGCTTATTGGCAACGAAAATTCTTTTCCGAATAAATTTCGAAGAGACATTCAGATGGTGTTTCAAGACCCGTTTGCTTCGTTAAATCCGAAGTTGAAAATTGAAGATATGCTCCTCGAACCCTTGCACATTCATAAAATTGGAAGTTCAAATTCGGAACGAAAAAAGCGCGTTGAATATTTATTGAATGCCGTTGGAATGCCCACCGATAGCGCTCAGCGTTACGCACACAATTTTTCAGGCGGACAGCGTCAGCGTATAGTTATTGCTCGCGCATTAGCCACCAATCCGAAGTTAATTATTTGCGATGAAGCCGTTGCGGCGCTCGATGTTTCAGTGCAAGCGCAGGTGTTGAATTTGTTAAACGATTTGAAGGAAGAGTTCGGTCTGACGTATTTATTTATTTCTCACGATATGCCGGTGGTGTATCACATGAGCAACGATGTTATGGTTATGCGGAAGGGCGAGTTGGTTGAAAAGGGCAGCGCTGAAGCGGTTTTTCTTCGACCCGAAAATGAATACACCAAGCAACTAATGAGCATTGCGAGCCTAACGTGATAATGGTCACGACGTAGCTTTCTCGAAGAACTATCTTTGCAATATGGAACTAACAATGGCCCTTGGATTTTTCGGAGCACTGCTCATGGGCTTTGTCTTGGGCGTTCTTGGTGGTGGTGGTGCCATTCTTACCATTCCTATTCTAGTTTATTTATTTGGATTCGATTTGCGATCGGCAGTGGTTTCTTCCTACGCCATTCTGTTTTTCAGTTCAATTGTTGGTGGAATTCAGAGCAGAAAAGAAATTGTATGGCGCTTGGCCTTAATTTTCGCAGCAGTTTCTATGATCTTTATAGCGCTGACCAAATTCTTTGTGTTACCGATTTTACCGAAAGAATTTTTGTTGTTCGGATTGAAAGTTTCAACGCAAAGTATTTTGCTTTTGCTGTTTGTGACCATCATGTTCATTGTCGCTTATAAACTTTTGAATCCGAAAAAAGACAAGGGAAAAGGACTTGTTTCATTAGCCCTGAACGCCGCTGTTGTTGGAGTCTTGGGATCGCTCATTGGCGTGGGAGGAGGATTCTTAATTGTCCCTGCTATTTATGCTTACCGCAACACCACCATGTCTGCGGCCATTGCTTCAACCTTTGTGGTTATTGCATTGAATTCAGTATCGGGAATGGCAGTCTCGTTCTCTGAACTCAGCAGTTTGAATTTTTCTATTTTATTTCCGTTTTTAGGTTTGGCGGTGTTGGGTGTAATTGCTGGATCTTTATTGGCGAAAAAATGGTCCGATGCGATTTTGCGAAAGTCCTTCGTTGTACTTTTGCTGGCCGTTGGAACGTATATGTTAACGAAAGAAATTATTGAGATACTATGAAAATTGAACAGATTTACACCGGATGTTTAGCGCAAGGCGCGTACTACATTGAAAGCAATGGTGAGGCGGTTATTATTGACCCGCTTCGCGATACGAAAGCATACACAGATAGAGCGAACGTTTCAGGCGCGAAGATCAAATACATTTTGGAAACGCATTTCCATGCAGATTTTGTAAGCGGACATTTAGATCTTCAGGTTTATACTGGAGCAACCATTGTTTTCGGTCCGAACGCGAAGACTGAATTCATTTCGCACATTGCAACCGACGGAGAAATTCTTCAAGTTGGAAATTGCACCATTGAGGTTTTGCATACTCCAGGGCACACCATGGAAAGCACGTGTTATTTGCTTCGTGATGAAAACGGAAAGCAAGTAGCGGTGTTTACGGGAGACACATTATTCATTGGTGATGTTGGAAGACCGGATTTGGCGCAAAAGTCAGGAGAATTAACAAAGGAAGATTTAGCTGGATACTTGTACGACAGTTTGAGAAACAAATTAATGCCGTTGGAAAACGACATCACTGTTTATCCTGCACACGGCGCGGGTTCTGCGTGCGGAAAGAACATGAGCAAAGAGACTTTCGATACCTTGGGTCATCAGAAGGAAGTGAACTACGCGCTTCAAGAAATGACGAAAGAAGATTTCATTCAAGAAGTTACTTCTGGATTGTTGCCTCCCCCGTTTTATTTCCCAGAGAATGTGGCTATGAATAAGAAAGGAGTTTCTTCTTTGGAAGGTGTGGTTCAAAATTCTTTGAAGCCTTTGTCTGTTGAAGCTTTCACGGTTTTGATGGAAGATGACAGCGTGTTGCTTTTAGACGTTCGCGGTCCGCAAGTATTTTGCAAAGGATTCATTCCGGGTTCTGTGAACATTGGATTGAAGGGCGATTTCGCACCGTGGGTTGGAACTTTAATCACCGACATGAAGCAACGCATTGCGTTGGTTACAGAGCCGGGTCAGGAAGAAGAAGCGATTACGCGTTTGGCGCGTGTAGGCTACGACGGAGTTGTTGGATTTTTAGAAGGCGGATTCGAGTCGTGGGATAAATCGGAAAGCGAAATTGATCAGATTGAAAGCATTTCTGCCGAGCAGTTTGAAGAGTTGGCTTCCGATAAAAAAGTGAATACAATCGATGTACGCAAGCCAACTGAATTTCAATCAGAACACTTGGAATCCGCTACCAGCGCTCCTCTTCACGAATTGAATCAGCACATGAGTGCCTTCAAAACTGGCGAGAACAATTACATCCATTGCGCCGGTGGATACCGAAGCATGATTGCTGCGAGCATTTTGAAAAGTCGCGGAATTCACAATGTCATTGACATTGCGGGTGGTTACAACGCTATTTCTAAGACCGCTTTACCGAAAACCAATTTCGTTTGTCCGAGTACGCTATAACCTTTGGTTTGTCGTATATTTGTGCAACTAAAAAACAAGTTTATGGGTAAGTTTGGTACAATGGAGATTGTTTTGATTCTTGCAGTTGTTCTTCTTCTTTTCGGAGGTAAGAAAATTCCAGAATTGATGCGTGGTCTAGGAAAAGGAATGAAGGAATTCAAAGACGCTAGCAAAGGCGAAGGTTCTTCTTCAACTCCATCAGAGACTGACAAGATCGAGAATAAATAACATCTATTTCCAATGGTGTTTCATTCGTTGAAGGAAGTTCAATCTGAGCTTTCCTCAAAATCCGTTTCGTTAAAAAACGTTGTTTCGCAGTACCTTCAGAACATTGAAGCGCGCATGAATTTGAATGCGTTCTTGGAAGTTTGGGGTGAAGAGGCTTTAGAACAGGCCGAGCTGATTCAACAAAAAATAGACAATGGAACCGCGGGTAAACTTGCGGGAATGGTCGTTGCCATTAAAGATAACATCTGTTATAAAAATCATAAAGTTTCTGCCTCTTCCAAAATCCTCGAAGGATTTGTATCGTTGTACAGCGCAACAGTTGTAGAACGCATTCTTGCGGAAGATGCTATCATCATTGGAAGATTGAATTGCGACGAGTTCGCAATGGGGTCATCTAATGAAACATCACATTACGGTCCGGTTAAAAATCCATTGAATGAAAACTGTGTACCAGGAGGATCTTCCGGTGGCGCATCTGCAGCAGTAGCCGCCGATTTTTGTTTAGCGGCACTTGGCAGTGATACGGGAGGATCTATTCGTCAGCCCGCTTCATTCACCGGCATTGTGGGTATGAAACCTACGTACGGTGCGGTTTCTAGATATGGACTTATTGCTTACGCATCGAGTTTCGATCAGATTGGTCCAATGACCAAGTGTGTAGAAGACGCCGAGGTTTTGCTTCAAGTTATTGGCGGACTGGATGCTTACGACAGCACAACGTTGTTGGAAAAACTTCCACAAGCAAAGAATAATTCTGACAAGCCAAAGATTGCTTACTTGAAAGAAGCGGTTGAAAGTCCTGCTGTTCATCCGGAAATTCGCGCACGTGTTAACGAGATTTTAGAAAAATTGAAATCGGAAGGATATGTGGTTGAACCCATTTCTTTCCCGTATTTAGATTATATGGTTCCGGCGTACTACGTGTTAACCACAGCGGAAGCTTCTTCCAACTTAGCCCGTTTCGATGGAATTAATTACGGCTACAGAAGCAAAGATGCAAAGGGTATCGATGATACATATAGAAAAAGCAGAACAGAAGGCTTTGGTCGTGAAGTGAAGCGAAGAATTTTATTGGGCTCTTTCGTTTTGAGTTCAGGGTATATTGATGCTTATTACGGAACAGGACAACGTGTGCGTCGCGTCTTGCAAGACAAGACAAAAGCCATCTTCGATCAATACGATTTCCTACTTTCACCAACGTGCACAGACGTTGCTTTTGAATTTGGTGCAAAATCGAAGGATCCAATTTCAATGTACATGCAGGATATCTTCACCGTACATGCGAATCTAACCGGTAACCCTGCGATTTCAATTCCATGTGGAAAAGAATCGAGAACGGGCTTGCCTTTCGGAGTTCAGGTCACGGCACGCCACAAGGAAGACAATGATTTGTTCGCATTTTCGAAAACGCTAGAGGCCTTGCTGTCCTAGGCTAAGCGAGTTTTTCCCTAATAGAGTGTTCACAATTGTGTTTTTCCAATATTGGAAATAGTGCTTTTTTTTCGGAAATTGTATCCGAAATGGAAGGGCAATAAAGACGAGCAATCGGTGTTGCCCTAATACAAAGGGAAATCATGAAAAAATTAGTTACAGCATTACTGGGAGTGCTTTCGGTTTGGAGCGTAAGCGCAATCGAAATTCCGAAGGATACTTTGCAAGACCGTCAGGTTGCGGGATTGAAGAAAGAAGAGATAGACGAAATTGATAGAATGCTTGTAGCAAGTTATTTGAATCACTTTTGTTTTTCATCAGATCCAGATATCCAAAACGCATACGATTATCCTGCGGACCACATTCCCAATTTCCCGGAAGATTTGACCCGTGAGCGCATGCAGGTATTGGACAGAGAGAGTCCTTTTGATTTGGTTTATAACGAGAATGTGCGCGATTTCATTGCGCTTTATTCAGTGAGAAGAAGAGACGTTACCGCAAAAGTTTTGGGTCTTTCGCAATTGTATTTCCCGTTAATTGAGGATGCTTTGGCGAAATATAATATTCCGCTTGAGTTGAAATATTTGGCAATCGTTGAATCTGCCTTGAATCCAACTGCAATTTCGAGAGCCGGTGCTGCAGGTCTTTGGCAGTTCATGCCCGGCACAGGAAAAATGTACGGATTGGACATTACGAGCTATCAAGATGAGCGCTTCGACCCCATAAAGGAGACAGAAGCGGCGTGTAAGTACTTGCGTTTTTTGTACAACACATTCGGCGATTGGAATTTAGCTTTAGCTGCCTATAATAGCGGTCCAGGTAATGTGAATAAAGCTATTCGTCGTGCCAATGGCAAGAAAGATTTTTGGGCCATTAAGCAATACCTTCCAAAAGAGACGCAAGGTTATGTTCCTGCTTTTATTGCAGTGAATTACATTATGAATTACTCTACGGAGCATAACATTTTCGCGAAGAAAGCTTCTATGTCATATTTCGAAACAGACACTATTCACGTAACCGGAAGAGTAGATTTCGAAATCGTTTCCAAGAGTATTAATCTTCCAATTGAAGAAATAACTTATTTGAATGGGACCTATAAGCTGAAGGAAATTCCAGACAATGGGAAACTTCATTACCTCATGTTACCCGTTGAAAAAATTGGTGATTTCTTGGCGCACGAAAAAGAGATTTATTTGGCAAGTGAGGTAAAAAGACCAGAGCCGTCTCCGGTCATTGCCGACACCGCTGCTGCAGATGGTACAGTAGGACATACAACCAAGGTTGTTTGGGAAGACCAATGGAAGACGCACAAAGTGAAAAAGGGTGAAACGCTGAAAAGTGTTTCAACGAAATACGGAGTCACTTCTTCAGACATAAAGAAGTGGAATAAGTTGAAATCATCTACGTTGAAGATTGGTCAGAACCTAAAGGTTAAAGTGAAGGTGAAAAAGACGATTACAATTCCAAAGGTGACAGAACCAGCAGATACGACTTCAACTGTAACACCTAAGGTTACTCCACCGGTTACAGATCCAAAGCCAACTCCAAAGCCGGTCGCTCCAAAGGAAGAGTACGTTTACTATACCGTTAAATCGGGTGACAGTCTTTCGAGTATTGCTGCCAAGAACAAGGTGTCAGTAGATTCAATAGTGAAACTTAACAAGGGTTTAACGCCGAATAAAATACAAATTGGACAGAAACTTAAAATTAAAAAGAAATGATAAAAGAAGGAGCCACCGTAGAGGTGAATTACGAACTTTTCATCGACGATGAAAACGGAGAAATGGTAGAATCTACCTTGGAACAAGGACCAATGAAATTCACTTTCAAGGTTGATCCAATGATTGAAGGATTTGAAAAAGGATTAGAGGGATTGAAGGTTGGCGACGAGTTTCGCATTAGCATTCCATGTGCAGAAGCTTACGGAGATGAGCAGGAAGAATATTACATGGAGTTTCCGAAAAGTGATTTTATGGAAGAAGATGGTGAGTTTGATGAGGAATTGTTTGCGGTGGGTGAGGTTATTCCAATGGAAACTCCAGAAGGACACCATGTTCAAGGTGTTGTTGAGGAAGTTCGCTTGAACACGATTGTTATCGACTTTAACCATCCTTTAGCAGGAGAGAACTTGTTCTTTAAAGGACACGTCGTTTCAGTATCGTAAAAACATGCAATTCGTTCGTACTTCAGCCAGTAGCATTTCGCGTATATCTGCATTTGCAGGATCTACTTTAGTGTTGTTGATGGTTGGAATTTTTTTAGTCTTTTATTTGGTAGCGTTGCAAGTTTCTGATCATGTTCGATCACAATTTACAGTGCAACTTTTATTAAACGAAGGAGCGAGCGAAGATCAAATATTAAGTTTAAAAAAGGAAATCGAAGGAGGCGGAATCGCCTCCCAAGTTTCTTATACGTCAAGTGAGCAAGCCGAAGCTGAATACAGCAAAGAAATTGGTGAAGATTTCGTTCAGGTGCTCGGTTACAACCCGCTTCCAGCGTCTATAGACGTTCAGATAAATCCTGAAAAGGCCGATGGTCCTACGGTAGATGCTTTCGTGGAATCTTGCAAGCAGAATCCAATAATTAAAGATGTTGGATACGAGAAAACACTTCTTCAATCGGTGAATGAGAACATTTCAAAATGGGGCGCAATCATAGGTGGAATCGTCATTTTATTCTTAATCATTTCCGCTTTCATTATTATGAATACGGTTGAATTGGCCATCTCTTCTCAACGCCTGATCATTCGAAGTATGCAGTTGGTGGGCGCTACACCTTGGTTCATTAAGCGTCCGTTTTTGTGGCAAAGCTTGAAGAACGCTCTGCTTTCTTCATCTATTGCCTGGTTGTCCATTTCACTGATATTATACTTCAACCAGCAGTCATTGGCCGACATTATTCAAATCCTCTTAGATGGAGGTGGGTTTTGGAAGTTGGGAGCTTTGCTTATCACACTTAGCGTTGTGGTTGGTGTTTTCAGCACGTACATTACCGTAAGTCGCTTCGTTCGCGCGAAACTTCATCAAATGTATTGAAGCCGTTGCTTTGTATAAAGCAACCTAATCAAGCCATACTTCCACCGAAAATAAATTATTTAATATTACTAAAACGGGTAAGTTTAATCTTGTCCAACGTTAACGTAAGATGAAGATTTTGAAGTGACGTTCGAAATTGAACAAACTTCCTTAATTTCGTTGCCCGAATAAAACAATAGAAAATTAATTAACACAGACATGAGCACAAAAGCAAGTCCTACAGTTAAGCAAGAAAACGGCTTTAACTTCAGTTCAATTTTTCCTTACATCGCAATTCCAATTGCTTTGTTAACCGGATGGGCATTATTCACCTTTGTATTAGGTGATACTGCAAACTTCGAAGGCGGAGACCCAGTGAAAGGTCATCCATTAAACGTATTAGGTACTGTTCACAAGGGTGGATTCATTGTACCGATTCTTATCGCGGTAAATATTATTGTTATTATTTTCTTCATAGAGCGTTTCATTAGCATTATGATGGCAAAAGGAAAGGGCAGTGTTTCTACTTTCGTTCACAACGTTCGCAAGATGTTGGCTAACGGAGATGTTAACGGTGCACTTGCCGCTTGCGACAAGCAAAGAGGTTCTGTAGCTGCAGTATTGCGTGCAGGTCTTTTGAAATATCGCGACATGTCTGAAAACACGGAGTTAGACAAAGAAGCGAAAGTGACTGCAATTAAGCAAGAGCTTGAAGAAGCTACAGCTTTAGAGTTACCTATGTTATCTAAGAACTTGGTTATCCTTTCAACATGCGGATCTTTAGGGGTACTTGTTGGACTTTTAGGAACTGTAAAAGGTATGATTTCATCATTCGAAGCAATGGCAACTGCTGGTGCTCCTGATGCAACTGCACTTTCTTTAGGTATCTCTGAAGCCTTGATCAACACTTTCTTGGGTATCATGGCATCTGCAATTGCAATTATCCTTTACAACTTCTTCAATACACGTATTGATAGCATGACTTTCGCAATGGACGAGGCTAACTTCACTGTTACTCAAACATTTGCTTCAAAGCACTAATTCAAGTTTTTACTTAATTATTAATATTTAAGAATATGTCGAAAATCAAGATGCCCAAAAGCGCTCCAAGTTTGGATATGACGCCTATGGTTGACCTTGGTTTCTTGTTGGTAACATTCTTTATCCTCACTGCGAAATTCCGTCCGAATGAACCGGTAATAGTTGACGTTCCAGCTGCAACATCTGAATTGTTGCTGCCAGAGAAGGTTATGCAAATTACTGTTGATGAAAAGGGAAGAGTTTTCTTTGACCTTGCTGGAAAGGATATCCGCAGAGATATGTTAACCCGAATGGTTCAAAGACATCCAGAATTAAAACTTACCGAAGATGAAGCGCGTAAATTCGCTTTGTTAGGTATGTGCGGGATGCCTATGAATAACCTAAGTCAGTACTTAAGTGCCGACGAAAAAACAAGAGCAGCACTTGACGCACAAACCCCTGGTATCCCTACCGATTCTATTAATGGTGAATTGGGAGATTGGATTCAGAGTGGTTACGAAGCCTTTATGGCCGATGCCGAAAAACACGGTTTAGAACCGAAGGACATCAAAGGCGATAAAGCGTTACGATACGCAATTAAAGCAGACGGAACAACAGACTACGAAAAGGTAGAGGAAGTCATTGACGTGTTCCGTGACAAGAATATTTTCCAATTTAACATGGTGACTACTTTGGAATCTGGTTCCAAATAATGCAACCGTATAGAACAAACATGTTATGGCAGAAATAATAGAAGGTGGTGGTGGCCACGAAAAAGGCGGAAAAAAGAGACCTAAGAAGAGCCCGGTGCGCATGGACATGACACCCATGGTTGACTTGGCGTTCCTTCTCTTGACCTTCTTCATTTTGGCAACCTCACTGAGCAAACCAAAAACCTTAGAAATTGTCTATCCGAAAGAGGTAGAGAATACAGAGGATCAAACAAAGCTTGACGATGATTTGGCGACAACCATTGTTGTGGGTGAAACGGACGATCAAATTTTCTATTATCATGGAAAATTCAGACCAGACACCACCAAATTGGAAAAGTCAGATTTCTCTAAAGATGGTTTACGTGTGATGTTACTCGAAAGGAACAGACGAGTAGTTGAACAGGTAAATACATTGAAAGATCAACAAAGAGAGGAACTTAAGAATAGTACTTCACATGAGCAAGACGAAAAGATTAACCTTCGTTTCAAAGATCTCATAGCGGATGCTTCTAATGATTCTCTTGCACCTTTCGTTATTGTGAAAACAATGCCTACCACTAAGTGGAAGAACGTTGTGAATGCAATTGATGAATTGAACATTACAAACGTGAAGAAACGCGCCATTATGGACATGGAAGCACGTGAGGCCTTGCTATTCCTTTCACCAGAAAAAGTAGCAGAATTAAAATTGAAATGAACGATTGATGTGTAGCCCTGTACTGCACATTATAAAAGTAAACCATTATGTCAGCAATAACTGATTTTCTTAGCAACCACTCAGACCTAGTGGGCGTAGCTTCAGCAGCAGCTGTGGTTACATTCCTTGGTTTTGAAGCGGGCTGGAATAGCATTATGGCATCAGATCGTAATGAGCAGGTATTCGAAAATAAAAACAAAGCCTACGGCGCGTATAGAATACGTTCAATGTACGGAAGCGTTTTAGCCATTGCGGTATTTTCGGGTATTTTCTTAGTATCTGGAGCTTTAATCACGCCAGTCATTTTAGCCAAAGGCGAAAAGAAGGAAAAGGAAGTGAAAGTGGAGATGAACGCGGAAATGATCGCGCCACCTCCAACAGATCCGAATGAGCCACCACCGCCACCACC
>CAMCVP010000006.1 GCA_945881835.1 Chryseobacterium gleum | reverse complement strand
TGGCCCAATTCAATTTGCTTTACGATCTCTTTTCGTAAGTCCTCCGAAAAGATTCGTTGTACTCTTAAGGCTGTTTTTTTCATAATCTTCGTTTTGTTGAAGATGATAAAAGTGTCAACTTTTTTTAGGCGCGGTCAAAATAGGAATAACGAAGTTCCAATTACACTGTAGGAATAAAATCTTCGATTTTCCCATTACGTAGTAGGAATAACGAAGTTCCAACAACGAAGTTCCAATTACGAAGTAGGAATAAAATCTTCGATTTTCCAATAACGAAGTTCACAAGGGTTCTCCGTTAAGATCAGTCGTAAGAATCTCGCTCATGTAATCGAAGAACGGACGCATGGCTTGGAAGGTGGTGAAAACGTTTTCGAGGTATTTTTCCGATTGCGCTTGTTTGTCGGTGAAGCGCTTGACAAGCAAGAACTGTTTGTAATTGATCAGATCAATGGCAGTATGATCTTTGTCGAATCCTTTCGGAGCCGTCTTCAGTTGTTCACCTTCCAGTTTTCCGAAGGTTGAAATAAATTCTTTCGATGCAAGTATTTCTTGAAGCGGTTCTGGATCTGCGGCTATTTGCATGCGAATGTGTTTAAGGTCTTCCGGAGAAGGTCCCCAGAATCCACCGCCTAGAAAACAATTTCCTGGTTCAATGTGGAAGTAGTATCCGCCACGCAGTTCTTTTGTAGCGCGCGTGAACGCTCCGCCAATGTTGGTTTTATACGGTGACTTGTCTTTTGAAAAACGAACGTCTTTGTAAATTCTGAAAATCGATTTCTTTCCGCTGGCCGTTTCAATGTTGTCTACTTGCTTCATTTTAACTAACAGCTCATCGGCAAATTGCACCACCAATCCGTGTTGTTCTTGGTAGCGCTCTTTATTCTCATTGAACCACTCGCGGTTGTTGTTTTCTTTTAGTTCTTCCAAGAATGAAAAGACTGAAGCAGGAATAGATTTTTGCATGGTGTAACGAATGGGGGCGAATGTACAATTTTCCAATCACATTCTCCGTTCGTTCATTAAATCTTAAACTTATGGAAATCAAGTGGACATGCGCATTCGCGCTTGCTTGTTCGATCATGGGAAATGTTTTCGGACAAGAGAAAAGAATAAATATTGAAATGGTTCCGGTTATGGAAGCGACATTCAATCTTGGCGAGAATTGGGGACACGCAATCAAGTATGATCCGACAGATACGCCGATTGAATTGTTCGATTTTGCTATTTCAAAATATGAAGTCACACAGTCTTTGTTTGAATCGGTTTTGAAATACAATCCGAGCAAACACAAATGTCCTGAATGTCCGGTTGAAAACATTACCTATTACGAAGCACTCGATTTTTTGAGAGAACTGAATAAGTTAACTGGACACAATTACCGCCTGCCTAGTATGTCTGAATGGGAGTACGCTGCGAAGGGAGGGAATTTAAGTAGGCATTATACTTTTCCCGGAGGGTATTGTCTCGATAGTGTGGCATGGAACGCTTCGAATTCAGGTGGAGTATCGCACGAAGTAGGGCAGTTGTTTCCGAATGAGTTGGGCTTATATGACATGGCTGGAAATGTGGCTGAATACACCATGGACAGAGACAGTAAATTCAATTTAGTCTTTGAAGAATTCTATGAAGTGTATTACTATCCTTACGGAATGTATCAGGTTGTTAAAGGGAATTCGTTCTCCGACCGCAATCCAGATCAAGACAAATTATACATCGTCGACAATTCCATTTACACCAAAAATTCCAACTTCAATTTTGTTCAAGTCGAATACCTCAAGAACAAGAAGCGTCTTCCAGATGTCGGCTTCCGCTTGGCCGAATCGATGTTCTTCGGGGCAGAGCAGAAGGTTTATAGTTTCAGAAACGAAGTTCAAATTTCGAGGTAACAAACAGGTAAGAAAAGTTAAGAGAGGGGAAGAGGGGGGAAGAAAGGGGAAGAATGTTGCGAAGCAACTGATGTGCAAGCACGAATGTCTTCGACGAATGTTTACAGCTAATGCCCTTCAGGCGAATGCTTCGCGATAAATCTTTCTTCCCTTTTCTTCTCCAATCTTACCATTTCTTAACCTCTCTTACCTTTTTTATCTACTGCATTTATTCCTCAATTCTTCCAAACCAATAATCCCCGAACCATAAGCGCAGCGACATTCATTCTTCTTCGTGTCGACCCACATCATGTGCCTGCCGTTATGGAAAAGACAGGAGGCTGTCCAGGTATCGGAATTGTGACTTGAAGGGGAAAGTGTATACCCAAGGCGAACGAGTTCCTGCACAAGGGGCGCGTTCTTGCGCTGCGCTTCCAATCGAATCTGCGCTTCTTTGCGTTTCTTTTCTTCAATGAAAAACTGAAAGGCTTCACGAGAAATAACGGAGCTGCTGATGAAGGAAATTTGCCCGTTGAATCCTCCGCAATTCTCGGCCCAGTAGGCGCAGAAGTCTTGAAGCAAATTCGGATTAACCAAATCTTCTTCCGTGAGCAACTTGCGCAAGTTCAACTTGTCGTCTTTGTGAGGCGCGCCTTCCAATTCAATGCATTTCGAATAGATGCCCAGTCCTTGCGGGCCTTCAAAAAGGAAATACGTTTCCACCCATTCAATGGGATTGAACTCGTGCTGCAATTGCAAGAATTCAGTGTTCAATTTGTCTTTAATCCAAGTGTTATTTTGAATGTTTTTCATTTTATTTAAATTTAAATTATTGAATGAAATGCTCGTGAGCCATGGCAATGACGTCCTGTTCGCTGTTCACCAGCACTCCGCCAGTTGGAATAGAGGTGTTGAAACGAATCTCATCTTCTTCGAAGTAGTAGGCTTGGTCTTTTCCAACCACCACGCATAACCTGTGATGTCGATTGTTCTTGATGTCGAGATTGCGCTTGTAATCGGCCGCTACTTCAATGAGGTAAGGAAAATTGTCGATGAAGTTTTCCGCATTTGTTAGAACCTTAATTCCTTTCAACCCTTCCTTTTTTTCGGAAACGAAATGAATGGGCATTTGCATGTAAAACGAAGCGTACATGCGCACAATTACGTAGGGAAATTTTCCGTGACCGCGTGCAATGTCTTCTGGAGTGAAGGTTATTCCGATGTCGTTTTTATCTGTCTGACTCATGATTTTAATTTTTTGATTTTGAATAAATGGTTTGAATTTCTTCCAACTGAAAAGGAATGGGGAAGGGAATGAGGAGCACGAACTTGCATTGCGATTGCAGCGTGAAGTCGCCTTCATCTCTGTTTACGCAAAACGAAGCGCTCTTCGGTTCGAAGTTGTCTTTCAGGTGCAGCAGAACGCAGTCGGGCACTTTCGAAAGAAACAGATTAGAGACCAGCAGCTCATGCGTGAAATCAATGAGCAGCGGAAAGGGATTGTCGTTGAGCAGAGCGCTCACATCGACGAATGATTTTTCGAGGAGAACCTCGTTCGGGACGAACGTTAGCTCGAGTCCCGACTTTAAGCGAACAATGAGTTGCTTTTCCATACAAAAAAGTATTTAGTTAAACATTAAACTTCTTTGTACTTCGATCTAAAAAAGGGTTGATACGTTTGTTTTTGGCTTGAGGCCCGTATTGTTTTACCACCGTGGTGTCTTCACTCGGTTGGTACCATTTAAGGTTCGAAATACGTTGCAAACATAAATAAAAAATTATTTGCGGTGCAAATATTTTTTTTATTTAGAATGTCGAAGACGAATGTGCAAGCACGAATGCCGAAGGCGAATGCTTCGCGAGGGTTTTCAACGAATGCCCTTCGGGCGACAGTCTTCGACGATTATTTAACAACGAAGTTCCAATTACGCAGTAGGAATAAAATCTCCGATTTTCCAATTACGAAGTAGGAACAACGAAGTTCCTCAATCCTTCATATAACTCAACACAATTATCTTCCGATTCAAGATGAATTTTTCAGGATCTCGAAATCTTGCGCATTCGGAGATGTCGATAATCTGTCCTCTTCGAACCACAATGACAAACGAAATTCGATAGGAAGACCTATTACCAACGAATTCAATGGCTCTGCTCAAATAATTCTCACATCCTTTTCCTAAGCAAGTTCCATAGGTTTCAAATAATCGGTCGTCTGAATATCCTTTGAACAAATCAAATGCACGCGACAGTCTTCTAATAAATTCTGCTTTTGGAAGATCCATGTATCTTTCTTTTTCCAAGATCATATCAATCATTTCAAGGTCCATTAATTGGAAGAAATGAACAAAGGCATCGCGCTGGCTCATTGGGGCTTTTTCTCTCTTACTAGCGGTTGAAAAAAGTGATAGTTGCATCTTGATTTAGATTGAAATGAGTCGGGGTGAAAAATCTTTCACCCCGATAAAAATAGATTTTATTATTCGGCAGAATTAATTTTTTTTCTGTCCGAAATTTTATGAACAGTGACATTTTTTTCCGGAAAGTGGATGTGAATAAAAATAGTTTTTTCAAGATTGAAAAGGGAAGCAGAATGATTTGGAAATGTCATGGAACTGACAAAATATTTTTCGGCATGAATTTTCTTGTCGGGGTTTTGTGCTGAAAACTTCTTTTGGATGCGCTGCATTTTTAAGGAAGTTTTGTATCCCTCATTTTATTGTATTTTTTTTAAAGTTGAATTTTTAGTGTGCAGAACTTTTGCAGGGACCGATTTTTTCTTTGTGATTAATAATTTTTATTGAATGAACTATTTTCGAATAACCTTAACGGGAATCATGCTTTTAGGAGCAGCCCTTCAGCAACTGCATGGACAAGTGAAGTGCTCAATTCAGCAAGATTATGCTGTGGCTGAAGTACAGAGCAGCGAGGTGAAGAACATACAGATGTTCTACAAGGATCAGTCGGGCAGCTGCTTCTGGAACATTTGGAACGTGAAGCAATCGGTTGAGAAGCAAGGCAAACAATTGGTCTTCGCTATGAACGGAGGAATGTATACGCCTTTTTATAAGCCGGTCGGATTGTTCATTGATCTCGGAAAGGAAATTCAACCCATTAATTTAAAAAATGGCGATAACAATTTTTGTTGGAAGCCGAACGGCGTATTCGCCATTGACAACAACGGTAGGGCGCAAGTGGTTGTTTCGGAAAAGTTCAATTCGTCGAATATCAAATACGCCACACAGTCTGGACCAATGGTTTTAATCAACGGCAAGATGCACGAAGGCTTCGAAAGCAGTAAGTCGGGTTACGTAAGAAATGCAGTGGGTGTGAAGTCCAATGGCGATGTGTTCTTCTGTATTTCGCTCAAGGCTGTTACCTTTCAACAACTAGCAGAATTTATGTTGAAGAACAACTGCGTAGACGCGCTTTATTTCGACGGCAGTGTTTCTGAAATGTACTGTCCGCAGAACAACCAATGGGATTGCGGGTCGTCGTTTGGGGTGATTGTGGGGGTTGTTGAATGATTGCCTTCAATAGAAATTTGTCTAAACTTAAATAGGAACATATTAAGAATAACCCAATGAATATGGAAATATTACTCTTAATTAAAGTGTTGGTCATAGTTGCAATAATAGTTGCTAGAAAACAAGATAAAATTCGTGATTCAAAATTCGGTGACATGAAAGTCCCAAAACCTAAAAAAGAACGTATGAAAAAAGTGATGACATTTATGAAGCGCACCTGGAGATTTTGGACACCGGGAAAGGCCGATATGCGGGTGCATAGTGATTTAATTAAATTATTAGACGAAAGAAAACTTCGTTACAGTGTGGTTTCGCACAACAAGAATATTGAGGTCGGATTCGATTGTGAGAATGGACATAGGTATCAAGTTGTTTGTTCCATTGAATCTAAGAACCATTTGTGTTTTTACGTTTCGTTTACACACACGCTTGTTCCTGAAGCCTATGACAGATTGTGTCATCTGGGGCAGATGTTCAACGACCGAATGTCAGATGTCACATTGCAGTTGAATATGGAGGGTGGAAGTTTGCATTTGTTTTCGAGTATCCCCATGGATTACGCGCAAGTTCGTCCGGAAGTGGTTGATAACAGGATGTACAATCTAACAAGATTTGCAACCGATGTCTCTTGGGCTTTCGATAAGTTGCTGAAGACAGACGAGGAAGCTGTTTTTGTCTTTGCCGAGTTGGTGGAAAAGTTGAATTCTGAAAAAGACAATTAATGGACACGAGAAATGAATTGGCGTCTTCATATAACTCGAACATGAAGAAAAACATTTCAATTTTACCCCCACCTGAAGACTCTCCTTTTTTATTTAAGATCATTGAATCGGATATATCTTATCCTTTGCCGGAAGTCAGTGAAAAGGACAAAAGCATTTTCAGAAGATACGCTGAAGTTATAGTCGGTGAGCACAACAGTTTTAATCAACTGGAAATTCAACTTAGGGATATGGAGATATTTCAAATTGATAATTCGACATCGCTTTCAGATTTTCAACTCATGCGTAATGTTGGAGTTATTGAAAAAGTTTTAGACAAGGATATTTATTATTTGACGGGATCTACGCCGTTCTGATTTTTTTTAGAAAATACTCTTCATCCTTTATTTTATTTCTTGAGCGTTAAAGAGAGTTACTAGAAATTACAAGCTTGTCAAAACTTTACTTCGCTCTACCAGAATCGGAACTTTGTGTCGAAATTTTAAAACCATTAAAAAAATGACAAAACAAATTAAGACTTACGATTTTTATCGCGTTGAAGAAACAACACAATTAGCAGGCATTCCGATCTTGGGATTATTCGGACCGAAAAGAGACAGATGGTACATTGATCTTCCTGAATGGCAAGGTCCAAGAGCTAACCTCGAAATGGTTGCTGGTGCCGACACCATGTTAGAAGTCTTCGCAAACGGACAAGAGCGTGTAAACGTCACCTTCACGAATTATGAAGCGCATGACTTAGAAGCCGATTTACTTCTCACGCATGTCAGTGGAGGAACGTACACCGTCACAAAGCTTCGAGATGCATATTCAGATGCCCCTGATCGTATTTGGCTTTGCGGAGTAACCAAGTTTGTTTTCGATAGTGATTATCCGGAATATTTGAGTGTTAAGTGCAATTGATGTGTAAGCACTAATGTTGCAGAGCAACTGATGTGCAATCACTAATGTTGCAGAGCAACTGATGTGCAATCACTAATGTTGCCAAGCAACGAATGTCTTCGACGAATGCCCGTTGGGCGAATGCACATGGCTGTGCGAGGGTTTTCAACGAGGGCAAAGAGGTACAAAAAAAAGCCCCGAATAATTCGGGGCTTTTCAAGCGGAGAGTTAGGGATTCGAACCCCAGGACCTGTTACAGTCAACAGTTTTCAAGACTGCCGCAATCGACCACTCTGCCAACTCTCCGCGGCAAAGATAATATCTTTTTCGAATCACAAAAGAGTTTTCTTAAATTCGTTGCAATGAATTTCGCATCTTACTCAATATCAATAGCGCTCACTTGCATTTTATATGCAACAGTCCAGATTTGTGCCGCTCAGCACTATGTTATTCTTCAAAATGGAGATTCAATCACGGGTGTGCGACTGGCATACGATGCGCCCATTGCGCAGAATGCATACTTCACGTTGGATCAGAACCGTTGGAAGGCCAATGAGATTGCGAAATTCAGTAACAACAACGGAACCTTCGCGAATCTTTCGCACATTCATGGCAACGACACCGAACGCTATGCCATTCGCATTAAAAAAGGACGAGTAGCCAACGCCTACGAAGAAATTCCGTTCGGGGTTTATTGCGACGATACGCTAAAGGTTTATCCGGGTATGAAGAAAGTAAATAAACTTCTCGCTTCGGGAAAAGAGCTTGATTATTACTGCATGGGTAACAGTCCAGTTTACGCCGCGAACTACAAAAACATGATGCGCGATTTCAGTTCGAACAGCGAGTCTGTCTATTACATCGAACACCACCGCAAATTGAAGCGCATGCAAATTGCCTTGCTCACTGCAGGAATTGGAATTATGTCGTACGAATTTATTCGTCAAGATAACTTCGAATTCACACCCATGTTCGCTTTGGGAACGGTTATCTCCTTAGCGCCACTACTCGCTCAAAGCCCGAAGAAAGAAGACATTTGGATTGCCTTCGATGAGTTCAATAAACCGAAGGGAGGAACGGATAAATTGTAACTGCGATGTTTGAAAAACTTCACTTGAAAATAAACTATTATATTTGCAGAAAATAATTAAGTATGCATCCAGATTTCTTCCATGGGGCCACGGTATTTTACCTTTTTAACATAGCTAAATACTTTTTCGTAGCAGGTGGTTTTTTTCTAGTTTTCTATGTTTTTTTTTCTGATAAGTTCAAGAGCAGCAAGATTCAGCCAAAACACACTTCAAAAAAGTCTGATTTTTTAAGAGAACTATATTATTCGAATATTACTTTAATCATTAGCATTTTTGTCGTTCCTGTTTTATTATTCACTTCACTAGAGAAGTATACAGAGTTTACATTTAGTTTTACAAAGCTGCCTCATAACATAAGCATGTGGTGGGCCCCCGTTATTTTTTTAGTGGTTTTAGTTTTACACGACGCTTATTTTTACTGGATTCATTGGTTAATTCACAGACCTAGACTATTCAAGCGTTTTCATTTGATTCATCATAAATCTCACGATCCAACGTCATTGGCGACATTATCTTTCAATTATCCTGAGGCCATTTTAGAATTAATTTTTAACGTGTTAATTTTATTAATTATCCCATTGGATATATCGATAAACTTTGTAATCGGATTTACTTTATTTGTTTTTCATACATACCTCCATCTGGGTTATGAAATAATGCCTTTAAGTTTTCGGAACTCTGTTTTTTTTAAGATATTCACAACAGCAACTCACCACAATATTCATCATTCAAAGACGCATTACAATTTTGGATTGTACTTCAGATTTTGGGATCGTGTCATGAAAACGGAACATCCGAAGTATGAAGAGTATTATGATGAAATTCAGGAGAGACGTATGTCCAATTAATAAATTAGAAATAACAGCATAATTATATAACAGGAATTCAGCATGCAAGCAGATTTTTTTCAGAAGGTACTACTGATATACGGCTTTAATTTTTTCAAGTATCTATTCGTTGCGGGTGGTTTATTTCTCTTTTTCAATATCTTATTTAAGAAAGCCTTCGTTAAGAATAAAATTCAACCAAATCGTTCGAACAAGAAATCTGATTTTTTAAGAGAATTTTACCATTCAAATTCATCAATAATTATCAGCGTTTTATTTACAGCTCCAATACTTTTAACGCCACTGTCTGAGTATACAAATTATTCTTTCAGTTTCACAACGCTTAAAAATGTTAGTATATGGTGGAGTCCAGTAATATTGATATTACTTTTTCTTATTCACGATACTTATTTCTATTGGACCCATTGGTTAATACATAAACCAAAATTATTTAAGCATTTTCACGTAGTTCATCATAAATCTCATAATCCAACAGCTTTATCTTCATTTTCGTTTAATTATACAGAAGCACTGTGCCAAATGTTTTTCGGTGTCATCATTCTGTTCTTAATTCCTTTAAATAGAAGTATGGTATTACTATTTGGAATTGTTGAAATTTCAATGAATGCCTATGGTCATCTTGGTTATGAGATTGCACCTTTGTGGTTTCGGAGAACCTTTTTGTTTAAAATGATGGTGACATCTACCCATCATAACCTTCATCATTCCAAAACACATTATAATTTTGGATTGTACTTTAGATTTTGGGATCGTTTAATGAAAACAGAACATCCTAAGTATGAGGAATATTATGATGAAATTCAGGCTAGAAGGCTGGCTAACTAAAATTCATGTTCGGTTTACTTTATTTTTTTTCCATTTAAGAAAACACCAACAAATGTTCTTTTGACGAAGAGGGCATAACTTAGATAACTTACAATAGAAGTTCCGAGAAAGAGTATTGAGAATTTGAGGTAAATGTTTGGTGTTATATCCGTAATAAACAGATAGATTACAAAAATAATAAGCACATGAATCAAGTATGTCCAATAGGATGCATTTAAAATAGTATCACTGATTTTAGACTTGAAATTGAAGTTTCTGAGAATAAGACTTAAAAAGCCGAGAATGAGTAATACGTGAGAGAAGGCGGAGATGACAAATTGAACATATTTGAAATTCTCGAAATGAAATATAATGTTTGCATTTGAGACAAAATAAAGAATCAAGCCAAGGATTAGAAGTAATGAAGGCTTTTCTTTCGAAAAATTACTGAGGGTGTCTGTTTTAAAGACCAACCAGCCAAGCGAGTAAAATATGAAGTAGACAATGAATGAGCTCGGTGAAATTTCAAATTTCAAGGGCGAATAAAAATGGTTCTTGCCCGTGAGTAGAAAATATATCAGAATAATAGCGGATAAACTAAATAGCCTGAACCAAACATTTGGAATTAGTTTTTTAAATGATTTTTTTATTCTTTCAACTTGAAATAATTTGTATTGAAAGAGCTGTTCGAAAGACCAGCATAGCAGTATATAAAATATTAAGTAATAGAGAAACCAAAGGTGATACAAGGGTTGTGTCAGGAAGAAGTGGAAACTATACGAACTTAGATGGTTTAATGAGTCATTCGTTGTGTTATTGTTAATCAAGTCACTCGTATAGCTTATGAGAGGGCTAAGAATAATGAAGCTAAATAAGAAGGGGAGGACAATGCGTTTTAATCTATTTATGAGCATAACTTTTGACCCTTTTCTCAGATACAAAATCGATGTGGAAAACCCTGAAACAAAGAAAAATAGGTGCATTCGAAAAGAATGAATTAAGCCAACTATAATGTCGAAAAAATAACTTTGTTCATTATCAAATACAGGCCAGTCTTGAATGTTTTTGCGATGACAAAAAATTACAGCAGCGTGAAAAAACACTCCCATAACCATCATAATTGCTCTTAGCATATCTATCGAATAAAATCTATCAGATAGAGGATTGTTTTTTAAGTTCATAATATACTCGTGCAGTCAAATGCAAAAATAGGGATAATTCAATTTCAGGAATTTGTAATCTCCGCTAGTCAGGATCGTTGCTCTCGATATTAAAACACGCTTATTCAAGCACAGTTTTCAATGTGCGGTTAATCATTTCGTTTTATATTTGAAACATGAACAAAGCCCTTCTATTCCTTTTGGCTTGTTTCCTTTCTGTTGCGGGTATGGCACAGGAAACAAGAAAGTCTAAGATATATTTGAAAAACGGCGACGTGCTTACCGCTCGCATCGTTGGTTACAAACCACAAGAGTCTTTCACTATAGAAATTTCAATCAACGCTGTGGTGGATATTCCGTTCAACGACATTGAGTACATTGTGCTTGATTCCAACAACAAGAACACCTCTAAACCCGCTGAATTGAGCGCAGCAGACATTAATTCGATGCCTTCGCCTAAAGCAAAGAAAACCTACGGCGACTTTTATTTCGAGTCGGTGAATGAAGGCGTTGTTGGTTTGGGTGTTGGAAAGGTTGGTGGATTCACCATTGATATTCCTTTGTATGACCCGTGGGGTGGAATTTACGGTTACGACAAACAAACATTTCCGAATACAACGTCATTCGGAGGAGTATACACAGCTAATGGAATCGGATACAAGAATTGGGCTTTCGCAGGGATTGGCATTGGTGCAATGGGATATTCAGACGATATTGGATTCTCGGTACCGTTCATGTTAGACCTTCGCGCACGCTTGATGCCTACGAAAAAGATAAGTCCGCTTGTTATGCTTTCAACCGGTATTGCTTACCACAAAGGAAGCGTGGGTTCTTTCGACTTGAACGATGGAGCAGGGGTATCTTTGAAATTAAATGATCAAATAAATATTCACGCTTTGTTAGCTCACAGCTACATGCGTTATTACGGAAGACTTTCAGCTTCTGGGGCTGCAGTTTTAGATGGAATCTATTACAATTATTTCGGAGTGCGCATGGGCGCTAGCTTGAGATTCTAACGAACCAACTGAAACCAACCGCTGCGCTGATTGGGGGCAAGGATTGACTCTCCGTTCGCGTATTCAGCGTTCACCACATAATAATAAACGCCCGTTGAAGCTTCGTTGCCGTTGATTGTTCCGTTCCAATTGTTATCCGGATCAGTAGATTCGAACACCAACGTTCCCCAACGATTGAAGATATGAATGGAATAATTGGAAACAGCTGTTGTACTTCCGTCGCCAGAAAACACCAAGTGAAACGTTTCGTTGAAACTGTCATTCGTTGGACTGAAGATATTCGGAACCAAGAGATTCGCGCATTCCGGAAGATCTAACGTATAGGTGCCCGAAGCATCGCATCCGTTCGGATCAAGCGCAGCAACACTCACAGTTGCATTGGAAAGCATTTCAATACTGAAATCGGAAGAGCCATCGTACCAAAAAATGTTCGAATAAGTTGCATCAATTCCCAAGATAGTTGGCCCGTCCCAACATCCCGATTGTGTGAGGTTTTGAATGGTAATAATCGGATTGTTATTTGCGCTAATGAGTTCTGCTGATGCGGTAGATGTGCAGCCATCTGGATTAGAACTAATGACAGAATAAACACCCATGTCGACACCCAAGAAACTGGTAAAACCAGAAGTAAGCGGATTTCCATTCAACGTCCATTCGTTGTTCACCGCAGGACCATCGCTCAAGACGCTAAGCGTTAACTGTTGACTTTCTCCAATGCATAAAACAGTTGAAGCAGGGGAGAGCTCGGTTTGGAAATTCTGATAGTCTATCTCAACAGGCGTGCTAGGCGCTATGCAAATGTCGTTTGGACAAGTAAGCGAATAAACACCATCGGCAGTTGCTGTGTACGAATCAGAGATTTCTCCTGCAATATCAACGCCATTCATTTGCCATTGATACGTGCTGCAAATACTGGTAGTGCTGAAGACCGTTGGTGAGTTGTCGCAAACAACATCGTCTACATTTGGAGTAACATTCAGGGTGCTCAATGGAATAACGTTCACTGTAGCGCCATCGATAAGCGTGTCTGCAGAACATCCATTGCTTGCAATAAGCGAGTAAGTATAAACTCCTGGGGCATTGAAACAAATGTTAGGAGCAATGCTGTCTAACGTTAGATCTGCAACTCCATTGACAAGCCACGTCCACATGCCTGGATTACCTTCTGAAGTATTCGTAACTTGAACGCAGTCGCCTTCGCAAACGCTATTTTCAGAAAGACTAAAACTAGCCGATACAGGTACATCGCTGTTGTTCGAAGCTCCAGGAGAAGGAAGAAGCGTTCCTGAAACCCACGGGTTTACGCCATCGCAGCTTCTGAAAACGGTAAGTCCGTCGTTATTGGCTTGCGCAGGCACGGTTTGAATCTGAGTAAAAACGGAAAGAACAGGAACGGTTAAATTCGGACAAGGACCAATTGGATTGGTTGTGAAAGACGTCTGCTGATTCCATTGACCGCCACCCCAAACAATACCGTCTATAATGGTTCCGAGGTTGTCGTAAAGAATCAATTGCTCTGCGCTATTCGTTAAAATTCCAACCTGAGCATTTGGTCCTGTGGTGCATCCGCAATTGCCAATGTTCACGTCAACAGCCACACCCGAATTGGAAGATCCAATGACAATAAATCCATTTCCAGGAATTGTCGTCCCTGCTGGAAGGGTAATTGAAAAATCTCCGTCTGTAAGAATATAACACTCAATGTTCAAGGTGAACGGACAGTTGTTATACAATTCAATCCACTCACCCGTATTCGGCGTGCAACTTCCGTCGCAAGCTCCCGCGGCATTCACCATGACCTCATTAATCACCACGCATTGACCTATGCTGGAAATAGAAGAAACAAAAAGTGCTGCCAGGAGAACGTATACCTTCATATTACAAATGTAATAGGAACGGCCTTTGTAATTCCTATCACACAAGGGAAGAATTCGCCTTCTTATCTTCGCGACATGAAATATTCAAGTTTATTCCTTTTTGTAGCGCTCTTTTTTAGCGCTTGCACCTCGAACGGCGGAAGTCCTGTGCTCGATGCAAAGACATTTTCAGAAAAGTTGAAATCCACGCCCAATGCGGTTCTCCTCGATGTTCGAACCGAAGAAGAATTCGCGAAAGAATACATTGAAGGCGCCCTTCTTGCCAATTGGAATGGCAACGACTTTCAACGCAGATTAGATGCCATTGATAAGAACGCTCCTGTGTTCGTGTATTGCCTCAGTGGTGGAAGAAGTTCTAGCGCTGCTGCTGCTATGCGTAAGCAAGGATTCAAAGAAGTCTATGAACTTCAAGGTGGAATATTGAAATGGAAATCGGCAGGACTTCCTGTAGTTTCTGGAAAGGTGAGTACTAATGGCGGAATGAGTTCTGAAGATTATAGAACGCTTGTATCGGGTGGAAATGTATTGGTCGATTTTTCAGCAGAGTGGTGTGCACCTTGCAGAAAGATGAAGCCTTCTTTGGAAGAATTGGCGAAGGAAAATCCTTCATTAAAAATTGTAACCATTGATGTAGACCAGAATCCGAACATCGCTGCAGAACTTGGTGTAGACGCTCTTCCAACATTAAAGTATTATTTCAACAATGAAATGAAATTCTCCAACGTAGGATTCCTTTCAAAGGATGAATTGAAGGCTAAATTGGGATTGTAATTCCAATTATGCGCAAAGAAAAAACGCCCTCATCGGAGGGCGTTTCTATTTCAACATAAATTGAAATTATTTCTTGAAGAAGGGAAGTGAAACAACCACAGCCTTCAATGCTTTTCCACGAATAAAAATGAAGATCTCTGTTCCAAGGGCAGTCATAGCTGTTGGCACGTAACCCAATCCGATTGCTTTTTCTAGACTCGGGCTCTGCGTTCCGCTAGTAACAATACCCACAACGTTTCCGTTGGAATCTCCAATTTCATAATCGTGACGCGGAATACCTCGGTCGATCATTTCGAATGCAACAAGTTTGCGAGTTACGCCAGCTTCTTTTTGAGCCTTTAAATTTTCAGAGTTTAAAAACGGAGCGCTGAACTTCGTGATCCAACCTAGACCTGCTTCCAAAGGAGAAGTCGTGTCGTTAATGTCGTTTCCGTAAAGGCAGAATCCCATTTCTAAACGAAGGGTATCTCTTGCGCCCAAACCAATAGGCTCAATGCCTTGCGGCGCGCCTGCAGCGAAGATCTTGTCCCACATTTCGTTTGCGTTTTCATTCGGGAAATAAATCTCGAATCCACCCGCACCGGTATATCCGGTTGTTGAAACAACTACATTTTCAACACCAGCAAACGTGCCGATTTTAAAGGTGTAGTATTCCATTTCACTTAGGTTCATATCTGTTAACGACTGAAGTGCTTCAGCAGCCTTTGGTCCTTGAACAGCAAGCAATGATGTTTCTTCAGACTTGTGAACCATGGTTGCTCCGAACTCTTTGTTCAATTCAGAAAGGTGATTCCAATCTTTGTCAATGTTCGAAGCGTTCACAACTAACAGATACATTTCTTCGTTCACGCGGTAAACCAATAGATCGTCAACAATTCCGCCTGTAGCATTCGGCAAGCAGCTGTATTGCACTTTCCCGTCGAACAATTTCGAAACGTCGTTTGAAGTAGCATATTGAATAAGGTCGAAAGCCTTTGGACCGCTGATCCAGAATTCGCCCATGTGGCTAACGTCGAAAACGCCTACTGCATTTCTTACGCAATGGTGTTCTTGAGTTAATCCTGCGTATTGAACAGGCATATTGTATCCTGCGAATGGAACCATTTTCGCTCCAAGCGCAATGTGCTTTTCAGTAAGTGAAGTGTTTTTCATAAGTGGGCCGAAATTATAAATTATCGGTGATGTAAGAGATTATTTTATTCATGAGATGTACACGGTCTTTTCCACGAACGTTGTGCTCGTGTCCAGGATAAACAAAAAAGTCTACCGGAGTCTTCTTGTCAACACACGCTTTCAAGAAACGCATGTTATGTTGAAGAACCACCACGTTATCGTCGGCACCATGAATCATTAAAAGTTTGCCTTGAAGTTTATCTGTGTATTTCGTGCAGTTGTTCGCATCGAATCCTTCAGTGTTTTCTTGCGGAGTGTCCATGTAACGCTCGGTGTACATCACTTCATACAAGCGCCAGTCGATAACCGGTCCGCCGGCAACACCTACTTTGAATGTACCCGGAGCACGAAGCATAAGCGAGGTAGTCATGAATCCGCCGAAGCTCCATCCGTGAACCGCCATGCGCGCAGGATCTACGTATGATTGCTTCTTCAACCATTCCACACCTGACAATTGGTCGGCCATTTCTTGCGTTCCCAATTGACGGTGAATCACCTGTTCGAATTCTTTTCCACGATGCGCCGATCCTTGTCCGTCGACAGTGAATACCAAGTATCCTTGCTCTGCCAAATAGTTCATCCACAAAGAGCTTCCGCCCAAATACGAATTCGTGATCAACTGAACGTGCGGACCGTTGTATACATAAACCACAACCGGATAAAGTTTTTCAGGGTCGAAGTTCGAAGGCTTAATCAATCGGCAATACAAAGGCGTTCCGTTGTTGGCGTTAATGGAGAATATTTCCGTAGTTCCAATGTTGTAATTCTTCAACTTGTCTTCAGACTTCAAAAGAACATTCGGCATTCCTTTTCCGCAAGGAACAATTGATACACGATTCGGAACGGTGAGTGAGCTGAATTGATCGATGTAGAATTTTCCGGTTGAAGAAATCTTACAAGCGTGCGTTCCTGCTTCGTTTGTAAGAGCTGTTAATTGCAATGTTGAAGTGGGAGCAGAGTAGAGGTGACGCTCTGTCGCGTTTGTTCCTGTTCCTTCGAAGAAGATGGTTTTCTTGTCGTCGCTTATTCCCAAAATCGAAAGCAATTCGAAATTCGCATTGGTTTGCGCGGTTAAATTGCCAGCCAAATCATATAAATAATAATTGTGGAAACCGTTCTTCCAAGTGTACCACAAAAATGTTGTGCTCGACAAGAAGTAAGGCGCTTGGTCAGGTTCAACCCAACGCGTATCGGTTTCAGTAAATACGGTTCGAATGAACTCACCGGTTAAGGCACTGTATACATTCAAGCTGCAAGTAGTTGTAGCGCGATTCATTTCAGCAATTAAAATGAAGTTTTCATCGGGACTCCATGAAAGGTTCGTCGCGTAGTAGGTGTCGTTTAGAATACCATTGTTTAATTGAAGGAAAATGGTCTTTCCAGATTTCACATCGTAAACTCCTAAACTAATCTTTTCGCTTGCATCTCCAGCCATAGGATAACGAATGTTGTTTACGCTTGCAGGAGTCGTGTTGTAATTGATAAGTGGATAGAGTGTTACGTTGCTTTCGTCTTTCTGATAGAAGGCCAAGCGGCTTCCTTCCTTCGACCAAAACGTTCCTTTTGCAATGCCGTATTCGTTGCGGGAAATGCTCTGTCCGCTTACAATTCCTTCCACATTAAACGTCACTTGTTTTTCTTCAGCACCGCTCTTCACGAAGAGGTTGTTTCCTTTGGTGAAGGCTACGTTTCCTTTGTTGTGAAAGTCCACGTTTTCCGCATCGGCGTTGTAGGCATTCACAACGGTTGCCATTTTGCTTTTAAGATTGAAAGTAACTTCAACGGTTGTGTTTTTTACAGATGATGCTGTTGCAGTTGCTTGCAACTCGTTAGCTGAAATCCATTCCCAGCGTGGCATGGCTGTAGCCTTTTCCACTCCAATCTCAAGAAAAGTTTTGTTTACTTGAGCAAGACTAAGTTCAACGGTTGGCTTCGATTTGCCCATGGCCGCTTGACTAAACAGCGTGTCATTTTTTATTTGAGAGTATCTGTCGGTGCCGGGTATCCATTGCAATTGCAATTGTTCTGGATAGAATTGTCTGAATTGACCAAGGACAGATTCGTCTAATGTTAAGTTTTTCTTTTCTTGAGCTGTTGCGGCTAATCCGATGAAAAGCGCAAATGCGGCAATGAATAATCTCTTCATTTTATATGCTATTTATTGAGGTGACTAAGATAAGCGCAACTTCGGGAAAGTCTTAATTTTCTCCCAATCGTTCCATTCGTGTCTGAATTGTCTGGTTCGATAAAGCTCTGCTTGATCGAGGTAGTGCTTGCTTAATGGATGTCCGCTTTGCCCTGCTGGATTGATGTTCCAGCTGTCGTTATTCGCGAAGTCGTGAATGATGCGCATTTGCGAACCGAAGTGCACGTGGTAGGTTCCAGTGCTGTCGAGTTTGAATCCGGTTTGATGAATGGTTTCATTTCCACCCCAAACTGGCATTTCCATCCGATTAACAAACGGTTTGAAAAGTGCAACGGCGCTAAGCGGATGTTTCAATTCCAGTTTACATACTTTTTTCCAAGCCCATTTTTCAACGACACCTTCTTCTTTCAATAATTTTTGTGCGGCGGTTTCGAACGCTTTCATTAAGATCTCTTCTCGCGTTTCAATGTGTTTCGTATTCACGTTGTCCCACCAAACAGCATTTTCATTGCGGAATAAATCCATTTGCGTGCGCTGCATTTGATGCGTGTCTAAGAACAAATTGAAAATTTCTTTTCCCATTTCATCTTCGCAAGCGAACTTCAAATAGTAATACAGGAATCTGTTGAAGAGCACAGGGCCAGCGGCTTCTGGCTCATAAGCACCGTCCCAATTGAAGGCAGTTGCTACATCTTCGTAGTACTTGCTTTTCTTGGCAATAGGCTCGAGTTCCTTCAACAAACTTGCATCTACGGTTGAAGTAACGTCGTTCAGAACCGTCTTCATTTTTTCAGCAGTCCATTCATTGCTTGCTTCTAGTAATGTACGAATGCGGTCGGCTCGGTATTGTGGTTTGTAATATCCCGGATAGTACGTTCCGTCTGCAAGTGCCCCGGGCCAGTCGTTTGCGCTGTATATGTATCCCCAAGTAGGATTTACGGTTCTTGGATTTTCTTTGAAGGAATAATAGCCCTTCCATTCGTTGGTGGTGTCGCGGGCATTGAGGATGATCCACGAGTTGACGCGCGCGTCACGCTTTGGTAAATTTGCACAAGCCCACCAAGCAATGTTACCTTCAGAATCTGCGTAGTTGATATTAAGTCCGGGCGCATGAATTTGAGCAAGTGATGCTTCGAATTCGTTCATGTCTTTAGCGAGATTCATTTCACGGAAGGCTTCAAATGTTTTGTTTTCCACTTTGGTGTACACCCAAGAAATAGAGATGGGGGTAGAGCTGTTCATTCCAACAAAAACACCGTTTACCACTGGACCATGTGGAGTAACGGGCACTTGCAGTACGAGCGGCTCTTTTCCTTTTATTTTAATTTCTTCTGTTCTGAACGTAAGCGGAACATATTGTCCTTTGTACCACACTTCGTTCGGGTTATTCGGATTTCTTTTTTCAGCATAGAAATCCATTTCGTCGTGTTCAAGCATGGTAACGCCCCAAGCGTGGCTTGGCGTTCTTCCAACTAGCGCATATGGAATTCCCGCAAGGAAGTGTCCGGTTATTTCGAACTCGGGACATTTCACATGAGCTTCAAACCACGTTTGCGGAAGAGCGTAGCTAATGTGTGTGTCGTTGCAGAAGATGGGTTTTCCAGTAGCAGATTTGCTTCCAGCAACTGCCCATGAATTCGAGCCATCGAAAGGCGCAACGGGAAGTGCGGCTTCTGCTTCAAGAAATAAAGTATTCAATTCCATTAAACTAGAATCGAGTCCGCGACTATCAAAGTGACGAATTTCAGATTCGGTTGAATCGTGATGAAGTCCGAGGTCGTAGAGGTATTCTTCTCCGTGGGTGAGCGCAATATGCGTCATAACGGGTTCAGTCTTATTCGCCATCTGAAAGGAGAAGCTCATGGCAGCGCTAATGCAGAACATGTCTTCAACGGTAAGGTCTCTTTTTGGAATTCCCATCAGGGCGAATTCAGGAGGGGTAGGTCCGTTTTGAATGAATTGATTCACACCGTCCACGTAGGCGTTCACTTCCTTCGACATTTCGTCGTTGACGTGATTCTTTTGAAAATTCGCTGCGGAAGTTTTCGCATATTCTGAAATACCGAGCGTTCGGAAAATGCGATCAACCTTAACCATGTCTTCACCAATGATTTCGGAAAGCGTTCCGCTACCGGCTCTGCGAAGCAATTCCAATTGAAACAAACGCTCTTGCGAATGCAGATAGCCAAGTGCGCGATAGGCATCTTCAGAATTCTTCGCATCGATATGAGGAATTCCGTATTCATCGAAATACGCATCAACAGGCTCGTGCAGACCAGTCAATTTCTTTTCGCCTGAATAAACGGGAAGGCTACTCTTCAACCAAAAATATGCTGCTCCAAGGCATAAGAGCGCAAGTGTTGTAAGCGCAATTACGCTTCGGATTAGAAGTTTTTTCATACTCGATAAAGGTAATGATTTATGTGTTTTGAAGGAATAGGCTTTTGTATTGGCATGTCAATTTACAATTTAGTTTCACTTTTTAGTTGAAAAATTATGTATTCAATTAGATACTTTATTACTTTTGTTATGACACCAATAATTTCTTTTTTTTATGGAATTAAAATATCAGTTTATTCGAATGATCATTTGCCTCCGCATTGTCACTGCGAGTATGCTGAATATATGTTGACGGTAAATTTGGTGACTCTTGAAATCATTGATGGTTGGCTGCCACCTAGATTAGAAAAGAGAGTCATGAAAAGATTGTCCATTGAAGAAAATAGACAAATGCTTTTGGAAAAATTTTATGAAAAAAATCCACGATTGAAATTATGAAAATTAAATACGCTGAAAATTACAATCCTCGCCATATTCCATGCATTTTGCGAATCAATGAAATCATAGCGGATGATTTGAAGATTTCCGTATTGTTTTCTACGGGGGAAAATAGATGGTTGGATTATCAAGACATTTTTACAAATATTTGGAAGAGTAAGCCCCGCGATTTTGAGTATCCTCTAAGGGATCCAAAGGAATTTAAAAAAGTCATTTTAGAGGATAGAACTTTGACATGGTATAATATTAAAATCGAGTCTACTAATTTGAAAGGAAAAAGGGTAGTTTACCCTTATCAAGCGGGTCCAGATACTTTATATGATTTGAGTTATCCAGACGATACTCGAAACATTAACATTGGCGAAATGCTTCGTTTGTGGAGGACATCTGCTGAACTTACTCAGGCTGAAGTAGCAAGACGCTCGGGGACTTCAAGAAGTTATATTACGAAGATTGAAGCGGGAAGGCAAGACATTGAATTGGGAACACTCTCTCGAATCGTGCAAGCAACTTTCGGTAAAAGTTTGAATATTACTTTGAAGTAGATTAGAAAGAAAGCGTCATGCGAAGATTAATTCTTCGTCCGGTTAAGTAAGTTGGAATACCGTACTGTCTGCCGTTTACATCTTCAATCCATTGGTGATTAATGATGTTATTTACGCCCATGAGGTTGAAGATTTCTAAGGCTATGTTTCCTGAGTCGAAGAACTTATTCTTGCGCTTCACGAACATATCTCGAGATAATCCTAAATCTGCACGCAAGTAGGCACGCGTTCTAAAGACGTCGTTGTAGCGCTGTTGATCCGGTGTTCCGTAGGGAAGTCCTGTAGCGAAATAAAAATTCAACATAACCTTATACTCTTCGTGATTCGGCATTTCATCAAGGAAGAGTAGGGAGACACTCACGCGTTGGTCGGTAGGACGTGGAACGTATCCGGGATACTGCGTAATAGAATCAACAGGAATATTATTCAAGGTATAGCCGTTGTAAATGGTGTCGCCGTCGCTATTCAAGTAAATGTTGTACGAGTCGTTGTTAATGTCTTCCATGGTTTTCAGGTAAGACATGCGGAACCATGACTGCACGCCCTGAATGAATTCACCATTCACCATAACGTCGGTTCCATAAGCGTATCCTTTTGCACTGTTCACCGCGAAGTAACGCTGACGAACATTTTCCAATTCGTATGGAATAATGTTGTCCATTTTCTTGTAGTACAATTCGGTCACCAACTTGAATGGACGTCCCCATGAATTGAAAACATAGTCTGCGCCCAAGACATAGTGAATGCTCTTTTGCGCACGTATGTTCGGATTCACTTGCCCGTCGAATCCGCGCATTTCACGATAGAAGGGTGGTTGATAATAATATCCAGCTGCTGCGCGAATAATGATGTCCTTCCTCAGAGAGTCTAATTTCCCTCCTTCATTCAATCGTTGTTTAATCCATGTTGGATTGTACGCCACATTAATACGCGGACTAACAACAGTCTGATCGGTAAAGGTCCAATGGTTAGCACGAACCCCTGCCGTAGCCGTTAGCGTTGCGCCATTCTGCATCGAATGTCTCCAAGTGTCTTGAACAAAAGTATTCACGCGATTGCTGGTAATTTGATTGTTCGCTTTCACGCGATCTTGAATAGGAATGATCTGATTGCCTTGGGCATTCGGATTGGTATAGCCAATGGAATCTCTCGGATGTTGAGTCGCATAGCCCGAAGAGTCAACCAACGTCCATTCGCTTAACACGTCATTGATGTGCTCAATGTTCGCGTCTAATCCCCATTCTAGCAGGTGATGTTGCTTTACATAGTCTACGAATCCTTTGTGTGCAACTTGATAAACTTGAGCATTGAGTTCGTTACGGGCATGCTCTAAAAATGCACCAACACCTCTGTTGGTTAGAACACTTCCGAATTTATCGGATCCTAAGTCGCGATCCAATTCATCGAGTCTATAGGCACCAAGAATATCGAACTTCTCACTTTCAACAGTATTGAAAGCGCTGAAGGTTAAACGCAATTGCGAATGCTCGTTCGGATTGTATCGGGTTGAAAACGCACCGAAGTAGGTATCGTATTTCGAAATTTCTTGTCCTTCAAAATAAACCGTCAAGCGCAACGCTTCGTTAATGCTTCCCACATCGGTTTGTCTTGTTTGTGGAATGAAGTTGTAACGGTTACTCGAGTAGTTTCCCAAGAAACTGAATTCCCATGGACCGTATTTGGTTTTTGGTCTATAGGTTAGATACGTTTGAAAATCGTTGAATCGCGGCTTGTAATCTCCAGCCACGTCGAGGGAATTTAAGGCATAAGCGTAGTTCTTATATCGGAATCCAGAGTTGTGTGTGAAGGTTCCTTTTTTATTACAACCGCCCAGTTGCAATTGCGTTCCTAAAAATCCAGCTTGAAAATTTCCACTTAAACTATCGGGTCTAGCATATTGAATGTCGAGCACAGAAGACATCTTATCTCCGAACTTCGCTTGGAATCCACCAGCAGAAAAGTTAATGGAGCTTACCATATCTGGATTTGGAAAACTCATGCCTTCTTGCTGTCCGCTTCGAACCAAGAAAGGACGATAGACTTGAATGTCGTTCACGTAAACCAAGTTCTCGTCGAAGCTTCCTCCGCGCACACTGTAGCTCGAACTCAACTCCGAAGGCATGTTTACCGCGGCTTGAATAAGGTAGCCTTCAATACCTTGGTTCATGACAGGTAGTTTAGTTGGAAGTTTCAATTCAATTTCGCGGAAGCCGCCTTCGCGTTTTCCTTTGTCGAATATTTCGAAGGTTGTTGTGGTAAGTGAATTATCTAAAAGCACTTCAACTTCCTTAACGTCGCCGTTGTTTAGGTAGAACACATTTTGAACGGGTTCGTCGCCCAACCCTTTGAACAGAATAGTGAGCGTGGTTTCAGATTTTAGTTGCAACGAGAAATATCCGCGATTGTCGGAAGAAGTTCCTAAAGTAGGAAATTCCTTGCAGGTAATGATTACTCCAGGAACCGATTCACCGGAACTGTTCTTAATGGTACCTTTTAAAATTGCGGATTGCGAAAATGCAAAAGAAGAAACAATTGAAAGAAGAAGAATGAAAATACCTTTCCGCATGCCTCTTACTGTTGAGAGTCTAGATCACCACTTTTCAACGAACGCATAAACTTGCCCCAAGCGTCTTGACTCAATAAATTTCCACCTGAATAAAATCCGTTGGTATATCTGTTTTGAATTTGAGAGGAGGCAGAGCGATAAGATTGTGCACTGAAATCAAGCATTCCATCGTAGTTCACAATATCGTTTCCTTCACGATGAAAAGAAACATATTCGTCCCCAGGTAAATCAAGTGATAGAATTTCGGCTCTTAATCTGGTCTTGGAAGGATAAGGTAAAATGTATGCTGTTGGAAGCATATAGCTTTCCATACTCATGACCTGAACCATCGAAAGCTGATTTTCTTTAGAGTCTTTAGGAATAACAAAAAACGAATCCTTCAAACCGGTACACGAAAAGAAAAGCGTATCACCAACCATAACAGGTAAAGTGAAATAACCGTCGCGACCTGAATAAGTACCTCTGCGATCCTTCGCCCTATAGATCGCTACGAATCCTGCAGGAAATAAAGAATCGCTGATTAATACAACACCCGACACTTGAACTACCTTGGGAGGAAGTTGCGCCTTCACCAAGCCGAGCCCCAAAAAAAGCACAGTAATTAATACCAACAGTAGTTTTCCATTCATTGCAACAAAGATAGTCAGTTGTATTTCGACAATCCGAACTCTTATTAAAGAAAATTATTGCCCAACGGCTTTCAAGTCTTTACTTTGCATTCTGAATTATGAGCACACCCATTGGAATACCGAAAGGAACACGTGATTTTGCGCCAGATGTTATGCGCAAACGAAATTATTTGTTTGGCGTAATACGCGCTGCATTTGAGAAGTACGGCTTCCAACCGTTGGAGACACCTTCTATGGAAAATCTGTCTACACTAACAGGTAAGTACGGAGAAGAAGGTGATCAGCTTATTTTCAAGATTCTGAACAACGGTGATTTTTTGAAAGACGTGGCTTCTGAAAAACTTTCAGATTCGCGCAAATTGTCTTTTGAAATTTGTGATCGCGCTTTGCGCTATGACTTAACTGTTCCTTTCGCGCGCTTCGTGGCCATGAACAGAAATGCTGTTGTTCTTCCTTTTCGCAGATATCAGATTCAGCCTGTATGGCGCGCCGACCGCCCGCAACGCGGAAGATTCCGCGAGTTCTATCAGTGCGATGCCGACGTGGTAGGCACAGACAGTCTTTGGGTGGAAGTGGAACTGGTTCAGTTGTTCGACGAAGTTCTTTCCAACTTGAACCTTCCTGGATTTTCAATTGTCATTAACAACCGTAAGATTTTAGCAGGAATAGCGGAAGCGACAGGGGTAGCAGATAAGTTCATGGGGTTGACTGTTGTCTTAGACAAGTGGGACAAGATTGGTGAAGAAGCGGTTCAAAAGGAATTGAATGAAATGGGAATTCCGGACGAGACCTTTCAAACGTTCAAATCGTTGAATGCACTTTCTGACTTCAATGAAAAAATGAATTTCTTGAAATCGGTTTTGGGAAATTCTGAAACAGGATTGAAGGGAATTGAAGAAATGACCTTTGTGTGGAATGAAGTGAAGAAGGCGGGTTTGAATAAAGGTGAACTTGTATTCGATGTGTCGCTTGCTCGTGGATTGAATTACTACACAGGAGCCATCTTCGAAGTGAAGGCAAAGGGAATTCAGATGGGAAGTATTTGCGGTGGCGGACGATACGACGATTTAACTGGAATTTTCGGTTGGAAGGGCGTTTCAGGAGTTGGAATCTCTTTTGGTGCCGATCGCATTTTTGAAGTCCTTTCAGAGTTGAACCTATTCCCAGAATCTGCAACCTCAGGAACGAAAGTGCTTTTGGTTCAATTTGGAGGTGAAACCACATCGGCTGCGTTTCATTTGCTGAAGCAAATTCGCAACGCAGGTGTGTCTTGTGAGATGTATCCGGAAGAAGCGAAGTTGAAGAAGCAATTCAAATATGCCGACGATAACAAAATTCCTTTTGTGGTTGTTGTAGGTGAAGATGAAGTGAAATCGGGCTTGTGGCAAATGCGCAACATGACTACCGGAGAACAACAGGCTTTAACAACAGATCAACTGATTGGGTCGTTGTCTTCGTGAGGTTCAATGTGCGTGAGTACATCGTAAACCTGCGGGAACTTTTCTTTGATCTTGTCAACCACCACGTGAGCAATGGCGTGTCCTTCATAAACACTTTGGTTTCCATTTAAACCAATGTGAATGTCTACGAACCATTCGAATCCCATCTTCCTTACGAAACACGCATTGATTCGAATTACACCGTCGACTTGCATAGCGGTGTCTCGAATTTCATTCACAATTTCTTCCGGCTGCGCTTCATCCATTAATTCTGAAATGGCAGTCTTTCCCACCTTAAACGCTTGTTGCAAAATAAAGTAAGCCGCCAGAAGGGAAGCCCAATCGTCTGCAGCGGCATAGCCATCTCCAGCAATTAGTGAGATAACAATACCAACTAAAGCCGCAAGCGAAGTAATGGAGTCGGTGCGTTGGTGCGTGGCTTCAGCGGCAAGGGCATTGCTTTTGAATTTCTTCGCGTTCAATTTCATGAAGCGATATAAAATCTCTTTGGTAATAAGCACGCCAACAACAACAATGATGGTCCAGGAATGCGGCGATTCATGCGGAGTCATAATGTGTTGAATGGCTTCGTACACAATGAAACAAGCCACGCTGAACATAAGCACTGCGACGAACATGGCAGAAAGCGGTTCAGCTTTTCCATGTCCGTATGGATGGTTTTTATCTGGTGGAAGCGCTGCTGTTCTTAATCCGAGCCACACTAAAAAAGAAGACGCAAAATCGACCCAACTCTCCGCAGCATCTGCTATTAAAGCAAAACTGTTTCCAAGAATACCTGCTGCGAATTTCACAATAGACAAAATCAAGTTCACCACGATACTGTATCGAATGGTGCTCTGTGCTTGGGTTGCGAGTTGACTGCTGTGATTCATGCTGCGCGAAGATAGACCTCAAGCACTATATTTGTTTCATGCAAACCAATCAACATATGCTTAAAACAGGTGGTATTTCGTTATTTATTCTTCTTTCATTTTTCTATGGAATTTACAGTGTAGGAGATAAGCATGTTGAAGGGGAAAATACCGAATATGTTTTTGCCGGAGAAGACACAACTACGAAGCAAATTAGTTTGTTTTTTGTTGGAGATATGATGGGGCATGAGCCTATGATAGGAGCGGCTTTCAATGAATCGAAGGGCGTTTACGAATACGCCCATTGGTTTCAATACATTTCGGAATTCGTTCATTCCTTTGATTATACCTGTGCGAACTTGGAAGTGACTTTGGCAGGAAAACCTTATTCGGGTTATCCGCAGTTTTCTTCTCCAGATGCCTTTGCCGAAGGCATATTCGCTGCAGGGTTCAACATATTTGTGACGGCGAATAATCACTCTCAAGACCGCGGTAAGAAAGGTGTGGAGCGTACCATTCTTATGCTTGATTCTTTGGGCATAACACATACTGGTACTTTTCTAGATACACTTTCACGTGATCAACATTATCCATTAATTCAAGAAGTGAAAGGAGTGAAGATTGCGTTATTGAATTGCACCTATGGAACAAACGGTTTGGTGGTTCAGCATCCGAATGTGGTGAATATGATCGATACCCTTCAAATTAGAAAAGATTTGAAAACGGCTGTTGCGTGTGGTGCTCAGTTCACCGTAGTGAATATTCATTGGGGGACGGAATACCAACGCAAGGAGAATTCTGAGCAAGATAAATTAGCGCAATGGTTAGCAGATGCTGGCGCTGACGCTATTATTGGACTTCACCCGCACGTGGTTCAACCCATGTTTATTCTTCATCCGAAGAATGATTCATTGAAGAATGTTCCGGTTGCATTCAGCTTGGGTAATTTCATTAGTAATCAGCGCGAACGCTACAAAGACGGGGGAATTGGTGTTGTACTTCATTTAAAAGTGAAGAATAAAAAGGTTCAATGGGAAACTTGGGGGTATGTACCTTTTTGGTGCAGATTGGGTGGAAGTCCGCGTGGATATTATTCCATCCCTGTTTCAGATTGGGAAGCCAATCCGAATAAATACAATTTAAGTTCGGAAGAGCAATCGAAGATTTCCACCTTCGCGGAAGACACGAGAGGCTTGCTCAAAGATTTGCAGGAAATTAAGGTCAAATAGGAGGTTAAATTAGTTTTTGCACTAAAGACAAAAACACCTATTTTTGCACCCGTTTAACAGTAAAAAATAAATTATGGGAAACTTACAATGGGGCGATATTGTGCTCTATTCAATTCCAGCGTTAGGTCTGCTTGGAATTCTGTTCATGGCTATTAAGTCGGCTTGGGTAACTAAGCAAGATGCTGGTGACGAGAACATGCAAGAACTTGCAGGTTACATTGCAAAGGGTGCTATGGCATTCTTGAAAGCAGAGTGGAAAGTATTGGCATACTTCGTAGTTATTGCCGGTGCACTTTTGGCATGGTCAGGAACTCTTGTTGAGACTTCTTCTCCGACAATTGCAATTTCGTTTATTATTGGAGCTGTACTTTCTGCATTGGCAGGATATATTGGTATGAACATCGCTACTAAGGCAAACGTTCGTACTACTCAAGCTGCTCGCACAAGTTTATCACAAGCGTTGAAAGTTAGTTTCACGGGAGGATCTGTTATGGGTCTTGGTGTTGCTGGTTTAGCTGTAATAGGATTGGGTTCATTGTTCATTTTGTTATACACGATCTACGTTAAGTCTGTAGGTGCAAGTGTAAACGGAGTGGAAATGGAAAAAGCCTTAGAGGTTCTTGCGGGATTCTCTTTGGGTGCTGAATCGATTGCATTGTTCGCACGTGTTGGTGGAGGTATTTATACCAAAGCTGCTGACGTTGGAGCTGACTTAGTTGGAAAGGTTGAAGCAGGTATCCCTGAGGACGACGTTCGTAACCCAGCAACAATTGCAGATAACGTAGGTGATAACGTAGGTGACGTTGCGGGTATGGGAGCTGACTTGTTCGGTTCTTATGTTGCGACCATCTTAGCAACAATGGTTTTGGGAAGAGAGTTGATTTCAAACGATAACTTCGGTGGAATTGCTCCAATCTTATTGCCAATGTTGATCGCTGGTTTAGGAATTGTTTTCTCAATCATAGGTATGCTATTCGTTCGTGTGAAAGACGAAATGGGTAACGTTCAAAACGCATTGAACCTAGGTAACTGGTCAAGTATCATTCTTACAGCAATTGCCTCTTTTGTAATCGTCAATTGGATGTTGCCAGAGACAATGACATGGACAGATTCTGCTCGTGGAGTTGTTGTAACGAAAATGGGAGTGTTTTGGGCAATTATGGTAGGTCTTGTGGTTGGTGCTTTAATGAGCATCATCACAGAGTACTATACTGCAATGGGCAAACGTCCTGTATTGTCTATTATTAAGCAATCTGCAACCGGACATGCAACAAACATCATTGGTGGTTTGTCTGTGGGTATGGAATCTACTGTTCTTCCAATCTTGGTATTGGCTGCTGGTATTTACGGTTCGTATGAGTTCGCAGGTTTATACGGTGTGGCTATTGCAGCTGCAGGTATGATGGCTACAACTGCCATGCAATTGGCAATTGATGCATTCGGTCCAATCGCAGATAACGCGGGTGGTATTGCTGAAATGAGTCAACTTCCAGAAGAAGTTCGTCACCGTACAGATAACTTAGATGCTGTAGGTAACACTACTGCAGCAACTGGAAAAGGATTCGCTATTGCTTCTGCAGCATTGACTTCATTGGCGTTGTTCGCAGCGTTCGTTGGAATTGCAGGTATTGATGCGATTGACATTTACAAAGCTCCTGTATTAGCAGGTTTGTTTGTAGGTGGAATGATTCCATTTATCTTCTCTTCATTATGTATTGCAGCTGTGGGTCGTGCAGCTATGGATATGGTGAACGAAGTTCGTCGTCAGTTCCGTGAGATTCCAGGAATTATGGAATACAAAGCGAAACCAGAATACGAGAAGTGTGTTGCTATTTCTACTGAAGCATCTATTCGTGAAATGATTGCTCCAGGAGCTATTGCATTGATTACTCCGGTAATTGTTGGATTCATTTTCGGTCCAGAAGTATTGGGTGGTTTGTTAGCGGGTGTAACTGTATCGGGCGTATTGATGGGTATGTTCCAATCGAACGCAGGTGGTGCATGGGACAACGCGAAGAAGTCATTTGAGAAAGGCGTTGAGATCAACGGTGAAATGTTCTACAAAAAGTCTGAACCACACAAAGCTTCTGTAACTGGAGATACTGTAGGTGATCCTTTCAAAGACACATCTGGTCCTTCAATGAACATCTTAATTAAGTTAATGTCTATTGTTGCATTGGTTATTGCTCCTCACATTTCTGAAAAAGGTCATGGCGGAACAGCTGCAACAGTTGCATTAACTTCAACCAATGACAGTCTTTCATTTGCATTGGGATTGGCTATTGGCGAGAACATGCACCGCATGGAGATTGATTCATTGATTAACTACAACATTTTCGAGAAGGCTGCTAACGGTGCTGCTGGTATGGAAATGGAAGAAGCACAAATGTTCTTAGATAACTATTTCCAACGTCGTGAAAAAGCGAAATTGGCTTCAGTTAAAACGAAAGAAACTGCAGTGATAGATTCTATCAAGAAAAACACACCAGGTATTCAAGTTGAAGAATCAGGGCTGATGTACGTTGTTACTCAAGAAGGAACGGGAGCTTATGCTACTGCGACTGATTCAGTTCAAGTGGAGTATGTTGGGAAATTAATGAACGGACAAACGTTCGATTCATCTGATCCTGGAAAGCCTGTAACTTTCAACTTAGGAGGTTTAATCCCAGGGTTCACTGAAGGTTTACAAAAGGTGAAGGAAGGCGGAAAGATTCGTTTATTCATTCCTTCTGCGTTGGCTTACCGCGATATGGATCAAGGACCAATTCCTCCGTATTCAACGTTAATGTTCGACATTACTTTGATAAAAGTTTATTCTAAGAAATAAGAATATTTTCAAGGAAAATGAAATGCCTCTTCTTCGGAAGGGGCATTTTTCTTTAGGCGTATTGTGTAACGCGATTCTCTCTGCAGAAGGCAAAGAGCGATAGGCCTAATTCTTTTGCGTAGTCAACGGCTAACGTTGAAGGAGAAGAAACAGCTGCAAGATTGGGTATACCCGCAGCAAAGCACTTCGCGACAATCTCGTACGAAACTCTTCCGCTTACTACGATGTATTTGGCCGAGCGTAGTTGATTGTTTAGGAGTAGGTATCCGATTACTTTGTCAACGGCGTTGTGACGGCCAATGTCTTCGCTAGCGAAAATAAGCTGGCCTTCTCTATTGAACACTCCCGCCGCATGGCATCCGCCCGTTTCTTCGAATAAGGTTTGAGCCGCTCTTAACTGCATCATCATATGCGCAATCCCCTCGCGCAGCGTCATCAAGCTTCGCTCGTCATCCGCTCCGCGGTCATCACGAAGTGTCATCGAGCTTTGCTCGTCATCGCTTCGCGTAGCCGGCTCAAACGCCGTCTTTCCGCATATTCCACATGCAGACACGCTGAGCAACGAACGTTTGTTCGTGATGGCCTGTGTGGCATTGTTCAGAGAAACTCGAATGGTTATCTGATGATCGACTTCTTCTTCGGAATAGGAAAGAACTTGATCAGCAGAGCGAATTATTCCTTCCGTAAATAAAATTCCATATGCCCATTCACGAATGTGCGTGGGGGTGCACATGGAAACCGTGAGCGGTTCTTCTTCAATAAATAATTGAACAGGCACTTCAACCACCAAAGCATCGGAGACCGGTTGCCCGTTCTTCAATGCTTGGTAGTTTAAAGAAGCCTTCATAATTTAAGACAATCCAGTTATAACACCGTTGTTGTCAATGTCCATATGCTCACTTGCTGGAACAGCCGGTAAACCTGGCATGCGCATCATTTCACCCAAAATAGGAATGATGAATCCAGCACCTACAGCGTATTCGAATTCACGAACGGTGATTGTGAATCCTGTTGGACGACCAATTTTCGATTCATCGTCGCTGAACGATTTTTGCGTCTTCGCCATGCAAATAGGGAAATTCGCAATGCCTAGTTTTTCTATCGTACGAAGATTTCCTTCCGCTTCTTTCGTGTAGTTCACGCGTTCAGCGCCGTAGATTTCTTTCGCAATGATTTCAATCTTTTCCTTTACAGGTTGATCGTTTGAGTAAAGTCTGCGGAACTCGTTGTTTCCGTTTTCAATCACATCCAATACGGCTTCACCCAAATTCATCATACCGTTTCCGCCATCTGAGAAACCTCTTGCAACAACAGCCTTTACGCCCATTGTAGCACATTTCGCAATAACGAAATCGATCTCTTCTTGTGAATCGGTAGGGAAGTGGTTCAAGGCAACAACTGGAGTAATTCCGAACTTCTTGCAGTTCTCGATGTGCTTTTCAAGGTTCGCGAAACCGTTGGTTACGCGCTCCATGTTAGCGGTGTTGTATTCTTCTTTTTTCGCACCACCGTGATGACGCAAAGCGCGAACGGTAGCCACAAGAACGATAGCATCTGGAGCAATACCTGCTGCGCCGCACTTGATGTGCATGAATTTCTCAGCACCTAAATCGGCACCGAATCCAGCCTCAGTAACCACGTAATCTGCCAAAGACATTCCCATCTTCGTTGCCATAATGGTGTTGGTTCCTTGCGCAATGTTAGCGAAAGGTCCACCGTGAAGAATAGCAGGATTGCCTTCTAAGGTTTGAACCAAGTTCGGCATAATAGCATCTTTTAAGAGAAGAGCCATAGCGCCTTCCGCTTTTAAATCACGCGCATAGATGGGCTTGCGATCGTAGGTGAATCCAACGAAGATGTTTCCCAATTTCTTTTTCAAGTCCTCGCGGTCTTTGCTCATGCAAAGGATTGCCATGACTTCAGAAGCGGGGGTAATGTTGAATCCGTCTTGACGCGGGATACCGTTTCCGGTTCCACCCAAGCCAATGGTAATGTTTCGCAACGAACGGTCATTCATGTCCATTACGCGCTTCCAATAAATCAAACGAGGATCAAGTCCAAGGTTTCCTTGTTTGTTTTGAAGGTTATTGTCTATCAATGCTGAAAGTAAGTTGTTCGCTTTTTCAATAGCAGCAAAGTCTCCGGTGAAATGAAGATTGATGTCTTCCATTGGAACCACTTGGGCGTATCCGCCTCCAGCAGCACCACCTTTAATGCCGAATACGGGTCCTAACGACGGCTCGCGAAGAACTACAACTGCTTTCTTTCCTAATTTATTCAACCCCTCATTCAAACCAATGGAAGTGGTCGTCTTTCCTTCTCCGGCAGGAGTAGGAGTAATTGCGGTCACCAAAATTAATTTCGACTGCTTCACTTTTGCTTCGTCAATTAAATTGAGCGGAAGCTTGGCTTTGTGCTTGCCGTAATGCTCTAGGTCATCGGTATTGATGTTCAGCTTCGAAGCAATTTCATTGATGTGCTTCATCTTGCACGCTTGTGCAATTTCAAGATCTGATGGAAATGACATATTTTTTATATTATGAAGCAATAATCCGAACTTTCTTTCCTTATTTCGCAACATCAACTAAACACATATGAACAAACCAATTTTGAATTCGAAGCAGAATTCTTTCTTACCGAAAAGATTCGCTTCAATTGTTTTCTCGGCATTATTTATTCCGTTCGCGGTTTCTGCTCAAAATGCAGACATAAAAACACAGTGGCAACACGCGGATATGGCTACCGACGGGCTTCCTGGCGTGAGTGCAGTTAAGGCACATGCCTACATGGCTGAAAAAGGAAAGACTGCAACGCCTGTTGTGGTTGCAATTATTGACAGTGGTTCAGAGACTTTTCACAAAGACTTAAATGCGAACATCTGGAACAATAAAGGTGAAATCGCTAACAATGGAATTGACGATGATAAGAATGGTTACATCGACGACGTTCATGGATGGAGTTTCATTGGTGGAAAAGGTGGCGATGTTACACAGGACAATTTAGAATTCACTCGTGTTTACGCCATGTTGAAAAAGCGTTTCGAAGGAAAAGAAGCAGCTTCTATCGCAGCAGCAGACAAAGCAGATTTCGCGAAATACGAAAAGATTAAAGTAGAATTCGAAAAGCGTGTTGGAGAGGTGAAGGAAGAAGCAGCGCAATTCAATGCGTTTTTAACCACCTTCAAAGCCAACAAAGAATTGTTGGCTATGGCTTTGGGCAACGACTTCACAGCAGAGCAACTGGCAGCATATGAGCCAACAGACGATGCAGCGAAAGCAGCAAAGGGCATGGTGTTGAACATTATGATGCGCGGCATTAACCTTGAAGAATATGCTGGGTATTATAACAATCAATTGAATTATTCTTACAACTTAGATTTCAATCCGCGTACAATGGTGGGCGACGATTACAGCAATCAACGTGAGCGCAACTACGGTAACAACCACATCGATGGTCCTGAAGCACTTCACGGAACACACGTTGCTGGAATTGTTGGAGCTACGAACAACGGAACAGGAATGGACGGAATTTGTAAGACAGCTCAATTGATGATTATTCGTTGTGTACCAGACGGAGACGAGCGCGACAAAGACGTTGCAAACGCCATTCGTTATGCGGCAGACAACGGTGCTCGTGTGATTAACATGAGTTTCGGTAAATCACACTCTCCATATAAAGATGTAGTAGACGAAGCAGTTATGTATGCAGAGTCGAAAGGAGTGTTGTTGGTTCACGCAGCGGGTAACGATGCGAAGGACGTTGATGTGAAAGACAATTTTCCAACTCCACGTTACGCAAACGGAAAGTCATGTTCAACTTGGTTGGAAATTGGCGCAAGCGACAATTCAATTGATCACTTGTCGGCAGATTTCTCTAACTACGGTGACAAGACGGTAGATATTTATGCTCCAGGAGTTGACATTTATGCAACGGTATTGGACAATGCATTCGGACCGTTAAGCGGAACAAGTATGGCTTCTCCGGTTACGGCTGGTGTTGCTGCATCTATCCTTGCTTACTATCCAAATCTTACAGGAAAAGAAGTTCGCGAGATCATTATCAAGTCTGGTGTTTCATACAAGAAGCACAAGGTTGTAATGCCAGGTGACGAAGAGAAGAAGATTAAATTCGGAAAGCTTTCAAAGACAGGAAAGGTTGTAAACCTTTACGAAGCGTTGAAATTAGCTGAGAAGATGTCGAAGTAATTTTTTGATAAGACAACGAAAAAGGCCGCGAGAGCGGCCTTTTTTTATGTTTTTTTATTTGAAGTCAATGACCGAATGGTAAGTATACGTCTTGTGTGATCCGTTCTTGATTCCAATTTTGGAATAATAGGGGGTGAGGATAATCTTGCGATGGCCGTACCCTGGGACGTTGTAATCAATCATTAATTGCATAACAATGTCCAAGGCTCCGCTGAATCCGTAGCTGCAACATTCGCCGCTATATCCGAAAGCACAAGTCTTACGCGTATGTCCAACGGCTCCCGATTTTCCGGCTTCAACACTCCAGCATTTTGCAAGGACGTACATGCTACTGTCAAACACCAATGCCTTCATTGGCTTGGTTTCATTCAAAGTTGAAATCAAGGAAGCTTTGTCTTTTGCATAAGCCGGTCCGTAATCGAATCCGGTTTTCTTCTCGTCGTATTTCGCGACATAATTCTTCGCGAATTGTTTCGGATACATGCGCGCTAAGTTGATGAGCTTAATGACGTTCTTTTCTTCGGAAGAAAGTTGCGCGATAGACTTTGCCGTGTTTGCTGAATCGAGCTGGGCTGTAGTAAAGGCTTGAGCATTTGCGTTCGAGCAAATTGCACTTCCAACTATAAAAATGAAAACCGAAAAGACATGAACGAATTTTAATTTCATAACAACAAGATTAATGCGAGTAAACAAATAACCAAACCTTGAATCTTTCTTCGGTTGAGTTTCTCTTTGAAAATAAAAACCGCGCCAATTGATCCAATTACCAAGACTAACAGATTATTGATCGGCAATATTGTGCTCTCAGGCATCCAACCGCTGTGGTACAATTCAACAAGAAAGAAAATTGATCCGTAGTTCACCAATCCGAGTAATGTTCCAGTTCCCAATTCCTTCAAAGGGAACTTTTCTTTTCGGAAAACGAGTTTGTAAATCAGTATGCTAATTCCAATAATTCCCGCTCCCATGAAGGGCATGCAGGTGAACAACGAAAGCTCATTCTGATTTGTGGTGAAGCCTTGAAAATACGCAATGCTGAAATCGATGCTTGTGCTTCCAAGCATAAGCACAACCGGATACAAGAGCATGTCTTTGCTCAACTTGCTTCTTCGGTCTACGCTGAAGAGGTACAATCCGAACATGGCAATCAATAGCGCAATCGCTTTCAATAACGTGATTTCTCCTTTCCCTAAAAAGGCCAAAACAATAACGGCTAAGACCAACGACATCTTCGAACTGAGCGTGGCCATGGCAATTCCAGACTTCTTGGCTGTTATGGCCATGAAGTAAAAAACGGAAATGAAGAGGGAACCCATGATGAGTCCGGCAACACTCCAAACAGGAAATTGCAAGGCGCTTTGGAAGGCGTCATGGACATTCGGGACGAAGAAAATTCCGCAAGTAAAAGCAACGATGTAGTTGAAGACAATGGTCTCGAAAATCTTCGCTTCAATTTGTTCAAAATATTTGAAGAGCCAATAGATGGCGGCGTTCGTAATGACGCTGAAAATGAGGTAGATCATTTGTTTACAGTGACAGTTAAATGATCTACGCCGATGTACTTTTCAGAATAGGGCTTACCCTTTTGAAGGGGTGCTTTCAATCCGGTTTCAATGTTTTTGTTGGAAGTGAAGACGCGCATTTCGTCCCACATTCCACTTTCAATAAAGGTATTCAGTATGCCAGCGCCTCCTTCAACCAAGATGCTTTGAATGTTTGCGGCATGCAAAACACGCATCCATTCTTCCACACCCGATTTTTCGAGTGGAAGAATTTCGCAGGTGTATCTTGCCTGAACACCGCTGCCCACCAAGGCAATGGTTCGCGCTTCGTTGTTGAACAACTGAAGCTCTTCCGGAAGACATCCCTTTTCATCGATCACAATGCGAATCGGATTTTCACCTTCAACTAAACGTACGGTCAATGCCGGGTCGTCGTTAAGCGCTGTTGTTGGTCCAACTAAAATGGCCTGTTCTAAACTGCGCCACTGATGCACCAACTGTCGCGATTCAGAAGAAGAAATAGGGAAGGAGCCGCGTTCGTTTTCTTCACGAATCTTGTCCATGAATCCGTCTGCGGTTTGTGCCCATTTCAAAAGAATATACGGACGTTTTTTTTCATGGAAGGTGAAGAATCTGCGATTCAAGAATCGACAATCGTCTTCAAGAATTCCTTCGATTACCTCAACGCCATTGGCTTTCAGGTGTTCAATACCTCTTCCGTTTACTTCGCTGAAAGGGTCGCGTGTGCCTATGACCACGCGCGGAATGCCCATCTCTGTTATGAGGTTTGCGCAGGGTGGAGTCTTTCCAAAATGTGCGCAGGGTTCGAGGGTAACGTAGAGCGTACATTCTTTCAAAATGCTTTTGTCTTCTACGTAACGAATGGCTTCAACTTCGGCATGAGGTTCGCCATAAGCGGTGTGATATCCTTTGGAAATAATTTCGTCGTTGTGCACGATCACGCATCCCACCATGGGGTTGGGAGCCACCGAACCCATTCCGTATAAGGAAAGGTCGAGAGCTATTTGCATGTATTCTTCGTGACTCATTCTGCTAATTTATCTGCAATTCCTTGCGCTGCAATCCACGCGGTGGTCCATGCTGCTTGAAAATTATATCCGCCGGTAACCGCATCAATGTTCAACACTTCTCCAGCGAAATACAAATTCGGAACAAGTTTGTGTTCCATGGTTTGAAAGTTCACGTGTTTCAGATCTACTCCACCGGCAGTGACGAATTCTTCTTTGAACGTACTCTTGCCCGTCATTGGAAGGTCGCAACGAACGAGAGATTCAGCCAGAATTTCGAGCGACTTGTTGCTGCTGTTCGCCCAGTCTTTGAGGAAGAGGTCGGCGCGTTGCAAATGCCAATTCCACAATCTCGAAGAGAGTTGATACGGATTGAATGTGACGCACATTTTCTTCGGATGCGATTCGCGGAGGTCTTTCAATTCATCGAGTGTATCGTTGAAGTTTTGATTGATCCAGTTGATGCGAACCGTGGCTTCGTAATTTTTCTCGGCCAACGCGAGTGCGCCGAAGGCAGAGGCTTTCAGCACAGCCGGACCGCTTAATCCCCAATGGGTAATGAGCATTGGTCCGTTGGTTTTTATTTTCGTATCGCGAATTTCCAGTTGTGCCTGCGGAACAGAAATCCCTGAAAGTTCGTGAAGTGATTTGTCGTTTATGTGGAAGGTGAATAGGGAAGGGACACGCGGAACACACGGCACGCCGTTTTCTTCGAGGTCTTTCCAAACGAGTTCACTTGAACCGGCTGTCATTAAAACAGCGTCGTACGATTGAAGGAAGGAGAGATCTGCTGCGTATTCAGTTTTTATTTGAACACCCAGCTTTTCCGCTTCATTCATGAAGCAGTCGATAATGGTTTGCGATTTATTGGTGGAAGGAAACATGCGTCCGTCTTCTTCGGTGTGTGTTTCCACGCCGCGATCGAGCAGCCAATAGATCATGTTGGAAGGTTGAAACGAGAAGAAGGGCGAGAGCAATTCTTTGCTTCCACGCGGATAGAACTTCACCAGTTCTTTCGGCTCGAAACAGGAATGTGTCACGTTGCATCTACCGCCACCGCTCACTTTCACTTTGCTTAATAGGTTCTTACTTTTTTCAAATACGATTACCTCTGCTTCTGGTAGCAGTTCAGCCAAACGTATTGCACCGAAGATTCCTGCTGCTCCACCGCCAATAACTGCTATTCGTTTTCCTTTTCCGTGCATTTTAATTCTGTCTGTTGCAAAAGTATCACATTGCGAAGCAATTTGCTTCGCGAGGGCAAATGGCTTTGCGAAGGCGACTTCATCGCGAGGGTCCGAAGGACGAGGGTTGCAAGCAACGAGGGTCTTCGAGGTTATTCAAATTACGAAGTTGGAATTATGAAATAGGAATTACGAAGTAGGAATAAATCCGAAGGATTTCCAATAACGTAGTTAAAGGTTCCAATTTCCTTTCAAATCCATGCTCTCATGGAGAATGCGAACAACTTCTATTGATTTATTCTCTTGAATAAGATAGAAGATGATGTGTTTAGAGGCCTTCTTACCCATCAGATTGGGATAGATTTCGTTGTAGTATTTCCCTAGTTTCGGATTCTTTGCCACGACAGAGCAAGCAGCTATTATTAGCTTGTAATAACTATCGGCTTGTTGTTCAGACCAAGTTTCAAAAGTGTAATTCCAAATTTCAGAAAGATCTGCAACGGCTTTATTGGTTAAAGTAAAAGCGGACATTTATTTCTTATTTGACTTCAACTTTTTTAAATGCTCATTGGGATTGAAATCTGCGGCTGTTCCACTTGCAATTCCTTCATTAATTGAATGTCGCAATGATGACATTCTGTTTTCTTCTTCTTCAAGCAAACGAAGTCCAGCACGTACAATTTCACTAGCGTTTTTATACCTACCTTCCTTCAAGGTGTTTTGAATAAACTGTTCGAAATAGGAACCGAAAGTGATTGAAGTGTTTTTGCTCATGGCCAAATGATTTTTGTAAAAATACCCAAAATTGGTATTATTTTCAAAATTCGTTTGTGCCTTTTTAGGATTTGATTTCATATGACAAACCTATTTCTTCAATCTGGAAAAAGCACTAACTTATATATGCAGTTTATATGCTGTTTATTCAAAGGGGAAATGCTTTGCGAAGGCAACATTAGTTGCGAGGGTCCTATGGACGAAGGTTGCAAGCAACGAGGGTCTTCGACGATTTTAATTACGCAGTAGGAATTTCTACTTCACTTCGTGGACCAATCCCGAAGGGACAAATCCTTTCAGGACCAATCCCGAAGGGATGTATCCGCTGCGCGGACAAGTCCACTTTGTGGATGTATCCCGAAGGGAACTTAGTGCCTACGACTTTCGACGTGTTTTTCAGAATCATCTCTCGACTCTATTTTCATCTAATCCTCTAAAACGCTTTGTAATACTAGTGAATAGATTACAATGATTTTAGGGAAGGGAGAAAATTGGTGAGATCAGGGGTTAGATGAAATGAAGAATGAATTACTTTTAATAATCGCAAATAAAAATAGAGACAAATTTAGCTGCAAGCCGTTATGAGTAAAATGAAATTAGTTGTAATATTTATCATCGGAGCTCTCATTGTGGTTAGTTACTTGTTTTTTCGGCAGTGGAGAAATGAAGAGTTCTTACCAACAAGAGAAGAAAAAAAAATTACCCTTAATTTAGAAAAAGTTGAAAAACCAATTCTTTTCAAAGTGAGAAATTGGGGTATAGCAGGAAATCACGAAGAAATAGTGTTATCCATGTCGAATGCTAAAGGATCAGACAAAGAGAATGATTATATATTTTATACAAATGAAGTCTATTACAAAACAGATAGTATAAAAACAATCACAATCTTTGCCCCTGAAAGTTCAATTAGCGAACCGTCAAATAAATTTACAATGCCCATCGTGATAATACACGGTTTGAAAAATGCTGATGAGATTAAGGATTATTCTCAAAATTTTCAAGAGTATGGTTTGAAAAGAATAGGACTTTAATTCAACACGAACGTCAAATTGCTCCGCAGGAATAAAACCTGCGGTTTTCCCATTACGAAGTAGTAATAACGAAGTTCCAACAACAAAGTTCCTCAGTACCCCGGATAGCAGTGGAAAGCCTTTTTGCGAAGCGAAAAGCTTGGAACGAATAGCCGGAAAAGGTTCAGAAAAAAATTATTTGGTAAATCTTTCAATCACCGGAGGAGTAACACCGGTTGATGAGAATCCGCCGTCGTGGAAGAGGTTCTGCATGGTTACGTAGCGAGTTAAGTCGCTGAATAACGAGATGCAATAGTCTGCACATGCCAATGCATCTGCATTTCCAAGCGGAGACATTTCTTCGGCGAAACTTATGAAGCCGTCGAATCCTTTTACGCCTGATCCAGCAGTTGTCACTGTTGGAGATTGAGAAATGGTGTTGATACGCACTTTCTTCGCGGTACCGTAATGGTAACCGAAGCTGCGCGCAATGCTTTCCAACAACGCTTTCGCGTCTGCCATGTCTGAATAATCTGGGAACGTGCGCTGTGCAGCAATGTAACTTAATGCAACCACACTTCCCCAATCGCTAATGGCGTCTTTCTTATAAGCAGTGGCCAACATTTTGTGAAGCGACATTGCGCTTACGTCCAAAGATTGCTTGTACCACTCGTAGTTCAAATCTGTGTAATGTCTGCCTTTGCGAACGTTCGGCGACATACCAATGCTGTGCAAAACGAAATCTACTTTCCCACCGAAGTGTTCCATAGACTTGTCGAAAAGGTTTTCTAAATCTGCTTCGCTTGTTGCATCGGCAGCAATAATTGGAGCGTTAATCTTTTCAGCCAAACCGTTGATTTCACCCATGCGCATAGCAATAGGAGCATTGGTTAATACGATCTGAGCACCTTCTTCAGCAGCACGTTCGGCCACTTTCCATGCGATACTCATGTTATTCAATGCACCACTGATAATTCCTTTTTTGCCTTTGAGTAATTGACTTGACATATGATTAAGATTTAGATTTCAAAAATACATTTTTTATCTCATTGAAACTTCCTGAATGAAAAGCATATTCACAATGAGTTGTTCACTTTGTTTGAAGATGCTATCTGTCAGAAAGATTTTTTTCGGTCGAAAGATATTTCGACCCGATTAAGTCTTCCCCAATCTTCCCTTTTCTTCCCCTCTCTTAACTTATGGAAGTTCCGCGCAAGAACTCATCCACTGCCATCCGTCTTTTCCCTTCCAACTGAACTTCAAAGAGATTATAAAAACCTCCATTCACCGCCAACTTTAAAAAAGTCTTGTTGTCGGAATGAAAAGATCCCAACTCGAATGAATGTTCGGTTTCTTCAGGAAGGCCTTTGTGAATTTTTAACATCTTGCCTTGAAAGGTTGTGAAGGCTCCGGGGAAGGGAGTGACTCCGCGAACGCGATTGTGTACTACCGCTGGAGTGTCTGTCAATCGCACTCTTCCGTCTTCTTTCAAAAGTTTAGGTGCGTGCTTTAATTCACTGGTTATAAGTTCTTCTTGCGCTATTGGCTCAACCTTTTTTTCTTCTAGCAAATCAAGAGTGCGAACCAACAAGTCTGCGCCTTCGTGCATCATGCGATCGTACAATTCTCCGGCTGTTTCATTTGGAGCGATGCTCATTTTATGCTGACCCAAAACTTCTCCGGTGTCTATTTCGTGCTTCAATCGGAAGGTCGTGCAACCAGTTTCGGTTTCTCCGTTCATGACCGCCCATTGAATGGGTGCCGCTCCGCGGTATTGCGGAAGCAGGGAACCGTGCAAATTCAAAGTGCCTAATCGAGGCATGTTCCAAACCACTTCGGGTAACATGCGGAAGGCCACCACCACGAATAAATCGGCGTTCAAGTTTTTCAATTCTTGAATGAAAGGCTCGTCGCGCAATTTTTCAGGTTGAAACAATTTCAATTCATGTTGAACCGCAAATTTCTTCACATCGCTTTCGTTCAACTGCTGTCCGCGCCCTGCGGGTTTGTCCGGAGCAGTCACTACGCCAACCACTTCGTGTTTGCTTTGCAGCAAGGCATTCAGCGAGGTTGTCGCGAATTCAGGCGTTCCAAGAAAGACAATGCGTAACGACATTAGATGCTGAAGTATTGAGAAGCTTGTTCGTGCGGAGAAACAATTTTGTAGTAATATTTTCCGGAAGAAAATTGACTCTTTTCGAAAGTGAAAATGTGATCTCCCTTCGGGAACTCTTCGTTAGCAAGCGTAAGAATAGACTGATTCTCTTCATTGAAAACCTGAATGTCTAAATGCATCTTCATGTTCAGGGTCAACGCAATTTGTCCTTGTCCAGATTCAGTCCAATTCAATTGATTCGGAAGAGCCGGATATAAATTCTGAACATGCTGCTTGCGCATCACGTGCAACATGCGCTTGTACAACACATACGTTAGCATGGCGAGTAGTGACACCAACAATACGTTTCTTAACAGTTCAAATGTCTTCATATTATAAACTTATAATTCCTTCAATTTTAGCGGCTTCCTCGTACTTCTCGAAAATCTCGTCAACGCTCATCATCATGGCGTGAACGGTAATAGAGGTGTATTTTCCGTTTGCACTCCACTTCATCTCGAAATGCGCACTTTCACCAAAGATTAATTTCACTGCCGTTACGCGCTCTTCGAATGAAGGAACAATAAACTTAAACATGTACTTGCTTGGCCATTTGTGAATTTTGTTCAGCTCGGCACGAAGGGCAGAAAGTCTCGATTCATCCATGCGGCAAAGATAACGTGACAAGGCGCATACACTTTGAATTTTCTAATAATGAAAATCGAAACGAAAGGTGGTGAGTCTGTTGCGAAATTCGGTTCGGTATTCTTCCGCTTTTTTCATGGCATTTTCGGTTCGAATGTCGTTGTAGAACATGCTCTTCAGCAAGTATCCTCTTGGGTCTTTTGGTTCAAGTCGAATGCATTCGTCGGCAACTTTCAGTCCCTCTTCATTTTTCTTAACCAGTTGCATGGCTTCGCCTTTGGTGTAATAGACTAAGAAGTCTTTTCTTCCCAATCTCATTGCGTTGTCGCAATCTTCTATTGCTTCAATGCAAGCCATACGTGTCATGTTTCCCCAACCGAGGTATGGCGCTCTTCCAATATTGGCAGCGGCGCGGCAGATGTAAAAGGTTGTTTCGGTTGGAAATTTTTCAATGTACGATTCGAATAAATACACATAGCGATCGTCGCTGGTGTGGAAGGCCCCCACTTGAACGGCAAGTTCAAAATAGAATATGGCTTCTTTGGGTTTGTTCGCATGCCAAAAGATTTCTCCAATATGAAGAATGGTTTCAGCATGCGGCGAAGCTCCAATGGGATATTCTTTCATGTGATCTTCGGGAATGCGACTGAGTAGAATTTCACAAAGAGCAATGGCCTCTTCAGAGCGATTCAATTTCATTTCAAGGAAGAGCGCTTCGCAAATCAAATTACTTGCGTCGTTATATTGCTTGGAAAGCCTTGCATAGTAGGGAAGGGCTTTCTCGTAATCTTTAAGTTCGGTATAAAGTTCAATAAGAACATTGCAAGCCGAATTGTCTATTCTGCTTAAAGAACCACAAAGTGAGTCTAACTCTAAAGCAAGACTCAAGGCTGTTTCATTATTGAATTTTAGACGATGAAAGCGAATGCGTTCCGTGAGCACTAATTTTTGTTGCTCGAACGTTTCGGCCATTTGTTGCGCCCTGTTCAAATGAGGTTCTGAGTCTTCGTATTTGACTTGCGAATTTTCTTGATGCGCGGCGTTGTAGTAGTAATAGAAGGAATAAGTTGGAATTTTTGGTTCTAACTTCATTGCAATATTTCTTTTGAACCAGATGGAAGCCGTTGTAGGCGTGAAACTTGCTCCGTTAAAGCGAGGTTCAAGTGAAAGTTTCAATTCATAATGCCCCGGCATAAAGACCAGACTGTCGAACGTCTCTGAATATCCCGCTCCGTTTTCATGCATAAGGTTCGTGAAGATCACCACCATGGAATCATTGTCTTCCTTCCAAACCAAGCGGTAATGGTTTTCGACTTGGCGGTAATCTAGTCCAGCGTAACGAGCCGACCAACCGTTGTGTTCGAGATTCAAGCTGCGAATTTCTTTTTGTTCTGAATCGATGATGTTAGAACGTTCGCCGCTCATGAGCTGCAGTTTCATGTGCTTCAAGCATAATTCAGAAGTATAATCTTTTCCGGGAACTCCGAAATGTCGAAAGTAAGCACCGCCTCCTCCGCCAGGTTGGGCAAGGGATACAAATGGAAGAAGGAAAAGAAAAACTAATAATTGAAAACGCATGTTGCGAAAGTAAGGAATTCCTATTTTAGCCCTGTGAATTTTCAACCGAGCGATAGCACTGTGCCGAAGCGTGGACAAGTCTTGTTGTCTGAGCCTTACATCAGCGATCCGTTTTTTCATCGGACCGTTATTCTCATGTGCGAGAACAACGAAGAGGGGTCATTCGGATTCGTGTTGAACAATTACATAGACCTTCCGATTAGCAAGATCATTGCAAATTTCCCAGAGATGCCTGGACGTGTGAGCCTAGGCGGACCCGTAAAGAACGACAGTCTCTTTTACATTCATTCGTTGGGAGAAGAGATTGAAGGAAGCACGCCCATTGTGGAAGGTGTTTGGTACGGCGGAGATTTCGCTCGCATTCGCGAACGCATTGAAGAAGGAACCCTTCCGGAAAATGCCATTCGTTTTTTCGTAGGTTACAGCGGCTGGTCTATTGGACAACTTCAAGAAGAAATAACCTCCAAGTCTTGGTTCGTGGTGAATGTCCCTTCCAAATTAATTATGAACTCGAAAGAGAACAACGTCTGGAAGGAAGTTATGGAACGCCTCGGCCCGAAAGGAAAGCTACTCTCTAATTTCCCCGAGGATCCGAATTTGAATTGATTCCTTCCCGAAGGGTCATCCGACTTCGTCGGTCATCAGCTCCGCTGTCATCACAACGTGTTGTGTCATTATCGCTGCGCGATGTCATCACGATTTGCAAAAAGCGTGTAAGGCACCATCATCGCCACTGCAAAATCCCACATGTGCATGAAGATGCCTATGTAGAAGTGAATACAAACACCTAAGATTACGGCATATTTCCGGGTCTTCTTCCAATTAATTATAATTGGAAAAGTGAGTTGAAAAAGCATAACGATATAAGCAAGAATTACCGACAGGAAATAGGGCAGGGCCTGCGTAATTCCACGTATAGTCTCATTACTAAACCAATCGCTAATCAATGTCAAATAGATAGCCTCGCCACTAAGCCATTGCCAACTGGTAACTTTATACAACGAAGTATAGAAGTAGATTAATCCAACCTGAATACCCGCTGCAAGCAAACTTAATCGTGATAAAAACGCCCAAAAGGGTTTGGTCGCCATTGCTGAATAAGGGATGGCATAAAACATCAAAAGCATCATATACACATAACCCGCATTCATGGCGTTTATTCCCGCATAATATATCCACAAAGCGGAAAGCCATGCTAGTCCTCGAAAAACAAAGACCCCTCGAAAATGGAAGATCGAGAAAAAGGAAACAACCAAATGGACAATAAACACGGGCTTGAACCAACTTAAATTATACATCAACGCGTAAACCAAATTGTTCAAACGCGTATCGCCAGCGCCGTAACGAATGCACACGCTGTCTTCCCCCCAAATCAACCACACCGAATGCCAATTCCAAAAGGCGAAAAAGACGAACCACGCATAGACTAAACTCACGAACATACGCTCGTTCGAAGAGGAAGCGTATGGAACGAATAACCCTTCTATATAATTTTCAATGCGCTTCTTCATTTGTCTATTTCAACCAAAACTTTACTGAATTCAAACACATCGTTCTTCTGCTCGCCGTTCAACGGATGAAAATGAAATGCCATGCGAACCTGCATGGAATCTATGTAAGTATGCGAATGAGTGAGCTTGCGCTTGGCACGTTCCAGACGCTGACAGAAATAAACAGCCCTGCCGTAATCGGTCGATTGTTCAATCCGTTCAAGTTGACGAACACCTTCCTTCCAGTATAAATTATTGACGATTTGATTATTCAAATTCGCAGAAGTGAATTCTTCGAACTGACGAAGTTTACTATCTACAGCATATTCGTAGCGCTGACCAATCTCTTGAAATTCGGTCCAATTGCCGCCTTCGCGGTACCGAACCTCAATGAAATCATCGAATTCCGCCATAGGCACAAACAGGCTATATCCCTGATGGAAAAAGGGGAATCCGTATTTATTCGCCAAAGATTCTACAATTGGAATGTCGTAATGCCTGCGGAAAGCATAGAGCGCACTCAACGAAAAATGAAGACCGAGCAGACAAAACGCGGTTCCAGCTATCATGTATTTCGTTGATTTTTTCATGCGGACGCAAGTTAGAAAGAACCGAAAAGCGAAGTACATTTGAAGTGAAAATAAAGCGTATGAAAAATATCATTCCATTTAGCGAAAAGACTTGGGTCGAAGGTTCTGAGAATACAGAGTTTCCGTTACAGAATTTACCCTTCGGAATATTCTCAACAGGAAGAGGAGATCTTCGTGTGGGAGTAGCCATTGGAAATTATGTCTTAGATATTTTCCGTGTGTTTCAACAGAATCACATTTCTGCTTTACCCTTCGGCGCTGAAGAATACCGCACGCATTCATTGAATAAAATGATGAAGCATGGAAAGAAGGCTTGCTCTGCTTTACGCATGAGATTGGCCGACTTACTCAACGCCAAACAAGATGCAGTGGTGAAAGATGAACTTCGTTCATGCTTAATTAAAATGAGCGAAGTACAAATGCACCTTCCCATTGAAATTGGAGATTACACAGATTTTTACAGCAGCATAGATCACGCAAGAAATGTTGGAACTATGTTTCGCGATCCTGCTAAAGCCCTACTTCCAAACTGGAAACACCTTCCTGTGGGTTACCACGGAAGAGCTTCAAGCATTGTGGTAGATGGGACTGAAGTGACGCGCCCTTGCGGACAAATCAATCCTTCAGACGAAACCCTTCCAACCTACGGACCAACCAAGCAACTCGATTTCGAATTGGAAATGGCATTCGTGACATTCGACGGAAAGCCAATGGGAGAGCGTATTTCAACGCAAGAGGCAGACGAATATATCTTCGGACTTATGCTCTTCAACGACTGGAGCGCACGTGATATTCAACGTTGGGAATATGTGCCACTCGGTCCTTTCCTGGCAAAGAACTTCGCTTCAACAGTTTCTCCTTGGATTGTTACGCTCGATGCATTAGAGCCTTTCAGAACCATAGGTCCATTGCAAGATCCAGAGGTTTTGCCATACCTTCAATACAACGGAATTAAGAACATCAACATCAATCTTCAAGTTGAAATTCAAACCGAAGCCGGCGAAAAGCAAGTGGTTTCGAACAGCAATTTCAAACACATGTATTGGAACATGAATCAGCAACTGGCGCATCATACCGTTGGCGGATGTAACGTTCGCTGCGGAGACATGATGGCAAGCGGAACCATTAGTGGTCCAACAGAGGGTTCTTTCGGAAGCATGTTGGAAATTGCATGGAAAGGAACCAAGCCTGTGCAAATGCCCGATGGATCAACGCGTTCGTTCATCGCAGATGGAGACACTGTTACTATTACAGGTTTTGCTGAACAAGAAGGGGTGAAAGTTGGTTTTGGTAAATGCAGCGGAAAAGTTCTTCCCGCACGCGACTAACTATGGAAGAAGAAAAAATTGAAATTCTCGGAGCACGAGAAAACAATCTTAAAAATATAGACTTAACCATTCCAAGAAATCAGCTTGTTGTCATTACAGGCCTTTCTGGAAGCGGAAAATCATCACTGGCTTTCGATACGCTTTACGCAGAAGGTCAGCGTCGTTACATGGAAACGTTCAATGCCTACGCCCGTCAGTTTTTGGGTGAAATGGAACGTCCCGATGTCGATAAAGTAAACGGACTTTCTCCGGTTATTTCCATCGAACAAAAAACAGTTAGTCGCAACCCACGCTCTACAGTCGGTACCATTACTGAAGTGTACGACTTCATGCGTTTGTTGTACGCCCGTGCTTCAGACGCGTACAGTCCGGCAACCGGAAAGAAAATGGTGCGATTCACCGAAGAGCAACTCATTGAAAAAATAGCGAAGGATTTCAAGGCGAAAAAAATCGCTATTCTTTCTCCGCTAGTGAAAGCACGAAAAGGTCACTACCGCGAACTCTTCGATTCGCTCATGAAGCAAGGATACGTCCGCGCGCGTATCGATGGTAAGTTGAAGGAGATGACGAAAGAAATGAAACTCGATCGCTACAAGGTGCATGACATTGAATTGGTAGTTGATCGTTTTTCGGTTGAACCGAACAATCCTCGCTTGAAGGCCACGGTTCAAACCGCCCTCAAAATGGGCAAAGGCGATGTGATGGTCATGGAATTGGATACCGAAACGGTTCATCACTTTTCCAAAAACCTCATGTGTCCAACCTCTGGAATTTCCTTTCCAGAACCCGAACCGAATCTCTTTTCATTCAATAGCCCTTATGGCGCATGCAGCTACTGTAGCGGTTTGGGTGAAGTGGCTGAAATAGACATTGAAAAGATAATTCCCGACGATAAAAAAAGTGTTAAGCAAGGCGGAATAACTCCTCTGGGTGAAAACAAGAACTCTTGGATTAACCAGCAAGTGGCTGCTATTTTGAAGATGTACGGAGCCACCGTGAATACACCGTTGAAGGAAGTAGATGAAGACGCCATTCAGGTTATTCTATACGGAACCGACGATAAAGTGGAAGTGGAATTGTCGAACGGACAAACCATGAACACTCGCTACGACGGGCTTATCGCTTTCATTGAAAGACATGCGGAAGAAGACGGAAGCCCTGCAGTTCGCAAGTGGGCCGAGACCTTCATGAACAAAAAGGCTTGTCCGACTTGTAAAGGTGCGCGTTTGAAAGACACAGCTTCTCATTTCAAAGTAGCAGGAAAAACAATTTCAGAATTGAGCGCCTTGAACATTGAAAAGCTCAGCGCTTGGTTCGAAGGCATCGATTCAAGTTTCGACAAGAAACAAGAAATCATTGCGCGTGAACCCTTGAAGGAAATTCGCACACGCTTGAAGTTCTTGTTGAACGTAGGTTTGGGATATTTGAATTTAAATCGAAGCGCAAAGACATTGAGTGGAGGAGAAGCGCAACGCATTCGATTGGCAACACAGATAGGTTCGCAGTTGGTTGGAGTGCTCTACATTCTCGACGAACCGAGCATTGGCCTTCATCAACGCGACAACGAGAAACTCATTCAATCGTTGAAAGATCTGCGCGACGGCGGAAACAGTGTCATTGTGGTGGAACACGACAAGGACATGATGTTGGAAAGCGACTACATCATTGACATTGGTCCAGGTGCTGGCCGTCACGGAGGTAACGTGGTTGCTGCAGGAAAGCCAAAAGATTTTATTAAAATTGGAAGTGTTACTGCGAATTATTTAAGTGGAAAATTAGCCATTCCGGTTCCGAAGGAACGCAGCAAAGGCAATGGAAAGAAGTTGGTGTTGAAAGGAGCGAACGGACATAATCTGAAAGGAGAAACCATTGAAATTCCGTTGGGCACATTCACTTGTGTAACAGGTGTAAGTGGAAGTGGAAAGTCTTCGCTCATTAGTCACACGCTTTATCCAATTCTGAACGCACATTTCTACAACGGACAGCGAAAGCCTTTGTCTTATAAGAAACTGGAAGGACTCGAGCATTTAGACAAGGTTATTGAAATAGATCAAAGCCCTATTGGTCGAACCCCGCGAAGCAATCCGAGTACATACACTGGCATCTTCACCGACATTCGAAATTTGTATGCGTCGGTTCCTGAATCGCGTATTCGCGGTTATCAGCCGGGGAGATTCAGTTTCAATATTTCAGGTGGAAGATGTGAAACGTGTAAGGGTGGAGGAGTTCGTTTAATTGAAATGAATTTCCTTCTCGATGTTTATGTGCATTGCGAAGCGTGCAACGGTAAGCGCTACAACCGCGAGACGTTGGAGATTTTCTACAACGGAAAAACCATTTCCGATGTGTTGAACATGACTGTTGAGCAAGCCGTTGGATTTTTCGAAAATCACCGAAACATTCACAACACGTTGAAGACCTTGAACGACGTTGGATTGGGATACATCACACTCGGTCAGCACAGCACAACGCTCAGTGGAGGAGAAGCACAACGTGTGAAACTCTCTACCGAATTAGCGAAGCGCGACACCGGTAAGACCATTTATATCTTAGACGAACCCACAACAGGACTGCATTTTCAAGACGTTCAAATGCTCTTGAACGTGTTGAATCAACTGGTTGAACGCGGCAACACCGTCTTGGTTATTGAGCACAACATGGACGTCATCAAAAGCGCCGACTACCTCATAGACATGGGCCCCGAAGGCGGAGAAGGCGGCGGAAACGTTGTCGCCACCGGCACGCCAGAGCAAGTCGCGAAGCATAAGAAGTCTTTGACGGGATTATTTCTTAAGAAAGAACTTTAAGTTTGCAACATATTTGTTGTATCTTTACAACAAAATTGCTACTTATGAAATCTTCCAATTCCAAAAAATCGGTTCTTCAAGAAAGCGCCATGGCTTATGGCAACAGCTTAGGAAGAATAGAAATCATTCGAAAAGGCTTGCCTTATTCCACCATAGACGAGCTTAGCGAGCGCATGCAAAGACCCATTAAATTTTTATTGGGTGTCTTGGGCATAGCGCAGACAACCTACAACTTAAACAAAAGGCAAGAAGCTGTTCTAAATAGTAAAGAGTCTGAACTGGTTGTTGCCATCTCTGAATTATTATCGTTTGGCCAAGAGGTCTTCAACCACGAAGAAGAGAAATTCAATCGTTGGTTGGAAATGCCGAATCAATCGTTGAACGGCATTACACCTCAGTCGCTCTTCGATACCCTCTCCGGTGTTGCGGAAGTGCGCAAGTGTTTGAATCGAATTGAATACGGAAACTTCGCGTAATGCTAGTTTATAGAATCGATCGTAAAAAGTATTTGAAAGATACCTTGAAAGGCATTGGTGCATCCATGTCTTCAAGTTTTCGATGGAACAGCGAGCACACGCGCATGGTCTATACTTCAGAGAGCAGGGCGCTTGCTTTACTTGAGATTACTGCGCATTTGAATGGCGTAATGGAAATTCCAACCGATCGCTATTTGGTTGAAATTGAAATTCCAGATGCATTGAAGATTCAGATGTTGTCCATTGCCGATCTTCCCAAGAATTGGAACGCTCATCCGCCTTCGGTTTTTACGCAAAACTTAGGCGACTCGTTTGTCCAAAAATTGAAAGCCCCTGTCTTGAAAGTCCCAAGCAGCATCGTCCCTCAAGAGTTCAATTTGCTGATTAATCCTCATCATCCCGACGCTCACAAAATTGAAATCATCTCGAAGGAGCGACTTGCTTTCGATCCGCGAATTGTTCGTTAGCCCTTCGAAGTAATTATTTTCACCTCATGAGAATTGTTCAGGTTCATCTTTCAGAATTGTCATGGCTTCAAGAAATTTCGAAGAACACCTTTGAAGAAACCTTCGCCGCCTTCAACACGAAGGAAAACATGACGCATTACTTCGAGCACAATCTTTCATTGGATCAACTCACGCTCGAATTGGAATCTCTAGCATCTTCATTCTATTTTATTTATGTTGAAGAAGAACTGTCGGGTTACATGAAATTGAACATCGCCGAAACATTCGAAATAGAACGTATTTACATCTTGAAAAAGTTTCAAGGAATTGGAGTAGGAAAGACGTTCATGAATTTTGCTATGGAACAATCGAAATCTATAGGCTTCACTTCCCTGTGGCTTGGCGTCTGGGAGCACAACACCAAAGCCATTTCATTTTACAAATCTCTAGGTTTCACCTCCAACGGCGAACACGATTTCCTTCTCGGCTCCGACCTTCAACGCGATATTCTCATGCGTTTGGAGTTGAATTGAAAATCGAAACCGCCCTCGTCGAAGACCTTCGCAACGAAGTTGCCCTCGTCCAACGGACCCTCGCACAGCCATGTGCCCTCGCGAAGCATTCGCCATCGGCATTCCTCGAAGAGATTCGCCCAGCGGGCATTCGTGCTTCAGCACATTCTTCTATTTTCAATGGAATTGTTTCCTATTTTTATAAAAAATTATCCGTGAGCCAGATTAAAGACGCAGTAAGGGAGCTACTCATATTTCTTCATTTCGATTTAACGAAAAATTTGAGGTACGACAGACTTACGCGTAGAATCATGAAAGACGGAATTCAAGCCAACTTCAACTGCATTGATATTGGATGTCACAAAGGAGAAATGCTCAACTACATGCTAAAGCTCGCTCCGCAAGGAAAGCACTTCGCGTTTGAACCCATTCCTTCGCTATTCAATCAACTCAGCTCGAAATACAAAAACAAGGCTGCTATTTTTCCTTACGCTTTATCAAACTCATCTGGAGAAACAACTTTTCAATGGGTGAAAAACGCGCCTGCTTATAGCGGCATCAAGCGTCGCAGATACGACATCGACAATCCGGAAATTGAAGAGATCACTGTCGAGAAGAAATTGCTCGACGATGTTATTCCAACCACAACGCCCATTCACTTTGTGAAGATCGATGTGGAAGGTGCCGAGTTCGGTGTATTGAAAGGAGCAAAGAATTTGCTTACAGCCCATAAACCAACCATTCTCTTCGAATGCGGAAAAGGAGCAAGCGACTTCTATGACACCAATCCACAAGAATTACATTCTTTTCTCTCCAATGAAATAGGTTTGGATGTTTTCACGTTACAAGATTTCATTTCAAACAACAAACCCCTGTCTGGACATGATTTCGAAAACAGCTTCAACAACAACACCGATTATTATTTCATTGCCAGCGCACGCGCATAATACGGGCGAAAAATATTTCGCCCCTAAGTCTTACCTTTACAAAATGAAAAATATTTTTCGTTTAACAGCACTGGCCCTTGTTGCATCGCTTTCTACATTAAGCAGCGAAGCGCAAACCCCTTACAGACAATTCGGAATCAAGGCCGGGATGAACATTTCCAATGTGAATACCAATCTTTCAAGTTACACCACGAAAGATATTGTTGGAGGAAATGTAAGCTTAACATACGATCGCGTTCACTTTCGTTTTTTAACGGTAGGTGGAGAAATTAATATGGTACAACGCGGATTCAGCAGTCCACTTGCGATTACAGATTCTGTGGGCACTCAATTAGGTGTCGCTGATCTACGAAATAAATTCAACTACTTCTCTTTACCTGTAAAAGTGGGTGTTCAATTGGGTAATCGCGCATACATCTTCGGTAATGTTGCATTCATTCCCGGTTATTTAATGAAGGCTATTGCGGAAACACCTGTGATTGATTCTAACGGACAAATCATCGATTACACGTGGGACGATGTGACAAGCACGGCTTCACAATTCGAATTGTCTACTCAAATAGAAGCGGGGATAGGCGTAACGAAAGCGAAGCGATATAAATTCTATGTTTCTGCTGCGAAGCAACAAGGATGGACAAACCTTTTCGACAGTCCATCGTCTGTTTTCAATATTAAATCTACCGGTATTATTATTTCAACCGGAATGAAGATTGAATTCGGAAAGGGCCTCTTTAGATAATCTTGCGAATACCCGCATGCACCGCGTAAATGAGCGGTGTTAGCGCTACAGCAATTCCCATCTTCAACAAATAATTCGTCGGGGCAACTTCAGCAAAAGTGTTCCAATCCATTTTTCCTGGAAGGACGAATCCAACGTATAACACCACAACGGTGTCTACGATTTGAGATACCACCGTACTTCCCGTGCTTCGAAGCCAAATGTATTTGTTTCCTGTTTTGCTTTTGATCCAATGGAAAATGGTAACGTCCATCAACTGCGAAATCAAAAACGCAGCAATACTTCCAACCATAATCCACGGCGCTTGTCCGAACACCGCACCGAATTGATCGTCAGTCACACCAATTCCAGGAACAGCCGGAATTTGAAGTGCGAGTAAAACAATGATGAAGCAATAGCCAATAAGAATGGTGGTGATCCACGACAGTCGTCGAACGGCTTTTTCTCCATAAAATTCATTCAACGTATCGGTTAGCAAAAACACAATAGGCCAGGGCAGAACCCCAACTATCGTGATGAACGTGTGCTTCCAATTTCCAATTTGAATGGGAATTTGAATGAGCTTACTCGAGATTAACTCTGCAGTTATTGCATTCGTAATGAAAAGTCCGGCCAAAAATATAAAGAGCCATTCGCGACGCGTAGAAAAAGATGCAGGTGATTCCATATTATTTCAAAAACACTTTATAAGTCACACTATTCAATTGAAGGAAATAGATTCCAGATGCATATTCCGAAATATCTAATCGCAAGCTTTCGGTAACTTTTCCTTTCAACAACTGTTGTCCGTTCGCATTCGTCAGACTGTACTTCCCACTAAAACGTGTAGAAGTTATTTCGTTGTTATTTATGTTGAAGGGTAAAGACGGATTTTCAATTTCATCTACTGATACAATTCCCGAATGAAAGGCGAATGCGTAATCTCCGGGACGAGGATTCAACACTTCGAAACGTCCATTCCAATTCGTGGTGCTACCAGACGTAAACAAAGTTGCATTCGGAATTTCGGTCCATGGCTCGAAAGCATTCCATCTATACAACAAGACCAAATTGCTTTCATTCATTCCATACTGCTGAACCAATTGGAACAATGAAGTGTCCAATGCACTCGCAGCGGTCGCTGATCCGTTAAAGCGCAAGGTCATTTGTGTCAAAGTTGTTTCATTGGCGTAGGTGTTCACATGCCAATATCTATCCGGTGAAATCACATAGTCGGTTAGTGGAAGTGCGGTAACGCGATCTGCGGCGGTCAAATGCATTTCAGCTCGAACGAAAATGCTGTCCATATTTCCCATTTCATCAATATCGTATTCGAAATTGGCGAAGGTTAAATCGTGCGCACCCGTAGTCGAATTCCAGGCTTCATCGGCAAGCGTGGCGTAATGCAATTTATCTGCTCTGTTCAACATGACATGCGCGGGTTCGAACAAGACAGTGGCTGTAGCTGAGCTCGATTCTCCAGAGGCGTGAATGAGTACCGTGTCTGTATTTCCTTCAAAATCCATAACCGTCACTTCAAGAGGAACATTGTTCAAGTAGTCTGTATTGTGATGAAGGTATTGGTCAATGTGAACATTCAATTCATATCCCACAAACTGCGATGAATAGCTATATCCCGTAAGTCGAAAATCGGGATACCCCGGCTGAAACACCCATCCGTTAAAGAACTCAGAGAGATCTTCAGTTGTATAAGCTTGAAAGAAATCGCGCATCTGAACCGAGTTCAACGTGTTATACTGGTATTCAGTCATGAGGTCATGAATGGCTTGAAAGAAATTCTCGTCGCCCATGAAGCCTCTTAATGTATGCGCCACATCGGCTCCTTTGTTGTAAACGGTTTCGCCGTAAGTAATGTTTTCAGGTATGGCATTCAATGGGAAATATCCACCATCGTTGCGCGGAGCATTCAACAATACATTTCTGTGATTGTTTCGAATGGAAGTGTTGTAAGCATCGCTACCATACAACCACTCTGTGAAAATTCGCTCACTATAAGAAGCCATGCCTTCGTTAATCCACATTTCCGCTGCTGTCTCGCAGGTAATTAAATCGCCCCACCAATGGTGACTGAGCTCATGCGCATAAAGAGTTTCATATGTTGTTGTGCCATCAATGGCAAAGAGCGGATAGGCAACGTTTGTAGCGTGTTCCATGGCTCCTCCTGTGAAAGGCACGGCTGTGAATCCAACTTTATCAAAGGCGTAATTACCGTATTTCGTCTCGAAGGCTTGCAGCGCATCGTGTAAATGCACAAAACTGTTCTTCATGTCTAACGTGTCTGCAGCCCTTGCTGCAAGCCAGATTGGGCGGGTGTATCCGCCCAAGGAAGTGAACTCATCTTCCACATGGGTGTAATTCGTAACAGCAACGCTAGCCAAATAGGAGGGAACTGGTTGCAATAAATTCCAGGTGGTAAGCAAAGAATCACCGCCTACATTTTCCACAGAAGATCGCAATCCTCCACAATACGAAGTCCTTCCACCATCTGTTAAAGTTTGTATCGTATAGGTGCAGCGCTCTCTGAAATTGTCGAAACACGGGAACCACACCCTTCCAAAATTATGAGGAAGCGCACTCATGCCCACTCCAATGTTATACGCATAACTACTGCTGTAATAAAATCCTCCCCAACTGTTATCTTGAATGGGTGTACCATGATAATAAACGCGCGCTGTGAAGTTCACCCACGACGGTAGATTTGGTAGTTCAATAAACAAATCAGAACCGCTGTGAGAAAAGAGAGCTGCATTGGAATTGATAAATACCGAATCAACCGTTAATCCTTCAATATCTAAATGCAATTGAGTTACACTCGTCATCATCGGAGCAACAACAAGTTCCGAATATCCTCGAAGAGTACTGCTTGTAAAATTCGTGAAGTCTAGATATACGTATGTGTCTATAATGTCTAACGTATCGCAACGACTGTTGCTGTTAGAGAGATTTTTATGCGAATGTTTGTGCGTGCAATTCGTTTGCCCTAAAGATTGAAAAGACATAATTGAACAAAGCACAAGAAAAAGCAAGGCATTCAAAGAGAGATTTTTCATGTCCGCAAGATATTCTAATTTAATGAAACAACCTTTTTCGTATTCTTGGAGTCTTAAATTTTGTTAGAGGAATTGAAACCACCACTAACACAACAAACAACCAAACTGCAAGTATGAAACCTACCCACGATCTTTTTGATCTGGTTCACTCGTTGACCAAGAGTGAAAAGCGTTTTTTTAAGCTACAAAGCTCGTTGCAAGCGGGCGAGAAGAACTACGTACGTCTCTTCGATTTGCTTGAAAAGATGGATCAGTACGACGAAGAATTTGTGAAAGAATCGTTCAAAGGAGAACTATTCTTGAAGCATCTTCCTTCCGAAAAAAATCATCTGTTCAAATTAATATTGAAGGCACTGCGCTCCTATCATGGAGAGAACAGCGTTCGAAGTATTTTGAAACAGGCCTTGAAGAATGTCGATATTCTTCACAAAAAAGGTTTACATGAAGAATGCAAAAAGGAACTGAAACGAGCCAAGAAATTGGCTGTTTCCTATGAGTTCTTTTATTATCTGTTTGAAATTATCTCGTGGCAAAAGACTTTGCTCGAAGAGGATTATGAAAACGGAGAGTTTTCTCAATCCATTGATGAGCTGGCAGAAGAAGAGGCACATGTTTTATCGCTGCTTCAAAACCTTGCGGAATATCAAGTAATTTATGGAAAGGTCAACGCTATTTTTAGATCAGGCGGATTTACACCTTCAGCCATTCATGAAGAAATGCTTCGAGAGATTCGTGATTCGAAACTTCTTGAAGACGCTTCAAAGGCAAAGTCTATTCGTTCGAATTGTATTCGATTGTATTCATTGGGATTTTGTGCAATTGCTGAAAGCAATATTGAATCTGCATCCGTTTACTTTACCGAAGTCATTGCTTTATTCGAAGAGTATGAATGGATTAGAGAGGACAAGGCCAAGCGATATTTACGTGCTTTGGGACAATTACTAACATGTAAGGTTCTGTTAGACGATAGGGCAGGAGCAACAGAGTTATATAAGAAGGTAGAGGCTTTGGATGAGGTTGAATATTTTCAGAATCCAGATTTAGTTGCATTTCGTTTCCGCATTCTGAAGCAGATTCAGGTGGAGATGGCTCTTATGTTCGACCAGAAGATTCAATCCGATGATATTCTCCTATCGGTACAGCAAACGAAAAATGTATTAAGTAAGGAATTCGAAATGATGATGCATTATAGACTTGCCCTCTATGAATTCTCCTGCGGCTTGCATCAAAGATCGCTTAAGCATGTAAACGAAATTATCAATAACTCGGGCAAAGAATTACGTCAAGATATATACGGACACGTGCGTGTATTGAATATTCTCGTTCACCTTTGTTTGGGCAATACCGAATTGGTTGAATATGCATTGAAAAGTACTATTCGCTTTTACACGCAGCGCGAACGCGATCACGAAGCCGATATCTATTTCTTGAAAATGTTGAAGATTTACAATAAGCTTCAACGTGACGATCAAAAAGAATTTTTGAAAACTGGAAAACTCCTATCTGAATTCCCTAAAGTGAAAAACATGGAAGACCGGTTCATTGAATTGGTCATTAAAAAAGGGATGATTTAATCATCCCTTTTTCTTTAATTAGGGCGAATAATTATTCGCCCCGAGTAATTATTCTCCCCTAAAGTTTACTTCGCCATTTCCTTCTGAAGAACTTCTTTGAATTTCAATTCTTCTTCGTAAGCCATCTCCTCATCTACTAAGATTCTTCCGCTGTGCTCATCGGTAATGATACGTTTGCGTAAACGGACGTCCATTTGAACTTGAGCAGGGATTTGAATGAATGAACCAGCAGAAGCATCACGCTCAATTGGTACAACAGCCAATCCGTTTTGAGCAGACTTGCGCATGCGAACATAACGCTCTAACAAGTGAAGGTCAATATGCTTCTTCGCTTCATCGCTGCGTTTAGAAAGAAAATCTTCTTCTTTCTGAGTCTCACTCATTAATTCAGTTAATTCGGTTTCTTTCAAATTTAAGTCGTTTGCACGCTCGTTTAATTTTGAAGTTGTATTGTCGATCTCACCTTGTTTCGTTGTCTTTGTGGTCTCAGCTGTACGAATATGCTTTGACTGCAATTCAATTTCTAATTCTTGAAACTCAATTTCTTTGTTTAAAGAATCGAATTCACGATTGTTTTTCACCTTCGTCAATTGCTCCTTGTATTTAACAATCAAAGCTTCAGCTTCTTTTATTGCAGACTTACAAGTCACAATACTGTCATCAGCTCCTTTGAATTCAGCATTCAAACGATCCAAGCGCCCCTCTAAACCAGCAACTTCATCTTTCAAATCCTCAACTTCGTATGGTAATTCTCCGCGTGTAGCGCGAATTTTATCAATTCGAGAGTCAATCAATTGAAGAGCATATAAGTGTCTTAATTTAGATTCAACAGAGATACCTTTTTTAGCATCTTCGCTGTTCGACTTGTTCATTTGATTAATTGAAATCATAGTTTCTGGATCGTTTACGGGATTGTTTTTTTCGTTTTTCTCAGGTTTGGCAATAGGTACAAATATGGCCTGCTTGGGGTCCATTTCTGAAGCTACGTGAATAGGGTTTGCAACTCTCCTCTCTGCGAGTGCCGGTGCAATACCAATTTTAAATGTTCTAGGCTTCCCATCAATAGGACCTTCAGCAATAACTTCTTTACGAATCTTTGCTTCGCGCTTTGGCTTTGCAAGTGTTAATGCTTCAGCAAGAATTGCTTCATCTTCTGGTGCTAAAACCACGGGAATTTCAATTCCATCTTCTGCAACAACTTTCTCCGCTTTGGCTACTTTTTCTTTTTTCTCAGACTTTGCAGGAGTTACCGGTGATTTCAATGCTGGCTTCGCCGCAACCGGCTTTGAGGCTACAACTTTTTTTGTAGGAGCCGCTTTCTTTACAGGAGCGACAACCTTTTTCGGTTCAACCTTTTTGGAAGGGGCTGCCTTCTTTGAAGCAACTGGTTTAGACGTTGGAGCCGCTTTCTTAGCAGGTGCAACAGCTTTCTTTGTTTCAACTTTTTTAGCAGTAGCAGCCTTCTTAGCAACTGGTTTAACTGCTTTCTTCACTTCCTTCGCTTTGGTCTTTATCACTACGTTCACTACTTTTTTAATACTTTTCACTTCCTTCTTCACTGCTTTCGCCACTGGCTTTACAACTTTTTTCGGTGCAGGTTTTATAACCTTTTTCGCAACGGGCTTAACTACTTTTTTAGCCACAGGATTTAAAACCTTTTTCGCTACAGGTTTCGCAGCCGGTTTAACAGCTTTCTTTTCTACTTTTTTTGCAACAGGTTTCTTTACCGCTTTTTCCTTTCCCTTCGACACAACTGTTTTAACTGCTTTCTTAGCAGTAACCTTTGGCTTAGCTGGTGCTTTTGCTTTTGGTTTTAATGCTTTTTTTGCCATAATGTCAGTAATAGAGAACGGGGTTCGTTATTACACCCGTTTTGTGGACCGCGAATGTACGAAATTTTTCAGTGATTTTTGCATGAATCAACTCAATTGTAAACTGCTCACTTTCAAAATGTCCAATATCAATAAACGACAACTGTCCTTCAGCATCGAAAAACTCGTGGTATTTAACATCCGATGTAATAAATGCATCAGCTCCTTGAGCTTTCGCAGCCCCCAATAAGAACTGACCACTTCCACCACAAACTGCAATTTTCTGAATCGAGAGTTTGTTTGTTTGAGTGTACTTAATACTGTGATTATTAAATTCTTTTTTCAATATACTTAAACAATCAGTCAAGGGTATAGGTGCTTCTAAATCTCCGATTGCTCCGCTTCCAAATTGATGAATGGGGTTCTGAAGGGTTTGCCAATTGTGTGCAATTTCTTCATACGGATGTGATTCGAAAAGTGCTCGCTGAACATTCGTTTTTTTCCAACTGGGCAATATCACTTCAAACCGAATTTCTTCTTGTTCGGTTCGAATTCCATGTTCTCCTTCAAAAGGTTGCGCGCCTTCCTCTGGCTTGAAACTTCCATTTCCAACTACCGAAAAACCACATTCACTGTAATTGCCCAAACTTCCAGCCCCAGCTTCGAACAATGCCGTTCGAACTTTTTCGAAATGATCATTCGGAATGAACACAGTGAGTTGGAGCAGATGTCCGTTTAATGGAACAAGCGGACGAACATTCTTCAATCCAAGACGTTTCGCAATTTCCCCATTTACACCTTCAATGGTATTGTCGAGATTCGTATGAATCGCATACAACGCAATGTTGTTTTGAATGGCTTTAATAACAGTGCGCTGAACATAATCGGCGCCAGTAAAGCGTTTCAAGCCTTTGAAAACAATCGGATGGTGTGAAACTATAAGGTTGCAATTCTTCGCAATGGCTTCCTCAATAACGTCTTCCGTGCAGTCGAGGCTCACCAATACATTAGTGATTTCGTTTTGCTTATTTCCAACCAACAATCCAGAATTGTCGTAAGACTCTTGTAAAATAGGCGGAGCCCATTGTTCTAAATAGGAAATGACTTCTTCAATACGCATTTTTAATCTAACTTGCAGCCAAGTTACACCGATGCGTTTATTCAGAGCAACTCTTTGGCCTTTTTCTTTTCTGCTAGGAAGCATTTTGCACTTCCGTCATTTTTTATTTTCTGTTGGAATTTTAAGTTCGAAAAAAGCAGCAGTTCCTTCTATTGTAATTGGAAATTTGAAATTAGGAGGAACCGGAAAAACGCCTTTCGCTATTTGGTTAATTGAAAAGTTTGACGCTTCTAAAACCGGATTTGTTTCTCGCGGATATGGCCGTAAAACCAAAGGATTTCAATTAATTACTTCAGATTCGAATGTTTCAGAAATTGGCGATGAGCCAGCAGTGGTTCGAAATCATTTCCAATCCTTAATCGGAGCCGTTTCTGAAAATAGACTTTCAGGAATTTATCAATTGAAACAATCCTTTCCGCAAATTCAGCAAGTTGTTTTAGACGATGCCTTTCAACATAGAAAATTGAATCCCGATTTTTCAATTCTGCTAACGACCTACAACGACTTGTTTGTGAACGACCATTTGTTTCCTGTGGGTGGTTTACGCGACTTGAAAAAAAGAGCACAATCTGCCGATGCAATTGTTGTTACTAAATGTCCAGAAGATCTTTCGGAAGAGGCTAGAGAAACAATAAAGTTTGAATTGAAGTTGAATGAAAATCAGGTGCTAGCATTTACCACCATTGAATACGACACGCCAGAACCCGCATTCAGTCATATGAATCCGTGGAACAGCAATATGCGCAGCGTATGTTTTGCAGGACTCGCCAATCCAATTCCATTTTTTATGGAAGGAAGAAATAGGAGCCTAGCAACCATTGAAATGGCCTTGAACGATCATCACGAATACACCCCTCAAGATGTCGCTCGCATTCGGAAAGAATGGATTAACTTTGGACAGGAAAATACGGTTCTGTTAACCACTGAAAAAGATGTGGTGAAATGCAAGAACATCAAGGGATTTGAAGAACTTCCTTTGTATTTTCTTCGAATGAAAATAAAATTTATCGCAGGTGAAACAGCATTACTAAATGCTGTAAATGAAGTAAAGAAATAAATGGAACAATCTGTATACGATCAATACGAATTGGTAGTTGGACTGGAAGTCCACATGCAACTAAAAACGGCTTCGAAGGCTTATGCTTCAGACGCGAACTTATTCGGCGCCTTGCCGAATACCTTGGTTTCCCCAATCACATTGGGACATCCAGGTACATTGCCGAAAGTAAACACCCAGTCTGTAGACTTCGCTATTAAGTTGGCGCTTGCCACAGACATGCAAATAAACACCCCTGTATTTTTCGCGCGCAAGAATTATTTCTACGCCGATTTACCGAAGGGATATCAAATTACGCAAGACAAAACTCCCATCTGCACAGGTGGAGAAATCATTATTCGTGAAGACGACGGTTCTGAAAAACGCATTGGAATTACGCGAGCGCACTTGGAAGAAGATGCTGGAAAAAGCATGCACGATCAAGATCCATTCGACACGCTTGTCGATTTGAATCGTGCCGGTGTTCCGCTTATTGAAGTTGTTTCCGAGCCAGATATGCGCACTTCACGCGAAGCGTATTTGTATCTAACTGAAGTTAGAAAACTCGTTCGCTATTTAGATATCTGCGACGGTAACATGGAAGAAGGTTCGCTGCGATGCGATGCGAATATTTCGGTTCGAAAGAAAGGCGCTCCAGAATTCGGAACGCGCTGCGAGGTGAAGAACATGAACTCCATTCGCAATGTGCAACGCGCTATTGAGCACGAAATGACGCGTCAAATCGATATCATTGAAGCAGGTGGAGTGATCAATCAAGAAACGCGTAGCTTCAACGCTGCAGACGGAACTACTTCTTTGCTTCGGAGTAAAGAAGATGCGCAAGATTACCGCTACTTCCCAGAGCCCGATCTTCCGCCTGTAGTCATTACAGAAGATCATATTCAACGCATACATTCTTCAATGCCACCTCTTCCAAAAGAGTTGCTGCATAAGTATTTGAAAGAATTCAATCTATCGGAATACGATGCGAATGTATTGACAAGCGAAAAGGAAACTGCGCTTTATTACGAGCGTATCATTTCAAAAACGAAAAATTATAAGGCTGCTTGCAATTGGCTAATGGGTCCTGTAAAAGGATTCTTAAAAGAGCAAGCCCTCGAAATAGAACAGAGCCCGTTCACTCCAGAACAACTAGCAAGTATCATCAATTTAGTAGATGCTGGAAAAGTTTCAAGCTCCACTGCCGCTGAAAAAATTCTTCCAGCGTTAGCTAATCATTCTTCCAAAATGGCTGAAGACGTTGCTGCTGAATTGAATTTGATACAAGATGCAGACGAGAACAGCATTAAGCAAATCGCGCAAGAGATTCTTGCAGCTTGGCCGGACAAGGTTGCTGCATACAAAGCAGGAAATAAAGGAATGCTCGGATTGTTCATGGGTGAACTCATGAAAAAGAGTGGAGGAAAGGCCAATCCGAAAACAGCATCTGGACTTATTCAACAATTATTAGATCAATGAGAAATTTTTTCATCTTAATTGCGGCTGCAATTTCTTTCGCATCATGTGGAAATTCCAATTCCATTTCAGGCGTAATTACGGGTGCTGAAGGAAAAACGATTTATTTGGAATCGCTTTCCGACAGTATGGTTCTTCCCATCGATAGCACTGTTGTAGGTTCAGACGGAAGTTTCAGTTTGAAATCGCACAGCAACCTTCCTTTAGACTTTTACCGAATCTATTTCAAAGAAGGGAATTTTCTTCAACTCATCACAGACAGTTCAGAGCATGTTGAAATCACCGCTGAATTTGCGAATCTAAGCAACGCCAAAGTTGAGGGCTCTGAGCAAACGGTGGAGTACATGGACTTGGTGAAGAAGTGGGAACCCATGATGGAAAAACTTGCTGAAGCGCAAACTCAAATTAATCGCCCGTCAACAGATCCCGCTTTAGACAGCACACAATGGATTGCCAAATGGGAAGCGCAATTCGCTGCGGCACAGAAGGAAGCTAACGCATTTATTAAAGGGTGGTTGGAAAAACACTCTGCGAGTTTATTGGCCATTTCCATTGTTCAGAACCTAGATCCGCGTTTCGATTTCATTTGGTATCAGCGTGTCTTAACCGATACCAAGCCTACTTGTGGAAACCTTGCGGCGTATAAGACTTTAGAGAAATTAGTTGGACAAATTAAGAATGCAAGTAGTTCAAGTGCAGCCTCAAATTCCAACATAGCAGTTGGAAAAATGGCGCCAGAAATTACCCTTCCAAACCTAACCGGAGAAACGAAAGCATTAAGCAGTCTTCGTGGAAAGGTTGTGCTTCTTGACTTCTGGGCATCTTGGTGTGGGCCGTGTCGAAAAGAAAATCCAAATGTCGTTGCAGTGTATAACAAATACGCGTCAAAAGGATTCGATGTGTTTTCTGTTTCCTTGGACGAAAACAAAACGGCTTGGGAAGCAGCCATTAAAAAAGACGGATTGCTTTGGAAGAATCACGTCTCTGATTTAGGCGGATGGCGCTCTGCGGTTGTTCCTTTGTATGAAATTGAAAGTATTCCTTTTCCTGTATTAATTGACAAGGAAGGAAAGATAGTAGCCATGGGCGAATCGCTTCGCGGTGGTGGATTAGAAAGCGAATTGAAAAAATTAGGATTATAATAGTAACTGTAGAGAAACTTATTCGTCGAAGTAATAAATTCAACATGAAAAAAATCGCATTAGCTCTTGTCGCATTCGGAATGAGTGTTTCGTCTTTCGCTCAAAGCAAACCTTATTTCCAACAAGATGTAAAATTCAAAATCGATGTAAAGCTCGACGATGAACGCAACATGCTCTACGGAAACGAGGAGTTGATCTACACCAACAACAGTTCGGTTGCATTGAACGAAATCTACATGCACATCTGGCCGAATGCGTATAAAAACAGAAACACAGCGCTTGCCAAGCAGTTGGCTCGAACTCGCAATTTCGTTCTGTTCACGACATTAGCAGAGAACAAAGGATACATTGATTCGCTTGATTTCAAAGTAAACGGAGTGAAAGCGTCATGGGAATACGATGGAGAGAACATTGACATCTGCAAATTGTTATTGGCTTCTCCGCTTCAACCGGGTCAAAGCATTACCATCACAACTCCTTTCCGTGTGAAGATTCCAAGTGGAAGTATTTCGCGCTTGGGTCATATTGGACAAAGTTTTCAAATTACGCAATGGTATCCAAAGCCTGCGGTTTACGATAGAAACGGATGGCACCAAATGCCTTACTTAACGCAAGGAGAATTCTACAGTGAATTTGGTTCTTACGATGTGAGCATTACGCTTCCAAAGAACTACATCTTGGGTGCTACCGGAGATTGTCAAACTCCATCAGAAGTGATGTTCATGAATGAAGAGGCTGCAAAGGCTTCGCAAAAAATTGCTGAGTACACATTGAAATCAGGAGATTTAAATGAATTTCCAGAATCATCTAAAGAATGGAAAACGGTTCGTTACATTCAATCTCGCGTGCACGACTTCGGTTGGTTCGCAGATAAGCGTTGGATTGTTTTGAAAGGAAATGTTGAAACGCCTGCGAATAAGAATCAAGTAACCACTTGGGCCTTATTCACTCCTGAAAGTGCGAAGTTGTGGATCAAGTCTTCAGAGTATTTGCATGACGCAATCTATTATTATTCTTTGTGGAATGGTGACTACCCATACAATCAAGTTACCGCAGTAGACGGAACCATTAGTGCAGGTGGCGGAATGGAATATCCAAACGTAACCGTTATTGGTTCTGCTGGAAATGATCGCATGCTTGAAACAGTTATCATGCACGAAGTGGGACACAACTGGTTCTACGGAATTTTAGGAAGTAACGAACGTGACAACGCATGGATGGACGAAGGATTGAACTCGTTCAACGAAGACCGTTATATGGATACAAAGTATCCAGATGCATCATTGGGTGCAGCCATTGGAATTGGTGGATTAGACAAGACTTTGGGCTTGTCAGATTTCTCGCAACGTTCATTGAGTGAACTATCTTATTTAATCTCTGCTTCTCAAAACCTTGATCAACCTTTGCAATGTCATTCAGACAACTTCACCGAACTGAATTACGGCGGAATCGTTTACAAGAAGACAGCATTGTTGTTCTATTATTTGAAAGGGTATTTAGGCGAACCGTTGTTCGATAAGTGCATGCACAATTATTTCGAGAAATGGAAATTCAAACACCCACAACCGGAAGACATTCAAGCCGTGTTTGAAGAAACAACAGGTCAAAAACTCGATTGGTTCTTCAATGAATTAATCAAGACCACAGAGAAGATCGATTTCAGCATTACTCGAATTAAACAGAATGCCGTTGAACCTGGAAATTCAAAAGTGAAAGTAAAGAACACCGGTTATGCTGCCGGTGCAGTATCTATCGGAACAGAAGGAAGTAAAACTCCAATCTGGACGAAGGAAGCCATTGCTCCTGGAAAATCAGTTTGGATTACTGCTCCAAGTTCGTCATCTTATTCAATCGATCCTGAAGGAGTAATCCCTGAAGTAAACAGAGAGAACAACACCATGAGAAGTTCAGGTCTATTCAAGAAAGTAGAGCCTGTTAAAATGAAGTTCTTTTCAAGCATCGACAATCCGAAGCAAACCGAATTGTTCTACCTTCCAATGTATGCGTACAACGTTCACGACGGAAGTATGATCGGGGTGAACCTTCACAACAAACAACTCCTTCGTAAGAATTTCGAATGGAATGTTACTCCGCTGTATAGCTTCGAAAGAAAAGCTGTAAACGGATTCGCAAGCGTCGCCTACCACAAATTGAATTTCACTGCAGGAACACAAGTTCAACGTTTTGGAATGGACGACTATACAACTGATGTAAGCGATTCGTATGATAACTACATGTTGTTCAAACCTTATGTGGCTTATACCTTCCGCAACAAACCTTCGAATTTCAATAAGGGAACCATTATCAATGTGGCTTTGGCTTATCAATTCCAATGGATGAGAAACACCTTTAACATCAATACCGTTGAAGAGAGTTTGGTCAATGACTACAGCCGTGAATTCATTCAGTTCGACGCCAATTGGTCTCAGAAGATTGGTCCACGTCAAACACTGAATGTAAACGGACGTGTCCTTCAACAGGCTTCTTATGTTCGTGATGCTTCCACTCAAATTGGAACACTATTGAGCGCAGGAGGAACTTATCGCTTCAAGTATTCATTAACCAAAGACCGCGATGTTTATATGAAAGCTTTTGCAGGATATCAAGTCGATAACAACGCTTTGTATGCTCTACAAAACGGAGCGTTCGGACTATCAGGAGTTTCGGGTTCATATGACTACGCTTTCGATAATTTGTATTTCGGAAGAGGAGCTTCTTCCGGATTTGCTTCATCGCAAGTGACTAACGGAATGGGAAATCTCGGAGTGAACCTGCGCAATGTTGGAGCAACAAAACGTTTGCTTTCAACAACAGTTGGTATTCAACTTCCAATCGAAAAATTCAACATCTCATTGCAAGGAACCATACTTGACGCTTGGAGCCCACAGTGTCCGCAAATCAATGCCGAAGGTGTTTATTGGAACACTTCAGCGGTATTACAAATTATTCCGAATGTTTGGAGTGTTACACTTCCAATATACGGTAATAACAAAGTTCAAGACGCTCAATTACCTGGATACTTCAACGGAGTTATGATGAACATTGATCTTATTGGTCTAGAACCGTTCAAACTTATTCGCAGCATTGCCGGAAAATAAGATGAAGAACAAAGTCTATTTCGCTTCCGATTTTCACCTTGGCGCTCCCAATTTCGAGGAGAGCCTTGTGCGTGAAAAGAAAGTTGTGCAATGGCTCGAAGAAGTTCGAAAAGATGCAAGCGAAATATTTTTAGTCGGAGATGTTTTCGATTTTTGGTTTGAATACAAGCGCGCAGTTCCTCGCGGATTCACGCGTTTGCTCGGAAAGATTTCCGAAATAACTGACAGCGGAATACCGGTGCATTGGTTCATAGGAAATCACGACATGTGGATCTTCGATTACCTTCCACAAGAATGCGGCATTACCCTACACAGAGCACCCATTGTGCGCGAGTGGAACGGTAAGAAGTATTTCATTGGTCACGGAGATGGTCTTGGCCCTGGCGACAACGGATACAAGATCTTAAAGAAATTCTTTGCTTCGAGTTTTTGTCAATGGCTCTTCGCAAGGCTTCATCCGAATTTTGGAATTTGGCTAGCGCAGAAGAGTTCGGGCTATAGCCGCAGCGTTTCCGGAGAAAGCGATAAGAAATTTTTAGGAGAAGAAAACGAATGGCTTGCGGTCTTCGCGAAGGAACAACTTCTAAAAGAACACTTCGATTATTTCATTTTCGGACACCGTCATTTGCCCATGCAAATTAAAGTGGGGGAGAGTTCAGAGTACATCAACATTGGAGATTGGCTTCATCATTACACCTACGGTGTCATGGAAGATGGAATTTTCGAGTTGAAGAAACTCAACGCATAACTTCAGCCACCACTTCCTTCCAACCTTTCCATTCGTTGCATTCCGAAAAACTTTCGTTGTGCCACAACAAACAAAAAGGTACTTGAAGTCTCGAGCAGGTTTGCTTCAACTCCTTCAATTTATCAATGGCTTCCCGCGCTGAAAGTTTCATGTATCGATTCAAGGTCGCATCCATTGCTACAAACGGATGTAACAACAAGGTGGTTTCTTTTTCCTGTTTGAAGTCATACCAATAATGCGACAGGGCAGTCCCTGATTTGAATCCAATTACATCAGCAAATCCCAAGTTGTAATCATTTTCAATTTCGCATTGAAGAAGATTGCGATAGGTTTCCGCTCCGTTCATTTTCAAGTAATGCATTCGCGCATGCGTAACTTTCTTTTCAGTAATAAATTGAAGCCTTCTAATTTCTTCTTTCAATGTGGAAAGGGAATCGTGCGAAGCAACGCCCGGATGAATTCCCAAGCGATACTTCTTCGAAAGAGATTGAATTAAATGTTGAAGTGCTTTGCTCGTGTATGGAACATTCTTATCGTAAGCACCGAAGTTGGCCAACAAAAAGAAATACGTCAAATCAAATCCAGACTTCTCTTGAAGAGATGCAATGTAATCGTATGTGTTATAATCGTCTTCGCGCAAGCGAAGCAACACAAGCGTTCTTCGAAATAAATTTCCAAATTGAAACTTCACAACATCCTTCGCGAATCCTCCTGCAGTGCGATACATTCCTTTGTGCAAATAAGCAAAAGCGCTGTCAACATCAATCGTTAATTGAATTTGGTGTGAAGTAGGCGAGTAGTCGAAGAATGGAAAACGTTCTTGAATGGCTCTAAGCAATGCTAAACGCCATTCGTCCACCAATGGACGCTCGAGCCAACTGCGTTTGCTTAAAAGGCTATTCTTGCTCTCAAATCGACCAAAAGCATCGCGCGATGAAACAACTTCTTCCTCATAGCGACTAATTAAAATAAAACTCGCAGCGAGTACATCGAAATTGAAATGAAAAGCGCCGTTCTCAGGCACTTCAAATGGGAAGTCGAATTGTTCTGATTTAATTATTGAATCAACTAAGAAAAAACCAGATGGGGGAATATGTAAATGATTGTCCCAAGCGTTTTCAGAATAGATGAACTTCGCACCTTTGAATTCATCGAATTCACTTTTGTTCTTCAAAATAAAAAAAGGAACAGAAACGGGTTGGAACAATGCCTTTAAGACATAATTCAATCGCGGCGATTCTATTTCAGAATAAATGGCAATCAAGCGAAAAATAATTTAATGCTTGATAGAATGATTTTCGCGGCATTTCCTTTTCCATACAATGGTAGGGAGTCTGGTATTCCGTGTTGAAGGAAATTGACGCTTTCAGTTCTTATTTTTTCCAAGTCGTTGTGAACGACTTTGGCATAGCTGTGATCTACCAACTCGGTCCATTCCGTTTCACTTCGAAGAATTAAACAAGGAGTTCCCATGTAAAACGCTTCTTTACACAATCCACCAGAATCAGTCCATACAAGTGAAGCTTGCGTAAGTTTGCCAAGTGTTTCGGTATAGTTGAAAGGTGGAAATAGAATGAAATTGGAATTCAATTTCAATCGTTCCCATTCATCCTTCAAATTTGAATCTTCTAACGATTTTGCTGTTCTCGGGTGAATGGAAAAATGAAGCTCCATTTTTAAGTCAGAAGCAATCTGAACCAACTCTTGCAAGAAAGGCAAGAGTAATTTAGGATTGTCGACATTCGAAGGCCTGTGAAGTGTAAGGAATATAAAATTCTCTCTTTCCTTCGCAATTCCGTTCGAATAATAAAGTGCATTGTCTAACATAACATCGCCACATTCAACAACAACGGCATTCGCAGCGGTTGCACCTGAAACTTCAGTATTGCTATATCCTTCCTTTTTAAGTTGAAGAGTAGCGGCAGAAGTAGGAGTGAAGAGCAACGTGCTCAAATGATCAGTAGTGACACGATTGATTTCTTCGGGCATATGTCTGTTGAAGGAACGAAGTCCCGCTTCTACATGCGCAATGGGAACTTGCATGTGCGCTGCGGCCAATGCACCAGCAAGTGTACTGTTCGTATCTCCATATAACAAAACCATATCAGGAGAGTACAGTTCTATGGCTTTTTGAAGCGCCATAGACATGTGCGCAATCTGTTCGACTGTATTTCCGGAAGGAGCTTCCAACAATACATCAGGAGATTTAATTTTCAAATCGGAAAACAATTGTCCCGACATGCTTTCCGAAGAATGCTGTTGTGTATGAATCTTTATTTCCTGAAGAAATGAATCATTTTCAATCGCACGAGTGATGGCCGCAGATTTAATAATTTGCGGACGAGCACCCACTACAGTCATAATTTTTTTCATGCGATCATTTTTCCTTCGTCTGCAAAGCTATAATAACTGCTCTCAGTTACAATCAAATGATCCAAAACTTGTAGCTCCAACAATCGCCCTGCTTGAATAAGCTTTTCAGTAATTCGAATGTCCTCTCCGCTTGGTGTTAGATTTCCACTCGGATGGTTGTGTGCAATGATCAATTGTGAAGCTTTGTGTTGAAGTGCCAAATGAAAGATACGTTTCGGATCTACTACGGTTCCACTGAATCCACCCTCAGAGACTTTCTCGAGTTTGATAACCTGATTGTTTCTGCTAAGAAAGAGTACCCACATTTCTTCGTGATTCAAATCGGAAAGATGTTGATGGAAGATTTCGAATGCATGGGCTGAGCTTCCTACTGAAACACCTTTCTTGCGTTCAGCAGAACGTTTTCTTCTGCCCAACTCAAATGCGGCTAACAACGTTGAGCATTTTGCAGGCCCTAAACCTTGAATAGCTGAAAGCTCGGAAAATGAATACCGACTGAGTTCATGAAGACAATTCCCCGCTTTATGAAGTAGGTTATCTGCAATCTGAATAGCGGACTCCTTGGCATTTCCTGAGCCAATTAGGATGGAAAGTAATTCAGTATCTGTAATACTGCTGGCAGAGTGACTTAGTAGCTTCTCTCTGGGTAAATCGTTCTCTAACAAATCAACTTTTATACTCATACTTTTTTTTCGCAAAAGAAAGTAGAGATCCTTCGGAAGTCAAGAAACACTTATGCGCGTTTATGCCAAATAAAAAAGCCGTCATAAAGACGGCTTAAAAAAACACAAACCAATGAAAACAACTTATTATTTCAAACTATTTACATAAACAGTAAGGCTGCTCTTTAAGTTAGAGGCCTTGTTAGAATGAATCACATTGTTCTTGGCTAATTTGTCCAACATAGACGAAACTGCAGGTAACAAAGCAATAGCTTCCGCTTTGCTCTTCAATGAACGCAATTTGCGAACAGCGTTACGAGTTGTCTTGTGGTAATATTTGTTGCGAAGACGCTTAGCGTCGTTGCTACGGATTCTTTTAATTGCTGATTTGTGATTCGCCATTTCTAGTAAAAATTGGTTTGCAAATGTACATTAAATATTTGTTCGCACAAGTACTTTTTTCGAATTATCTCATAATAATTCTTATAGCTACAAAGATATGCTAAATAACCTTGTCAAATTCAATTGTTTAGCTCGTTTTTACGAATAAATTGCATATAGGACTTTTTCAGGGTTCAATGTAAGATTTGACCATGAAATTCAAACATCTTCCCCTTTTCTTAATTCTTTTCTCGTGCGGAAAGGAACAAACGGAATCGATTTCAACTTTTGAAAAGCGATCACCAATTCCGAAACTTGAAGCGAATAATGTAGAAGTTCAACATGAAGTTGAACAGAAAATTACCCGCTGGCTCAATGAAGGACGTTCTTGGAAATGGTCCGACTTATCTCAAGAAGAGTTATTTGCAGCCATCGAGTTGTCGCAAGGCGAATTCGCCGTTGGATTGAAACTTCGTGGAGAAACCGACAGTTTGCCCTTAGAAGATTTGTCTAAACGCAACGAGTGGGAGAACTTAAGAGAGAGTTTGCTGAAGAGTTTGGAGGACACTTTAACGGTTGAGATGGGCAGGGAAGTGAGTCGAGAGGAGTTCGTGCTGGAAGTAGATCTTCACCTGCCCATTGTTTCATTTCACTCAAAGAGTCCCGCTTTGGTGGCTTGGCTCATGAGTTCCGAACACATTCGATACATAGAACCCTTGAACGATTTCATAGATGAAGCCGTCAACAGAACTGAAAGCGGTTGCACCCCTAATTATGATGCGGTTCAAGCGGGAGATTATACAACAACCGGCACAGGCGCTAAAATTTCATGGCATTGGAACTACCACAACGTTCCGCAAGCCTGGGGCATTCGTCAAGGCATGGGAATAGGAGTAGGGGTCATCGATGCCGGAGTTTCTTCAAATCAGTTTCTCCTCTTTCAACAATTTAATTCGGGTTATTCGAATGTGGGACGAACGCATGAAACCACATACACCATTGGCTCAAGCGCATACACTTCATGCAACCACGGCAACGCTATGGCCGGACTCATTGCCGCGCCTTGGGCCAGTTTTGGCAACGCCATTGGTGGTGCTCACAAAGCAAGTCTCTTTACCGTTCATGCGGCAGACGATGTGTATCTCAATACCTCGGCTGAAAGGCTCGCAGTCAAGAATGCCTATGTCTACCTCGCCAATAAATCCGCAGTTAAAATCATTAGCATGTCCATGGGGACACCCTTTTACAGCAGCGTTTTGCTCGATGCAGTGACCTATGCCAATTCAATGGGAAAGCTCTTATTCGCTGCCGCTGGGACATCTACTTATTTCACTTCAGGACTCGGAGTGATCTATCCAGCAGCCTTTTCAGAGTGCCAGGCTGTTACTGGAGTAAATGACCAGGATATTACTTGTCAAACATGTCATGAAGGTGCGCAAGTTGATTTTACCATTGTCATGGAACGCAGTTGGGATGCAAATCGCAAGGCAGTTGGGATTAATCAATACAACGACGGGCTTCAATACATTGGAGGGTCAAGCGCAGCAACAGCTTCAGCAGCAGCCATAGCGGCCATCGTTTGGTCTGTCAAACCATCCCTTTCGAAATTTCAGATTTTATGGATTCTTCGATACACAGCACAGTTTTCCATTATTCAAGACGTTGATCATGGTTATGGAAGAATGAACGCCCTCAGTGCCGTTCAATTGGCCCAACAGTATTGAACTAAGGAGTTTGACTCACCCAAAAGGAACCGTCAGAATTGAACTCCTTTTTCCAAATGGGAACGGTAGCCTTCAATTCATTCATTAGGGCTTCACATGCACCGAAGGCATCTTTTCGGTGCAGAGAATAAACAACTGCAACAACCGCTAGCTCCCCCGGAAGCACGCGGCCAATGCGATGATGAAGAACGATCGTATTAATTTGAAATTGGGATTCGAGACTCTCAGCAATGCGTTTCATTTCATTGTGAAATAGCGCCTCATAGGCTTCGAACTCCAAGTAAAGAACATCTGAACCTTTGTTCGGCGAGCGAACAATTCCGTTGAATACAACTTCAGCTCCTGATCGTTCAGAACGAAATTGTTCAATATCGGGAAACCCGTTCGCATGATCTATAAGTTGGAAATCTGTCTTCATCCGCCGCTAACTGGAGGTAATAAGGCTATATGATCTGCCGCTTCTACCAACTCATTTTCTTGAATCATGAAGTGGTTCTTCGCAATTAAAAAAGGAAGGTCTTGAACTTCTTTAAATTGATTTCGAAAAGCGGCAATAAGTTCTTTCGTTGAAATAGGCAAATCGGAAACATCGACAAATACAGGGCTTCCGTATTGTTCCTTCAGTATTCCGAAAAGTTGAACTTCCTTTTTCATAGACTGCGAAGTAACAAACGAATGCCGGCATAAAGCAAGATTCCAATGGTTATTAATCGAATGCCATTCTTCGGAAGGAATTTAAGCGCACTTAAATTTCCGAGAATTGCGCCGATCAATACTGCTCCAATCAAATAATATGTTTCAATTTCGATAAGTAAATTCTTCGATTGGAAAAGCATAGGCACAAGGGCTACCCATGAATTTACAGCAATAAATAGGGAAGTCGTCGCCGCTATTTTTCTTTCTTCTCCCCATTTCGAAAAATAGAGAAAAGGCGAGAGGTAGACTCCTCCGCCAATACCCGTTAATCCAGATATAAATCCGATGACAGCAGAAAAAGGCCAAAGTAATTTTTTATTGAATGAAAGTGGACTGCTCAACTTAACAAACAATGGCAAAAGCATAAAGAATGCGGAAAGAAGAAGTCCAATGGACAGAAAAAGCAGAAATACTTTTTCTTCCAACCTTATCTGAGTAGCCAAAAGAACAAAGGGAATGCTGAATGCAAGCAAGCATATGTTCGGCCTCCAGTCAATAAATTTATTTCTTATAAATTGAATGCTGCTATACGTTGCTACCGATGCGTTACAGAGTAAGGCCAATGTTTTTATTTCTCCTTGTGGAAAGGCCAGTGTGAATACAGCACCGGAAAGAATGGCCAAATACATACTTCCTCCACCGAATCCCGCGCTTGAATAAATAAGCGAGATTACAAAGAATAGCAAGGGAAGAAGAAGAACCGACATACTACTTCGTGGCTACAGCCGACAATGAAACTTCTTTGAAGGTTTTCCAACCGTTCTCTGTTTCCCAACAATCGTATATGTGCAGAGCATATTCGAATCCGTTGTAATCGAAATACACATCCATGAAATGCGCACCTTGAATGCCCATGTGTTCAGCGCGATAAACATCGACCTTTTTGAAATTGGCTTTCGACCAATCGATGCTGTAATTGTTTGAAAGGCGCTCCAATCCTTCAAAAGATTCGATGGCTAACTTTTCCATAGACTTGTCTAATCCAATGGCACGTCCACGTTCTTGATTTTTAACTTCTTCTGAAAGGTTGCTTCGGTCAATGATATCGCTGAACTCATCTTCGGTTAGATACAAGGCACGGAAATCTTTTTCGTTTTTCGATTTAACAGCTTCAAATACCGCTTGCCCGAATTCTTCAGGAGTTTTCGGAGCAGAGGAACATGCGCTGAAAGCAATGGTTGATAATAACGCGAAGGCTAGAACAATTCGATTCTTGAACATAGGCATATCAATAAATTCAATCAAAAGTAGTGATCCCGTCGCGGATCGAACGCGAATTCTGGGCTTCGGAAACCCATGTAATATCCATTATACTACAGGACCAAAAAAAAATCCCGACGTTAGTCAGGATCTTTGGTAGCGGGGACAGGACTCGAACCTGTGGCCTTTGGGTTATGAGCCCAACGAGCTACCAACTGCTCCACCCCGCACTCTAAAAGTTTTCCCCTTTGGGAGTGCAAATATAACTAATTTTACAAGCAATATGCAAGAAAAATCTGAAGAACGAGAAAAAAAAGCCACGCACAAAGCGGGTTTCGTGAACTTGATCGGTAACCCAAATGCGGGTAAGTCTACGCTAATGAACGCTTTAATGGGTGAAAAGCTAAGCATAGTCACACCAAAAGCGCAAACCACGCGTCACCGAATAATGGGTATATTAAACGATGAAGACTATCAAATTGTTTACAGCGATACCCCAGGGGTGCTCGATCCGAAGTATAAATTACAAGAGGGAATGATGAAATCGGTCGGCACCGCACTCAAAGATGCCGATTTAATTTTATTGGTCATTGACCTGCTCGATAAGAAAGGCCTTCACGAAGAAACCTTCAATCGCCTGAAGAAAATGGAGGTTCCCATCTTCGTTGTTTTGAATAAATTCGACAAGGCTGGTACTGAAAAAGCCAACGAGGCTTTTCAGTTTTGGAACGAAGCTCTTCCCAATGCAAAGGTTTTTCCAGTTTCAGCTTTGGAGAAAATCTATACCAAGGAGTTATTGAACGAGATTCTTGCTGTTCTTCCTGAACACCCAGCATTCTTCCCGAAAGACGAAATCTCAGATCGCACACAACGCTTCTTCGTAAGTGAAATCATTCGTGAGAAAATCTTCACGACCTATGACCGCGAAATTCCTTATTCATGTGAAGTTATTGTTGAAGCCTTCAAAGAAGAGCCAACCATCATTCGCATTGCAGCGGTTATTCTAACTGAACGCGAATCGCAAAAGGCCATCATCATTGGTCATCAAGGAAGTATGCTGAAGCGCGTAGGAACTAACGCCCGCAAAGACATGGAAAGTTTCTTAGGTAAGAAAGTATTCCTTGAAATGTTTGTGAAAGTTGAAAAGTGGAGAAACGATACTCGCGCACTGACTCAAATGGGATATCTCGATTAAGATGTTAGTTTTTCCGAATGCAAAAATAAATTTAGGACTGTTCATTACTGAAAAGCGAACAGACGGATTTCACAATTTGGAAAGTTTGTTCATGCCCATTCCCTTGTGCGATATACTCGAGGTTACACCTTCAACAGAAGAGACAACCTTGGTCTGCACCGGAGAATCGAATGATATTCCAACCGAGAAAAATATAGTTTACAAAGCCTGGAAGCTGCTTCAAGAGGAATACGGGATTGGTCATGTGAAAATTCATTTGCAAAAGATTATTCCCAGTGGAGCAGGGATGGGCGGTGGATCAAGTGACGGAACTTTTATGTTGAAGGCGTTAAATAATTTGTTCCATTTGAACTTATCCATTCCTCGCCTAGAAGAACTTTCGGCTCAACTGGGAAGCGATTGTCCTTTTTTCGTTCAAAACAAAGCCGCGCTCATTTCGGGAAGGGGAGAAGTGGTTAACCCAGTAGATTTTAGTTTAGGTGGAAAGTCTCTCGTGGTGGTTAATCCGGGAATACACATCTCCACAGCTCAAGCATTTCAAGGCATTCAACCCAAGCCTTCCAATTTCGATTGGAAGAAACTTATTGAAAGTCAAGAGTTGAATGAAGCGCTGAATAACGATTTCGAGACGCAGGTTTTCAATTTGTTTCCTGAAATTGAAAAAATAAAAGTGAAACTAGTTGAGGCCGGCGCTCATTATGCAAGTATGTCGGGCACGGGCAGCACGGTGTATGGTATCTTTAACGAAAAGCCTGAAATAGAGTGGAGTAAAAACTACTTTAATCGAACTTTTTTACTTTGAAGTTCGGATTTCAGATAAATTGAAATATATTTGTTCATCTCATAACCATGGAAAACAAGAATAATTCTACTCCGGCTTCTGTAAATCCTCTTCAAAATGAATTGAATGAGGTAAAAGCGCAAAAGGAAAAGCTCGAGCGTGAGTTGTTGGCTCGTGAAGAATTAATGCAAAGTATGTTTTCTCTTTTGGCCGAAAAGAAAAAGTAATTCGCTTTTTTGTTTCAAGATTTCTTCGTTTCTTAGGTCCATAAACCTTAATCAACATGCGTAAGATATTTTTAGGCCTTTCGTTGTTTTTATCTTTTTCCATCTTTGGACAAAACGATATTGAAAGAAATTTCGATCCATTGGAAGTAAGACTCTATCAATCTGAAGTTGCATATCATGCCGACAAACAAATGACTCTATCGAATTCTTCTGTTTGGAAGGCGTTTCAAGGAGCGCATCCAAAATGGACTTCGCTCTTCTCTGAAAGAACAGGAATGCCAACAAAGGCATTTGGAAATCCGATTGATGTTGTTGGTTCTTCCGATACTGATAAAGCGATCTCATTTTTAAATCAAATGAATCAGTCGTTTTGCTCTGGGACTGTTCAGATTTCTGCAAGACCAGAAGTTAAGACCAGTAAATTTACAAATGTTGTTTTCGATCAGACTTTCAATGGAATGAAAGTACTTTTTAGTAAATCCTCTGTGAAGTTGGTCAATGGCAAAGTGGTTCAGTTCGCATTCGGTGTGCATCCGAATATTCAAATGGAAGATAAGCCTGCTATTGGAGAACAACAAGCGCGTTTGGCTGCTCAACAAGGAATAACTTCAACTATTGAAACCATTCAATCAACAGCTGAGCTTTTCATTTTACCTGTTCCAACCGCAACTTCTTTCGATTACCGTAAAATTTATTCGGTAACTGTTGCGACACGAAATTCACAAAATGTTCCTCAACGCTACTTAACTTATGTAGATGCTATTTCAGGAAAAATAGTAATGCGAAAGAATTTGGTTTCGCATGCAGAAGGAGGTCCGAAGAAATCTGGTGCAGAAGAATTGGTTGTTGATGTTCAAGTTAATGGCGATGTGTACATGACGAATCCTTATGGTGTAATTACAACAGAAGGACTGAACAACATTTATGTTACGGTATCAGGAACGGACTATACCATGGGTTTGACAGGCGGAGCAACCATAGGTGTAAATGCTGGCGCGAATGCAATTATTCGACTTGAAGGGCCTTGGAGCACTGTAAATACAAACGGAGTAACTCCACAAAAGAATGTGACACTTCAAGCAGGTTTGAACACAATTGATATGACAACAGCTGCTAATGTGCGTGAACTTTCGGCCTACAAGAGTGTGAACCGAATTCATGACCATTGCAAATTTTGGATGCCAAACTTTACAGGAATGGATTTCCAACTTCCAACCAACATTGATTTAACCACTGGTGATTGCAATGCGTTCTATGATGGAAGTTCAATTAACTTTTATGCAATCGGTAACGGTTGTAATGCAACGAGTTTATTGGCCGATGTTGTTTTTCACGAATATGGACATGGAATTAACGATAACTATTATCAAAGTTTAGGTTCATTCTTTATGAATGGAGCCATAGGAGAAGGTTACGCAGATTATTGGGGAATCTCTTTAATTGATAATCCTGTTGTTGGTATTGGTTTCTATACAGATAACCAAGACGGAATAAGAAGATATGACACCGAGCGTAAGGTTTATCCACAAGATTTAGTTGGTGAGGTGCATGCAGATGGTGAAATAATTATGGGAGCTTGGTATGATACGCACTTATTAATGGGTGGTGATTGGAATAATACAATGCCTTTATTTGTTGAAGCCTACGCTGGTTTGCAAGCAGAAGCTGCAGACGGAAACGAAGGGGAGGCCTTTACCGATATTTTGTTAGATGTTTTACTAGCCGACGATAACGACGGAGATATTACAAACGGAACTCCAAATGGAAATGCAATAGTTCAAGGTTTCTATCTACATGGAATAACGCTTATTTCACCTGCAGTAATATCCCACACACCTTCAAATTACGGAGAACCGATTGTTCCAATCACGCTTTCTGCGGACTTGGATTTATTCTTCCCTTACACTCAATATTTGACAGATGTTAACTGTCACTATCAGGTGAACAATGCAGCTTGGCAAGTCTCTGCAATGACAGATGCATCGGGATCTTTCGAAACTACATTCGACGGATTCGGTCCCGGAACAATTCTGAAATATTTCTTTACGGCTAACGATGTTAACGGTTCAGTTGGAACGGTTAATCCTGTTGGTGCTCATCAAGCTTTATTTCCAACAATTCCACATATAATGTTAATTGGTGTGAACGAAGTTGGACGTCACGATTGCGATAATAACGAAGATTGGGGCGCATGGCAAACAGGTGTGGCTGGTGACAATGCAACTACAGGTATTTGGTTGTTAGAAATTCCAATTCCTAGCGCTACAGTGGATGTGGCCCCAGGAACAATTGTTCAAACGGGAGATCAAGTTACTCCAGCCGGAGAGTATTGCTTCTTCACAGGAAACGGAACAATAGGAGGAGGCATTGGAGAAAATGATGTTGATGGTGGAAGAACAACGCTTCAAACAACTACAATTGATTTATCAAGTTTTACAAATCCAATCATCAGCTATTACAGATGGTATACCAATAGCCCTCCAGGGGGTGCAAATCCAGGTGCAGATTACTGGCAAGTTCGTATGAGTAACGATAATGGTGCTACATGGACTTATGTTGAAAACACAAAAACCAGTGATATGCGTTGGAGAAGAAATGCATTCCACGTAAGTGATTTCATGACACCGACAGCACAAATGAAGCTTCAGTTTATAGCTAGTGACAGTCTTCGTCCAACAGTCAATTTGAATGGAGGCTCATTGGTTGAAGGAGCTTTGGATGATTTTATCGTCTATGAAGATGCAGTCATTGGAGTTGAGGAAACTTCGGTAAATGTGTTTAATGCTGTTGCATTTCCAAATCCAACAACAACTTCTACTAATATTCAATTCCAACTTTCAAAACCTGAATCAATGGAGGTTTTGGTTTTAGATGCTGTTGGAAGAACCGTTTATTCAATTCCGGTTCATGAATACGGAACACAACTTCAGAACATTTCAATTCCATCAGAAAAATGGGCGAAGGGATCTTACCAAATTGTTCTTAGACAAAACAGGAAGAACTTAGAGACATTAAGCATCATCAAGAAATAGTAGTTAGAATTTCAATTAAAAGGCTGGAACTTTCCAGCCTTTTTTTATTTCGATAGTTTCTTAAAGAAAACAGCAGGGTTTCCTGCCCAAACTTCATTGTCTGGAATGTTCGACCGTACAACACTTCCTGCGCCAATAACGGCAAAATCTCCAATAGAGACTCCCTTCATAATCGTTACATCAGCCCCAATGAATACATATTTTCCAATGTAAATAGGGGAGGTTTTCGCGTTTGAATCTATATCAATCTTTCTTTGCTCGATAGAAGTTGGATGAAAATCAGTGTCCCAAATTTTTGAGTTTCCTCCAATAATGGTGTGATCACCGATTGTGATTTCTTCGCGACAGCAAATGGTGGAATTAGAAAAACCGACATCTTCACCAATTGTAAGTTTCGCATTGTTCCCAATCATAATAGAAGAGGAAGATCCACTTCCAATAATATTCGCGAATCGGTGTGAGTTGACTAGGAAGTCTTTACCTAGTTTGAATTGTCCTTTATTTGAAACAAACAAGAACCCATAACAATGTACCTTCCAAAAGGAAACCCCTTGAAGTGTTAGCCAAATTGCATTGATTGGCAAGTAGATTAAATAAAGAATGGTTTTCAATTAATGTTTGGCAGTTAGTGAATTTTCAAGATACCAGTTGTATACTCGCTCGATTCCTTGTGACAATGATACATCATGTTTGAAACCCAAAGCATGCAATTTCGAAACATCGGTAAGTTTACGCATTGTTCCATCGGGCTTAGAAGAATCGAAATGAAATTCCCCAGTGTAACCAACAACTTCGGAAATTAAAACGGCAAGATCTGCAATTGAAATTTCCTCGCCAGTGCCGATGTTAATGTGCGTATTACGAATTTCGCCTGAAGTTTTTAGATCCGAAAAATTCACATTTTGCATAACGTGAATGCAAGCATTGGCCATATCTTCTGACCACATAAACTCGCGCATTGGTCTTCCTGACCCCCATATGTTTACAACACCATCAGCCACCCCAATTGAATTTAAATAATCTCTAGCTTCTTTAAAATCATTTAAATTTAAATCACTCAGAATAGCCAATTCATTTTTATCTTGAAGGCACTTTGCCAAGTATATCTTACGCATCAATGCAGGAAGAACGTGAGATTTTTCAAAATTATAGTTATCGCCAGGACCATATAAATTGGTTGGCATTACCGAAATGAAATTCGTTCCGTATTGAATATTATAACTCTCGCACAATTTAATTCCTGCAATTTTTGCAATAGCATATGGCTCATTCGTGTATTCTAATTCGCTCGTCAAAAGTGAATTCTCGTTTAAAGGTTGTGGAGCATTTTTTGGATAAATACAGGTGCTTCCAAGAAATAAAAGTTTTGTAACTCCAGCATTGTACGAACAAGAAATTACGTTGTTTTGAATGGTTAAGTTCTCTAGAAGGAAATCTGCCCGATAGGTATTGTTCGCAACAATTCCTCCAACTTTAGCAGCGGCCAAAAAAACATATTCCGGACTTTCATTTTGGAAAAATTCCTGAACTTTAGATAGATTTAACAAGTCTAATTCCTGTCTGCTTTTACAAATAATATTGTTATATCCTTTAGAGCGCAACCCCTTGACAATAGCATTTCCAACCAAACCATTATGCCCTGCTACAAAAATTCTAGATTCACTTCGCATCACTTTCAAATTTATGAGATCAAAAATACATGCTAAAGTATCACAAAATCCTATTATTAAATTGTTAACAGGCAATATATTTCGAATAAATGAACTACATTTGTCCCACTAAAAAATTTGAAATGAAATCATTTTTCACATTATTCTTCTTAAGCCTCTCGCTTTTGGCTTTTTCGCAACACAGCACGAAGAAACTAGAATCTTCATTTGATTTGGGTTTCGGAAACCACTTTGGTTTGCGTCAAATTGATGAAGGGTTCAATGTTAACGCTTTAACGGCATCAAACCTAACTTTAGGTTGGACAAATTACTTCACGAACAACAAATTCGGAGGTAGACTTGAATTGTCTTACGATAAAATGGTTAACAATTCACTTTCGTCGCCATTTCAAACAAGTTATTTCCGTTCAACGTACTATTTGAACGCAAGTTTGAAGAATCTTTCGGGATGGGGAAAAACAAACAGAGGCGAGGTAGATAAGAAAACTTTTTGGCAAGCTTTTGACATAGACTTGGGAATGGGAATTGGTTATTCGGCCATGACGAGCAAACTTGTGCCCGTGAGTGATTCACCTTACTTACGCAAGGCGGATGATATGTTGAATATTAGTTTCCGAGTAGCACCAAGTATTGAGATTAGCGAAGGAATAAAATTGTTTGCTTCGTACACCAGAATCAATCATTCTGCTCAATCTTCAACTTTTGATTTCAGTAATTCTATAGACAACACAGCTTTCAATGGTGCATTCAGAACATTAAATGTTGGAATTAGATTTACACCAGGAACTGAAAGAACATACGATCGCACTTTGAAAGATGAACATAAGAAATGGCATTTCTTTACTTCATTCGATGCGTCAATTGGGAATCATTTTGCGGGAAAAACAGAAGATTTGTCACAAAAATTTAAAGGAACTCTTGGTCACTTAAATGTTGGAGCAAATCACAAATTCCCCAACTCAAGACTTTTCGGTAGATTCGACATTGGCTTTGATACATTTAAAGAAATCGATGGTCAAACACCATTTACTACAAATTACTTCCGCACTACTTATCAGATTATTGCTGATATGCGAACATTAAGAGGAGTAAACAACGAGGAGAATAAATTTGATTTGGCTTTTGGAGCAGGATTAGGGTTTGCTACTATGTACAACGCTGAAACTTCTGAAAGAATAAGCGACATTTTCTTAAATGGAGATGATATGTACGCTCTAGTATTTAGTGTTAGTCCTTCGTACAAAATTTCAAAATACATTTCTTTGATTGCAAATGCGTCTTTCACAAGTCACTCGTTGCAGTCAAGCACTTGGAATATGTCAGTAGGACAATCGAACAGTGCTCTGAATGGGAGATTCATGAACATGAGCATGGGTTTAAGGTTTAACTTGGCTGATCGTAGAACAAATTACACATCAGAAATTGCAAATCGCATACCTCGATTGTGGACGGTTGACGCAGCTGTTGGAAGTCATTTTGCAGGAACACCTATTGCAGATAAGTTTACATTGAAAGCAACTCCAGGTAAACATGTTGCCGTAGGGTTGAACCACCCGTTTATTAACCCAATTTATTTCGGTAGATTCGAATTTGCATTTGACGCTTTAGGCTCAAACTCTTCTTCGGTGAGTCCTTCTTCGAATTATTTTAGAGCGAACTACTTCTTAATGACAACTGTTCAAAATCAATTCAGACAGTCCCTTTCTTCCACTCGACCTGCCAAAAAATTCGATGTTCAATTTGGTATTGGAATTGGTGCAAGTACTTTCAGAGGTGGCGACCAAAAAGACTATTTCATTACCAAAGGTGATGACATGATGAATTTAGCGGCTAAGGTTGTTCCTACTTTCCAAGTATCTGATCGCTTGTCAGTATTTGCAGCTTACACGTACATATCTCATTCGCTTCAATCTTTGACATACGATATGTCAGAGTCAGTTAACAAAACAATGTTTAACGGAAGATTAATGAATGCGAGTGTTGGAGTATCTTATACACTTAAGAGTACAAAGCCACGCGCTGTTTTAGCTGTAACTCCTGTTGACACAATTTCTAAGCTTGTTGTTGTTGAGCCAACACCAGAACCAGTTGTTGAGCCAACACCAGAACCAGTTGTAGAACCAACTCCAGAGCCAGTTGTAGTGCCAACTCCGGTTGTTGAGCCAAGCCCAACTCCTGAATTGCGAACTAAAGTTTCTAGAAATCCTGTTTCCGATTACCCTTCTAATTCTACAGAAGTGCCTGAATCTCAAAAACAAATTCTAAAAGATTTAGCCCTGGAATTGAAGAATAATAAATTCTTATCAGTGGTGGTAAGTGGCCACACGGATATTACAGGTTCTCCCGAGTACAATATGGCGTTATCTCGCAAGCGAGCTGCTAATGTTAAAGCATATCTGATTTCACAAGGTATATCTGGAGAAAAAGTGAAAATTGAATATTACGGTATCACTCGTCCTGTTGCTTCAAATGAAACAGCTGAAGGAAGAAAAAAGAACCGTCGTGTAGATATTGAATTTGTTAAAAACTGAGAATAGAGTTATAAAGAAAAGGCGGTTGAGTTGCCGCTTTTTTATTTAGATACATTTGATTTCTTTTTCTATTTGTTTAATTCTCATCATTATTGCTTAGAATTCCTCTTGAAAAATACGATTTGAGTAATAATTCAGCTACAAATTATATTATCTTTCTAGATGAATTATGGTTAATGATTTTATGTCGTATTTTAAGTGTTAAATTACTCCATAAAAATGAATTTTATTTTTACCATTCTATTGTCAATCGTTTCTATTGTTGCGTTCACGCAGAGAGATGTTAATAAATTAAAATCCTCAAGCGACTTTGGTTTTGGCAATAGTTTCGGTCTCCGTCAAATTTCAGAGGGATACAAGTCCAAAAATCTCGCTGTTTCAAATTTCACATTTGGGTGGACTAATTATTTCACAAATAACAAGATCGGAGGCAGATTTGAATTGTCCAGCGTTCGATTGGTTAACAGCTCTAAATCACTTCCGTTTCATACGAACTATTTCAGGTCAACAGCTTATTTAAACGCGAATATTAAAAATATTATTGGTTGGGGTAGAACAAATAAAGCGGTTATCAATAAAAAGATATTCTGGCAAATGTTTGATTGTGATTTAGGTATGGGATTGGGTTATTCGTTTATGAAAAGTAAACAATATCCAAGTGGCGACAATACTTTTTTAAGTAATGCCGATGACATGTTCAATGTAAGCTTCCGAATCTGTCCAAGTATAGAGATTAGTGAAAAAGTTAAGTTATTTACATCGTTCACGATAGTCAATCATTCTGCTCAATCAGTGACGTTTGATTTTACAAATTCCATAGTTAATACCGCATTTAAGGGTTCCTTGAGAACTTTAAATATAGGTATTCGAATAATACCTGAGACTTTTCATTATTTCAGCAGAGATATAAAATACATCAACAATAAGTTGCGTTTTTTTACCACTTTTGATGCCTCTTTTGGGATCCATTTCGCTGGAAAGACCAAAGTAGAATCTAATAAATTCAAAAGCAGTTCCATTAGTCACTTTAATATTGGTGCAAATCACAAATATCCAAATTCAAGATATCTTGGAAGATTTGATGTGGCTTTTGATTTATTTAAAGAGGCTAAGAATGAATCTTCCTTCAATTCTAAATATATCAAAACGACATATCAAATTATAGCTGACATGCGCTCACTTGGAATATTTAATAACGAAAGCAGTAATATGGATTTAGCTTTTGGATTAGGACTAGGCTTTGCAATAAATTACAATGAAAACAGTTTGAATAATTTGAGCGACAACTTCTTGAACGGCGACGATATGTATGCCTTAGTATTTTCAATTAATCCTTCTTATCGCATTTCGAAATCTATTTCGCTAATGGCCAATGCTACATTCAATAGTCATTCACTTCAATCCTCTGGTTTTGATCTTCAGAATGCACAAACAAATACGGCTTTAAATGGGCGGTTTTTCAATATGAGTTTTGGTTTGCGTTATTATTTGAATAGCAAGAGATATGGCATACGACGGAAACTGTAAATCAAATTCTTGTTTGTATTCATTGTAATACTTCGTGAATCTTGAACCATGAGTTTAGTTAAAGAAATACAATTAAATTTACTAAATCATGACAAAAAGAACGCGAAGAAAATTCAGCCCGGAATTCAAGGCCAAGGTGGCTTTAGAAGCTGTAAAAAATCAAAAAACGCTTGCCGAATTGAGCCAGCATTTTGAAGTGAATCCAGTCACCATTTCAAAATGGAAAACTGAATTTCTAGAAAACATGTCATCGGTCTTCGGTGGTGAAAAGGGTAAAATACAAGATGAAGATTCCCCTGAAATGGAGAAGCTTTATGCACAAATTGGTCAACTGAAAGTTGAGAATGACTTTTTAAAAAAAAGTGCGCGCAGATTGGGGATACCCGAAAGCGAATGGAAATGATTAATCCGCGGGACAAAAAATTATCCCTTCGTAAACAATGTGCGGTATTGAATATACCTCGAAGTTCCTTTTTAATACTCCCCTTTTGTTCCAACAAAAGGGGAGTATTACACGGTTAAGGGGAAGTTTACCAATGGATATTGAGATTATTAAGAACGATTAACTTCAGAACAAAGAAAAAGCGGCTAAGGCCGCTTTTTTTTAGATGAAAATTTTTAGATGAATTAGTTCTTCATGAAGTCAGCTTCCAATGAAAATTCTGGAACATGAACTTTGAATAGAGAAGTGGCCCCTTTCATTTGCATAGAATAGAATCCTTTCATTAACCCAAATGGAGATTGTAAGTCGCACGCCGATGTGTAAGAGAAGTTCTCACCGGGTGCAATAACAGGTTGCTCTCCAACAACTCCTGGCCCTTCAATTTCACGCTTTAATCCATTCGAGTCTGTGATAAACCAATGTCTGCGTAGCAATTGAACAGGGAAGTCATTTTGATTCTCTATTGAGATACGGTAGGAAAAGACGAAGCTGCCTTGTGGGGCAGCTGACATTCTTTCTTCAAATAAAGAAAAAACTGAAATTTTTACGCCTTCTGTTACAGCAACTACCATAACAGCAAATATAGTTATATAAACAATCGAATTGTTAATAACCACAAGAATTTTTATTGTTGAGTGAACTGCTTCGCGAAACGCTTGCGATCGCCTTCATTCAAATAAATCTTACGGATACGAATAGATTTCGGAGTAACCTCAACGTATTCATCTGGGCCGATGTACTCAAGAGCTTCTTCCAATGTGAATTGGATTGGGGGCGCCATTACCGTTTTTGCATCAGTTCCAGAAGCACGCATATTGGTTAACTGCTTCGTCTTAGTTACGTTCACAACCAAGTCGTTATCACGCGAGTGCTCACCAATAACTTGACCTTCATAAACTTCTTCCATTGCTTCAACAAAGAACTTACCTCTGTCTTGTAGGTTACTGATACTGTAAGCAATTGCATTACCCGTTTCCATACAAATCAAAGATCCGTTCAATCTTCCAGGAATTTCATCTTTCATGGGTTGGTATTCTTTGAAACGGTGCGTCATAATTGCTTCACCTTGAGTAGCCGTTAACAAGTAACTTCTCAATCCAATAATACCTCTTGAAGGAATTTCAAATTCGATAACAGTGCGATCTCCCTTCGGCTCCATGTTTTTCATTTCACCCTTGCGCTTCGATACAGCTTCGATAGCCGTTCCAGCCATATCCGTTGGCAAGTCAATGGTGAGCTCTTCAATAGGCTCACTCTTAACGCCGTCTATGGTCTTAAGAATTACGCGTGGTTGTCCAATTTGTAACTCATATCCTTCGCGTCGCATCGTTTCGATCAATACAGATAAGTGAAGTACACCTCTTCCGAATACATTGAAACGGTCCGCTTTATCAGTTTCTTGAACACGCAATGCCAAGTTCTTTTCTAACTCTTTTTCTAAACGATCTTTGATGTGACGGCTAGTAACAAATTTGCCTTCTTTACCGAAGAAAGGTGAGTCGTTGATCGTAAACAACATACTCATGGTTGGTTCGTCTACAGAAATGGTTGGTAAAGCTTCCGGATTTTCATAATCGGTGAACGTGTCACCAATTTCGAAATTCTCCATTCCGTTAATTGCGCATATATCACCAGATACAACAGACTCAACTTTGCGCTTACCTAAACCTTCAAAGATGTATAATTCTTTGATTTTTCCTTTAACCATAACCCCATCACGTTTAGCAAGGGTAACGTTCATTCCGGCTTTCAATTCGCCACGGTGAAGTTTACCAATCGCCATACGTCCTGTGTAAGTAGAGTAATCTAATGATGTAACCAACATTTGTGGTGTTCCTTCTCTTTTGATAGGAGCAGGAATGTGCTCAATTACTAAATCCAAAAGAGGCTCAATAGTATCTGTCTGAACCTTCCAATCCAAACTCATCCAACCGTTTTTCGCAGCACCGTATGCTGTTGCGAAATCCAATTGATCTTCTGTAGCACCTAAGCTGAACATCAAATCGAATACTTGCTCATGCACTTCGTCTGGACGACAGTTTTCTTTGTCAACCTTATTAATTACAACAATAGGCTTCAATCCCATTTGAATTGCCTTTTGCAAAACGAAACGAGTTTGTGGCATTGGTCCTTCGAAGGCATCAACCAAAAGCAATACACCTTCAGCCATGTTCAATACACGCTCAACTTCTCCGCCAAAGTCACTGTGACCAGGGGTATCGATAATATTGATTTTGTAATCTTTGTATTGAATAGAAACGTTCTTTGCAAGAATGGTAATACCGCGCTCACGCTCCAAATCGTTGTTATCTAAAATTAAATCGTTGTGAACTTCATTGTCTCTAAACAATTTAGCAGCATGAAGCATTTTATCTACCAAGGTTGTTTTACCGTGGTCAACGTGAGCGATAATAGCGATGTTTCTAATTTTTTGCATTGCGCGAATCTTATTTTGGGCGCAAAAGTACAACAATAAAAACGAAAAACCCCTCGAAAAATCAAGGGGTTTAAAAAGTAGCGAGATTGGGGCTTGAACCCAAGACCTTGCGATTATGAATCGCACGCTCTAACCAGCTGAGCTACCTCGCCATAAATGGGGTGCAAATATACACATCTATTTTAAAAATGAAAATGGAATTGAACATTTTAGCTCATTTCTCTTTTTCTTTGTTGTTGAACAATGAAGAAGGCATTAGTAATAGGAGCGGGTATAGGTGGCATTGCCGCAGCAATTCGTTTAGCGAAAAAAGGCTATTCTGTTCAAGTATTTGAATCTTCGAATGGACCCGGAGGAAAGCTTTCAGAGTTCAAGCTGGGGGAATTTAGATTTGATCGCGGGCCGAGTTTGTTTACCCTACCGCAATATGTTGAAGAACTATTCAGCTTATGCGATGAAAATATGTTCGATCACTTTACGTATTCAGAGCTTCCCATTCTTTGCAAATATTGGTATTCTGATGGATTTGTTTTTGAAGCGAAGGGCAATCGTGAAGACAACGTTAATGCTATTGTGCAGGCTTTTGATGAAGACGAACGAAAAGTCAGAGCATTCTTCGACAAAGCAGAATTCATTTACAAAACAACCGCTCCATTGTTTTTAGAGCGCCCTCTCAAGCTTTCAAAACTGTACAAAACAAAAGCATTTTGGAAAGGAGTTCTTCGAATTCCGCGCCTGCCATTATTTGGAACATACACCATACAGCTTAAAAAGTATTTCAAAAATCCGAAGACTATTCAATACTTTCAGCGATATGCAACTTACAATGGAAGCAGTCCGTTCAAAACTCCTGCACTCATGCAATTGCTTCCGCATGTGGAACAGGGGATTGGTGCGTTCATTCCCGATAAAGGAATGTTTGATATTACCCATCAGTTATGCGAATTGGCAAAGCGACAAGGCGTTCAATTTATTTTCAATTCGAAAGTTGAAGAAATTATTATTGAAGAGGGAAGGGCAAGCGCTATTCGATTTAATCGAAATAAAATAGAAAAGGCAAATTTGATTGTAAGCAATATGGATGTGTTCCCAACTTACAAGAAACTTTTACCAAAGGAAAGAGAACCAGAAGTAATACTCAACCAAGAAAAATCTTCGTCTGCCTTAATCTTTTATTGGGGGCTCAAGGACTACGTGAATAAATCGTTAAGTATTCATAATATATTTTTTTCTAGGAACTACATAGACGAATTTCGAAGGATATTCGAGGAAGAGACTTTGGATGATGATCTAACTGTTTATGTACATGTTACTTCAAAACACATAATTTCGGATGCTCCAATGAACGGAGAAAATTGGTTTGTTATGGTAAATGCTCCCAATAACAAAGGCCAAAATTGGGATGAAATCGTTGAAAAGGCGAGAGAAAATATTATTCAGAAGTTAGAGAAAATGTTAGGCGATAAAATCAGAGAAAAAATCTCTTGTGAGCACTTTTGGACACCCAAGGGAATCGAAGAAGATACTTCGTCTCACTTAGGTGCGCTGTATGGTAACGCATCAAATTCATCGAGTGCTGCATTTTTCCGTCATGCCAACAACTCATCGAGAATCAAAGATTTGTATTTTGTGGGTGGAAGTGTCCACCCGGGTGGAGGAGTTCCTTTAGCAATACTATCGGCTAGAAACATGTCTGAGCTAATCTCATAATATCTTCAACTATGTCTACCCAGTTTCACAAAAACAAAAAATTAAAGATCTTCGCAATCCTTTGGATTTCGCTCGTTCATTTTTTCGGAATATTGGGGGTGTATTTTCTTCCCGATTGGTTTCTTCCGGCAACACCGCTTATTATTTTGGTCAGTGCAGTTGTTGTGCTTCTTCGATATGAAAAATTCAGGAAAACCCGCGTGGTTGCTTTTATAGTCATTACCGTCATTACTTTTCTCGTGGAAGTGTACGGTGTGCAAACAGGAAACTTATTTGGTACGTATTCCTATGGTGATAATCTAGGATGGAAGTTGTTCGGAGTGCCTTTAATCATTGGCGTAAATTGGGCCGCTTTACTTATGGTTGCGCAACAACTTACAACGCATTACATTGTTGTAAACAATAGATTTTTCTCAGCGATTTCAGTAGCCGTTTTAATGACAACCTTCGATTTGTTGTTAGAGGTATTGGCTCCACAGTTTGATTATTGGTCGTTCACTCACATGAATTATGCACCAACAGAAAACTTCACGGCGTGGTTCGTAGTTTCTTTTTGCTTGGGATTCTACAGTTATTCTCATTTCAGAAACCAAAACAAGACAGCCGTGTTTTATGGTTTTGCGCAACTTATTTTCTTTATGGTTTTAGGTCTCTTGATTATCTAAATCGTTAAATCGCGTAAGTCTTGTTCAGAAATTATTTGGATTTTTAAATCCTCCGCTTTTTTCAGTTTCGCAGGACCCATGTCTGCTCCTGCGACAACATAGGTTGTCTTAGATGAAATACTTCCAACAACCTTTCCGCCGTGCTGCTCAATGAATTCTTTTATTCCATCGCGTGAGAATGTATCAAACGTTCCGCTCACTACAAGACTCTTTCCAACCAAAGCATTTGAAAGCAAGACTTCGTCTTGTTCGTTTATGTTGAATTGAAGTCCAGCCGCAATCAGTTTATTCAAAACAAGAAGATGTTCTTCTTTTGTTAACCACGATTGAATTGATCGTGCTATTATTTCTCCAACTTCATCTATCCCGCACAATTCCTCAAATGTTAGGGTCTTCAAATGATCGAATGATTTGACTGCTCTAGCAATTTTCTTCGCAACGGTTTCACCCACATGACGAATACCCAATCCAAACAAAACACGTTCAAATGGAACTTGCTTGCTTTGCTCTAATCCCTTCAATAAATTTTCTACACTCTTGGCTTGAAGTGAACGTTTCTTAACTTCTTCACCCTCTTCACCCACCTGAAATTCCAATCCAATCAATTGTTCGTAGGTCAATGAATACAGATCTCCAGCATCATTTATTAATCCGGAAGCGAGCAATCCGGCAACTGTTTCAGTTCCCAATCCTTCAATGTTCATGGCTTTTCTAGCAATGAAGTGTTCGAGTTTACCGATGAGTTGCGGGCGACACTGCGTGTCATTTGGACAGTAATGCAACGCTTCTCCTTCCAACCGAACTAAAGGTGTTCCGCATTCAGGACAATTCAAAATGTATTCATGCATGCTTTCGGCACCGCGCGGTTGTGTTGTATCTACTGCCGTAACCTTTGGAATAATTTCACCTCCTTTTTCCACCCAAACAAAATCACCTACGCGAATATCCAATCGCTCAATCTGATCAGCGTTGTGCAATGAAGCGCGCTTCACGGTAGTTCCTGCTAATTGAATAGGAGAGAGGTTGGCAACCGGAGTAATGGCTCCTGTTCTTCCAACTTGATAGGTGATGCTTAACAACTTTGTGCTAATGCTTTCAGCCTTGAATTTGTATGCAATGGCCCAACGTGGACTCTTGGCGGTCATGCCTAATTCATCCCACAATTGAACTTCATTCACTTTAATCACAATTCCATCGATTTCGAATGGAAGGTTTGTTCGATGTTCGTCCCAATAGGAAATGAACGACATAATTCCTTCCACCGTTGAGGTGGTTTCAATCATTCGTTTGGAAGAATCCGGTGTTTTGAATCCCCATGTATTCGCGTGATTCACGCGTTCACTGTGTGTTTCAATGGTTGAAGCGTTATTCAAAACGAAATACAAAAAGCAATCTAGTTTTCGTTTAGCAACTGCTTTTGAATCTTGCTGCTTTAACGTTCCAGCGGCGGTATTTCTTGGATTTGCATATAGCTCTTCGCCGGCTTCAGCGCGCTCTTCATTTAATTTTTGAAAGACACCCTTCGGCATAAAGATCTCTCCACGAATTTCAAATTCAGCAGGGAAATCACCTTTCAATTGTAGAGGAATACTGGAAATAGTTCTAACGTTTGTGGTGACGTCTTCACCTACAGATCCATCTCCACGAGTTACCGCGCGTTCCAATTGACCGTTCTTGTACCAAAGCGCTATAGCCACACCGTCGTACTTCAATTCCATTACAAATTCAATGGGTTTTCCTGCCAATTCAATCGCGCGCTGCGCCCAATCTTGAATCTCATCTTGATTGTATGAATTCGAAAGTGAGAGCATTGGACTTTTGTGCGTAACCTTTTCAAACTTGTCTGTGATATCTCCACCAACCCTTTGGGTAGGGCTGTTTTGCGATTTCAATTCGGGAAATTGAAGTTCAAGTTGCTCTAATTCCTTCAACAAGAAATCGAATTCCTGATCTGAAATAACAGGAGCATTCAACACATAATAATTGTAATTGTGTGCATTCAACTGTTCTGAAAGTTCAGTAACTCTGATTTGTGCTTCGAAAGAATTCATGAATCAATATCGTTTACGTATGTCTTTATTCCAGAGACCGCGAACCGCTTTAATGGGCTGAAATCTCAACTTAACAATAAAAATAGGTGCGTTATAAATTGGCAACAATTCCGTTGGTGCGTTCCGTGTTTGACGATATCCGATTCCTCCTCCAACAGACATGAAGTATGTCAAATGCCTGTAGAGCGTGGTACTAACTTCAGTTAATTGCACGGGCTCGCTGTAGTTTCCAACATCACCATTTCCATATGTGAAAGAACCAGAAACATTACCAGCACCGACATGAAGTGTAGAGCTCCATTCGTATTTTTTCGTAAATAACCAAACGCGCTCATAATAAAGCGACAAGTAGTTCAATTCTAAATCTGCCGAAACAATACTGGATGAAATTTCATTCAGTGATTCCGTTTGAACTCCGTTAGAAAAAGAGTAATAACCGAATCCGAATCGATTAACGCGATTCATTTCAACCCCCAAGCGAAATCCACCAAGACGAGCACCTTCATTGCTAATTAACGTGAGCCTTCCATCTAAAATGAGTTCAGGTTTAATGAAAGGGTAGTCCGATTTTTTATTGCGTTCATCTTTCTGTCCGAATACGGACAAAAAAATTATTAGCAGAAATATCACGATCAATAATGATTTCTTCACGCAACAAAAATAGTCATATTGTTAAAAGACTCGAAGAATGTTAGACCTTTGTGTTATGAGTAGTGAAGAAAATTTTTCGAGTTTAGGACTAAATGAAGATTTAATACAAGGAATAGATTCCATGGGAATTCAAAAACCGACTCCCATTCAAAGGGAATCGATTCCGCATATTTTGCAAGGAAAAGATGTTCTAGGCATTGCTCAAACAGGTACAGGAAAGACAGCGGCATTCTTGCTACCCGTTATCCATAGCATTATTCAAGAAACAAATAGAACATCAGTTTCAGCGCTTATTGTTGTTCCGACAAGAGAACTTGCAACACAGATAGATCAGGCCATTTCTGCCTACGGTTACTTCACAGATATTTCTTCTATGCCTATTTATGGTGGAAGTGATGGAAAAGTTTTTACGCAGGAAAAGCATGCATTAACAACAGGAACAGACATTATTGTTGCTACTCCTGGAAGACTGAACATGCACATCAATTTGGGATACGTCGATTTTTCCAAATTGAAATTTCTTATTCTCGATGAAGCCGATCGCATGTTGGACATGGGTTTCCAACCAGACATTCAACGTATCATTGCGCAGACGCCAGATAACAGACAAGGTTTGCTGTTCTCGGCAACCATGCCTGATACCATCTTTAGTTTATCGCGAGGATTTTTGAATGATCCTATTACAATAAACATTGCGCTATCGAAACCACCGGCTAATGTTACGCAAGGTGCATTTGTGGTTTTCCCGAATCAGAAAATTCCAATTTTGGTAGATTATCTTTTTGAAAGAAAAGAAAAGACAACCATTGTATTCAGTAGCACAAAATCGGGTGTGATAAATATTCACAGTGCACTTAGAAAAAAGGGAATTCAAGCTTTAATGATGAGTAGTGATTTGGAACAAAGTGAGCGTGAACATTCGTTGAATGAATTTAGAAATCGCAAATGCGCGGTCTTGGTAGCAACGGATGTTGTGAGTAGAGGAATTGACATTAAAGGAATTGATTGTGTGGTGAATTTCGATGTCCCTGGAGATGCGGAAGACTATGTGCACCGCATTGGAAGAACTGGAAGAGCTGATGCATTTGGCGAAGCTGTTACGTTTGTTTCTCCAGAAGATCAAGTGAAATTCAAAAAGATAGAAATGCTTATTCAACAGGATGTTGAGAAGTTACCGGTTGCTGAAAGTTATGGCGCTGTCCCAGAATACAATCCTGTAATGAAAGGAAAAGGAAATGGAAAGCCTCGACATGGGGGTAGCGGAGGAGTAGGAGGTAAGCGAAATTTCAAACCGAAATACCAATCTAAGAACAGAGGTGGTGAAAACAAAAAAGGTGCATAAGCACCTTTTTCTTTTTATTTCATGATGAAATTAATCTCCTAAAGCTTCCGCTTTTTTCAATTCTTCATCGATCATATCTTCAATGGTCTTACGTTCTGCATCGTTTAATTTCGAGTTCAACTTAATTTGTTTTTTCATAAAGCGATACATGTCGCGCTTATGAATTTCGTAAGCGATGTATGTCGTAAATGTGCCGTCAGGCATTTTGTACTTTTCTTCTCCAATCTTACGTAAGTGAGCAATCTGGGTGTTTGTTGCTTCACGCGCTAACGATTGGAATTTGTCGGTAATTTCAGAGCGATTATTTAATTCTGTTTCACCCAAATACTGATCAGTAACAACCTTTACATTGGTCTCAACTTGCTGAGCTAATACTTTTTTCGCTTGAAGATCGGCTTTGTTGCGTGAAATGTTTTCGTCCATTGACTGACCTTTTCCAGTTCCTCTGAAGTAACGATCGTTAGACTCGTACTTGTTACCTGTGAAAGGTTCGTTTACTTTTTCACCAAGATTCGCATTTGTCTTACAACCTGCAAGAAGGAGAAGAGCGAAACCTAAAAAGAGAGAGAGCTTTTTCATAGCAATTGTTTTTAATTCGTTTATAAAGATAGTGCCACAATTCAAATGCGACTTAATAACTCCATTTTTTTGTGTAAGTGTTCCAAAAGCTGATTCCAAATTTAAACGTGTAATTGGCCTTATCGAGATTCGAATCGGATGTAACCAAGAAGGCTCCCAATCTGAATAATTGTTCTTTGATTCGAATTTGTTTTTGAATACCAACAAATATTTCCTGATGAATGAAATTCTCACTTGGAATAGCAATGAATGCACTACCTGCAAGTTCATTCAATTTCAATCGATTCAATAATGGAATTTTATTGAAGAACAAACCATTGAAACTATGAACATAATTCCCTCTGTAATACGCATTAGGTGTAAGGAATACACGGTCAAGTAATTGGAAAGAGGCGTTGGGATCCGAAAAAATAAAGAAGTCAGAACCTCTGAAGTATTTGTATTCCAATAACCGCAAATTGGTTTTATTTACGAAGGCTCCCCCTTGAACAGTCCAAGAACCTGTTCCAAGACGAGGAAGCTGATAGTCGTCGTGAATTTTCAATTCTATATAATCGAAATTCACTTCACTGCCGAACATTTTTGGAACACCCTTGCGGTAATTAAAGCGAACCTCTGGGTATTTGAATCCGGTTACAACTTTTCTATTTTTCTTGAAATAATATGTCTGTCCGGGTCTCCACTGAAGATTCAAATTAAATTCTGATTTAGTGTAGCGTTGAAATTCGATGGGTTGGTTAACATCTCCAAAAAGTTGATCGGACCAACCGTCTTGAACCAAGTTGTTAATGGGCATTTGATCACAGAACTCGTATGTTAAAGAAGCGTACAATCCATTTACTAATTCCATACGTTGCTCAATGCTGTACATTTTTGCCCGAACATAATTGCTACGACTAAAAACAGAACTAAACGAAGAGAAGGTGTTGATCATGTCGTAATAATCTCCAAAACGAATGTATGTCCGAACGAATTTTCTTGGATTATAGGTCAATCCAATTCCCGCTTTTCCTCTCACATCTTTGTTTGCGAATCCGTAATCGATGAAGCCATCTGTTTCCAAAAGGAAGTCATTCTTCTTAATGTATTGACTGAAATTCCCTCCGAATTTGTGTCGGTAACCGCCAATTCCAAAGATATTCGCTTGGGCAATCAATGGATTGATATAATAAGTTGTTCCTTTTGCTCTGTTTCTCCAAGCCACTCCTGAAAGTGTGACATCCCAAAAAGTTATTTTATTAAAGGCCGAATCTTTCTCTGCCTGAATCTTCGGATCGTCGTATCTCTTTTGTATGCTATCACATTCGTATTTGTATTTCAATTCAAGTGTTGAAAGAGGAATGAGCTGTTTGCTCTCCCAGTAGATACTGTCTCTATCAAAAGCGAAATCGTCATATTTCAATACCTCGCTCGTTTGCATATTGAGTGGAGTCGAAATGTTGAATTCATATTCTTTGAATTTGTATTCAACATGACAAATGCGTTGTGTTTTCCCCTCTTTTACTTTTCCATAAATAGATTTTCCTTTACTAATCCATTTATTGAATTCCAATTCTATGAATTCTTCCTTCCAAGAAAATTCAGAGAAGAAGGGCATGACTTCATCTGCTAAATTCAATTCCAATTTTCCAACAACAAAGGTTGTGTCTTGTATCCATATATATCCGTTGAAGAGCGCTTCCTGCTTGAAAATTGGCATGACTGAAAGTTTGTAGAACTTTTCTCCGTTCAACGTATCTATTCCTACTAAATCAAAGGTGTAGGAGAGAAGGGCTGTTGAAGCAATGGGAGAGATAATTTTTTTATCTGATAATTGAGGAAGAGTAAGCGCATTTTCTCGGAGGCTGTATTCAGAATAACACGACTGACTTGTAAGTTCATATGGGTCTTGGAATCGATCTCTATCGTTCACAATAGATTCTTCACCGTATTCAAAATTGACACTGACGGAAGCAAAACTTTCATTTTGCTTCGGAGTATAGTCACGAAACGCATCAACCTTCAGCTTAATCTGATTTTCATTGGAATAAAGCGTCCCAGCACCTTCATTCACATGATAAATTTCGTTTTTAATTACCGGTGGCTGAATAACTTTAAAGGATGAATCTCTTATAAAATCAATCTTTTCCATAGAAGTTCGTCCATAAAATCCGACGGAATAATTTTCAATTTGCTTTGCGTAGAACTCTCGTTGGTCGGAAGCACCGCGAACCAATCGTTTTACAAAATCTCTTCGATCTGCATTCACCACAAGCATGGGCAATTCGTTATTATTCACTTTTAGAACAATATCGATTAAGGCCGTTTTTTCTTGTCCAATTTGAAGTGACTTAATCACCGTTTCATACCCAATGAAATTGTAATTTAGTTCGTATTTACCGGGCTTTATGTTTAATTGATACTCACCTTTTTCGTTGGTATGCGTTCCCAAATTTGTTCCTGGAACAAAAACAGCAACGTGAAAAAGAGGCAATCCCTGTTCATCTTTTACGACACCTTTAACAGTTGTTGCAAAACTAAAATTCCAAAAAAACAAAAAGACAACGCTTGTAAGCGCTGTCTTAAAATGCATGTTCAATATTGAAATATTCACAGGGATATGACGTACGAGACGCCTATTGGTTACACGTGTTTTTTAAATCTTCTTTGTTGAATTGCTCTCCGAAATAAGATTTCTGAATGTTTCCGTTCCACAAATAAAGAATTCCCGGAGTTTCTCCCTGAGGTCCCATGAGCGTGAAGAATTCACCCATGCCTAGAACTTGATAAGGATATTTCTTTCCAGCAACTTGGAAGAATTCGTCAATTTTCTCTACTTCTTCGTCTCCAAAATAAATATATACTTTAGGGAAATTCGGATCTTTCGAAAGCTCAGTAATTGCTTTAGCCGCTTCGCGACAATGGTCGCAACCGGGAATGAAGAAACAAACAATGCGCTTTCCTTCATCGATTTTTACTTTCAAACCACTGAAGACATTCAATTTAGAAAATTTAGAAACCACAGCGGCAGGGCCTGGATTAACAACAACGGCTGGAGCATTTGTTGTTTGAGTCTGCGCGGTATCAACCGTTTGACTTGCAGGAGCAGATTCATCTTCCCATGGAATACTTGAAGTGTCAACTGTTACATTGCTAAGTTCTTTGAATGGTGCGAACGGAAATGCCATGAACATGAATAGAGTAGAGAACGACCATATTAAAAGGAGAAAAGAAAAACGATTTGCACTTTTCTTTTCTTTACTAATGAAGAAAAGCCAGCCCAAAAATACAAGTGTGACTATGTTTTTTATTAACGCTTCTGTCGGAGTCATTTCAATGAACTGCCCGAAACATCCGCAGTTTCCACCTTGTCCTATTGCTATTTGATATGACAAATGAATACAAAAGGCAACAAGTAAAAGCGCAGTTAATGGAAGAACTATTCGCTTGAAGAAATGATTTTGAATGAGTGCGATACCCAATCCGAGTTCAATTCCAATTATTAGTCGAGCATAATAAGGAGCAGTGTGCCAATCGGCGAAACCTAAATCGACCAATTGTTTTTCGAAGGGAGTTAATGGAAGCATTTTCGTGATTGCTGAAAACACAAAGAGTCCACAAAGCAAAACGCGCAATGTCCAAGAAATGTAAAGATTTCGTTTTTCCATGATTCAAAAGTAAGAAGGTTATTGAAAAAATACTGCGCCCGACTTTTCAATAAGTGTGCCGTGTATAACATTTGATTGTCTGAGAATGTTCTAGAATCAAAACGGCTATTTTCGTTTGGTGAAGGTTGCAAAGAAAATAGGATATCAGTTACTCGTTCTCTGGGGCGTTGTGACTGTGGTGTTTTTCCTTTTCAATTTAACAGGTTCCGATCCAGTTCAAAATCTTGTGGGTGAAAACGCCAATCAAGAAGTAGTGACGAACATGCGCAACAAGCTTCGTCTGAACCATTCGTTGGGAATTCGCTATTTGGAATATCTCAATAATTTATCTCCAATTAGTATCAACAGATCGGATAATTTCAGTGAGGCCTTTTACGGGGATTCCATTTTATATAGTGGATGGTCATTTCAAATTAGCGAAAAACGCGCTCTTTGGATTAAGTTCCCAAGCCTTGGGAAATCGTTCATTTCAGAGAAGTCAGTGTCTTCCATATTTGCCGAATCCTTTCCTGGAACATTTGTCCTCGCGTTGGGAAGCATCCTCATAAGTCTATTGCTTGGAATTCCTTTAGGAATTTGGGCTTATCAGAAAAAAGATACGTGGATTGACAAGTCTGTCCTGTTTGTTTCGGCGATTGGAATGGCCGGACCTTCCTTCTTTGTTGCACTTATCGTAGCATGGATAGGAGCAGTCTTGTTGCGTGATTACACTGGATTGAGCATGACCGGAAGTTGGTACAGCGTTGATGTCTGGGAAGGAAAGTACATTGACTTGAAGAATTTAATTCTTCCCATGATTACCTTAATGATCCGTCCGCTTGCCATTATTGTTCAATTAACAAGAAGTAGCATGTTGGATGTGATGTCTCAGGATTTCATCCGAACCGCTCGCGCGAAGGGACTTTCTGAAAGAAGAGTACTTTACAGACATGCCCTTCCGAATGCGTTAAACCCAGTTGTGACGGCAGTTTCGGGTTGGTTCGCCTCCTTGTTAGCAGGTGCGGTGTTTGTGGAATTTGTTTTCGGGTGGAAGGGGATAGGTCAAGAACTTTTTACTGCCATTGAAAAGCAAGACCAACCCATTGTCATGGGCGGAGTTATTTTAGTTTCGACCGTCTTTATTGTAGTGAATGTTTTGGTTGAATGGATCTACGGAATTCTTGATCCCCGAATTCGGACCTCTTCCAACTAAAGGAAAAAATCGTATTTGAAATCAAATCCCTTTTCACTTCCCATAGGAAATAGATACGCTTCTGATTGCTGAATTAACTCTTGTTGAATAGCGCTCACATTTTCACCATATACTTCTAGAAGACTTCCTTGATTTCGGAGCAAGTCATGTGAACCGAGCGATGCTATCTGAATTGCCTTTCTAGGCTCATCGAAATTCGATTTACCAAGAGGAGCAGAGACATGTGTAAAAGGAAGCGCGTCTTTTTCCAAAAGAATTGAATCGCTCCATAAAATAACATCGGATTTCTTTCGAGTTAATTCTGAAAGCCAGTGTTCTATATTTTTATTTGGAAGGAAAGAGGTCGCGTCGAATCGAAAGCCGTCGATTCCCATTTCCAAAAAGGAAAAAAGTGAATTCAATAAATTCCCCGAATGGAAATCGTTCAAATGATTTATCTGAAAGACATCATTCCAATTCGTTCCAATTGGATGAAAGGGCGATTTATTTCCATCTAGGGCAAAAAAATCCGAGTCATTCGCAAACGTATGATTAATCGAAGCGTGATTCAAGACCACGTCTAGGATCACCTTCATTCCCTTTACATGAGCTGCTTCTGTGAATAATTTCAATCCATTAGGACCACCTAATTCCTTTCGAACTTGAAAATTGTCGGTTATACAATAAGGCGATTTGCTGTACGTAATGTCGGTTGGATTTATTGGAAGAAGGTAAAGCGCATCTATTTCCAAAGAATCTAAAGCACTGAACTGACGAATAGCAGCTTCAAAGGTGCCTTTTGTCGTAAAATGAGGGATGGATATTTCGTAAATTCGCTTCACTTTCGCAAATGTAAGTCAGGATTGAATTTAGCAGAAAGCGCAACGGTTTAACCGAATGAATAGAACGAAATTTTTGAAAACCATGGGGATATTGTCGGTAGGAGCGGTGCTCCCTTTAAGTGCGTTGGAAGTTCTAAGCAACGGAAAGACAACTCCTAAATTTCCAGTTTTCTTTTTCGGACACGGTTCACCCATGAATGCCATTGAGCAGAACAAATATGTTGAAGGGTGGAGGAAATCGATTCAGCATTTGGAAACACCGCAAGCCATACTTTGTATTTCGGCGCATTGGTTAACCAAAGGCACAAAGGTTACTGCCATGGAGATGCCTCGAACGATTCATGATTTTGGTGGATTTCCAGATGAACTTTTCGCAGTTGAATATCCGGCAAAAGGAGATTCAGCGCTTGCACATCACATTGCGGAACATTTGAATTTGGGGGAAGAAGGCTTGGACGAAGAGTGGGGTTTAGATCATGGCACTTGGAGTGTATTGAAACAGATTTTCCCAATGGCAAACATTCCAGTTTTGCAGCTAAGCATTGATTACACATTATCGCATGCTCAACATTTAGAGTTAGGAGCAAAACTGGAAGCATTAAGAGAAAGAGGCGTTTTAATTGTTGGGTCAGGTAATTTGGTTCACAATCTAAGGGCTATTGATTGGAATAATTTAGAGTCGGGATATGATTGGGCTATTGAGGCTCAAGAGAATATTTCGAAAGAATTGAAGATGAAGAATTTCGAATTCTTTAAGAATATTGAACAAAGGGGAGCAGCTTATAAAAACGCGATTCCAACACCTGATCATTATTGGCCAGCATTATACTCAATGGCGGCATTGGGGAAGGATGAGATTTCATTTTTCAATGAATATTACGCCATGGGAAGTTTGAGTATGCATTCATTTAAAAGTTCGAGTTGAAATGAAAAATATCACGTTAGTTAGTTTCACCAAACTGCTTGTTTGCACACTTGCATTTGTTGCGTGTGGAGGAAACAAGCAGGAGGTTCAGCCTGTTCGAAAGAACATTACGGAAACTGTTTTTGCTTCGGGAAGCATTGAAGCAATTGACAAATACAATTTGTCGGCACAGACAGAAGGATACCTAATGGATCTTTTCGTTCAAGATGGAGACAGTGTTTCAACTGGACAACTTTTGGCAAGAATAGACAATTCTTCAACCGAAGCACAGGCTGCTTCAACGCAACAGCAGTTGTTATTGGCCGAGCAAAATGTTTCAGCAAATGGACCGGCCTTGAAAGAATTGGAGAACAACATTGCCTTTGCAGAGAAGAAGGTGGCCCAAGATAAATTGGTGTTTGAAAGGTATTCGCGACTTATCGTATCTGATGCTGCAAGTACCATTCAACTTGAAACGAGCAAATTGAATTATGAGAATTCAGTTTCGAATTTGAATGCTCTAAAAGAACGATACAAAAGTGTGAAGCAGCAAGCTGAAATGAGTAAGTTGGCACTTCAGGCAAGTGCAAAGACCCAACAAAATGCAGCGCTGTTCAATGAGTTAAAAGCCTTGGAAAACGGAAAAGTGGCCAAAATTCTGAAGAAAAAGGGTGATTTCATTCGAAAAGGCGATGCAATTGCACAAATGGCCAACATGAACACCTTAGTTGCGAAGTTGAACTTAGACGAGAACAGTATTGAAAAGGTTAAGATTGGTCAGACCGTTCACATTCGTTTGAACACTTCTAAAGATCAGGTTTTAGAGGGAACTGTTCTGCGTATTTACCCGTTGTTCGATGAGGCGAGCCAATCTTATTTGGTTGATGTGCAATTCAACTCACCGCTCAATTTCAATGTATTGGGAACGAGATTGGAAGCCAACATAGACATATCAACCAAAGAAAATGTGCTTCTTATTCCAAGAAGCTATTTAAGTTTCTCAGAAACCGTTTTGGTAAAAGGAGAGGAGGAGCCGCGAAAGGTTAAAGTTGGAATTCGAAGCACGGAGTATGTTGAGATCCTTGAAGGACTTTCTGAAAGTGACGTTCTTCAGCCAATTAAAAAATAATGGCGAATTCCATCAATAGAAAAATTGCAACGACCTACTTCATTTCGGGTAGGAAGATGACCACGGTGGCTATTGTTGGGGTATTGCTTGGTATTTCCATCTTTATTTTCATGAATTCATTGAGTGCCGGTTTCGACCGACAGTCGAGTGAATCGTTTTTCAAGACCACGGCGCACATACGGATTTACAAAGACGATGTGCTGAGTGCGCCGCTTCAACCAGACAATGAAAATTCTGTGTTAATTATTAATCCGAAAGTGGTTCCAACCAAAAATACTATTGAGAATCCGAATGAAATATTAGACTTGGTTCGTCAAAATGAAGACGTGGTAGTCGCTTTTCCACAAGTCAACACACCCGTATTCTACAATAACGGAGAATCTCAAATTTCGGGCACAACTATTGGCTTTCCGCCAATGGAGGGAAATCAATTGTATAAGATTGAAACGTTCATGGTTCAAGGATCGATTCAAAACCTGGAATTGAACAGAAGCGGAATTCTTATTGGAAGTGGTATTGCAGAGCGTATGAATTTGAATACTGGCGACATTCTGAATATCACATCTTCCAGAGGAGTAAACCTGAATTTAACAGTTGTCGGAATATTTCAAACCAATAATTCGAAGGAAGATAAGACCAAGTCATATGTGAACATTGCTGTTGCCCAGCAGCTGCTTCGAGAAGGAAATACGTATATCACAGACATCAATGTCAATGTTAAAGATCCGAATCGAGCTCCTCAAATAGCAGCTGATTTGTCGCAACTAACTGGTTACAAAGCAGAAGATTGGAAAGCAGCGAACGCTTCGTATATGGCTGCTTCTAAAATGAGGAAGGTTGTTATCACTTTCATTTCGTTCACGCTTTTGATTGTATCGTGCTTCGGGATTTACAACATCTTGAACATGACTGTCTCTCAAAAGATAAACGATATTGCCATATTGAAGGCCATTGGTTTCAATGGGAAAGATGTTGTTCGGATATTTGTTTATCAGGCTCTTACCATTGGAATGATTGGTGTTGTGTTAGGGGTGGGGTTCGCGATGATTTTAGTGAATATCTTGAGTCATGTATATATTGGCGGCGACATTGGGAATTTCCCTATTCGATTTGAACCTTTTGTTTTCTTAAAGGGAATAGCAATAGGGTTCGTTATCACATTTTTAGCAGGTTATGTCCCTGCCCGAAAGGCAGCAAAAGTTGATCCTGTAAGCATATTCCGAAAATAATGATACTGGAAGTAAAGAACATACAGAAGCTTTTTCACGATCCGGTGGAGTTCAAAGTGCTGAACGATATTTCTTTTGGGGTGGAAAAAGGTGAGTTTCTGACTCTTGTTGGAAAGTCAGGTTGTGGAAAATCAACGCTTTTGTATGTCCTTTCGACTATGGATACCGATTACAAAGGCGAATTAATCATTGACGGTGAACATGTAAGTTCTTATGGTCAGGATAGATTAGCCGCAATTCGAAATGAAAAGATTGGTTTCATTTTCCAATTTCACTATTTGCTTGCCGATTTTACTTGTTTGAACAACATTATGATTCCGGCTTTAAAATTGGGTAAATTATCGAAGGAGGAAATTGAATACAAGGCCTTGGAAAAATTGCGCATGTTGGACATGACAGATCAAGCGCTTAAACCAGCCTCAAAACTTTCGGGTGGTCAGCAGCAGCGAATAGCAATTGCCAGGGCACTCATCAATGATCCTTTGATTATCATGGGTGATGAACCGACCGGGAATTTGGATAGCAAGAATACTCAGGTGGTTTTCGAGATTCTTCAGGAATTGGCGCATGAAAAAGGTCAGACCATTATTGCGGTAACGCACGACAATGACTTTGCGAAAGCGAGTGACCGAACAATTACCATGTCTGACGGTCATATTGTAAATGATTAAGAGAGATTAAGAGAGGTTAAGAGAGGTTAAGATTGGATAATAGATGCTATTAATAAGGAAGAAAAATCTTTCGTATCTAATACCCAAAACTACTTTACATAATGTAAATTATGTGTCTTATGGAGAGGCTGAAATCTGATTATCAGGACATTAAAAAAACTCCGATTTCTCCGAGCTTCATGACTTTTCTGATCAGGACCTCCTAATGCTCTTCTTCAGAACTCTCTAAATCATCTGATTCTTTCTTGCAGCAAGCCTTCTTCTGCATGGTAGAATCTCCTTTACAACAAGGATCTGTTCCGTCGTGTTTGCAACCTGGCATGCAACTCGCGGTGCATTTCTCTGAATTCATGTATATGCATCCTTCATGGCCTGACATACCTGCGCAACCCTCATGTCCAGACATTCCTTTGCAAGATTCTCCTGATCCTTCAGCTGAACAACAACTTGAAATTTCTGGATGACGAATTTGGCCTCCAGTTAATCCAGCATTTCCTATTAGGATTATTGCGATAATTCCGATGAAAACCACTAGAATTTCGGCTTTTTTCGTGTGTTTATGACCTTTTTTGTTGCCAATTAGCGCTAAACCAGCAAATAGTCCCGTTGCAATACACGGCCAAAAAGCCAATTCAGCAGCTTCTTCGTGTTCGTGAATCAACTCTTCACTGACACAGTATTTCCCTTCATTTTCTTCGAAAAAATGTTCAGAAGCACCACCAGAATACATAGTCGGATAACTTGAGAATCCAGCAATCATTGTAATCCACAATCCAACTGAGGAAATGACTTGTTTTTTGCTAAAAAGACCGAAAATAACCACCAAAATCCCGATAATTAGTCCAATTATTGGCAAATGGTTGATTAAAAGATGGATATGCGGTGCGTTCATATTTGGTTTGTTATATTGTTTAAATCAATACACTTTAAATACTGAAATTCAATTATTTAATTCTATTCAGTTAAATCTAAAATAAAGATGGTTGAATCGCTTCAGTTCCGTCTTCATTTAAGGCTGTAGTCGTCTGCGGCCGGGTTGCCAAAATAGCCTCGTTGGCTTCTTGTTCACGTTCCGCATCTGGTTCAAGTAGATCAACAGAAAGGATTGGATAGGTCGATAGTCGATTTCCAATTGCTTTAATTCCCTTCACCGAAATAAAATCTGGCAGGTTCACAGTTTCGTCCATCTTGTTTTGTGCCTGCTTAAATTTCTTATTGAAACGTATGTAGACATTTGGGAAATGGTTCGTTGTTGCAACCGCCAATTTCGATTTTGGGTGTTCGGTAATGAATCGAACCAATCCTTTGCTTGGTTCAATTAAGAATCGCTTCACCATCCAAGTTTCTTTCTCTCCGTCGAAATAAACCGAACTCATCGGTTTCTCAGGTAGCCATTTTTCAATGGTTATCATATTATCTGGAAAATGAA